>NZ_CP166777.1:4917500-6853870 GCF_059695605.1 Pseudomonas sp. LBUM1676
CGGGAATCTCGATACCCTTGAGTTTAGCTGCACGTACGCGCAGGTCCGCTACCGGTTCGCCGCCGACTTCACGCTGGTTTTCCAGGGTGATGTCAGCGCCCATCAGGCGCAGGATGTCGATCACGCCGGTACGGGTCGAGTTGATGCCGACGTGTTCGAGCACCAGCTCCGAGCCTTCGGCGATCGATGCGGCGACCAGGAAGAACGCGGAAGAGGAGATATCCCCCGGGACTTCAATGTGGGTCGCGGTCAGCTTGTGGCCGGACTCGACCGAAGCGGTGGCGCCGTTGACGCTGACCGGGTAGCCGAAGCCGCGCAGCATGCGTTCTGTGTGATCGCGGGTTGGAGCCGGTTCAGTGACGGTGGTTTTGCCTTCAGCGTACAAACCCGCCAGCAGCAGGCAGGACTTAACTTGAGCGCTGGCCATTGGCATGGTGTAAGTCAGGCCTTTGAGCTTGTTGCCGCCACGAATGGTCATCGGTGGACGACCTTCGGCGGCGGTCTCGATCACGGCGCCCATTTCACGCAGTGGATTGGCCACGCGATTCATCGGGCGCTTGGACAGCGAAGCGTCACCGGTCAGGGTGCTGTCGAAGCTCTGCGCAGCCAACAGGCCGGACAGCAGGCGCATCGAGGTGCCGGAGTTGCCCAGGTAGATCGGGCCTGGCGCAGGTTTCAGGCCATGCAGGCCGACGCCGTGGATGGTCACGCGACCGTGGTGCGGACCTTCGATCACCACCCCCATGTCGCGGAAGGCTTGCAAGGTCGCCAGGGCGTCTTCGCCCTCGAGGAAGCCTTCGACTTCGGTGACGCCATCGGCCAGGGAGCCGAGCATGATCGAACGGTGGGAAATCGATTTATCGCCCGGTACACGAATCCGCCCAGTCAGGCGGCCACCAGGTTGTGCCAGGAAAATCAGGTCGTTGGAATTCATAGCGTCCACATAAGCCCGGCGGGCCAGGATTTTACTGAAATGTTCGCGGGCAACCCGGGCGCGTGTGAACACGCCCAACAATTGGTGCCCATCCCCTGCATCGACCGCGTCGCGCAAGGCGTCGAGGTCGCTGCGAAATGTATCGAGTGTGCGCAGGACAGCTTCGCGGTTGGCGAGGAAGATGTCGTGCCACATGACCGGGTCGCTCCCCGCGATTCTTGTGAAATCGCGGAAACCGCCGGCAGCGTAACGGAAGATCTCTAGGTTTTCATTGCGCTTGGCCAATGAATCGACCAAACCGAAGGCGAGCAAGTGTGGCAAATGGCTGGTTGCCGCCAACACTTCGTCGTGCCGCTCGACCTGCATGTGCTCGACATCGGCGCCGAGTTCGCGCCACAGGCGGTCGACCACGGCCAGGGCTGCCGGATCGGTTTGATCCAGCGGCGTCAGTATCACTTTATGGCGGCGGAACAGGTCGGCATTGGAGGCTTCCACCCCGCTCTGCTCGGAACCGGCAATCGGATGCCCCGGCACGAAGCGCGCCGGCATGCCGCCGAACGCGGCGGTGGCGGCGCGCACCACATTGCCCTTGGCGCTGCCGACGTCGGTCAGAATCGCCGGCCCCAGGTCCATGCCGGCCAAGCGAGCGAGCATTTTTTCCATGGCGAGGATCGGCACGGCCAGTTGAATCACGTCGGCGCCCTGGCAAGCCACGGCCAGGTCTTCTTCGCAGCGATCCACCACGCCCAACTCGACCGCCAGCTTGCGCGACTGCGGGTCGAGATCGACCCCGACCACTTCGCGGCACAGGCCGCTTTCACGCAAGCCCTTGGCAAACGAACCGCCGATCAAGCCCAGACCGACCACCACCAGGCGCCCAATCACAGGTGCAGCAGATTGCTCTGCAGTGACATCAACCACGAGCCAGAACCTTGGTCAGCGCCTCAAGGAAGCGGCTGTTTTCCGTCGGCAGGCCGATGGTGATGCGCAGGTGGTTCGGCAGGCCGTAGTTGGCCACCGGGCGCACGATCACGCCTTCGCGCAACAAACCCTGGAACACCGGCGCGGCAATACGACCGACATCGACACAGATGAAGTTGCCCTTGGATGGAATCCAGCTCAGCCCCAGCTCCCGCAAACCTGCTTCCAGTTGCTGCATGCCGGATTCGTTCAGGCGACGGCTTTCAGCCAGGTACTCGGCGTCCTGCAGCGCTGCACAGGCAGCGGCCAGGGCCAGGCTGTTGACGTTGAATGGCTGACGCACGCGGTTCAGCACATCAGCGACGACGGCGGTGGACAAGCCGTAACCGACCCGCAGCGCCGCCAGGCCATAAGCCTTGGAGAAGGTGCGCGAAACCAGCAGGTTCGGGTAAGCCGCCAGGTAGTCCAGGCCATCCGGCAAGTCGCTGCCTTCGGCGTATTCGATGTAGGCCTCGTCCAGCACCACCAGCACGTGGGCCGGGACGTCCTGCAGGAATTCGTCCAGCGCCTCGGCGCCGAACCAGGTGCCGGTCGGGTTGTTCGGGTTGGCGATGAAGACAACGCGGGTATCGGCATCGATCGCCGCCAGCATGGCCGGCAGATCGTGACCCCAGTCTTTGGCCGGGATCACTTTGGCCGTCGCGCCGACGGCTTGCGTGACGATCGGATAGACCGCAAACGCATGCTCGCTGAACACTGCATTCAGGCCTGGCGCCAGATAAGCACGCGCGACCAGTTCCAGGATATCGTTGGAACCGTTGCCCAACGTCACCTGGTTCAGCTCGACGCGGCACTGCTCGGCCAGCAGGGTCTTGAGCGCAAAACCGTTGCCGTCCGGATAGCGGGTCAGCTCGGCCAATTCTTCGCGAATCGCGGCCAGAGCCTTGGGACTGGCGCCCAATGGATTTTCGTTGCTCGCCAGTTTGACGATGCTGGCCGGATCGATGTCCAGCTCGCGCGCCAGTTCGTCCACGGGCTTGCCCGGAACGTAAGGCGAAAGTTGTTGCACGCCCGGCTGTGCCAGAGCGAGGAAGTCGCCACTCATTTGCTACCCCTTAGAGAACTGCTTTCGGGTAGGAACCCAGCACCTTGAGTGCCACTGCTTCCTGACTGATCTTTTCCAGCACACCTTTGACCAGCGGGTCGCGGTGGTGGCCGACGAAATCGATGAAGAACACGTAGGTCCATTTACCGCTGCGCGACGGACGGGTCTCGATGCGCGTCAGGTCGATGCCGTTGTCGTGGAACGGCACCAGCAACTCGTGCAGCGCGCCAGGCTTGTTGCTCATGGAGACGATGATCGAAGTCTTGTCGTCGCCGGTTGGCGGCACTTCCTGGCTGCCGATCATCAGGAATCGCGTGGAGTTGTCCGGGCGATCCTCGATTTTCTCCGCCAGACGGGTCAGCCCGTACAAGCCTGCAGCCATGTCGCCGGCAATCGCCGCCGAGTTCCACTCACCCTTGACCCGCTTGGCCGCCTCGGCGTTGCTGGACACCGCCACGCGCTCGACATTCGGGTAATGGGCGTCCAGCCACTTGCGGCACTGGGCCAGGGACTGGGCGTGGGAATAGATGCGGCTGATGCTGTCGGTCTTGGTGTTCTCACCGACCAACAGGTGGTGGTGAATCCGCAGCTCGACTTCGCCACAGATCACCATGTCGTGTTCGAGGAAGCTGTCGAGGGTGTGGTTGACCGCGCCTTCGGTGGAGTTTTCCACCGGGACCACGCCAAAGTTCACCGCACCGGCCGCCACTTCGCGGAACACTTCGTCGATCGCCGCCATCGGTTTGCTGATCACCGCGTGGCCGAAATGCTTCATGGCCGCCGCCTGGGTGAAGGTGCCTTCGGGGCCGAGGTAAGCCACTTTCAGCGGCTGCTCGAGGGCCAGGCACGAGGACATGATTTCGCGGAACAAGCGCGCCATCTCTTCGTTGCCCAGCGGCCCCTGGTTACGCTCCATCACGCGCTTGAGCACCTGAGCTTCACGCTCAGGACGATAGAACACCGGCACTTCGCCTTCGGCCAGCGAGGCCATCTTTACTCGCGCAACTTCCTGGGCGCAGCGTGCGCGCTCACTGATCAGCTCCAGGACTTTTTCGTCCAGGGCGTCAATGCGCAGGCGCAGTGCCTTGAGTTCTTGCTCAGACATTAGCCGTGTTCCTTCTCGAACTCTGCCATGTACGAAACCAGTGCGTTGACCGCAACGATGTCGACGGCGTTATAAATGGAGGCGCGCATGCCGCCCACGGAACGGTGACCCTTGAGGTTCAACAGGCCACGTTCGTCGGCACCGGCCAGGAATGGCTTGTCCAGACGGTCATCCGCCAGGCGGAACGGCACGTTCATCCACGAGCGGTCCGACTTGTTGATCGGGTTGCTATACAGGCCGCTGGCGTCGATGAAGTCGTACAGCGTGCGCTGCTTCACGTCATTGAGTTTGCCGATGGCCTCGATACCACCCTGCTCTTTGAGCCACTCGAACACCAGGCCGGACAGGTACCAGGCCAGGGTTGGCGGCGTGTTGTACATCGAGCCGTTGTCGGCCGCGACCTTGTAGTCGAGCATGGTCGGGCACAGGGAACGGGCGCGACCCAGCAGGTCTTCGCGAACGATGTTGACCACCAGACCGCTCGGGCCGATGTTCTTCTGGGCGCCGGCATAGATCATGCCGAAGCGCGAAATATCCATCGGGCGCGAGAGGATGTCCGAGGACATGTCGGCCACCAGCGGAACGTCACCGGTCTCTGGGATCCACTGGAATTCCAGGCCGCCGATGGTTTCGTTCGGGGCGTAGTGAACGTAGGCCGCGTCTTTGGACAGGTTCCATTCGTTCTGGCCGGGAATGGCGAAGTAATCATAAGGCTTGGCGGTGGCGGCAACGTTGACATGGCCGTAGCGCGAGGCTTCTTCGATGGCTTTCTGCGACCAGATACCGGTGTCGATATAGTCGGCGGTGCCGCTTTCCGGCAACAGGTTCAGAGGAATCTGCGCAAATTGCTGGCTGGCGCCACCTTGCAGGAACAGCACTTTATAGTTCGAGGGGATATTCAGCAGATCACGCAGATCCTGCTCGGCCTTGGTGGCGATGGACACGAACTCATCACTGCGATGGCTCATTTCCATGACCGACAGGCCCTTGCCGTGCCAATCAAGGAGTTCAGCCTGAGCGCGCTTCAGGACAGCTTCGGGAAGTGCCGCAGGACCGGCACAGAAGTTATAGGCTCTCTTGCTCACATCCAATCTCGCTCTGATTTGGTGGTATCAATCGCATTATCAGTCGACACGGGGCCCTGCTGAAACATTTGTGGGAGCGAGCCTGCTCGCGATTGCATCAGCGCGGTGCTTCAGACATACCGCGTCGCCTGCATCGCGAGCAGGCTCGCTCCCACATGGGATCCCCATAGGTGTCGATATTTCATAATGGACAAACAACAAGGGGGCGAATTTTCATCCGCCCCCTGTTTGCCCGCTTACTCTTGCGGTTCTTCGTCGGCGGCGGCGTCGAGTTGCTGGTCTTCGGCAACGTCGTCGATCACGACTTCACCGTCGAACACTGCACCTTCTTCACCCTCTTCACCTTCCAGCTCTTCGCCTTCGACTTCCGATGGCTCCTGAACCCGCTCCAGGCCTACCAGCGTTTCATCGCTGGCCAGTTTGATGAGGGTCACGCCCTGAGTATTACGACCCAGGCTGGAGACTTCGTCGACACGGGTACGTACCAGGGTGCCCTGGTCGGAAATCAGCATGATTTCCTCGCCGTCGAGCACCTGGACCGCACCGACCAGACGGCCGTTACGGTCGTTGCTGACCATGGCGATAACGCCCTGACCGCCACGCTTGTACTCAGGGAACTCGGTGATCGCGGTGCGCTTGCCGAAACCACGGGCCGAAGCGGTGAGGATCTGGCTGCCTTCTTCCGGGATCAGCATCGAAATCAGCTTCTGCCCTTCCGGCAGACGCATGCCGCGGACACCGCGAGCGGTACGGCCCATGGCGCGAACGTCGGTTTCCTTGAAGCGAGTGACCTTGCCGCCGTCGGAGAACAGCATGACTTCGCGTTCGCCATCGGTGATGGCGGCAGAAATCAGTACGTCACCTTCATCCAGCTCGAGCGCGATCAGGCCGACGCTGCGTTGACGGCTGAAGGATTCCAGCGGGGTCTTCTTCACGGTGCCTTTGGCAGTGGCCATGAAGATGAAGTGACCTTCGGTGTATTCCTCGACCGGCAGCATGGTGGTGATGTATTCATCACTGTCCAGCGGCAGCAGGTTGACCAGCGGACGACCACGGGCAGCGCGGGAGGCTTCCGGGATTTCGTAGGTTTTCAGCCAGTACACTTTGCCTTTGCTGGAGAACAGCAGCAGCGTGGTGTGGCTGTTGGCGACCAACAGGTGAGCAATGTAGTCCTCATCCTTGACGCCGGTGGCCGATTTGCCTTTACCGCCACGACGCTGAGCCTGGTACGCAGCCAATGGCTGGGTCTTGGCGTAGCCACCGTGGGAAATGGTCACCACGCGCTCCTCTTCCGGGATCATGTCACCCAGGGTCAGGTCGAGACGGGCATCGAGGATTTCGGTGCGACGCACGTCGCCGTATTCGGCGCGGATCACTTCCAGTTCTTCGCGGATCACTTCCATCAGGCGCGTGGCGCTGCTGAGGATGCGGATCAGCTCGCCGATCTGGTTGAGGATCTCTTGATACTCGGCCAGCAGCTTTTCGTGTTCCAGACCGGTCAGGCGGTGCAGACGCAGTTCCAGAATGGCTTGCGCCTGTTCCGGCGACAGGAAGTACTTGCCTTCACGCAGACCGTATTGCGGGTCCAGGGTCTCTGGACGGCACGAATCGGCACCGGCACGCTCAACCATCGCGACCACGGCGGAAGATTCCCACGCAGTCTTGATCAGCGCTTCCTTGGCTTCCGACGGCGTTGGCGAGGCTTTGATCAGGGCGATGACCGGGTCGATGTTCGACAGGGCAACCGCTTGGCCTTCCAGAATGTGACCACGTTCGCGGGCTTTACGCAGTTCGAACACGGTACGACGGGTAACGACTTCGCGACGGTGACGAACGAAGGCTTCCAGCAGGTCCTTGAGGTTGAGGATCCGCGGACGGCCGTCGATCAGCGCGACGATGTTGATACCGAACACCGCTTGCAGCTGGGTCTGGGCGTAGAGGTTGTTGAGAATCACCTCAGGCACTTCGCCGCGACGCAGCTCGATCACGACGCGCATACCGTCCTTGTCGGACTCGTCGCGCAGTTCGGTGATGCCTTCGAGTTTCTTCTCTTTTACCAGCTCGGCGATCTTCTCGATCAGACGGGCCTTGTTCAGCTGGTAAGGCAGTTCGGTGATGACGATCTGCTGACGACCACCAACCTTGTCGATGTCTTCGATCATCGAGCGGGCGCGCATGTAAATGCGGCCACGACCGGTGCGGTAGGCTTCGATGATGCCGGCGCGACCGTTGATGATCGCGGCAGTCGGGAAGTCCGGACCGGGGATGTATTGCATCAGCTCATCGATGGTCAACTCAGGGTTGTCGATGAGTGCCAGGCAACCGTCGATGACTTCACCGAGGTTGTGCGGCGGGATGTTGGTCGCCATGCCCACGGCGATACCGCTGGAGCCGTTGACCAACAGGTTGGGAATACGGGTCGGCATGACCGCCGGGATCATTTCGGTGCCGTCGTAGTTCGGCACCCAGTCCACGGTTTCTTTGTGCAGGTCAGCCAGCAGCTCGTGCGCCAGCTTGGTCATGCGCACTTCGGTGTATCGCATGGCCGCGGCGTTGTCGCCGTCCACCGAACCGAAGTTGCCCTGGCCGTCTACCAGCAGGTAGCGCAGCGAAAATGGCTGCGCCATCCGAACGATGGTGTCGTACACCGCGGTATCACCGTGCGGGTGATACTTACCGATCACGTCACCGACAACACGGGCAGATTTCTTGTACGGCTTGTTGAAGTCGTTGCCCAGCTCGCTCATCGCGAACAGCACACGCCGGTGCACGGGCTTCAAGCCATCGCGCGCATCCGGCAGTGCCCGCCCGACAATTACGCTCATCGCGTAGTCGAGGTAGGACTGCTTCAGCTCGTCTTCGATATTGACCGGGAGGATTTCTTTGGCCAGTTCGCCCATGAGAAGCCTGATTCCTTTTTCTGGTGAAACTTCGTCACATCCATATGGGACGAACGAAGCTCGCCGACGCAGGCTGACTGCCATGCACCGACTTACGACAAATCAACGAGTTATGCCATGGATCTGCGCAGTAAAGACAACCCCGCGGGACTGCCTCGGAAAACGCCGGATGTTATCACAAGAGCCGCCACGCACCTATCCCCCTGATGCGCATGGAGCATAGTTAGTTGACCGGTGACAGGCTTGAAGGGGACGAGAGAGGCTTAGAGCCGTGTTGAATGGAGAATTCGGGGTCGAATTATGGAGGTTCATTGACTTTCAGACCCTAATCGCCAGCAGGCTGGCTCCCACATTTGATCTGTGTCTATCACAAACCCTGTGGGAGCCAGCCTGCTGGCCCCCACATTTGATCTGTGTTTATCACAACCCCTGTGGGAGCCAGCCTGCTGGCCCCCACATTTGATCTGTGTTTATCACAACCCCTGTGGGAGCCAGCCTGTTGGCGATGGCGTCCTTTCGAACGCCACGGCCAATCAATGCAGACGCTTGCGACACATCAACTGTGCCATTTTCGCCGTATCCGGGCGCTCGACGATGCCTTTTTCGGTGACGATCGCATCGATCAAGTCCGCCGGGGTCACGTCGAACACCGGGTTGAACGCCTCGACATCGGCCCCGACCCGCTTGCCACCGACTTCCAGCAGCTCGCGCCCGTCACGTTCTTCGAGCGGAATGTCGTCGCCACTGGCCAGGTTCATGTCGATGGTCGAACTCGGCGCCACCACCATGAAGCGCACACCGTGGTGCATGGCGTTCACCGCCAGTTGGTAGGTACCGATCTTGTTGGCTACGTCGCCATTGGCGGTGATGCGGTCGGCGCCAACGATCACCCAGGTAACGCCCTTGGTTTTCATGATATGGGCCGCGGCCGAGTCGGCATTGAGCGTCACCGGAATGCCTTCGTTGGCCAATTCCCATGCAGTCAATCGCGAACCTTGCAGCCAGGGCCGGGTTTCGTCGGCGTACACCCGCTCGACCATGCCTTCAATGAACGCCCCGCGAATCACCCCCAGCGCCGTGCCGAAGCCGCCGGTGGCCAAGGCGCCCGTATTGCAGTGGGTCAGGAAGGCCTGGGCATTGCCCTGATGCTTGCGAATCAGGTCCACACCCAGTTGCGCCATGGTGAGGTTGGCTTCGCGATCACTTTCATGAATGGCAAGCGCCTCCGCTTCCAGCACCGCCAGCGGATCGGCATGATGCTTGAGACGCCCCAGCCGCTCGCGCATGCGGCCCAGGGCCCAGAACAGGTTGACGGCGGTGGGACGGGCATCGGCCAGCAGCGCGAAATCCTCCTCCAGCGCCGCCTGCCAGTTGCCGCCTTCGGCAAACCGGGCACGGGCCGCCAGCACCACGCCATAGGCGGCACTGATGCCGATGGCCGGGGCGCCGCGCACCACCATCGAGCGAATAGCCTCGGCCACTCCCGCGGCGCTGGTGTAGGCGATCCACGTTTCCTCGAACGGCAAGATACGTTGATCCAGCAAGTGCAGGGCGCCATTACGCCAATCGATGGCTTTCACCTTCTCCGCAGCCAACAGTCGATCGCGCATTCCCCACCCCGTACTCAGAAACAAAAGCCGCCGATTATAGCGATCCCCCCGCGAACACGCTCGGGTATACTTCGCCATCCTTTATAAAAGCACTGGAACCCATCTTCGATGCCGAACACTGCCGCTGCGCTCGACCTGTTATTACTGCCGACCTGGCTGGTACCCGTCGAACCCGCTGGCGTTGTCCTCAAGGAGCACGCCCTTGGGATCCGTGACGGGCGCATCGTCTTTATCGGCCCGCGGGCCGCGGCACTGAAGCTTGACGCAAGCGAAACCCGCGAATTGCCGGACATGCTGCTCTGCCCCGGCCTGATCAATGCTCACGGGCATGCCGCAATGACGCTGTTCCGCGGCCTGGCGGATGACCTGCCGCTGATGTCCTGGCTGGAAAACCACATCTGGCCGGCCGAGGGCAAATGGGTCGACGAAGCGTTTGTCCGCGACGGCACCGACCTGGCGATTGCCGAGCAGATCAAAGGCGGCATCACCTGTTTCTGTGACATGTATTTCTTCCCGAAGATCGCCAGCGAGCGAATCCATAACAGCGGCATTCGCGGGCAAATTGCCATTCCGATCCTGGATTTCCCGATCCCCGGCGCCAGCACCGCGGACGACGCCATTCGCCAGGGCGTCGAACTGTTCAACGATCTCAAGCACCACGAGCGTATCAAAATCAGCTTCGGCCCCCATGCACCCTACACCGTGGGCGACGAAAACCTCGAGAAAATCCGGGTGATCGCCGAAGAACTGGACGCGTCGATTCACATGCACGTCCACGAAACCGCCTTCGAAGTGCAACAGTCGGTCGAGCAAAGCGGCGAACGCCCATTGGCCCGCCTCGGCCGCCTGGGCCTTCTGGGGCCACGTTTCCAGGCCGTTCATATGACCCAGATCAGCGATGAGGACCTGGTGTTGCTGGTAGAAAGCAACACCAGCGTGATCCATTGCCCGGAATCGAACCTGAAGCTGGCCAGCGGTTTCTGCCCGGTGGAGCGTTTGTGGCAGGCCGGCGTCAATGTCGCCGTCGGCACCGATGGCGCGGCGAGCAACAATGACCTCGACCTGCTCGGCGAAACCCGCACCGCCGCATTGCTGGCCAAGGCTGTCGCCGGCTCGGCCACCGCGCTGGACGCCCATCGCGCGCTGCGCATGGCCACCCTCAACGGCGCCCGCGCATTGGGAATCGAAGACGAGGTCGGCTCGCTGGAAGTCGGTAAAGCCGCGGACATCGTCGCATTCGACCTCTCGGGCCTGGCGCAGCAACCGGTCTACGACCCGGTTTCGCAGCTTATATATGCCACCAGCCGCGACTGCGTTAAACACCTTTGGGTCGCCGGCAAGCAACTGCTCGACGACCGTCGCCTGACCCGCCTCGATGAAGCACAGCTGTGTGCCATCGCCAAGGCGTGGGGCCAGCGCATCAGTGGCCATACCGAATTGTAAGCCCCGTGCTCGGGGCAACAGGATTTTTCAAGTTTTAGAGGACTTAAACCATGAGCAACGTCGACTACGCCGAAATCGCCAAATTCGAAGCCCTGGCCCATCGCTGGTGGGACCGCGAAAGCGAGTTCAAACCGCTGCACGACATCAACCCGCTGCGGGTCAACTGGATTGACGAACGGGTCCACCTGGCTGGCAAGAAAGTCCTCGACGTCGGGTGCGGCGGCGGCATCCTCAGCGAGGCCATGGCCCAACGCGGCGCGACGGTGATGGGCATCGACATGGGCGAAGCGCCGCTGGCGGTCGCGCAATTGCATCAGCTGGAGTCCGGCGTGAGCGTCGAATACCGGCAGATCACCGCCGAAGCCCTGGCCTGCGAGCTGCCCGAACAGTTCGACGTGGTCACCTGCCTGGAAATGCTCGAGCACGTGCCGGACCCTTCCTCGGTGATCCGCGCCTGCTTCCGCATGGTCAAGCCCGGCGGCCAGGTGTTCTTCTCCACCATCAACCGCAACCCGAAGGCGTACCTGTTCGCCATCGTCGGTGCCGAATACATCATGAAGCTGTTGCCGCGCGGCACCCACGACTTCAAGAAATTCATCCGCCCTTCCGAACTGGGCGCCTGGAGCCGCATGGCCGGCCTGACCGTCAAGGACATCATCGGCCTGACCTACAACCCGCTGACCAAACACTACAAGCTCGCGTCCGACGTGGACGTCAACTACATGATCCAGACCCTGCGCGAGGAGTAAGCCGATGCGTATCAGAGCAGTCCTTTTCGACATGGACGGCACCCTGCTCGACACCGCGCCGGATTTCATTGCCATCTGTCAGGCGATGCTTGCCGACCGCGGCCTGGCGCCGATCAACGACAAACTCATTCGCGACGAGATCTCCGGCGGCGCCAAGGCGATGGTCGCGGCGACCTTTTCCATGGACCCGGAATCGCCGGGCTTCGAAGAGTTGCGCCTGGAGTTCCTGGAGCGCTACCTGGTGGGTTGCGCCGTTCACAGCAAGTTGTTCGACGGCATGGGCGAACTGCTGGCCGATATCGAGAAAGCCAACTTGATCTGGGGCGTGGTCACCAACAAGCCGCTGCGATTCGCCGAGCCGATCATGCAGCGGCTGGGTCTGGCCGAGCGCTCGGCGCTGCTGATTTGCCCGGACCACGTGAAGAACAGCAAGCCGGATCCCGAGCCGTTGATCCTCGCCTGCAAGATGCTCGAACTGGACCCGGCCAGCGTGCTGTTCGTCGGTGATGACCTGCGCGACATCGAATCCGGTCGCGACGCTGGCACAAGGACCGCTGCGGTGACCTTTGGGTATATCCATCCGGACGATAACCCGCGGCATTGGGGGGCGGACGTGGTGGTCGATCATCCGCTGGAGTTGCGCAAGGTGCTCGATAGCGCGCTTTGTGGCTGCTGATTGTGGCTGCTGATTGTGGCGAGGGAGCTTGCTCCCGCTGGGCTGCGAAGCGGCCCCTCCCGCCGGGTCACCGAACTCCATCAGGCATACTGCATTTGCCGGTTATACGACTGCTTCGCAGCCGAGCGGGAGCAAGCTCCCTCGCCACAAGTGCAATGCCTGCCTATTGAATTGTTGTGAGGTTTTTTTATGTTTGATTATTCCGCCCGCCCCGAACTGCTCAAGGACCGGGTCATCCTGATCACCGGAGCCGGTCGCGGTATCGGCGCTGCCGCCGCGAAAACCTACGCCGCGCACGGTGCCACCGTGCTGCTGCTGGGCAAGACCGAAGCCAACCTGACCCAGGTCTACGACGAAATCGAAGCCGCCGGCCATCCACAACCCGCGGTAATCCCGTTCAATCTGGAAACCGCCCTGCCCCATCAATACGATGAGCTGGCAGCGATGATCGAAAGCGAATTCGGCCACCTCGACGGCCTGCTACACAACGCTTCGATCATTGGCCCGCGTACGCCGATCGAGCAACTGTCCGGCGAAAACTTCATGCGCGTCATGCAAGTCAACGTCAACGCCATGTTCATGCTCACCAGCACCCTGTTGCCGCTGCTCAAGCTGTCCCAGGATGCATCGGTGGTGTTCACCTCCAGCAGCGTCGGGCGCAAGGGTCGTGCGTATTGGGGCGCCTACGGGGTCTCCAAGTTCGCCACCGAAGGCCTGATGCAAACCCTGGCCGATGAAGTCGATACCGTGGCACCTGTGCGCTCCAACAGCATCAATCCTGGCGCTACCCGCACCAGCATGCGCGCCCAGGCCTATCCCGGGGAAAACCCGCTGGACAATCCGACGCCGGAAGAGATCATGCCGGTCTATCTCTACCTGATGGGACCGGACAGCACCGGCATCAACGGTCAGGCTTTCAACGCCCAGTAACACCGTGCGTCGCATTTGTGCCGCGGCAGCATCCTGTCGCGGTGCTCCAAATGCCTCTGAACGACGCCAGTTTCCGGGTCAAACAACCGGCGGCATTTGCCACCTCTCCCTCCACCAGTTTCAATCCATTGATTTAAAACGTTTTTATTAAGCGGAACATTCTGGCATGCCTTTCGCTCTATATCTCCTCAGACACGCGGTGTGAAAGCAGACGGGACGCCGATAGTTACTTTATCTTCGGCAAAGCGGATTAGACTCGTAGGAGATGTCCTACAGGACTGATGGACCAGTATGACGCGCAGCCCAAAGCCGCTCTCACCCAGCCTGTAAGACAGTCTTACTGCTCAGGGGCGCACGCCATATGAAATCTTCTTCCCAGACCAACGCAATTGACTTCGATCGCGCCAAATTGCAACGCCTGGGCTTTGGTCAGCAGCCCCCTCTCCCGGAGAGGCCTGCCAACCTGGCGCAAATGCGCCAGCAACTGAGCCTGCTGCTGCAAACCAGTCTTGAACCGCAGCGCATTCTCGGGCTGTTTTTTCGCGAAATTCAGCGACTTGTTCCCCTGGACGCCTTGACTTACGAGCACAAGGCCAGCGACTTGCGCCTGGCATTCGGCCAGCGCGCCCAGCACTCGATCAGCTACAGCCTCAGCCATGAAGGCGAGCACTTGGGCGAAGTCGTGTTTCGTCGTAATCAGCGATTCAGCGACGTGGAGAGGGGCAACCTCGAGTCGATTCTGTCGGCGTTGCTGTATCCGATGCGCAATACCCTGCTCTACCGCGCCGCCACCCAAAGCGCCTTGCGCGATCCGCTCACGGACACTGGCAACCGCATCGCCATGGACCAAACGCTGCAACGGGAGATCGAGATGTCGCGCCGGCACCTGCAACCGTTGTCGCTGCTGATGCTGGACATCGATCACTTCAAACACGTCAACGATAACCACGGGCACAGCGCTGGCGATGACGTGTTGAAGGCGGTTGCCGCCTCGATCAAGAACCAGTTGCGCAACGTGGACATGGTGTTCCGCTTTGGTGGCGAAGAGTTTCTGATTCTGCTCTCCAACACCGGCCGGGAGTCCGCCGCCATGGTCGGCGAGCGACTGCGATTTGCCGCGCAGGAGCAGGAGTATGCCGCGGATGGCAAGTCAATCGAACTGACGGTCAGCCTTGGCTGTTCGACCCTGCTGCCCGGCGAATCCGCCGAAAGCCTGCTGAGACGGGCCGATAGCGCCCTGTACGTGGCCAAGCGCGCAGGTCGCAACCGGTTGGCGATGGCAGGATGAAGGCCGCCAGAGCGGCCCGCCCCGCGTAGCGCTAGCGGACCGCGCCGCGCAGCTCGCCCACCAGGCCTTGCAGCCTGGCCGGCTCTGCCGCTTCGACCGCCACCGCCGGTCCCGCCACCAGAGTCACCCGCGACCACAGCCGACGGAAGACGCCCTTTTGTGGATCGCGACTGAAAAAACTCCCCCACAACCCTTGTAACGCCAACGGAATCACCGGTACCGGTGTCTGTTCCAGAATCCGCGTCAGCCCGCCCTTGAATGCATTTATCTCGCCATCGGTGGTCAATTTGCCTTCAGGGAAGATGCACACCAGCTCACCGTCCTGCAGGTATTGAGCAATGCGCGTGAAGGCCCTTTCGTAGATCTGAATGTCTTCCTGACGACCCGCGATCGGAATGGTCCCGGCGGTACGAAAGATGAAGTTCAGCACCGGCAGATTGTAGATCTTGTAGTACATCACAAAGCGAATCGGCCTACGCACCGCACCACCGATCAGCAGCGCATCGACGAAAGACACGTGATTGCAGACCAGCAACGCCGCGCCCTCATCGGGGATCAGCTGCAGATTGCGATGCTCCACGCGGTACATGGAATGGCTGAGCAGCCAGATCATGACACGCATACTGAACTCGGGGACAATCTTGAAGATATAGGCGTTGACGCCGATGTTCAGCAGCGACACCACCAGGAACAGCTGCGGGATCGACAGCTTGACCATGCTCAGCAACACGATCGAAACAATCGCCGAGACCACCATGAACAGCGCGTTGAGAATGTTGTTGGCCGCTATCACCCGCGCCCGCTCTTTCTCGGGGGTGCGCGACTGGATCAGCGCGTACAGCGGCACTATGTAGAAACCACCGAAAATCCCCAGGCCGAGAATATCGATCAACACCAGCCAGGCGTGGCCAAAGCCCAGGATTTCGATCCAGCCGTGGCCGTCGACACTGTCGGCAATGCCGCCGGAATGCCACCACAACAGCAAGCCAAACACCGTCAGGCCGAACGAGCCGAACGGCACCAGGCCGATTTCGACTTTACGCCCGGACAGTTTTTCGCAGAGCATCGAGCCCAGTGCGATACCGACCGAGAACACCGTGAGAATCAGCGTCACCACGGTTTCGTCGCCGTGCATCCACTCCTTGGCATAAGCCGGGATCTGCGTCAGATAAATCGCCCCGACAAACCAGAACCAGGAGTTGCCGACAATCGAGCGCGACACCGCCGGGGTTTGGCCCAGACCGAGCTTAAGGGTGGCCCAGGATTGACTGAAGATGTTCCAGTCCAGGCGCATTTCCGGCGAGGCGGCTGCGGCGCGGGGAATGCTGCGACTGGCCAGGTAACCGATGACCGCAATGCCAATGATCGCCGTGGAGACGACCGGCGCGTAGTGACTGGACGACATCATGATCCCGGCGCCAATGGTGCCGGCGAGGATCGCCAGGAAGGTGCCCATCTCCACCAGGCCGTTGCCGCCCACCAGTTCTTCCTCGTGCAAGGCCTGAGGCAGGATCGAGTATTTCACCGGCCCGAACAGCGCCGAGTGCGTGCCCATGGCAAACAGCGCCACCAGCATCAACGACAGGTGATCGAACATGAAACCGACCGCACCGACCGCCATGATCGCGATTTCCCCGAGCTTGATCAGCCGGATCAGCGCGTCCTTGGCGAACTTTTCGCCGAACTGCCCGGCCAGCGCCGAGAACAGAAAGAACGGCAGGATGAACAGCAGCGCACACAGGTTGACCCAGATCGAGCGGTCACCGTCGATCGTCAGCTTGTACAGAATGGCGAGAATCAACGACTGCTTGAAGATGTTGTCGTTGAACGCACCCAGCGACTGTGTGATGAAAAACGGCAGGAAGCGCCGGGTGCGAAGCAAGGTGAACTGTGAGGGGTGACTCATCTTCCATGTGTCCCTGGTTTTTTTGGTAGAGAGTGGGTAGAGAGAGCGGCGTTGATACTTTGATTGGAATGTCGAAGGTCGATCCAGGCCACACATTACCTATCTTTACCGGTTATTTCTTCAATCCTGCTATACAAGGTAAGACAACCAATTCCCCCGCCACGCCCCCTGCACCGCATTCATCCGACATCGGCGCGACAGACTTTGGCTGGCCGCTGAACCTTCAACCCAAGCAGTGCCCCCAACGACACTGGCAGCTTGCGCGGTGACGTGCTGGCCTGGGCGGAGCAGTATCTGGACGAGATGAGCTCCGAACCCGGTCGCAACATGCTGCGCGATGTGCAATGCAGCATCATGCCGATTTATTGAATCAGTGAAGCCGCCTTCGCGAGCAAGCCCGCTCCCACATTTGATCGCATTCCTCCAGATAGAATACGGTAATTGTGGGAGCGGGCTTGCTCGCGAAGAGGCCCGCACCGGCACTGAAGATCCTGCGGACTCCTACTCTGCGACACCCCGCCACGCCACGACCTTGGTCGACACTGACTAACTCCGGCGCTCGTGCGAGACTGTCTGACCGGGCGGGAGTCCCGGGTGTCTTTTGTCTGGAGTTCCCATGTCGCTGTCCAGCGGGCTGATCGCCACCGTCGCCCTGGCCTATATGGCCATCCTGTTCGCCATCGCCTTCTATGGTGACCGGCGCAGTGCGCCCTTGCCACCGCGGGTGCGCGCCTGGGTGTACAGCCTGTCCCTGGCGGTCTATTGCACCAGCTGGACCTTCTTCGGCGCCGTGGGCCAGGCCGCCGAACAACTCTGGTCGTTCCTGCCGATCTACCTCGGGCCGATCCTGCTGCTGGTCTTTGCGCCATGGGTCCTGCAAAAAATGGTGATGATCAGCAAACAGGAGAACATCACGTCCATTGCCGACTTCATCGCCGCGCGCTATGGCAAGTCCCAGGCGCTGGCGGTGGTGGTGGCGCTGATCTGCCTGGTCGGTGTGCTGCCCTATATCGCGTTGCAACTCAAGGGCATCGTGCTCGGGGTGAACCTGCTGATCGGCGCGGGGGCGGACGCCACGGGCACCCGCGCCCAGGACACGGCGCTGGTCGTATCGCTGGTGCTGGCGCTGTTTACCATCGTCTTCGGTACGCGCAACCTCGACGCCACCGAACACCACCGCGGCATGGTGCTGGCGATCGCGTTCGAATCGCTGGTCAAGCTCTTCGCGTTTCTTGCGGTCGGCGCATTCGTGACCTACGGCCTCTATGACGGCCCCAACGACCTATTCGACCAGGCCATGCTCGCCCCGCGCCTGGAGCAATACTGGAAGGAAACCGTCAACTGGCCATCGATGGTGGTCCAGACCGGCGTGGCGATGATGGCCATTATCTGCCTGCCCCGACAGTTCCATGTGACCGTGGTCGAAAACATCGACCCCCAGGACCTGCGCGTGGCCAAATGGGTATTCCCGGCCTATCTGGCGCTGGCGGCGTTGTTTGTCGTACCAATCGCCCTCGCCGGCCAGATGCTGTTGCCCAGTTCGGTGCTGCCTGATTCCTTCGTCATCAGCCTGCCCCTGGCGCAGTCCCACCCGGCCCTGGCATTGCTGGCGTTTATCGGGGGCGCTTCGGCGGCGACCGGCATGGTGATCGTCGCCAGCGTGGCGCTGTCGACCATGGTCTCCAACGACATGCTGTTGCCGTGGCTGCTGCGACGCAACAACGCCGAGCGGCCGTTCGAAGTGTTCCGCCAGTGGATGCTCTCGGTGCGCCGGGTGAGCATCGTGGTGATTCTGCTGCTGGCCTATGTCAGCTATCGCCTGCTGGGCTCGACCGCAAGCCTGGCGACCATCGGCCAGATTGCCTTCGCCGCCGTGACCCAACTGGCCCCGGCGATGCTCGGCGCGCTGTACTGGAAGCAGGCCAACCGTCGGGGCGTGTTCGCCGGCCTCGCCGCCGGGACATTCCTGTGGTTCTACACCCTGGTTCTGCCGATCGCCGCTCACAGTCTCGGATTGTCCCTGAGCAGTTTCCCGGGCCTGGCCTGGTTGCACGGCAATCCGCTGAACCTGCCGCTCACCCCACTGACCCAAGGTGTGGTGTTGTCTCTGGCGGCCAATTTCACGCTATTCGCCTGGGTGTCGGTGCTGTCACGCACCAGGGTTTCGGAACACTGGCAGGCCGGTCGCTTCATCGGCCAGGAAATCAGCGCCCGCCCGAGCGCACGCTCGATGCTGGCCGTGCAGATAAACGATCTGCTGCAACTGGCGGCGCGTTTCGTCGGTGAAGAACGCGCCCGTCAGAGTTTCATCCGTTTCGCCTACCGCCAGGGCAAAAGCTTCAACCCGAACCAGAATGCCGACGGCGAATGGATCTCCCACACCGAGCGCCTGCTGGCCGGTGTACTCGGCGCTTCCTCGACTCGCGCGGTGGTCAAGGCGGCCATTGAAGGTCGGGAAATGCAACTCGAAGATGTGGTCCGGATCGCCGACGAAGCCTCGGAAGTGCTGCAATTCAACCGCGCCCTGCTGCAAGGCGCAATCGAGAATATTACCCAGGGCATCAGCGTGGTCGACCAGTCACTGCGGTTGGTGGCATGGAACCGGCGTTACCTGGAGCTGTTCAATTATCCGGACGGCTTGATCAGCGTCGGTCGACCGATCGCCGACATCATTCGCTACAACGCCGAACGCGGTCTGTGCGGCCCCGGCGAAGCCGAAGTGCACGTCGCCCGCCGCTTGCACTGGATGCGTCAAGGTCGGGCCCATACTTCTGAAAGATTGTTCCCCAATGGACGGGTGATCGAGCTGATCGGCAACCCGATGCCAGGCGGTGGGTTCGTCATGAGTTTCACCGACATCACCGCGTTCCGCGAGGCCGAACAGGCGCTGACCGAAGCCAACGAAGGCCTGGAGCGTCGGGTCACCGAACGGACCCACGAACTGTCGCAACTCAACGTGGCCCTGACCGAAGCCAAGGGCACCGCCGAGGCGGCCAACCAGTCGAAAACCCGGTTCCTGGCTGCGGTCAGTCATGATTTGATGCAACCGCTGAACGCGGCGCGACTGTTCTCTGCCGCCCTGACTCACCAGGATGACGGCTTGTCCGGCGAGGCGCAGAAACTGGTCCATCACCTGGACACTTCACTGCGCTCGGCCGAGGACCTGATCAGCGACCTGCTCGACATTTCACGCCTGGAAAACGGCAAGATCAACCCCGATCCCAAGCCGTTCGTGCTCAATGAGTTGTTCGATGTCCTGGGTGCCGAATTCAAGGTGCTGGCCCGGGACCAGGGCCTGAAATTCCGGGTCAGGGGCAGTACCTTGCGGGTCGACAGCGACAGCAAACTGTTGCGGCGGATCTTGCAGAACTTTCTCACCAACGCGTTCCGCTACGGCAAAGGGCCAGTGTTGTTGGGGGTTCGGCGGCGCAAGGGCCAACTGTGCCTGGAGGTCTGGGACCGAGGCCCCGGGATTCCGGAAGATAAGCAGCGGGTGATATTCGAAGAATTCAAACGCCTCGACAGCCACCAGACCCGCGCCGAGAAAGGCCTGGGGCTGGGCCTGGCGATTGCTGACGGCTTGTGCCGCGTACTGGGCCACACCTTGCAGGTCCGCTCCTGGCCAGGGCGTGGCAGCGTGTTCAGCGTCACCGTGCCATTGGCCCGGGCGCAAACCGCGATGCCAGCCAAGGTCGTCGAACTCAACGGTAATCCGTTGAGCGGCGCCCAGGTGCTGTGTATCGATAACGAAGACAGCATCCTGATCGGCATGAACAGCTTGCTGACACGCTGGGGTTGCCAGGTCTGGACCGCACGCAACCGCGATGAATGCGCGGTGTTGCTGCGCGATGGGGTGCGTCCGCAGCTGGCGCTGGTGGATTACCACCTGGACCATGGCGAGACCGGGACCGAGCTGATGGCATGGCTGCGCACCCGCCTGGGCGAACCGGTACCGGGCGTGGTGATCAGTGCCGACGGGCGACCGGAAATGGTGGCGCAGGTGCATGCGGCCGGGTTGGATTACCTGGCCAAACCGGTGAAACCGGCGGCGTTGCGGGCGTTGTTGAGTCGGCATTTGCCGTTGTAGTGGCGCTTTCGCGCCCCCATGACTTGTGGCGAGGGAGCTTGCTCCCGCTGGACTGCGAAGCGGCCCCAAATCCTGCCATTGTGGCTGTCAGGCACACCGCACTGCCTGCTTTACGACTGCTGCGCAGCCGAGCGGGAGCAAGCTCCCTCGCCACAAAAGCAGCTACTCCGGCAACTCCGCCAAGCCATCCACATCGGTCATCGCCCGCTCCAGCAGATCTGCCGGCAGGCTCTTGCTCGCCCGCGCCCCCAGCAACTTGAGCTGCTCACTGCGGCTGACCAGATTGCCACGGCCCTCCGTCAGTTTGTTGCGCGCAGAACTGTAGGCCTTGTCCAGTTGCTGCAAGCGATTACCGACTTCATCCAGGTCCTGGATGAACAACACGAACTTGTCGTACAGCCAACCGGCCCGCTCGGCAATTTCCCGGGCGTTCTGGCTCTGGCGCTCCTGTTTCCACAGGCTGTCGATGACGCGCAAGGTGGCCAACAATGTCGTCGGGCTGACGATCACGATATTGCGATCGAACGCCTCTTGGAACAGTGTCGGCTCCGCTTGCAACGCCGCGGAAAACGCCGCTTCGATCGGCACGAAAAGCAAGACGAAATCCAGACTGTGCAAGCCGTCGAGCCGCTTGTAGTCCTTGCCCGACAGGCCTTTGACGTGATTGCGCAGCGACAGCACGTGCTGCTTGATGGCGATCTGGCCGATGGCATCGTCTTCGGCCGCCACATATTGCTGGTAGGCCGTGAGGCTGACCTTGGAGTCGACAACCACCTGCTTGTCGCCCGGCAGATAGATAATCACGTCCGGCTGGAAACGCTCGCCGTCCGGGCCTTTGAGATTGACCTGGGTCTGGTACTCGCGGCCCTTCTCCAGGCCCGCGTGTTCCAGCACCCGCTCCAGAATCAGCTCGCCCCAGTTGCCTTGGGTTTTCTGCCCTTTCAAGGCCCGGGTCAGGTTGGTGGCTTCGTCGCTCAGGCGCAGGTTCAGCTGCTGCAGCCGCTCCAGCTCCTTGGCCAGGGAGAAACGCTCACGGGCTTCGGCCTGATAACTTTCTTCGACGCGTTTTTCGAAGGACTGGATGCGCTCCTTCAAAGGATCGAGCAACTGCCCCAGGCGCTGCTGACTGGTTTCGGCAAAACGCTGCTCGCGCTCGTCAAAGATTTTGCCGGCCAGCTCCGCGAACTGTGCGCGCAGTTCATCTCGCGAGCCCTGAAGGTCGTTGAGACGCTGCTGATGGCTTTCCTGCTGCTCACGCAGCTCGGCACGAAGCGAGGCGGCCTGGGCGTCCAGACGGCGCAACTCGGTTTCCTTGCCGGCGCGTTCCAGATTCCAGGCGTGGGCGGCATCGCGGGCGTCGTCACGCTCGACCTGGAGCAATTCGACTTCACGGCGCACGGCGGCGAGGTCCGCTTGCCGGGCGGTGTTGGCCTGGCCCAGATCGGCGATTTCATCACGACAGGCTTCGAGTTGAGCGTTCAGTCCGTCCTGCGCCAGATGGGCCGTGGTCAGGCGCTCTTCCAGCAGGGCCACCTCTGACTGCATCGCGCTCGCCCGGCGCTGTAATTGCCAGGCCAATACCAGTAACGGCAGCGCAGCACCCGCCAGACCGAGCAATGCGCTGGTCAAGTCCATAGCCATAGCCACTCCTGCCGATTCGATAAAACTTGAAGGTTAACCAAGGCGTCAGGTCTTGGACAGCTCAGTCTTCGATCAGACCCAGTTCCTGCAGGGCGCGTCGATCCCCTGCCCGCGCGGCCTGGCGCAGCAGGTCCTGACCGATCCGGCGATCCCGGGCGTTGCCGCACTCGCGACACATCAGCTGGCCAAGACGGCTTTGCGCGGCCACGACGCCTTCACGGGCCGGTTGCTTGAGCAGACGTCCGGCGAAATGTTTGACGTTGGTGTTGTCACCCAGGCGCGGGCTGTCCAGCAACCACTCGGCCACACGCATCGAAAAACGCTTGGGCGGGGTAGCACTGGCGGGCGTGGAAGTTACAGAGACTGATACTGAGCGAAACTTCATAAAGCACTGTGGGACAGATCGGAAGGCGCGCCACTCTACTCTTTTTTTCCTACAGGTAAAGCCTAAAAAAACACGGCACGCCCGTCCTAGAGCAAGCGCTCGGGACAATCCACAGAAGCTGTGGATAACTCAGTGGACAACCGCCCTTGAACTCTCGCAAAGCCCTATGGAACGGGGCCCGCAGTCAAACTGACGATTTTTTCACCAGCAAAAAAAAGCGATGTTTTTCATTGACTTAAATTTCGGTTACAGGCACCCACTATGCCTGGAGCCAGGATGACAGCGGCGTGACAGCGCCGGCAATTAATGTGCACAAGTACCTTTCAGGCAGTTATATCGGTGGGTTTTTTCGGAGCAATTTAGCGTCTATCCTGGGGATAAACCTTGGCAAACCCTTGATCCAGGCTGTTGCGAGCTCGATGCACGGCGACCACCGATTGTCGGAATCTGTGCTATTACAGAGCCAACCCCTCCAGCTCGGGCGCTCCTTCAAATAGCTGATCCGCCAGCCGGATTCGGCGAGGACGGCCGCCTCCTATAACTTTTTTGCCAACAGACTTCCCTTCCGCCATTCAATCCGTTACTATCCGCGGCGTTAGTACCAAGCTGAAAGTCAATTCTGGTCGAACAACTCCCCCCGGTCTGCCTTCCCAAAAGAAGCCTTTGCCGAACAAGCGGGATCGACCACCTCGATGGTTTCCAGGTAAATCTTGCGTCAACACAGCCTTTGAATCGAAAGCAAAGGGTGTTGCGAAGTCACTTACTCTGACCGAACCAGCCTGCAAATTGATCAGGATCTTCACCCCGGGCCCAGAACCTTTGCCCTTGATGTGTTGCCTGCCCTCCTAAGTACCTACCTGCCAGCCCAAGCGCGCCAATTATCAGCGCTTCAAACTGGCTGCTTTGTTCCAGTCGGGTTCTTCGTTCGACCAACGGTGGTCGTCGTCACTGGAACGTTTTAATTTTGCACGGCTCTTATCCGTGTCGCTTGTAGGAACACCCAATGACTATGTCTGCTCAAATCCACACCCAGGATGCTATCCGCACCCTGACCAATGCTTTTGCCCCAATGAACTGCCTGATCATGGCCGCTCGCAAAGGCTGCTTCAGCTTCACCCTGGTCAACGAACACGGTATCGCTCGTCACAGCGAACGCCTGTACCCCGATCAATACTCCAGCGCCGAGCCGCTGCAGGCCGTGATCGAGCGTACCCGTCAGGCACTGGTTGCCTGATACGCCAGCAAGACTGAAAACCTCAAAAGCCTCGCTCAAAAAGCGGGGCTTTTTATTGCCCGATGTTTCCCATTTCGCTGCAGCTGCCTAAGCACAAACCGATATAACGGTTATAACTCGCAGCCGGAAATATTTTAAAAACAGTCCTTTACGGCGCGAATATGACACTACACTTCAACTCAAGCGGCTTAATCCGCTTCCGGCGAGCCTGAGCCGATCCACTGCTGCCAAGGCCCCCTTTCAGGCTCGCCAACTACTTCACGTTTCGAGGGTGTTATGGGTATCGCTGCCAGCGAACTGTGCCGTTATGTGATCCGTCCGACCTTGATCTACCTCGGACGCCATAGCGCAACTGCCGAATCCCTGCTGCTGGGCATTGCCGCCAGCCAGTCTGCCCTTGGTTCCGCCCTGCATGACCGCCGTGGACACGGCTTGTACCGAATCGCCGAACCCCGCCACCAGGCGCTCTGGGACCATTACCTGGCACTTGACCCGGAACGCGCCAGCCTGATCCGCGGCCTGGCCAGCCAGCATGCATTCCTCAGTAGCCCGCACCTCGAATTGACCGTTAACCTGCGTTACGCCACTGCCATTGCCTGGCTGCTGGTCGAAGAACAAAACACTCCTCTCCCCGAAGCAGCAGACGACCTGATGGGAATGGCGCGTATCTGGCGCCAGACCTTCCAGCCCCAAGGGCGCCTGCGAGATTTCACCTACGCCTGGCAAACCTGTGTTTCACCGCTGAATCAGGTCGCCTGCTGATCGCTCTTTTCGCAAGATCGCGCAACATGCCGCGAATCTGGTCGGATTGTCCTACAAAACCGCTCTAAATCAAGCGATACAGGCTATAGCGCCCGGACGAAATTCTTGGTAATTTTCGCCCCGGTGATCACCAGGAGTTCTAATAATGAAAAAAGTAATGCTCAAAACCACCATCAGCCTAGCCGTTGCCGTGGCATCCACCCAGATTTTCGCAAGTGGCTTCGCCCTCAACGAACAAAGCATCAGCGGGATGGGTACAGGTTTTGCCGGGCGATCTTCTTCTGCCGACGACGCATCCACCATTTTTGGCAACCCTGCCGGCATGTCTCGCCTCAAACGCGAACAAGTGACCGGCGGTGTTGCATTTATCGATGCACACACTGACATCAGTGATGCCAGCTCCCGTCCGAATGGTGGCACCAACAAAGGTGACATGGTCCCTTTCATGGGCGTGCCCATGGGCTACTACGTAAAGCCAATCGATGACCAGTGGGCATTCGGCATCGGCGTGTACGCTCCATTTGGCCTGGTGACCGATTACGAGAACGGCTTTGCCGGCCGTTACTTCGGCAGCAAGAGCGAAGTCAGGATCGTCACCCTCCAGCCAACCGTCAGCTACGCCTTCAACGACAAGGTTTCCATCGGTTTCGGCCCGACCATCAACCGCATCGACGGCAAGCTGGAATCGAACCTGTCGCTGAACCCGCTGGCACCGGACGGCGAAGTCAAGATCAAGGGTGACGACACGGCACTGGGCTACAACGTTGGTATCCTGGTTCAAGCCACCGACAGCACCGCCGTCGGCCTGACCTACCACTCGAAAGTGAAGTACAAGCTTGATGGTGATACCAAGGTCAACTACGGCCTCCTCGGCGCCCTGGGTCAGAACCCGAACCAGAAGTTCGACGCTTCGCTGGACATCACCACCCCTGAATCGGTCGACTTCTCGGTTACCCACAAACTGGACGCCCAGTGGACCCTCTACGCAGGCAGCACCTGGACTCGCTGGAGTCGCCTGAAGGAAATCACCGTCGAGAACGAAGGCGTTCCTGCCGCTCTGGCCGCACGCGGCTTCGGCACCATCACCGAAGAGCAGAACTGGCACGACACCTGGGCTCACGCTATTGGCGCGTCCTACCAGTTGAACAAGCAATGGGTACTGCGTACCGGTCTGTCCGTTGACCAGGCGCCGACCAACAACGAAAACCGCTCCCCACGCATCCCGACTGGCGACCGCACAATCTTCAGCCTTGGTGCTGGCTGGAGCCCGACCGACGACCTGACCATCGACGTGGCGTATTCTTACCTGCGTGAAGAGTCGGTCAAGGTCAACGACAACAACGGCCGCCAGGCCTACGACGCCAAGTATGAAAACTATGCGAATGGTTTCGGTGTAGGCGCGACCTACCGTTTCTGATGATTCTCGGCGAGTCTGAACCCCTCGCCGCCTGAATTGAAAAAGCCCCGCGCTCTTGAACAGAGGCAGGGCTTTTTAGTGGGCGGTGATCGCACCCCCCCTGTAGGAGCGAGCTTGCTCGCGATGGTCGTCAACGATAACGCTCTAAGCCTGACACCCCGCGGTGATCTCGGGTTCATCGTCGGAACGCCGCCCGGAGCAAGCTCGCTCCTACAGAGGAATCGGCCATCGATCAGGGTTGCGAAGCCAGGGCTTTCTCCACAGCCTCAATGAACTCGGGATCGTCAGGCTTGGTCAGGCTGGAAAAATCGGCGATCACCTTACCTTGGCGATCGACCACGTATTTGTAGAAATTCCACTTTGGAGCAGTGCTCTGCCTGGCCAGGATCTTGAACAGGTGGGTTGCGTCGTCGCCACGGACCTTCTGCGGTTCGGTCATGGTGAAGGTCACGCCGTAATTCACGTAGCAGACCTTGGCGGTCTCGGCGCCATCCTTCGACTCCTGCTTGAAGTCATTGGACGGAACGCCGATCACCTCCAGCCCCTGATCCTTGTAACGCTGGTTCAGCGCTTCAAGGCTCTTGAACTGCGGGGCGAAGCCGCAAAAGCTGGCCGTGTTGACCACCACCAGCGGTTTGCCGGCAAAGCGCTGGCACAGGTCGATGGATTCCTTGGCGCGCAACTTGGGCAACGAGCCTTGCAGCAGGTCGGGGCACTCTGCCGCTTGAGCCAATCCGGTAAACGCTACCACTAACGCGGGAATAGCAAGCCAGCGCATCAGCATGTCGGTGCATCCTTGAGAAGTCGTCATCAACGAAGTTACTCGTCCTCACATCCTGCTAGCAAGCACCCATGCCCAACTGCATCAATGCCAGCCCGCCCTGATGCCAGCCCCACCACGCCAGGGCCAGCAGCAAGGCGCAGACAGCCGTAATGGCAAGCCGCGGCCAGAGACTGTTCATATCGCACTCATCCGGGTTTGCAGGCGCGCCACCGGCTGCTCACGCACCGGCCAGTTCAGGGCAGCGGCCATCACGCTCAAGAGAATCGCTACCTGCCAGATCAAGTCGTAACTCCCGGTTCGGTCATACACCACCCCGCCCAACCAGCCGCCAAGGAACGATCCGAGCTGGTGGAACAGGAAAACGATCCCACCGAGCATGGACAGATTTCGCACACCGAACAAGGTCGCGACCGTGCCGTTGGTCAAGGGGACGGTCGACAACCACAGGAAACCCATCGCCATGCCAAACAGATACGCGGTGGTCGTCGTCACCGGCGCCCACAGGAACAACCCGATCACCACCGCCCGCAGCAGGTACAGGCCGGTGAGCAATCGCGGCTTGGACATCCGCCCGCCGAGCCAGCCCGCCGTGTAAGTACCGAAGATATTGAACAGCCCGATCAGCGCCAGCACCGTAGTGCCGACGGTGGCGGGAAGATGCTGGTCCACCAGATAAGCCGGCAAGTGCACGCCAATGAACACCACCTGGAAGCCGCAAACGAAAAAGCCGAACGCCAGCAGCCAGAAGCCCGAATGGGAGCAGGCTTCGTGCAGTGCTTCGGACAGGGTCTGTTCATGGCCGAAGACCGGCAAGGGTTTGTCCTTGAGCATGCTCACCAGCGGCACGATCAGCGCCACCAGCAGGCCCAGCACGAGCAACGCCGCAGACCAGCCGAGCCAGCCGATCAAGCCCAGCGTGCCGGGCAACATAGCGAACTGGCCGAAAGAACCGGCGGCACTGGCGATGCCCATGCCCATGCTGCGTTTCTCCGGCGGCACCGCGCGCCCTACCACGCCGAGGATCACCGAGAACGAAGTGCCCGACAGACCGATACCGATCAACAGACCGGCACTCAACGATAAGGTCACAGCCGAATCGGACAGGCCCATGAACACCAGGCCCAAGGCGTACAGCACGCCACCGATCGCCACCACTTTCGCCGCGCCGAAGCGGTCGGCCAGGGCGCCGGTAAAAGGTTGCGCCAGCCCCCAGATCAGGTTCTGCAAGGCGATGGCGAAGGCGAATGTCTCACGTCCCCAGCCGAACTCGGCACTCATCGGCGCCAGAAACAGCCCGAAGCCATGCCGTACACCCAGAGACAATGCAAGAATCAGCGCACTCCCCACCAGCACCCACCCGCAAGTACGCCACATCGATGTCATTCTTGTTCTCCAGTTGCGGGTATATACCCGCTTATAATCGGAAAAACCGGCTTCAAGCCAGTTCGTCCAACAGTTTCAGCAAGGTTTCGCGTTTTTCAGCGCCCAGCCGATCGATCAAGCGCTGCTGCACCGCCTCCCAGGCCGGCAGGGCCGCTGCCAGGCGCTGCGCACCGGCCTCGGTGAGCCTGACGATGCGATTGCGCATGTCCTCGCCCTCGACCAGCATCACCAGCCCTTCGCCTTCCAGCACCCGCAGATTTCGTCCCAGGGTGCTGCGATCCAGCCCCATGGCCTCGGCCAGGGTGGAAATACTCGGTTGATCCAGACGCTGCAGATTGCACAGCAGAGAATACTGGGCAACGTTGATCCCGAAGCCATCGAGAGCGCCGTCGTAGTGCCTGCTGACGCCACGGGCGGCGCGACGCAGGTTGATGCATAAACATTGGGAGTCGAGCATGGTGCGTGTATATACCCGCGAGTGTGTTAAATCAAGTTACAGATGGGTTTATTCAGTAATTGGGCCGCGTCTGGTTGATCGCAATCGCGAGCAAGCTCGCTCCCACAGTTGATCGGCGTCAAGCACTAACGCTATGGCCGCTGAAGATCCAATGTGGGAGCGAGCTTGCTCCGGGCGGCGTTCCGACGATAGGGCCAGAACATTCACCACAATCCCATCAGACTAAAGCCAAGCCCACTAGCAACGCTACTTCCAGCAATTCCAGCAACGCCCCCGCCGTATCGCCCGTCGTCCCGCCCAATCGCCGCAGCATCGCGTGCCGCAACCAGACAAACACTAACCCTGCCAGCACAACGGCCCACACCCCACTCAAACCCGCCACCAGCACACAGACCACTGCACTGACCGCCAACACCTGCTTGCCCGCCAGACGCGGCAAATGGTCGGCCAGCGCCTGCCCCAAACCTCCTGGGCGCACATAAGGCGTGGTCAGGAACAACCCCAGCATCGCGCTCCGAGCAATCAACGGAACAATGATCAGCACAACGCTGTGCTGCTGTTCGATCAATGCCAGCAATGCGGCGAATTTGAGCAGAAGCACCAGAACCAGGGTCACGACCGCGATCGGCCCGCTGCGAGGGTCTTTCATGATCGTCAGCGTGCGCTCACGGTCGCCGAAGCCACCGAGCCACGCATCGGCGCTGTCAGCCAGGCCGTCCAGGTGCAATGCACCGCTGAGCAACACCCACGCCGTCAGTAACAGCGCCGCGTGAAGCAACAATGGCGTACCGAGCAACAGCCCGTTCAGCGCCCACAGCAGAACGCCGAACAGCAAGCCGACCAGCGGATAAAACAGCAGCGATCGACCGAGCGCCTGGGGGGCCGGCATGCCCGGCAGACGAATCGGCAGACTGCTCAAGAATTGCAGGGCGATCCAGAACGGCAGCATGTTCAGTTCGCTTCCTTGAGGATGACGCCAGCCTCGACGCTCAAGGAAAACAGCGCGCCATGGCCGACTTCGACGTTGAGCAACTGTTCACGCGGCAATCCCCGGGCCTGGGCCAGCAATAAACGCATCACACCGCCATGGCTGATCAGCAATACCCGCTCACCCGCGCAGCTCGCCTGCAAACGCCCGACCGCGGCCAACACCCGCGTGGAAAAATCCTCGACCCGCTCACCCTCAGGCGGCGTAAACGAATAGGGATCAGCCCAGAACAAGCCCAACGCCTGGGCATCGGTCTCCATCAACGTTGCGGCGCTCTGCCCTTCCCAGGCCCCGAAATGCAATTCCTGCAGATCTTTATCCAAGTGCACGGGCAGCCCCAGTTGTGCGCCGAGTTCTTCGGCGAACCGTGCACAGCGTTGCAAAGGCGAGCTGACCAGGCGATCCCAAGGCCCTTGCGCGACGACCGCCGCGCGCATCTGCGCCCAGCCTTTATCGGTCAGGGCATCATCGAGGCTGCCGCGAAGGCCGCCGCCGAGCTCGGTTTCGCCGTGGCGCAACAGATCCAGGCGCAACGTCATGCCGGACGATCCGCTACGGCCGCTTCGGCGAAGGTCGCCATCTGCCCGTGAAGATCGCAGGCCAGGCGCAGCAAGGGCACAGCCAATGCAGCGCCGCTGCCCTCGCCCAGACGCAACCCAAGATCCAGCAGCGGTTCGGCGTTCAGGGTTTCCAACACATGGCGATGACCCGGCTCCGCACCGCGATGACCAAACAACAGCCACTGACGGCAGTCGGCATTCAGACGTACCGCCACCAACGCCGCGACGCTGCAGATGAACCCGTCAACCAGCACCGCGACGCCTGCCTGGGCACACGCCAGATACGCGCCGACCAGCGCCGCAATTTCAAAACCGCCAAGGTTGAACAGGGTTTGCAGCGCATCGCCGCGCTGAGCACCGTGTAAAATCAACGCGCGTTCGATCACCTGCGCCTTGTGGCTGACGCCCGCCGCGTCGAGTCCGGTGCCCGGCCCGGTCAGATGCGCCACCGGGCAATCCAGCAATGCACAGGACAAGGCGCTGGCCGCGGTGGTGTTGCCGATGCCCATTTCGCCACCGATGAACAACTGCGCGCCCGCCGCGAGGGCACGCTGCGCGCTGTCGCGTCCGGCCTGCAAGGCGAGCTCGCCCTGGGCCCGAGTCATGGCCGGACCTGCTACGAAATTCGCGGTGCCCGGGCCGAGATTGAGGTGACGCACCCCCGGCAGATTCAACGTTGACGTCACGGTGCCGAGGTCGACCACTTCAAGCGATGCCCCCAGTTGCCGCGCCAACACGCTGATCGCCGCACCACCGTTGACGAAGTTGTGCAGCATCTGCCCAGTGACCTCCTGGGGATACGCCGACACCCCTTCGGCGACCACGCCATGGTCACCGGCAAAAATCGCGATCCACAGCTGATCCAGACTCGGTTTCACCCGGCCTTGCAACCCGGCCAATTGCACCGCCACCGACTCCAGACGCCCGAGGGAGCCGGCAGGTTTGGTCAACTGCTGTTGCCGTGCCTCAGCCTGCTCGAAGGCTTGGGCATCGATCGGCTTGCACGGGTTCAGCCACCAGGATTGAGTCATAACGCAGTTCCTTTCAAAGTCAGGGGCAGGCCGGCGACGGTCAGGACGACGCGCTGACAGCGTTCGGCCAACGCTTGATGCAGCCATCCGGCTTCATCGACATAACGACGAGTCAATTCGCCCAGTGGCACGACACCCATTCCGGTTTCGTTGCTGACAAATATGATTTCGCCCGGCAGCGAGGCCAGGCAGTCGAGCAAGGCTTCGCGTTCGGCGACCAGACGCTCGGCATTTTCGAGCATCAGCAGATTGGTCATCCACAGCGTCAGGCAGTCCACCAGCAGGCAACGATCTACGCCTGCGGTTTCGCGCAGGACGCGGGCAAGCTCAACGGGCTCTTCGATCAATGCCCATTCGGCCGGGCGACGGGCGCGGTGATGGGCCACCCGTTCGTTCATTTCACCGTCGAGGGGCTGGCTGGTGGCGATGTAGGTCACTGCCAGAGCGCTGTCGGCGGCGAGCTTTTCGGCCAGGCGACTTTTGCCGGAGCGGGCGCCGCCGAGGATCAGTTGCAGCATGGTTACATCCTTCTAATTGGCGGTGTGGTGACGGGCCTTTTCGCGAGCAGGCTCGCTCCCGCAATGGAACGCGATCAACTGTGGGAGCGAGCCTGCTCGCGAAGGCGCTCTCAAAATCAACTCAAAAACCACAGAGCTCACGCAACAATCGGGTATCCAGATGCTTCTCCACCAGATCCGCCAACCGCTCGATATCGCGCTCGCGCAAGCCGTGGTAATCCACTTCCTGCACATCCTGCAATCCCGCCCAACGCAACAACGCACTGCACGCCGCCGGCGATTCGAACAGGCCATGCAGGTAGGTGCCGAAAATCTGTCCATCTGTGCTTTGCGCGCCATCGCAGCGGCCATCGTCCAGCCACACCGCAGCGTTTTCCAACGCCGGCCCGGTGGTCACCCCGGCATGGATTTCATAGCCGGTGACCGGCGCATCTTCCAGCACCAGGCGCCCGCGGACATTGCGCAGCTGCTTCTCTTGTTCAAGCTGCGTCTCGAACGCCAGCCAACCCAGTCCGGCACTGGAGCCCGGCGCGCCTTCAAGGCCTAGCGGGTCATGCACCTGCTCGCCGAGCATTTGCAGACCGCCGCAGATGCCCAGCACTTTCCCGCCATAGCGCAGATGACGACTGATGGCGCTGTCCCAGCCATTGGCCCGCAGAAACGCGAGGTCATTGCGCACGCTTTTCGAGCCGGGAAGAATGATCAGGTCGGCTGGCGGAATCGCCTGGCCGGGGCCGATGAATTGCAGGTCCACCTGCGGGTGCAGGCGTAGCGGGTCGAAGTCGGTATGGTTGCTGATGCGCGGCAGCACCGGCACCAGCACTTTGAGCACCTGGTCCGCCTTGTCGGTCTGGCGCTGATCGATACCGTCTTCGGCTTCCAGGTGCAGGTCCATGACATAAGGCAACACGCCGATCACCGGTTTGCCGGTGCGCGCCTCCAGCCAATCCAGCCCCGGCTGCAGTAACGCGATGTCACCGCGAAAGCGGTTGATGATGAACCCTTTGACCCGCGCCTGTTCACTCGGCGACAGCAACTCCAGAGTGCCCACCAGATGGGCGAATACGCCGCCACGATTGATGTCGGCAATCAGCACCACCGGGCAGTCCACCGCCTCGGCGAACCCCATGTTGGCGATGTCGCCGGCGCGCAGATTAATCTCGGCCGGCGAGCCCGCGCCTTCGACCATGACCACCGGATAGGCCGCGCTCAGCCGTTCATGGGAAGCCAGCACCGCTTGCATGGCGATCGCTTTGTAGTCGTGATAGGCCACCGCATTCATGGTGGTGACGGCGCGACCGTGAATGATCACCTGGGCGCCGGTATCGCTGTTGGGTTTGAGCAGCACCGGGTTCATGTCGGTGTGCGGTTCAAGGTTGGCCGCCTGGGCCTGCACCGCTTGCGCGCGACCGATCTCGCCGCCATCGGCGGTGACGGCGCTGTTGAGCGCCATGTTCTGCGGCTTGAATGGCACGACGCTGACGCCCTGACGGATGACCCAGCGACAGAGCGCCGTCACCAGCGTGCTTTTACCGGCGTCCGATGTCGTGCCCTGCACCATCAACGTAGTCATTGTCTTTCCTTGGCATAGGCTTCGAACGCTTGCGCCAGACGGGTCCAGTCGGCTTCATCGGCCGGCAAGCCAAATCGCAGGCTGCTGTTGTGCGTGAATACGCGCAGCAGAATGCCGCGCCGGGCCATGAATTCATGCAGCGCTTCGGCACTCTCGGTGATCAGCCACTGAAACAGGGCGCAACCGCCGTGAGGTTCGAACCCGTGCTCTACCAGCAACCGCGCCAGGCGCTCGCTGGCCGCTTCGGTGCGCTGCCGTTGGCGGGCGTGACCTTCGGTGTCCAGCAGGCAGGCCTGCCCCACGACCCGGGTCGGTCCGCTGACCGCCCACGGCCCCACTTGCTCGGCGAGCAATTTAAGCAGCTGGCGCTCGGCCAGCACGAACCCCAGGCGCACGCCGGCCAGACCAAAGAACTTGCCGAAAGAGCGCAGCACGATCAACCCTACCTGATGGGCAAACGGCGCCAGGCTCAGGTGCGGCGTGTTGTCCATGAAGGCTTCGTCCACCACCAGCCAGCCACCGCGCTGGGCCAGTTTCGCATGCCAGTCGAGCAGGCGACTGGGGGTCAGGCTCAGGCCGGTTGGATTGTTCGGGTTGACCACCACCAGCACGTCGAGGTTGTCGAGAAAGAAGTCGACTTCCTGCTCCAGCACTTCACGCACGATGTAGCCACTGCGGCGCCAGGCTTCGGCATGCTCGGCGTAACAGGGCGACAGCACGCCGACCTTGCCGGCGCGACGCAAACGCGGCAGCAGCTGGATCGCCATTTGCGATCCGGCCACCGGCAGCACTCGGGCGGCGCCGTAGTAGTCGCAGGCCGCCTGCTCCAGACCGTCATCGGTTTCCGGCAATCGCGCCCAGGCGCGCAACGGGATATCCGCGACCGCAAACGGCCAGGGCGCGAGGCCGCTGGACAGGTCGAGCCAGTCGGCTTCGGCGATGCCGTATTCGAGCGCCGCCTTGCGCAATCGACCACCGTGCTCAAGCATAGAATTCAGCCCCCAGGCAAAGAATCAGCAACCATAACCATACCCCGCGCTTGACCAGTTGCCAGCCACGCTCGATGGAGTCGGCATCCGCCGGCAGGCCTTCACCCAGCTGCGGGCGCTGATGCAGTTCACCGTGATAAATCGCCGCCCCGCCCAACTCGACGCCGAGCGCGCCAGCACCGGCGGCCATCACCGGCCCTGCATTCGGGCTGTCCCAGGTCGGGCCCTGGGTGCGCCAGCATTTCAACGCCAGGCGCGTCTTGCCGAGCAGCGCGTAGGTCAACGCCACCAGGCGTGCCGGAATGTAGTTGAGCACGTCATCGATCTTTGCCGCGGCCCAGCCGAACCGTTCGAAGCGTTCGTTGCGGTAACCCCACATGGCATCGAGGGTGTTGCTCAGGCGATAGAGCACCACCCCAGGTGCCCCCGCCACAGCGAACCAGAACAGCGCGGCAAATACCGCGTCGCTGCCGTTTTCCAGCACCGACTCGGTGGCGGCGCGGGCGACTTCGGTTTTATCCAGTTCGCTGGTCTGACGGCTGACCAGATAACCCACGCGTTTGCGGGCTTCTTCAATATCATCGCTGCGCAGGGCCTTGGCCACGGGCTCGACGTGTTCCCCGAGGCTGCGCATGCCGAGGGCACAATAGAGCGCGAGGATCTCGACGATCCAGCCGACATAAGGCGCCCAGGAAAACGCCGTGGCCAGCAAGGTCAGCGGCACGACCGCGATCACCCACGCGGTGACACCGTGACTGCGCCAGCCGCGACCTTCGCCATTGAAACGTTGCTCGATGCGGTCGGCAAAACGGCCGAACGCCACCAGCGGATGCCAGCGCCTGGGTTCACCCAGTAGCGCGTCCAGCGCAACCGCGGCGACACTCAACAACGCCACACTCATTGACTCACTCCCCAATAATTTTCATACAGCAATTCACCCAGCGGACGCGCCTGCGCCCAGCCTTCGAGTGCCAGCATCGGTGCCGGGTAGAATTCCTTCACCGGGCCCAGGCACAGCACGGCCAGCGGCTTGGCGCCGGCGGGCATCTGCAGCAAGTCGGCCAGGGCCTGCGGCTCGAACAACGAAACCCAGCCCATGCCCAGCCCTTCGGCACGGGAGGCCAGCCACAGGTTCTGGATCGCACAGGACAAGGACGCCATGTCCATTTCCGGCAAGGTGCGGCGGCCGAAGATGTGGCGCTCGCGATCATCCATCAGCGCGGCGACCAGCACTTCGGCGCAGTCGCTGATGCCTTCGACCTTGAGTTTCATGAATTCGTCGCTGCGCTCGCCGAGGGCTTCGGCGGTGCGGATTCGCTCCTCTTCCACCAACTGCTGGATCTTGCCGCGCAGGCTGCGGTCGCTGATGCGCAGGAAGCGCCAGGGCTGCATCAGGCCCACGCTCGGGGCCTGATGCGCGGCTTCGAGCAGGCGTCGCAATAATTCGGGCTCGACGGTGCCGCCGCTGAAGTGGCGCATGTCGCGGCGTTCGGCGATGGCTCGATAAATCGCTTCGCGTTCGGCCTTGGAAAATGCGTTATCGGTCATGGCCTCTTCGCGAGCAGGCTCGCTCCCACATTTGAAGGTGTGCGGCCAGAAGAAATGCGATCCCCTGTGGGAGCGAGCCTGCTCGCGAAGGCAGCCTTACGGTCAGGCGCAAACAACGCGGCAACCGCCAATGGATTCGACGGAAAATAAAAATGCACATAAGAGGCCGTCATCCGCCCCTGACGATAAACCGCCTCCGCCCCACGCCCGCCATTCGGGCTCAGCCCACGGGCAATCGGCTCAAGCCCGGTAGTGGTCAGCGAATGATGATAGGTGTGCCCGCGCAACAAACCTTCCGGCAGCTCCACCGTTTGCAACGCCAATGCAGCCAGACGCTTCTGCATCACCGCATCCCCGGGCAGCAAACCGACCAATTCGGCACGAGTGCCCTCGACATCGGTCAGCGAATCGAGCAGATACAGCATGCCGCCACACTCGGCCAATAATGGTTTGCCGGCCGCATGGTGCGCGCGAATCCCATCGAGCATCGATGTGTTCTTTGCCAGCGCCACATGGTGCAATTCCGGATAGCCTCCCGGCAGGTAAAGACTGTCCGCTTCCGGCAACCCGGCGTCACGGATCGGCGAGAAAAACAGCAGCTCGGCGCCCATGGCCCGCAGCAGGTCCAGGCTCGCGCCATAGGTGAAGGCAAAGGCTTCGTCACGGGCCACGGCGATGCGCACGCCAGCCAACAAGGGTTCGGCGGCGATCACTTCAGGAGCGGCGAATGCCACGGGCGGCGGCAGCGCAACATCGCAACTGTTGGCCAGTGATTCGGCTGCCGCGTCGAGACGCAGATCCAGATCATTGAGCTCGCTGGCCTGAACCAGCCCCAAGTGCCGACTCGGCAATTCGATCCCGGTTTCCCGGGACAAGGCGCCATACCAGCGCAGGCCTTCCGTCAGGCTGCCTTCGAGCAATTGCGCATGGCGCAATGTGCCCACGCGGTTAGCCAGGACACCGGCAAACGGCAAGTCCGGCTGATAGCGCGCCAGCCCCAGGGCCAGTGCGCCAAAGGTCTGGGCCATCGCGGTACCATCGATCACACCCAGCACCGGCACACCGAAGTGCCGCGCCAGATCGGCGCTGGACGGCGTACCATCGAACAGCCCCATCACGCCCTCGATCAGGATCAGGTCGGCAACAGCTGCGGCTTCCCACAACAGTCGGCGACTTTCCTGTTCGCCGACCATCCACATGTCCAGTTGATACACCGGCGCACCACTGGCGCGCTCGAGAATCATCGGGTCGAGAAAATCCGGGCCGCACTTGAAGACCCGCACCTTGCGCCCCTGATTACGATGCAAGCGGGCCAGCGCGGCGGTGACGGTGGTCTTGCCCTGGCCGGAGGCCGGCGCGGCAATCAATACCGCCGGGCAATAACGTAGTTGCGTCACAGCTCGACGCCTTTTTGTGCCTTGATACCGGCCTGGAACGCGTGCTTGATCACACCCATTTCGGTGACGGTGTCGGCCAGTTCGATCATCTCCGGCTTGGCGCCTCGACCGGTGACCACCACGTGCTGCATCGGCGGACGCGCCTGCAAATCACTGAGCACCTGATCCAGATCGAGATAACCGTGCTTGAGGGCGATGTTCAATTCATCGAGCACCACCAGACCGATGGACGGATCGCTCAACAGTTCGCGGGAGACTGCCCAGGCGGCTTCGGCGGCAGCGATATCACGCTGGCGATCCTGGGTTTCCCAGGTGAAGCCCTCCCCCATCACATGAAACCGCACCTGTTCCGGGAAGCGGCGGAAGAACAGTTCTTCGCCGGTGCTGTTGCGACCCTTGATGAACTGCACCACGCCACACTGCATGCCATGGCCCAGGGAGCGGGCGAGCATGCCAAAAGCCGAGCTGCTCTTGCCTTTGCCGTTGCCGGTCAACACCAGCAGCAGGCCGCATTCGTTCGGGGAATTGGCGATGCGTTCATCGATCACGGCTTTTTTGCGCAGCATGCGCGCCAGGTGACGTTCGTCACGATCGGGAGTATCAGTCATGGGGGAGCTCTCCGTTGGGGCTGGATAACGGCGGGCAGGCACAAGAATAGACGGCAAGAAGCCTGGCATCGCCCACCGTGATGCCGCTGGATGGATCAGGCCGGTCTCCGGGCTCATGAGCGGCGCTGGCCTGACTGCGCGCCTTCCCATGTCGATAATCAACACAGTGGCTCAATGCACAGCCTTTACTCATTTACCGTTGCGGGGGCAGCGTCGGGATCATGACTCTTCGTCGCTTGAAGAGCATCACTCACCGACTTCCCTGTTTCACTCTGTCGGCCATGGCCACAGAGCACCTGAAACAAGCCGCGAAGGTTAGAGGGTTGGGGGTGGAGCGTCAATTGAAGACGGGGCCTGCTCAAGCAATTCAGTGCCGTCGATCAATTATCTGACGCCAATCCAGAACTGCAGGACATGGTCGACGACCTGCAAAAGGAAAACAGCTGCGCCGTGGCCTGGTATTTCCCCTACGCCTAGCGCAAGTTGCGCAACGAAGGCGGCCACTATCACCCCGGCACCGTCGTCCTGTTCAAGGAAGCCCGCGGCTGACCGGTTGAACCATCGCACCTGCAAGCTTCTCTATGATTGTATCTACGCATTCATAGGGAAGATCAGCATGCGCAAGCCCCAGCTCGTTCTCGTCATCGCGCTCGCCGGAGGGCTCGCCGCCTGCGGTGAAACCTCCAGCCTGCAAGTCATGGACGGCACCGGACCGCAGCCCAAGCTGCCAGAACCGAACAAGACCCTGATCCCGACGGTGAACATTGCCCCGGCGATCGGCTGGCCGGACGGTGCGAAACCAACCGCTGCGACCGGAACCCAGGTCGCCGCCTTCGCCGAAGGTCTCGATCACCCGCGCTGGCTTTATGTATTGCCCAACGGCGACGTGCTGGTCGCCGAAACCAATGCGCCACCCAAACCCGATGACGGCAAAGGCATCAAAGGCTGGGTCATGAAGAAAGTCATGGGCCGGGCCGGTGCAGGGGTACCCAGCCCGAACCGCATCACACTGTTGCGAGACAAGGACCACGACGGCATCGCCGAAACCCGCACGGTGTTTCTGGAAAACCTGAACTCGCCGTTCGGCATGACGCTGGTCGGTAATGATTTGTACGTCGCCGATACGGACCGCCTGCTGCGCTTCCACTATGCAGAGGGCGATACGGCGATCAAGTCGCAGCCGATCAAAGTCGTCGATCTGCCGGGCGGCACGCTGAATCATCACTGGACCAAGAACGTTATCGCCAGCAAGGACGGGAACAAGCTGTACGTAACGGTCGGGTCCAACAGCAACGTCGGCGAAAACGGCATGGATCAGGAAGAAGGTCGCGCGGCGATCTGGGAAGTGGATCGGGCCACCGGCAACCATCGGATCTTCGCTTCGGGGATCCGCAATCCCAACGGCCTCGCCTGGGAACCGCAGAGCGGTGCGCTGTGGACGGCCGTCAATGAGCGGGATGAAATCGGCAGCGACCTGGTGCCGGATTACATCACCTCCGTGAAAGACGGCGGGTTCTATGGCTGGCCCTACAGCTATTACGGGCAGCATGTCGATGTGCGCGTGACGCCGCAGAATCCGGACCTGGTGGCCAAGGCCATTGCGCCGGACTACGCCGTCGGCCCGCATACGGCATCGCTGGGCCTGACCTTTGCCGAAGGCAACAACCTGCCGGCGCAGTTCAAGGAAGGCGCATTCATCGGCCAGCACGGCTCATGGAACCGCGATCCGCACAGCGGCTACAAAGTGATTTTCGTGCCCTTCAGCGCGGGCAAACCGGTCGGGCAACCGGTTGATGTGCTCACCGGGTTCCTCACCGACGATGAAAAAGCCATGGGCCGTCCGGTGGGCGTGGTGATTGACCGGCACGGAGGTTTGCTGGTGGCGGATGATGTGGGGAACAAGGTGTGGCGGGTATCAACGGCTAAATAACTGCAATACACGCCACCTTCTGGACACACAACACCTGTGGGAGCGAGCTTGCTCGCGATAGGGCCAGCACATTCAATATTGATGGCGCTGCCCCACCGCTATCGCGAGCAAGCTCGCTCCCACATTGATCAGCGCTTGCGGCAAAGGGTCAATCCATCCCCCAAAGGCAACAACGACAAATCCACCCGCACGTCATCCTTCAAGGCGCGATTGAGCGCCTGGATGGCTCGGGTGTCCGCGCTGTCGGGACTCTCCTCCAGCACCCGCCCACTCCACAGCGTGTTATCGAACACGGCCAGCCCACCGACCCGCAACAAACGCAGCGCATGCTCCAGGTAGCTCGGGTAATTGGCCTTGTCGGCATCGATGAAGATCAGGTCGAACTGCCCTGGTTGATCCAGCCGGGCCAGGGTCTCCAGCGCCGGTGCCAGACGCAGGTCAATTCGCCCGGCCAGACCCGCTTCCTGCCAGTAACGGCGGGCGGTGGCGTTGTAGTCGCCGGGCATGTCACAGCAAATCAGCGAACCGTCATCCGGCAATGCTGCGGCCATGCACAAGGCGCTGTAACCGGTGAAGGTGCCCACTTCCAGCAGACGCCTGGCGCCAGTGAGTTTCACCAGCAATGCGAGGAACTGCCCCTGCTCCGGCGCCACTTGCCAGCGCGCCATGGGCAGCGCCTGGGTTTCGTCGCGCAGGCGTTTGAGCAGCGGCGTCTCCCTGAGGGAGACGTCGAGCAGGTATTGATACAGGGAATCATCGAGATTGAGCGTGCGAGCGGTCATGACCAGACTCTGCAATCTATGGGTTATGTGCCAGATGCTCTGGTTGTAGCACACGCTTGGCGCTCAGGTAGGCTTTCTGCCAATACGCCTTGGACAAGCTGTCGAGCTTGACCGTGCCGCCAGTGGCCGGCGCATGGACGAAACGACCTTCGCCGACATAGATCCCGGCATGGCTGACCTGGGAGCCGCCATTGGTGGCGAAGAAGATCAGGTCGCCGGTCTGCAAGCCTTCCTTGCCGACACTGGCCGCTTGCATGCCGATCATCTCGCGGGTGGTGCGCGGCAGGGAAATGCCGGCCATGTCACGGTAGACATAGCCGATCAACCCGCTGCAATCAAACCCCGAATCCGGCGTGTTGCCGCCCCAGCGATAGGGCGTGCCAACAAGACCGAGCGCACGAAACAGCACATCTTCGGCGGCGGGAGAAAAGGCTTGGGAGGGACCGAATACCAATGGCGCGCGAACCACCGGTGCCGGTGCTGGCGGCGGTGTGCGGCTGGCGCAGGCGCTGAGCAGCGCTGCGAAGAACAGGATTGCGAAGCGGGCTGGCAATGTCATAAGCAGAACACCCTGATCTGGCTGCGGCTTTTCCACCGAAAGGGCAGAAAAGAAAACCGCCTGCGCGCACGCAGGCGGTTTGCCATCAAACTTAGATCAGGATTCTAGCGACTATAGCGCAAACTTCAAGTAAGACTTTAAGTTCACCCTACAAACTGTCCGCTTACTTGCGTGCGGTGACGATCGCCGGGGACGAATCCGGCGCCATGGCGAGTGCGCGCTTGGCTTCGATGAAGGTCTTGCTCCAGTAGCTGTCGCCCAAGCTATCGATCCGGACACCACCGCTGCGGCGGCTGCTGGAATGGATGAACTGGTTGTCGCCCAGGTAGATCCCGGCGTGACTGACGCGCCCACGACGACCATTGGTGGCGAAGAACAGCAAGTCACCTGGCTTCAGATCACTGCGAGTCACCAGCGGTGCGTCGACGTTGATCATTTCGCGAGTGGAGCGTGGCAGGTTCATGCCAGCCTCTTCACGAAACAGATAACCGATAAAGCCGCTGCAATCGAAACCGGCTTCGGAGGTGCCGCCGAAACGGTAACGGGTACCGATCAGGGACATGCCACGTTCGAGGATGCTGTCTGCCAGAACCGGAAGCTGGTAGGACTTGCCATTGGCGAAGCTGGCCAGTTCTTTGTCGGTGGCTGCCACTTGCTGATCAAGCGCTTCCTGGAGAAGAACGGAAGATGACTGGGCGGTAACTGAATTGATAACCTGCTGTTTTTGTTCTTGCTGGGGCACTGGAGAATGAGCAGCGCAACCGAACAACAGGGTGACGAGTGCGAGGGGCACGAGGGGTGCGAAGCGCTTTAGCATGGGCACGACCGTGGCTTAAAGTTATAAAAGAAGCCGCGACTATGCCCGCAATCATGCCCATTTGCAAATTCAATCGAACTTTATGTGACTTCTGCGTTTCTCGATTACATCTAAGCGCTTGAGCCCCATTTAGACGTTCTGCAGCCTGCAGCCCTGTAGGACAGCGGATTTTCTGGCGTCTGAAAACTGCCGAAACCTGCGTCGGACCCCGGCTTCACCATCCCAGGGTTTCCTTGAGAAACGGGATCGTCAACTTGCGCTGGGCTTGAAGAGAGGCTTGGTCGAGACGTTCGAGCAACTCGAAAAGCGCACTCATGCTGCGAGTACCGCGGGTCAGTATGAAATGCCCGACTTCGTCGGTCAGGTGCAAGCCGCGACGCGAAGCGCGCAGTTGCAGGGCACGCAGTTTGTCTTCATCGGAGAGCGGACGCATCTGGAAGATCAGTGCCAGGGTCAGGCGGGACTTGAGGTCCGCCAGCTTCACCGGCAATTCACGCGGGGAGGTCGATGCCGCAATCAGCAAGCGCCGACCGCTGTCGCGTAGACGGTTGAACAGATGGAACAGCGCCTCTTCCCAATCGGCCCGTCCGGCGACCGCCTGCAGGTCATCCAGGCAGACCAGTTCGTATTGTTCGAGGTTGTCGAGGATTTCGATGCCACGATCCAAGAGCTCTGCCAACGGCAAATACACCGCCGGCTCCCCCAGCTGTTCGAAACGCAGGCACGCCGCCTGCAACAGATGGGTACGCCCTACCCCGTCCTTGCCCCAGAGATAAATCAGGCTTTCGGTCCAGCCGGCGTCGGCTTCGCATAGCCGCTCGACATAGCCGAGTGCAGCGGCATTGGCGCCTGGGTAGTAATTGATAAAGGTAGCGTCATCACGCAGACGCACACCTAGGGGCAGCTGAATCGGTTTCATGCTGACTGAACAGTTCCAGGGGAACCGTTAGTGGCCTCTGTGTAAAGTTTGCGAAGTTTATACCCGTGAAGCTGACCGCACAATGCGACAGACCATAAGCAAAATCAAAGGTTTGCGTTAACGCACTGGTTTCATGGCAGTTTCTTTGGCGCGACGGGTGAGCGCCATGCAAAAGAGGAGGGCCAGTCCGGCAATGAACCGGACAGCCGCGACGGATATCAACCCGGCTTAGAGTTCAGGCCCATCAACTCCACTGTACATGCCGGAATCCTTGTACAAGTCGTGCACATGGCGAACCAGCACCATGATCACCGCGGCCACCGGCAAGGCCAGCAGCACGCCGGTAAAACCGAACAGCTCGCCCCCCGCCAGAATCGCGAAGATCACGGCCACCGGGTGCAGGCCGATCCGGTCGCCCACCAGCAACGGCGTCAGCACCATGCCTTCGAGCGCCTGGCCGACCATGAACACCGCGACGATGCCGACCATGGGATACAGGTCGCCGCCGAACTGGAACAGGCCGGCAATCAATGCCGCACCAATCCCGATGACAAACCCCATGTACGGCACGATCGCGGCCAGGCCGGCGATCAGACCGATCAGCAGCCCCAGCTCCAGCCCGATCAGCATCAAGCCCGCCGCATAGATCACTCCCAGCGCCACCATCACCAGCAACTGTCCGCGCACGAATGCACCCAGCACTTCATGGCATTCACCGGCCAGCATCACCACGCGCTCTTCGCGATCACGGGGCAACAGACCGCGGATCTTGGCCATCATCAGGTCCCAGTCCCGCAACAGGTAGAAGCTCACCACCGGGATCAGCACCAGATTGGCCAGCAGTCCGATCAATGCCAATCCGGAAGCCGTCGCCTGACTCAGCACGACACCGACAATGTCAGTGGTCTGGCCCATGTGCTCGCTGATCGCTGCCTTGAGCTTGTCGAATTTCCAGAAACCGTCGGACAGACCGAATTTCGACTGCGCCCACGGCAGCGCGCTGTGCTGCAACCAGTCGAGCATCTGCGGCGTCAGTTCGTACAAGCGAAACAACTGCTTGGCGAGCATCGGCACCAACACCAGCAGCAAGGTGGTGAAGATCAGGGTAAACAGTGCAAACACCGCGATCACACCCCAGGTCCGCGACAGGCCGGCCTTCTCCAGCCGATCCACCAGGGGATCGAACAGATAGGCCAGCAGCAACGCGACCAGAAAGGGCGTGAGGATTGGATGCAACAGCCAGACAAACGCGCAGAGCAGGATCACCCCACCCAACCAGAACCAACGCCGCGTATCGGCCATGAACCACTCCAGCTTCTATATAAGGAAAGAAAAACTTACCAACGGAAACGCAACTGCGGCGTCGGTTTTGGGGTCGGCGCTGCGGCAGGTACCGAGCCATCAGCCGCGGGCTGGACAGGCGTCGCAGGGGCTGGCGCCTCACCGGCCGGAACTTCCTGCAATTTGGCCAGGGACAATTGCGACTTCAGCTGTTCGGGGCTGCCGTTGACCCGATACAGAATGCGGTCGCCTTCGACGCTCTGCAGACGCGCGCCAAAGGGTTCCAGCAGACGCCCGAGAGCTGCATAGCGTTCCAGGTTCATGCCTTGTACTTCCAGCAATTGTTCACTCGAAGCACCCGGCTTGACCACGAACCGCGGCGCCAGTCGCTCGCTGACCGCCAACATCACGGCATCGGCAACGGCGGCCTGATCGGCGCCCTGGACACTGCCGGCCTCTTTCTGATCGCCCAGCCACAAGCGCCATTTGGCTTGCCACTGGCCACCCTCTTCACGGGCATGCACCGCCAGCAAGGCATCGGCATTGTAACGGTCCGAAGCGCCACGCAACGGCGCCGGATCCGCCGCCTCGAGATTCGGTGCGGTGGCCACGATCTGCTCATTCAGGTCCGCCAGCGGCAAGCGCAAAGGCAAACCCCGGTGTTGTGCCGCGCGGCGCAATGGCGTCGCGCTGGCCTGGCCATCGCCCACCAGGGTCGATCCTTCGGTGGCATCGTTCAACCACCAACCCAGGATCGACGGTCGGTTCGCGCCCCAGAGTGATAACCCGGCACGGCGCAGCGCCTGCTGCGTGGAGGCCGGGTCGAAATCGACCTTCAGCACCTCCGGCGGGCCGGCATCAAACCCGTATTGGCTGATGATCTGTTGCGGATCCTTGCGCAGCGCCGCCAACCCCGGACTTTGCGCAGCCTTGGGATCGCCGGTCAGACGCAGCACCAGCGTATCCAGTGCGCGCTGGGTGGCTTGATCGCGCTCCGCGGGCGCCTGGCTGCTGACAGGTTCGCGCACCTGATAAAGGCCTTTGACGGTTTCGGCCTGACTGGCGAGGCTGACCAACGATAAACCGCCCACAAACAGAAATTTGAAAAAACGCATGGAGGATTCCTGACGACAAGAGCGGCTGGAACAGACCGCATGAAGATGATCGAGCAAGGCTGTGACCCTCGCCCGGCGCAAAACATTCACAGGTTCCGGGCAAGTTTTTCGCACTGCCATAACGATAGACTGTTAATGGCGATACCTTATACAGCCCTGCGCGATTGTGCCAACACGGGCAATTACGGTTTTTTTCAGCCGATATGCCCCTGCTGTCGGCCTGAGGATGGCCGCTGCCTCTCAAGCCTGATAAAATCGCGCGCCTTCGCAGACCGGCAACAGCCGGGCACCCTGAACCATGCGCTCGGCAATCGCCTTCGTCAGTTTCGGTGGTCCCGCTGGACCCGGTCGTTACCCCTGAATCCCCCCTAAAGGCCTGGATCATGAGCAAGCAACCCTCCCTGAGCTACAAGGACGCCGGTGTAGACATCGACGCCGGTGAAGCATTGGTCGAACGCATCAAGAGCGTCGCCAAGCGCACTGCGCGCCCGGAAGTCATGGGCGGCCTGGGCGGTTTTGGCGCCCTCTGCGAAATCCCGGCCGGCTACAAGCAGCCCGTGCTGGTTTCCGGCACTGACGGCGTGGGCACCAAGCTGCGCCTGGCACTGAACCTGAACAAGCACGACAGCATCGGCATCGACCTGGTGGCCATGTGCGTGAACGACCTGGTGGTGTGCGGCGCCGAGCCGCTGTTCTTCCTCGACTACTATGCCACCGGCAAACTCAACGTCGAAACCGCGACCCAGGTCGTGACCGGCATCGGCGCGGGCTGCGAATTGTCCGGCTGCTCCCTGGTCGGCGGCGAAACCGCTGAAATGCCTGGCATGTACGAAGGTGAAGACTACGACCTGGCCGGCTTCTGCGTCGGCGTCGTAGAAAAATCCGAAATCATCGACGGCTCGAAAGTCGCTGCCGGCGACGCCCTGCTCGCCCTGCCGTCTTCCGGCCCGCACTCCAACGGCTACTCGCTGATCCGCAAGATCATCGAAGTGGCAGGCGCCGACATCGAAAACATCCAGCTCGACGGCAAGCCGCTGACTGACCTGCTGATGGCTCCGACCCGCATCTACGTGAAGCCGCTGCTCAAGCTGATCAAGGAAACCGGCGCGGTCAAGGCCATGGCCCACATCACCGGCGGTGGCCTGCTGGACAACATTCCGCGCGTGCTGCCAAAAGGCGCTCAAGCGGTGGTTGACGTGGCAAGCTGGACTCGCCCGGCCGTGTTCGACTGGCTGCAAGAGCAAGGCAACGTCGACGAAAACGAAATGCACCGCGTGCTTAACTGCGGCGTCGGCATGGTCATCTGCGTTGGCCAGGAGCACGTCGAAACCGCACTGAACGTCCTGCGTGAAGCCGGCGAGCAACCTTGGGTCATCGGCCAGATCTCCACCGCTGCCGAAGGCGCGGCTTCGGTCGTACTGAAAAACCTCAAGGCACACTGATGCAAGAGCGGATGTCCCACACCTGTGATGTGGTGGTGCTGTTGTCCGGCACCGGTAGTAACTTGCAGGCCTTGATCGACAGCACGCGGACCGGCGACAGCCCGGCCCGCATTGCTGCGGTGATTTCCAACCGCGCCGATGCCTTCGGCCTGCAACGCGCCAGTGACGCGGGTATCGACACCCGCGTCCTGGATCACAAGGCTTTCGAGGGCCGCGAGGCCTTCGACGCCGCGCTGATCGACCTGATCGACGCCTTCAACCCCAAACTCGTGGTACTGGCCGGTTTCATGCGCATTCTCAGCGCTGGCTTTGTGCGTCACTACCAGGGTCGCCTGCTCAACATCCATCCCTCGCTGCTGCCCAAATACAAAGGGTTACACACTCATCAGCGGGCGCTGGAGGCCGGCGACACTGAACACGGCTGCTCCGTGCACTTTGTCACCGAGGAACTCGATGGCGGACCACTGGTCGTACAAGCAGTAATACCGGTAGAGTTGCAGGATTCGCCGCAGAGTCTGGCGCAGCGGGTCCACACCCGGGAACACCTGATCTACCCGATGGCCGTACGCTGGTTTGCCGAAGGTCGTTTATCACTCGGCGAGCAAGGTGCTTTACTGGATGGGAGGCTACTCGCCGCCAGCGGCCACTTGATTCGAACCTAGGAGATTTTATGCGTCGCGCCCTGCTCTTCGCTTGCGCTCTGCTCGCCCTGCCTTTTGCGCAGGCCGCAGAACTTCAACCGTTCTCCGCCAGCTACACCGCCGACTGGAAGCAGCTGCCGATGAGCGGCACCGCCGAGCGCAGCCTGACCAAGCAAGCCAACGGCGCCTGGAAGCTCAGCTTCAAGGCCTCGATGATGATCGCCAGCCTGACCGAAGAAAGCACCCTGACCCTGGACAAGGACACCTTGCTGCCGCAGTCCTATCACTTCGAACGGGGTGGCCTGGGCAAAGCCAAGAAGGCCGACCTGGACTTCGACTGGACCAACAAGATGGTCACCGGCACCGATCGCGGCGACCCGGTCAAGCTCCCGCTCAACCGTGGCATGGTCGACAAATCCACCTATCAGCTGGCCCTGCAGCATGACGTGGCCGCCGGCAAGAAAAGCATGAGCTATCAGGTGGTCGATGATGGCGAAGTCGATACCTATGACTTCCGCGTGCTGGGTTCGGAAAAAGTCGACACCAAGGCCGGTCAGATCGAAGCGATCAAGGTCGAGCGCGTGCGCGATCCGACTCAAAGCAAACGCATCACCGTGCTGTGGTTCGCCAAGGACTGGGATTACCTGCTGGTTCGGCTGCAACAGGTCGAGACTGACGGCAAGGAGTACAACATCATGCTCCTGGACGGTACGGTCAACGGCAAGGCTGTCAAAGGCAACTGATCCGGGTCGATACAAAACAAGCCTCGCACTGTGCGGGGCTTTTTTTCGTCTGCAATACCCGAAGGCCATGTGGCTACTGTAGGAGCGAGCCTGCTCGCGATGGTCGTCAACGATAACGCGTAAAGCCTGACACCCGCGGCGTTCTCTGGCTTTTCGCGAGCAAGCTCGCTCCTACAGGGGGCGCGGCAGGATCGATAGAAAGTTATCCCGTGCGACTTTTTTGGCGACATCTTCCGGCAAGGCATCGAGAAACGGGTCGAATCCGCGCATTTCCTTACCGAGCTTGTTGAAACGTCCCACGACATCGGAGCCGAGCATGAAGCGCTCCGGGAAGCGCTGCACCAGCTTCAACCACTCCTCCCGAGGCTTGTCCTGCTCATCCAGCAGATATGGCGTCAGCATGCTCCAGGACAGGTCGATGAACAGATTGGGGTGCTTCTCAAGCAGGCGCGTCAGGGTCGGCAACAGAAAATCCAGCCGGGTCTGGTGCCGATGAATCTCCGCGCTGGTGCCGGCGTGAGCCCAGATGAACCGTGTATGCGGATGATTGCGCAGCGGCTCTTCGACTTCCGCCAGGTACAGTGGATTTTTCTCGCGCTTGGACGTGATGTTGGAATGCAGCATGACCGGCAAATCGTTTTCGGCGGCCAGGTGATAGATCCGCGTCATCGCCTCGTTATTCGCCCGCGGCGTGTCGCCGGACGTCAGCGCAGTCAGGTCATCGTGGCGGGTGAAGACCTCGCCTATGCCCTGCCACAGGCCGGGATTGAGATCGAGCATGCGCTGGATATGCGCCGCGGAGTTCTTGTCGTTGGGATTGAAACCTGACAGGAACGGGTGAAAGTGCTGACGCTGTTCGGGGCTCAACGAATTCACCGCGGCTGCGACTATGACATCGGTGGCGCTGTACCAGTAGGCATCAGCGTCATCGCCGGCGTAATAACGCGGACGCTTGGGTTCGTCTTCGTGCCATTTCTTGGCCACCGGAATGCCGGAAATCATCACATGTTCGATGCGATTGTCGGCCATGGCCTTGAGCAATTTCGGCATGCCCGCCGTTTCCTGAAAGAAATCCACGTAGTGCAGGTGCGCATCGCTGTAGGCATATTCCCGGGCGCTGGCAACGTGACAGGAAAAAGCCAATAGACAGGCGACGCTATAGCGGAACAAAGGCACGGGCGATCTCCAGAGCTTAGGAACAGCGTAGACCCCAGCGCAGGGTCCAGGGTTCATCAGGGCAAGAAAGTGGAACGCGCCTTCGTAGGAATGCTCTATAACTTCAAGGTCTTTTTTGATCGAATAATGTTTCCCAGCCTGCGAGGTTTCCCATGACTGTTACCGTCAATACCGTTTCCGCCGAAGGTTTTCGTCACAGCGTCCAGATCGATGAGCACGAATTGTTTGCCGATGTACCTAAAGATATCGGCGGCGAAGGCACGGCGCCCGAGCCCCATGACTACTTTGATGCCGCCCTCGGTGCCTGCAAGGCCCTGACCCTGAAGATGTACGCCAGGAAGAAGGACATTCCGCTGACCGGTGTCACGGTCGAGGTCAAACGCGATAACAGTGAAGAGCAAAAAGGCAAATATGCCCTGCACGTCAAACTGACCCTCAAGGGTGTACTCACCGATGCCCAGCGTGACGAACTGCACCGCGTCGCCGACCGCTGCCCGGTGCACAAGCTGATGACCAGCACTGAGGTCAGTATCGAAACCCATCTGTCCGAAGGTGCGTTCAGCCAATAGCGGCAAGGGCTGCGCAAGCGGGTTATGCTCCACGCGTCACCCGCTCAGCCTGGAACGCACCATGAACACTCCGCTCGTGATCCGCCCCCGCGCCGAAGATGTCGAAGGCCAACCGATTCTTCGCCCTTTGCCGTCAGCCAAATGCCGCAATGTCGGACCTTTCGTGTTTTTCGACCACATGCTGGAAACCGCTTACCCAGCCGGCCATGGCATGAACATCCGGCAACATCCGCATATTGGCCTGTCCACCCTCACCTACCTGCTCGAAGGACAAATCCAGCACAAGGACAGCCTTGGCTCCGACCAGGTGGTCGAGGCCGGGGATGTCAGCTGGATGACGGCGGGCAGCGCGATCGCCCATGTCGAGCGCACGCCGCAGGCATTGAAGGACAGCGGGTTCAGGATGCACGGCCTGCAGATCTGGCTGGCGTCACCCAAGGAGCATGAACAGGGTCCCGGACATTACAGTCACCATCCGGCGGCCACGCTGCCGGTCAGCGATAACCTCGGTGTGAAGATCCGGATGATTGCCGGGTCAGGATTTTGCCTGGAATCGCCGGTGCCGGTGCTTTCTCCTACGCTGTATGCCGAATTGCACCTGCAAACGGCGACCACTTTGCTAATACCCACCGAGCATGAAGAGCGGGCGCTGTATGTGTTGAGTGGTGAGGCGCAGCTGGATGGCGAGCTACTGGAACCCCATACGCTGGCCGTGTTGCCTGCCGGGGAAGAGATGACGTTGTTCGCCGAGAGCGATTGTCATGCCGTGCTGTTCGGTGGCGCACCGCTGGATGGGCCACGGCGGATCAACTGGAATTTTGTGGCGAGTGATCCGGCGGCGATTGATGAAGCGCGCCGGCGCTGGGCGGCCGGGGACTGGCCGACGGTGCCGGGGGAAAGCGAGAGGATCGAATTGCCTTGAGATCTTCGGGGTCAGTTACACCGCCATCGCGAGCAAGCTCGCTCCCACAGGGGAATGCGTTTCATTGTGGGAGCGAGCTTGCTCGCGAAGAGGCCGGCACTGCCACCGAAAATACCAGGCAGCAGCAATCAGCTCTGAACACCTCATCCCGTAGATTAAGTATCGACGTAAATACGCACGAGTTAGGGCAATGCCCGGTCAGAATAAAAAAACCCGCCGAAGCGGGTTTTTTTGTACAACTCAGTTAAACCGACAGCTCAACCAGCAGCTTGTTGAGGCGGCGTACATACGCGGCCGGGTCTTTCAAGCTGTCGCCGGCCGCCAGGGCCGCCTGATCGAAGAGAATGTGCGACAGGTCGCCGAAGCGCTCGTCGCTCTGCTCGTTGTCGAGCTTCTCGATCAGCGGGTGAGCCGGGTTGAATTCGAAGATCGGCTTCGATTCCGGAACCTTCTGCCCGCTGGCTTCCAGGATCTGACGCATCTGCATGCCCAGGTCCTGCTCACCGATGGCCAGGATTGCCGGAGAATCGGTCAGACGGTGGGAAACCCGCACTTCGGCCACGGAATCGCCCAGCGCCGTTTTCAGACGCTCAACCAGTCCTTCTTTGGACTTGGCGACTTCTTCCGCAGCTTTCTTGTCCTCTTCCGAGTCCAGGTTGCCCAGGTCCAGGTCACCGCGTGCCACATCGACAAAGCTCTTGCCGTCGAAGTCGCTGAGGTAGCTCATCAACCACTCGTCGATACGATCGGTCAGCAGCAGCACTTCGATGCCTTTCTTGCGGAAGACTTCCAGGTGCGGGCTGTTTTTGACTTGCGCGTAGGTTTCGCCGGTCAGGTAGTAGATCTTGTCCTGACCTTCCTTGGCGCGAGCCAGGTATTCGGCCAGGGAAACCACTTGCTCGCCTTCTTCGCCCTGAGTGGACGCGAAACGCAGCAGGCCAGCGATTTTTTCCTTGTTGGCAAAATCTTCAGCCGGGCCTTCTTTCATGACCTGGCCGAAGTTTTTCCAGAAGCTCTTGTATTGCTCAGGATCGTTCTTCGCCAGTTTTTCCAGCATGTCGAGCACGCGCTTGGTCAGCGCCGACTTCATGGAGTCGATGATCGGGTCTTTCTGCAGGATTTCCCGCGACACGTTCAGCGACAGGTCGTTGGAGTCGACTACGCCTTTGATGAAGCGCAGGTACAACGGCAGGAACGACTCGGCCTGATCCATGACAAACACACGCTGCACGTACAGCTTCAGGCCTTTGGGCGCTTCACGCTGGTACAGGTCGAACGGGGCACGGGCCGGCACGTAGAGCAGCGAGGTGTACTCCAGCTTGCCTTCGACCTTGTTGTGGCTCCAGCTCAGCGGGTTCTCGAAGTCGTGGGCGACGTGTTTGTAGAACTCCTGGTATTCCTCGTCTTTCACTTCAGTACGAGGACGAGTCCACAGGGCGCTGGCGCGGTTGACGGTTTCCCATTCAACGGCAGGCTGCTCTTCGCCCTCGGCAGCGGCCACTTCTTTGGGCAACTCGATCGGCAACGCAATGTGGTCGGAGTACTTCTTGATGATGTTGCGCAGACGCCAGCCATCAGCGAATTCGTCTTCGCCGGCCTTCAGGTGCAGAACGATACGAGTACCGCGCTCGGCTTTCTCAACGGTGGCAACTTCAAAATCGCCTTCACCCTTGGACGACCAGTGCACACCTTCGCTGGCTGCAGCACCGGCACGGCGGCTGAACACGTCTACTTTGTCAGCGACGATGAATGCAGAGTAGAAACCCACACCAAACTGACCGATCAAGTGCGAATCTTTCTTCTGGTCGCCAGACAGGTGTTTCATGAAGTCAGCAGTGCCGGATTTGGCGATAGTACCCAGATGGGTGATCGCGTCTTCACGGCTCATGCCAATACCGTTGTCTTCGAGGGTGACGGTTTTAGCGTCCTTGTCAAAGCTCACACGGATTTTCAGCTCGGCGCCACCTTCCAGCAGGTCAGGCTTGGCCAGGGCTTCAAAGCGTAATTTGTCGACAGCGTCAGAGGCGTTCGAGATCAATTCGCGAAGGAAAATTTCCTTGTTGGAATACAGCGAATGGATCATGAGGTGCAGCAGTTGCTTCACCTCGGTCTGGAAGCCCAGGGTTTCCTTTTGAGTTTCCACACTCATGGTCATCAAACTCCAATCAGATGGCATAAGCCGCGACCTTGATGGTCGGCGGCGGGTTGTCATCAAAGTTGGGGGCTCAGATCAGGATTTCAAGGGCTCGTCGATTTTGAAATGGGCCCGGGCCGTGGCAATTGGCTCCGATTCGGTGCTTTGCCAGGCCGTAATCGCTACGTTGGCGACGCGCCGTCCCTGCCGACAGACCTGACATCTGGCCCAGGTGTCGCGAAATTGCCCCGCGCGCAAGTAGTCGAGGGAAAAGTCGAGGATCTTCGGCACGCCGGGCGATCCGGTGAAAACCACCAGGTGCAGCGCCGCGGACAACTCCATGAACCCGGCAATCACGCCACCATGAATCGCCGGCAGCAGAGGGTTGCCAATGTTGTCCTTGTTGGCCGGCAAGCGAAACAATAAATCGTCGCCCACCCGCGAGCATTCGACGCCGATCAGCTTGGCGTAGGGAATCAGGTTCAGCAGCGAGGCGTAGTCCCCCTGTTCATGGGCCTGTTGCAGTTGTTCCTTGAAAGTGTCGGTCATTTTGCACCTTCGGCAATGACGCCGCCAAAACCTTTGGCGACCTTGATGGCCTTGCCCATGCGCATGAAGGTGCCCGTGACATGGGCGATGGGTTGTTCGGGATCGTCCTGATAGGCAAAACCGCGGGCGAAGATCACATCGGTGGTCACGCGGTAGCACTGGGCGAATCCATAGACATCTTTATGCGGTTCGGCGGCGTGCATGTAATCGATGCGCAGGTCCAGGGTCGGGCAGACTTCGAACTCGGGCAGTACGCAGAGGGTGGACATGCCACAGGCGGTGTCCATCAGCGACGTCAATGCGCCGCCATGGATCACGCCGGTGTGCGGATTGCCGACAATTTGCGGGCTGTACGGCAAAATCACGGTGAGCCCTTCGCTACTTGCGCTGTGAACGCGAAGATTGAGCACCTGGCAATGTCGCAGCGCCGACAGGAATCGTGTCGCACGCTCAAAAACGGGGTTTTCGGCCATTTGATAAAAACTCTTCTTAGTGTCTTGATTCGCACTAGGTCGCGTCGAAAGAAAGTTCCCGTAGGAATAATCTTATATATCTGTATGAATTGAGGAACTTAACGCTGAGCGCTGTGCTCGAAAGGCCAGTAGATACTTTCCATAAGGAGAAACACCCCATGCGTAAGACTTTAGCTATTGCCTTGATGTTGACCGCTTCCCTCGGTCTCGCTGCTTGCGATAAAAAATCCGAGGACAAAGCTCAAGATGCCAACCAACATGCTGAGCAGGCTCAGCAAGACATGAACAAAGCTCAGGATAAAGTGAACGACGCAGCAAAAGAAAACGCCGAAGCTGCCAAAGCTCAGGCTGAATCGAACGAAGCCGCTGCAAAAGAAGCACCTAAAAACTAAAACGTTTTTAGCGTGAAAAAGAAAACCCGCCAAAATGCGGGTTTTCTTTTGTCTGCAATCCGGGCATTAGAGCAAAATAGTTCTAAAAGTCGGACTAATCATCAGCAACAACGAACACACTAACCCGACGCCCCACACCAGGCTGCGCTGCCAGGCCAGATCTGCCCAGTAACACAGCAAGTATATGATGCGCGTAATCACAAAGATGATGGCCAGCGAATCGATAAGCCATCCCGCCGTCTGCGTGGTGTGCGCCATCAACACCCCCACCGCAAACAATATGAATGCTTCGAAACAGTTCTGATGCGCCGCCAGCGCCCGGGCGCCGAAGCCGGTGAGTTGTGCCTGTTGCTGGCGCGGCAGGTGATTGTCGTAACCGCCCTGCTCGCTCATGGCCTTTGCCACCGGGATTTTTGCCACATAAATCAGCAAGGCACTGATAATCACGCACCAGAACGGAATACTCATCAAGCGGCCTCTTTATTTGCCTCGGGCAAGGGTGCCTCTGTAGGGGTATAGACCATTACGTCGAGAACGTCGGAGTGAAACTCCCGGCGATAGAGCACCAGGACCACCCCGGTGCTCATCAACATGAACAACCACGGACTGACGAACCAGGCCAGCATGGTCATGCCGAAGTAATAAGAACGCAGGCCGAAGTTGAACTGGTTGGCGGCCATGGAAATGACCCGGGCGGCACGGGCGGCAAAGGCCTTTCGCTCCATTTCGGAAACATGCCGTTCACCGACCATCGGTGCCGAACCCACCAGAATCGCCGCAAAATTGTACTGACGCATGCACCAGCTGAAGGTGAAGAACGCATAGACGAATACCAGCGCCAGGCACAACAACTTGATTTCCGACATGCCTTGGGATGCTTGCTGCACCATAGGGATATCGGCCAGCAACGACACCGCCCTCTCGGAGGCACCCAGTACCGTAAGGATACCGGCCAGGATGATCAGCGTGCTGGAAGCGAAGAACGAGGCGTTGCGCTCCAGGTTGCCGATCACGCTGGCGTCGGCGATGCGGTTGTCGCGCAGCAGCATGCGGCGCATCCAGTCTTCGCGATACAGGTGCAGCACACTGGCCAGGCACGCGGTGTCGCGGGCCTTCCACGTCGCATAGCGGGTGTAGCCGCCCCAGCAGATGACGAACCAGATTGCGGCGAGAATGTGGATCAGGTTGGCGTGGATGAACGACATGCAGGTCCTTGTGATGTAGGTGCGGATGGCCGAAAACCTGTGGGAGCGAGCCTGCTCGCGAAGGCGGAGTGTCAATAAACGCTGATGCTGTTTGACACTCCGCTTTCGCGAGCAGGCTCGCTCCCACATGAGGTCTTTGCAATGCTTCGACGTTACCTCAAGGAAAAAGACACTGCATCACGCCCATAAAAAATGCCCCGTATCGATTGATACGGGGCATTTCCATTGTTGCTCGACGCCCGTTTGTAGCGGGCGCTCAAGCCGCTTAAGCCAGCGCTTCTTCGCGCTTGCCCAGCAGACGATCACACACCACCGCCACCACCAGCGTCATCACCGATGGCACCAACCAGGCCAGACCTTGCTCGCTCAGCGGCAAGTTCGCCAGCTGCGTCGGCAACCAGTCCGCCAGACCGGCGCCCTTGAGCGCATCGATCAGGCCGAAGATGAAGGACACCAGCATCACCGGGCCGACAATACGGCCCTGCTCATGCCAGAAGTCCTTGCAGAAGCTCAGGGCCACCAGGGCGATGCACGGCGGGTAGATCGCGGTCAGGACCGGGATCGAGAACGCGATCAGCTTGGTGAGGCCCAGGTTGGACACCAGCAGGGAAAACGCGGCGAGGATGATCACCAGTGTCTTGTAGGACAGTGGCAGCACACGGCTGAAGTATTCGGCACAGGCACAGGTCAGGCCAACCGCCGTGACCAGACAGGCCAGGGAGATCAACACCGCCAGGAAGCCACTGCCCAGGGAGCCGAAGGTGTGCTGCACGTAAGCGTGCAATACCGCCGCGCCATTAGTCGCGCCTGCAGCCACCTCATGACTGCCCGAACCGAGACGAAACAGGCTGACATACACCAGTGCCAGGCCCACGCCGGCAATCAGCCCGGCAATAATCGCGTAACGGGTGATCAGCGCCGGCGATTCGACGCCACGGGAGCGGATGGCGTTGACGATGACAATGCCGAAGACCAGAGCGCCGAGGGTATCCATGGTCAGGTAACCATTGATGAAACCTTGGGAGAACGGTGCCGCCACGTACTCGGGAGTGCCCACGCCGATGTCGCCGGCCGGCAATGCGAACGCCGCGATGCCGAGAACGGCCAGGGCGATGATCTTCAGTGGCGCGAGGAAACGCCCTACGGTATCCAGCAAACGGCCCGGGTAGAGCGAGATGAAGAACACCAGCAGGAAGTACACCGAGCTATAGAGGAACAGGGCCAGCGGGCTTTCACCGGTCAACGGCGCCAGGCCGACCTCGAAGGAGACGGACGCGGTGCGCGGCGTCGCGAACAGCGGGCCGACGGCCAGGTAGCACGCAGCGGCCAGCAGGCCCCCGGCGACTTTACCGATCGGGCTGCTCAAGGCATCCATGGCGCCGCCGACTTTCGCCAGGGCCACCACGGTGATCACGGGCAGACCAACCGCGGTGATCAGAAAACCCAGCGCCGCCAACCAGACATGAGGCCCGGCCTGCAAACCGACGATAGGCGGGAAGATGATGTTGCCAGCCCCGACAAACAAGGCAAAGGTCATGAATCCAAGTGCCAGGATGTCCTGGCCTTTCAACACTTTCATTAAGGAAATACCACACTACTGAATCGGAATTTAGAGGGGGATTTCCCTATGGGTGAGGGAAATGCTGTCGGTCCGAATAGGACTGACCCGTTTAGCGCGTAGCGGCCTTGTGGGCTGCGGACGCAAAAATGGCTGCTAGCCTAACGAATTTGGCCGGGAAACGCACTGTTAGGGTGCGAACTATCCGATACACGACATTTCGGTGTCGCGTTTTTGCATGTAATTGGTCTGCGCCTGTAAGTCCGACATCGCGAGCAAGCTCGCTCCCACATTGGATCTCGGCCGTTCACAAATCCTGTGGGAGCGAGCTTGCTCGCGATGAGGCCTTCACTGACGACACACAAACCCCGCAAACGACAAAGGCCACCCGAAGGTGGCCTTTGTCTTGGCAAAGCGTCAGATAAGCGCGAGGCTTACTTGATCGCCCAGCCAGTCAGCTCGGACAAAGCCTTGCCGATGTCTGCCAGCGAACGCACGGTTTTCACGCCTGCGTCTTCCAGGGCAGCAAACTTCTCGTCTGCAGTGCCTTTGCCGCCAGAGATGATTGCGCCAGCATGGCCCATGCGCTTGCCCGCAGGGGCAGTCACACCAGCGATGTAGGAAACAACCGGCTTGGTCACGTTTGCCTTGATGTAGGCAGCCGCTTCTTCTTCAGCCGAACCGCCGATCTCACCGATCATCACGATCGCTTCGGTCTTCGGGTCTTCCTGGAACAGCTTCAGGATGTCGATGAAGTTCGAACCCGGGATCGGGTCACCGCCGATGCCGACGCAAGTTGACTGACCGAAACCGGCGTCAGTAGTTTGCTTGACAGCTTCGTAGGTCAGGGTGCCGGAACGGGAAACGATACCGACCTTGCCTGGCAAGTGAATGTGACCTGGCATGATGCCGATCTTGCATTCGCCTGGAGTGATCACGCCTGGGCAGTTAGGACCGATCAGGACTACGCCCAGTTCGTCGCACTTGACCTTGGCATCCAGCATATCCAGGGTAGGAATGCCTTCGGTGATGCAAACGATCAGCTTGATGCCGCCGAAAGCTGCTTCCAGGATGGAGTCCTTGCAGAAAGGAGCCGGAACGTAGATCACGCTGGCGGTGGCGCCAGTGGCAGCTACGGCATCTTTCACGGTGTTGAACACTGGCAGACCCAGGTGCTCGGTGCCGCCTTTACCAGGAGTTACACCACCAACCATCTTGGTGCCGTACTCGATGGCTTGCTGGGTGTGGAAACTACCTTGCGAACCGGTAATACCCTGGCAGATAACTTTGGTGTCTTTATTGATCAGGACGCTCATTATTTGCCCTCCGCAGCTTTAACGACTTGTTGAGCAGCGTCGGTCAGGCTGGTAGCAGCGATGATGTTCAAACCGCTTTCTGCCAGTACTTTAGCGCCCAGCTCAGCGTTGTTGCCTTCAAGGCGAACAACAACCGGGATTTTCACGCCGACTTCTTTCACGGCGCCAATGATGCCTTCGGCAATCATGTCGCAACGAACGATGCCGCCGAAGATGTTGACCAGTACTGCAGCGACGTTAGTGTCGGACAGGATGATCTTGAACGCTTCGGTAACGCGTTCTTTGGTAGCACCGCCGCCCACGTCGAGGAAGTTGGCTGGTTTGCCGCCATGCAGGTTGACGATGTCCATGGTACCCATGGCCAGGCCAGCACCGTTGACCATGCAACCGATGTTGCCTTCCAGCGCTACGTAGTTCAGTTCGAACTTGGCAGCGTGCGCTTCGCGCGGATCGTCTTGCGACGGATCGTGGAAAGTCTTCAGCTTAGGCTGACGGTACATGGCGTTGGCGTCGATGTTGATCTTGGCGTCGAGGCAATGCAGATCGCCGTCAGCCTTGATCACCAGCGGGTTCACTTCCAGCAGAGCCAGGTCGTGATCCTTGAACAGCTTGGCCAGACCTACGAAGATCTTGGCGAACTGAGCAACTTGCTTGCCTTCCAGACCCAGCTGGAATGCCAGCTCGCGACCCTGGAATGGCTGAGCGCCAACCAGTGGATCGATAGTGGCCTTGAGGATTTTCTCAGGGGTGTCGTGAGCGATTTTCTCGATGTCCACGCCACCTTCGGTGGAAGCCATGAACACGATACGACGGCTCGAACGGTCAACGACAGCGCCCAGGTACAGCTCTTTAGCGATATCAGTGCACGATTCAACCAGGATCTTGGTGACTGGCTGACCATTGGCATCAGTCTGGTAAGTCACCAGACGCTTGCCCAACCACTGTTGAGCGAATGCTTTGGCGTCTTCTTTGCTGCGAACCAGCTTAACGCCGCCCGCTTTACCGCGACCACCTGCGTGAACCTGGGCTTTGACAACCCATTCGGTCCCGCCGATCTTGTCGCACGCTTCTGCTGCTGCTTCCGGGGTGTCTACGGCGAAACCCTGGGATACTGGCAGGCCGTATTCAGCGAACAGCTGCTTACCCTGATACTCGTGAAGATTCATGCTTATTACCGTCTTCGTTAGGTACTGCGCATTCGGTGCTGCACTTGTTCAAGTGCCGCACCACCTGTGACTGCTGCTTGCGTAGGTGTTCCGGATAACCGGTGAAACTACGCAAGGCTGCGTCCGGCGGACATTCCGCGGTGAGTCTTGCACGCAAGTCTCACGACGGGCCTTCCGCCGTGGTTTCTTATTGTCTTGTCTTAACGCTTCTTGCGGTTGGCAATGTGAATGGCGCCGCCATTCACTGCCAGAGCAGCTTCGTGCAAGGCTTCGGACAGGGTCGGATGGGAGAAAACCATCATGCCCAGGTCTTCGGCACTGGTGCCGAATTCCATACCGATTGCGCCCTGCTGAACCAGTTCTGCAGCGCTCGGGCCAATCACGTGGACGCCCAATACGCGGTCAGTCTTGGCATCGGCAATGACTTTCACGAAACCGCCGGTGTCGTTGGCTGCCATGGCACGGCCACTGGCTGCGAACGGGAAGGTGCCAACGTTAACTTCAACGCCTTCAGCCTTCAAGACCTGCTCGGTCTTGCCGACCCACGCGATTTCCGGGTGAGTATAAATAACAGACGGGATCAGGTCATAGTTGATTTGGGCTTTGTGGCCCTTGATGCGCTCAACCACCATGATGCCTTCTTCGGACGCCTTGTGCGCCAGCATCATGCCGCGAACCACGTCACCGATCGCGAAAACGCCCGGTACGCTGGTCGCGCACTGGTCGTCAACGAAAACGAAACCACGTTCGTCGATGTTCACACCGCTGTCAGCTGCCAGCAGCTCGGTGGTCACTGGACGGCGACCAACGGCAACGATCAGCCTGTCGAAGGTGATGTTCTGTTCGCCATTGGCATCGGTGTAGTTCACCACGACTTCGTCGCCGTTCACTTTGGAACCGGTGACGCGAGCGCCCAGCTTGATGTCCAGACCTTGCTTGGTCAGGGTTTTGTAGGCTTCCTTGGAAACCGCGTCGTCAGCCGCTGGCAGGAACTTCTCCAGGGCTTCCAGAACAACAACTTCGGAACCCAGACGCGACCAGACCGAACCCAGTTCCAGACCGATCACGCCAGCGCCGATCACGCCCAGACGTTTTGGAACCGATTGGAATTCCAGTGCGCCCGTCGAATCGACGATCACGTTCTGGTCAACCGGAGCCGGTGGAATGTCGATCGGACGCGAACCCGAAGCCAGGATCACGTTCTCGGCTTCGATGATTTCGACGGTGCCGTCCGGCTTGGTCAGTTCGACTTTCTTGCCGGCCAGCAGTTTGCCGTGGCCTTGCAGGGAAGTGACGCCGTTTGCCTTGAACAGGGTCGCAACGCCAGAGGTCAGGCCTTTGACGATGTTGGCTTTACGGCCAACCATTGCGGCCACGTCCATGGTCACGCCAGCGTGATTGATACCGTGGATCGCGAAGCCTTCTTTGGCTTCCTTGTATTTCCAGGAGCTGTCCAGCAGCGCCTTGGATGGAATGCAGCCGACGTTCAGGCAAGTACCGCCCAGAGCCAGTTTGCCTTCCTTGTCGGTGTATTTCTCGATGCAGGCCGTCGAAAGACCAAGCTGCGCGGCCTTGATAGCCGCTACGTAGCCGCCAGGGCCCGCACCGATCACTACTACGTCAAATTTCTGCGACATATAAAAGAATCCTCTTTAGCTACAACTTTCAAGCCGCAAGCTCCGGCCCCAGGCTGCTGACTTGCAGCCTGGGGTAAGGAGCTTGCAACTGCTTTATCAGATATCCAGCAGCAAACGAGCCGGGTCTTCCAGCAGGTTCTTGATGGTAACCAGGAAGGTCACAGCTTCTTTGCCATCGATCAGACGGTGATCGTAGGACAGCGCCAGGTACATCATCGGACGGATAACCACCTGACCGTTGATCGCCATAGGACGCTGCAGAATGTTGTGCATGCCCAGGATGGCCGCTTGCGGCGGGTTGACGATCGGGGTCGACATCATCGAACCGAAGGTACCACCGTTGGTGATGGTGAACGTACCACCGGTCATCTCGTCCATCGACAGTTTGCCGTCACGCGCCTTCTTGCCGAAGGTGGCGATGCCGCCTTCGATTTCAGCCAGGCTCATCAGTTCGGCGTTACGCAGAACCGGTACAACCAGACCGCGGTCGCTGGAAACAGCTACACCGACGTCGGCGTAGCCGTGGTAAACGATGTCGGCACCGTCGATCGACGCGTTGACAGCCGGGAAGCGTTTCAGCGCTTCGGTGGCAGCCTTGACGAAGAACGACATGAAGCCCAGGCGCACACCGTTATGGCTCTTCTCAAAGAGATCCTTGTACTTCGAACGCAACGCCATGACTTCGGTCATGTCGACTTCGTTGAAAGTGGTCAGCATCGCCATGTTCGACTGCGCTTCTACCAGGCGCTTGGCCACGGTAGCGCGAACGCGGGTCATCGGAACGCGCTTCTCGATGCGGTCGCCAGCGGCGAATACAGGAGCAGCGGCAGCCGGAGCAGCAGCCTTGGCAGGCGCGGCAGCCGGAGCGGCTTTCTTGGCAGCAACGGCTGCAACCACGTCTTCCTTGGTCACGCGACCGCCTTTGCCAGTGCCGGCAACGGAAGCGATGTTGATGCCGTTTTCTTCAGCCAGCTTGCGAGCAGCCGGTGCAGCAACAGGATCGTCTTCGCCTTCGGCAGCAGGAGCAGCAGCCTGTGCAGCGGCCGGAGCAGCGGCAGCGGCTGGAGCAGCACCAGCGCCGCCGGCTTCGATGGAGCCCAGGACTTCGTCGGACAGAACGGTGTCGCCTTCGTTCTTGACGATAGCGCCCAGCACGCCATCAGCAGTAGCCAACACTTCCAGTACGACTTTGTCGGTTTCGATGTCGACGATCAGGTCGTCGCGCTTGACGGCGTCGCCCGGCTGTTTGTGCCAGGTGGCAACGGTGCCATCGGCAACCGATTCCGGGAAAGTGGGGGCTTTGATTTCGATAGCCATTATCTGTGGGTCCTTAAATTCGGTTTCAGGTGCGCGAAGGCGTTAAACAGTAAAGGCGTCTTGCAGCAGTTTTTCCTGCTGCTCAGCGTGCATCGATGCATAACCACAAGCAGGTGCGGCGGACGCCTCACGACCAGCGTATTCCAGGACCAGGCCTTTCTTGTGGTTGGTCAGACTGCGACGCATGTGATGCTGGCTGCTGTACCAGGCGCCCTGGTTCATCGGCTCTTCCTGGCACCAGACCACGTGTTCGAGGTTGGTGTAAGGGGCGAGCGTCTCCATCAGGTCGTCTTCGGGGAACGGGTACAGCTGCTCGAGACGCACGATAGCGATGTCTTCACGACCTTCGGCACGGCGTTTTTCCAGCAGGTCGTAGTAGACCTTGCCGCTACACAGAACAACGCGCTCGACCTTTTTCGGGTCCAGTGCATCGATTTCCGGGATAACGGTCTGGAACGAACCTTCGGCCAGATCTTCCAGGGTCGATACGGCCAGTTTGTGACGCAACAGCGATTTTGGAGTCAGGACGATCAACGGCTTGCGCAGCGGGCGAATCACCTGACGACGCAGCAAGTGGTAGATCTGGGCCGGCGTGGTCGGCACGGCTACCTGAATGTTGTGCTCGGCGCACAGTTGCAGGTAACGCTCCAGACGAGCCGACGAGTGCTCCGGCCCCTGACCTTCATAACCGTGTGGCAGCAGCATGGTCAGACCGCACAGACGGCCCCACTTGTGCTCGCCACTGGTGATGAACTGGTCGATTACCACCTGGGCACCGTTGGCGAAGTCGCCGAACTGGGCTTCCCAGATCACCAGCGCCTCAGGCGTGGTGGTCGAATAACCGTATTCGAACGCCAGCACCGCTTCTTCCGACAGGAACGAATCGTACAGGTCGAAGCGTGGCTGACCTTTGTACAGATTCTGCAGCGGAATGTAGCTGCCGGTGTCTTTCTGGTTGTGCAAAACAGCGTGACGGTGCGAGAACGTACCGCGACCGATGTCCTGACCCGTCATGCGAATCGGGTGACCTTCGAACGCCAGGGTCGCGTACGCCATGGTTTCGGCATAACCCCAGTTGATCGGCAGGCCGCCGGCTTGCATCTTCTGACGGTCTTCGTAGATTTTCGAGACCTGGCGCTGAACCACGAAGCCTTCCGGAATTTCCAGCAGCTTGGCGGACAGTTCCTGCAAGGTTTTCAGATCGAAGCGAGTGTCGTGACGTGCGGTCCAGGCATGGCCCAGATACGGACGCCAGTCCACGAACAACTCTTTGTTCGGCTCTTTGACCAGGCTTTTTACAACATGCAGCCCATTGTCCAGCGCGTTGCGGTATTCATCGATTTTCGCCTGAACACGCTCGGCGTCGAGTACACCGGCCTGGGTCAGACGATCGGCATACAGCTCACGGGTGGTGCGCTGCTTGGCGATCTGCTGATACATCAGGGGCTGGGTACCGCTTGGCTCGTCGGCCTCGTTGTGGCCGCGACGACGGTAGCAGACCAGGTCGATCACCACGTCGCGCTTGTACTGCATGCGGTAGTCGATGGCCAGCTGGGTCACGAACAGCACGGCTTCCGGATCATCGCCATTCACATGGAGGATCGGCGCCTGGATCATTTTCGCGACGTCAGTGGCGTACTCGGTGGAACGCGAGTCCAGCGGGTTGCTGATGGTGAAACCGACCTGGTTGTTGATCACGATGTGCACAGTACCGCCGGTCTTGAAACCGCGGGTTTGCGACATCTGGAAGGTTTCCATCACCACGCCTTGACCGGCGAATGCCGCGTCACCGTGGATGGAGATCGGCAGAACCTTCTCGCCTGTAGGGTCGTTACGACGATCCTGACGGGCGCGAACCGAACCCTCGACCACTGGCGATACGATTTCCAGGTGGGACGGGTTGAAGGCCATGGCCAGGTGAACTTCACCGCCGGTGGTCATGACGTTGGACGAGAAGCCCTGGTGATATTTAACGTCACCGGAACCCAGCTCGACCTTCTTCTTGCCTTCGAATTCGTCGAACAGCTCGCGCGGGTTCTTGCCAAAGGTGTTGACCAGCACGTTCAGACGGCCACGGTGGGCCATGCCGATGACGATTTCCTTGGTGCCGTAGGAACCGGAACGCTGGATCAGTTCGTCGAGCATCGGAATCAGGCTCTCGCCGCCTTCCAGACCGAAACGCTTGGTGCCCGGGTATTTGGTGCCCAGGTATTTTTCCAGACCTTCGCCGGCGGTAACGCGCTCAAGCAAGTGGCTCTTGATGTCGGCGGAGTACGTCGGACGGCCGCGTACGCTTTCCAGACGTTGCTGGAACCACTGGCGCTGCTCGGAATCGGTGATGTGCGTAAATTCAGCGCCGATGGTGCGGCAATATGTCTGCTGCAACGCTTCGTGAATTTCGCGTAGGCTCGCCTCCTCTTTGCCGATGAACAGGTCGCCGGCACGGAAGGTCGTATCAAGATCGGCATTGGTCAAGCCGTAATGATTGATCGACAGGTCTGCAGGTGCAGGACGCTGCCACAGCCCCAGCGGGTCAAGCTGGGCTGCCTGGTGGCCACGCATACGGTAGGCCTGGATCAATCGCAGCACTTCAACTTGCTTCTTCTCGTGCTCACTGCTCACGCTGCCGGCGGAAACCGGTTGGGCGCGGCGCTGGTTCTTTGCCAGCAAGACGAAATGATCGCGAATTGTGGAGTGCGAAACATCGGTGGCAGTGTTGCCGTCAGCAGGCAACTTCTGAAAGTAGGTGCGCCACTCTTCTGGCACAGCGTTAGGGTCGTGCAGGTAGAGCTCGTAGAGCTCTTCCACATAGGCAGCGTTACTACCGGATAGGTAGGCGCTGTTCCACATGCGCTGCATCACGCTTTCTTGCATGCTTGGTCACCCTCGGTTAGGGGAACACCACCGGCGTCGACACCGAGCACGCTTGCAGAAGTCCGAATGCAGCGACTAAAACAAGCCACTTAGGATCACGCTGATAGTCCGGGTACCAGCCCGGATGCCCCTGCTTGTCTCATTTCTTCAAAATAAGAGCCGCAGCCTTTAAAGCTGCTGCTCAGGTTAAAACTACGGCGCCGGTTGAAGCCTGCGCCGTAGCATCTACGGGTACAGCGGTTCTACGGGTACAGCAGCTGAATCACACGCCGCTTTGCAGCAACATGTTACGTACGTGACCGATGGCCTTAGTCGGGTTCAGGCCTTTCGGGCAGACGTTGACGCAGTTCATGATCCCGCGGCAGCGGAATACGCTGAACGGGTCATCCAGCGAAGCCAGACGCTCGGCAGTCTTGGTGTCACGGCTGTCTGCCAGGAAGCGATACGCTTGCAGCAGAGCAGCTGGACCCAGGAACTTGTCGGGGTTCCACCAGAAGGACGGGCAAGAGGTCGAGCAGCAAGCGCACAGGATGCACTCGTACAGACCGTCGAGCTTTTCACGCTCTTCAGGGGTCTGCAGACGTTCGATGGCCGGAGCCGGCGTGTCGTTCTGCAGGAATGGCTTAACCTTCTCGTATTGCTTGTAGAAGATGCTCATATCGACGACCAGGTCACGAATAACCGGCAAACCTGGCAGAGGTCGAACGATCAGCTTGTTACCTTTTACGACAGAAGTCAGCGGCGTGACGCACGCCAGTGCGTTTTTGCCGTTGATGTTCATGCCGTCGGAACCGCAAACGCCTTCACGGCAAGAGCGACGATAGGAGAAACCTTCGTCCTGCTCTTTGATCAGGGCCAGCACGTCCAGCACCATCAGGTCTTTACCACCGGTATCAACCTGGAATTCCTGCATGAACGGCGCAGCGTCCTGATCAGGGTTGTAGCGATAAACACTGACTTGCAACATGGCGGCCACCCTTAATAAGTCCGAATCTTAGGTTCAAAAGTCGGAACAGTCTTCGGCGAGAAGTTCACAGCACGCTTGGTCACGCGCTTGTCACCCGGGAAGTACAGGGTGTGGCACAGCCAGTTTTCGTCGTCGCGATCTTCGTAGTCTTCACGGGCGTGAGCGCCGCGGGACTCTTTGCGGATCTCTGCAGCGATGGCAGTGGCTTCGGCCACTTCCAGCAGGTTCTGCAGCTCCAGGGCTTCGATACGCGCGGTATTGAACGCCTGGCTCTTGTCGTTGATCTTGACGTTGGCGATACGGCCACGCAGATCAGCCAGCTGGGCAATACCCTTCTGCATGTATTCGCCGGTACGGAATACACCGAAGTAGTTCTGCATGCAGCTTTGCAGCTCTTTGCGCAGGGTGGCGACGTCTTCGCCTTCGGTACGCGAGTTCAGGCCAGCGAGACGCGCCAGGGCAGCGTCGATGTCGGACTGGCGAGGACGGGCGTAATCAACGCCTTCTTTCAGGGTCTGCTCCAGGAACAGGCCGGCCGCACGGCCGAACACCACCAGGTCGAGCAGCGAGTTGCCGCCCAGACGGTTGGCACCGTGAACCGATACGCACGCCACTTCGCCCACTGCGAACAGACCAGGGATGATCTGGTCGACGCCGTCGGCGTCCTGGGTGATTGCCTGGCCATGAATGTTGGTGGCAACGCCGCCCATCATATAGTGGCAGGTTGGAACGACCGGAATCGGCGCCACGGCTGGATCGACGTGGGCGAAGGTCTTGGACAGCTCCATGATGCCTGGCAGACGGCTGTGCAGAACTTCTTCACCGAGGTGATCGAGTTTCAGCATCACGTGGTCGCCATCCGGACCGCAACCGTTGCCGGCGATGATTTCTTTAACCATCGAGCGAGCAACCACGTCACGACCAGCCAGGTCTTTGGCGTTCGGAGCATAACGCTCCATGAAACGCTCGCCGTGCTTGTTGATCAGGTAACCGCCTTCACCGCGGCAACCTTCCGTAACCAGTACACCGGCGCCGGCGATGCCGGTCGGGTGGAACTGCCACATTTCAATGTCTTGTACCGGCACGCCAGCACGCAGAGCCATGCCGACGCCGTCACCGGTGTTGATCAGGGCGTTGGTGGTGGACGAGTAGATGCGACCTGCACCGCCGGTCGCCAGAACGGTGGCGTTAGCGCGTACGTAGGAAGTTTCGCCGGTTTCGATGCAGATGACGATCATGCCGACAAAGGCACCATCTTCGTTCTTCACCAGGTCGACGCCGTAGTATTCGTTGAGGAATACGGTGCCGGCCTTGAGGTTGGCCTGGTACAGGGTGTGCAGCAGCGCGTGACCGGTACGGTCGGCAGCGGCGCAGGTACGTGCAGCCTGGCCACCTTTACCGAAGTCTTTCGACTGACCGCCGAACGGACGCTGATAGATGCGGCCCTGTTCGGTACGGGAGAACGGCAGGCCCATGTGCTCGAGCTCGAAGACCGCTTCCGGACCAACGGAACACATGTATTCGATAGCGTCCTGGTCACCGATATAGTCGGAACCCTTGACGGTATCGTACATGTGCCAGCGCCAGTCATCGTTCGGATCAGCGGACGCGATAGCGCAGGTGATGCCACCCTGGGCGGATACGGTGTGCGAACGAGTCGGGAAAACCTTGGTGACTACGGCAGTCTTGTGACCGCCCTGCGCCAGCTGCAGCGCAGCGCGCATGCCGGCACCGCCGCCGCCAATGATGATGGCGTCGAACGAAAGCGTGTTAACTGTATTAGACATGAATCAGATACCCCAAAGAATCTGCACACCCCAGACGAAGTAGGCGAACATCGCGACGCCGCATACTGCCTGGAAGAGGAAACGTATTGCAGTCGCGGACTTGCCGAACGCCATTGGCGTCAGGTAGTCGGTCGCGATGGTCCACATGCCGACCCAGGCGTGAGCGCCGAGAGCAACGAGAGCCAGGAGACTGAAAATACGCATCCAGTTGCTTGCGAACAGTTCATGCCATTGGGCGTAGTCGATGCCAGGGTTGGCGACGACGTATCCGATCAGGAAAATGAAATAAGCCGCGAGAACGACCGCAGACACACGTTGTGCCATCCAGTCATAGAGGCCCGAACGCGACAGGTTCGTGACGTTAGTTACCATATCCAGACTCCTGCCAGAACGATTACCACCACGGAAACGGCGATAACGATTTTCGAGCCCAGTTTGCCGCCTTCAAGCGACTCGCCGATGCCCATGTCCATCATCAAATGGCGCACACCGGCAACCAGGTGATACAGCAAGGCGGACAGGATGCCCCATGTCACTAGCTTGGCTAGCGGACTGGTCAGACACGCTTTCACCTGACCGAAGCCTTCTTCCGAGTCGAGCGACTTGTCCAATGCATAAAGCATGATGGCCAGGCTGACAAAGATGATGATTCCGGAGATTCGGTGAAGAATGGACGTGTAAGCAGTGACTGGGAGTTTGATGGTCCTTAGGTCTAGGTTTACAGGTCGTTGGCTATTCACGGCTTTTTTTCACACTGAAGAGCCCCTAACAATCAGGGCAAAGTTGTTGGGGAGTGCACTGGTCAGGTACCCACCACCCAGGGAGTGCGACCCCCAGTAAAGCAGGCCCAAAAGCCCCTGGCGGTCGGAGGCCGAGTATAGACAGTTAGGTCACTAATGACAACGCGTTCGCCTTCCCCTAATAGCTCATTGCACAAGTTGTATAAAAGGCGTAAATGGCAGTCAATTTCGAGGAAAAAGTCCGGTTAAAGCCTTCTGGAGCAAGACTTTAGGCAAATTGACATTCGAATTTATCTCACTATAGTGGTGCGGGCCCTGCGTGGGGGGTCTGTCTGATGATTTCAAGCATAAATAGGAGGCCACATGGCTGACAAAAAAGCGCAGTTGATCATCGAGGGCGCAGCCCCCGTCGAGCTGCCCATTTTAACCGGCACCGTTGGTCCCGATGTTATCGATGTTCGGGGCCTGACGGCCACGGGCCGTTTCACCTTTGACCCTGGTTTCATGTCGACTGCTTCCTGCGAGTCGAAGATCACCTATATCGACGGCGACAACGGCATTCTGCTGCACCGCGGTTATCCGATCGAACAGCTGGCTGAAAAGTCGGACTACCTGGAAACCTGCTATCTGCTGCTCAACGGCGAATTGCCGACCGCAGAACAGAAGGCCCAGTTCGTCAGCACCGTCAAGAACCACACCATGGTTCACGAGCAGCTGAAGACGTTCTTCAACGGCTTCCGTCGCGACGCCCACCCGATGGCCGTCATGTGCGGTGTAGTCGGCGCCCTCTCGGCCTTCTACCACGACTCCCTGGACATCAAAAACCCCCAGCATCGCGAAATCTCCGCGATCCGCCTGGTGGCCAAGATGCCGACCCTGGCAGCGATGGTTTACAAGTACTCCATGGGTCAACCCATGATGTACCCGCGCAACGACCTGACGTACGCGGAAAACTTCCTGCACATGATGTTCAACACCCCGTGCGAGATCAAACCGATCAGCCCGGTGCTCGCCAAGGCCATGGACAAGATTTTCATCCTGCACGCCGACCACGAGCAGAACGCGTCGACCTCCACCGTACGCCTGGCCGGCTCTTCGGGTGCCAACCCGTTCGCCTGTATCGCCGCCGGTATCGCTGCACTGTGGGGCCCTGCCCACGGCGGCGCGAACGAAGCAGTTCTGTCCATGCTTGACGAAATTGGCGATGTCTCGAACATCGACCAGTACATCGCCAAGGCCAAGGACAAGAACGATCCGTTCAAACTGATGGGCTTCGGTCACCGGGTTTACAAAAACCGCGACCCACGCGCCACCGTGATGAAGCAGACTTGCGACGAAGTGCTGAAGGAGCTTGGAATTCAGCATGATCCGCAACTCGAACTGGCCATGCGCCTGGAAGAGATCGCCCTGACCGACCCGTACTTCATCGAGCGGTCGCTGTACCCGAACGTCGACTTCTACTCCGGGATCATCCTCAAGGCGATCGGTATTCCAACCAGCATGTTCACCGTGATCTTCGCCCTGGCGCGGACTGTCGGCTGGATCTCGCACTGGAAGGAAATGCTCTCCAGCCCGTACAAGATTGGCCGTCCGCGCCAGTTGTATACGGGTTATGAGTCGCGTGACATTCCCAATCTGGAAGACCGCAAATAAGACCTGTCTTGCGATAATGTCTTGAGTTGTACCGGGAACGGCCTCTTATTTAGAGGCCGTTTTTGTTTGTGCCTGATGGTGGGTACGCGGCGGCCTGTGGGCCGACCGGGCTGTTTGGTGGTGTACATATCCATTTCTTCGGTAGCGGCTGCTGGCGGTTTCGCTTTTACAGCGAGTCACTTTGAAAAGCGCAAAGTAACCAAACGCTCTTGCCCCTTTCGTTCGGTGCCTCGCTTAGGCTCGGCATGCCCTCCCTCCGGTCCTGCTCCGTGGGCCCGCCGCCATCGGCCATCCATGGCCGGGGGCGGCTAACCCGGCATCCATGCCGGGTTGCCCACTACGCAGAACCTCCACTCGGCCTCTCGAGGGGGCGCGCACCGCAAAAGCCAAGCGAGGCGGCCTACCGGCCGGCCTGAACTCAATTTGGCGCGTCCCCCTATAGGAGCGAGGCTTGCCCGCGAAGCTGTTGATCTTGCTGCCTTCGCGAGCAAGCCACACCTATAGCGGGCGATAACCGCCCAATAAAAAACGCCCCGATCTCTCGACCGGGGCGTTTTATTCAGCTCAGCTTATATATGGAAACGCGAAGACTTAGTGCGAAACCGCCCCACTAGCCCCCAAACCAGTCTGCGAGCGAACAAATTGCGGGAAGAACAACGCCCGCTCATTGGCCCCGGCTGCGGATTTGTCAGTGATCGAGAAGAACCAGATCCCGATAAACGCAATGGCCATGGAGAACAGCGCCGGGTACTCATACGGGAAGATAGCCTTCTCGTGATGCAGAATCTGCACCCAAATGGTTGGCCCAAGCACCATCAAACCAACAGCACTGATCAGACCCAACCAGCCACCGATCATCGCACCACGTGTGGTCAGCTTCTTCCAGTACATGGAAAGCAGCAGCACCGGGAAGTTACAGCTGGCCGCGATGGAGAACGCCAGGCCCACCATGAACGCGATGTTCTGGCTTTCGAACAGAATGCCCAGACCGATCGCCAGCACACCCAAGCAGACAGTGGTGATTTTCGAGACGCGGATCTCGTCCTTGTCGTTGGCTTTGCCCTTCTTGATCACACTGGCGTACAGGTCGTGAGACACCGCCGTCGCACCAGCCAGCGTCAGACCGGCAACCACTGCCAGAATGGTCGCGAACGCTACCGCCGAGATGAAGCCCAGGAAGATACTGCCACCCACCGCATTGGCCAGGTGCACCGCCGCCATGTTAGTGCCGCCCAACAGCGCGCCAGCCGCATCTTTAAAGGCAGGGTTGGTGCTTACCAGCAAGATCGCGCCGAAGCCGATGATGAAGGTCAGGATGTAGAAGTAGCCAATGAAGCCGGTTGCATACAGCACGCTCTTGCGGGCTTCTTTCGCATCACTCACGGTGAAGAAGCGCATGAGAATGTGCGGCAGGCCAGCGGTACCGAACATCAGTGCCAGGCCCAGAGAGAACGCAGAGACCGGATCTTTCACCAGCCCCCCGGGGCTCATGATCGCCTCACCTTTAGGGTGAACCTTGATCGCCTCGGAGAACAGCGCGCTGAAGTCGAAGTTGACGTGTTTCATCACCATCAGCGCCATGAACGAGGCACCGGACAGCAGCAACACAGCCTTGATGATCTGCACCCAGGTGGTCGCCAGCATGCCGCCGAACAACACGTACATGCACATCAGGATACCGACCAGGATTACCGCGACGTAGTAGTCGAGACCGAACAGTAGCTGGATCAGCTTGCCGGCACCCACCATTTGCGCGATCAGGTAGAACGCCACCACCACCAGCGAACCACAGGCGGACAGCGTGCGGATCTGGGTTTGCCCGAGGCGATAGGACGCCACGTCGGCAAAGGTGTATTTACCCAGGTTACGCAGGCGCTCGGCGATCAGAAACAGAATGATCGGCCAGCCCACCAGGAAGCCGATCGAGTAGATCAGGCCGTCGTAGCCTGAGGTGAACACCAGGGCGGAAATACCCAGGAAGGACGCCGCAGACATATAGTCACCGGCAATCGCCAGACCATTCTGGAAGCCGGTGATCTTGCCACCCGCCGCATAGTAGTCGGCTGCCGAATTGTTGCGCTTGGAAGCCCAGTAGGTGATGCACAGGGTCAAGCCGACGAACGCCACGAACATCAGGATTGCGGAAACGTTGAGCGGTTGCTTGTGCACTGCGCCTGTGAGGGCTTCAGCGGCCCAGGCGCCAGGTGCAAAGGCTGCGATGCTCAATAGAGCCATTAGACGCCGGATCATTGCTGAGCCTCCTTGAGAATCGCATTGTTCAGGTCGTCGAATTCGCCATTGGCGCGTCGTACGTAGATTGCAGTCAGGATAAAGGCCGAGAGAATCAACCCGACACCGATCGGTATACCCCAGGTAATCGACGAATCGGGACTGATTTTCGCGCCCAGGAGATGCGGCCCATAAGCAATCAGAAGGATGAATCCGGAGTAAAGCCCAAGCATGGTCGCCGAAAGAATCCAGGCGAACCTTTCTCGCTTACTAACCAGCTCCTTGAAGCGCGGGCTGTTTTGAATCGAGAGGTAAATGCTGTCGTTCATTGTTTTTATCCTCGCAGCACAGATGAAGTTGTAACGTCATCCACTCTATGCGGCTGCGGAACTGGTTCCAGACGACCTTAGTATTAGAACGACATGACACAAATGCCATTTCCTATCCCTTAAAAGCAAAAGGCCCCTTGGCATCAATACCAAGGAGCCCCTCAAAGGTGCTGTCCAGAAGCTTCAGCTCAAATCATTTGGTCCAGTCTGCAACGCGTTCCGGGTGCTTTGCCACCCAGTCCTTCGCCGCGGCTTCAGGCTTGGCACCTTCCTGAATCGCCAGCATCACTTCGCCGATTTCGTCTTTCGACGCCCACTGGAAGTTCTTCAGGAACTTGACCACTTCAGGCGCCTTGGCCTCCAGGCCTTTGCTGCCAATGCTGTTCACGGTCTCAGCCGCGCCATAAACGCCTTTCGGGTCGTCCAGGAAGCGCAGTTTCCACTTGGCGAACATCCAGTGCGGCACCCAACCGGTGACGGCAATCGATTCCTGTTTCTTCTCGGCACGGGTCAGCTCGGCAATCATGCCGGCGCCGGAACTGGCCTTGAGTTGATACCCGGTCAGATCGTAGTCCTTGATCGCCTGCTCGGTCTTGAGCATCACACCTGAACCGGCGTCGATGCCGACGATGCGTTTTTTGAAGCTGTCATCGGTTTTCAGATCTTCGAGGGACTTGGCCTTGACGTACTCCGGCACGATCAAGCCGATTCTTGCGTCCTTGAAGTTAGGGCCGTAGTCGACGACTTGATCCTTGTTCTTGGTCCAGTAATCACCGTGGGTAACCGGCAGCCAGGCAGAGAGCATGGCGTCGAGTTTGCCAGTGGCCACACCCTGCCACATGATCCCGGTGGCAACCGCTTGCAGCTTGACGTCGTAATCGAGCTTCTGCTTGATCACTTCAGCTGCCACATGAGTGGTCGCGACGCTGTCGGACCAGCCATCGACGTAACCGATGGTCACCGTTGCCTTCGCAGCCAAGGCCTGGGCGGAGCCAATCGCAAGCGCCAGAGCGGCACCCACGCCTAAAAGTCGTCGCATCTTCATCGTTACTTCCCCGAAAGTGCTGCGCTCGACGGATGCCGAGTCGCGTCAACGTTTTGTTATGGTGCACAGCGCCCCCATCACGCCTCACCGCAAACTCGTTCGAACATCAGCCCGATTTTCCATGAGAGCACTGACGCCTCGATAATCAACCTGCCGACAACTGCGACCTGCTCTGCCAGCGACCTCAAAACATCGAGAAACGACATCAGAACGCCATTAATCTAGACCACCGCAAGTCCGCCGGCCAATCCGCCCGAACTTTGCATGTCAAAATCATGCAGGGCACCAAGCGCGCGGCAAATGCAGGTAACATGCGCGGCTTTGCTCCCAGACGTCCTGACCATGCCCGCGACATCCCGCTTTCCTTTTTTTGCTTATCTGTTTGCCTGCCTGCTGGGGCTTTTTGCCCTCGGTGGCTTCTGGTACGGCCTCGGCAAACCGGTGATTCTGCCGGACGTTGCCAGCGCGACGCACAAGCTGCAATGTGCCTCCTACACCCCGTTCGACAAAGACCAGTCGCCGTTCGATGTGCCGTTCAATTTGCGTCCCGAACGCATGGACGCCGACCTCGCGCTGCTGGCCAAAAGCTTCGAATGCATCCGCACCTACTCCATGACCGGCCTCGAGGCCCTGCCCGATCTGGCACGCAAGCATGGTCTGAAGCTGATGATCGGCGCCTGGGTCAACAGCAACCCGGTGGACACCGCGAAAGAAGTCGACCTGTTGATCGCCTCGGCCAATGCCAACGCGGACGTGGTGACTTCGGTCATCGTGGGTAACGAGGCCCTGCTGCGCAAGGAAATCACTGGCGCGCAGCTGGCCAAGCTGATCGACAATGTTAAAAGCCAGGTCAAACAACCTGTCACTTATGCCGACGTCTGGGAATTCTGGCTCAAACATCCGGAGATCGCCCCAGCGGTGGATTTCCTGACCATCCATTTACTGCCGTACTGGGAAGACGATCCCTCGAACATCGACGCCGCCCTGCAGCACGTGGCCGAAGTGCGCCAGGTGTTCGGCAACCGGTTCGCGCCCAAGGACGTGATGATTGGCGAAACCGGCTGGCCGAGCGAAGGCCGTCAACGGGAAACCGCCCTGCCGAGCCGGGTCAACGAGGCCAGGTTCATTCGCAACTTTGTGATCATGGCCGAGCAGCAAGGCTGGCACTACAACCTGATCGAAGCCTTCGACCAACCGTGGAAACGCGCCAGCGAAGGTGCGGTCGGCGGTTATTGGGGGCTGTTCGATGCCGATCGCCAGGACAAGGGCGTGCTGGCCGGTCCGGTGTCGAACGTGCCGTACTGGTCGCAATGGCTGGCAGTCGGTGGCTTGATCTTCCTCGGCACGCTGGTGCTTGGAGGTCGTGTGCGCAGCACCCGTGCCGCGTTGGTCCTGCCGCTGCTCGGCGCACTGGCTGCCTGCTCGATCGGCGCCTGGGGCGACCTGGCGCGTGTCACCACGCGTTTTGCCAGCGAGTGGTTGTGGGCCGGCTTGCTGACGGTATTGAATCTGTTGGTGCTGGCTCATGCAGCGCTGACCTTGAGCGCCCGTACCGGTTGGCGTGAACGGGCGTTCAACTTCCTGGAGCGGCGGGCAGGCTGGTGGCTGGCCGCGGCAGGGTTTGCCGCGGCGGTGACGATGCTGGAACTGGTATTCGATCCGCGCTATCGCAGTTTTCCGAGCGTTGCCTTCATCCTGCCAGCGCTGGTTTACCTGTGCCGCCCGGTGAGCGTGCCGCGTCGGGAGATTGCCTTGCTGACCTTCATCATCGGTGCCGGTATTGCGCCGCAGTTGTATCAGGAAGGTTTGCAGAACCAGCAGGCTTGGGGGTGGGCGTTGGTGAGTGTGTTGATGGTTGGGGCGATGTGGCGCAGTTTGCGGGTGCGCAAGGGGTAAATTTTCAGCGCCCCTACCGGCCTCATCGCGAGCAAGCTCGCTCCCACAGGGATCTTTGTCGTACACAAATTCTGTATTCGCTGAAGAACCCTGTGGGAGCGAGCTTGCTCGCGATGACGATCTATCAGGCGCTGCGGGACGCCCGAACCAGACGCAAAGCCGCAATCACCACCGCAAACACCGCCAACGTCGTGTTGTACAACGCCAGCGCCGGAAACCCGAACACCAGCGCCAGCACCGCCAGCCACCACCCTGCCCGCCCCGGCAGCACAAAACCGATTACCGCAGCGGCCAATGCCGCCCAGCCCAACACTTTGAAATGAATCATCAACCCAAGGCTGGAACGAACCTGGCATTCCCAACGACTCGCTTCATCCACACAGATGCCGACCCACTGCGCATCCTCCATGAAGCCATAACGCGCGCCATAGCTGGCGGCCAGCCATAAAGGCAGCAAAACAAGCAGCAGAATCACAGGCAGACGGCGGGACATGAAACACTCCAAAAAGCGAAAACGGCGGCCAGCTTAATCCCCCGGCAGCAGTTAGCAAGCGCGCGACACAGATAACTGGTCATGGAACAGCTGCAAAGTGTATCGTCCAGCTACCATTGCTCCGAATTAGGCCTGATTGGTGCCGCTCCATGGCACTTTGGCGCAAAACCCGTGGTCATAGCCTGCGAACTTCATTCGGCACCTTCCTCTAAGGGATCTAGTCATGCTCCGTTCCTTGCGCTTCGCCGCCCTGTTTGGCGGCATTATTTTGAGTGCGTCCGCACTGGCGGTCGACATCGACGCTGCCAGTTATGGCTACCCTTTGACCAACCCGTTCGAGGCGACCATTGCCACGACGCCGCCGGACCTGCGTCCGGAGTTGCCGCTCGATGATGACATCGAGCAGCAAACCCGCAGCGTCACGTTGCGCCCGGAGCGTGAGTTCGAGCTGCCGGACAACTTCTGGCCGGTGAAGAAACTCACCTACCGGATCGCCACGCAAGATAAAGCCGCGCCGCTGATCTTCCTGATCGCCGGCACCGGTGCGCGCTATGACAGCACCCTTAACGAATACCTGAAGAAGCTCTACTACAAGGCCGGCTATCACGTGGTGCAATTGTCGTCGCCGACCAGCTTCGACTTTATGAGCGCCGCCTCACGCTTTGCCACGCCCGGCATCACCAAGGAAGACGCCGAAGACATGTACCGGGTGATGCAGGCCGTGCGGGCGCAAAACCCCAACGTCGACGTCACCGATTACTACCTGACCGGTTACAGCCTGGGCGCACTGGACGCGGCTTTCGTCTCACACCTGGACGAAACCCGTCGCAGCTTCAACTTCAAGAAAGTCTTGCTGCTCAACCCGCCGGTCAACCTGTACACCTCGATCACCAACCTGGACAAGCTGGTGCAGACCGAGGTCAAGGGCATCAACAATTCCACCACCTTCTATGAATTGGTGCTGGACAAACTGACCCGCTACTTCCAGCAAAAGGGCTACATCGACCTCAACGATGCCCTGCTCTACGACTTCCAGCAGTCCAAGCAGCACCTGAGCAACGAACAGATGGCCATGTTGATTGGCACTTCGTTCCGCTTCTCGGCGGCGGACATCGCCTTCACTTCGGACCTGATCAACCGCCGCGGCCTGATCACGCCGCCGAAATACCCGATCACCGAAGGCACCACCCTGACGCCGTTCCTCAAGCGCGCGCTGCAGTGCGACTTCGATTGCTACATCACCGAACAGGTCATTCCGATGTGGCGCGCCCGCACCGACGGCGGCAGCCTGCTGCAACTGATCGACCAGGTCAGTCTGTATGCGCTGAAGGATTACCTGCGCGACAGCCCGAAAATCGCGGTCATGCACAACGCCGACGACGTGATCCTCGGCCCTGGCGACCTTGGCTTCCTGCGCAAGACCTTCGGCGATCGTTTGACTGTTTATCCACTGGGCGGCCACTGCGGCAACCTTAATTACCGCGTCAACAGCGACGCCATGCTGGAGTTTTTCCGTGGCTAAATACCTCCTGCTTATCGCAGCGTTACTCTGTGCAGGCGTCGCCAGTGCCGACAACAGCAAAGCCAACGCCCCTGTGGTGGTCGACAGTGACGGCTTCAAGGAGCCGCTGAGCAAACTCAAATTCAACCCGGGGCTGGATCAGCGCGAGTTCGAGCGCTCCACGCTCAACGCGCTGAACGTCTACGACCCGCTGGAAGAGTGGAACCGCCGCGTCTACCACTTCAACTATCGCTTCGACCAATGGGTGTTCCTGCCGGTGGTGGACGGTTATCGCTACATCACCCCGAGCTTCCTGCGTACCGGCGTCAGCAACTTCTTCAACAACCTCGGTGACGTGCCGAACCTGATGAACAGCCTGCTGCAGTTCAAGGGCAAGCGCTCGATGGAAACCACCGCGCGCCTGCTGCTCAACACCACCGTCGGCATCGCCGGCCTGTGGGACCCGGCCACCGCCATGGGCCTGCCGCGCCAGAGCGAAGACTTCGGCCAGACCCTGGGTTTCTACGGCGTACCGGGCGGCGCCTACTTCGTGCTGCCGATCCTCGGCCCTTCGAACATCCGCGACACCGGCGGCCTGGCCGTGGATTTCACCGCCGAGAACGCGATCAACTTCCTGAACGTCGCGGAAGTCAGCTCCAACCATCCCGAGGTCTGGCTCCTGCGCAGCGTCGACAAGCGCTATCAGACCGGCTTCCGCTATGGCCAGCTGAACACGCCGTTCGAGTATGAAAAGGTGCGTTACGTGTACACCGAGTCGCGCAAGTTGCAGATCGCCGAGTAAATCCATCGGCAATAAAAAAGGCCATTCGGTTCGCGTCGAATGGCCTTTTTCATGCGCAGTACTTCAAACCTGCAAATCACCTGTGGGAGCGAGCTTGCTCGCGATGAGGCCATAACATTCAACATCTATGTTGACTGCTACACCGCTATCGCGAGCAAGCTCGCTCCCACAGGTTCAGCCTTTGATTGAACGCCAGATTTTGCTCACCAGCATCACACCGGCCAACACCACCGCACCCGCCACAATCCCCGCCACCGCATTGAGCAACGTCGGCACGATAAACCCGGCACCGCCCGCACCCGCGCTGACACTTTCAATCCAGTGATGAACCACCGGCACGCCATGGGTGAGAATCCCGCCACCCACCAGGAACATCGCCGCCGTGCCGATCACCGACAGGCTTTTCATCATGTAGGGTGCTGCACGCAGAATCCCGCCGCCGATGCTTTTGGCCATCTGCCCGGGTTTCTGGGTCAGCCACAATCCCAGGTCGTCGAGTTTGACGATGCCGGCCACCAGGCCATAGACGCCGACGGTCATGACGATGGCAATGCCCGACAGCACGATGACTTGCTGGGTCAGCGGGGCATCCGCCACGGTGCCCAGGGTGATGGCGATGATTTCCGCCGACAGAATGAAGTCGGTGCGGATGGCGCCCTTGATCTTGTCTTTCTCGAACGCCACCAGATCGACTGCCGGATCGGCTACCGCCTCGACCAGCTCTGCATGCTCAGCCTGATCCTCGGCCTTGCTGTGCAGGAACTTGTGGGCAAGTTTCTCGAAACCTTCGAAACACAGATAGGCGCCACCGACCATCAGCAACGGCGTGACCAGCCATGGAATGAACGCACTGATGGCCAGGGCCGATGGCACCAGGATCAGCTTGTTCAGGAACGAGCCCTTGGCCACCGCCCAGACGACCGGGATTTCCCGCTCGGCACGTACGCCGCTGACCTGCTGGGCGTTGAGCGCCAGGTCGTCACCGAGCACGCCGGCAGTCTTCTTCGCTGCCATTTTGGTCATCAACGCCACATCGTCGAGTACCGCGGCAATGTCGTCGATCAGCAACAGCAAACTGCTTCCTGCCATGAATCAGGCTTCCTTCTTGAATGAATGCTGCGCAGCATAGCGCGGCTCGACTGGCTGCGGGGCATTCTTGAGCGTCGCGCGAGGCCGGTGCTACCATGCGCAACCGCCAGTACAGGCAAGGAACCACCTGGTTTATGAGCACTATCCGCGAGCGCAACAAAGAACTGATCCTGCGTGCCGCCAGTGAAGAATTTGCCGACAAGGGCTTCGCTGCGACCAAAACCAGTGACATCGCAGCCAAGGCGGGATTGCCCAAGCCTAACGTCTACTACTATTTCAAATCCAAGGAAAACCTCTACCGCGAGGTCCTGGAAAGTATCATCGAGCCGATCCTGCAAGCCTCGACGCCGTTCAACGCCGACGGCGTTCCCAGCGAAGTGCTCAGCGGCTACATCCGCTCGAAAATCCGCATCTCCCGCGACCTGCCCTTCGCCTCCAAGGTGTTCGCCAGCGAAATCATGCACGGCGCCCCCCACCTGAGCCCCGACCTGGTCGAACAACTCAACGGCCAGGCCAGGCACAACATCGACTGCATCCAGACCTGGATCGACCGCGGCCAGATCGCCCCCATCGACCCCAACCACCTGATGTTCAGCATCTGGGCCGCGACCCAGACTTATGCCGACTTTGACTGGCAGATCACTGCCATCACTGGCAAGGCCAAGCTGGATGAAAGCGATTATGAAGCGGCGGCGCAGACGATTATTCGGTTGGTGTTGAAGGGGTGTGAGCCGGATCATTAAGATTACGGTGACATTATCGCTAGCAGGCTAGCTCCCACAGGGGATTTGTGTGGGAGCTAGCCTGCTAGCGATGAAGAGGACCCGGTTTCAGCTCAAACCCAAATAGCATCCCACAGTGGATAGTCGCCCAGTTTCTCAACCAATCCGGCGCGTAATGGGTTGGCCACGACATACCGCGCCACCTTCACCAAATCCTCTTCCCGCCGCAGAGCTCGGTCATGAAAGCCTTTCTGCCAAAGATTGACCTTGCGGCCAGTGAACTGATTCACCGCTTTGGTGCTCAGTGATTTGGTCTTTTGAATCAGGTCACCCAACGACCCCTGCTGTAACTCGACCAGCCAATGGAAATGATCGGGCATGACAACCCAGGCCAGTGAATTCGCGATGCCTTGATCCTGAGCGCAGCGAAATTGATTAACCACCACTCTACCCAAGGTGAAGTCTTTGAATATTGGCTTTCGATCGTGTGTATTGGTAGTCAGCAGGTAAATCCGATTGGATTCGGTATAGCGGCCGATGCGCAAGCGATTTGAAGCGGGTAGATCAGGCATTCCCTTGCCCCTTGCATGATTAATTCATCTGGAAGGCTAGACCTGATATCACCCAAGGCCAGGGCATACATTTAGCTGGATGTGTCTGGTAGTCCGTCATCGCTAGCAGGCTAGCTCCCACACTGGATCTCTGTGAACACAAAATTCGTGTGCGGCAAACATCCTCTGTGGGAGCCAGCCTGCTGGCGATGGCGATAGATCAATCAATACAGAATCAAGCCACCACCCCCGCATCCGCCCTCAACCCTACCGCCTCAATCGCACTGATCGCACACTGCTCGTCAACATCCGACAGATCCCCGCTGATCCCCACCGCCCCCAACACATTCCCATCCTGATCCCGAATCAACACCCCTCCCGGTGCCGGCACGACGCTGCCCTGCCCCAGGCTATTCAAAGCAGCAAAGAACGCCGGGCGCTGTTGGGCGTCCAGTGCCAGCAGGCGTGACCCCTTGCCCAGGGCAATCGCGCCCCAGGCTTTGCCGATAGCGATCTGCGGGCGCAGCAGGCTGGCGCCGTCTTCGCGTTGCAGGGAGACCAGGTGCCCGCCGGCATCCAGTACCGCGATGGTCAATGGCGCAGCGTTGATTGCACGCGCTGCCGCGATGGCCTGACTGGTCAGGTTGACTGCAACTTTCAAGGTTAAAGCGCTCATGGTGCCGTCCTCATTTTGTTTTTCGGAAAGTCGTGGACTGCTGGCTTGTCCAACAGATCGATGCAATAAATAGAACACAATTAGTTATTTTTTTGTATACAATAATTCTCGAAAAGCGCCACATGCGACGAAAAGCCACATCAGACAGGCCTTCCGACGAATGAAACAGCTGCTTGAGAAAATGGATTGACCTGCGCCGTCCGCCGTGAATACACTCTGCGCAAAGCCACTTGTATACAATTACAAAACGTAAGAGGCACAAAACCATGAGCAAAATGAGAGCAATCGAAGCCGCCGTTCTGGTGATGCGCCGTGAAGGGGTTGATACCGCTTTTGGCATCCCGGGCGCCGCGATCAACCCGCTGTACTCCGCCTTGCAAAAGGTCGGTGGCATCGATCACGTCCTCGCTCGCCACGTTGAAGGCGCCTCGCACATGGCCGAGGGCTACACCCGCACCAAAGCCGGCAACATCGGCGTGTGCATCGGCACTTCCGGCCCTGCCGGGACCGACATGGTCACCGGGCTCTACAGCGCCTCGGCCGACTCGATCCCGATCCTGTGCATCACCGGGCAAGCACCCCGCGCCCGTATGCACAAGGAAGACTTCCAGGCGGTCGACATCACCGCCATCGTCAAGCCAGTGACCAAGTGGGCAACCACCGTCATGGAGCCGGGCCAGGTACCGTACGCGTTCCAGAAAGCCTTCTACGAAATGCGCTCCGGCCGTCCAGGCCCGGTGCTGATCGATTTGCCGTTCGACGTGCAGATGGCGGAAATCGAATTCGACATCGACGCCTACGAGCCGCTGCCGCTGGCCAGGCCCAGCGCCAACCGGGTGCAGATCGAGAAGGCCCTGGCCATGCTCGATCAGGCCGAGCGTCCGCTGTTGGTCGCCGGCGGCGGCATCATCAATGCCGACGCCAGCGAGTTGCTGGTGGAGTTCGCCGAGCTGACCGGTATTCCGGTGATCCCGACCCTGATGGGCTGGGGCACCATCCCGGACGATCACCCGTTGATGGTCGGCATGGTCGGTCTGCAGACTTCGCACCGTTACGGCAACGCCACCCTGCTCAAGTCCGACCTGGTGTTGGGCGTCGGTAACCGTTGGGCCAACCGTCACACCGGTTCGATCGACGTGTACACCGAAGGCCGCAAGTTCATCCACGTCGATATCGAACCGACGCAAATCGGCCGCGTGTTCAACCCGGACCTGGGCATCGTTTCCGACGCCGCAGCCGCGCTGACCCTGTTCATCGAAGTCGCTCGCGAGTGGCAAGCCGCCGGCAAGCTGAAAAACCGCAGCGACTGGCTGCAGGATTGCCAGCAACGCAAGGCCAGCCTGCAGCGCAAGACTCATTTCGATAACGTGCCGGTCAAGCCGCAACGCGTGTATGAAGAGATGAACCAGGTGTTCGGCAAGGATACCTGCTACGTCAGCACCATCGGTCTGTCGCAGATTGCCGGCGCGCAGTTCTTGCACGTCTACAAGCCGCGTCACTGGATCAACTGCGGTCAGGCCGGTCCTCTGGGCTGGACCATTCCGGCCGCGCTGGGTGTGGTCAAGGCCGATCCGAGCCGCAAGGTCGTGGCCCTGTCGGGCGACTATGATTTCCAGTTCATGATCGAAGAGCTGGCGGTGGGCGCGCAGTTCAAGCTGCCGTACATCCACGTCGTGGTCAACAATTCGTACCTGGGGCTGATCCGTCAGGCCCAGCGCGGTTTCGACATGGACTACTGCGTGCAGCTGTCCTTCGATAACCTCAACGCTCCGGAACTCAACGGTTACGGTGTCGATCACGTCGCGGTGGCCGAAGGCCTCGGCTGCAAGGCGCTGCGTGTGTTCGAACCGGCTCAGATCCAGCCTGCCCTGCGCAGGGCCCAGGAACTGATCGAAGAGTTCAAGGTGCCGGTGATCGTCGAGATTATCCTGGAGCGCGTGACCAACATTTCCATGGGCACCGAGATCAACGCCGTCAACGAATTCGAAGACCTGGCGCTGGTCGGCAACGATGCGCCAACCGCGATTTCGTTGCTTGATTAACTGCTGACCGCTCTCCCTGTGGGAGCGAGCCTGCTCGCGATGAGGCCGGCACATTCAACATTGATGTTGACTGTCCCACCGCTATCGCCAGCAGGCTGGCTCCCACAGGGGATTTGCACATACTTTCGGGAGACCACCATGCCGCGTTTCGCAGCCAACCTGTCCATGCTGTTCACCGAACAGGATTTTCTAGCCCGTTTCGAAGCGGCCGCCAAGGCCGGCTTCAGTGGTGTCGAATACCTGTTCCCCTACGACTTCAGCTCCGCCGAGATCAAGGCCAAACTTGACGCCAACGGCCTGACCCAGGTGCTGTTCAACCTGCCGGCCGGTGACTGGGCCAAGGGCGAGCGTGGTATCGCCTGCCTGCCGGACCGCATTGAAGAATTCCGCGCCGGTGTCGACCTGGCCATCGCTTACGCCAAAGTGCTGGGCAATACCCAGGTCAACTGCCTGGCCGGTATTCGCCCGCAAGGCGTCGACGATGCCACGGTGGAAAAAACCTTCGTCGCCAATCTCAAATACGCCGCCGACAAGCTGCAAGCGGCAGGCATCAAACTGGTGATGGAAGCGATCAACACCCGCGACATCCCCGGTTTCTACCTGAATAACACGGCACAAGCCTTGTCGATTCGCGAACAGGTCGGCAGTGCCAACCTGTTCCTGCAATACGACATCTACCACATGCAAATCATGGAGGGCGACCTGGCCCGCACCATGGCCGCGCACCTGGGCGAGATCAACCACATCCAGCTGGCCGACAACCCTGGGCGCAACGAACCGGGCACCGGTGAAATCAACTACCGCTTCCTGTTCGAACACCTGGACCGCATCGGTTATCAGGGTTGGATCGGCTGCGAATACAAGCCGCTGACCACTACTGAAGCAGGTCTGGGCTGGCTTAAAACCCATAACGCAATCTGACGCAATCCCCCCTGTGGGAGCGAGCCTGCTCGCGAATGCGGTGGTTCAGTCGACACGGATATTGAATGTTCTACCGCATTCGCGAGCAGGCTCGCTCCCACAAAAAAGCAGTCCCCTATTCGCTTGAAGCAGCAATAAAAACAAGAGGAATTTCTCATGGCTAAAATCGGATTTATCGGCACCGGCATCATGGGCCACCCAATGGCGTTGAACCTGCAGAAAGCCGGTCACAGCCTGTTCCTGTCGGCCCACCACGACGCCGCCCCGGCAGACCTGATCGCCGCCGGCGCCGTCGCCCTGGCCAACCCGAAAGAAGTCGCCCAAGAAGCCGAATTCATCATCATCATGGTGCCGGATACCCCGCAAGTCGACGACGTGCTGTTCCGCGCCGACGGCATTGCAGCCGGCGTTGGCAAAGGCAAAGTCGTGATCGACATGAGCTCGATCTCGCCGACCGCCACCAAAGCGTTCGCCGCCAAGGTCAACGAAAAAGGCGCGCAGTACCTCGACGCGCCTGTGTCCGGCGGTGAAGTCGGCGCCAAGGCCGCGACCCTGAGCATCATGGTCGGCGGCGATGCCGATGCCTTCGAACGCGTCCTGCCGCTGTTCCAGGCCATGGGCAAGAACATCACCCTGGTCGGTGGCAACGGTGACGGTCAGACCGCGAAAGTGGCGAACCAGATCATCGTCGCGTTGAACATCCAGGCCGTGGCCGAAGCCCTGTTGTTCGCCTCGAAAAACGGTGCCGATCCCGCCAAGGTCCGTGAAGCACTGATGGGCGGTTTCGCTTCGTCGAAGATTCTTGAAGTGCACGGCGAGCGCATGATCAAGGGCACCTTCGACCCGGGCTTCCGCATCAGCCTGCACCAGAAGGACCTGAATCTGGCCCTGCAAGGCGCCAGGGAGCTGAACATCAACCTGCCCAACACCGCCAACGCCCAGCAAGTGTTCAGCACCTGCGCGGCCATCGGTGGCAGCAACTGGGACCACTCGGCGCTGATCAAAGGTCTGGAACACATGGCGAACTTCTCGATTCGCGATAAGTAACATCCGCCACAAAACCTGTGGGAGCTAGCCTGCTGGCGATGAAATCGACGCGGTGGTCTGATAGACCTCGGCGCCTGAATCGCCAGCAGGCTGGCTCCCACAGGGAACCGAGTCGCCCTCCAAATAACAAGAATTCCGGGAGCCCGCCATGTCGGTCGATCCGCAACAATTGCTGCGCGAGCTGTTTGCCACAGCCATCGACGCCGCCCATCCACAGCAAGTCCTCGAAGCCCATTTGCCCACCGACCGCAGCGGTCGGGTGATCGTCATCGGCGCCGGCAAGGCCGCGGCGGCCATGGCCCAGGTGGTCGAGCGCTGCTGGCAGGGTGAAGTGACAGGTCTGGTGGTGACACGTTACGGTCACGGTGCCCCTTGCGAAAAAATCGAAGTGGTCGAAGCCGCTCACCCGGTACCTGACGCCGCGGGTCTGGCCGTCGCGAAACGGGTGCTGGCGCTGGTCAGCGACCTGACCGAAGACGATCGAGTGATCTTTTTGCTCTCGGGCGGCGGCTCTGCGTTGCTGGCACTGCCGGCGACGGGGATCACCCTGGCCGACAAACAGTCGATCAACAAAGCCCTGCTCAAATCCGGCGCCACCATCGGCGAGATGAATTGCGTACGCAAACACCTCTCGGCAATCAAGGGTGGGCGTCTGGGCAAGGCCTGCTGGCCAGCCACTGTTTATACCTATGCGATTTCCGATGTGCCGGGCGACCTCGCCACGGTCATCGCCTCCGGCCCCACCGTGGCCGATCCGAGCACCAGCGCCGAAGCCCTGGCGATCCTCAAGCGCTACGGCATTGAAGTCCCGGTCTCGGTGCGCAATTGGCTGCAAAGCCCGGAATCGGAGACGGTCAAACCCGGCGACCCGAGCCTGGCACGCAGTCACTTCCAGTTGATTGCCCGCCCACAGCAATCGCTTGAAGCCGCTGCGGTGAAAGCCCGCCAGGCTGGTTTCAGCCCGCTGATCCTCGGTGACCTGGAAGGCGAATCCAGGGAAGTGGCCAAGGTTCACGCCGGCATCGCGCGGCAAGTGGTCCTGCATGGTCAGCCGCTGGCGGCCCCCTGCGTGATCCTCTCTGGCGGTGAAACCACCGTCACTGTCCGTGGCAACGGCCGTGGCGGACGCAACGCCGAATTTCTGTTGAGCCTGACCGACAGCCTCAAAGGCCTGCCCGGCGTCTACGCCCTGGCTGGCGACACCGATGGCATCGACGGCTCCGAGGACAATGCCGGCGCGATCATGACCCCGGCCAGCCATGCTCGCGCCGCCGCCCTGGGCCTGAGCGCCAGCGACGAGCTGGACAACAACAATGGCTATGGCTATTTCGAGGCGCTGGACGCACTGATCGTCACCGAGCCGACCCGCACCAACGTCAACGACTTCCGTGCCATCCTGATTCTCGAGAGCCCTAAACATGACGCCTGACAAAAAAGTCAAAATCCTCGCCACCCTCGGCCCGGCCACCCGAGGGATCGACGACATCCGTGAGCTGGTGCGGGCCGGGGTCAATATCTTCCGCCTGAATTTCAGCCACGGCGATCACGCCGACCATGCCCAACGCTATCAGTGGATCCGTGAAGTCGAGCGCCAGCTGAACTATCCGCTGGGGATTCTGATGGACCTGCAAGGTCCGAAACTGCGGGTCGGCAAGTTTGCCGAGGGCAAGGTGCAACTGCATCGCGGCCAGGCGTTGCGCCTGGACCTGGACCCGACGCCGGGGGATCAGCGGCGGGTCAACCTGCCGCACCCGGAAATCATCGCCGCGCTGGAACCGGGCATGGACCTGCTGCTCGACGACGGCAAGCTGCGTCTGCGGGTAGTGAGCAAGTACGCCGATGCCATCGACACCACGGTGCTCAATGGCGGCGAACTGTCGGACCGCAAAGGCGTCAACGTGCCGCAAGCGGTGCTCGAGCTAAGTCCACTGACCGCCAAGGATCGGCGCGACCTCAGCTTCGGCCTGGAGCTGGGCGTGGATTGGGTGGCGTTGTCGTTCGTGCAGCGTGCGCAAGACATTCGCGAAGCCCGCGAACTGATCGGCGATAAAGCATTCCTGATGGCCAAGATCGAGAAGCCGTCGGCGGTGACTCAGCTGCGGGAAATCGCCGAATTGAGCGACGCGATCATGGTTGCTCGCGGTGACCTTGGCGTGGAAGTGCCAGCCGAAAGCGTGCCGCAGATTCAGAAAAACATCATCAGCACCTGCCGTCAGCTGGGCAAACCGGTGGTGGTGGCAACGCAGATGCTGGAGTCGATGCGCTTCTCACCGGCACCGACCCGCGCCGAGGTGACGGACGTTGCCAACGCCGTGGCCGAAGGTGCCGATGCGGTAATGCTGTCGGCGGAAACCGCCTCCGGCGACTACCCGCTGGAAGCGGTGCAGATGATGAGCAAGATCATCCGCCAGGTGGAAAACGGCCCGGACTATCAGGCGCAACTGGACGTAAGCCGGCCGAAGGCCGAGGCCACTGTTTCCGATGCGATCAGCTGCGCAATCCGCCGTATCAGCAACGTACTGCCGGTGGCGGTGCTGGTGAATTACAGCGAATCGGGCACTTCGAGTCTGCGTGCGGCGCGGGAACGGCCGACGGTGCCGATCCTCAACCTGACGCCGAACCTGCAGACCGCGCGCCGTTTGACGGTGGCGTGGGGGGTGCATTCGGTGGTCAATGATCGGTTGCGGCAGGTGGATGAGGTGTGTTCGACGGCGTTGGAGATTGCGCAGGCGCAGGGGATGGCTCAGCGCGGGGATACGTTGCTGATCACGGCGGGTGTGCCGTTTGGGCAGCCGGGGTCGACTAACTCACTGCGTATCGAGACGTTGATTTAGCGCCCGCACCGGCCCCTTCGCCGGCAAGCCGGTCTCGCTCCCACAGTTGGATTTGTGTTCACCACAAATTCAATGACTGAACAGAGAATCAGTGTGGGAGCGAGCCTGCTCGCGAAGCAGGCGACTTGCTCCCACTGACCCACAGAACCAAAATGCCTGCCAACCACTTCAACACCCACTGCCCCGATTGGGCCACCGCCCTGCTCAACGGTTTCAGCCAGATCTTCCTCCAGCGCCATCCGCTGTGCGGCCTGCTGTGCCTGTTGGCGATTCTCTTCACCGCGCCAGTTCTGCTCGGCGGTGCACTGCTGGGCGGTGTCGCCGGCTTACTCACCGCCCAACGTCGCGGATACGCCAAGGCCGATCGCCAGGCCGGGCTGTTCAGTTACAACGGTGTCTTGCTCGGCCTGCTGCTGAGCCTTTATTTTCCCTGGTCGGCGCTCTTGCCGCCGCTGATCATCGCCGCCGGCGGCCTGAGTGCGATGCTGACTCAACAATGGCTCAAACGCGCCCGCGATCATCATTGCCTGCCTGCCTACACCGCCCCCTTTGTCGGGTTGAGCTGGTTGCTGCTCGCGTTTGCCGCGCCCCAGAGTTCGGCGCCGCTGATTGAACTCAATACCCTCAATGTCCTCGCCGCCCCATTGAAGGGGCTCGGTCAGGTGATGTTTCTAGGACATCCGTTGGCCGGTGCGCTGATTGCGACGGGGTTACTGATCGCGGATCGACGGGCTTTTTTCTGGGCGTTGCTCGGCTCGGCAGCCGGCCTCGGATTCGCTCTTTTGCATCACGAAACTTCAGGTGCGCTACTGGGTTTGAGCAGCTACAACCCGGTGCTCGCCGCCCTCGCCTTCAGTCAGGTTCGCCGCCAACCCTGGCTGCCACTGCTGGGCATCGTCCTGGCAATACTGCTCACCCCAGGCTTTGCCGCACTCGGCCTGGCCACCTTGACCGCACCATTTATCCTCGCCTGCTGGCTGATCCGTGCCGGTATTCGTGTGCTGCGCCAGGCCGCCGTGGACAGTGCACCTTGCGCAATCACCGGGAATCGCCCTAGGCTTCGCTGATTCCCGGTTCAGGCGTTTTCCATGGACAGAAGCAAAAACTGGCGTGAAGAGCTTTACGTCATGGTTTTCCAGAGCGATACCAAGGCCGGACGGCGCTTCGACGGCATTCTGCTGTTGATCATCCTCGCCAGCCTGGTGATCGTGATGCTCGACAGCATCGACACGATCCACAAGAACTACGCCAATGTGCTGGCGTACATCGAGTGGGGCTTCACGCTCATCTTCGCCATCGAATACGGCCTTCGTCTGTACTGCTCGCCCAAGCCGTTGCGCTATGCCTTCAGCTTCTACGGACTGGTGGATTTGCTGGCGATCGTGCCCGGCATTCTTGCGCTGTATTACAGCGATGCGCAGTACTTGCTGATCATCCGGATCATTCGGATGCTGCGGATCTTCCGCGTGCTCAAGCTCAGCCCGTACCTCAAACAAGCCAACTACTTGATGTCGGCACTGCGCGGCAGCAAGCAGAAGATCGTGGTGTTTCTGGTCAGCGTCTGCACCCTGGTGACCGTGTTCGGCACCCTGATGTATGTGATCGAAGGCCCGGAGCATGGCTTCACCAGCATTCCCAAGGGCATCTACTGGGCTATCGTCACGCTGACTACCGTGGGCTTTGGCGACATCGTGCCCAAGACGCCATTGGGACAGGTGATTTCGTCGCTGGTGATGATCACCGGTTATTCGATCATCGCCGTGCCGACCGGGATCTTCACCGCCGAACTGGCCAATGCCATGCGCGGTGAACAGCAACAGACCGATTGCCCGGTGTGCAAGAAAAACAGCCACGAGCAAGGTGCGGCATTCTGCTCGCGCTGCGGTAATGCACTGTTCAAGAAACTGGAATAAGCAAAGTGCTTTTTAATCTTTAAAGGACTATGCGAGCCCGGCTATAGTCGCTGGCAAATTGCCTCACTATTAAATAAAACTTTTATAGAACAAGGAATGCGCAGTGAAAAAACTCTTTGGCGCCTCACTTCTGGCCGTTGTCCTGGCATTGACCAGCGTGGCTCAGGCCGCACCGACCCTGCTCAACGTGTCCTATGACGTGATGCGCGATTTCTACAAGGACTACAACACTGCCTTCCAGAAACACTGGCAAGCCGAACACAACGAAAACATCACGGTGCAGATGTCCTTCGGCGGCTCCAGCAAACAGGCGCGTTCGGTCATCGATGGCCTGCCGGCCGACGTCATCACCATGAACATGGCCACCGACATCAATGCCTTGGCGGACAACGGCAAACTGGTCCCGGACAACTGGGTGACCCGTCTGCCGAACAACAGCGCGCCATTCACCTCGGCCACCGTCTTCATCGTGCGTAAAGGCAACCCGAAAGCCCTTAAAGACTGGCCGGATCTGCTCAAGGATGGCGTGCAAGTGATAGTGCCGAACCCGAAAACTTCGGGCAACGGCCGCTATACCTACCTCTCGGCCTGGGGTTATGTGTTGAAAAACGGCGGTGACGAGAACAAGGCCAAGGATTTCGTCGGCAAACTGTTCAAACAAGCGCCAGTGCTGGACACCGGTGGCCGTGCAGCCACCACCACCTTCATGACCAACCAGATTGGCGACGTGCTGGTGACCTTTGAAAACGAAGCGGAGATGATCGCTCGCGAGTTTGGCCGCGATCAGTTCGAAGTTATCTACCCAAGCGTTTCCGCGGAAGCCGAGCCGCCGGTCTCGGTGGTCGACAAAGTGGTCGAGAAGAAAGGCACCCGCGCGGCCGCCGAGGAATACTTGAAGTACCTGTGGTCGCCGCAAGGTCAGGAGATTGCCGCAGCGAACTACTTGCGTCCACGTGATCCGGCGGTGTTGGCCAAGTACACCGATCGCTTCCCGAAAGTGGATTTCCTGTCGGTGGAGAAGACCTTTGGTGACTGGCGCACCGTGCAGAAGACCCACTTCAATGATGGCGGGGTTTTTGATCAGATTTACAGCGGTCAGTAATTCCTGAGCCCAATGAAAAGGCGACCTGAGAAGGTCGCCTTTTTTGTGGGAGCGCCTGCTCGCGAAAGCGGCTTCACATTCAACACAGATGTTGACTGACACACCGCCTTCGCGGGCAAGCCCGCTCCCACAGGTTCTGCGACACACAGTTACATCGGCGGTGTCACGCCGTCCTTGCCCGCCGAAATTGACTGGGCCGTAAGCGTGCCGTCAGCACTCTGGGTCACAAACGTCACAATCTTCACCCCAACCTTCAGCAAGCTACGATCCCCCGGCAACAGATTGACGATCGGCACATCCTCCGGCATCAGAATCTTCTGTTGCCCACCCTTGTAGTTGACGGTCAGCACACGGCCGTTGCTCACCACCAGATCGCCGACACTGCCGTTGGTCATGCTGCTGCCCTTGGCCAGGTCGAAGGGTCGATGCCCGTCGCCGCTGCCGGCCAGTTCCGGTGGGAAGACGTGGACTTCCAGGGCCTTGAGGCTGCCGTCTTCCTGTGGCACCGCAGCTGAGCCGATGTAGCGCAACCCCACACACACCGGGGTCATTCATTACGCGCTGTAATAATTGTTATCGATCCAACCCCTCTTCCGCCGTTTTGGCCTGCCGCTTAGCCTGCGCGCCTTCCCTTCAGTTTAGCGAGACCCATTATGAGTCCAGCAACCCAGGTGTCCCACGGCACCGCGACAATGACCCGAGGCATGGTGCTGCTGTTCGCCTTCTGCTGCGGCGCCATTGTTGCCAACCTCTACTACGCCCAGCCAATCATCGACCTGATTGCTCCGGACGTCGGCTTGACCAACAACATGGCCAGTCTCATCGTTTCGCTGACCCAGATTGGCTACGCGCTGGGCATGTTATTCCTGGTGCCGCTGGGTGATCTGCTCGAGAACCGCCGACTGATGATCATCACCAGCGTGGTGGCGATTGCCAGCCTCCTGGGCGCGGCGTTCACCGATCAGCCAAACGTGTTTTTGCTGATTTCGCTGCTGGTGGGCTTCAGTTCGGTGTCGGTGCAGATTCTGATTCCGCTGGCCGCGCACCTGGCGCCGGAAGAATCTCGCGGGCGGGTGGTCGGCGGGATCATGGGGGGTCTGTTGCTGGGGATCCTGCTGGCGCGTCCGGTGTCCAGCATCGTGGCTGATCATTTCGGCTGGCGGGCGATGTTTGTGATTGCAGCAGTCTTGATGGCGGCGATCAGCATCGTGCTGGCAGTGACTATTCCCAAGCGCCAGCCTGATCACAGTGCTTCCTATGGTCAGTTGCTGGGATCTCTCTGGACCCTGTTGCGTAAAGAACCGGTATTGCGTCAGCGCGCGTTTTACCAGGGCTGCATGTTCGCGACCTTCAGCCTGTTCTGGACCGCCGTACCGCTGGAGCTGGCGCGCAATCATGGCCTGTCGCAAACCCAGATCGCGATCTTCGCCCTGGTCGGCGCGATCGGCGCCATTGCCGCGCCCATCGCCGGTCGCCTGGCCGATGCCGGACACACCCGCATCGCATCACTGCTGGCCCTGCTGTTCGCCAGCCTGAGCTTCCTGCCGGCTTTCATCCATCCGGTCTACAGCGTCATCGGCCTCGCGGTTACCGGTGTGGTACTCGACTTTTGCGTGCAGATGAACATGGTGCTCGGCCAGCGCGCGATCTACGCCCTCGACGCCAAAAGCCGCAGCCGTCTGAATGCACTCTACATGACCAGCATCTTCATCGGTGGCGCGTTTGGCTCGTCGGTGGCCAGTGCGGTATATGAACGGGGTGGATGGTTGTGGATCGTGATTGTCGGTAGTGCGTTTCCACTGCTGGCGTTGTTGCGGTTTTTGAGTGTTTCAGAGAAGCGTTCGCTCGCTACCGCGTAAATTGTCAAAAAGCATCGTCGGATCGCCACCCGGGCGATCCGGCGTGGCGATATGACTGACACCTCTCAATGCCGAACCAACTTCTCCATCGCCGCATCCGCCAGAAAGGAGGAGCGGCTTTTGACATTGTGCTCGCGCACATATCGGTCAATACGCTGAATCACATAGCCAGGCAGCGTGACATTGACCTTCTCGGTCTTGCCCATGTACGGCGCAATGTCCAGCTCCAGCATTCCCCAGCCCATGTCGACAAACTCAGGATTGCCGCGATGCGCAGCCGCTGAACTCGGCATTGGAATCGATTCCCCGTCAGCCGCCATCTCTTGCAGCATGATGTGGGCAATTTCGATTGCCGCATTGTAGGCATCTTCGAACGTATCCCCGGCGGTTACCGCGCCTGGAATATCGGGGATCTGAATACCGATGGCGGTGTTCTCGTCGCCCCACTCGATACAGATTGGATATTGCATTATGGATCTCCTGTGCAACCGGCTTGCGGGCCAATCAGCCCGGCACGCCTCCTGATGCTTTTGACCGTCCCGATCGGTAAATCCTTTTTTGGATGGGGGACGGGAATCGTGGATGGGTTGTAACGGTGAGTGAAGATGTGATGACTGCCTGTGACCCGATCCAGCGTCCAGCCCGCCTCTTCCAGCTCCTTGATCAATAACCTGCTTTGCACCCCAGCCTCCTTGCTTTGGCCTGAACAAAAGTAACCCCAGAGTTATCTTTACTCAAGCACAAAAATCCGGAGTACGACGTTCGGTTGTTTTACTGCGTGTGATTTAAGGACGTTTTCCGCTAAACCACACACCCATCAAATCCAACCCTGACATTCCCCGGCAACTCACCCCGGTGCTCCAGCAACCACGCATCCAGCGCATGCCCGACATGGGTCAACACCGCCAACTCCGGTCGCAAGTCCTCGATGCACCGTAACGCCAGATTCAGATCGTTATGGTTACGCGGAGCCTGAGGCTGTGGCGGTATCGAGCAGTCGAGTACCAATACATCAAGGGGTGCTTTTTGCAGCCAGGTTGTGGTGGCCGGCGGCAAGCCTACGGTGTCGGTCAGGTAGGCAATGCGCCGTCCCTCGCCTTCCAGCAGATAGCCGAGGGTGGGTCTGGAGTGTTGCAGCGGTAACGCCGTGACGCTGAGTGCGCCGAACTGACGGGTGTCGAAGGCTTCGAACGGTTGGCTGAAATCGAGAATGCCGGGGTGTTTGTAGAGGTCGGCCAGGCCTTCCAGGTCCACCGGCCCATGCACCGGAATGACCAGCCCCTGTCCCCAGCGCAGATGCAACAGGCCCTGAGCGTGATCGGCATGGTAGTGGGTCTGGAAAATGCCGTTGAAGCTGCGCGGCGCGAAGCGCTCGGTCAGGTCCGGCAAGCCGCTGTCGATCAACCAGCGCTGGTCGCCACATTCGATCAACGCGCTGCAAGGGCGGCGCCTTCGGCCTTCGTCCTTGCGAGCCAGGTCGCAGGCCGCGCAATCGCAGCCATAGACCGGCACTTGTCGGGCGTCACCGGTGCCCAACAAGGTCAGGCGCATTCCGGTTGCCCGTCGACGCAGGCCAGCAGGCATTCGACCGTATGCTCCAGCGACCCTGAATTGTCGATCACATACAGTGCCGGATCATGGTCGGCAAGCACGCGCTCGCTGAAACGGGCATTGCGCGCCAGCCGCGCCTCGATCTCGGTGACCGACTCCCGCCCCCGCGCCAGCAGACGCTTGCGCAAAACCGCTTGATCGACGGTCAGCAGCAGCACGAGCAGGCCGGGATAACGCCGGCGTGTTGCCGGCAGATGACCGCGCGAGCCATTGACCAGCACGTCATGCCCCGCCGCCAGCCAATCGTCGATTTCCCGCGGGATGCCGTAGGCCAGGCCATTGGCGTGCCAGCTCAGGGCAAACGCGCCCTGAGCCTCCATCTCGGCGAACTGTTGCGCAGTGACACCTTGCGCCGCTTCCCCTACCGCTTCCGCCGAGCGGGTGATGACCCGCCGCACCATGCGACAGCCGCGTGCGCCCAGTGCCGTTCGTGCCGCATCCAACAGGCTGTCCTTGCCCGAACCAGAAGGTCCGATGAGATAGATCAACCTGCCCGCCATCAATACACCCTCTTCGCCTGTCGCCAGACTTGTTGGACCACCGGCAACCCGTCCTGACTCCGGGCCTGCACCAGGTCTGCGCGCAAGTCCGGTGCAATCTCGCCCCGATCGTTCAATCCTGCGGCCCTGGCCGGGGCTTGGGTGACCATGCGCACCGCCTGCGCCAGGTTGCACCCGGTGTCGTGGGCCGCCAGCAAAAACGCCGCTTGCAGCAGACTGGCCGGGTAGTAGTCGCTGGACAGGATATCCAGCAGCCCTGCGGCGGCCAGTTCTGCAGCGGCCACGTTACCCGAGTGAGAACCGCCGCGCACGATGTTCGGCGCGCCCATCAACACCTTCATCCCCTGTTGCTGGCTGCCCCGCGCCGCCTCAAAAGTGGTCGGGAACTCGGCAATAGTCATGCCGTGGCGCGCCGACTCTTCGACATGCGCCAGGGTCGCGTCGTCATGGCTGGCCACGGACAGGCCTCGGGCCAGACAGTGCTGCGCGATCGCCGTGCGATAGCGGGTGCTGTACTCACGGGAGTTGGCCATTTGCAGGACGATGAACTCATCCATCTGTGTCGTCGTCAGGTGGTACTTGCCCATGTAGTACTCACGGTACTTGGATTCCTGCACAAACTGGCGCTGACCCGGCGAGTGGTCCATCACCGACACCAGTTGCACCAAAGGATGTTCCACCAGGTCGCGGAACACGCTCAGGGTGTCCGGGTGGCAGAGTTCGCAACGCAGGTGCAAACGGTGTTCGGCACGGGTCAGCCCCGCGCTGGAAGCGCTGGCGATGGCTTCGAGCATCGCCGGCAGTTTCTGCATGCGATTACCCTTGGGGTTCACGTCGCCGATGGACACGGCGTCGAACACCGTGGTGATGCCGGCGGCGATGATCTGCGCATCGTGGCTGAGCACCGCCGAGGTCGATGGCCAGTCGACACCGGGGCGCGGGGTCATGTGCTTTTCCAGGTTGTCGGTGTGCAACTCGATCAGGCCAGGCAACAGGAAATCCCCGTTCAAGTCCTGGGCCTGGGGCAACCGGCTCGGGCCTTCGGCAATGTCGGCGATCAAGCCGTCGCGCAACACCAGGGTACCTAGGAACACACGGTCAGCGGTGACCAGGCGGGCATTGCTGAGGATCTGTTCAGCGGGCATCGGCGTATTCCTCGTGGTTCACAGCGGCTGGGGTCATGTCGAGATGGCGATCGGCAACCGCCTCGCGGGCGGTGCGGTCGTGGAAGATGCCGATCAACGCGGCGCCTGCCGCCTTGGCTTCGTTCATCAGCTCCAGCACCACCTGGCGATTGGTGTCGTCCAGGGAGGCGGTCGGTTCGTCGAGTAGCAGCACCGGCCAGGTCACCATAAAGCCGCGGGCAATGTTGACCCGTTGCTGCTCGCCACCGGAGAAAGTGCCGGGCGCCAATTGCCACAGGCGTTGTGGAATGTTCAGGCGACTGAGCAGGAGTTCGGCGCGTGATTGCGCCAGGCTTCTCGACCAGCCACGGGCCAGGGCCGGCTCCATCACCACATCCAGACAGGCCACCCGCGGGATCACCCGCAGGAATTGACTGACATAGCCCAGGGTTCGCTGGCGCACTTGCAGAATATTCCGCGGCTCGGCGCCCACCAGTTCCAGCCAGTGACCGTCGTGCTGTACGCGAATACTGCCGCCAGCCGGCAGGTAGTTGCCATACAGCGTGCGCAGCAAGGTGCTTTTACCGGCACCGGACTGGCCGTGCAGCACCAGGCATTCACCGCCCGCGACGCTGAAATCCACCCCGCGCAGCACGTTCAGGACCACGCCATGCTGTTGATGCAGGGTGAAGGTTTTCGAGAGGTCACGGACCTCGATCAAGGTATTCATCGCTCGATTTTCCACAGATGGGCGGGGCTTCACGGCTGCAACACCGAAGACACCAACAGTTGCGAGTAAGGGTGCTGCGGATCATCGAGGATCTGGTCGGTCAGGCCGGTTTCCACCACCCGCGAGCGACGCATCACCATCAGCCGATCCGCCAGCAGGCGGGCCACGGCCAGGTCATGGGTGACGATCACCACCGCCAGATCCAGCTCCCGCACCAGCCCGCGCAACAGGTCGAGCAGTCGTGCCTGCACTGACACGTCGAGGCCGCCGGTTGGCTCGTCCATGAACACCAGGCGCGGACTCGACACCAGGTTGCGGGCAATCTGCAGCCGCTGCTGCATGCCCCCGGAGAACGTCCGGGGCAGGTCGTCGATGCGCAGCGGGTCGATTTCCACCTGGCTCAGCCAGTCGATCCCGGCCCCGCGCAGTTGCTGGTAATTGCGTACCCCCTGGGCCATCAGGCGTTCGCCGATGTTGGCGCCGGCGGAAACGCCCATGCGCAAACCGTCCCGTGGGTTCTGCTCGACGAAGCCCCACTCGGTGCGCAGCAACGTTCGGCGCTCGGCTTCGCTGGCGCTGTACAGATCGAGCCATTGGCCCTGCTTGTCGCGGTAACCGATGCTGCCGCGCTGGGGCGGCAGGCGCCCGCTGAGCAACGAGAGCAAGGTCGACTTGCCCGAACCGGACTCGCCGACAATCCCCAGTACCTCGCCTGGGTACAAGTCGAAGCTGACGTCCTGACAGCCCTTCTCCAGGCCGTACAGCAACGACAGGTCACGCACTCGCAGCAAGGGCTCGGCGGTGGCGGTGGACGGTGGGTTCTTCAACGCCTGATTCATTGGCCCTGCTCCTGCTGACTGACGCGCCGGGCGCAGTAATAAGTGTCGGAACAGACGAAACTCTGGGTCCCGGCGTCGTCGATGATCAATTCATCGAGGAACGAATCGTGGCTGGCGCAGATGGCGCAGCACTCGTCCCACTTCTGCACTTCAAAAGGGTGATCCTCGAAGTCGAGACTGGTGACCCGGGTGAACGGTGGCACCGCATACAGGCGCTTTTCCCGACCGGCGCCGAACAGCATCAGCGCCGGGCTCATGTCGAGTTTCGGGTTGTCGAATTTGGGGATTGGCGAGGGGTCCATCACGTAGCGTTCGTCGACCATCACCGGGTAGGCGTAAGCGGTGGCGATGTGGCCGAAGGTGGCGATGTCTTCGTAGAGCTTGACGTGCATCACCCCGTAATCATTGAGGGCGTGCATGGTCCGGGTCTCGGTTTCCGAGGGTTCGATAAAGCGCAACGGCTCAGGGATCGGCACCTGATAGACCATGATCTGATCGGCGTGCAGCGGCGTTTCCGGGATGCGGTGGCGCGTCTGGATCACCGTGGCATCCGGCGTGCTTTCGGTGGTGGCGACGCCAGCGGTGCGGGCGAAGAAGCGGCGGATCGACACCGCGTTGGTGGTGTCGTCCGCGCCCTGGTCGATGACCTTGAGCACGTCGTCCGCCCCCAGAATCGCGGCGGTCAACTGCATGCCGCCGGTGCCCCAACCATAAGGCAACGGCATTTCGCGTCCGCCGAACGGCACCTGGTAACCGGGGATGGCCACCGCCTTGAGCAAGGCGCGGCGGATCATGCGTTTGGTTTGCTCGTCGAGGTAGGCGAAGTTGTACGCCGCGTCGCGCTCCGGCGCCCGGCCCTTCATGGGGTTGCTCAGGTCATTCATGGCTGTGGCCCTCGGCCGGCTTGCGCAGTTTGCGGATCAGCTCCAGTTCGGCCTGGAAATCCACGTAGTGAGGAAGTTTGAGGTGCGAGACAAACCCGGCGGCCTCGACGTTGTCGCAGTGCATCAGCACGAACTCCTCCTGTTGCGCCGGGGACACGATCTCTTCGTTGAATTCCTCGGCCCGCAGGGCGCGGTCGACCAGCGCCATGCCCATGGCCTTGCGCTCGGCGTGACCGAAGGCCAGGCCATAACCGCGGGTGAACTGCGCCAGCTCGGTGGCGGAGCCGACGAACTGGTTGACCATCTCGCATTCGGTCACCTCGATACTGCCCAGGCAAATGGGGAAACCCAGTTCTTCGGGATCGATCCACACCTCCACTTCACCGATGCGGATTTCTCCGGCAAACGGATGGTTGCGCCCGTAACCCCGTTGGGTGGAATACCCCAGCGCCAGCAGAAATCCTTCGTCGCCACGGGCCAGGGCCTGCAAGCGCTGGGCGCGGCTGGCGGGCAGTTCCAGCGGGTCGCGGGTGATGTCGGCGACGATGTCGCTGTTGTCGGACTCGTTCTTGATCAAGCCTTCCTTGGCCAGCAAACCCAGAACCCGTGGGCAAGGTTCGAGACTGGCGTTCGGCGTAACCTGCGGCCCCGGATAGTCGCCGTCGGCGAGCAGTGCAAAGTCGAGCAGACGATGGGTGTAATCGAAGGTCGGCCCCAGCAACTGCCCGCCGGGCACGTCCTTGAAAGTGGCCGACAAGCGCCGGTTGAGCTGCATGTTCGAGGTGTCGATGGGCAGGCTCGGGCTGAAGCGCGGCAAAGTCGTGCGATAAGCCCGCAACAGGAAGATCGCCTCCACCAGATCCCCCGCCGCTTGCTTGATCGCCAGCGCGGCCAGTTCTTCGTCATACAGCGAGCCTTCGCTCATCACCCGCGCCACCGCCAGCGGCAATTGCTGACGGATCTGTTCGACGCCGAGCTCTGCGACCGAGGTATCGCCCCGGCGCTTTTTTGCCAGCAGGCGGTGGGCATTGTCGATGGCCTGTTCGCCACCCTTGACGGCTACGTACATCAGACAAGCTCCTGTGCTGTGCGCAAGATCCGCGTGCTGCGCGGCAGGCCGATAACGTCGTGACCGGCGGTGAAAAACAGGTCCAGCCCGCGGGGGAATTCGGTGCGCCGTTCGCGCTCGATCCAGAAGCCGTCCGCCAGGGGCAGGCTGACCGGGTGTTCGGTTTCGATCCCCGGCCCGCGCCAACCGAGCCTTGCACCGCCATCGAGCCACGGCAGCTGGACCAGCAAGGTGCAGGACTGATCGGGGTAGCGGTCGTTGCCATGCTCGAAGGCGCTGAGGTCGAGCAGATCCTCGGCACCAAGCAAGGCAAATCGCGCGGTTTCCCGACGCGGCGTCAGCGGGCAGCCACAGTGGAATGCCAGATTGGCGCGGATCGCCGGTGTGTCGAAGGACGGTGCCAGCCACAGCGGCGTGTCGGCATCCAGCAAGGCCAGGCACAACGCATAGGTGGCCGGCGCCAACCCTTCAAGGCTGGGGGTGGCGTGCAGGGTCTGGATCAATCCGGGGCCGGCCAGCGCCTTGAGCGCGGCACGAAAACCGCGCTGGGCATCCAGCACCGGGTCGGCAAACGCCGGTTGCAACAACGGTGCGCTCATCAGTTCTCTCCTCGCACGAGGGTGAAAAATTCGACTTTGGTGGCGGCGGTTTCCGCCTCTTTCTGCGCCCGACGTCGGGCCTGGGCATCGGCCAGCGGCGTGATCACTTGATCGAGCCAATGGCGCTGTTGCGCACCCTGCAAATGCGCATCGGCCAGGGCCGCCAACTCGGCGTGGAGCTTGTCGCGGCCCGCCAGGTAGCTGTAACCGGTACGACCGTCGGCCAGACGCACCACGCAACGGGTCACGCTCATTTCGCCGACGTTGAAGGGCGCACCGTTGCCGCCCATGCGACCACGGACCAGGGTCATGCCGATTTCCGGAGCGCGGATCAACTGGTATTCGATATCGCGCAGCGCTGCTTCATGGGGCTGCAGTTCGCTGCGATGGGCGCGGGCCAGCACGCCGATCCAGTGTTGCCGCGGATCGAGAGGGACAGACTTCATCGGTAGGTTCTCCATCAGGTGACGACCTGGTACTGGAAGCGATCCGAACGGCTGGTGGACTGGGCCAGTTCCACCGGGCGGCCGTCGCGATCGCGGGAAAGAGTGAACACGCTCAGCGCCGGCAAATGCCGGGGCATCATCAGCAACGCGGCTTCTTCGCGGCTGGGTAAACGGGCGCCGATCAGGCTTAGGGTGCGGGTCAGCGGCAGGTCCCGCTCGCTCAGGTACTGACGCAGGGACCCGCCGCTGTAGTCCGCCAGCAACGGCGCGTGACTGGCGCAGTAGCGATGGCGGATCAGGCTGACCGGTTGCTGATCGAGCTTGCGCAGGGTTTGCAATTCGATCATTGGCGCCATTTCGGCAAGACCCAGGTGTTGCGCTTCTTCACGGCTGGCAAAGCAGTAACGGCGCTTGAGCAATACAGCCTCCACGCCCAGCCCTTGGGCCGACAAAGACTGGCTGTAGGCACTGTCGGCGGCCATCGGATAAATCAGCGGCCGTTCCAGCACCTGGGTGCCCTTGCCCTGGCGGCGCAACAGGCTGCCTTCGAACACCAGCTCATCGATGGCGCGGCGCAGGGTATGGCGGTTGACGCCAAAACGTTCGGCCAACTGCACTTCCGCCGGCAGGAAATCCCCGGCCTGATAATCGGCCAGTTCACGGCGCAGGATGTCGGCCAGTTCGCGGTACACCGGTTCATCTTGTCTAGACAACTGCATGCTTAAAAAAAAGCGCCCAGGGGCACCCCTCCGAAATTCAGATGAACCGCTTGCGCAGGCGTTGCGACAGAATGTCGATCAGGCTCACGACCACGATGATCACCAGCAAGACTGCACACGTCTGAACAAACTGAAAGGCGCGGATGTTCTCCCAGAGAATCACCCCGATCCCGCCGGCACCGACCATCCCCACCACCGTCGCCGAGCGCACGTTGGCCTCGAAACGGTAAAGCGCGTAGGACACCCACAGCGGCATCACTTGCGGAATCACGCCGTAGATCACCTCTTGCAGGGCACTGGCACCGGTGGCGCGGACACCCTCGACCGGGCCTGGATCGATGGCCTCGACCGCTTCGGCGAACAGCTTGGCAAGCACCCCGGTGGTGCTGATCCACAGCGCCAGCACCCCGGCAAACGGACCCAGCCCGACCGCCACCACAAACAACATGGCGAACACCATTTCGTTGATCGAACGGAAGGCATCCATCACCCGCCGCAGCGGCTGGTGAATCCACCAGGGCGTGATGTTCTCGGAGCACAGAATCCCCAGGGGGATCGAGCAGACAATCGCCAGCACCGTGCCCCACAGGGCGATTTGTACGGTGACGATCATTTCCTTGAGGTAGGCGCGCCATTCGTGGAAGTCAGGCGGGAAGAAATCGGCGGCGAAGGTCGCCATGTTCCCCGAGTCGCGGTACAGCGCCATCGGGTTCATTTCGGCGCCCTGCCAGGCCCAGGCCAGCAGGACCAGGAACAGGCCCCAACCGGCGTACTGCGGCCAGGTGCGCTTGCCGACGGCTTCAGCGTGCAGAGTGGTCATGTGTCTCCCTCAATGTAGGGGCGAGCTTGCTCGCGATGGTCGTTAACGATGACGCGGGAAACCGGGAGAAACGCGGCGCACTTGAGTTCTTCGTCGGAGCGCCGCCCGGAGCAAGCTCGCTCCTGCAAGAGCCCCGCGCGGTGATCAACCGGCGTTGGCCGCGGTCTTTTTGCCGGCGCTTTTCTCGAGCACGGTCAGGCGCTCTTGCAGCTTGGCCAGTTCGGCATCGATCTCAGTCAGGCGCCGGGTCTTGTCCGCTGCATCGAGCTTGGTGTCGGCGCTGATCGTGGTGCGCAGCTTGAACAGCTCAAGCTGACGGATCGGTAGCAACTGGTCGTCGCTGGAGGCCAGGAACTTGCCCAGTTGCATGCCCTTGAGCACCGCCTTCTCGGACTCGGTATCGCCATAGCTGAAGATGAAATCGCGGATCTTCTGCTTCTCGCCATCGCTCAGGGCCTTGCTCCACACCAGCGGGTCGGCGGGGATCAGCGGCGACTTCCAGATCACCTTGAGCAGTGCAGCCTTGTCCGGCTGGGTGACTTCCAGTCGATCCCAGCTTTCGGTGTTGAAAGTCGCCACATCCAGTTGCCCCTTGGCCACGCTCAAGGCGTTGACCTCGTGGCTGGAGTTGAGGGTGCGCTTGAACGCGGTGGCGGCATCGACGCCGTTCTTGGCGAACACGTAGTAGCCCGGCACCAGATAGCCCGAGGTGGAGTTCGGGTCACCGTTGCCGAAGGTCAGGGACTTGGCGTTTTTCAGCATGTCGTCGACAGAATTGATCGGGCTGTCCTTGCGCACGATCAGCACGCTCCAGTAACCGGCCGCACCGCTGGCGGCAGCGGTCTGGGCGAAGATCTCGCCGTTGGAACGGTCCACCGCCTCGATGGCGGCCTTGTTGCCCAGCCAGGCGACGTCGACCTTGTTGAAGCGCATGCCCTGGATCAGGCCGGCATAGTCGGAGGCGAAGGTGGCGTTGATTTTCAGGCCGGTCTTCTTCTGCATGTCATCCAGAAAGGGTTGCCAGATGCTCTTGAGGTTCTGCGAGGACTCGGTGGACATGACGCCGAAGTTGATGACTTTTTCTTCAGCCTGGGCGCTGCCCAGCACACAACCAGCGAGCAAAGCGGCGCCAGCAAAGACGCGACCGATACGGTTCAACATGGAAAGGCTTCCTGAGGGTGCGAAATGGGGGTGTTCACACGCGAGCCAGCACCAGCCGGGGTGCGGGTTCGGGGCGGCGGGCCTGGTCGGAAAACATCAGGCTGGCGTCGTGGTCGGCGCCGTACAGGTCATTGAGGAACTGACTGCTCAAGTCGGCGGCGAGGCCATCGAAATGGATGCGCCCGCCCTTGAGCGCCACGGCCCGGGGGCAATAACGTGTGGCGTAATCGACCTGATGCAGGGTGACCACCACCGTCTTGCCGTCGCGGCGGTTGATGTCGGCGAGGATTTCCATGACCTTGCGCGCCGACTCCGGGTCCAGGGAGGCGATGGGTTCATCGGCCAGAATCACCTCGGCGCGCTGGGTCAATGCACGGGCAATCGCGACCCGCTGTTGCTGGCCACCGGACAAGGTCGATGCTCGCTGTTGTGCCAGGTCGGCCAGGCCGACACGGTCCAGGGACTGCATGGCGAACTGTTTTTCCTCGGCATTGAACAGGCTCAGATTGCCGCGCCAGCGTGGCATGCGCCCCAAGCAACCGAGCAGCACGTTGTCGAGCACGCTGAGGCGGTTGACCAGGTTGAACTGCTGGAAGATGTAGCCGATATCGGCGCGCAAACGACGAACCTTGCCGTTCAGCCGCCCGGATGCCTGCACTTCCCGACCCAGTACCTTGACGCTGCCGCCGTTATTGCGATCGCAACAGGCCAGGCCCGCGAGGTGCCGCAACAACGTGGATTTGCCGGAGCCGGAAGCGCCGATCAGCGCGACCATCTCACCGGCCGCGATGGTGAGTTCGAGGTCGACCAGTGCGGTTTTGCGCGCAAAGGTCTTGTTCAGATGATCGACGTGGATAGCTGCGTTCATGGGCTTCTCTGTCTGGTTGAACAGCCGTCCCTGGCCGCTTTGAAGTTCAACCGACTTTAGGCACGGGCTGTGTCAGCCCTATGACTTGCACATGTCGCTGGATTAACTATTTGATGAAGGTTTTGTGAAAGGTTGAGCAGACGGGAACGATCGAGAACCTGTGGGGGAACCTGTGGGAGCGAGCTTGCTCGCGATGAGGGAGGTACATTCAACATCAATGTCGACTGACACTCAGTCATCGCGAGCAAGCTCGCTCCCACAAGTTGCGGCAGCGGTTCAGTCATTTCTTTTCAGCGGACATAAAAAAGGCGACCCGAAGGTCGCCTTTTTGTGTGCTGACTGTTACTGCCCGAACTGCCGTCCCAACCCGCCCGGCACGCCTTGGATATCCGTGTCTTCCCACGGCCCGTTCGGGCTGATCGACTGGCTCCAGCCATTGTTCCAGCGGTAGTAGGTGCGCTGGCGGTAGAAGGTATTGGTCTGATCATCCAGAACATAAACCCCAAGTTTGGGATCCCAGTGGCTGTTGCCACCCGGCGGCGGCGCGAAGCTGGCGGAGGTGCGCGGCAGCGGTTTGGCGGGCTTGGCCGGGATGCTCGGCTTGCTCGGCGTCGGGGTGGTAGAAGGTGTTGGCCGGGGCTGCGAAGGCGGGATCGGCGGCAATGGCGTCGGCGTCGGCTCGGGCCGCTGGACCGCACAAGCGCTTAACCCCAGGACCATGCTGAGGAGGGTGATACGAGCGATGGCGGTCATGGTGGCGTTCCTGTTATTTATCCGGGCTGTCGATGGTCAGTTGTTGCTGTGCGGTGGTGCTGCTGGCCAGGGGCTGGCTGCGACCGATCCATTCGCCGGCCGTCGGTTGCCCGGCGCGGGAGATGCGTGCAACCAGTTGGACTTCAGGGAAGTTCGACAGTTTCAACTGCGGCATCATTGCATCGGCATCGCCCAGCTCGACGGTCGCCGGCAGGTCGGCCACGGTCAGGCGCTTGGCAGCCAGTGGCGCGGGTGGGCCGGAAGTGGCGCGGGCAAAGATGAACACGCTGTCGCCCGGCTGGACCTTGGCCTTGAGCTCGGGTGCCAGGTCGACGGTGACTTTAAGCGACGCCGCCACCTTGGCCGCTGGCGCCTGGGCCACCTTGCCGCCGCTGGCGACGAGTTTTTCGCTGGCCCGGGTGATCCCGCCTTGCAGCGCGGCACGGGAGCTGTCATCCGGCGGCAATTGCGCCAGCAGTCGATTCCAGTAGTCGATGGCGTCCTGATAACGCTCGCTTTCGAAAGCGGCGATGCCGAGCAGGCCGAGGCTGGTGACTTCTTTCGGATCGGCTTTCAGCGCTTCGTCGGTCAGGGCCTGGATCTTGTCCGACCACTTCTTGCCGTCGGCGAAGTATTGGGCCTGGGCCCACTGGCCGAGCAACTCCGGCTGACGACCGGCCACATTAGCCGCACGTTCGAAGATCTTGGCCGCATCCGCCGGTCGGTCCTGGGCCATGTAGGTGCGACCAAGGAAGTACAGGCCTTCAGCCGAATCCGGCTGAGCTTCGACCGCGCGCTCCAGGCGACGGGTCATCTCTTCCATCGACTGTGGCGCCTGGGCGAATTCCCGGGTCAGCTCGACCTTGTCGCTGGCCCCGAAATGCAAGTACAGCGCAAGCCCGAGTACCGGTACCAGAATGGCCGCCAGCAGTGGCCACGGCTTGCCCAGCCGGGATACACGGGGTGCCTCCACGCCTTCGGTGTCCGCCAGTAATTCACGAGCGGCTTCGGCACGGCCGGTGTCCATTTGCACGGCGTCGAGAACGCCCTCCTCCTGCTGGGTTTGCAGTTCGGCCACGCGCTCTTGATACAGCGCGACGTTGAGGGCGGTACGATCCTCTTCAAGCTGGGCGCGACGGCCACGCAGAACGGGAATCAGCAGAAAACTCAGGGCAACCAGAAGCAGCAGACCTGCAGCGAGCCAGAAATCAATCATTCTTGGTTTTATCCAACAGGTGGTCGAGGCGCTCACGCTCCTCGGCAGAAAGCTCATCCTTGGTCGCAGTGCGTTGCACGCGCCGACGACGGACGATCACGGCGATAATCACGAACCCGCCCAGCAACAGGGCAGCGGGGCCGAACCAGAGCACTGCGGTCTTGGCGTTCAGCGCGGGTTTGTAGCGCACGAAATCACCGTAGCGGTCGACCATGAAGTCGATGATCTGCTGATTGTCCTTGCCCTCGCCGAGCATGCGGAAAATTTCCTTGCGCAGGTCGGCGGCAATCGGCGCATTGGAATCGGCGATGTCCTGATTCTGGCACTTGGGGCAACGCAGCTCTTTGGTCAACTCGCGAAAACGCTCGCGATCGCCCTCTTTGGCGAACTCATAGGTGTCGATGGCCGCGTGCGCCATCCCCGCCATGCCCGCCATGCTCAAGCCCAACACCAGGGCAGCAATCCAGCGCTTCATGGCTTGGCCTCATCTACCAGCGCCTGATACTTGGCCGCCAGTTTTTCACGCCAGACCTGCTCGTCGATCACCCCCACGAACTTGTCGCGGATGATGCCCTTGGCGTCGATGAAGAAGGTTTCCGGAGCGCCATACACGCCCAGGTTCAAACCCAACGTGCCGGCGTCATCACGGATATCCAGCTGGTACGGGTTGTGGAATTCATCCAGCCATTTCAAGGCATCGGCGTTGACGTCCTTGTAGTTGACGCCATAGATCACCACGCCCTTCTCGGCCAGTTTATTGAGCACCGGGTGCTCGACCCGGCAGGCAATGCACCAGGTGCCCCAGACGTTGACCAGCGCCGGTTTGCCGAGGATGTCGGCCTTGGTCAGGGTCCTGTCGCCCTGCACCGCGGGCAGGGAAAACTCCGGGAACGGTTTGTTGATCATCGCCGAGGGCAGCTCGGACGGGTTCAGGTACAGACCGCGGTACAGGAACACAGCGACCACCAGAAAAATCGCCAGTGGCAACAGCATTAGCCAACGTCTCATGCAGTCGCCCCCGACAGGCCCAGTGCTTCGCGCACACGGCTTTTCACCTTGACCCGATAACGCCGATCCAGCGCCGCCAGCAACCCACCGAGACCGGTGAGCAGCCCGCCGAACCAGATCCAGCGCACGAACGGCTTGACGTGCACGCGCACGGCCCAGGCCCCGTCGCCCAGCGGCTCGCCGAGGGCAACGTAGAGATCGCGAGTGAAACCGGCGTCGATCCCGGCTTCGGTCATCACCGAATTCTGCACGGTATACAGACGTTTTTCCGGGTGCAGCACGCTGATTTCCTTGCCGCCCTTGATCACCCGTACGGTGCCCTTGTCGGAGGTGAAGTTCGGGCCTTCGTAGTGTTTGGCGCCTTCGAACACAAACTGGTAACCGCCCAGGTCCATGGATTCGCCCGGCGCCAGGCGCAGGTCGCGCTCGGCACTATTCTGGCTCGACAGCACGACACCCAGGGCGCACACGGCGATGCCGAGGTGCGCGACCTGCATGCCCCAATAGCTGCGGGTCAGGGTCGGCAGGCCTTTGATCAGGCCCTTGTGCCGGGTCTTGTCGAAGATGTCACGAATGCCGGCCAGCAACACCCAGGCCGCGAGCATGAACGTGGCGATCACCGCCCAGTTGAAATCACCGTAGAAAACGCCGGCCACTACGGCCAGCGCAGCGCTGCCGAGCAACACCGGGGTCAACATGCCCACCAGCCATTTGACCGGGGTGTCTTTCCAGCGCACGAGCATGCCGACCGCCATCACCATCATCAACAACGCCATCAACGGAATGAACAGCGCGTTGAAGTACGGCGGGCCGACCGACAGCTTGGCGCCGGTCATCGCGTCGAGGATCAGCGGATACAAGGTGCCGAGCAGAATCATCGAAGCCGCCACCACCAGCACCAGGTTGTTGCCCAGCAGCAGGGTTTCCCTGGACCAGAGGTTGAAGCCGACATGACTCTTGACCACCGGCGCGCGCAGGGCGAACAGCGTCAGCGAACCGCCGACCACAAACAGCAGGAAGATCAGGATGAACACGCCACGCTCAGGGTCGGAGGCAAAGGCGTGCACCGAGGTCAGCACGCCGGACCGCACCAGGAAGGTACCAAGCAGGCTCAGCGAGAAGGCAGCGATGGCCAGCAACACGGTCCAGCTCTTGAACACGCCACGTTTTTCCGTGACCGCCAAGGAGTGAATCAGCGCCGTACCGACCAGCCAAGGCATGAAGGAGGCGTTTTCCACCGGATCCCAGAACCACCAGCCGCCCCAGCCGAGTTCGTAATAGGCCCACCAGGAGCCCAACGTGATGCCGATACCGAGGAAGGCCCAGGCAACGATGGTCCACGGACGGGACCAGCGTGCCCATGCCGCATCGAGGCGACCGCCGAGTAACGCGGCGATGGCGAAAGCGAAGGCTACCGAGAAACCGACATAGCCCATGTACAGCATCGGCGGGTGAACGATCAGGCCGATGTCCTGCAGCAAGGGGTTGAGGTCACGACCGTCTGTTGGAATCTGCGGCAGGATCCGTTCGAACGGATTGGACGTCAGGATCAGGAACAGCAGGAAACCGATGCTGATCATGCCCATCACTGCCAGTACCCGCGCCAGCATCACTTGCGGCAACTGCCGCGAGAACACCGACACGGCAAAGGTCCAGCCGCCGAGGATCATCGCCCACAGCAGCAACGAGCCTTCGTGGGCGCCCCACACCGCGCTGAACTTGTAGTACCACGGCAAGGCGCTGTTGGAGTTGCTGGCAACGTAGGCCACGGAGAAATCGTCGGCCATGAACGCGTACGTCAGGCAACCGAAGGCGAACAGTAGAAACGCGAACTGCCCCCAGGCGGCCGGCTGCGCGAGGCTCATCCACAAGCGGTCGCCGCGCCAGGCTCCAAGTAACGGCACCACGGCCTGAACCAGCGCGAAACACAGCGCCAGGATCATCGCCAGGTGGCCCAGTTCGGGGATAAAGATGCCAGAAGTCATATCAACCTTCCTTCGCGGGTGTCGGGGCGGATTGACCACTGTCTTTCAGGGCCTTGGTCACTTCCGGCGGCATGTACTTTTCATCGTGCTTGGCCAGCACTTCATCCGCCACCACTACGCCATCGGCATTAATTTTGCCCAGGGCGACGATGCCCTGCCCTTCGCGGAACAGGTCCGGCAGGATGCCGCGGTAGCTGATGGTCACGGATTCCTTGAAGTCGGTGACGATGAATTTCACGTCCAGGGAATCCCCGGACCGTTGCAGCGAACCTGTCTCGACCATGCCGCCGGCGCGGATGCGCGTGTCTTGCGGCGCTTCGCCATTGGCGATTTGAGTCGGTGTGTAAAACAGATTGATGTTCTGTTGCAGGGCGCTCAGGGCCAGGCCGACGGCAGCACCGACGCCGACCAGGATCGCGAGAATGATGAGAAGACGCTTTTTACGCAGGGGATTCACTTGCCGTTCTCCCGGCGCAGACGACGCGCCTCTTGTTGCAGATACCGCTTGCGGGCCAGGACCGGCGCCGCCACGTTGAGGACCAGTACCGCCAGGCAGATGCCATAGGCCGACCAGACATACAGGCCGTGATGGCCCATGGCGAGAAAGTCGCCGAATGAAGCAAAACTCATCGCGCGGCCTCCAGGCTGTTCTGCACTTCGGCCTTGACCCAGCTGGCGCGGGCTTCGCGCTTGAGCACTTCAAGGCGCATGCGCAGCAACAGCACGGCGCCGAAGAAACAGTAGAAACCCAACACCGTCAGCAGCAGTGGCAGCCACATCTCGACCGGCATCGCCGGTTTTTCGGTGAGGGTGAAGGTCGCGCCCTGGTGCAGGGTGTTCCACCACTCCACCGAGTATTTGATGATCGGGATATTGATCACGCCGACGATCGCCAGCACCGCGCAGGCCTTGGCCGCGCTGTCACGATTGCTGATCGCGTTGCCCAGCGCAATGAGACCGAAGTACAGAAACAGCAGAATGAGCATGGACGTTAGTCGCGCATCCCAGACCCACCACGAGCCCCAGGTCGGTTTGCCCCAGATCGCGCCGGTGACCAGCGCCACGGCGGTCATCCAGGCGCCGATCGGTGCCGCGCATTGCAGGGCGACGTCGGCCAGTTTCATCTTCCAGACCAGCCCGACGATGCCGCATACAGCCAGCATCACGTAAATGGACTGCGCGAGCATCGCGGCGGGAACGTGGATATAGATGATGCGAAAGCTGTTGCCTTGCTGGTAGTCCGGCGGCGCGAAGGCCAGGCCCCATACTACGCCAATGCCGATCAACAGCAACGCCGCGACGCTCAACCACGGCAGCAGTTTGCCGCTGATGCCGTAAAACCATTTGGGCGAGCCGAGCTTATGAAACCAGGTCCAGTTCATTACAGTTTCCATCACGGTTGCTGCTCGTTGTCACGAGCTAGCCAGGGCCTGCTTTTTTAACAAATGGTTAAAAAACAACCAGGCCTCATTATTATTCGCCGACGCTGATCTTCAGGCCAGCAGCTATTGCAAAAGGTGTCAGGGTTATCGCCAGGGCGGTCAGGCTACCAAGCCACAAGAGATAACCGGTCGCCGGCATGCCCATCAATGCCGCCTGCAAGGCGCCACTGCCCAGGATCAACACCGGGATGTACAACGGCAGGATCAGCAGCGCCAGTAACAGGCCACCTCGCTTCAATCCGACCGTCAGCGCCGCGCCCACCGCGCCGAGCAAGCTCAGCACCGGTGTACCCAGCAACAGGGAAAGCAGCAACACCGGCAGACAGGCGGCAGGTAATCCGAGCATCAACGCCAGCAGGGGTGCGAGCAAAACCAGTGCCAGGCCGGAGAAGGCCCAGTGTGCCAGTACCTTGGCCAAAACCAGAAGAGGCAGGGGGTGCGACGAAAGGACCCACTGTTCCAGGGAACCGTCTTCGAAATCACTGCGGAAAAGCCCGTCCAGCGAGAGCAGAACCGATAAAAGGGCGGCTACCCAGACCAGTCCCGGAGACAAGGTTTGCAACAATTGAGACTCGGGGCCGACCGCCAAGGGGAACAGCGAAACCACGATCGCGAAAAATACCAGCGGATTGGCCAATTCCGCGGGACGGCGGAACAGCAAACGGGCCTCACGGGCGACCAACAGGCCGAAAACACTCATACGGCCCAGTTCCCCAGATCAATCTCGCGATAGTTGGCTGGCATCCGGCTCAGCGTGTGGTGCGTGGTCAAGACCACCATACCGCCCCGCTCGCAGTGCGCGGCCAGGTGCTCTTCAAGTTGCGCCACGCCTTGCTTGTCGAGCGCGGTGAATGGCTCATCGAGGATCCATAGCGGCGGGCTTTCCAGGTATAACCGCGCCAACGCAACCCGGCGTTGCTGCCCGGCGGACAGCGTATGGCAAGGAACATCCTCGAAACCGCGCAGTCCGACGGCCGTCAACGCTTGCCAGATCGCCTCATGGGAGGCCGGTTGATGCAAGGCACAGAGCCAGCTCAAATTCTCTTCCGGCGTCAGCAGGTCCTTGATCCCGGCGGCATGGCCGATCCATAACAGGTTGTGCGCCAGTTCACTGCGTTGTTCGTTGAGCGGCTGGCCGTTGAGCAGCACTTGACCGGCGGTCGGCTGCATCAGGCCGCAGAGCAGACGCAGAAGACTGGTCTTGCCGCTGCCATTGGGACCACTGATTTGCACCATTTCGCCACTGACCAGTCTCAATTCGAGATTTTCGAAGAGCAGCCGAAGGTCTCGCTCACAGGCAAGGGCAACGGTTTGCAGGACAGGACTGGTCAAGAGATCACGGGCCTTTACGGTTCAAGTCGGCAGCGGTGCGGCCGCTAAAGAGATGCAGGATAAATGCTTTGGCGACCCGTTCTAAGGAGCCAGATCAAGAATTTGCAAATGATTTCAGCGCCCCGGATACAACGGGGCCGCATTATACATGCCACGCCCTACTCTCAAGAGGGCAATTTCCTCAGGTTGTGACCGCATATGACAGGCGAAATGAACATCCTCCCGTTACCGCCGACCGCGCCTGCGCCGTCACGTGCGCAGGCGACCGGCGGCGAGCTGCTCAAGTTGCTGACGCCCATGGAGGGCCTGATCAGCACCGGTCAGAGCGCCAAGGCCGAAGTGCTGTCGCTCAAGCAGGCGGAACAGAATTTTCAACTGTTGCTGAAGGTCACCCTCGACAGCGGCCGCCAGACCACGGTCCGCGCCACCAGCACCCAGCCGCTGGTCCAGGGCACCAGCCTGGCGATCACCCAGCCATCGGCAGGCAATCTGGCGATCACCGTGCAACAGGCCGTCGCTTCCAGCGTCGCCACCCTCACCCGCCTCGACCCCACGCAACTGCCGGCCGGCACCCTGCTGCAAGGCAAAGTGCTGACCTCGCAAGCGATGCCCCAGGCACCGGGCAAGCCGACGGTCTTTCGCTCGATGGTGGGCCTGCTCAATACCGCATTGAGCGGCAGCACGCTGAGCATCGACAGCCCGCAGCCGCTGCGCATCGGCACCTTGTTGAGCGCGTTGGTGCAGGACGCCCAGACCTTGAAATTCGTCCCGTTGAGCAGCCGCCAGGAACAACTGGCGGTGACCCAGCAACTGCTCAGCCAGCAGAGTCGCCAGGGTTCGCTCGACGGGCTGTTGAAAGTGCTGCAAAACCTGTCCACGGACCAGACCTCCAGCGATTTGCGCGCGGCCGTGGACAAGCTCCTCGCCGGCCTGCCGGACGTCCATCAACTCAGTACGCCCAAGGGCCTGGCCCAGGCACTGGCTGGTAGCGGGCTGTTCCTCGAAGCGAAACTGCTCGGCGGGCAGAACCCGACGTTGGCCCCGGACATGAAGGGCGACCTGCTCAAGCTGATCGCACAATTGCCGGGCAGCACCAACCTGAATGCGATCATTGCCGCCAATACCCTGGCCCAGGCCATGCCGGGGTTCGTGCGCAGTGCCCTCGGCATGCTGGGGCAGGTCAGCGCCAAACCGTCGCCGACCAGTTTCCCGCTACCCGAGCGGCTGCTGCAGGGCACGGACGACGAAGGCGATCTCGAACACCTGCTGCGCCTGGCCGCCGCCGCGGTTGCACGCCTGCAAAGTCATCAATTGTCGAGCCTGGAACAGACCGGCGTGACCAGTGACGGGCGCCTGATGAGCACCTGGCAGCTGGAAATACCGATGCGCAACCTGCAGGACATCGTGCCGTTGCAAGTCAAGTTCCAGCGCGAAGACGCACCGGAAAAACAGCAGCCGAACGAGCGCCGCGAAGCTCCCCAACCCAAGCAACAGCTCTGGCGCGCCGAACTGGCATTCGACATGGAACCGTTGGGACCGCTGCAGATCCAGGCCCAGCTGATCCAAGGCAGCCTCTCCAGCCAACTCTGGGCCGAGCGGCCGTATACCGCCAGCCTCATCGAAAGCAATCTGGCCGGCCTGCGCCAGCGCCTGCTGTCCTGCGGCCTGAACGTCGGCGACATCGACTGTCACCTCGGCACACCGCCGCAAGGCCCCCAAACCCGTCTCGAACAACGCTGGGTCGACGAAACCGCATGAAAACCCCCGACACCCCGCGCCAGGCCATCGCCCTCAAATACGACGGCAGCCACGCCCCTACCCTCACGGCCAAGGGCGACGACGCACTGGCCGAAGCCATTTTGAAGATTGCACGTGAATATGAAGTGCCGATCTACGAGAACGCCGAGCTGGTGAAATTGCTGGCAAGGATGGAATTGGGGGAGAGTATTCCGGAGGAGTTGTATCGCACGATTGCCGAGATTATTGCGTTTGCGTGGAATTTGAAGGGTAAGTTTCCCAAGGGGCAGGATCCGGATGCGCCCGCGGAGGAGCGTGATGTAACGCCCAAGGCTAACGCAGAGCGGGATTGAAACAAGCTGTTTAACGGTTCGATGATCGGGCGATGTGTCAGATGACATCCGGGCATGATGTGAACTGCCCGGATTGCTACCTGAATACCTCGAGCCCTGATGTAAGCTGGCTAGATTTTTCCAACGGACAGGGGCAATCCGGTGGCAGGATCAAGGCCTTTCTCGGCGCTGAGTTTTTCGATCAATTCTGTAGACGGAATGACTGGAACAGCAGAGTCGCGTTCACGTTCCCATTGGAAAGTGCCATCCCATTCGGGGAGGACAGCTGGTGGTAGTGGGACGATGTCTTCAAGGTCCGGAATCTTTGCCCCAAGATGTTCATGACGTGTTAAAAAATCATATATTTTATCGTAACGCTCCACTCGCTCTAAGTCTTTTCCCAAAGACAAATAATAAAGTCTATCGGACGCTATTGGACCATTAAAAGACTTCGACAAATTCCTAGCACTGTTAGCATTTCCATTCCGAGTCGCATACTGGTAACCTTCCAATGACTCTTGATAAAGACCCAAGACCTTCGAATAACTTGCGTAATCTCTTCCCGCCAATGGATGGCCCTGCTCCATAGCACACTTGTACATCGCTCTCATGATATCGCCACCATTGGGCACGTACGAAAGCAGTCTACCAATGTAATATTGAGCGTCCGGATTTCCCATGTCGGCAGACCGGCGAAAATACGCTCTGGACGCAGCGACATCCTGTTTAACTCCATAGCCTGACTCGAGATAATGCGCCATATCGTAGTAGGCCCCCGGAATTCCTTTTCCAATAAAATATTCGGCTAGATCAATAGTTTCCTTGCTGGCATGAGGCGACCTGGCTTGCCCCGTTGACAGCGAAAATTGTAAATTAGTGGCAGCTTTGTAGTGATCATGCGCAGCAGCTATTCGATAATACCGTGCGATTTCATCGTAGTTCTTTTTACCCTTGAGCTTATCCAAGTAGAGACCATAACGATAGAGAATATCCGCATCCGCATTCAAAGCAGGTAAAGAATCAATTTCACGAGAACAGTGAAACTCCAACCGTTCGTAAGCAAAATCCAACCGTGATGCATCGATCATATGTTCTTCCTTTTTTGAGCAGGCAGCGACGAATGCAAAAATACCGAGAATTATAAAAAATTTACTCATCATTCAATCCAGGTTTTTTCTGAGAGGGCTTTTTTGCATGAACTCAATTAAAGATGCAACAGGAGTCTCTAATGCAAGCTCGGCTAGTTTTTTAGAATTACTTGTTGCCCCACTTCTATTCTGAACAATAATATCCTGCCAATCCTCGTAAATTTTATTCATATCATCACCACCCTCAACTCTCCCCGTATGCACCCCAAACAAATGCTCCCGCAACGGCCGAGTAATCGCCGGATCTTCAATACAAACATTCAACTCACTGTCCACCTGCATACTGCGCGTATTAATGTTCGCCGACCCCAACGTGGTAAAAACGTCATCAACAATCATCAACTTACTGTGCACATAGACATCCATCCAGTTGTCCGGCGGTGAATCCGGCGCGACCAAGGTACAGATGTGTACCTTGAGGCCATTAATGGCTGTATTGGAAATACCCGCGTTGTCTTTATCCGCAAATTCCTTTTCCAACAGCGCCACCTTGGCACGCGCCCGGGCCAGATCATCTTTTAAGGTTTCGTAGTATTGAGCCGCCGCTACATCACGATCGACATCCCGCACTCTCTTGAAGATCCCCGCATTGACGCTGGCCAACCGCTCGGTTTGCCTGGCCTGCTCAAGTTCGGCGGTCAGATCGTCGCGCCGCTCGGCCCTGGCCACTTCCGGCATCAGTTCCGGGCGTCCTAACTGCTTCAACATTCGGAACGTATTGACGGAGCCATCGCCCATGGCTTCTTTGGAAGAGTTGGTCACGACAAAGAGGTAAAGCGGCCCGTGAGTCTCGAGATCGCGGCCACCGTCGAGGAGGTTTTGCACCACGCTTTTGATCTTTTCCGCCAGCGGTGGCCAGCGGAAATACTGATTCTCGATGTAGATGAACTGGGTCATGTTGTTGACGGACTTCAGGTAGAGCTGCTCGATGTCCCTTTTACCTTCCTGGCTTTGCGTCCGCAGAACCTGGGCCATGACCGGTACGCCATGCCCTGGCCGCACGTGCAGTTGCGCAGCGATGTGTTGACGAGGGGTCAGCAGGTCGACATGGGTTTCTTTGCGCCAGGCCTCACAAAAGTTGTGGTTCAGAAACTCCAGTACCGGGCCGGTGACTCGACTGGAAATGTCCTGCCGGGGTGTGGCGCCGTTGCGGCCGAACTGTGCGTGGTGACGCTCGTGACTGTGGTGGTCATCATCCCAATAGGCATCCAGGGTGTTATGCCCCATCACGAACCCGACGGCGATCTCCGGTTTTTCATAATCCACCAGGACCATTTTCTGGTGGTGGGTCGGTTCGGCAACCATCGCCACCGTACTCATGACTTTGTTGGTGGTGCTGCGCTCCTGATCCAGCGCGTTCATCGCCAGCCGCCAGGCAATTTCCGCGCGGTCCAGCAAGCCGAAGTCGCGGGTGACGAATTCGATGTTCTTGATGCCCAGGGAGGGATCATTGCCCCACATCAGCATGCGAAAGAAACGTTGCCCCAGCTCGATGGGACCGGTTTCTGCTCCGGTGTAGGCGAGCCTGATCTGGCGATACCACAACTTGTCATATTCGACTTGTTCGTCGTTGCGGTTCTGCTTGTACTTGCCGAACCAGTTGGTGACGTTGTCACCGGGTGTCATGTTTTCTGAAGTCTGGGCGACGCGCAGCGAGTCGTACCAGCACAGGATTCGGACCTGAACACCTTCATTGGCTTTCTTGACCAGCAGATCACCGATGCGTAGCGAACTGGTGTCTCCCCGCTTGAAATACATCGAGGGCTGAAAGCCCCAGCAAATGATTTCCACGCTGCTCTTGGCCGCCATAATGGCGTCATACACCGCACCGAACGCACGCTCGCCGTTCACCAGCGGCTCGAAGGTGGCCGGAACGGGCGGGTACTCGGTGCCTTGCACGAACCAGGGCAAATTGAGCTGGCATGAGTCGGTTTTGCGAGTGGCGATCGGGGTAGTGATTGAGGGTGTGGCCATCGTCAAGCCTCCGGTTTCGGGGAGTTCAGTCGGGTGTAGGCCTGGCGAAACCGGCTACGATCTTTCTGCGCGGAAATGTCCGGATGAGGCTGACTTTCGTGTCGATGGAAGCCCAGATTGGCGCGTTCGGCGTTGTCCGGATCACCCAGGTACTCACCGCCCACCGGCACGTCGTAGCTGACGCCATTAGCGAGTTCGATGTGGTAGCGGGAGGTGGTGACATGATGATCGACTGTGAACCGGCCGCTGGCATCCATGACGCCTTTGCCAACCTGCGCACCATCGGCGAAGACCGTGTACGGCATGCCCTTCCACGACTGATAACCTGCGGCACTGCTTTGTCCAGCTACCAACGTGAGGGTTTTGCTGATCGAGGCTGTCGGCCACGCCGGGTTTTCACGGTTGAGTTGCGCCGGCCCGCCGATGGTCTTTTTCACGCCCTTTACATCGACGGTGCCGGGCGCGTGGATGTCGATGTTGCCGTCTTTAATGCGGATGTAGGCGCCACCGCTGGTGAGCAGGATCTCATCCTGCGCGGCAATTTCGACGGTCCGGGCTGTGGACGTAATGCGCACGCTGTCCCTGGCGGTGAGCTCGATGCGATCGTTCTGGGCCTGGATTTCGATATTGCCTTTGGCGGCAAACAATTTGGCGCCAGCGGCTTGGGCGAACAGGCTGATACTTTCAGCGACGCTGGCCAGCAATGATTTGCCGCTGGCGAGGTTGATGTCCTCCCCTGTCGAGAGGTTCAATTGCTTGCCGCTGTGCAGGTGGGTGTTTTGCGGCGTGGCGGTGACGATGTCGGCCGGGGCTGAGGCGATCAACAGTGGTTTGTGGTAACCGGTCGTTTGGCCACGGCCACCGCCGCTGATTGCCGCATCGGTATCGCCAGCGTTACGCAGCTGTTTTGTGGAGCCGGCAATGCTTTTCTCCGCACTGCCATAGTTCAGCTGAGTGTCAGCGCTCAGTTGCTCGAGGCTGTCGACGCCGCCTTGCATCGGCAAGGCATTGTGCTGCCGGGCAGCCTCGGACAATGACTTGACCCGCTCCTGTGCGTTCGTCAGTTGTTGCCGGGCTTCTTGAGCATCCATCTGACCGCCTTGCGCGTTGTTTCGCGGCCAGGTACTGAGGTACAACCCTTGCTGAGCGCGCAAGGCGCCATAGGCATCGGTGCGCAGTTCAAAACCGGTGCCGCGCAGTGCGCCACGCTGATTGCCCTGCTGGTCGATCAGGTAGCCGAGGTTCAACTGGCTGTGTCCGTGACTGCTATGGATCTGCGTACGGACCTGGCCCGTGGAGTCGTCCATGACCCACTGGTTATAACCCCGCCCCTGAATTTCCTGGCTTTTGTATCCGCTCATCAGACCGCTCGAGTGCCAGGCGGGTTTATGTCCGCCATAGACCTGCCCCATCACCAGGGGGCGGTCAATGTCGTTGTCGAGGAAGGTAATCACCACCTCTTCCCCTGAGCGCGGCACATTCACGCTGCCCCATCCTTCGCCACTGCTGGCCTGCATCATGCGCAGCCAGCATGAGCCCAGTTCGCCATCCTTTACCAAACGATCCCAATGAAAGCGCACGCAGATTCGATTGAGGCTGTCGGTGAAGACTTCGCGTCCGCTCGGGGTCACGACGACTGCGGTCTGCGGTCCTGGGCTGGGTGGTTTGACATGCGCGAACGGGCTGCGGTAAGCAATGTCCAGGCGCTGGGCTTCAAAGCGGTTACGGTAGAAGCCTTCGCTGTCTGGAACCAGATTTGGCTGGCACTGCCAGGTCTCGCAAAGCGCCTTCAGGCTACCGGGCGGGCTGACTCGCTTAGTGGCGACCGGCAGGTTGCTCTGGGCAAAGAACTCCACCGCGATGATCAGGAACTGGCGATCCTTTAGAGCCTTGTAGTCGTATAACGGATGCTGACTCAACTCGAAGCCGTGACCGGGTTGCATCTGTCGTACGCCGCCTTGCCCATGGATGCGCCTGGCTGCAGATTCGTCCTGTTCAATCTGCACGCGGCTGAGCCATGCACCACGGTCGGGGTTCTGCCAGGCATATTGCCCTCGGTACTGATAACGCTCGAGATCCGGCGGTGCCGACGCGGCAGGCAGTGCCTTGCCGTAAGTGGCATGTGAACGGGCATGGCACTGATAGTCATTGCTGCTGAAATGCACCGCCCCATTGAGCAGGCGCGCACCGGAACTCCAGTGGGTAATGCTGTCTTGCAGGTCAGCGGCCAGTTGCGTGTGGAATCGCAGGGTCGACGGGATCAAGGTCGGCAAAAACACGACACCGTCGGTGAAAACAATGCAGTGGCTGTCTGCCTTGTGCCCCACATACCAGAACAGCCCTTCCTGCTCGCACCAGCGCTGGACGAAGTTGGCATCGGTTTCGTTGAACTGAGTGACATGGGACAGCAGCGGATACTCTCGCGACAGGTCGAAGCGATAGGCGCCGCGAGCCTGGCTGTAATGCTGGAACACTTGGGCGAGGATGTCAGGCAGACTCACGTCCTGCCAGATCCTGCAATCCACACGGTATTCCAGCAGGCTGAACCATGGGGCGAAGACCAGTTGCCAGTCTTCCAGACCGCCGTCGCTGCCAAGGTAACGCACACTTTCCACCCAGCCATGCCTGGGACTCAAGCTCCCGTCGTCCAGCTTGATGCTCAATTGCACTGCCTGACCGATGAGTTGCTCCGGGTCGAAAGCCGTGGTCTGGTTGATCACGTCGACCGTATAGCGAGGCACTTGGCTCAGTCGCTCCCGGGCATGGGCTCGCAGGGCGAACAGTTCTTGCCCTTGGGGCGTCGTCAGTTGCAACAAGCGTTCGGCCTGGCTCAGCGGCTGGCCGATGTCAGTGATTGAATTCACCTTTCAAAACTCCCTGTTTCATTAGTCCCTGATGCTTCAGCCGATCAGCCAGCCTTGAGTCTGGTCGGCCCGGGTGCGATCCAATATCCAGGCGACACTGTCAAGTTCGGCGCTGGCGGTTAGCCAGGCGAGGCCTATTTGCACCCATTGTTCGGCCACAGGCCCGAACCCTGCGCCAATGATGTTGAGGCGAATCTGTTGCTCGACGTCCAGGGCAGGCAGAAAATCCTGGACGTATCGGTTGAGCTGGTAGAGGCGTTGACCCTCCAGCGCGCCATCGCCGATCAACACGTTCACTCGCGACGGATCGATGGCCGTACGCTGACTGAGTTCTGCCATCAACTGTTCAAGTGTCTGCGTGTCGTTGCGATTCTGAGAAGTGCGCGCGGCGTGGCCCAGATTGATTGGAGCAAATAGTTTCAGAAGGCTGTCGGTGTGAAGCTCCGCTGTTCTGGATTCGCGGCGCAGCAGCACCGCGCTGACCGCTTCGCCAGCCACCTGATCAGGCGAACACGCCGATAGCTGCTCCTTGCAGGCCCAGGTATCCAGGCTCAGGCACAACAGGTATCGCGCGCCGGCACTGCGGGCAAGAACCTCGGGCAACCACTGCGCCGGGACTTGCGCCTGCAGGTCAAAACCGCGGTGTGGCAATAGCTCGCGGGGCCATAGGGCCAGGACTCGATCAAACCAGTCCATTGCGCGCACGGCACCTGGAACGAACAACACCACCTGAGTGTTGGGCCAATCAATGGAATCCCGGAATGTCGGTGCCCACTTTTTCAAAGCCGCCTCCAGGATTTCGCTGGAGCGGCGCAGCTGTCGATGTCTGGACGCTCGGTTGCCGGGGTGGCGAGTCGGCGAATACGCCTGCGCAGCCCGCACTCATCGAGCAGGCGTGGGTCATGGGAAAAGTCGGCAGGTAAACGTGCCAGCTCGCTCGCTGGCAACGGTGCCTCAAATGCGCCACAAGGTAACCAGACCCAGGCCCGGACAATGCTGACGCAGGTAGAGGCAAAATCGCCTTTGGGAAATTTTGCCTCTGCCAGGCGTTGCTTTTCCTGCTCGGCCAAACGCCGCTCGGATATTCGATCGTAAATACTGGTACGGGTTGTCATCTCTGATCCTTAGAGAACGCAGGTGTCCTTTTGCGTAGCAACCAACCGCGCACCACAGGACGTCAGGTCCCCGTCGCGCGCGACCGCTCTGTCATCGTCCAGCAGCGTTTCGTCGCCACTGCCAATCGTGCATTCCCCATGGGGGCAAACCACGCGATCGCCGACTCTCGCAACCGCGAGACCATTGATAAAAGTCGAGGGTGATCCTTCAACCACCCGGCCCCCAGCAGAGGTCGGGTCGTTGATAACGATGATGGGGCGCATGGTGGACTTCCGTGTTTGAACATGGATGGCGGTACATTGACCACCGGTAAGTACAGCGATTTGACGCTCGCCCTTTGTTAAATGATTGCTTGGCAGATGTGCCTGATTTGTTAACAGACACGAATGATCGTCACTTATTTTCCGGCAAAGGTAAGCCTGTTTCAGGATCAAGGCTTTTTTCCTGTGCAAGTGCGCGAATCATTTCTTCAGAGGGTTTTTCTGGTGCTGGGGTGGAGTCACGCTTTCTTTGCCATTCAAAGGTTCCGTCCCAATCGGGCAGTTTGGCTGGGGGCAAGGGGACGATGTTGTCGATATCGGGGACTTTGGCACCGAAGTCTTCATAGCGGTCTAAAAACTCATTGATTTTTGCATAGCGACGGGAGCGTTCTGGATCCACTGGCAATCCAAAGTAATACAACCGTTCTTTAGGATCTGGGGTAGAAAACCCTCCACTCAAATATCCAGCGCTGTTACCGCTGCCGTTACGCGCACCCGCCTGAAAACCTTCCACAGCTTCGGCATAACGCTTGCGAACCTTCAAAAAAATACCGTAATTATACGCGCTCAGCGCGTGCCCCTGATTCATCGCACAACGACGCATCTCGACGACGACATTTTCTGCGGCTTCAATATTCTCCAGTAATCTTGAAACGTAAAACTGCGCATCAGGGTTCCCCAAGTCAGCGGCTCTTCGAAAATAAACATTTGCCCTGCTCGTGTCTTGCTTGACCCCGTAACCTAGCTCCAGATAATGCCCCATATCATAGTATCCACCGGGGATTCCTGCCGCTATTAGATGGTCAACGATATCAATGACTTCCTTGCCTGGATCTTCACTCTTGATTAAACCTTGCGATATCATTGTGTGCAGGTTTGTACCCGCCTTGAAGCTGCCGGCAGCATAGGCCAAACGGTAAAGCCGACCAATTTGTTGATAGTCCTTATTACGTGGTGAAGAATTTAGAAACATCGCATAGTCATACAGTAGCTGAGCGCTCTCGCTAATAACTGGCAAATGACCTGATTCTTTGGTGCAGATGAACTGCAATTTATCCAAGGCATGCGCCATATTTTCAGATGTTATATTCAAATCATCCTCCTTTTTACACGCAGCTAGACCAACCACAAAAAAAACTAAAATCATGATACTGGTGGACATGATTAATCCTTGTAAGTGCGACTGGCGCTTTCCCTTCTAAATTCCGTTATAGAAGCAAGGGGAGGCTCCGCGTTCTTAGGGCTAGATCTACGGGCAGCGTTGTCACCAGAGGTTATGGTCCAAGTATTAAATGAAGTTCTGATATCATCGCCAGCCCCCTTCCCGTCTGTATGTATCCCCCACAAACGCTTCCTCAGCGGCTTGGCCACTGCCGGGTCTTCAACACAAATATTCAACTCACTGTCGACTTCCATACTCCGGGTGTTGATGTTGGTAGACCCGAGCGTGGTAAACACATCATTAATGATCATCAACTTGCTATGGATATACACGTCGACCCATTTCTCCGGCGGCGAGTCCGGAGCAACCAAGGTACACACGATAACCTTCAGGCCGGGGATATCTTGCGGTACCACGGGCTTTGCGTCTTCGGCAGGCATTTTTGTCATCAGGTCGTCGTAGTCTTGTTGCGCGGCCTTCAACCTGGCCGCCACGGGTTCGTAAGCCCGGCTGACCCATTCACCATGCTCTCGACCATAGGCACGATTGAATATTTCTGACTCGCGGTGGGCGTCGAGCAGCTTTTGCCTGGCTTGCGCGATTTCAGCTTCAAGTTCATCGCGGCGCTCCAGTCGAGCGACGTTGGGGATAATGTCCGGGCGTCCTAACTGTTTAAGCATCCGGTAGGTATTGACGGTGCCATCCCCCATGCCTTCGTCTGTAGAGTTGGTGACCACAAACAAATAGATCGGGCCATGTACAGAGGTATCTCGTCCACCGGCCACCTGCACCCGTGCTGCGTTGGTGATTTCCTCGGCCAGCGGTTGCCAGCGAAAGTACTGGTTTTCCAGGTACAGGAAACTCGTCACGTTCCTGGCAGCCTGAAGATAGAGGGTCTTGATGTCTTGGCGGCCTTCCTGAACCTGGGTCCTCAAGACCTGCGCCATCATCGGCCGCCCGAACCCGGCCCGCGGTTTCAGCTCCTTGGCATGGACCTGTCTCGGACTCAGCAGATCAACACCGGTTTCACGCAACCAGGCCTGGGCGAAATTGTGATTGAGATACTCAAGAACCGGCCCGGTCACGCGGCTGGAGATGTCCTGACGCGGGGTTTCTCCATTACGGCCAAATTGCGCATGCATCCTGTGCGCGCTGTGGTCGTCCTTGTCCCAATATGCGTCCAGCGTGTTATGCCCCATGACAAAACCTACTGCGGTGGCGGGTGTTTCGTAGTCGACGAGCACCATTTTCTGATGGTGGGTCGGAATCACGGACATCGCACCGGTCGTAACAGCCTTGTTGAACGTCGAGCGGCTGCTGTCAGCGCTTTTCCATGCGACCTGCCAGGCAATTTCCACCCGATCCGTCAAACCCAGGTCTCGTGCAACGAACTCGATGTTTTCGAAGGCTTCCTTGCCGAAGCTGAAGGCTTTGCTCAGTAGATCGCCTCTGGCGCGGGAGAGGACACCCAGCGGCGTGTGGCTTTCAAACCACGTACGCTGCTTGACGTCGGTCTTCGTAGCCCGGCGGTACCATTCCCAGTCGAACTCGCGCTGTGCATCGTTTCGCCCGCCCGCCATGAACGATGCAACGTTACGACCCGGCGTCATGTTTTCCGCGAACGCCGCCGTCAAATGCACGCTGTCGGACCAACACAGGATGCGCACCTTGACCCCTTCCGCCGCTTTCATCCCGAGCAGCTGGCCGATGCACAGCGAACTGGTATCACCCCGTTTGAAATACATCGAAGGCTGAAAGCCCCAGCAGATGATCTCCACGCTGCTTTTGGCCGCGAGAATGGCGTCGTATACCGCACCGAACGCGCGCTCGCCATTCACCAGCGGCTCGAAGGTGGCAGGCACCGGGCCATACTCGGTGTTCTGCACGAACCACGGCAGATTGAGGTTGCATGAGGAGGTTCTGCCGGTGGCTATCGGGGTGGTGATTGAGGGTATGACCATCGTCAGATCACCGACTTCGGAGAAAGACCATTGAGCAAGGAAGTGGGTGATCCTTTAGTTACCCTCCTTCCACTGGAAGTCGGGTCGCTGACGACGATGATTGTTCGCATGGTGGACGTCCGTGTTTAAACATGGAGCGAGTCGATTCGCGCCAGATGTTGAAAGTGTCGTGGCGGATCGTCCGATGCAGGACGTCAATCGCGCGACAATGACCAGGGCATCAGCCCGGAACAGCGAGCAGATACAGGAACTTCACCGTACTGACGGCGAGCAATTGTCACAAGTCGGCACATTCCGCAAAACTTGTAGCCTTGGTCCTAAGAGGACGTAGTCCGCGTCCTAGGACCACTCCGCGACACTATTACGAAGGGCTCAAAGAGGCGAGTGCCGAACGGGTGAGCTGCTGGCGCGGATGAAATCAGGGAGAATGTTCCGGAGGAGTTGTATCGCATGATCGCGGAGATTATTGCGTTTGCCTGGAACCTGAAGGGCAGGTTTCCTGAGGGGCAGGATCCGAATGCGCCGATGGCGGAGAAATACATCACCGACCGACGGGATGGCTATTGAGGATTCGAGGACGCAATCTTTGTAGGAGCAAGCTTGCTCGCGAAAAACCATAGTCGCCGCGGGGTGCCAGGTACAACGCGTTATCGTTGACGATTTTCGCGAGCAAGCTCGCTCCTACGGGAGAGCGCGATCAATTGTAGGAGCAAGCTTGCTCGCGAAAAACCATCAGGCGCCGCGGGGTGCCAGGTATAACGCTTTATCGTTGACGATTTTCGCGAGCAAGCTCGCTCCTACAGGGGGTCGTGAACAGTTCTGTCAGCTCTTGTGCAACTTGCTCATCAACTCCGCCTCGGCCTGGGTCAACCCACAGGATTGCGTCAGCTCGTTGACACTTGCGCCCATCCCCACCAATCGCGCCGCCTGGGCGAACGACAGGCTCGAGGGGTCGCGTTGTTCCAGCTGAGCCAGCTTGTCCGGCAACGGCCCGACCATCGCGCGCAGGGCATGCAGGTCTTCACCCATGCGCACGTTGCCGTTCTGGTAGTCTTCGACGCGCCTGGCCAGATCCTTGATGCGTTGATCGCGCAGCGCATCGTCCCGGGCCTGTTGCTCGCCGATCAGCTTCTGCGCGCGAACGTAAGCCAGGAACATTGCCAGCGTGCCTGCCCAGAAGAGGAACAGGACAATGACCGCTACCTCAAGCATCAATCAGATGTTCTCCAGGTCCGACCATTCTTCTTCGCTCATCATCTTGTCCAGTTCGACCAGGATCAGCAATTCATTGTTCTTGTTGCACACGCCTTGAATAAACTTGGCGGATTCGTCGTTACCGACGTTTGGCGCGGTTTCGATTTCCGACTGGCGCAGGTAAACCACTTCGGCCACGCTGTCGACCATGATCCCGACCACTTGCTTGTCGGCTTCGATGATGACGATACGGGTGTTGTCGCTGATCTCGGCGTTCATCAGGCCGAAGCGCTGACGGGTGTCGATCACGGTGACCACGTTGCCGCGCAGGTTGATGATGCCCAGCACGTAGCTCGGGGCGCCCGGTACCGGGGCGATTTCGGTGTAGCGCAGGACTTCCTGAACACGCATCACGTTGATGCCGTAGGTTTCATTGTCCAGCTTGAAGGTTACCCATTGCAGGATCGGATCTTCGGAACCTTTTGCAGACGACGCCTTATCATTCATACCCTGACCCCTCGATAAACCGCCCTGGCGGTGTGTGTCCCGTGCGGCGGCTTGAGTGCCGCCATCTGTTTGTGATGTAGCTTCTATGTCGGTTTACGGGCCGGCTTGCTGCCGCCCATGTGCTTTGCCCCGCCGCTGGCGATCAGTTCGGCCAGTTCGGCAACGTCGAGCAACGCACACATGTGTTCAATCACTGTGCCCGCCAGCCATGGCCTTTGACCGCGGTGGCTGCGCCATTTGATTTCGTTGGGGTCCAGGCGCAATGAGCGGCTGACCTGATGCACCGCCAGCCCCCACTCGTAGCCCTGCACCGAAATGACGTATTGCAGGCCCTGACGGAAGTCATCGCGATAACGGTCGGGCATGACCCAGCGCGCGGTATCCAGCACCTTCAGGTTGCCGGCCTGGCTCGGCAGGATCCCGAGGAACCAGTCCGGCTGACCGAACAGCGGTGTCAGCTCCTGGCCGGCCAACGAATAAATCGAACCCAGGCACACCAGCGGCACCGCCAGGGTCAACCCCGCCACGTCGAACAACAGGCATTCGAACGGCTCGGCGGCCCATGCAGGACGACCGTTTGGTTCAACCGTTGGCGGCGTGGCGCCGGGCGGTTGATGGACGTCGACCACCGGCGATACCAGGGTTTGCGACGGCGGGGCGATGCTCGAAACGGGTGCCAGAACCGGTGCCGGCGCTTCTTCGAGCACCACCAGCGCCTGCGCGACCGGAGCAACCGCGGGCGCGGCAGCCACAACGGATTTCTGCGCATCAAGCGCCTGCTCTTCCAGCACCGCCGCCTGGAATTCATCCAGTGCCGCTTCAACCTCGGCAACCTCAGGCAGCGCCTCGTTTTCCAGCGGCAGCTCTTCGGTCGCCTCCATCAACAGGCTGTCCAGATACGACTGCAGCGCCAGTTGTGGACGCGAAGTGATCTTCACCGGCCGGTTCACTGACACGACCCTACCGTAGGAGCGAGCTCGCTCGCGAAAAACCTGAGAGCGCCGCGGGGTGTCAGGTTTCCAGCGTTATCGTTGACGACCATCGCGAGCAAGCTTGCTCCTACAGGGATCGGGTTCATCTCAGGCCACCTGCGCAATGACACACCCCTACCGTAGGAGCGAGCTCGCTCGCGAAAAACCTGAGAGCGCCGCGGGGTGTCAGGTTTCCAGCGTTATCGTTGACGACCATCGCGAGCAAGCTTGCTCCTACAGGGATCGGGTTCATCTCAGGCCACCTGCGGGACGAGTTGTGCCGCCAGCAGGTGCTTGAGCAGGGCACGGTAAGCAAGAACGCCGCGGCTCTTGCTGTCGAATTGCGAAGGCGTCATGCCGGCACGACTGGCGTCCCGCAAGCGGGTGTCGACCGGGATGTGTCCCTGCCAGATTTCCTCCGGGTACATGTCGCGCAACAACCGCAGCGTCCCGATGGAGGCCTGGGTGCGGCGATCGTACAACGTCGGCACGATACTGAACGGCAGCGCCTGGTTGCGTGAGCGGTTGATCATCGTCAGGGTGCTGACCATGCGCTCCAGGCCTTTGACCGCCAGGTGCTCGGTCTGCACCGGGATCACCAGCTGCTGGCTCGCCGCCAAGGCATTGACCATCAGCACGCCGAGCAACGGCGGGCTGTCGATCACCGCGTAATCGAAGTCCTGCCACAACTGTGCCAGGCTCTTGGCAATCACTAGGCCCAAGCCGCTCTGGCCCGGCGACTGGCGCTCGAGGGTCGCCAGCGCGGTGCTCGATGGCAACAGGGAAATGTGTTCATGACTGGTGGACAACAGCAGCTGACCGGGCAATCCCGCGGGCACGCTGCCCTTGTGCAGGAACAGGTCGTAGACGCTGTGTTCCAGACGATCGGGGTCATAACCGAAGTAACTGGTCATGGAACCGTGGGGGTCGAGATCGACCACGACCACGCGCTTGCCCGCCTCGGCCAGTAACCCGGCTAAAGCGATGGAGGTAGTGGTTTTACCGACACCACCCTTTTGATTGGCGACTGCCCAGACTCTCATTGGATTGTTCCTCCCGGCCGAAAGGCCCGACCGAGAAATAGCTCAGCGTATTAATGCGGGTGACGGAGAATTGACGGCGCTCTCTCGTCCCGGCGACTTGACCGGGGTCGGTGCAGTTTGTGTGCCAGCACGCTTCAATGCGGCATCCGGTTTGGCATTGGCGGCTCCGGTAGCGGTAATGCTTCGACGTACATCGAGGTTGCGCGACACCACCAGCACCACGCGCCGGTTGCGCGCCCGGCCTTCTGCCGTGGCGTTGTTGGCCACCGGCTGGAACTCCCCGTAACCCACCGAAGCCAAGCGCCCGGGGTTCACCCCCTGCATCGCCAGCATGCGCACGATGCTCGCCGAGCGGGCCGAGGACAGCTCCCAGTTGGTCGGGTACTGCGCGGTGCGAATCGGTTGATCGTCGGTGAAACCTTCCACATGAATCGGGTTGTCGAATGGCTTCAGGATCGCGGCGACCTTGTCGATGATGTTGAACGCGATGTCGCTGGGCATGGCGTCGCCGCTGCCGAACAACAGGCTGGAATTGAGCTCGATTTCAACCCACAACTCGTTGCCGCGCACGGTCATCTGGTTGGAGCTGATCAGGTCGCCGAACCCGGCGCTGATGTCATCGGCGATGCGTTTGAGCGGATCGCTGGCGGCCTGGGCGATGCCCGCGTCGATCTGCTCGCTGTCCTTGACCAGCGGCTTGGCCGGGGTCACGGTTTGCGGTCGCTCGTCGCCGATGGGGATCGGCTTGAGCGCGCGATCGGCGTCGGTGAACACGCCGAGCAAGGCTTCGGAGATGACTTTGTACTTGCCTTCGTTGACCGAAGAGATCGAGTACATCACCACGAAAAAGGCGAACAGCAAGGTGATGAAGTCGGCATAGGAAACCAGCCAACGGTCATGGTTTACGTGCTCTTCAGGTTGCCGGCGACGGGCCATGATCCACTCCCCCTCAATCCATGAAGCCTTGAAGCTTGAGCTCGATGGAGCGAGGGTTTTCACCTTCGGCGATCGACAGGATGCCTTCGAGCAACATTTCGCGATAACGCGACTGGCGCAGGGCGACGGACTTGAGCTTGGCGGCAATCGGCAGCAGCAACAGGTTGGCACTGGCCACGCCGTAAATGGTTGCGACGAAAGCCACGGCGATGCCGCTGCCCAATTGGGACGGATCGGCCAGGTTGCCCATGACGTGGATCAGGCCCATCACCGCACCGATGATGCCGATGGTCGGCGCGTAGCCGCCCATGCTTTCAAAGACTTTGGCGGCTTCGATGTCGCGGCTTTCCTGGGTGTAGAAATCCACCTCCAGGATGCTGCGGATCGATTCCGGTTCCGCGCCGTCCACCAGCAGTTGCAGGCCTTTGCGCGAGTAGTTGTCGGGTTCGGCGTCGGCCACCCCTTCCAGTCCGAGCAGGCCTTCCTTGCGCGCGGTCAGGCTCCAGTTCACCACGCGATCGATGCCGCCGGCCAGATCCACCCGGGGTGGAAACAGGATCCAGCCCAGAATCTGCATGGCGCGCTTGAAAGCGCTCATCGGCGACTGCAGCAGCGCCGCACCGACGGTGCCGCCGATGACAATCAATGCCGCCGGGCCGTTGGCCAGGGCGCCGAGGTGACCGCCTTCCAGGTAGTTGCCGCCGATAATGGCAACGAACGCCAGGATGATCCCGATCAGGCTCAGTACATCCATCAGCTACACGCCTCGACCAGATGCCTGCCGATGTCGTCCAGGCCATACACCGCATCAGCCAGTTCGGCTTTGACGATGGCCATCGGCATGCCGTAGATCACGCAGCTGGCTTCATCCTGGGCCCAGATCGAACTGCCGCCCTGCTTGAGCAGGCGCGCGCCTTCGCGGCCGTCGGCGCCCATGCCGGTCAACACCACCGCCAGAACTTTGTCACCGTAGGACTTGGCCGCCGAACCGAAGGTAATGTCCACACACGGCCTGTAGTTCAGGCGCTCGTCACCGGGGAGGATTTTCACCGCACCACGGCCGTCGACCATCATCTGTTTGCCGCCCGGTGCCAGCAGAGCGAGGCCCGGACGCAGGAGGTCGCCATCCTCGGCTTCCTTGACGCTGATGCGGCAGAGCTTGTCCAGACGCTCGGCAAAGGCCTTGGTGAAGGCTGCCGGCATATGCTGGATCAACACGATCGGTGCCGGGAAGTTGGCCGGCAACTGGGTCAGCACCCGTTGCAGAGCAACCGGGCCACCCGTAGAGGTGCCGATGGCGACCAGTTTGTAGGCTTTGCGTTTCGGCACTGGCGACGACGGCGTCGCGGCATAGGTGCGAGTTGGCATCGGTGCCGGTGCGGGTGACGGAACCGGACGCGCAGGCGCGCTGCTGCCGTAACTGCTGACAGTCGAAGGCGCAGGCGCGGCAGCCGGGGCTGGAGCGCTGTAGGTGCTGACACGCCGGTTACTGCGCGAGATGCTGAGAATCTTCTCGCACAGCAGTTGCTTGACCTTCTCCGGGTTGCGCGAGATGTCTTCGAAATTCTTCGGCAGGAAATCCACCGCGCCGGCGTCCAATGCATCGAGGGTGACCCGGGCGCCTTCGTGGGTCAGCGAGGAGAACATCAAGACCGGGGTCGGGCAGCGCTGCATGATGTGCCGCACGGCGGTGATGCCATCCATCATCGGCATCTCGTAGTCCATGGTGATCACGTCCGGCTTGAGCGCCAGCGCCTGATCGATCGCCTCTTTGCCGTTGGTCGCCGTGCCGACGACCTGGATATTCGGATCTGCCGAAAGGATTTCCGAGACGCGGCGGCGGAAAAACCCCGAATCGTCCACCACCAGGACTTTGACTGCCATAAACACTCCATTAGACGCAGCGGGGCTTCAGTCGCCCCGCCGCGCCAGAATCAAATACGCCGAGTGGCGTAACGCTTGAGCATGCTCGGAACATCGAGAATCAGCGCAATGCGGCCGTCACCGGTGATGGTGGCGCCTGACATGCCCGGTGTTCCCTGGAGCATTTTGCCCAATGGCTTGATGACCACTTCTTCCTGGCCCACCAGTTGATCGACGACGAAGCCGATCCGCTGGGTGCCCACCGAAAGGATCACCACATGGCCTTCGCGCTGCTCTTCGTGAGCGGCGGAGCGGACCAGCCAGCGCTTGAGGTAGAACAGTGGTAACGCCTTGTCCCGCACGATCACCACTTCCTGGCCGTCCACCACGTTGGTGCGCGACAGGTCGAGGTGGAAAATCTCGTTGACGTTGACCAAAGGGAAGGCAAACGCCTGGTTGCCGAGCATGACCATCAGCGTCGGCATGATCGCCAGGGTCAGCGGCACCTTGATGACGATCTTCGAGCCCTGGCCCTTGGCCGAGTAGATGTTGATCGAGCCGTTGAGCTGGGAAATCTTGGTTTTCACCACGTCCATGCCCACGCCACGACCCGACACGTCGGAGATCTCGGTCTTGGTCGAAAAGCCCGGGGCGAAGATCAGGTTGTAGCACTCGGTATCGCTCAGGCGCTCGGCCGCGTCCTTGTCCATCACCCCGCGTTTTACCGCGATGGAACGCAGGACGTTCGGGTCCATGCCTTTGCCGTCATCGGAGATCGATAGCAGGATGTGGTCACCCTCCTGCTCCGCCGCGAGGATCACCTTGCCGCCGCGGGACTTGCCCGAGGCTTCGCGTTCTTCCGGCGATTCGATGCCGTGGTCGACGGCGTTGCGCACCAAGTGGACCAGCGGATCGGCCAGGGCCTCGACCAGGTTCTTGTCGAGGTCGGTTTCTTCGCCGACCAACTCCAGGTTGATCTCTTTCTTGAGCTGGCGCGCCAGGTCGCGAACCAGGCGCGGGAAGCGCCCGAAGACTTTCTTGATCGGTTGCATCCGGGTCTTCATGACTGCGGTCTGCAGGTCGGCCGTGACCACATCGAGGTTGGACACGGCCTTGGACATGGCTTCATCGGCGCTGTTGGCACCCAGGCGAACCAGGCGGTTACGCACCAGCACCAGCTCGCCGACCATGTTCATGATTTCGTCGAGCCGCGCGGTGTCGACCCGCACGGTGGTCTCGGCTTCGCTGGCGGGCTTTTCAGGCGGCGGCGCGGCCGGCGCACGAGCAGGAGCCGGCGGTGCCTTCGCTGCTTCGGCTTTTGGCTCAGGGGCTTTGGCGACCGGTTTGGGGGCTGCTGCCTTGCCGACCGGTGTCGCAACCGAAGCACTGGCGCCGGTAGCGGTGCCGACTTTAGAGAACTTGCCTTTACCGTGAAGTTCGTCGAGCAACGCTTCGAACTCGTGATCGGAGATCAGATCGCTGCCCACCGCTGCGGCAACGGGCGCGACCGGGACCGGTGCCGAAGCAATCGCCGATTCCAGGGCGTCGACCGCAAAGTTGCCCTTGCCGTGCAGTTGATCGAGCAGTGCTTCGAACTCTTCGTCGGTTATGTCGGAGCTGTCGCCTGCCGCTTTCGCAGCAGTCGGTGCGGCAGGCACTGCTGGAGCGGCTGGCGCAGCCACAGCATCGACGCAAAACTGGCCTTTACCGTGCAACTGATCAAGCAATGACTCGAACTCGGCATCGGTGATTTCGTCGCTGGCCGCGGCAGGATTGCTGACCGGTGTCACAGCAGCAGGCGCGGCCTCGGCCTGCACCTTGATGGCGTTGAGCGAGTCCAGCAGTTGTTCGAATTCGTTATCGGTGATGTCACCTGGCTCGCTTTCAGCCACAGGCGCTACTTCGGCAACCGGCGCCGCTTCGTCGGCCGATTGCGGCTCGGCCAGACGCGCCAGGGCCGCCAGCAGTTCAGGCGTGGCCGCCGTGACCGGGCTGCGTTCGCGAACCTCGGTAAACATGCCGTTCACCGCGTCCAGCGCTTCGAGAACCACGTCCATCAGTTCCGAGTCGACGCGACGTTCACCCTTGCGCAGGATGTCGAACACGTTCTCGGCGATGTGACAGCACTCCACCAGCTCGTTGAGCTGGAGGAAGCCGGCGCCCCCTTTTACAGTGTGAAAACCGCGAAAAATTGCATTGAGCAAGTCCGCATCATCCGGTCGGCTTTCAAGCTCGACCAGCTGTTCGGACAGTAGCTCTAGAATCTCGCCGGCCTCAACCAGGAAATCCTGAAGGATCTCTTCATCGGCGCCGAAGCTCATTAATGGGGTGCTCCTAACAGGTCTTAAAATCCAAGGCTGGAAAGCAAATCGTCCACATCGTCCTGACCGGACACAACGTCTTCTCTTTTATCGGCATGAATCTGCGGACCTTCACCCTGAGAGAGATGTTTTTGCGGATCTTTTTCTGCGCGCATCGCTTCACGGTCATGTTCGATGCCCGCAAAGCGGTCCACCTGACTGGCCATGAGCACGAGCTTGAGCAGGTTGCTTTCAACTTCGGTGACCAGCTGGGTCACGCGCTTGATCACCTGACCGGTGAGGTCCTGGTAGTCCTGGGCGAGCAGAATGTCGTTGAGGTTGCTCGACACAATGCGATTGTCTGCACTGCTGCGAGTCAGAAAACCGTCGACCCTGCGGGCCAGTTCGCGGAACTCTTCAGCCCCGACTTCGCGACGCATGAACCGGCCCCAATCAGTGCTCAAAGCCTGGGCTTCGTTGCTCAGGCCGTTGACCAGCGGCGTGGCGTTCTCGACCAGGTCCATGGTGCGGTTGGCCGCGGCTTCGGTCAGCCGGACCACGTAGCCCAGGCGCTCGGTGGCGTCCGTGATCTGGGACACTTCCTCCGCTTGCGGCATGTGCGGGTCAATCTGGAAATTGACGATCGCGCTATGCAACTCGCGGGTGAGCTTGCCCACTTCCTGATACAGGCCGCGGTCACGGGTCTGGTTGAGCTCATGGATCAATTGCACCGCGTCGCCGAACTTGCCTTTTTCCAGGCTTTCGACCAATTCGACCGCGTGTTTTTTCAGGGTCGATTCGAAATCGCCCTGTGAACATTCTTTTTGTTCCATAGCTCCCCCGTGGCGCAGTTGCTCAACCAATGCGTTCGAAAATCTTCTCGATTTTTTCTTTCAACGCCTGGGCCGTGAAGGGTTTGACCACATAGCCGTTGACCCCGGCCTGGGCCGCTTCGATGATCTGCTCGCGCTTGGCTTCAGCGGTCACCATCAGCACCGGCAGGTGCTTGAGCTTTTCATCGGCGCGTACGTGACGCAGCAGATCGATGCCGGTCATGCCAGGCATGTTCCAGTCAGTGACCAGAAAGTCGATGCTGCCGCTGTTGAGCATCGGAATGGCAGTAGTGCCATCATCCGCCTCGACCGTGTTGGTGAACCCGAGGTCACGCAACAGGTTTTTTATGATCCGCCGCATCGTTGAGAAGTCATCAACGATGAGGATTTTCATGTTCTTGTCCAATTCGACCTCCAAGCAGTCTTAAACGCGCCCAGCACCTGGACGCGCCATTTCAATCAATCCGGCGATGCACTCGATGACTGTCTGGAGCACAACAGATCGCGACCGGCGCGGTTCAACCCCACACCAGCCACGTTCGCAGTGTCCCCACACTGCCTTCAGCGCGCTCGCCACTCCCCCAAACGCCCCCGCAAACGGGCCGCGCACTGGCTGTGTAACTGGCTGACCCGGGATTCGCTGACCCCCAGGACCTCGCCGATTTCCTTGAGATTCAGCTCTTCGTCGTAGTACAGCGCCAACACCAGTCGCTCACGCTCCGGCAAATTGGCGATCGCGTCCGCCAGCGCCGCCTGGAAGCGTTCATCTTCCAGGTCGCGCGACGGCTCCGGATGTGCACTCGCGCCATCCTCGTGCAGCCCTTCGTGTTCGCCGTCCTGCAACAGATCGTCGAAACTGAATAACCGGCTGCCCAGGGTATCGTTCAAAATCCCGTAATAATCGTCGAGACTCAATTGGAGTTCGGCCGCAACTTCGTGATCTTTAGCGTCGCGACCGGTTTTAGCTTCAATCGAGCGAATGGCGTCGCTGACCATCCGGGTATTGCGGTGGACCGAACGTGGCGCCCAGTCCCCCTTGCGCACTTCATCGAGCATCGCGCCGCGGATCCGGATGCCCGCGTACGTTTCAAAACTGGCGCCTTTGCTGGCGTCGTACTTGGTCGAGACTTCGAGCAGGCCGATCATCCCGGCCTGGATCAGGTCTTCGACCTGGACACTGGCCGGCAGACGCGCCAGCAAGTGATAGGCAATGCGTTTTACCAGTGGCGCGTAACGCTCGATCAGCTCGTACTGCGAATCACGGGCCGACGTTTTGTAGAGGTTATAGCCACTGGCTGTCATAGCACCGGTCCTGCCGTTTGTTGCACGAGGCGCTCCACGAAAAACTCAAGGTGCCCGCGAGGATTGGCAGGCAGCGGCCAGGTATCGACCTTCTGCGCAATCGCCTTGAACGCCAGCGAACACTTGGAACGCGGGAATGCTTCATACACGGCGCGCTGCTTTTGCACGGCCTTGCGCACGCTTTCGTCGTACGGCACCGCACCGACGTATTGCAAGGCGACGTCGAGGAAGCGATCGGTGACCTTGGTCAACTTGGCGAACAGGTTGCGACCTTCCTGCGGGCTCTGGGCCATGTTGGCCAGGACGCGGAAGCGGTTCATGCCGTAATCGCGATTCAGCAACTTGATCAGGGCGTAGGCGTCCGTGATCGAGGTCGGTTCGTCGCAGACCACCAGCAGGACTTCTTGCGCGGCACGAACGAAACTGACGACCGAGTCACCAATGCCCGCGGCGGTGTCGATCACCAATACGTCGAGGTTATCGCCGATATCGCTGAAGGCCTGGATCAGGCCGGCGTGTTGCGCCGGGCTCAGATGCACCATGCTCTGGGTGCCGGAAGCGGCCGGAACGATGCGGATGCCGCCGGGGCCCTGCAACAGTACGTCGCGCAGCTCACAACGGCCTTCGATCACGTCGGCCAGGGTACGTTTGGGTGTCAGTCCCAGCAGGACGTCGACGTTCGCCAGCCCCAGATCGGCGTCCAGCAGCATGACGCGCCGGCCGAGCTCCGCCAGGGCCAGGGACAAATTCACTGACACGTTAGTTTTGCCGACGCCACCTTTGCCGCCGGTCACCGCGATCACCTGTACAGGATGCATGCTGCCCATGTTATTTCATTACCTTGTCTTGCATAGACGGAGGCCACATTACTGGCTGCGCGTTCACAAACGGAACAATGCATGGCAGACCATCGATGTAGGTACAAAAACGATTCATTGCTACCTCAGCCGACCTGTTTGGTCGGGCTGTGATAAATATCGGCGAACATATCAGCCATGGCTTCCTCGCTGGGTTCTTCCTGCATTTGCACGCTGACCGCGCGGCTGACCAGCTGATGGCGACGCGGCAGATGCAAATCATCCGGAATCCGCGGGCCATCGGTCAGGTAAGCCACCGGCAAATCATGGCTGATGGCCAGGCTCAACACCTCGCCCAGGCTTGCCGTTTCATCCAGTTTAGTCAGGATGCAGCCAGCGAGGCCGCAACGCTTGTAACTGTGATAAGCGGCGGTCAGCACCTGTTTCTGGCTGGTGGTGGCCAGGACCAGATAGTTCCTGGATTTGATGCCTCGCCCGGCGAGGCTTTCGAGCTGCATGCGCAGTGCCGGATCGCTGGCTTGAAGGCCGGCGGTATCGATCAGCACCACGCGCTTGCGCAGCAAGGGATCCAGCGCCTGCACCAGCGACTGCCCCGGGTCGACGTGCGTCACCGGGACATTGAGGATGCGGCCCAGAGTCTTGAGTTGTTCCTGGGCACCGATACGGTAGCTGTCCATGCTCACCAGCGCGATGTTCTGCGCGCCGTACTTGAGCACGTAACGGGCCGCGAGCTTGGCCAGGGTGGTGGTCTTGCCCATGCCGGCAGGGCCGACCATGGCAATCACCCCGCCCTCTTCCAGGGGTTCGATTTCCGGTGTGGAGATCATCCGCGCCAGGTGCGCCAGCAACATGCGCCAGGCCTGACGAGGTTCTTCAATGTCAGTGATCATGGCCAGCAGATCCCGCGACAGCGGGCCGGACAGGCCGATGCGTTGCAGGCGCCGCCAGAGGTTGGCCTGGGCCGGACGGCTGCCTTGCAGCTGATTCCAGGCCAGGGAGCCAAGCTGCACTTCCATCAGTTCACGCAAGCTGTTGAGTTCGAAACGCATCGAGTCGAACGCACGCGGGTCGACACCCCCTGCTGCTGCCGCGGCAGGCGCTGGCGCAGGACGCTGGGGTTCGGTGTAAGTCGGCTCGATCAGCGGTTCGGCGGCGGTCAATGGCAGGCCGGCAAACAACTGGCGATTGGTCGCATTGTCGCTCTCGCCTTCGCTGCGCAGGCTCAGTTCGGCCTGGGCGGTGACGATCCGCGACTGGGTCTTGCGCAGCTCGTCCTCGAGTTCCATGTTCGGCACCCGCGGGGCCAGCGCCGACAGCTTGTAATCCAGGGCCGCCGTCAGCTCGACACCACCGGCGATCCGGCGGTTGCCAATGATGGCGGCATCAGCGCCCAGCTCATCACGAACCAGCTTCATGGCCTGACGCATATCGGCGGCGAAAAAACGCTTAACTTGCATACACCACTACCTCAGCCGTTGGGCCCTACTGTCGCAACGATGGTCACTTGCTTGTTGTCAGGGATTTCCTGGTACGCCAACACATGCAACCCCGGGACTGCCAGTCGGCCGAACCGCGACAACATCGCGCGAATCGGACCGGCGACCAGCAGAATCACCGGTTGACCTTGCATCTCCTGACGCTGCGCCGCTTCGATCAACGAACGTTGCAGCTTCTCGGCCATGCTTGGTTCCAGCAGAACGCCCTCTTCCGAGCCTTGTCCCGCCTTCTGAAGACTATTGAGCAATATCTGTTCCAACCTTGGCTCCAGCGTGATCACTGGCAGCTCGGAGTCAGTGCCTACAATGCTTTGGACGATGGCGCGGGATACGCCGACGCGCACGGCGGCCACCAGCGCGGCGGTATCTTGACTCTTGGCGGGGTTGTTCGCGATGGCCTCGGCAATGCTGCGAATGTCCCGCACCGGCACCTGTTCGGCCAGCAACGCTTGCAAGACCTTGAGCAGCTGCGACAGCGAGACCACGCCCGGGACCAGCTCTTCAGCGAGTTTTGGCGAGCTTTTAGCCAGCAATTGCATGAGTTGCTGGACTTCTTCGTGGCCAATCAGCTCACTGGAGTGCTTGTACAGAATCTGGTTCAAATGGGTTGCCACTACGGTACTGGCATCGACCACGGTGTATCCGAGGGATTGCGCCTGGGCGCGCTGGCTGACTTCGATCCAGACCGCTTCCAGACCAAAAGCCGGATCTTTGGCGTTTATGCCGTTCAACGTACCGTAGACCTGCCCCGGGTTGATCGCCAGCTCCCGGTCCGGGTAAATCTCCGCTTCGGCCAGGATCACCCCCATCAGGGTCAGGCGATAGGCGCTCGGCGCCAGGTCGAGGTTGTCACGGATATGCACGGTCGGCATCAGGAAGCCCAGGTCCTGAGACAGCTTCTTGCGCACACCCTTGATCCGCGCCAGCAACTGACCACCCTGGTTGCGATCCACCAGTGGAATCAAGCGGTAGCCGACCTCCAGGCCGATCATGTCGATCGGCGTGACGTCGTCCCAGCCAAGCTCCTTGGTTTCCTGGGCGCGGGCCGGCGATGGCAGCAGCTCCTGCTGACGCTTGACCTCTTGCAGGGCCTGAACCTTGACCGAGTTCTGCTTCTTCCAGAACAGGTAAGCGCCGCCGGCCGCCAGGGCCGCCATGCTGAGAAAGGAGAAGTGCGGCATGCCTGGCACCAGGCCCATCACCGCCATCAGACCGGCCGCGACCGCCAGTGCTTTCGGCGAGGCGAACATCTGGCGATTGATCTGCTTGCCCATGTCTTCGGAACCGGAAGCACGGGTCACCATGATCGCGGCGGCTGTCGATAACAGCAGTGATGGCAATTGCGCCACCAAACCGTCACCGATGGTCAAAAGCGCATACACCTTGCCGGCATCGCCGAAGGTCATGCCGTGCTGGAAGATACCGACCGCCATGCCGCCGATCAGGTTGATGAACAGAATCAACAGGCCGGCGATGGCGTCACCACGCACGAACTTGCTGGCACCGTCCATGGAACCGTAGAACTCGGCTTCCTGGGCGACTTCCGAGCGTCGCGCCTTGGCCTGGTTCTGGTCGATCAAACCGGCGTTCAAATCGGCGTCGATCGCCATTTGCTTGCCGGGCATGGCATCAAGGGTGAAACGCGCGCTGACCTCGGAAATCCGCCCGGCACCCTTGGTCACCACGACGAAGTTGATGATCATCAAAATCGCGAACACCACGATACCGACCACGTAGTTACCGCCGATCACCACCTCACCGAAGGCCTGGATCACCTTGCCCGCGGCGGCATGACCGTCCTGACCGTGGAGCATCACCACCCGCGTCGAGGCCACGTTCAACGCCAGCCGCAGCAGCGTCGCCACCAGCAGAATGGTCGGGAACACCGCAAAATCCAGCGGGCGCAAGGCGTAGACGCAGACCAGCAACACCACGATCGACAAGGCAATGTTGAACGTGAAGAACACGTCCAGCAGGAACGGTGGCATCGGCAGCATCATCATCGCCAGCATGACCAGCAGCAACAACGGCACACCCAAATTGCCCCGACTCAAGTCGGCGACATTCGTGCGAGCAGTGTTGAATAACTGAGAGCGATCCACCGGCTTTCCCCGTTCCTTTAAAGCAAACTTTTGACGCCAGATGCGGGCGTAGAGGGGGTACTGCAAGAAGCCTTCCAACTTTTGCGGGTTTTTTGGGTAGTGATGTTTTATCGGAAATTTGCGGCGACAGGACAGGCGCTTTCACCGGCAAGCCGGTCTCGCTCCCACAGGGGATCTGTGCTGGCCACATACTCTGTGCACAACACAGATCCCCTGTGGGAGCGAGCCTGCTCGCGAAGAGGCCGTCCCTGCTGCCGCCCATCTCACGAACAACACAAAACCTGTGGGAGCCGGGCTTGCCCGCGATGGGGTCGACACTGCCGCAGCACTTTTCAGGAAGCCTTCGGGCCCATTGAATCAACCGGGCTAACTCACGCGAACCTATCAGTTCTGCTAGTACCCAACCCTCGCAAAACCGCGAATACTGAGGTCCCGCACTTCGGACCTTCGGAGCAATCACCCATGACATCGCTACGCGAAACCGTGCTCTGCCAATATCACTACGACCCCCTTGATCGACTGGCCAGTCACGCCCTGCCAGACATCCCCGAGCGCCAGCGCTTTTACTGCAAAAGCAGGCTGGCCACCGAGATACAGGGGGCGATGCTTTATTCGATTGTCCAACATGGCGACCAGCTGTTGGCGCAACAACGAAGTGAGGGGGAGGCGCCTGATACCACGCTGCTGGCCACCGATCAGCAGCGCTCGGTGTTGCACACGCTCAAAACGAATCAACCACGACAACCCATAGCCTATTCGCCCTATGGTCACCGCCCTGTTGGAAACGGGTTACTCAGCCTGCTCGGCTTTAACGGCGAACGGCCGGATCCGGTGACTGGGTGTTATTTATTGGGAAATGGATATCGGGCGTTTAATCCGGCGTTGATGCGGTTTAATAGCCCGGACGGTTTGAGTCCGTTTGGGAAAGGCGGGTTGAATGCGTATGCTTATTGCGCAGGAGACCCTATCAATAAAGCAGACCCAACAGGACACGCTTTGGTAAAAAACCTTCTTAGTGCTATGTCAAAAAACTCATCAGCCCCAGTAGGAAAAAACACCATAGATGCGTTATATGCAACAAAAAGAAGTCTGGGTGGTGCACGAGCTTTAAGAAAAGAGGCAGCAAAAATAGGCACAACAGCCGAAAAAATCTTATTGGAAAAGACCATAACCAAGAGCATGTCTGAAATAACCAGCGACTTCAGTTATTTTGAAAACCCTCCATTCAAGATAACCAACAATGAACAAATATTCTATCTTCGATCATCCACCACGCAAAACATGAAAAAACACACAGCTATCCTTTACGACCTTAAAGTCAACAATAGAAAATCGCTACACAAAAACATGGAGGATGAAATAACTAGTATATTTGACAAACACACTCGATTCGTGCATCACGAGGCTATGCGAGTTACCGAATCAAGAGTTAATCGCCTTGCGCAGGATGGAGTCATTAACTATACACCTGGTGGCCCACCCAATTATCATGATGCACTTTCCCTTAGGGCACCTGATTCACCAAGCAGTTCCAATGATAATGTCCGGAGGGCTCAGTGAGTCATCCACTCATCAAAGCAGGCCAAGTCACCCAATACCCGGTCTCAAGCAAGGTTAAAAACCGCCGCGCCCAGCAATCCCAACAAGCTCACTTGGCAGGCGACCCGGCTACATCACACTTAGGCGGTGACAGCCGGTCAGCCGCTTCAAGATCAAAAGATCGCAGCCTTTGGCAGCTTCTACACAGGTATTGCGAGCACCCTGTAGGAGCTGCCGAAGGTGTAAACCTTAATCAGGACGGGACAGCGTCCCCTTTTGGGGTCAGCGAATATCTCAGAAAGCGCGCTACTGACCAGCAAATCAAAACGCACAAACCCAGCGAACCTATCAGTTCTGCTAGTACCCAACCCTTGCAAAGCCGCCAATACTGAGCTCCCGCACTTCGGATCTTCGGAGCAACCACCCATGCCATCGCCGCGCGAAACCGTGCTCTGCCAATATCATTACGACCCCCTTGATCGACTGACCAGTCACGCCCTGCCAGACATCCCCGAGCGCCAGCGCTTTTACTGCAAAAGCAGGCTCGTCACCGAGATACAGGGCGCAATGCGCTATTCGATCATTCAGCATGGCGACCAGTTGTTGGCGCAACAACGGAGTGAGGGTGAGGAGCCCGACTCCACGCTGCTGGCAACCGATCAACAGCGTTCGGTGTTGCAGGCGCTCAAGACCGACAGTCCCGGTCAACCCATCGCCTACTCGCCCTATGGTCATCGTCCTGGTGAAAGCGGATTACTCAGCCTGCTCGGCTTCAACGGCGAACGGCCGGATCCGATAACTGGGTGTTATTTGTTGGGGAATGGATATCGGGCGTTTCATCCGGTGCTGATGCGATTTAACAGCCCGGACAGTTGGAGTCCGTTTGGGAAGGGTGGGTTAAATGCGTATGCGTATTGCGCGGGTGATCCGGTTAATCGGAGGGATCCGACAGGGCACGCTCTCTTGCTTAAGGCGCTGATGATGTTCAGCGAAACCCCAACCTCGGTGATCCCAGTAGCAAAACCAGCTTCAGCATTGGGGAATTTCGCGCTGCTTGGAAGATTTGAGAATCATCCATATATTTATAAAGCAATCGTCGAAAAAGTAGTGGGAGCAGATTTGCGCAATCTTGCCCTTGCATCGAAAGAAATGAAATTGATTGTATATAAATCGGCAGAAACAATGCCAAAATTAACAAGCGCTTATCGTGGTACTCCATTCATCCAAGGTTTCGAAAAAGGGATACTGCCTTATCACGCAAAGAGCGTTACAAATTATCATAAGAGTGCATTTGCCATCGAGTCACACTCTTCAACTTTGGGAAGACCTCTGCTCCCATCTGAGGCAAAAAATGCTGACATCGGGCGCCCACCTCCCCCGGCCTTTATAAACAGAGAAGAGCATTTTATTAATACGCAGAAAATAAGAAGAAATTTTCAGCGCCATGATGATTTAGACGACAGTAATCTCAGCGAATTCAGTGACTGAAATTAATAAGTTACATTGAAGTTAAAAGTTCGCAGAAAAATCGAGGAAAAGTGGGACTGCGACAAAAAAGAGGACACCCCTTAGCCGGTCTCAAGTTAAGGTTAAAAGGCCGCGCCCAGCAACTCCAACAAGCTCACCTGGCATACGACCCGGCTACATTCACTTTAGGCAGTAACTGGCGGCCTGCCGCTTCAAGGTCAAAAGATCGCAGCCTTCTGCAGCTCCGAGAGGGTGTATGCGTCTGTTTGGGCTGCCGAAGGCTGCGATCTTTTGATTTTAAACATTTATGTTTAATCGACATCTCCAGTCACTTACAAAGCCTACACATCCTTGCGCCGCAGCCTACGACTTTGCCAGAATCCGCTGGCTTGTGCGCCTGAGGGCCGGGCTCTATCGTTTCTTGGTCGCTGAACAACAGCGATCGGGTTTGGTAGCCCGGTAGACTTCGTGCGTAGCACACTTGAAGCAGGCCTTGCGGTCTGTGTTTTATGGTGGCCATGCGCAGGGCGCCTTCGGGCGCGCCGGTTTCCAAGTCACCGGTCTACCAACCCGCGTATGGCCACCACCTCTTCGTTTGGTAGCGAGGGTGATGGCTCCTCATTTCTGATTTGGAGTTCCATCTATGTTCAAAGTAACGCCCAACCCGCCGGAAACCGAAGACGGTTCTCAAGACGCCTCAATCGATCGGCAAAAACTCCACGAAGCCGCCGACCGTGCTCTCGATGACTACATCAAGCTGTCCGCCCGCATAAATGCCACCGCGCGAAAGCCCGGCGCGATGTTTGTCATTGCGCCGGGGATCGATACCGAGAGCCTGCTGGCGCACGCCTGTGAGTCGCTGGCGTCGGCCAGGGTCGTGGCTGATGACTTTGCTGGATGCCTGAAAGGTTCTCAGCGCAATACGATGATGGCGATTGCGCAGATGATCATGCTGGGCGAACTGGCGGTGAATCGCGCGCTGGATAACATCGATCCACAGGGCTAGCGAACGGCTTGAGCCATGGCGCAATACCCTGTGGGAGCGAGCTTGCTCGCGATGAGGCCGGCACATCCAACATTGATGTTGGCTGACAGTCCCCTATCGCGAGCAAGCTCGCTCCCACAGGTTTTCTGGTGTGGCTGATTGGTTTGGGGCTGGTCAGGAATCGCGGCGCAGATCCGGTGGAATCGGCAAATCATCCTTGAGCGGATCCGGGCGTTTGCCCTTGCCCGCGCGGTGCTGGCGGATCTGGTAGACGTAGGCCAGGACCTGAGCGACGGCCAGGTAGAGGCCACCCGGGATCTCTTGCTCCAGTTCGGTGGAGTAGTAGATCGACCGCGCCAGCGCCGGCGATTCGAGCAGTAGCACATTATTGGCCACGGCAATCTCGCGCATCTTCAACGCCAGGAAATCACTGCCCTTGGCCACCAGCGTCGGCGCCCCGCCCTTGTCCGGGTCGTATTTGAGCGCCACGGCGTAGTGGGTCGGGTTGGTGATGACCACATCCGCGTCGGGGATTGCCGCCATCATCCGGCGCTGGGACATTTCGCGCTGCAACTGGCGAATGCGCTGTTTGACCTCCGGCCGCCCCTCCTGATCCTTATGTTCGTCGCGAATTTCCTGCTTGGTCATCTTCAGCTTCTTGGCGCTTTCCCACAGCTGCACCGGCACGTCCACTGCGGCGATGATGATCAGGCCGCAGGCCATCCACAACGTGCTCCAGCCAACCACTTGCAGGCTGTGGATGATCGCCATGTCCAGCGGTTCATGGGCGATGCGCAGCAGATCGTCGATGTCCGAGGACAACACGGCCAGCGCCACGAACAGGATAATGAAAAACTTCTCCAGGGCCTTGAGCAGCTCGACCACGGCTTTGGAGGAGAACATGCGCTTGAGACCGGCGCCGGGGTTCATCCGGCTAAACTTGGGGGCCATGGTCCCCGCCGAGAACAACCAGCCGCCCAGGGAAATCGGGCCGATCAGCGCCGCCAGCAGCAAGGTGATCATCACCGGCTGGATCGCCAGCAAGGCAATCAGCCCCGAATGCAGCAGGTAGCTGCCCATGGCGCGCTGGTCCAGGATCACTTCCCGCGGCAGCGTGAAGTTCATGCGCATCAGGTCCATCAGCTCCTGGGCCAGTGCACCGCCGAAAATCAGCAACGCGCTGGCACCGGCGAGCATGATCGCCAGGGTGTTGAGTTCCTTGGAGCGCGCAATTTCGCCCTTCTCCCGGGCGTCCTTTTTCTTTTTCTCCGTGGGGTCTTCTGTTTTGTCCTGACCGCTTTCGCTCTCTGCCATGACTCAGCGCGCCCGTGCCAGTTCGCGTAACCACTGCAAGGCCTCGGAGGCCAGCGGTTGGTACTGATTGATGATGTCCGCCAACCCGACCCAGACGATAAACAGCCCGAGCACCAGGGTCAGCGGGAAACCGATGGAGAAGATGTTCAGCTGCGGCGCCGCCCGGGTCATCACGCCAAACGCGATGTTGACCACCAGCAGCGCGGTGATCGCCGGCAGCACTAGCAACAGCGCCGCCCCCAGGACCCAGCCAAGTTTGCCGGCCAGTTCCCAGAAATGCGTGACCATCAACCCGCTGCCGACCGGCAACGTGGTGAAGCTTTCAGTGAGGATTTCGAACACCACCAGATGGCCGTTCATGGACAGGAACAGCAGCGTGACCAGCATGGTGAAGAACTGCCCGATCACCGCCACCGATACGCCGTTGGTGGGGTCGACCATCGACGCGAAGCCCATGCCCATCTGAATCGAGACGATCTGCCCGGCGATCACGAAGGCCTGAAAAAACAGCTGCAAGGCGAACCCCAGCACCGCGCCGATAAGGATCTGCTCGGCAATCAGCAGCAACCCGCTCAAGTCCAGCGCATTGACCGCCGGCATCGGTGGCAGGCCCGGGACGATCACCACCGTGATGGCCAGCGCGAAGTACAGGCGCACGCGTATCGGCACCAGGGACGTGCCCACGATCGGCATCACCATCAGCAACGCCCCCACGCGAAACAGCGGCAACATGAACGTCGCCACCCAGGTGCTGATCTGGGTGTCGGTCAGCTGCAGCAGCGATTGCATGGTTTAGCCAATGACCTGGGGAATACTGCCGTACAACTGCAGGATGTATTCCATGAAGGTCTGCACCAGCCACGGGCCGGCCACGATCAGGGTCACCAACATCACCAGCAGGCGCGGCAGGAAGCTCAGGGTCTGTTCGTTGATCTGGGTCGCGGCCTGGAACATCGCCACCAGCAGGCCCACCAGCAGGCTCGGGATCACCAGTACGGCCACCATCACGGTGGTCAGCCACAGCGCTTCGCGGAAAATGTCTACCGCCACTTCCGGGGTCATGGCGACACACCGCCGAAGCTGCTGGCCAAGGTGCCGATGATCAACGCCCAGCCATCCACCAGCACGAACAGCATGATCTTGAACGGCAGGGAAATGATCAGCGGCGACAGCATCATCATGCCCATGGCCATCAGCACACTGGCCACGACCAGGTCGATGATCAGGAACGGGATGAAGATCATGAAGCCGATCTGGAACGCGGTTTTCAGCTCGGAGGTGACAAAGGCCGGTACCAGGATGGTCAGCGGCGCCTGGTCCGGCGTAGCGATGTCGGTGCGCTTGGACAGGCGCATGAACAACTCAAGATCGCTGCTGCGCGTCTGCGCCAGCATGAAGTCCTTGATCGGCACCTGGGCCTTGGCCACGGCATCCTGGGCCGTGAGTTTTTCCGCCAGGTACGGTTGCAGGGCATCCTGGTTCACCCGGTCGAACACCGGCGCCATGATGAACAGGGTGAGGAACAGCGCCATGCCCGTGAGGATCTGGTTCGACGGCGTCTGTTGCAGGCCCAGGGCCTGACGCAGGATCGAGAAGACGATGATGATCCGGGTGAAACTGGTCATCAGCATGACGAACGCCGGGATGAAACTCAGCGCGGTCATGATCAGCAGGATCTGCAGGCTGACCGAGTATTCCTGGGCGCCCTCGGCATTGGTGCCCAGGGTGATCGCCGGGATCGACAACGGCTCGGCGGCGAACGCCAGCGGCGCGGCCAGCAACAGGGCCAGCGTCAAGACGATGCGAAACGCTGCCATTACTTCTTATCCTTATGATCCTTGCCCATCAGCTCCATCAGGCGCAGGGCAAACTCGGGGGTGGTCTTCTCGGTGCTCGGTACCTGCACCGGCTCCTTGAGCACATGCAAGGCGGTGATGCTGCCGGGGCTGAGGCCAAGCAGAATCTGCTCGTTGCCGACCTGCACCAGCATCAGTCGGTCACGCGGACCGAGCGCGCGGGAACCGATCAGCTCGATCACCTGCCCCTTGCCCGCCGGCCCGGCCTGCTGGACCCGGCGCAGCAGCCAGGCGAGGAAGAAGATCAACCCCAGCACCAGCAGCAAGCCGAACACCAGCTGCGTCAATTGCCCGGCCACACCGCTGCCGACCGCTGGCGCCGCAGCCGTGGCGGCGGTCGCCACCGGCTCGGCCGCCAGAACGTTGAAAGGCAAGGCCAGCACCACCCCCAGAACCTTTTTCACTTAGCGCAGCTTCTTGATGCGTTCGCTTGGACTGATCACGTCGGTCAGGCGGATGCCGAACTTCTCGTTGACCACCACCACTTCGCCGTGGGCGATGAGCGTGCCGTTGACCAATACGTCCAGCGGCTCACCGGCCAGCCGATCGAGTTCGATCACCGATCCCTGGTTCAGTTGCAGCAGGTTGCGGATGTTGATTTCGGTGCTGCCGACTTCCATGGAAATCGACACCGGAATATCGAGGATCACATCCAGGTTCGGACCGTCGAGGGTCACCGGATTGTTGTTTTTCGGCACGCTGCCGAATTCTTCCATCGCCAGACGGTTGGACGGCGAGCTGGCAGCGCCGGCAGCCAGCAAGGCGTCGATGTCGTCCTGCCCGTCACCGGCTTCTTCGAGGGCCGCAGCCCATTCATCAGCGAGCGCCTGGTCTTCCAGGGTATGCGTATCGTTAGCCATCATGTGTCCTCGGCAGGCTGCCCTTTCAAACGGGAAGCCTTGTGTTAAAAGCGAATGGGCAACGCGCCGGTCAACGGCGCTCGATCGGCTCGATCACCTGCAACGCGAGGTTGCCTTTGTGCGAGCCCATCTTGACCTTGAATGCGGGCACGCCATTGGCGCGCATGATCATTTCGTCCGGCATGTCGACCGGGATAATGTCCCCCGGCTGCATGTGCAGGATGTCCCGCAGCCGCAACTGACGACGGGCCACCGTGGCACCGATCGGTACGTCGACATCCAGCACGTCTTGGCGCAGGGCGTTGACCCAGCGCTCGTCCTGATCGTCGAGGTCCGACTGGAAGCCGGCGTCGAGCATTTCGCGTACCGGCTCGATCATCGAATAAGGCATGGTCACGTGCAGGTCGCCGCCACCGCCATCGAGTTCGATGTGGAAGGTCGAGACCACAACGGCCTCGCTCGGGCCGACAATGTTGGCCATGGCCGGGTTCACTTCCGAGTTGATGTACTCGAAGTTCACTTCCATGATCGCCTGCCAGGCTTCCTTCAGGTCGACGAAAGCCTGCTCGAGCACCATGCGCACCACGCGCAGTTCGGTCGGGGTGAATTCACGCCCTTCGATCTTCGCGTGACGGCCGTCGCCGCCGAAGAAGTTGTCCACCAGCTTGAACACCAGCTTGGCGTCGAGGATGAACAGCGCGGTGCCGCGCAACGGCTTGATCTTGACCAGGTTGAGGCTGGTCGGCACGTACAGCGAGTGCACGTATTCGCCAAACTTCATCACCTGCACGCCACCGACGGCGACGTCCGCCGAGCGCCGCAGCAAGTTGAACATGCTGATGCGGGTGTAGCGGGCGAAACGCTCGTTGATCATCTCCAGGGTCGGCATGCGTCCACGGACGATGCGATCCTGGCTGGTCAGGTCATAGCTTTTGACGGTGCCGGGTTCGGCAGCGATATCGGTCTGTACCAGCCCATCGTCGACACCATGCAACAGCGCGTCGATCTCGTCCTGGGACAGCAGGTCCTGCACGGCCATGTCGTGTTCCTACTGCAGTACGAAATTGGTGAACAGCAACTGTTCGATGACCACTTTGCCGAGTTCTTTGTGCGCCAGTTCCTGGACGCTGGCCGTGGCTTTCTGCCGCAGCATTTCCTGGCCGACGGGCGATGCCAGCGTGGCGAAGTCCTGCCCGGAGAACAGCATGACCAGGTTGTTGCGGATGACCGGCATGTGCACCTTGAGCGCTTCCAGATCGGCCTGGTCGCGGCCCAGCATGGTGATGCTCACCTGCATGTAGCGCTGACGGCCGTTCTGGGTGTAGTTGGCGATGAAGGCCGGCAGCAGGGGCACGAAAATCGCCGGCTGCTTGCTGCTGACCGCAGTTTCCGGCGAGGCGACTGGCTTGCTCCGGGGCTCGTGCATGAAGAACCAGGTGGCCCCCACGGACAAGCCGATCGCCAGCAGCAGGGCGACTACGATCGCAATGATCAACTTGATCCTGCCTGTCGTCGCAGGGTCTTTTACTGCTGCTTCGCTCTTCGCCATGCCAATAATCCGTCGCTAATCGAGGTTTTACAGTCGCAAGGCAAGGCAAGAGCAAGTGTTATGCCATGTAGGAGCGAGCTCGCTCGCGAAAAACGCCAAGACAACGCGTGCATCCTGAAAGAACGCGTTATCGTTAAAGTCCATCGCGAGCAAGCTCGCTCCTACAGTGGTTTTGCGTTGGATCAGGCGTAGTAGTCGACGGCGCTGGAGCCGATGACGCTGGTTGGGCTGGCCGCGATTTCGGCGACTGTTGGTGCAATCTCGTCGTTACTGGAGTCGAGGCGACTGCCGCTGGCACTGGTGCGTCCGCTCTGACTGTGTTGAGCCTGTTCCTGCCCTTGCTGCGACCCCCGGGACTGGTCGGACACATTGACATCGACCTGCCCCATCCCCTGCTGCACAAACATCTCACGCAGGCGATGCATCTGCCCGTCCAGGGCTTCGCGGACGCCGGGATGGGCGCTCATGAAGGTGACCTGGGTCTGCTGGTCCGGCACCATGTTCACCCGAATGTCGAGGCGCCCCAGTTCGGCCGGTTGCAACTGGATGTCGGCCGCCTTGAGGTTGGCGCTGGACAGGTACATGACCCGGTTCACCACCTCTTCGGTCCAGCCACTTTGATGCATGGCGAGCGGCTGGTTCACCGGCAACGCGTTAGCGGTTTTCGGCGTGGCCGCCTGGGTCAGCGCCGCCAGGCGGTTGGCGAAATCGTCGACCCGGGTATCGCCGCTGGCGGCGTTCAAATCCTTCAAGCCGTCATCGATCAGGCCGCTGAAGGCCTTGTCACCACCTCGGGTGCTGTCCTGGTCGGCCTGCACGTCGAGCATGCCCGCCATGCCCGCGACGAAGTTCTGCGCCGGCGTCGGCTCGCCCTCGGCCTCGGTCGGCGCCGCTGTCGGCTGCGCCTGGCTGGAAGCGGAAACGTGCCCGCTCTGCTCCATGGCCATGCGCAAGGCTGGCAGGGCATCGAGGGGGTCGGCTTGCGGATCGAACCCAGTGGCCGCGGTGACAGCAGCCGCCGTCATTGTCACAACGATCGGCTGCTCGCCCAGTGGTTGCGCGGCGTCTGCCGCTGGCGGAGTTTGCACAACGGGAGTGGCCGCTGCGGGATCGACGGCTGGCTCGCCCGCCGCCGCGTCGGCGACAGCGGTGTCGGCCGCAGCCGAATCATCGTCGGCGGTCTTGTGCTCGGCCGCCTGTTTCTCGGCGGGCAAGGATTTGCCGCTATCGGCAACGGCCGGATTCTGCGCGGCAGGCTTGTCGTGGCTGACATCCTTTTTGTCCGGGCCATCCGCGGCGCTGTCGCGCACGGGCTTGGGCGGCCCATCGTTGCCGGCAGACACCTTATTCTGAGCCTGATTGGCGTAGACATGAGCGAAGCTGGATGCCTTGCCCCCGGGCTCGGCGACCTGCGCCGGCGGATTGGCGGACGCCGCCTTGGCCTTCGCCTGGGCGGCGGCCTGGAGAAGGATATTGGGGGTAACGGGCATGAAACGGTCTCCGCCGCACTGGGATCGTAGGTACAGTTGACGGAGAATGAAGCAAAGATCGCGCCAGGTTTGCGGGAACGGAACTACAAGCGCCGGGACGCGGTGTCGATAGAGAGAGAACGGTTGCGCTCCGCCTCATAGAGAGGCTTGACCCTGGCGAACTCCTGGTCGATCTCACCCACGAGCTTTTCAATGCCCGCGAGGGTTTTATCCTTGGCGCGCCGCTCCAGCTGGCCACACAACTCGGCAAGGTGGGTGGCCCCCATATTGCTGCTGCTGCCCTTGAAACTATGGGCAGCGTTCATCAGCTGCAAGGCATTGTCCGCCTTGCGCAACAGATTCAAGCGTTCTTCAGAGTCGGCGAGAAAGGTATCCAGCAGCATTGGATACTCATCCTCCATGACCTCTTGCAACGCGCTCAGCACGTCGCGGTCCAGATATGTGTCTGCCACTTGCTCACTCCTTGATCAAGAATGCGTGGATTATGCCAGAGCCTCCCAGAAAAATTCCACGCGGGCACTTCGACCATAGTCGGACCAGCTGGCGTTATGGCTCAACTGACGGATCAGACTGATACCCCGCCCCGACAGACGGACACCATCCGCGGGTCGCCCCATCACGCGCTCGACATCAAATCCCTTGCCGCTGTCTTCGACGCGAATCGTCAGGCAACCGCCCTCGCCCTTCGGTGTCACCTGCAAATGCACCCGGACAAAGCCATCCTGCAATTCGTCCAGGCGCGTATTGCGCTGTTGATAATAGCGGGTAAACCCCGAGGCATCCCGTTTGAGGCCCGAATCCAGGCCCAGCACGCCGTGCTCCAGGGCATTGGAATAGAGTTCAGCCAGCACACTGTAGAGCGCCCCGCTTTGCGCCCGCAGGCCATGGACCTCCAGCAGCAGCTGCAACAGATACGGCAGCGGATTGAAGCGCTTGAGGGTGGCCGCGCGAAACTCGAAACTCACCGACCAGTCCAGCGGGCAGGACTGGCCGCTGTCGGAATACACCAGCGCCTTGGGGCTCACCTGCGCCGCTTCCAGCAGGCTGACCTCGACCATACTGACATCGTCCCGGGCCTCACCGCGAAAATCCCGCAGCGCCCGCTCGATGTCTTTGAACAACTCATCAGGCTGACGATTGGCGGTAAACACCCGCTGCAGTCGCTCGACGCCAAACAGTTGTTCGTTGGCATCGCAGGTATCGATCACGCCGTCCGATAACAGGAACACCCGATCGCCAACCGCCATCGGAAACACTTCGGTGCGATCGTCAAAGGTGGCCGGGCTCCGCACCCCGAGCGGCAGATGCCGCGCCTTGAGCGGCGTGCGCTCACCGTTGGCGATGCTGTGCAGATAACCGTCCGGCATCCCGCCGTTCCACACCTCTACCGAACGCCGCTGAAAACTCAGGCACAGCAGCGTGGCACAGCAGAACATGTCCACCGGCAGGATGCGCTTGAGCTTGGCATTCATCTCGCGCAAGGTTTCGGACAGACCGTACCCCTTGGCGGTCATGCCATAGAAGACTTCCGCCAGGGGCATGGCCCCGACAGCCGCCGGCAAGCCATGGCCGGTGAAATCCCCGAGCAATACGTGCATGTCGCCGGCCGGCGTGAACGCGGCCAGCAGCAGATCGCCGTTGAACAGCGCATAGGGCGATTGCAGATAGCGGATATTGGGCGCGTTCAGACAGCCGGAATGCGCCACCTTGTCGAACACCGCCTTGGCCACCCGCTGCTCGTTCAGCAGATAGTCGTGGTGCCTGGCGATCTGGTCACGCTGTTGCAACACGGTGGCCTGTAGACGGCGCAAGCGGTCCATTGCCTTGATTTTGGCGGCCAGGATCACCTGATTGTAGGGTTTTGCCAGAAAGTCGTCACCCCCGGCCTCCAGGCAACGGGCCAGGGCCTCGCTTTCGGTGAGCGACGTCAGAAAGATGATCGGCACCAGGGTTTCCCCGGCCAGCGCCTTGATCTGCTGCGCCGCTTCGAAGCCATCCATCACCGGCATCATCGCGTCCATCAACACCAGTTGCGGGCGTTGCTGACGGAAGGCTTCGACCGCCTCGGCACCGTTGGCGGCCGTCAGCACCTGGTGGCCCTGGCGACGGACGATGCTCGACAGCAGCATGCGATCAGCCGCGCTGTCTTCGGCGATCAGGATCGTCAACGATTCGAACAACGATTGCACGGCAGTCACGCCACGTCGAAGATCTGTTCGAAGTTGGAGATGGCGAGGATCTTGCGCACATCTGCATTGGCGTTGGTCAAGGTAACCTCGGCATTCTCGCCGCCAGCGTGATCACGCAACAGCAACAACATGCCGAGCGCTGAACTGTCGAGGTAGGTAGCGTCCTTCAGGTTCACTTCGAAGGACTCGGGTTTTGGCTGGAGATTTTCGTAGGACTCACGAAATTCCTGATGCTTGGCGAAATCGAATCGTCCCTTGATCGATATCGTCAGCTTTTGTCCATCCTGGGATACTTCTGATAAGACTGACATGAACGGCTTCCTTGTCATTGGTAAACGTACGTGTAGAAGGTTTAGCACCTGCCGGGGGCGGGGGCAAGGCTGGGGAATGCAGCGTCGGTCAGATCGTCATCGCGAGCAAGCTCGCTCCCACAGGTTTTGTGTCGTTCACAACATTTGAATACGACACAGAACCTGTGGGAGCGAGCTTGCTCGCGAAGAACGATAACGCGGTCTTATTGATTCAATACGGATCCTGCCGCGGCAACCGCTGGGACAATTCATCCAGCAGCTTCTGCTCGCGCTTGTCCTCCAGCCGCCGCGCCTCATCCAGGTAGCGCTGCACCAGTTTGCGCAAACCTTCGACCCGGGCATACGCCTGCTGCCAGGTTTCCCGTGCCTTGTTCAGATTGTTCTGATGCCAGGCGAGGCTTTGGCGTTGCTGATCGATGGCCGTGCCCAGTTGCGCCAGGAAACCTTGATAACCCAGCAACCATTGACCGGAAACGCCGCTGCTGCCGCGCACGATCCACTGTTCCTGGTAGTCGAGACGAAAAGCTTCGAGGTCGGCGAGTTTGCTTTCGGCCAGGCGGACCTGCCCCTGGAAGTGCCCCAGGCGCTGGACCGCGGCTTTCTCGACCTTTTCGGCCATTTCCACCACAGGTGCCAGGCGTGCTGCGCGGGTCTGGGCCACGGCTATCAGCCGCCAGCTGCAGGGGCAAAGATCGACCCCAGGTAGGCTTCGCTTTCACCCAGGCTGATGCTGTCGTTCAGGCCCTGGCGCTGGTACTTGACCAACTGCGGCTGCAGGGCGATCGCCAGGTCGGTTTCCCGGTCACCGCCGGCGACGTAGGCGCCGACGCTGATCAGGTCGCGACTCTGCTGATAACGCGACCACAACTGCTTGAAATACTGGGCCCGGGCCATGTGTTCCGGCGTCACCACCGACGGCATGACCCGGCTGATGGATGCTTCGATATCGATCGCCGGGTAGTGACCTTCCTCGGCCAGGCGCCGGGACAGCACGATGTGCCCGTCCAGCACGCCCCGGGCCGAGTCGGCGATCGGGTCCTGCTGGTCGTCGCCCTCGGACAGCACGGTATAGAACGCGGTGATCGAACCACCGCCCTTCTCGGCATTACCGGCCCGCTCCACCAGCTTCGGCAACTTGGCGAACACCGACGGCGGATAGCCCTTGGTCGCGGGCGGCTCGCCGATGGCCAGGGCGATTTCCCGCTGGGCCTGGGCGAAACGGGTCAGGGAGTCCATGAGCAACAGGACGTTCTTGCCCTTGTCGCGAAAATATTCGGCGATGCGCGTGCAGTACATGGCCGCGCGCAGACGCATCAGCGGCGCATCGTCCGCGGGCGAGGCCACCACCACCGAACGCTTGAGGCCTTCTTCACCGAGGATGTGCTCGATGAACTCCTTGACCTCACGACCGCGCTCACCAATCAGCCCGACCACGATGATGTCGGCCTCGGTGAAGCGGGTCATCATGCCCAACAGCACACTCTTGCCCACGCCGGTACCGGCGAACAACCCGAGCCGCTGGCCGCGGCCGACCGTCAACAAGCCGTTGATGCAGCGAATACCCACGTCCAGCGGCTCGCTGATCGGTTCGCGCTTGAGCGGGTTGATGGTCGGGCCGTCCATCGGCACCCAGTCTTCGGCCTTCATCCCGCCCTTGCCGTCCAGCGCGCGACCGGCGCCGTCGAGTACCCGCCCGAGCATGCTCATGCCCATCGGCAGGCGACCGGTATCCGCCAGCGGCACCACGCGCGCACCGGGGGCGATCCCGGCGACGCTGCCGACCGGCATCAGAAAGACTTTGTTGCCGGAGAAGCCCATGACTTCGGCTTCGACCTGCACCGGGTGATAACTGTCGTCGTTGATCACCATGCAGCGGCTGCCCATGGCGGCGCGCAAGCCTTCGGCTTCGAGGGTCAGGCCGACCATGCGCAGCAGGCGTCCTTCGAGGATCGGCGCGCCGGCAAGCGTGGTGGCCTCGGCGTAACTGCCCAGGCGCTTGGCGAAGCTGGTGCGGTCAAGGCGCATCGGGCATGTCCGGTGCGGGGGCGACTGGCGGTGTGTTGCCGGCCGGCAACTCCAGGCTCAGGTCCGGCGCCGCCGGGTGCAGCGCCTGTTCGTGCAGTTGATCGAACAGTTTGTCCATGACCCGCGCAATACGGGTTTCGACCGACGCGTCAATGCGACTGTGCTCGGTCTCGACCCGGCAACCACCCGGCAACAATGCCTCGTCCTCGACGATGCGCCAGGTTTCTTCATGTCGCTCGCGCAGGGCTTTGACCTGTGCGAAATCCTGTGGGTTGACGTACAGCCGCACGTTACCCACACCCAGCGGCAACAGCTTGAGGGCATCGCGCATGACGTGTTCGAGCTGCGTCGAGTCAATGGCCAGCTCGCGCTGGATCACCTGCCTGGTGATGTGCTGCACCAGGTCCACCAGGGATTTTTCGATCTGGGTGTCCTGCTCGGCAATGGGTTCGAACAGGTGCCCCATCAGCTGTTCCAGCGCGGCAAGCTTGGCCGTCAGCGCCGCTTCGGCTTCCTGGCGGACCTTGAGCGTGGTGCTGTGGAAGCCTTCCCGTTCGCCGGTGGCAAAGCCTTCGTTGTAAGCCTCCTGGCGAATGCTTTCGAGCTCTTCGAGGGTCAGCGGCTGGACTTCCTCCAGCGGCACTTCCTCCATTTGCGGCGGCTCGGGCTCAGGTTCCGGCTCGGGTTCGGGGACGTTCGGGTCGAAACTGGGCAACGCCCAGACATCGACACCCCTGACGTCCTTGGCACGGATCAGGTCGGTATGGGACTCATCATGTTCGGTCGACATAGTGATGTTAGATCATCTCTTCGCCGCCCTTCCCGCCGAGAACGATTTCTCCGGCTTCGGCCATACGGCGGGCAATGGTGAGGATTTCCTTCTGCGCGGTTTCCACGTCGCTGACGCGCACCGGGCCCTTGGCCTCGAGGTCGTCGCGCAACAGTTCGGCCGCCCGCTTGGACATGTTCTTGAAGATCTTTTCCTTGACGTTTTCGTCCGACCCCTTGAGGGCCAGCACCAGCACATCGGAGGACACTTCGCGCAGCAACGCCTGGATCCCGCGGTCGTCGACATCGGCCAGGTTGTTGAACACGAACATCAGGTCTTCGATCTGGCCGGACAGGTCTTCGTCGACTTCGCGGATCGAGTCCATCAGCTGGCCTTCGATCGAGCTGTCGAGGAAGTTCATGATGTCGGCAGCGCGCTTGATCCCCCCCAGGTTGGTCCGCGAGGCATTCGAGGCGCCGGAGAACTGCTTCTCGAGAATCTGGTTGAGTTCTTTCAGCGCGGCCGGTTGCACGGTGTTCAGCGAGGACACCCGCAAGATAATGTCCAGGCGCACCTTGTGGTCGAAGTTGCCCAGCACCTCACCGGCCTGGTCCGGGTCGAGGTAGGCGACCACGATGGCCTGGATCTGCGGGTGCTCGTAACGGATCACGTCGGCGACGGCGCGCGGCTCCATCCACTTCAGGCTGTCGAGGCCGCTGGTGTTGCCGCCCATCAGGATCCGGTCGATCAGGCCGTTAGCCTTCTCTTCGCCCAGGGCCTGGGTGAGCATTTTGCGCACATAGTCGTCGGAGCCGACGCCCAGGCTGGTCTGGTCGCCGACGATCTCGACGAACTCGCTCATCACCTGCTCGACCTGCTCGCGGTGCACGTTGCCCATTTGCGCCATGGCCACGCCCACCCGCTGCACCTCTTTGGGCCCCATGTGGCGCAGCACTTGGGCGGCGTCGGTGGAGCCCAGGGACAGCAGCAGGATCGCGGCTTTGTCGACCTTGGACAGTTTGGCGGCAGCGGCTCTATCATTCATCTGCGTTAATCCACTCTTTCACGACCTGGGCCACGCGACCCGGGTCTTCTGCCACCAGACTCTTGATTGCATTCAACTGTGCGTCATAGCCTTCGCTCGGGCTCGGCAACAGGATGCTCTGCGGGCCGCCAAGGCTGACCCGGTCATTGGCCAGCTCGCCATCCAGGCCGCCCATGCCGCCCAACTCGACATCACTGCCATAACCGACCAGCTGCTTGCCTTTACCGCCATTGGTGATGTTGTTCAGCACCGGACGCAGCACGCCGAAGACCAGCACCAGAATGAACAGCACGCCCGCCACTTGCTTGATCACATCCCAGAACCACGGCTGGGAGTAGAACGGCACATCGGCGATCACTTCGCCTCGCTCGGCCGAGAACGGCATGTTGATCACGCTGACGCTGTCGCCACGGCTGGCGTCGAAACCGACGGCGTCCTGCACCAGACGGGTGAAGCGCGACAATTCATCGGCGGTCCACGGCGCGCGGGTGGCTTCACCGTTGGCCGGGTTGATCTTGACCTGATCGTCCACCACCACCGACACCGACAGGCGATTCAATCGGCCCTGCTGCTGTTTGGTGTGGCTGATGGAGCGGTCGAGTTCGAAGTTCTTGGTCGACTGTTGACGCTTGTCCGCCGGGTACGGTGCGAGCATCGGCTGGCCGGTGGACGGGTCCATGATTTGCTGACCGTTGGCGTCCAGCAGCGGCTGACCCGGCTGCACCATGCCGGCCGACGCGGTGGCGCCACCGGTGGTTGCAGGCGCGGACGCAGGCGATGGCGGCTGGTTGCTCAGGGCCCCCGGCACGCCTTGCGGGCCATTGCTGGTGGTACGTTGTTCGTTGACCGATTGTTCGCTGCGCAACGCCGGTTGATCCGGGTTGAACTGCTCGGAGGTCGACTCGACCACACTGAAATCCACATCGGCCGAGACTTCGGCTTTGTAACGATCGTTGCCCAGGACCGGTTGCAGGATGTTATGCACGCGCTGGGTGAGCATGCTTTCCATGCGGCGGCTGTAGTCGAACTGCTTGCCGGCCATGGTCAGCTCGGAATTTTCCGCCTGATCCGACAGCAGATTGCCTTTCTGATCGACCACGGTGACCTGGGACTTGCTCAGTTCAGGGACACTGGTGGCGACCAGATTGATGATCGCCAGCACCTGGCCAGGCTCCAGGGAGCGGCCGGAATACAGCTCGATCAGCACCGACGCACTGGGCTTGCGCTCATCGCGCACGAACACCGAGCTTTTCGGAATCGCCAGGTGCACACGGGCACCCTTGACGTTGTTCAGGCTGGAGATGGTGCGTGCCAGTTCGCCTTCAAGGCCGCGACGATAGCGGGTCGCCTCCATGAACTGACTGGTGCCCAGGCCCTGGTCCTTGTCGAGGATTTCAAAACCGATATTGCCATCGCTGGGAGTGACACCAGCGCCCGCGAGCTTGAGGCGCGCGCGGGACAGGTCTTCGGCCTTGACCAGCAAGGCGCCGGAATTGGGTTCGACGGAATAGGCAATATCGGCGGCCGCCAGGGTATCCATGACCTGCTTGGCGTCCATGCCGGCGAGGCTGCCGTACAGAGGCCGGTAGTCTGGTTGCTGGGACCACAACACCACGGCAAAGCCGATCGCCACGCTCGCCGCCAGCCCGACCAACAGGCCGACCTGACGCAACATGGTCATCTCGGAGAGGTTTTCCAGGAAGGACAACCCGAACAGCGGCGGTTTGCCGTCTACCCGAGAGGCCTTGGCCGGAACGTTATCAGTGGCTTCTGCCATGACTCGATATCGTCCTTAAACCGGCATTTGCATGATGTCTTGGTACGCCTGAACCAGCTTGTTACGAACCTGGGTGATCGCCTGGAAAGACACACCGGCTTTTTCCTTGGCGATCATCACGTCGGTCAGATCGACGCCGCTTTTGCCGATCTCGAACGCCGTGGACAACTGGCTGGAGGCCTGCTGGGTTTCGTTCACTTTATTGACGGCCTGACCGAGCATGTCGGAGAAGCTGCTGCCCGGCAATTGAGGGACGGCGGCAGACGGTTTCGGCGCAGACATGGCGTCCATCTGCATGGCCCGCATATCCAGCATCAACCGATTGAATTCAATACCTTGGCTCATGGTCATCTCTCGTTGGCGACCCGCAATTTTTTGACGCTCACTCAGCGGGTAATCAGGTGTTAGCAACAAGGGTGCCAGCTCCATGGCATGGTCAAACAAAAGCCCGCCCCAACGACCCCTCTGCAGGCGCCGGCTTGCTGGCGATAGCGGTGTGTCAGTCGATACATGCAGTGGCTGATAGACCGCTATCGCCAGCAAGCCGGCTCCTACAAGAGCGTTTCTGCATCAGGTGGCGAACAGGCAGGCTTCCACATCCATCCCTGCATCGCGCATCTGCGCCAGCTTGTAGCGCAAGGTGCGCGGGCTGATGCCCAAACGCTCTGCGGCTTCCTTGCGACGGCCACGCTCAGCGCGCAAGGTATCAATGATCATCTGGAACTCACGACGCCGCAAATCATCGCCCAACGCCCCGGCAGACTCGACTTCCACCTCCACCGCGCGCACCGTGGCAGGCGCCAGGGCCGGCAACGGCGCACAAGCAAGCGGCCCAGCCAGGCAGAAATCCTGCGGCTGAATCAAACCGCCCTGCTGCAAAATCAGCGCGCGCTGAATCGCGTTATCCAGCTCGCGCACGTTACCCGGCCATGGATAACCGATCAGACACGCCTGCGCCTCGGGCGACAGGCGCGCCGCGGCATGCTTCATCTTGCTGACGTGTTTGGCCAGCAATCGCTCGGCCAGCGGCAGGATATCCGCGGTGCGCTCGCGCAGCGGACGCCAGGCCAGCGGAAACACCGACAGCCGATAGTAGAGGTCTTCCCGGAACCGCCCCGCCGCCACTTCAGCGGCCAGGTCGCGGTTGGTGGTCGCAACCACGCGAATATCGAGGATGATCGGCTTGCGCGCACCGACCCGCTCTACTTCACGCTCCTGCAACACACGCAGCAGCTTTGCCTGCAGGCCCAGGGGCATTTCGGAAATTTCGTCGAGCAGGATGGTCCCGCCGTCAGCCTGTTCGAACTTGCCAGCCTGGGCCGCGATGGCACCGGTGAACGAACCCTTTTCGTGACCGAACAGCGTTGCTTCGAGCATGTTGTCGGGGATGGCGGCGCAGTTGATCGCAATGAACGGTTGGCTGGCCCGCCGGGAATGCTGATGGATGTAACGCGCCAGCACTTCCTTGCCAGTCCCGGACTCACCGGAGATCAACACCGTGGAATCACTGCGCGCGACCCGCGCGGCCAATTCCAGCAATTGCGCACTGGCGGGCTCGAACGCGATCGGCCCCTCGCCTTCGCTCGGACCGAGATTGCCAAGCGCGTGCCGCGCCACCAGATTGAGCAAGGTCTTGGGCTCGAATGGCTTGACCAGATAATCCGCCGCACCTTGACGCATCGCATCCACCGCCCGCTCCACCGCGCCATGCGCCGTCATCAGCAACACCGGCAATTGCGGCTGGCGCGCCCGAAGCAAGCCGAGCAGTTGATGGCCGTCCATGCCCGGCATGTTGACGTCGCTGAGCACCAGGTTGAATGCCTCGACAGCGACCGCGGCCAGCGCCTCTTCCGCCGACCCCACGGCGGTGTAATCGTAACCGCCGAGCAGCAGCGTATCGGCCAATGCTTCACGCAACGCACGGTCGTCCTCGACCAGCAGAACCTTGATCGCCATGGTCTTCATTGCGCGCCCTGCACGCTGGATTTTTCCGCAGCAAACAGCGGCAGGCTCACCAGCGCGCAGGTGCCGCGACCCAGCCGTGAGTGCAGCTGCAACTCGCCCTGATGTGCTCGCGCCACCGCCTTGACCACGGTCAGGCCCAGACCAGTGCCGGTGGCCTTGGTGGTGAAAAACGGCTCGCCCAGGCGCGCCAGGACTTTACCGTCGATGCCACTGCCGCTGTCACTGACCGCGACACGCAAAGTGTTGTCGCGGGTATAGAAATGGACCTTCAAGCGCACCTCACCGGCACTGGCCTGAATGGCGTTTTCGATGAGGTTCACGAGCGCACCGACCAGGGTGTCGCGATTGCACAACAGTTCGCCCGAATGGCTATCGCACTGCCAGCGGATCGGCAAATCCTGCACCTGGGTCAGCGCCGCCGCTTGCAGCGACTGCAAGAGCATTTTCGGCGTGACGCGATCGGTCAGCGGCAGCTCGCCGCGAGCGAACACCAGCATGTCGCGCACTTGATGCTCGAGCTCATGCAAACGCTCTTTGAGGCGCCCGGCAAAACGTTGCCGGGTCTCGACCGGCAGCGCTTGCTCAGTCAAATGACTGGCATAGAGCAAGGCCGCGGACAACGGCGTACGAATCTGATGCGCGAGTGAGGCGACCATGCGGCCCAGGGATGACAGACGTTCATGGCGCGCCAGTTGATCCTGCAGGTGACGGGTTTCAGTCAGGTCGTTGAGCAACACCAGCTGACCCGGTTCGGCATCCAGCGAGCGGGTGGAGATCGACAGGCGCCGACCGTCCTTGAGGGAAATTTCATGGCCATCGTCTTCCCGGGGCGCGAAGCACCGGGCAATCACCTGCCGCCACAATTCGCCTTCGAGGGGCAGCCCCAGCAGCTCACAGGCCGCGGGGTTGGCTTCGCGCACGATGCCCTGGGCGTCGATCACGATGACGCCGCCGGGCAACAGATCGAGGAGGTTTTGCAGGCGGTTGGCCAGGCGTTCTTTTTCCGCCAGTTCCTGCATGCGCTGGGCGCTGACCACTTCCAGTTCACCCTTGAGCTCGGTGACCCGTGCTTCAAGCATGCTGTAGGAGTCGGTCAGTTGTTTCGACATCTGGTTAAACAGCGCGAACGACTGCTCAAGGCCAAGCCGACTTGCCTGCTCTACGGACGAGGGGTGCCCCGAAGCGTCAGGGACAGGAGAGATCTGGGCGGCTTGGGGCATCGGGGCTCACTCGCTTGGCTGACCGTCAGTTAAACGGAACGTTGCGAGGGCTATAGCAATACCCGTGCCTAAAAAAAACCGCCCATAAATGAAGGGGTTGGAAAACAGGCGTCAATCATCCGTCTGTTCATCACCGTCACGACGGCTCATGCCGTACTTGCGCATCTTCTCCACCAGGGTGGTGCGCCGAATACGCAGGCGTTCCGCGGCGCGCGCGACGATGCCATTGGCGTCATCCAGCGCCTGTTGAATCAGCCCTTGCTCCAGGCCACCCAAATAGTCCTTCAGGTCCAGCCCTTCCGGCGGCAGCAGCGCGTTGGCGCTGAAGTCCGGGGTATGCCCGTTGATGGCCACCCGCTCTTCAAGATCACTGCGCAGGCTGTCGACCAGTTGCTCGTCTTCGTCGTCGACGTAGCGGAATTTCTTCGGCAACTCGACCACGCCTATCACCCCGTACGGATGCATGATCGCCATGCGCTCCACCAGGTTGGCCAGCTCACGGACGTTACCCGGCCAGCCGTGACGGCACAGCGACATGATCGCCGCGGAGTTGAAACGGATCGAACCGCGCTTCTCGTGCTCCATGCGCGAGATCAGCTCGTTCATCAGCAGCGGAATGTCTTCGACACGTTCGCGCAACGGCGCCATTTCAATAGGGAACACGTTCAGGCGGTAGTACAGGTCCTCGCGAAAGGCACCGATCTCGATCATGCTTTCGAGATTCTTGTGGGTCGCCGCGATGATCCGCACATCGGCGCTCTGGGTCTTGTTGCTGCCCACACGCTCGAAAGTGCGCTCCTGCAACACGCGCAACAGCTTGACCTGCATCGGCAGCGGCATGTCGCCGATTTCGTCGAGGAACAGGGTGCCGCCGTTGGCCAGTTCGAAACGTCCGGCCCGGCTGGTGATCGCCCCGGTAAAGGCGCCCTTCTCATGCCCGAACAGTTCGCTTTCCAGCAACTCGGCCGGGATCGCCCCGCAGTTGACCGGCACGAATGGCGCTTCCCGGCGCTTGGAGTGGTAATGCAGGTTGCGCGCGACCACTTCCTTACCCGTGCCGGACTCACCAAGAATCAGCACGCTGGCATCGGTGTCCGCGACTTGCTGCATCATCTGCCGCACGTGTTGGATCGCCCGGCTGGTGCCGACAAGGCTGCGGAAAAGATTGGGTTCGCGATGACGACCGCGCTCACGGGCCTGGTCATACATCTCGCGATAGACCTGGGCACGGTGCAGCGAATCGAGCAATTTGCTGTAGCTGGGCGGCATTTCCAGGGTCGAAAGCACTCGGCGGCGCAGGTCTTCTGGCAGGTCAACGGAAGAATTATCGCCCATTAACAACACCGGAAGGAACTCATCCCAGGTCGAGAGTGTCTTTAACAAGCCCAAAAGTGCGCCAGGAGCATTGACGGTCCCGATGAGGACGCAGATTACTTCACGACTTGATGCCAACGAGCCGACAGCCTGCTGCCAGTCATGGCTGCCGCAGGGGAGATTTTCTTCGCCGAGAAAATTCAAAATCACCGCTAAATCGCGGCGGCGAACGCTATCGTCATCGATCAGCAGGATTTTGGTTTCACGCCACATGCAATAGCAACTTCCCTAGTCAACTCGGTGCCCGAAATGAGTGGGCAAGCTAGCGCTTGCAGACCATAAGGCCTGTAGACGCCTGAAATTAGCGAACAGCCACTAGTTAAGTCAAAAAACCGTGCACAGTCAAATTTATGGCGCACTACATTTGGACTGCCGGTTTTTCAACCGAACAGATGGTAAACCTTTGCCGCGCTTTTCGCTTGCGTGATCTGGGACATTTCGTCGACTACTGCTTTTCTCTCTCCTGAAGTTATTTCAATAAGTTGCCCATAGACGCTGAGAAGCTCCTCGAGGTTTTCGCGCACCACCGCCTGGTTGATCGGCTGCTCCTCCAATACCTGTTCGACACAGACTCGACAGGCCAGATCCAACTCGCCGATGGCTTCCCAATCGCGCAACTGCATGGCATCGACAAGCGCTTGGCGAGTATCCTGAATTTTTTGTAAGGCACTCATGTCATTCTCCCCAGGCACCGAGGCCTATTCGGTAATAGTGATGGCGTCCCAACCCTCTTTGAGGGTTAACAGCAAGGCTGTGACCTCATCGAGAATTTCGCTGTCGTTGGACCGGTTCGCCTCGTTCAAGCGGCGCACCATGTAGTCGTACAAACTGGCGTACTGTTGCGCAAGTTCGCCGCCCTTCTCGAAATCCAATGCCTCACGCAGACCGCCCAGAATGCTCAATGCTTTGGCGATCATGATGCCTTTTTCGGCCAGTTGCCCACGCTGCATCGTACCCTTGGCTTGCGCAATACGGCTCAGCCCGCCCGCCATCAGCATTTGAATCAACTGATGCGGCGTGGCGTCCGCCATCTGGGAGTGAGCGTTCACGTTTCGGTATTGGCGAAGCGCGTTCATCGGGTTCATGTCGGTACCTTTGTGATGACCTGGCAGTGATGCTTGCGATATCAGGCTATCGGCGGAACTCAAGGATTCTTTAACCCTTTTCAACGAGACTGACTTAACGCCCAATCCAGCCTACGAAGTGTGCAAATACGAAGGGCAGGTCTTGGACCTGCCCTTTTTAGCGAAGAAAAGTCTAGCCATGAAAAATCAATCGTCGGAATTGACGTTGTTCAATGCATTCAGCGTGGTCATCACACTTTTGCTGGTGGCGTTCAGCTGAGCGATCAGGTTATCCATGGCGTTGTATTTGGCGTACAGCGTCGCCTCCACCTTTTCGATACGGCGATCCAGCGCTTCCTGCTGTTTGGTGAGAGCGCTCAATGTCTCGTTTGCCGAGTCGGTGCGCTGGTCGAGCATCCCGTTGTCTTTGCTGTAGACATCCAGGCTGCTGGACATGCGCGTCAATAGCCCTCCCGTACCGGTAAAAAAACCTTGCACGGAAGCGGCGTTCTTGGTCAGGGCGGTATCGAGCTTCTTGTCGTCAATCTCCAGCGTGCCATCGTTTTTCGAGGTCACGCCCATCTGCGACAACATGCTGATGGAGCCGCCACTGGTCGATGACCCCAGCAGTTCATTACGCAACGAGCTGAGAATCGAACGCGTAGCTGAGTCCCCCGTCAACGCCGCTGCGGTGCTGGTGGTTACACCGTCACTGTCAGTTGCCGTGGTGACGCTGGTGAGCTTCTTGATCGACGACACCAGCGTGTTGTAGGCGTCGACGAAGGTCTTGACCGAGGTCTTCAGGCCAGCGCTGTTTGTCGCCACTGTCAGGGTAGCTTCGTCTGCCTTGACCAGCGTGAACTCAACCCCACCGATAGCACTGGTGACCGTATTGGAAGCGCTGGTCATCGCCAGCCCGTCGATGGTGAATTGCGCATCGACGGCCGGCGCCTGGATATAGCCGCCCGCGGTTGGTGATGCCTTGGTGGCGAGCCCATCGATGTCCAGCTTGCTCAGGCTGCTGTCGCCGCTGGCCGTGACACTGATATCGGTGCCGTCACCCGTCTTGGTCGAACTCAACACCAACCGCTGCCCACCGTCATCGGTGATGATGTTGGCGGTGATGCCTTTGTCCTTGAGCTGAGTATTGATACTGTCTCGAATGGTCGAGAGGCTGGCATTGGCGGCGACATTAACCGTCAGTGGTGAACCGGCTCCCTGCTGGATCGTCAGCTTGCCGGCACCAAAGGTTTCACTGGTACCGATGTACTGGGTGGCCACTTTCGAGGCGGTGGCGAGCACCGATGTTTTGATCTTGTAAACGCCGGCGGCCGCATCGGTTCCGAGGGTCGTCGTCAGAATGTTTGTATCGGAAGACTTGGCGGCCAACCCGGCGAAGGAACTGGAAGTATTCACACCCTTCATGGCGGCCTGGAAGGTTGCCAGCGCACTCTTGAGCGTTCCGATGGCGGATAGTTTGGTGGTAGCCGTGGATTTCTGATCGGTGATCTGGCTTTGCTTCGGCGCTTTCTGGGCGTTGACCAACGCCGTAACGATAGAATCGATGTCGATCCCAGATCCAACTCCATTGATCGAAGTGGCCATTTGCATTTCCCTCAGAACAAAATATTGGCGCGTGGCGCCCTTTTTGTGGCAACTATAAATTTTTCATACAAAATCCGCGCCATTCGTCATGCCCAGTCACTGAACAAGAGACTGTCGGCATCCTTGAGGCTTTGCGCCAATTTCAACGCGATTTCGGACGGTATCTGCCGAATCACCTCGCCACTGTCCCTGGCCACGACCTTGACCACGGTTTCTCCGGTACTGTCATCCACTGAAAACTCGAGATTTCGCTGGATGGACTGAACGAAGGTTTGAATGCTGCTGACGGCGTCAGCCAGGTTTTGAGCGGCGGTGTCGCGCTCGGCCCTGTCGCTGGGCGGCAAGACTTTGCCGGCCTCTGCCTGCAAGGGTTGCCGGCTGGAGTCTCGGATGCCGACGAAGGCGGCGATGCCTGAGCTTTTCAGATTGCCATTCACATCCATCGGTAATCACCCCGGATACGCAAAACAAGAAAGGGCGCCAGGCGCCCCTTCTGTTATCGGCCTGAGAGGCTGATGGTTAACCCAGCAGTTTCAGTACGGCAGATGGCAGCTGGTTAGCTTGAGCCAATACGGCAGTACCGGCCTGTTGCATGGTTTGCTGCTTGGTCATTTCCGCTGTTTCAGCAGCGAAGTCCACGTCCTGGATCGCACTCCGCGCCGCGGTTGCGCTTTCGGCAACGTTCTGCAGGTTGGAGATGGTGCTGTCCAGACGGTTTTGCACGGCACCGAGGCTGGCGCGCTGGGTATCGATTTGCTTGAGGGCGGCGTCGATGACTTGGGTTGCTCGTTGCGCGGCGCCGGAGTCGGTGATGTTCAAGTCCTGGACAGTGAAGCTCGAAGTTACAACAGCAACAGAGGTTGTATCAGCCAAAGCACCAGCACCCGATGCAATGGCGATGTCGCTACCGGAAGTCAGAACAATAGCATCGCCAGCACTGTTAAGAGCTGCAGTTACACCGCTGACGTTGTTGTTGATTGAGCTTACAACGTCATTGATCGAAGAGCCGGAAGCGATATCGATCGTCGCCCCTGCAAGTACCAGACTGGAGGAGGCCAAATTGCCATCCGCATCCAATGTGACGGCAACGGTCGCAGTTGCAAGACCCGCCGTACCTTTAAGCGCAGTTGCGCTCATATCGCTCAGGGTAAAGCTAACGGTTTCGTTAGCGTTGGCGCCGACCTGGAAGGTCATGGTGCCCTGATTGCCTGCTTGACCATCGAGCAGTTTGATACCGGACTGACCACCACCGAACGAAGTATTATCGGAAATACGGGTCAATTCAGCTGTCAGCGATTTGAATTCCTGGTTCAAGGACTTCTGGTCTTCTGTGCTGTTGCTGCCGTTGGCCGACTGCAAAGACAGCTCACGCATACGCTGCAGGATGTTGTTGGACTCTTGCAGAGCGCCTTCGGCTGCGGCTGCAATGGAGTTGGCGTCCTTGGCGTTCTTAACCGCCACGTCCAGACCCTTGACCTGGCTGGTCAGACGGTTGGATATCTGGGACCCGGCGGCGTCATCCTTGGCACTGTTGATACGCAGGCCGGTGGACAGGCGGTTCATGGACGTGCTCAGGGCATTGGAAGCCTTGGTGAGGTTTTTCTGGACCGCCAGCGAGGTAACGTTGGAGTTGACAGTGAGAGCCATGACGAAATCCTTGTGAATGGAGGGCTACTGGGTGTTGTGGCTCTCTGCCTTGGCTAAGCCTTCAAGCAGGTATCGAGAACCTTCGTAGTTGTTATCGTCTGCCAAGCGCCTCGCTTTAGCTTTTTTTAACTTTTTTCTCGCATTCAAGCTTTGAATGCCGCATGGCCTCGTTTTTGCTACCTGTTTTTCTACCGTCAACGCTACGTCATTTTCCGACACGGACACCGCGATGCCCACTACTCAGCAGCAGGCAGAGCTGCAAAGCCTCGCCAAAGCACTTACCCAAGCAGAAAAAAACAACAACACCGAGGCACTGGTACGCCTCTACAGAAAACTGCTCAAGCTAACGCCCGACCTGGCGGTCGCCCATGCTCAGCTAGCCCACCTTTATATGGAGCAAAAGGATGAGCTGGCCGCTTTACCGCATATTGAGCAGGCCCTAGCACTCCCACCGGAGATTAAAGTCGATCAGACCTTGTTTAATCACCTGAGCAAAAGCCAGCGTTTTATCGACAACCTGCCTCAAGCACAGCAATGGTTCGATGCCGCTCCCAACCTGTGGCGTTTCAAACTCCTGCATGAAGCCCTGCTCAAGGCCAACGATCAGGAAGCAAGTGAACGCCTGATCCACCGGATGCTTGAAAAAAAACTTGCCCCTTCAGAGCAGGCTCAAGTGCTGGTACTGCTGGCCCAGCTTTACTACGCCCAAGCGCGCTACCACGACAGCATCGGCTGCTATCAGCTTGCGCTGCAATTAAGACCCAATGAAAAGTCGCAACTGCTGAATCTTGCCGCAACCCTGGAGCAGGTCGGTCGCTACCAGGAAGCCTTTGATTACTATCAGCAAGTCCTGACACTGGAGCCCGAGCACACTGGCACCCACCACAACCTTGCCCTGATCATGCTGCGGCTGGGCGAATTCGAAGCGGGCTGGAAGCACCACGAATGGCGCTGGGCCCGAGCACAAAAAGATCAATACCAGGAGTTTGCCATTCCACGCTGGCAAGGAGAGTCACTTGAGGGCAAAACATTGCTGGTATGGGCTGAGCAAGGCATTGGCGATCACATCATGTTCGCCAGTATGCTCAATGAGCTCAGAGCATTGGGCGGGACGTTGCATTTCGAGATCTATTCGCGTCTGGACTCTCTGTTTCAGCGCAGCTTTGCCGGCGTCAATTTCATTCGACGTGAGCAGCTGGGTAGCGAAGACCATGGCAACGTTCAACTGTTCAAACAAAGCTGGCCGCAAAGCGATTTTCAAATCCCCATGGCCAGCCTTGCTGCGCTTTTTCGCTCTTCAATCGAGAGCTTTCCAGCGCAAAAGCAGTACCTTCGCGCGGATGAGGCGCAGTCTGCGATTTACCGAAATGACTATCAGAGCCTGTTCCCCGGAAAACGCCTGATTGGCGTGTCCTGGCGTGGCGGCGGCACCGTTCAGAACGATAAGCAGAGCCGCCTGATCCCAATGGCGGACCTGCAGATTTTGGCTTCGCTACCGAATGTCCAATTGATCGATCTGCAATATGGCGATACTCGCGAAGAACTGGCTGAAGCCCGACGCTGTGGAGTGGACATCTACCATGATGAACTCGTAGATCCCAAACGTGAGCTCGATAACCAGGCGGCGCAGATCTCAGCACTCGACGCAGTGGTCAGCATCGACAACACAACCGTCCACCTGTCCGGCGCACTAGGGATCCCGACTTATATTCTCGTACCAGTCAACCCGAACTGGCGCTGGGGCCTGAATGAAGGCCCCACCTACTGGTATGGCAATGCAAAGGTCATCCGCAACCGCGAACTGAACGACTGGAAGGACGCGCTGGCACGCACCTGTGAAGAACTCAGGGCTGACAAGATTGTTTAAGCCGAACCCTTTGCGCCCCCTAATCAACTGCAGGAATTTGCAATGAAGTGCTGCGTAATCATCCCCGTCGGCCCCGGCCACAAATTATTAGCCCAGCGTGCCATCAACTCGGTGCAACAGGCCATTGAAACCGGCATGGGCGCATTCAGTGAAGTGGAGATCATCGATCAGGATGACACTTTAGGCCAAGGGCGGTCACGCGCACGCAACCTGGGCGTCGCTGCCGCCGCTGAAAAAGGCGCCGAATGGCTGTTCTTCATGGATGCCGATGAGCTCATGGCGCCCAATGCATTCGTGGATACGCAGCACTTGCTAGGTGAATACGACGCGGTGTGGGGCGCAATTTACGAAGCTGATCTGGTAACTCAACAGATCAAACGCAGGGAAAATGAAGTCAGCCCCATCACCTCCTTGGAACAGGTGCTGATCAATCACCCTTTCCTGACATTACACAATGGCCATTTCGTTCGACTTGAAGCGGCAATGAAGCAGCCATTCAATACAGAAATGGATTGTGGGGAAGACTTCGAATACTACCTGCGAATTTGGAGAGACTATGCCTGCATCAAGATCGAGCAACCGCTGTTCTTCAATATCCGAGGCCAACATTCGACAGGCCCTCGCGCGGCCACCGGGCAGGACTGGAACAAGGCGATGCCAGAGGTTTTCACAGCTTTCTGCCGTGATAACGAGATTGTTGCCAGCGTCCCCTTCGGCGACCGCCAGGTAAAATTTCGCCTGAGCAATACCCTTGATCTGATTCAGAACCAACTGGCCCAGGAGCGCTTCTTCGAAGCAAAAGAGCTGTCGGAAACCATGCTGGTGCTGCCTCGCAATGCGGTGATCTTCGATGTTGGCAGCAATATCGGCAACCACGCCTTGTTCCTGACCTGCATCGGTGACGCCAAGGAAATCCATTGCTTCGAACCGGCCGACATCACCGCCGACTTGCTTGAAGAAAACTTCCGCATCAACGACATCGCCACCGACCGCTACAGCATCACCCGCATCGGCGTGGGCGCTGCCAGTGGCACTGCAAGCTTCGACCGCCTGGAAGCGAGCAACCTCGGCGCCACCAGCATCAAGAACGATGCCAGCGGCACGATCCAGGTTGATTCACTGGATAACCGTCACCCGGAGACATTGGTCGACTTGCTGAAAATCGACGTCGAAGGCATGGAGCTGGAAGTACTCAGCGGCGCCCAAGCGCTGATCAAGCGCAGTCGCCCCATCGTTTTGATCGAGATCAGCAACGCCAATAAAGGCGCTTTCCTCGCCTGGGTCGCCAGGAATGACTATCGGATTCACCGGGCGTTCGAGCTGGTGCATGCTTCCAATTACCTGCTGGTCCCTCGCTCGTTGCGCAAGGGCTTCTACCAGGCAGGCGTTGCCGCCGCCAGCAATTGGACGCCACGCGTTCCTCTGGGCCCGTCTCAGGCACCCTGCGGCTGGTCAATCAAGGATTTCCTGAGCGGTTACCTGGAAAACTGCCGCGCCGTTGAGTTGATCAGAGGTGAAGACAACGCCTACATCGCCTTTGACCTGCAACGCCAGACCCGTGAACACCTGGGCACCGGCCCGGTCGAAATCGGTCGAAAATTTCCCGGCAGTATTGTGCTATTGGGGGAGATACTCGGTGAACTGAGCGATGGCCAGCTTCAACAAACGCTCGACAGCCTGGCAAAGAACACCGCGGAAATCATTCTGTTCGACATCATGGATGCCCGCTGGGACAAGGCCTTCAATCTGAACAGCCAATACCGCGACGCCGAGTACTATCTGCTGCAGGCCAACAAGCGTGGCTATCAGCTCAAGCATTATCAAAAGCTGCCGCACAAGGCCGCGCTGGGTGTGCATGAGCAGCTCGACAGCCGTATCACGCTGCTGCACCTGAAAAAAGGCTGATCACATCAGCCTGCCAAGAGGGGCACGCCTGCCAACTCGGTTTGACAGGTTCTGTTAAACAAAAAAGGCGCGCTTGCTGATATGCAAGCGCGCCTTTTTTGGCGCCGTCAGCAGGTCACGGACGATAAATGATCGCCGAGCCCCACGACAGGCCAACGCCGAAACCACTCAGCGCTACACGCTTCCAGCTGGCATCGAACATGTGTTTTTCCAGCAGCAGCGGAATGCTCGAGGAGATGGTGTTGCCGGTCTCGACCATATCCTTGATGAACTTCTGTTGCTGCTCTGGCTGCTCTTCAAATCGACGAGCCACGGCATCGACGATGGCGGCGCTGCCCTGGTGGATGCAGAAAGCGTCGATGTCGTCGGAGGTGAGGCCCGATTCGTCCAGCAATTCGCGCAGGTGTGCCGGCACCTTGAGCAGGGCGAAGTTGAAGACCTGGCGGCCGTTCATGAAGAAAACGCCGTCGCTGACTTTCAGGTGCGGAGCGCCTGAACCGTCGGTGCCAAACTTGGCCTTGCCCAGCTGCCAAGGCGCGTCCTCGCCCATCCAGGTAACGGTAGCGGCATCTCCGAACAGCATGGTGGTGTTGCGGTCTTCGGGGTCAACGATTTTCGAGTACGGGTCGGCGGTCACCAGCAGGCCGTTTTTCAGGCCTGCCGCTTCCATGAAGCCTTTGAGGGCATAGATGCCGTAGACGTAGCCGGAGCAACCCAGGGAGATGTCGAACGCCGCTACGCAGGTCGGCAGGCCCAGTTTGTCCTGGACGATGGCTGCGGTGTGCGGCAGGCCCTCTTCGTCGCCGTTCTGGGTGACGACGATCAGCGCGTCAATCGATTCGCGCTTAAGTGCGGGGTTGAGGGCGAACAAGGCGTTGATGGCCTCGACACACAGGTCTGAAGTTTCCTGAGTGTCATCCTTGCGCGGCAGGAAGGCCGAGCCGATCTTGCCAAGGATAAACTCTTCGTCCTTCTCGAACTTGGCACCCTGGGCGTAGTTATCAATGCCTTGCGCAGGCACGTAACTCGCTATGCTTTTTATGCCAATCATCATGGCTTCCCAATAATAAACAGCTAAAAGATCACCACTCGAATGAATTGAGGGGCGCCAAAAGAAAACGGGATAACCTCGCCTGGCATAGGCGGCGGAGTCGATACCCGAGGCAATTCAAGCAAATCGTGACGGCCGAGGCCAGTGTCATCCGCTAATACAATACAGGGAAGATGCGCGTTTTGACTTATTGGTCACACTCAAATTGCTCAATGGATCGCTCAAGGATGGGCAAATGCAGCGCGACCGGCTCCAGCGACTTACTTGAAGTCTGCCAACACCGGTCGCAGAGGTCCTCAGAGCTTGTTGAACAAGCTCAGCTGGGAGATCCTCGAGAAGGCCAGTTGCGAAGCCTGCAACATGGTTTGTTGCAAGGTCAGGGTCACGGAGGCCGTCGCTATATCGGTATCGCCGATCGCCGCCTGGGTGCCTTTGTTGGCCAGATCCAGGCTCAGGTTTTCCTGCTTCTGAATTTCCAGCGCGTTGTTGCGTGCGCCAATCTCCCCACGGACCAGATCGACTCGATCCCGGGCACTGCTCAGATTACTGATGGCCGAGGCGACTGCATTGCTCAGCTTGCTGGCTGAGTTGGCATCGGAATCCGGCAGCACCAACGCTTGGCGAAGCTGGCTGAGGGTGTCGAGTACGTTTTGGGTGTTATGGGTATTGGCCTGCACCGAGAACTGGTCGTTAGCGGCGGGAGCAGGATCGAAAGTGAAGGTCACACCCGCGGCGGTGATGGTTTTGCCGCTGAGGGTGCCTTTTTCGATCGGCATGCTGCTGTCACTGTAGGGCTGGGCATACACCTGGAACTCGGAATCACTGGTGAACTTGATTACCGCCCCGCCGCCGGGAAAGGTGCTCAGGTAAGCGCCAGGGTCGCTGATATCCGTTCGCGTGACCTGGGCCGTCGAATTGCCCGAGCTGCGCGTCGTGTTGATTGAGTCAGGCTTGGCTTCCAGCACAAAGGCATGCTTGGCGAAGGCGGCATCAACGTCGGTATCGTCTGGCTGCAGGTTTACACCCAGCTTGAAGTCCACCCCGCGGAAGCTGATGGTCAAGGAGTTTTCTTCGTTACGATCGAATGTACCACTCGTCACAATGCCGTCGTTGCCGACTATGCTGTACTCGGTCGCACTGCTGAAGGTCAATGTGTACGGCTGCCCCTCCTTGAAGGATTGGGTGTAGCGGCTCGTCGAATTGAGCAGGCCATCGGAAACGGTAACACGACTCTCGCCGTCCGCTGGCGCCGTCCGCATCGCCTGAGTGCGGCTGTTGTTGGTAGCCGAATCGAAAATGCTGTAGCCGGTATCGCTGGTGGCCATGCGCAAGGTGTCGGAAACCTGCACGCTTAGCTGAGTCTGATCACCCTGATAGCTGTAGGTACCATCGCCGTTGCGCACGTATGGCGGCGTTGAACTCTTCGAGCCGGCAAACAGGTAGCCGCCATTGGCATCCTTGGAATTGAGCATGCCGAATACGCTTTTTTCGATTTCTCCGATTTCTGCGGCAATCGAGACGCGATCCGGCTCGCTCAATGCGCCACTGCCCGCCTGGATCGCCAATTCGCTTGCGCGTTGCATAGCATCGAAGATGCTCGAAAGCACGCCCTCTTCTTGATTGAGCGCGTTGGTAGCCGTCGTCATATTGCCGCTGTACTGGCTCAGCAATTCGCTCTGCTGCTGCAGCATCAACAGCTTGGCGGCGCCTATCGGATCGTCGGCTGCCGTCTGGATACGGTCTCCGGAACTGATCTGCTGCGTGGTCTTGACGGTGTCGGCAAAGTTTTTCTGATAGCTCGCCGCACTGGTCTCGAAGTACTGAGAAGTGGAAATCCGCATAGTCGACTATTTCCCTAGAGGGCGTTGATCAAGGTGCTGAAGGTTTCCTGCGCAGCCTTGATGATCTGCGAAGACGCCGTGTAGTACTGTTGGAACTTGACCAGATCCGCCGCTTCGTCGTCGAGGTTGACGCCCGACGCAGAATCACGGCTGGACTTGGCCGTCGCCAGGATCGCCCCCGTGGCGCTGGTGTCGATCTGTGCCTGGCTCGCCTTGGCGCCGACCCGTTCGACCAGCGAGGCATAGGCGGAGGTGAAACTGCTACCGGAGCCGGTATTGGTGCCGACTGTGGATTTGGTCTGCAGGTTCAGCAGCGATTGAGCGTTGCGATTATCCGACTTGCCATCGACATTGAACGCCACGGTGAAGCTGTCGCCATTGGCAGGAGAGCCGGACACGGTGGTTTTGAATTCGAAATGCTTGGGGTCGCCGTTCGCGTCGAGAATAGGGGCGCCCTTCTCATCGAGCATTGTCACGTTAATGGCCAGTTCATTCGCTCGGCCGGGCACGATACTGCCGCCGCTGCCGATATCTTTACCCTTGGCGTCATACACGGTGTAAGTCTGGGTGCCATTGGTGATCGCACCAAACACCAGCTTGACGGGCAAGGCGTCTTTGATGACCGACTGGCTTTGTGCCAGACCGGTGTCGTAGATGTCTAGGGCGCTGGTCAGCGTCGGTGGTGTGATGGTGCCCGTGCCCCCGTTACCGGTGCCAGTGGTGGCCGTGATCGCGCCAGCAAAGGCAAGCCTGTTGGCATCAGTCATGGTCGTGGCAATAGCGCTGGCAGCGTTGCGTGTCGGGATGATCCTGAAGCTGTCGCCCATGGCTATGGTTTCATCTTTGCCGTGAAGGTTGAGCACAAATCCGTCGATTTCCTTGGCCGGGTCATCGTTAAGACTGAAGCTGCCCATTGCTTTTCCATCGGAGCGCACCACGTTGTAGGCCGTTTCACTGGTAAAGGTGACCTGATAGTCGTAGATCGTCAGGTTGCCGCTGGTGACGATGGTCACATCAAGGTTACCGGACTTGGCGTCGTTGTCTGACGAAGCCAGGCTGCGCTGACTGATCGCGGTTGCACTGTTGATGCTGGAAAACAGCGACGCGCCGAACTGGCCATTGGCATCCAGGCCCTGCCCCAGTTGCGTATTGATATTATCTGCCACCACCAGCGCGACCCGACCCAATTCGTTCTGTGCCGGGATTAACACGTCACTGCGATAACGCAGCAGCCCCCCAATCTTGCCGCCACTGATCACAGACGTCACGTCACTGACCGACGACGGCGAGTTGATCTGGATATTCAGCTGACTCTTGTCGATCCCGCTTCTGACGGTCGAAAGTGTGTTCGCCGTATTGCCCATCACCAGCGACTGCCCCGTTCCCAGGGAAACGTTGTAACTGCCGTTGTACTCCTGGACGGTGACACCGACCAACTCATTAAGCGTGCGCACAGCTTCATTGCGCGCATCGAGCAAGTTGTTGGGGCCACTGCCAGTCGAGTTGCCGGCCTGGGAAATTTGCTGGTTCAACGAGGCAATCGACGACGTCAGCTGGTTGACCTTGTCGGTCATCGTCGTCAACTGACTATTGATACCTTCGTTCTGCTGCTGCATCTGCGACGCCAGGGCGTTGAAGCGGTTGCTCAACGTTTGCGCATTGGTCAGCAGCAACTGCCGCGCGGCGGTGTCGCTCGGTGCACCGGCAGACGTCTGCACCGAGGCAAAGAAGCTGCTCAATACCGCGCTGATCCCCGTGGTCTTGTCGGAGAAGAGCTTGTCCAGCGGGCTCACTTGCTCGAGGTAGGCGTTGGCATCGTTACTCAGCGAGGTGGAGGTTTGCAGCTGGTTATCGAGATAAGCGTTATAGACCCGACGCACATCGGCCAGCGTCGTACCGCTGCCGATAAACACCCCGCCATTGAGGTGCGAAGTGTTACTGCTCTGAATGGTTTGCTGGCGTGAATAGCCGGCGGTGTTGGCGTTGGCGATGTTGTTGCCAACGGTCGCCAACGACACCTGGCTGGCGTTCAGACCCGACATCCCGATATTGAGCAAACTCATGATTCAGACCCTTATGCCTATAAAGGCGTGGTGGTAGCGCCCGCCGCAGCGTAGTTCTGGTAACTGGTCATCTGCCTGGCTATCTGCGAAATCTTGCTGGCGTAGTCCGGGTCGGTGGCGTAACCGGCCTTCTGCAACTCGCGCACAAATTGTTCCGGGTTATCGGCCGATTTCACGACATCTTGATAACGATTGTTCGATTGCAGCAACGTCACCAGGTCATGGAAGCTGTCCTTGTACGAGGCGTAGGAGCGGAACTGCGCCGTCTCCTTGACCATTGCGCCATTTCTGAATTCGCTGGTGATCGCCCGCGCCGAATCGCCCTGCCAGCTGCTACCGGCCTTGATGCCGAACAGGTTGTGGCTGCTGCTGCCATCCTGGGCGCGCATGACCGATTTGCCCCAACCGGTTTCCAGGGCGGCCTGGGCCACCAGGTACCGCGGATCGACGCCAATGCGCTCGGCGGCTTCCTTGGCCATGGGCAGCATGGTGTTGACGAATTCGTCGGCGGAACTGAATGCCTTCTTCGCCGGTGCCAGGGGAATTTGCGCCATGACCCGCCCCTGAACCTGCAGGCGCCCGCTGGCGGTGGTGTCCGTTTGCGCAGTCAGCCAATCGCCGTTGTACAGCGGACCGGCACCGGTGCTTGTGGTTGGCGGCAGCTGGGTGTTGTGCAGCGCTGTGTTGACGGCCGGCGCCTTGGTCGATGCCGACGGTACCAGCCCGGCGAGCAGACGGTCGGCCAGTTTCGGTGGCAGGGCCAGGCGCCGCTGATTGATCAGGGCCATGTCGTTGTGATGCGCGCCCTCGCCCGGGTTCGCCGCCGACTTCATCGAGCGTGAAGCCCACAGCGGTCGCTCGCCATTGAGGCGCGACAAGGGTCCGTTGGTGGCGACAGTTCCGGCGCCAATCGGGGTTTCCACCGCGGCTTTGGCGGCAGCCTGCTTGGCGGCGGACGCTGCAGCGGCCTCACCCGGCGCCAGCGGTTTGTTCTTCGCCATCTGGCGCATCAACACGTCCGCCAGGCCGATGCCGCCGCCTTCGCGGGACATGGATACGGCCAGCTGCTGGTCGTACATTTCCTGGTACTGCTTGGCCGCCGGGGTGTTGAGCGGGTTGTCCTGGCCCAGCGCGTCGGTGGCCGAGCGCATGGACTTGAGCATTTCCCCGAGGAACAGCGATTCGAATTCCTGTGCGACCTTGCGCAGGTTGCCGTCACTGTTCTTGTCGCCGACCTTGAGCTGGTTCAGGCGATTGAGGTCCGAATAGGAACCCGAGTCGCTGCTGCTGACCCCCAAACCGCCCTTGCGCATGTCCATGGTGGTCGTCCTCAGATCACGATCAGGTCGGCTTGCAACGCACCAGCCTGTTTCAATGCTTCGAGGATGGCCATCAAGTCACCCGGCGCGGCGCCGACCTGGTTCACCGCCCGGACGATTTCGTCGAGGGTGGTGCCCGGGCCGAACTTGAACATCGGCTTGGCTTCCTGCTGGGCATTGACCCGCGAGCGCGGCACGACTGCCGTCTGCCCATTGGACAGAGGGCCGGGCTGGCTGACGATCGGGTCTTCGGTGATGGTTACGGTCAGGCTGCCGTGGGTCACAGCGGCCGGCGACACTTTGACGTTCTGGCCGATCACGATAGTGCCGGTGCGGGAGTTGATGATGACTTTCGCCACCGCCTGGCCCGGATCGACTTCGAGGTTCTCGAGGATCGACAGGTAGTCGACCCGCTGGCTCGGGTCCAGTGGCGCGCTGACCCGAATCGAACCGCCGTCGATGGCCTGGGCCACGCCAGGGCCGAGCATGTCGTTGATCTTGTCGACGATGCGCTTGGCGGTGGTGAAGTCGGAACGGTTGAGGTTCAGGGTCAGGCTGTTGCCCTGGTTGAAGCCGCTCGGCACCGATCGCTCGACCGAGGCACCACCCGGGATGCGCCCGGCCGAAGGCACGTTGACCGTGATTTTCGAACCATCGCGACCTTCGGCATCGAAACCGCCGACCACCAGGTTGCCCTGGGCGATGGCGTAGACGTTGCCGTCGATACCCTTGAGCGGGGTCAGCAGCAAGGTGCCGCCGCGCAGGCTCTTGGAGTTGCCGATGGAGGACACGGTAATGTCGATCTGCTGACCCGGCTTGGCGAATGCCGGCAAGTCGGCACTGATCGACACCGCCGCGACGTTTTTCAATTGCACGTTGCCCGACCCCGGCGGCACCTTGATGCCGAACTGCGAGAGCATGTTGTTGAAGGTCTGCAGGGTGAACGGGGTCTGGGTCGTCTGGTCGCCGGTACCGTTGAGCCCGACCACCAGGCCGTAACCGATCAACTGGTTGGAACGCACGCCGGAGATGCTGGCGATGTCCTTCAGCCGCTCGGCTTGCACGTTGAACGCGGCGGACAGCATCAGGGCGGCCACCAGCAGATGTTTAAGAGTCAACGTAGCCACCTAGAAAGGGAACAGCGGGCTGAGGAAGAAACGGTCGAACCAGCCCGGCTGACTCGCATCGGCAAAGGCACCGGTGCCCGAATAGGTGATGCGCGCATCGGCGACTCGGGTCGAGGACACGGTGTTGTCGGTGGCGATGTCGTCGGCGCGAACCAGGCCGGCAATCCGTACCAGCTCATCGCCGGTGTTGAGGGTCAGCCACTTCTCGCCGCGCACAGCGATGATGCCGTTTGGCAACACGTCGGCGACGGTCACCGTGATCGAGCCGGTCAGGCTGTTGCTCTGGCCGGACTTGCTGTCGCCCTTGGTGGCGCGGTCGCCTGCGTAACCGACGTCCAGGCTCAGGTTACCGCTGCCCACCGGATCATTGGTGCTCAGGCCGCCACCAAAAAACGAGCTCAGGCCGATGTCGGTCTTGCTGTTCTTGGCGGTTTGCGAGTTGGCGTTCTTGCTGGCCTGGGTGCGTTCGTTCAGGGTGATGGTGATGATGTCACCGACCCGGAACGCCTTGCGGTCGCTGTACAGGTTCTGTTCGAAGCCGGCCTGGTAGATCGAGCCGTTATTGGCCGCCGCCGGCAGCGGCGTACGGGGCAACACCGGGGCGTAGTAAGGGTCGTTGGGCTTGGGCGACGGGGCGACACAGCCCGCGAGCGCGGTGACCCCACTCAATGCCAGAACAGATACAAAACGCTTCATGACCCTACCTCACGGTGTTGCTGGCGGCCGCGTGGCCGCCCCATGGACTTGATTACAGATTCTGCGTGACGAACGAGAGCATCTGGTCGGCGGTGGAAATCACCTTGGAGTTCATCTCGTAGGCGCGTTGAGTGGTGATCATGTTGACCATCTCCTCAACGGTGCTGACGTTGGACGTTTCCAGGGTGTTCTGCAGCGTGGTGCCGAAACCGGCCAGGCCCGGCGTTCCGACCTGCGGCGCGCCGCTGGCCGCGGTTTCCAGGAACAGGTTATTGCCCACGGCCTGCAGGCCGGCCGGGTTGATGAAGTCAGCGGTTTGCAGGTTGCCGATCACCTGGGCGGCCGGGTTGCCCGCCACGGTGACGGACACGGTGCCGTCGCGACCGACGGTGAAGGTCTGGGCATCGTTCGGGATGACGATGGCCGGCTCCAGGGCGAAGCCGCTGGAATTGACGATCTGACCGTTGGAGTCGAGGTGGAAGGTACCGTCACGGGTGTAGGAGGTCGTGCCGTCCGGCTGCAGGATCTGGAAGAAACCGCGACCGTCGATGGCCATGTCCAAGGGTTGCTCGGTGGTTTGCAGGCTGCCGGCGGTGAAGTTTTTCTGGGTGCCGACGACGCGCACACCGGTACCCACTTGCAGACCCGACGGCAGTTCGCTGTCCTGGGTCGTCTGGGCGCCAGGCTGGCGCTTGATCTGGTAGAGCAAGTCCTGGAACTCGGCGCGATCCCGTTTGAAACCCGTGGTCGAGACGTTGGCCAGGTTGTTGGAAATGGTCGTCAGGTTGGTGTCCTGGGCGGACAGGCCTGTTTTGGCAACCCATAGAGCCGGAAGCATTCGATTCTCCTCGTGCGCCTGTTTTACGGCGCGACGTTCTGGTAATTAGCTGATCTGCAAGACCCGAGCCATGGCCTGGTCGTCTTCTTTGGCGGTGTTCATCATCTTGACGTGCAGTTCGAACTGCTTGGCCAGGGCCAGCACCGAGGTCATCTCTTCCACGGCATTGACGTTGCTCGACTCGAGGAAGCCGGACACCAGCTTGACGTTGGCATCGGCCTGCGCCGGCTGGCCATCCTTGGTGTGGATCGAACCGTCCAGGCCTTTGGTCATGTTCCTGAAGTCAGGGTTGACCAGTTTGATGCGGTCGACTTCGGCCATCACCCGAGGCCCCTCGCCCATCGCCCGGATACTGATGGTGCCGTCCTCGCCGACTTCGATCTGCTGCTCGGGCGGCACGGCAATCGGCCCGCCATTGCCCAGTACCGGCATACCGTTGCCGGCTCGCAGCACGCCGAGGGCGTCGACGTTCAGGCTGCCGGTGCGCACGTAGCTTTCGCCGCCGTCAGGGTTCTGTACCGCAATCCAGCCGTTGCCTTGCACCGCGACATCGAGATCGCGACCGGTCTGCACCAGCGCGCCAGGGGAGAAGTCAGTGGCCGGACGCTCCGACAGGGCAAACGCACGCGCCGGAAAGCCGTCACCGAACACCGGCATCGAACGCGCCTGTTCCAGGTCTTTCTGGAAGCCGTTGGTGGAGATGTTCGCCAGGTTGTTCGCATGAGCCTTCTGCGCCAGTGCATTCTGGCTGGCGCCGGTCATTGCCACATAAAGGTACTTGTCCACAGTCGTTCCTCTGCCTGCCGGACGTTTGCCGCCCAGTGCTGTACTGCTGAGCCATAAGCAATTTGCAGACCAACTTTTTTCTGGCGGCGCGGGGGCCGGGAAACAAGGGGTTTGAGGGGTTTTGCGGGGATTTTGGAAATGTATCGAAGACGAAAAACCGGCGGTGTTATGCCGGGAATAGGCAACGCTTGATTCTGGGTAACGGCCACCACCGCCATCGCGAGCAAGCTCGCTCCCACAGGGATCTCAGTGAGACACATATCCAATGTGGGAGCGAGCTTGCTCGCGATGGGGCCAGTACAAACAAAGCAAGTGCCAGCTATGACTCCGTCTTGCCAACCTCATACTCGCGCAACTTATTGGCAATGGTCGTATGCGAAACCCCCAACCGCTTGCCCAGTTGCCGACTGCTCGGATGCTCGGAATACAGCCGCTCCAGCACCGCTTTCTCAAAGCGCCCGACTATCTCGTCCAGCCCGCCTTCCAGGGAAAAATCGCCAAGTGGCTGACGCACGCCATAGTCCGGCAGACGAATATGTTCGGCCTTGACCGTCCCGCCCTCGCACAACGAAACCGCCTGGAACAACACGTTCTCCAGTTGCCGGACATTGCCCGGCCAATGGTAGTGACTGAGCCGCTCCATGGCCGCCGGCGCCAGTTTCGGCAGCGGGCAACCGATCTGTCGGCTGGCCTGATCGAGGAAGTGCTCCACCAGCGGTGTCAAACCGTCGAGACACTCGCGCAGTGGCGGGATGTGCAACGACAGCACGTTCAGGCGGTGATACAAATCCTGGCGAAATTCCCCGCGAGCGCACAACTCGGACAAGTCGACCTGAGTCGCGCAGATCACCCGCACATCCAGATAAACCTCTTCATCGCTGCCTACACGACGGAAGCAACCGTCCTGCAGGAAGCGCAGCAATTTAACCTGCAGGCGCGGGCTCATTTCGCCGACGCCATCGAGAAACAGTGTGCCGCCCGCCGTCAGTTCCAGCAGCCCGAGCTTGCCTTCGGCCCGTGCCCCTTCGAAGGCACCGGGCCCATAACCGAACAACTCGGTCTCGGCCATGGATTCCGGCAACCCGGCGCAGTTGAGCGCCATCAATGGCGATTGCCCGCGCGGGCTTGCGAGGTGGCAGGCTCGGGCCAACAACTCTTTACCCGTGCCGGTTTCGCCTTCTATCAATAGCGGCGCATCCAGCGGCGCCATGCGCCGGGCTTCACGCACCACCGCCGCCATGACTTTAGAACTCTGGAAAATGCTGTCGAACCCGCGCAGCTCCTGCTTGCGCACGTTATAGATGCGCTCACCGACCCGGTCAGCGCGATGCAGCGTGAGTACCGCACCGGCCATGGCTTCGCTGTCGTCATGCTCCGATTGCAAGGGCGCGATGTCGGCGAGAAACACGTCGCCCTTGACCTTGACCCGCAATCCGTTGATCCGCGATTTATTGGCGCGCACCAGTTCCGGCAAGTCGAAATCCTCGGCGTACCGCGACAACGGGATCCCTGGCACCTCATCGACACGCACCCCGAGCAACTGCGCCGCCGCCCGGTTGGCCGCGACGATCGAGCCGCCCATGTCGATCGACAGCACTGGAAACTCCAACGCGCCGAGCAAGGCATTGAGTTCCATGTGCCGACGTTCGCTGGGCATCAGTCCTACGCGCTTGACGCCGAACACCCCGGCAATCGACTCGAATTTCGGTCGTAGCGCCTGGAACTGAAGGTTGATCAGGTTCGGGCAATGCAGGTAGATGGCATTGCCATGCTCACCGCCGACCTCGCCACGGGCGACGTTGATTCCGTACGACACCAGCAGGTTGAGAATGTCGCGCAGGATGCCGATGCGGTTCTGGCAGTGAACTTTGATACGCATATACAAGACCTATAAACGATGATTGACCTGTGGGAGCCAGCCTGCTGGCGATGGCGTCGCATCAGGCGATGTTGATGTCGAATGACACACCGCTATCGCCAGCAGGCTGGCTCCCGCAGGGTTGGCGCCCGATTTTTCTGATGAGGAACTCAGATAGCCGTCAAGATTATGTGACACCTGGACGCCATTTCAAACCTGCAGATATCAATGCTTACGCGGCACCCGGCAAACCGTAACGAATACTTTACGAAAACCGTGGTTTTTTCCTACGCTTGCTGCGAACCACCTGCTGCAACGTCGAACATCTTGGGGTATTTCTAAGTCCATAGCAGGACATAACAAGAACGAAATCCCCTAGCAGGAGAGCAGCATGAAGCAGACGCAATACGTGGCTCGCGAGCCCGATGCGCAAGGTTTTATCGACTACCCCGCCGAAGAACACGCGGTGTGGAACACGCTGATCACTCGCCAACTCAAAGTGATCGAAGGGCGTGCGTGCCAGGAATACCTGGACGGTATCGAAAAACTCGGTCTGCCCCACGACCGCATTCCGCAACTGGGCGAGATCAACAAGGTGCTCGGTGAAACCACCGGCTGGCAAGTCGCCCGGGTTCCAGCCCTGATCCCCTTCCAGACCTTTTTCGAATTGCTGGCCAACAAGCAGTTTCCGGTGGCGACCTTCATTCGTACCCGCGAAGAGCTGGATTACCTGCAAGAGCCGGACATTTTCCACGAGATCTTTGGCCACTGCCCGCTGCTGACCAACCCCTGGTTCGCCGAATTCACCCACACCTACGGCAAACTCGGCCTGCAGGCGACCAAGGAAGAGCGTGTGTACCTGGCGCGCCTGTACTGGATGACCATCGAGTTCGGCCTGGTCGATACGCCGCAAGGCATGCGCATTTACGGCGGCGGCATTCTCTCCTCGCCCAAAGAAACCGTTTATTGCCTGTCGGACGAACCTGAGCATCAGACGTTCGATCCACTGGAATGCATGCGCACGCCGTATCGCATCGACATTCTGCAACCGCTGTACTTTGTCCTGCCGAACCTCAAGCGCCTGTTTGATGTGGCTCATGAAGACATCATGAGCATGGTCAAGCAAGGCATGCAGCTGGGCTTGCACACCCCTAAATTTCCGCCAAAGGCCGCGTGACCCGCGCCTTTTGGCATCAGGTGAGTCTGTTACGGGCCGACGCTTTGCTTTAGCGTGACCCCACTGGCGACCGTTTTCTCAAACACTCGATTTCAGGAACCCCATCATGTCCACATTGAACCAAGCCCACTGCGAAGCCTGCCAAGCCGGCGCCCCTCAGGTCAGCGACGAAGAACTGCCGGTACTGCTCAAGCAGATTCCCGACTGGAACATTGAAGTGCGCGACGCGGTCATGCAGCTGGAAAAAGTTTTCCTGTTCAAGAACTTTAAACACGCCCTGGCGTTCACCAACGCCGTCGGTGAAATCTCCGAGGCCGAAGGTCACCACCCGGGCCTGCTGACCGAGTGGGGCAAAGTCACCGTGACCTGGTGGAGCCACTCCATCAAGGGCCTGCACCGCAACGATTTCATCATGGCCGCACGCACTGACGAAGTGGCCAAGGACGCCGAGGGCCGCAAATAATGCATTTCGACGCCATAGGTCGAGTACCCGGCGACCCGATCCTCGGCCTGATGGAGGCCTATGCGCAGGACCCGAACCCGCGCAAATTCGACCTCGGCGTGGGCGTCTACAAAGACGCCCAGGGGCTGACTTCGATCCCGCAGGCGGTGAAACTCGCCGAGGCGCGGCTGGTGGATCGCCAGGCCACCAAGACCTACATCGGTGGCCACGGCGAACCGGCGTTCGGCAAGGTCATCAATGAGCTGGTGCTGGGTGCCGACTCCGCACTGATCGCCGAACAACGGGCCGGCGTCACACAGACGCCGGGCGGCACCGGTGCGTTGCGCCTGAGCGCGGACTTCATCGCCCAGTGCCTGCCAGGCCGTGGCGTGTGGTTGAGCAATCCGACCTGGCCGATTCACGAAACCATCTTCGCCGCCGCCGGGGTCAAGGTCAGTCATTACCCCTACGTGGGCAGCGACAATCGTCTCGACGTCGAAGCCATGCTGGCGGCACTCAAGGACGCGCCCAAGGGCGATGTGGTCCTGCTGCACGCCTGCTGCCATAACCCGACCGGTTTTGACCTGTCCCATGATGACTGGCGCCGGGTGCTGGAGGTGGTGCGCAGTCGCGATCTGCTGCCGCTGATCGACTTCGCCTACCAAGGCTTCGGCGATGGCCTGGAACAGGATGCCTGGTCGACCCGGCTGTTCGCCGCCGAGTTGCCGGAAGTGCTGATCACCAGTTCCTGCTCGAAGAACTTCGGCCTGTACCGCGACCGTACCGGCGCGCTGATCGTCTGCGCAAACACCGCCGACAAGCTGGTGGATATCCGCAGCCAACTGGCCAACATCGCCCGCAACCTGTGGTCTACGCCGCCGGATCATGGTGCCGCCGTGGTGGCGACCATCCTTGGCGATCCGCAGCTGAAAAGTCTGTGGGCCGATGAAGTGGAGACCATGCGCTTGCGCATCGCTCAGCTGCGCAGCGGCCTGCTCGAAGCGCTGGAGACCCATGGTTTGCGCGAGCGTTTTGCGCACATTGGCGTGCAACGAGGGATGTTTTCCTACACTGGGTTGACGCCGGAGCAAGTGAAAAACCTGCGCGATCATCACAGCGTGTACATGGTCGGCACGGGCCGGGCGAACGTCGCCGGAATCGATGCCACACGCTTGGACTTGCTCGCCGAGGCCATTGCCGAAGTCTGCAAATAACCATCGTGCTCCGCAAATCCCCTGTGGGAGCGAGCCTGCTCGCGAAAGCGATTCTTCAGCCACATTGATGTTGAATGTGCCGTCGTATTCGCGAGCAGGCTCGCTCCCACAGTGGGTCGGCGTCCCCCCTTCCAAACCTGTCTATACAACCCCATCCGTCGAAACAAATGGATATAAAACTCTATTTGTCTTTTCCACTGCTGTATCCTTCCCAGGCTTTTTTAAAAGCGCGGATCTACCCAGATCTATCAACAGACTTAGCGAGGAGCGCGATATGCACGAGATTCCTAATCTCCCCTTCCCAAGCCTGCACGAAACTGAGCAGACGACCACGCAACAAGCCGGTGCCCAACAGCCCGAGAAGGAAGAAGCAACTGAACGCCGCAAGGCCGACAGCGAAGACTGATACACCTGCAATGCCAGACCGTGTGGAAAGCGCTAACATGCGCTTTCCACACCGCCTGAACCCCAGAGCCCCGCCCCCATGACCACCGAATTCAACGACAGCCAGGCCAGCGTTCTGATCGGCACCGCCGAGAGAATGATCGAGATCTGGAATCGCCTGTCACCCGAGAAACAAGCCGCCTTGCTCGCCCGTTTCGGCAGCGAAGAAAACGCCTTGGCCGCCCTGGTCACGACGCAACTGGTTGCTCCGCACACCCCTGAATAAGCCCCCGCGGCAAATAGTTTTACTTTTTCCCGGTCCGCGGCCGCTCGCGCCGTTATCATAAGCAGCCTATCTATCCTGCTTTACCGTGGACCATTACCTCATGTCTGAAAACCAGCGCCCCCTGGCGGTCACGCTGCAAGTTGTCTCCATCGTCCTCTTTACCTTCATCGGCTATCTGAATATCGGCATTCCCCTGGCGGTATTGCCTGGCTACGTCCACAGCGACCTGGGCTTCGGCGCGGTGATCGCCGGCCTGGTGATCAGCGTGCAATACCTGGCCACCCTGCTCAGCCGCCCTTATGCCGGGAAAATCATTGACAACAAGGGTAGCAAGCTCGCGGTGATGTACGGCCTCGCCGGTTGCGGTTTGAGCGGTGTGTTCATGCTGATTTCGGCTTGGACCCAGAGCCTGCCGACCTTGAGCCTGATCAGCCTGTTGATTGGCCGACTGGTGCTCGGCAGCGCGGAAAGCCTGGTCGGTTCAGGCTCGATCGGCTGGGGCATCGGCCGGGTCGGCGCGGCGAACACCGCCAAGGTCATCTCCTGGAACGGTATCGCCAGTTATGGCGCACTGGCGGTCGGCGCACCGCTGGGGGTGCTGCTGGTCAGTCAAGTGGGCTTGTGGAGCATGGGCATGAGTATCGTGCTGCTGGCCGTGCTCGGACTGGCGCTGGCCTGGCCGAAAACCGCAGCGCCGATCGTGGCCGGCGAACGCCTGCCGTTCATGCATGTGCTCGGGCGGGTGTTGCCCCACGGCTGCGGACTGGCGTTGGGCTCCATCGGTTTCGGCACCATCGCGACCTTCATCACCCTGTATTACGCCACGCAACACTGGGACAACGCGGTGCTGTGCCTGAGCCTGTTCGGCGCCAGTTTCATCGGCGCCCGCTTATTGTTCGGCAACCTGATCAACCGCCTCGGCGGCTTTCGCGTGGCGATTGCCTGCCTGTCGGTGGAAACCCTGGGCTTGCTATTGCTGTGGCTGGCGCCGGATGCGCATTGGGCGCTGGCCGGCGCAGCGTTGAGCGGATTCGGCTTCTCGCTGGTGTTCCCGGCGCTGGGGGTTGAAGCGGTCAACCTGGTGCCGGCCTCCAGCCGTGGTGCGGCGGTCGGGGCTTATTCGCTGTTCATCGATTTGTCGCTGGGGATTACCGGACCGCTGGCGGGGGCAATTGCGGCGGGATTTGGTTTTGCCTCGATCTTTCTGTTCGCTGCCCTCGCCGCCCTGAGTGGCCTGGCACTGAGCATTTACCTGTACCGACAGGCGCCGAAGCACTTTAATGAGAAGTACCGCGAAGCGCGAGAAACCCGCTAGAAATCGACCTTGCCACGCCCGGCCTTGATGCTGCCGCGCTTGGTCTTGGATTCCAGGCGACGCTTCTTCGAACCGAGGGTCGGCTTAGTGGGACGGCGTTTCTTTTCGACCTTGGTCGCGCTGAGGATCAACTCGGTCAAACGCTCCAGCGCATCGGCACGATTGGCTTCCTGGGTGCGGTATTGCTGGGCCTTGATGATCAGCACGCCGTCGCTGGTGATACGGCTGTCACGCAGTGCCAGCAGCCGCTCCTTGTAGAACTCGGGCAGAGACGAGGCCGGAATGTCGAAGCGCAGGTGCACCGCGCTGGAGACCTTGTTGACGTTCTGCCCACCGGCGCCCTGGGCACGAATGGCGGTCAATTCGATCTCGGCATCCGGCAGATGCACGTTGTTGGAAATCACCAGCATGGAAAAGCGTCCGGGTTCAGGGCATTCAGGATACCCGAATAGCCTGAAGGAGAATGCGGGCCATTAATGTGGGAGCGAGCTTGCTCGCGATGGCGGTGTCTCAGGCAGTGTTGAGTCGGCTGACACTCCCTCATCGCGAGCAAGCTCGCTCCCACAGGGGTAGTGCAAGCCCACAGGGTTATGTGTGAACCCGAAAACAAAAAACCCGGCACTTGGCCGGGTTTGTCGTTACTGCGGCTGCGTTATTTCACTGCAGCCTGCAACGCATGCTGCGCGCTGCGCTTGTTCTTGATGCCGTAGCAAACCCACATGAACGCGACCCACACCGGAATCGCATACACAGAGATCTGGATCCCCGGAATCAACAGCATCACGCCCAGAATGAACACCACGAACGCCAGGCAGACGTAGTTGCCGTACGGGTACCACAACGCCTTGAACAGCGGCGTCTGTGCGGTTTTGTCCATGTGCTGGCGGAACTTGAAGTGCGAGAAGCTGATCATTGCCCAGTTGATCACCAGGGTCGCTACCACTAGCGACATCAACAGCTCAAGCGCGCTATGCGGAATCAGGTAGTTGAGCAGCACGGCGATCAGCGTCACTGCCGCCGACGCCAGGATCGAACGTACAGGAACCCCGCGTTTGTCGATCTTCGACAAGGCCTTCGGCGCATCGCCCTGCTCGGCCATGCCCAGCAGCATGCGGCTGTTGCAGTAGGTGCCGCTGTTGTACACCGACAAGGCGGCGGTCAGCACCACGAAGTTGAGGATGTGCGCGGCGGTGTTGCTGCCGAGCATCGAGAACACCTGGACGAACGGGCTTCCGCTGTAGGAATCGCCGGAGGCGTTCAGGGTAGCCAGCAGGCTGTCCCATGGCGTCAGCGACAGCAGGATGACCAGTGCACCGATGTAGAAAATCAGGATCCGGTAGATGACCTGGTTGATGGCCTTGGGGATCACGGTTTTCGGCTTGTCGGCTTCTGCCGCGGTGAAACCGAGCATTTCCAGACCGCCGAAGGAGAACATGATAATCGCCATGGCCATGACCAGACCGCTGATCCCGTTCGGGAAGAAGCCGCCGTGGGACCACAGGTTGCTCACCGAAGCTTGCGGACCGCCGTTGCCGCTGACCAGCAGGTAGCTGCCGAGGGCAATCATGCCGACGATGGCCACGACCTTGATGATCGCGAACCAGAACTCGGCCTCACCGAAGACTTTGACGTTGGCCAGGTTGATCAGGTTGATCAGGATGAAGAACCCGGCGGCCGAGACCCAGGTCGGGATGTCCGGCGCCCAGTAATGGATGTACTTGCCGACCGCGGTCAGCTCCGACATGCCCACCAGGATGTACAGAATCCAGCAGTTCCAGCCCGACAGGAAGCCGGCGAAACCACCCCAGTACTTGTGCGCGAAGTGGCTGAAGGAACCGGCCACCGGCTCTTCGACGATCATTTCGCCGAGTTGGCGCATGATCATGAAGGCAATGAAGCCACAGATGGCGTAGCCGAGGATCATCGATGGGCCAGCGGATTTCAGTACGCCGGCCGAGCCGAGGAACAGTCCGGTACCGATCGCGCCACCGAGGGCGATCAGTTGAATATGGCGATTTTTCAGGCCGCGCTTCAGCTCGCCTGAATGCGAGTTTTGTCCACTCATGAAAAGGGTCTCACGCAAGGTTTGATGATGTTCGTTAGACGTTGCTGCTCGGTTACGGCTTCAAGCAGCGCCGATCAAACCCCAGCGCAGGCACCGGGAGTCCAGCGTTTTTACAACGGTCATGCGTCACCTGTTTGTTTTTATCTGTGACGAAATCGGACCCGACACGCTCGTGACGCGTCGGAGTGAACAAGGTGGATAACCTTGAGGTTTGCGCAGATGCGCAGGAGGTCACAGTTAAAACGCGGCGCATTGTACACCTGTAACCCCCTGCTACCAGACACCGCTCGATCAACGTGTCGTTTGCCGGGATTGCCTGTGTCCGCCACGAGCGTCTCGGGCGGCTGCAAAAATTGAGTCAGACCTTTGCGGGTCATGGACGGAGGCGGCGGAAAAAGCGCCCTTTGGTGAGAGATGAAAATGAGTCACGGCGTACATTGCGCCTCCTTCTTGTTATGCACCTGCACGACAGGCATGGGGCGCATCTGACCCTTGATGAGGCTGTGAAACAAGCGGGCCAGAGCGCTGTGATGGGTTCGGAATGGCAACTAGATGGAAGTATTTCGTTACAGCGCGTTGAAAATCACGAGTTCAAAGGACCCGTCGGTAGATTCCGTCAGATTTTCGTTACAGGGCGTAACGCTGATATTCCAGTCCGAACCCGGTCGGAGTTGCCACTGGCGCCATCGCGAGCAAGCTCGCTCCCACAGTGTTCCGGGGTGCATACGGACCTTGCGTACGCCCACTCACCCTGTGGGAGCGAGCTTGCTCGCGAAGGCGTCAGTGCAGGCACCACCTCATCAAGTGAAAGCACCCCAAAAAAAAACGCCAACCCGAAGGTTGGCGTTTTTTATGAAGCGCTTACCGATTACTCAGGCTTGCGACGACCGAAGCCCGGACGCTGGCCGGAACCGGCTGGCGCACCACGGCGTTTGCCCGATGGCGCGTCCTTGTCGACCAGGACGATGCCCGGGCGTTTCTTCGGCGCTGGCTTGGCCGGGCGCTTGGTGTCGGACGGACGGTCCGCCACTGGCGTACCGCGACCCGTATCACCACGGGATTCACCACGACCGGCCGGCGCACCGCGATCGCTGCGGCCACCGCTTGGCGCACCGCGGCCTTCGCCACGTTCGGTGCGACCGTTGGCCGGACGCGGCGTGCGTGGACCGCGCTCGCCGTCTGCACGAGGTGCTGCTGGCTTGCGGGCCGGACGCTCGCCTTCGATCTGCGGCTCACGTGGAGCACGCGGACCGGCTGCCGGCGCACCGGCGGCAGGACGCAGGGTCCGTACACGCTCGGTCTTGCCCACCGGACGGGACGATTTACGCTGCATACGCTCGAGCTTGTCTTTGCTCTTGGCGTTCAACTGCGGCATGGCCACTGGCGTCAGACCGACTTCAGCACTCAGAATGTCGACTTCGTACTGACTCATTTCGCGCCAGCGCCCCATCGGCAGGTCGGAATTGAGGAACACCGGACCGAAACGCACGCGCTTCAGGCGGCTGACCACCAGGCCCTGGGATTCCCACAGACGACGGACTTCGCGGTTGCGGCCTTCCATGACCACGCAGTGGTACCAGTGGTTGAAACCTTCGCCGCCGGGAGCCTGCTTGATGTCGGTGAACTTGGCCGGGCCGTCTTCGAGGACGACGCCTGCCTTCAACCGTTCGATCATCTCGTCATCGACTTCGCCACGTACACGGACTGCGTATTCACGGTCCATTTCGTAGGACGGGTGCATCAGGCGGTTGGCCAGTTCACCGTCGGTGGTGAACATCAGCAGACCAGTGGTGTTGATGTCCAGGCGACCGATGTTGATCCAGCGACCTTCTTTCGGGCGCGGCATCTTGTCGAACACGGTCGGACGGCCTTCAGGGTCGTCACGGGTGCAGATCTCACCGTCGGGCTTGTTGTACATGATCACGCGGCGTACCGACTCGGCGGCTTCTTCGCGCTTGATCACCTTGCCATCGATGGTGATGGCGTCATGCAGGTCGACGCGCAGGCCGAGGGTGGCGTCTTTGCCATTGACCTTGATGCGGCCGTGGCTGATCCAGGCTTCCACGTCACGGCGCGAGCCGACGCCGATACGGGCGAGGACTTTCTGCAGCTTTTCGCCTGCTGGGCCGATTTCCTGGTCGTCTTTCTGGTCTTTGATACTCATCTGGGCACCTCCCGGTGTGGTCTGTTCAGGCACCCCTGAAGTGAGGGTCCTGAAGAGTTGAAACTTGGCTCTCGGGCGAAGGGATCGCCGAAGGGTCGCGAATCATACGCTCATGGCAGCGTTTGCGCATCAGAGACTAGCCGATGGAGGCCAGGTTATTTGCTTTTCCGCCGACCGGTGGCGCCGAGCCTGATCAACCGCAGCGCCGCTTCAGCCAGCACCGTGCGCTTGTCGGCCTTGTCGAGTTTCTTCCAGGCCTTGATCTCGCGCTTGCTGCGCCCGCAGCCGATGCAGATGCTGTCGTCGGTGAATTTGCAGACGCTGATGCAGGGGTCTTTGGTTGAGCTCATTACCAACTCCGGAACACATAACCCCTGTGGGAGCGAGCTTGCTCGCGATGAGGGAGTGTCAATCGACATCATTGTTACCTGACCCACCGCTATCGCGAGCAAGCTCGCTCCCACAGGGATCTCACCGGCCCGAAGATTCGGCTCAGTCTTCGAGTTCGCGGCGTTCGGCTTCGATGGCTTCGGCGAGGGCCCTGGCTTCGGCTTCTTCGTCGCTCAGTTCAGGTTCGGGCTTGTGTTGCTCCAGGGCGGCGACGGCGGCCAGGAGTTTCTCGCGGGCTTCGGCGACGCCAAGGACGTCATCCTCCAGCTCTTCTTCCTGCTCTTCTTCCTGCTCTTCTTCCTGCTCTTCTTCCTGCTCTTCTACAGGTGTGGCTTCGGGCTCGACTTGAAGTTCAACTTCGATTTCGGGCGCTGGCTGCTCCAACACCTCCTCGGCTTCAGTCACCGCCCCATCGCGCAGGATGTCGTCGAAATCCGTCTTGAGCCCCTCCTCCATGGTGTCCAGCTCCAGCAACAACGTATGGAAACTGGTTTCTTCCTTGGGCTCTTCCGGCTCGGCACTGGCATCCGCCAGTTCCTGCAGCCCGGCCGGCACCGGCGCGTCGTCGAAATCGAGCACCGGATCAGGCTCCAGCTCGCGTAATTCGGCCAGCGGCGGCAGGTCGTCCAGGTTCTTCAGGTTGAAATGGTCGAGAAAGGCCTTGGTGGTGGCGAACATGGCCGGCTTTCCCGGGACGTCGCGATAGCCGACGATGCGGATCCACTCCCGCTCCAGCAGGGTCTTGACGATGTGAGTGTTGACCGCCACACCCCGTACGTCTTCGATCTCGCCCCGGGTGATCGGCTGACGATAGGCGATCAGGGCCATGGTTTCGAGCATGGCGCGGGAATAGCGTTGCGGGCGCTCTTCCCACAAACGGCCTACCCACGGCGAGAACTTTTCGCGGATCTGCAGGCGATACCCGGACGCCACTTCCTTCAGCTCGAAGGCGCGGCCGTCGCAGGACTTGGCCAGAATCGTCAGGGCTTTCTTGAAGACCGGCGGCTCCGGCCGTTCGGCCTCTTCGAAGAGTTCGAACAGGCGTTCAAGCGATTGCGGTTTTCCCGAGGCCAACAGAAAGGCTTCAAGCAGTGGCGCCAGCTCGCGGGGTTCAGTCAGGTTCATGATTCAACTCGTTATTCGGCTCGGGCCCGGACATGGATCGCCGCGAACGGCTCATTCTGCACCAGCTCGACCAGGGATTCCTTGACCAGTTCGAGGATCGCCATAAAGGTCACCACCACCCCCAGACGTCCTTCTTCAGCGGTGAACAGCTCGACAAAGGGCACGAAACCGCCGCCCTTGAGCCGTTCCAGCACATCGCTCATGCGTTCGCGAGTGGACAAAGCCTCGCGGCTGACCTGGTGGCTTTCGAACATGTCACCCCGGCGCAGGACCTCGGCCATGGACATCAGCAACTCTTCCAGGCTCACGTCCGGCACCAGCTTGCGCGCGCGAGCCTCAGGAGCATCGAGCTTGGGCACCACCACGTCACGACCGACGCGACTCAAGCCATCGATACCTTCGGCAGCGGCCTTGAAGCGTTCGTACTGCTGCAAGCGCCGGATCAGTTCGGCGCGCGGGTCGTCTTCCTCGTCTTCGATGGTTTCGGCACGGGGCAGCAACATCCGCGATTTGATTTCGGCCAGCATCGCGGCCATCACCAGGTATTCCGCGGCCAGCTCCAGGCGCACCGACTGCATCAGCTCCACATAGCCCATGTACTGGCGGGTGATTTCCGCCACCGGGATGTCGAGGATGTTGATGTTCTGTTTACGGATCAGATACAGCAGCAGGTCGAGGGGACCTTCAAAGGCCTCGAGAAAAACCTCGAGCGCGTCCGGCGGGATATACAGGTCCAGCGGCATTTCCATGACCGCCTGCCCGTAGACCATCGCGAAGGGCAGCTCTTGCTGGGCTCCGGCCTGACTGTCGACGGGTTCCACTGCGGACATCTAGGCCTCGGCCATGAACGGCGCGGGGTCGCCGCAACCGACGCGGATCACTTCAGGTTCGCCATCGGCGAGGTTGATCACGGTGGACGCCTTGATCCCGCCAAAACCGCCATCGATGATCAGGTCGACCTGATGCTCGAGCAACTGACGCATTTCGTAAGGATCGCTCATCGGGTCGGTGTCGCCGGGCATGATCAGGGTCACACTCATCAACGGTTCGCCGAGCTCTTCCAGGAGCGCCAGGGCAATCGGATGGGCCGGCACGCGCAGGCCGATGGTGCGTTTTTTCGGATGCAACAGCAGGCGCGGGACTTCGCGGGTGGCGTTGAGGATGAAGGTATAGGGGCCCGGCAGATGCGCCTTGAGCAGGCGGAAGGTGCCGGTGTCGATCTTGGCGAACAATCCCAGTTGCGACAGGTCACTGCAAATCAGCGCGAAGTTGTGCTTTTCATCCAGCTGTCTCAGCCGGCGCACGCGCTCCACGGCGTTCTTGTCACCGATCTGGCAACCAATGGCGTAGGACGAGTCTGTGGGATAAATCACCACCCCGCCTTTGCGGATGATCTCGACAGCCTGTTTGATCAGGCGCGCTTGCGGGTTTTCCGGATGAATCTGGAAAAATTGACTCACATTCTCTACCTGTTCAGACGGCGGCAATATTTGGGTCATGTTTGAATCGACACCACAGTGGTGGCAGATCCTCCGGAAGCGGGCGGTATTCACCGATCTCGGACCAGCCTCCAGGGCCATGAAAATCACTGCCGGCGCTGACCAGCAGACCGAACTCACGGGCAAGAATCGCCAGGCTGCCCACTTGCTCGGCGGGCTGATGGCCATTGACCACTTCGATCGCGTGGCCCCCTGCTTGAATATAGTCGGCAATCAGCCGGCGACGTTTGCTGCGAGTGAAATCGTAATGCCAGGGATGCGCCAGGCTGACCCAGGCTTTCGCCGCGCGTAGGGTTTCGACAGTGTCTTCCAGGGTCGGCCAGTGTTGCTTGACGTCCCCCAGCTTGCCGGCGCCCAGCCATTTGCGGAACGCTTCGGCCCGATCCTTGACGAAACCTTCGCGCACCATCCAGTCGGCGAAGTGCGGACGGGCCGGCGCGTTGCCGCTGTCGCCCAGTTCCTGCTGAATGGCCCGGGCACCTTCCAGCGCTCCCGGCATGCCTTTCAACGCCAACTTGCGGCTTATTTCTTCGGACCGTAACCAGCGGCCATCGTGCAATTTCGCGATTGCCTCGACCAACGGTGGTGCATTGACATCAAATCCGTAGCCGAGCACATGGATGGTCGCGCCGCCCCAGGTGCAGGACAATTCGACGCCATTGACCAATTGCATGCCCAGCGCGGACGCCGCGCTACGGGCCTCATCAAGGCCTTCGAGGGTGTCGTGATCGGTCAAGGCCAGGACTTGCACGCCTTTCTCGAACGCACGCGCAACCAGAACCGCAGGCGCCAGGGCACCATCGGAGGCCGTGCTGTGGCAGTGCAAATCAACATTCACGGGGATGTGTTACCTCAAATCAGCTGGCGCTATCGCGCGCCCATATGTTTGTTATTATGCCGCCACATCCTGCTTCTGGCTGCCACTGTGAAACAATTCATCGATTTCATCCCGCTCCTGCTGTTTTTCATTGTTTTCAAAATCGATCCACGGGTCGTCGACATCGCCGGTCACGAGGTCACTGTAGGCGGTATCTACAGCGCCACCGCGATGCTGATCGTCAGCTCCCTGGTGGTTTACGGCGCCCTCTATATCAAGCAGCGCAAGCTGGAGAAGAGCCAGTGGCTGACCCTCATCGCCTGCCTGGTCTTCGGCAGCCTGACCCTGGCGTTCCACAGCGAGACCTTCCTGAAATGGAAAGCCCCGGTGGTCAACTGGCTGTTTGCCCTGGCGTTCATCGGCAGCCACTTCATCGGTGACCAATTGCTGATCAAACGCATCATGGGCCACGCGCTGACATTGCCAGAGCCGGTCTGGACCCGTTTGAACGTCGCCTGGATCGGGTTTTTCCTGTTCTGCGGTGGCGCCAATCTGTTCGTCGCGTTCACGTTCCAGGAATACTGGGTCGACTTCAAGGTCTTCGGCAGCCTGGGCCTGACCCTGCTGTTCCTGATCGCTCAGGGCATCTACCTGTCCCGCCATCTGCACGACGCCGAAACCACAACGCCAAAAACCGAGGACTGACATGCTTTACGCAATCATTGCCACAGACGTCGCCAACTCCCTGGAAGCCCGCCTGGCCGCACGGCCCGCGCACCTTGAGCGCCTGCAAGTGCTCAAGGGCGAAGGCCGCATCGTTCTGGCCGGCCCGCACCCGGCCGTGGACAGCAATGATCCGGGCGCCGCAGGTTTCACCGGCAGCCTGATCGTCGCCGAATTCGATTCCCTGAGCGCCGCCCAGGCCTGGGCCGACGCCGATCCGTACATCGCCGCGGGCGTCTACGCCAACGTTTCGGTCAAGCCGTTCAAGCAAGTCCTGCCGTAACATCCCCCTCGCGATGAACCTTATCGGTTCATCGCGCTCTCAACGCTCATTATTCCCGTCTACTGGCCGACAACCTGCCCAACACTCGTATTGGAATCAGGAGTCGCGATGCGCAAAGGTCCGTTGTGTCTGATGTTGGTCACGTTGTCGATCGTGGCATCCGCCCACGGTGAAGAAAGCACCCAAGGCAGTCATTCGACGTCGCCGTCCCTGAGCGCCGCCAGCCAGGTCAGCGAGTTGCAGCAGCGCATGAAAGAGAGCGAACGGCAACGGGAAGAGCTGGTAAAACAGTTGCAAAATGCCGATGGCGAACGCGAGAGTGCCCAGCTGACCCGGTTGCGCCAGGAGAACCAGCGCCTGAAGCTGCAGCTGAAGGAAGCCCAGGCCACCAGTGCGCTGCCGCGTCTATTGACTGATCAGCAACAATGGTTCGTCATCGGCGCGGGAGTAGCGCTAGTTGCCCTGCTCTGCGGTATCTTCGCCAGTGGTGCAACCAGGAAACGTCGGCAATGGCTAAATTGAGTGATTCATGAGCGAGCTGTTATTAATTGATGATGACCAGGAGCTGTGTGAGCTCCTGAGCAGTTGGCTGAGCCAGGAAGGCTTCCACGTCCGTGCCTGCCACGACGGCCAGAGCGCCCGTCGCGCGCTGGCTGAAACCTCGCCGGCGGCCGTGGTGCTGGACGTGATGCTGCCCGACGGCAGCGGTCTGGAGTTGCTCAAGCAATTGCGCAGCGATCATCCGGACTTGCCGGTGCTGATGCTCTCGGCCCGGGGCGAACCGCTGGATCGCATCCTCGGCCTGGAACTCGGCGCCGACGACTACCTGGCCAAACCCTGCGACCCGCGTGAACTGACAGCCCGCTTGCGCGCCGTATTGCGCCGCAGTCATCCGGCGGCGGTGTCCAGCCAGCTTGAACTGGGCGACCTGTGCTTCAGCCCGGTGCGTGGCGTGGTCAGCATCGATGAGCAGGAGTTCACCCTCACCGTCTCCGAGAGCCGTTTGCTTGAAGCCTTGCTCAAGCAACCCGGCGAGCCGCTGGACAAACAGGAACTGGCGCAGATCGCCCTGGGCCGCAAGTTGACCCTGTACGATCGCAGCCTGGACATGCACGTCAGCAACCTGCGCAAAAAGATCGGCCCACATCCCGACGGCCGCCCACGCATCGTCGCCCTGCGCAGCCGTGGTTACTACTACAGCCTCTGATGTGTCATCTGCGAGGCGCTTGCAGGAGCGAGCTTGGTCCGGGCGGCGTTCCGACGAAAAACGTCGGGCCAACGCGTTCATCCAGGCAGCACGCGTTATCGTTGACGTCCATCGTCGGAACGCCGCCCGGAGCAAGCTCGCTCCTACAGGGGCACGGTGTTTGTAAGGTCGGCGAGCAATCGTCTTTACCCAAGCTTTACGCTCCGCTGACCGCCGCTGACCTTGATCTGCGTAATCTGAACTCATCCGGAACGTACCGGGAACGAGACAAGGAGATTCACCATGCGCAAGACTCTTATCGCTCTGATGTTCGCTGCCGCCCTGCCGACCGTTGCCATGGCCATGCCTGAAGGTGCCGGCCCCATGGGTCCGATGGACGGCTCACGCCACGGCGGTCAGATGCATGGCTCGCACGGCAAAGGCCCGTACAGCCAGCTGGACCTGAGCCGCGAGCAGCGCGAGCAGATCCGCAAGATCATGGGCGAGCAGATGCACGAGCGTAAGCAAGTGGTCGACAAGTACCTGGAAAAACTCTCGCCAGCCGACCAGAAAGCCATGAAGGATGAAATGGCCGCCAACCACAAGAAAGCCGAAGCCGACGTGCGTGCCCTGCTGAAACCGGATCAACAGAAGCAATTCGACGAGATCCAGACGAAAAAGGCCGAACGTCGCGCCGAATGGGCCGAGTTCAAGGCGTGGAAAGCGCAGCAACCGCAAAAAGCGCAATAATGCGCTAACCCCGGACCCAACGGCTGAACACCGTTGGGTCTGTTGCCATTCAGTTCAATGTGGGAGCGAGCCTGCTCGCGAAAGCGGTATGTCAGGAAAAGCATTCGTTAACTGACACTCCGCTTTCGCGAGCAGGCTCGCTCCCACAGGGTTTATGTTCGTCTGAGGATTTTCTGTGCGCTCATTGTTCTGGCGTATCCTGGCCAGCTTCTGGCTGGCCATCGCTCTGGTTGCAGGGCTTTCCATTCTGCTGGGGCACATGCTCAACCAGGACGCGTGGATTCTAAGCCGCCATCCGGGCCTCAACACCCTGGCCGAACAGTGGACACAAACCTACGAAGCCCAGGGAGAGGAAGCGGCCCAGGACATTCTGGAGCAGCGCAAACGTCAATATCACATCGACGTCCAGGTGCTCAACGAAAGCGGCGATCCGGTGGTGCGCGGCACCTTCCCCCGGCGTGCTGCGGCCTTCGAAGCACGGCAGAACAACGACGATCGCCGCCTGCCGTGGCGTCGCCTGACCGACGAGTACACCAGCGCCAAAACCGGCGATACCTACCTGCTCATCTACCGTATTCCGCACCCGGAACTGGACGCCTGGCACCGCGAAAGCCTGCTCTGGCCGCTGAGTGCATTAGGCATCGCGCTGGTCGTGCTGACCTTGTTCAGTCTGCTGGTGACCTTTTCGATCACCCGACCGCTGAGTCGATTGCGCGGTGCGGTGCATGACCTGGGGCAAACCACTTATCAGCAGAACAGCCTGGTAAAACTGGCCAACCGTCGCGACGAGTTCGGCGTGCTGGCCAACGATTTCAACCGCATGGGCGCCCGTCTGCAAAGTTTGATTGGCAGCCAGCGACAACTGCTGCGCGATGTGTCCCACGAATTGCGCTCGCCCCTCGCCCGGCTGCGCATTGCGCTGGCGCTGGCCGAACGGGCCAACCCCGAAGAACGGGAAAAACTCTGGCCACGCCTGACCCGTGAATGCGACCGGCTGGAAGCGCTGATCAGCGAGATCCTGGTGCTGGCACGGGTCGATGCCGATAACGCGAGCGCCGAAGACGTGGACCTGAATGCCTTGCTCCACACCCTGCAAAAAGATGCACAACTGGGTTCGCCGGAACAGCACGTGCGCCTCGAAGCCGAACCGCAGCTGAACCTCAAAGGCTGGCCGACCATGATCGAACGCGCGGTGGACAACCTGCTGCGCAATGCCCAGCGCTTCAACCCGGTGGGGCAATCGATCGAAATGCAGGCGTCACGTCAGGGCGAACGGATTGTGGTCAGTGTGCGCGATCATGGGCCCGGGGTGGAGGCCGAGCATTTGAGCCAGCTGGCCGAGCCGTTCTATCGCGCGCCGGGACAGACTGCGGCGGGGCATGGCCTGGGACTGGCGATTGCGCGCCGTGCGGCGGAACGGCATGGCGGGAGCCTGGTGCTGGCCAATCATCCGCAGGGGGGGTTCGTCGCCAGCCTGGAATTGCCGTTGATACCCGGAGCGGTGGTTCAACCCTGAACCCCTGTGGGAGCGAGCCTGCTCGCGAAGACGGCAGCACATCCAACATCAACGTTATTGGAAGACCGCTTTCGCGAGCAGGCTCGCTCCCACATTAGTTAGATCGGTGTCGTCAGGCTTTTGCGGGCCAGGCGCTGACGAATTCGGCCAGGTCCACCTTCTCGGCCACGCGCGGCTCTTTCTGCGGCGTGCCAAGGTAAAGAAACGCAATCACTTCTTCCCCTTCCGCCAACCCCAACCCTTTGGCCACATGCGGCGAATAAGCCAGTTCACCGGTGCGCCATACCGCGCCAATCCCTTGCGCATAGGCCGCCAGCAAGATCCCGTGGGCCGCACAGCCTGCCGCCAACAGTTGCTCGGACTTGGGGTATTTGACGTGATCCTGCAATCGCGCAATCACCACGACCACCAACGGCGCGCGCAACGGACCGTTGCGCGCCTTGTCCAGCGCCGCCTCGGACACTTCGCTGTCCGCCAGCTTCGCCGCTTCGGCCAGCAACTCGCCCATCTGCTCGCGCGCCGCACCTTCGACCGTCAGGAAGCGCCAAGGCTGCAGGTGGCCATGGTCCGGGGCACGCATCGCAGCGGCAAACAGCACTTCGCGCTGCTGCGCAGTGGGTGCCGGTTCGAGCAGTCGTGGAACGGAAACACGGTTGAGCAAAGCGTCGAGAGCCTGCATCGGCCACCTCCTGAAAAAAATGTCCGGCTATTCTAGCTTCAACTACCCTGGCCGTGCCGGTTTACATGCCCTGCCCCACAGGTAGAATGGCGCCCTTCCCACTATCAGCCCGAGCGGACTTCATGGCGTTGCCGACCTTACGGACTATTGGTTTCATCATCGGCATCTTTCTGATCACGCTGGCCATCGCCATGGTCGTGCCCATGGCCACGCTGGTGATCTTCGAGCGCACCGGCGACCTGCCGTCGTTCCTCTGGGCCAGCATGATCACCTTTGTCGCCGGCCTGGCCCTGGTCATCCCCGGGCGTCCCGAACACGTGCACCTGCGCCCGCGGGACATGTACCTGCTGACCGTCAGCAGCTGGCTGGTGGTGTGCATCTTCGCCGCGCTGCCGTTTTTGCTGACGCAACACATCAGCTATACCGACTCGTTCTTCGAAAGCATGTCCGGCATCACCGCCACCGGTGCGACCGTGCTCAACCGCCTGGACGACATGTCACCCGGTATCCTGATGTGGCGCTCGTTGCTGCACTGGATCGGCGGCATCGGCTTCATCGGCATGGCGGTAGCGATCCTGCCACTGCTGCGCATCGGTGGCATGCGCCTGTTTCAGACCGAGTCGTCGGACCGTTCCGAAAAGGTCATGCCCCGCTCGCACATGGTGGCGCGCTTGATCGTGGCGGCCTACGTCGGCATTACCATTTTCGGCAGCCTGGCGTTCTGGTGGGCCGGGATGAGCCCGTTCGATGCGATCAACCATGCGATGTCGGCGATTTCCACCGGCGGTTTTTCCACCTCCGACCAGTCCCTGGCCAAGTGGACGCAACCGGCGGTGCACTGGGTGGCGATCGTCATCATGATTCTCGGCAGCCTGCCGTTCACCCTGTACGTGGCGACCTTGCGCGGTAATCGCCGCGCCCTGATCAACGATCAGCAGGTGCAAGGCTTGCTCGGCATGTTGCTGGTGACCTGGCTGGTGCTCGGTACCTGGTACTGGTGGACCACCCAGCTGCATTGGCTCGAGGCGCTGCGGCACGTGGCGCTGAACGTGACCTCGGTGGTGACGACGACAGGGTTCGCGCTTGGGGACTACAGCCTGTGGGGAAATTTCTCGCTGATGCTGTTCTTCTATCTGGGTTTTGTCGGTGGCTGCTCGGGATCGACCGCCGGCGGGATCAAGATTTTCCGCTTCCAGGTCGCTTACATCCTGCTCAAGGCCAACCTTAACCAATTGATTCACCCACGTGCGGTGATCAAGCAGAAGTACAACGGTCACCGTCTCGACGAAGAGATTGTGCGCTCGATTCTGACCTTTTCGTTCTTCTTCGCCATCACCATCTGCGTGATCGCGCTATTGCTGTCGCTGCTCGGCGTTGACTGGATGACCGCCCTGACCGGCGCGGCCAGCACCGTGTCCGGTGTCGGCCCGGGGCTGGGCGAGACCATCGGGCCGGCGGGTAACTTCGCTTCCCTGCCGGACGCCGCCAAGTGGATTCTCTCGTTCGGCATGCTGCTGGGCCGGCTGGAGATCATTACGGTGTTTGTCCTGTGTATTCCGGCGTTTTGGCGTCATTGACCCGGTTCGGCGCTTCCATCAGCCGTACCCGGTATTCGCCGGGGGTGGCATCGAACCAGCGTCGAAAGGCCCGGAAGAAGTTGCTCGGATCGGCGAACCCCAGCAGGTAGGCAATCTCCAGCAGGGTCATGCTCGGCTGGGCCAGGTACTGCTCCGCCAGTTCACGCCGGGTGTCGTCCAACAGCGTCTGAAAACTCGTGCCCTCTTCTTGCAAGCGTCGCTGCAGGGTGCGCTGCGACAGGTGCAACGTCTGCGCCACGGTATCGCGCTTGGGTTCGCCCTGGGGCAACAACCGGCACAACACCTGCCGCGCCTTGTGGGTCACCCGGCTCTCAGAGAACCGCGCCAGGTATTCGCCGGCAAACCGGTCGTGCAGCAGCGCCATCGCCTCGTTGGCGGTAGGCAGCGGCGCTTCCATGTCGGCGCGCTCGAAGATCAAGGCGTCATACGAGGCGTTGAACACCAGCGGGGCGTGGAAGGCTTGATTATAAGGTCCGATATCAACGGGTTGATCGCCTTGCAGCAGCACCTTGCGCGGCTGCAGCGTACGCCCGGTCAACCAGCCGCACAGAGCCAGCGCACAGGCCAATGAGGCTTCGGCGCTCTGCCGGGTGGGCGGCAGATGGTCACCATGAACCGTCAGAATCAGCGCGTACCCCTCATCCAGCAGGCGGAAACTCAGGTCGGCGCTTTCGGCAATGATCCGCTGATAACGCACCAGCCGCTGGAAGCCTTCGGCCAGGGTCTGGCTGGACATCAGGGCATAGCCCGCCACATGGAAGGAGGCCGGGCGCACCACCTTGCCCATGTTCAGGCCAATCGCCGGGTTGCCGGACAGCTCGACCGCACGCTGCCACAGTCGCGTCATGGAATCTTGCGGGAAGCGCGCATCCGGATCGACCAATGCCGCGTAGTCGAGCCCCAGTTGCTTGAACAGTGCCCGGCAATCCAGGCCGTCCATTTCCAGTGCTTTGACAATCCCCATCGCCCAGCTTGCAGAAGTCGTTCGTTCGCTCATGGCGTTTACTTACATGATGAGCCGCATGCTACGGCCGGTTTTTCCGAAGGATAGTAAAGTGGCGCCTATTGTCACTGGCTGATGCCATTGATCACTCTAGACTTAAATAAGCTAGCCGCAGAACAACTTGCAGTCAGAACGATAACCATAGAGATCGCAGTCGTGGAAAACATCAGGCGATTCAACAGTTTCGCTGAGTTTTACCCGTATTACCTCAGCGAACACAGCAACAGTACCTGCCGACGACTGCACTTTATCGGCACCACGCTGGTGATTTTCATCCTGGCCCTGACCATCGGCAAAGGCGCCTGGCTGATGTTGCTGGCCCTGCCGCTGGCGGGTTACAGCTTCGCCTGGATCGGGCATTTCTTCTTCGAGAAGAATCGCCCTGCGACCTTCCAGCATCCGCTTTACAGCCTGCTCGGCGATTTCGTCATGTACCGGGACATGATCCTGGGTCGCGTGCCGTTCTAGGCGCAATCAATCAGAAGAGGACCGCCGATGAACGCCAATGCCCGCTTCACCCACATGAAAGACGGCACCCAGGAAGACTGGGCGATCATCGCCGCCGACTTCAGTGCCTACGCCCGGCAGTTGCCGACACGAATCGTGGCGCACCTGAAGTTGCTGGAGGGCGATTTTGGCGGCTTCCCGGTGGATCGCCTGAGCCACTCCCTGCAAACCGCCACCCGCGCCTGGCGCGATGGCCGCGACGAAGAATACGTGGTCTGTGCCCTGCTTCATGACATCGGTGACACGCTGGGCTCCTACAATCATCCGGACATCGCGGCGGCAATCCTCAAGCCGTTCGTCAGCGTCGAGAACCTGTGGATGGTGGAGAAACACGGGATTTTCCAAGGTTACTATTTCTTCCATCACCTGGGCATGGATCGGCACCTGCGCGAGCAATTCAGCGGCCATCCGCAGTATCAGGCGACGATCGAGTTCTGCGCCAGGTATGACGCGGCGGCGTTTGATCCGGCGTATGACACGCTGCCGTTGAGCTTCTTTGAACCAATGATGGAGCGGTTGTTTGCGACGCCTAAGAATTCGATTTACAAGGCGGCGATGCAAGAGCAGGCGCCGGCCTGATAATCGGAGGGGACCGCTACGCGGTCCATTCGCGAGCAGGCTCGCTCCCACAAGTATCCGCGTTGGTTCACCTTTATCATATTCACCGGAGATCAAGTGTGGGAGCGAGCCTGCTCGCGAAGAGGCGCGCCCGGACACCTGGTTCTTACGCCGGCTCTGCGATCTTCACCGCCCTCAACTCAGCCTCCCGCGACTGGGCATCTGCCAACCGATACAACTCGATCGAGCCATCCCAATGCTCGATCAGCGCCGTGCATGACTCCACCCAATCCCCGCAATTGAGGTAGTCCACCCCGCCCACCCGGCGAATCTCGGCGTGGTGAATATGTCCGCACACCACGCCATGCAATTCGCGCTTGACGCATTCGTGGGCGATGGCTTCTTCAAAGTCGCTGATGAAGCTGACCGCAGTCTTAACCTTGTGTTTGAGGTAGGCCGACAACGACCAGTAGCCATAACCATAACGGGCGCGCCAATGGTTGAGCCAGCGGTTGAGGGTCAGGGTGAATTCGTAGGCCGAGTCGCCGAGAAAGGCCAACCAGCGGTGGTACCGGGTGATCACGTCGAACTGGTCGCCATGGATCACCAGCAAATGACGGCCATCGGCGGTGACGTGCACCGCTTCGTCCACCAGTCGGATGTTGCCCAGAATCAGCGTCGAATAACGGCGCAGGAACTCGTCATGGTTGCCGGTGACGTAAATCACTTCGGTACCGCGTTTGCTCATGGTCAGCAGCCGACGAATCACATTGGTGTGCGCCTGGGGCCAATACATGCCGCCGCGAAGTTTCCAGCCGTCGATGATGTCGCCGACCAGGTAGATCTTGTCCGCATGGTAGCCCTTGAGAAAATGCGACAGGTGTTCGGCCTGGCAATCCCGGGTGCCCAGGTGCACATCGGAAATCCACAACGTCCGCACACGTTGCTTGCGACTGGGTTTGGCGAGCTCGGCGCTGGTCATGGGCAACCCTCTGCGATTGTTTGGGCAAGCTTGCCCGCGCCGGGTTAATTGCCCATGACAATCGCAAGTCAGTCCTGTGACAACGCTCGCAGGCGCCCTCGGTGTAGACTGGCGACCTTGATAGGAGACCTGCGATGAGACCGATCCTCACGCTACGCCAGTACAGCGACGACCTGATCGTCCACAGCCACGACCACGCGCAACTGGTGTTCGGGCTGTCGGGCGCGCTGGATTTCGAGGTCGACGGGCGTGGTAGCCAGGTCGTTCAGCAAAGTTTCGTGGTGGTACCTTCCGGGCTTCATCATGCCTGCGGCAGTGCCAATGGCAGCCGCTGCCTGGTGCTGGATGTGCCGAGCGATCAGTGGGTCTTGCAGTCCCTGGGCGATCACGCGCAAGCCAGCCGTCGTCTGCTCGACAACGCCGGGCGCCTGCCTCTGGATGCCGGACAGAGCCAACTGGTGAGCTGGCTGGCGGGCAGTCAGGTCGGTGATCCAGTGATCGCGCAACAGGGTGCAGTGCTGTTGCTGGCCAGCCTCAACAATGCCAGGCCGCAGATCATGGGCGCTCGGCGTCTGCCGTATGCCGCGCTGAACGCACATATTGATCAGTACGCGGCCTACCCGCTGCAAGTTGCCGATCTGGCGCGTATCGCCGGATTATCCAGTGCGCGATTGCATGCGCGGTTCGTTGCCGAATGCGGGCAGACGCCCATGGACTATATCCGTAGCAGACGATTGCACATGGCCGTGGGCCTGTTGCGGGATTCGGCGTTGCCCATCGGCGAGATTGCCAGCCGGGTCGGCTACAGCTCCCAGAGCGCCTTCGCGGCCGCGGTGCTGCGTGAGTTCGGCGCCTCGCCGGGCAAATTGCGGCGCGAGGCTGGCGACAAACAACGATAGTTTGCCGACAGACACAGACTGCCTTCACAGGGTTCAATGTACCCCTGGAACGCGTTCAGTGTTGATGAGCGTCGCTCGCCGGGTTCAATACGTTTATCAAGGACTGCAATGACTCCCCGTACCGCCCTTGGCGCTCTGCATATCGGCGCACTGATGTTTGGCCTGACCGGTGTGTTCGGCAAACTCGCGGCCGCCTCTCCCGGCGTCATCGTTTTCGGACGTGCCGCGTTTGCGGTGTTGGCGTTGGCATTTTTTGCACGGTTCGCCAGCAATACCCGCTGGCTGAAACTTGAGGCCGTGGACTGGCGCCGACTGTTGCTCAGCGGCTTGCTGCTAGCCGGGCACTGGGTCAGTTTCTTCATTGCGGTCAAGGTCGCCGGCGTGGCGATCGCGACCTTGGGCTTCGCCAGCTTTCCGGCGTTTACCGTGATCCTCGAAGGGCTGATCTTCCGCGAGCGGATTCGCGCCAACGAAATCCTGCTGGTGGTTTTGGTGAGTGTGGGACTGGTGCTGGTCACGCCGGACTTCGATCTGGCCAGCGGCGCCACCACCGGCCTGCTCTGGGCGGTGGCTTCCGGCTTGCTGTTCGCGCTGCTGTCATTGACCAACCGCGCCAGCTCGGCCCGCATCCCACCGGTGCAGGCGGCGCTGTGTCAGAACGTGGTAGTCGCGCTGTGCCTGCTGCCGGTGGCGGCACCGCAGTTGAGTGAGGTGCGCCCCCTCGATTGGCTGTGGATCGCTCTGCTCGGGGTGTTCTGCACCGGCGTCGCTCACAGCCTGTTCGTCGCCAGCCTGGCGGTGATCAAGGCACGAACCGCCGCGGTGGTGTTTGCTCTGGAGCCGGTTTACGGGATCACCATGGCCTGGCTGCTGTTCGATGAAAATCCGACGCTGCGCATGTTGATCGGCGGTGCGTTAATCATCGTCGCGATCGTGGTGTCCAGCCGGCTCTCGGGTGGCTCAAGCAAAAAGACCGTGGCGGCACAAGCCCCCTCTCACTGAGACCGGTCGTTGTGCCCCAGGTCGCGGTCCGGGTCGATCTGATCGCGGACCCGCTGCTTGAGCACCTTGGCCTCGGGGAAACCGCCGTCGGTCTTGCGCTCCCAGATCTGCATTTCGTCACAGAAAATGTGAAAGACCCCACCGGTACCGGGCACCAGGGACACTTTGCCCAGGTCGTCGCCAAAGGTACTGAGCAGTTCCTGGGCCAGCCAGGCCGCGCGCAACAGCCACTGGCATTGCGTGCAATAAGTGATGATGATTTCCGGTTTATGCGCGGTCATGACGGACGTATCTCCTGAGCTAGAGGGCGTCGCTATCATAGCGGCCTTCGTCGCCACGCACATTTATGAACACATAAATCCAATTGCAGGCAATCCTAGCGGATACCGGCCAACAAACTCCGGGCGGTCTGTTTGAGCGGTTCGTCGCCATCCTTGAGCAACTCGTTGAGCAGCTCGATGGCGCTGTCCAGGTCGCCGTCATCGATGCAGGTCTGGGCCTGTTCCAGTTTGCCTGCATGGCTCAGTTCGAATGACTCGAGCTCCATCGATTCGGCACTCAAGGGTTCAAGCTCCAACGACAAGCCGGGATCACCGAATTCATCGAGAAAGTCTTCATCCAGAGGCTGTGCATCAGGCTCGGCCACCCACTCGAACTGGGGTTCGTCCAGTGTCGGCTCGTCAGGCATTTCGAATACATCGGGCAAGACGTGCAGATTCGAAGTGAATTCGGGCTCGCTGGCGCGGGTTATCTCGTTCGGGGATACGGCGGCCGGCGGTTGGTTATCGAAGGGGCTGATCAAGTCCCAGCTCGAATCAATCGACAGATCATCCAGGTTCAACTGAAACTCATCGCTGGCGGCTGCCTGGGCCTGCGCGACCACGGGCAGCGCGATGGTGGGGGCGATGGACAAGGCGGCGGCATTGCCCATTTTCGGATAACGCTCACGAATCTCCACAAGCTTCTGCGGGTCGAACCCGGCGTCACGCAGGCTGTGCTCCTGAGCATCATAGGCGGACACGTCGCCCTGTTTGCCGAGAACTTCCAGCAGCCGCACCGCCAGATCGGTGCGATGAGACTCCTTGAGCAAGGCCTCCCTCAACAAACCGGCCGCTTCGGAAAAACGGCCATAGGCCAGATAAATGCCGACCCCTTCGAGCACATCGCCCGCCGGTGTCTCTTCACCCTGTACGGGTGCCGGAGCTTGCGGCTGCGCTTGCCGATTCAGCACCGGTTCATGCCGTGACGGCAAAACGGGTATCGGCTCAGCCACTGCCTGAACCTGCTGTCGCTGACGGCGAACGAAAACTGCGAGCAACACCAGGGCCACCAGCAACAGCAACCCGAAGACCAGCGGCAAACTGGTCGTCTCTATTTTCTCGACTACTACCGGTGCTGGAGCTGCGGCTTCTGGCGCAACAGGCTGCGCCGGAGCCTGTTTGACTTGCGCCAATTGAGTCTGCAACTCGGTCAGCTGATTTTTCTGGCTGGCAATGTGCCCGTTTTGCGCCTGCAATTTTGCATTCAACTCATCGATCGTCGCTTGCAACTGCTGGTTTTGCAGGACACTGGCGGCCAATTGCTCGGCAGCAGGATCAGTGACCGGCGCGGCAGCCGGTTGATCGAGGCGCGGGGTGGGCGGCTTTTTGCTCTTCACCGCAGGCGGCGGTGCAACGGCTGGCTCGACAGTCGGGAAGGCTGACGATGACGTGCTGGCAACCGGTTCGTCAGCCACCGGAACAATCCCCGGCGCGCCCGGCGGGTCGATCAATACCGTGTACTCGCGCAGCACGCGCCCGTTGGGCTGATTGAGCTGTACCAGGAAGTTGAGGAAGGGTTCATTGACCGGCTTGCTGGAGCTCACCCGGATCAGGTTGCGGTTGCCGCGCAAGATGGGCGTGAACTTCAGGTCGTTGAGGAAGAACACCCGATCAACGCCGACGCGGCTGAATTCTTCTGCCGTCGCCAGGCTGACCGACAACTCGCCCTCCTCCAGGCCCGCGGCGTCCGTCAGGGCGATGTCGGCGCGCAGCGGTTGATTCAGCGCCGAATGCAGGGTGATTTCGCCCAAGCCCAGCGCGGGCGTCAATGCCGAGTAAAAAACAGCACCACCGACCAGAAGCAGCCTGGCGCAACCGCGCAATACCACGTGCAAACTCTCGAGCATGAGCATCCCTTGGATAACCGGAACCAACCTTGTACGCGTTCGCACATCCGGTACGAACACGATATTGCCGACTAGTTCTTTATAGTCTGCCCAACGGGGTATCTCAAAAGTCCGGCATGCGGTTATGCCTCAAGATTTTTCCAGATTGGCCAGAATGTGTCCGTGCACCCGCATACAGATTTTCAAATCCGCTTCATCGACGCCATTGAACAACTCGTGACGCAGCTGGGTGGCAATGGTTTCAATTTGTTCGATCAGCGGGCGGGCCGGCGCACAGAGTACGATCTTTTTTGCCCGGCGGTCTTCCAATACTGATTGACGCTGTACCAGTCCCTGGCTTTCCAGGCTGTCGAGCAAGCGGGCCAGGGTCGGCCCTTCGACGCCGACACTCTGGGCCAGTTCGCGCTGGGTCGGTGCATCGTCGAAACGCGCCAGGTGCAGCAGCACCAGCCAGCGGGCCTGGGACAGTCCGAGGCCGGCTAGACGGCGGTCCAGTTCGGCACGCCAACCGCGCGACATCTGGGCCAGTTGCATGCCAAAGCGGTGTTGATCGGTGAACGGCATAAAACACTCATGTTCAGGCTGAAAATAGAGAAAAGCTAATTATTAGTCAGCTAAGCATGACCTTTGGCTATAGGCAAGGCTTGCTATGTACTGAATCGTTACATCTGTGCGCCAAGTCATTCAGATTTCGAATTCCGACTGCAAAGCGGCACGAACACAGTACAAGACACCTTCCGGCACTCGCCCGGCGAACAGCGCGGCAATCTCCGACACGGGCGGCAATTCACCCTCGCCGTCGAGGAATGCGTCCTGGACTTCGCCCATGAGATCCTCGGGTAGATCCAGCGCTTGCTCCAGCGACAACTGCTGCTTGCCAATCGCTTCGGCGAGCATGCTGTAGACGTTCTTTTCCGAGCATTGCAGTTGGCCGGCGATCTGCAGCGGGGTCATGCCGGCCCGCGCCAGGGTAATCAATTCATGGCGCACGTCGGCCACCACTGTCGGCGCCTCGACCTGGCCGCCGAGGACGGCGAGGAAGGCCTCGCCATAACGTTCCAGTTTGCGTGCGCCGACGCCGCTGACCGTGGCCATCTGCGCCAGCGAGGTCGGCTGGCTGCGAAGCATTTCCAGCAGCGTCGAGTCCGGGAAAATGACGTACGGCGGCACACCATGCTCTTCGGCGAGTTTGCGCCGCAGGGCGCGCAAGGCTTCCCACTGTTCGCGTTCTTCGCCGCGAACCAGCTGGCTCGCCTGGCTCTTGCTGCTTTTGGCAGTGGTTTGCGGCTTGAGGTCGCGGCGCAGTTCCAGGGTCACCTCGCCCTTGAGCAATGGCCGGCAGGTGTCACTCAGGCGTAAGCCGCCGTAGCCTTCGAGGTCGATATCGGCCAGACCGCGGGCAACCAGCTGGCGGAACAGGGAGCGCCATTCGCCTTCGGCCATCGCCTTGCCGACGCCGTATACCGACAGGTGCTGATGACCGATGCTGCGGATTTTTTCGTTGTCCTTGCCCAGCAGCACGTCCACCAGATGCCCGACGCCATAGCGCTGGCCGGTGCGGTAGATCGCCGAGAGCGCCTGACGGGCCGGCTCGGTGGCGTCCCAGGTCTGCACGCCGTCAACGCAGTTGTCGCAATGGCCGCAGGGTTCGGGCATGTCTTCGTCGAAATAAGCCAGCAGCGTCTGGCGTCGGCAGCGGGTTTCTTCACAGAGCGAGAGCATGGCGTCGAGCTTGTGCTGCTCCAGACGCTTGTGGCGTTCGTCGCCCTCGGAGTTCTGCAACATCTGCTTGAGCATCACCACGTCTTGCAGGCCGTAGGCCATCCAGGCATCCGCTGGCAGGCCGTCGCGGCCGCCGCGACCGGTTTCCTGGTAGTAAGCCTCCAGGGATTTGGGCAAATCGAGGTGAGCGACGAAGCGCACGTTGGGTTTATCGATGCCCATGCCAAACGCCACGGTGGCGACCATGATCAGGCCTTCCTCGTTGAGGAAACGTTTCTGGTGGTGGGCGCGGGTATCGTTGGGCAGGCCGGCGTGGTACGGAAGTGCCGGGAAGCCTTGTTCGCTGAGGAACACCGCCACTTCGTCGACTTTCTTGCGCGACAGACAATAGACGATGCCGGCATCGCTGCGCCGTTCCGCAAGAAACGCCAGCAATTGCTTGCGCGGCTGCTCCTTGGGCACGATGCGGTAGAAAATGTTCGGGCGGTCGAAACTCGAGAGGAAACGCTCGGCGTCCTGCAGATGCAGGCGATCGACGATTTCTTCCCGGGTGCGCTTGTCGGCGGTCGCGGTCAGGGCGATGCGCGGAACATGGGGGAACAGTTCCGCCAGCTGGCCCAGTTGCAGGTATTCGCGACGGAAGTCGTGGCCCCACTGCGACACGCAGTGCGCTTCATCGATGGCGAACAGGGCGATTTCAAGGCTTTGCAGAAACGCCAGCATGCGCGGCTGGACCAGGCGTTCGGGCGCCAGATAAAGCATTTTCACTTCACCGCGCTTGATCCGGGCGGCCAGGTCGCGCTGCTGCTCGGCACTCAGCGTGGAATTCAGCGCAGCTGCGGCGACACCCAGTTCTTCGAGGGTCGCAACCTGGTCGTCCATCAGCGCGATCAGTGGCGAGACCACCACCGCCAGACCTTCGCGCAGCAGTGCCGGCACCTGGAAGCACAGGGACTTGCCGCCACCGGTAGGCATCAGCACCAGGGCGTCGCCACCGCTGGCCACGCGCTCAATGATTGCACCCTGACGGCCACGGAAACTGTCGTAGCCGAAGATGTCCTTGAGGACGCGTTGAGCCTGTTCGAGCATAAAAACTCCAGAAATCACCAAAACATCCCTGCAAGACTGGTTCAGAACCACGCAGGCTGCACCGACAAATAGTAAGTGCGCATTGCATGACGCTTCACATCTCAGCCGCGACGCCAGCAGGGCATCACAAAACGCGCGAGTATACCCGAGCGCTGTCCGGCAAAGGGCGCCGCTGAGAAGACACACGAACGTCAATGCACCGCTAAACCTGTGGGAGCGAGCCTGCTCGCGATGGCGGCGTGTCAGGCGATAAATGTATTGGATGTACCGGCCTCATCGCGAGCAGGCTCGCTCCCACAGAGATTGCGGTGTTTGTGAGGTCCCAGGTGTGCAAATATCCCGCGCGGCTGGCCCAAGCGCTCAAGAAGGCCTAGAATTCCCGCATCTGTTTAATTCCCCAAGGTAGCCCTTTAATGTCCTTCGCTGAGCAACTAACCCGTTTGCAAGTCTTCCTCGACGCCGACGAACTGCATGACGAGGCGCTGGACTACGTGGCCGCCCACGGCTACCTCACTGCGCTTTCGATCTGTTCCGAGGAGGTTCCGGATCGTGAATGGATCGACGCCCTCTTCGCCGAAGAGCCGCATTACGCCGACGACACCGAGCGTGAAGCGATCGAATCCACCCTGTTGGCCCTCAAGGCTCACATCGCGCGCCAACTGGCCGCCGATGAAGAGTTCGAGCTGCCATGCGACCTTGACCTGGGCGAGGAGCCGGACGATTCCGACCTGCGCGGCTGGTGCATCGGTTTCATGGAAGGCGTGTTCCTGCGCGAAGCGGCCTGGTTCGAAACCGCCGAAGACGAAGTCAGCGAAATGCTGCTGCCGATCATGGTCGGTTCCGGTCTGTTCGACGAACAGCCTGAGTTCGAAGACATCGCCAAAGATGCCAACCTGATGGACGACATGATCGTGCAGATCCCGGAAGCCCTGACCGCGCTGTACCTGCTGTGCCAGGCGCCAGACGAAAAACCGGCGATCCTCAAGCCACGTCACCACTAAGGTTTTGCCTATGGACAACCCCATAGGCAACCGCTCCTTGATGTTGCGTTACGTGCTGCTGGCCGTCGGCTGGCTGAGCGTGACGCTGGGGGTGATCGGGATCTTCCTGCCGGTGCTGCCCACCACACCCTTCCTGCTGCTGGCAGCCGCCTGCTTCGCGCGCAGTTCCCCGCGTTTTTACCATTGGCTGGTGGAGCATCCGCGGCTCGGCCCCTGGATTCGAAATTATCTCGACGGCAACGGCATCCCGCTCAAGGGCAAGGTGTATGCCATCGGATTGATGTGGACGAGCATCCTGCTCTCCTGCTACCTGGTGCCGTTGCCGTGGGCCCGAGGCGTCATGCTGACCAGTGCTGTGCTGGTGACTGTCTATATTCTTCGACAAAAGACCCTGCGCAAGTCTTGAGCTTTAAGTATTCGAGGCTGCAGTCTTTTGCGCGCCGCCCCGACGATCTGCCCCTCCTCGCGACAAACACCGCCTAGACTTCACGCATCTGCACCCGAGTCGCCAGACATGCCCACGGCCAGTCGACACAGCAAGGAGCGTGTTCATGTCGTTGCGCAAACAATTGTTTCTCGCCATTTGCCTGTTCCTGCTGGTGGCGTTCAGCGGCAGTTTTTTCGTCAGCCTGGAAAGCGCCCGGGAACAGATGCTCGGCCAGTTGCGCGCCCACGCCCAGGACGCCGCCACGGCCCTGGGTCTATCGCTGACCGCGCAAATCGACGACCCGGCGATGATCCAGCTGATGGTCAGTTCGATTTTCGACAGCGGCTACTTCAGCAGCATCCGGATCATCAATATCGAGAATGAGCAGGTGCTGGTCGAGCGCAGCGCAGCGGCATTGGCCGACGATGTGCCCGACTGGTTTGTCAGTCTGGTCAACCTGCATCCACAAGGTGGCGACGCATTGATCATGCGCGGCTGGGAACAGATCGCGCGTGTCGAAGTGCTGAGCAATCCGCAGTTTGCCCTGGCCAAGCTCTGGGACAGCACCCTCGGTAGCCTGATCTGGCTGTTGCTGTGTGGATTGCTCAGCGCGGTGTTTGGTGGATGGTTGTTGCGTCGGCAATTTCGCCCGCTCGAGGCCATGGTCAGACAGGCCGAAGCCATCAGCAAACGCGAGTTTCTCAGCCTGCCGAGACTGCCGCGTACGCCGGAATTGAAACGCGTGGTGCTGGCCATGAACCAGATGGTCGAGAAGCTCAAGGCGCTATTTTCCGAAGAGGCCGCGCGCAGTGAGCAGCTGCGGGCGCAGTCTTTTCAGGACAGCCTGACCGGCCTGGCCAACCGGCGCTTGCTGGATGAACAACTGGCTGACTGTCTGCTGGTGTGCGAGCAAAGCAGTGGCGGTCATTTGCTGATGCTGCGGATCAATGATCTGGTCGGTCTCAACCAGCGCCTCGGCGGTCAGCGCACCGACGCCTTGATCAGCACCGTGGGTCAATTGCTGGCGCGCCTGACTCAACTGCCGGAGCGTCGTACCTGGCTGGCGGCGCGTAATCGCGGTGGCGAATTCAGCCTGCTGACACCGGGCCTGGACAGCCAGGATGCCGCACGCCTGGCCGGCGAAATCAGCGCGACCCTGGAAAACCTGCGCCTGACCGGCGCCAGCGATTGCATGCCGGTGGCGCATCTGGGAATGGTCGCGTTCAAACCCGGCGAGCCGGCCAGTGATGTGCTGCTGCGACTGGATCAGGCACTGACACAGGCGCAGCTGCATCCCGAGCGACCGTGGAGACTCCTGAGCCAAAGCGACAGCGCGCCGAACCAGTCCCCACACGACTGGCAAACCTGGATCGACGAGGCCCTGACCGAAGGCAAGATGCAGCTGTATTTTCAACCGGTAGTGCAATGCGCCGACACCAGCCAGGTGCTGCATCACAAAGTCCTCGCGCGCCTGCTCGATCCACAAGGCGCAGCGATTGCCGCCGGGCATTTCCTGCCGTGGATCGAGCGTCTCGGCTGGTCGGCGCGGTTCGACCTGGCCATGCTCGAAGCCACCCTCGACTACCTCCTGGTCAACCGCTGGCCCCTGGCATTGAGCCTGTCCGGCAGCACCCTGCGCGATCAGGCGCATCTGCAACGGATCCTCGACATGCTTGAATCACTGCCTGAGCTGGCCCCGCTGCTGACCCTGGAAATCGATGAACGCCAACTGCCTCCACCGCAGGATCTGCAACGCCTGAGCCATAGCTTGCTCGACACCGGTTACCGCATCGGTCTGCAGCATTTCGGTGGCAGCTTCAGCCAGATCGGCAACCTTACGCAATTGGGCCTGGCGTACTTGAAGATCGATGGGGCCTACATCCGGGGCATCGATGAGCAGCAGGACAAGCGGCTGTTTATCGAGGCGATTTTTCGGGCGACGAACAGCATCGATTTGCCGTTGATTGCGGAAATGGTCGAGAGCAAAGGGGAGCTGGAGGTAATCAGGAAGTTGGGGGTGTTTGGCGTGATGGGGCGGTTGATCGGGCCGCCGGAGCCGATGTGAATTCGTCGATGGACCGCGTTATCGTTCTTCGCGAGCAGGCTCGCTCCCACAGTTGATCTTAGGTGCTACAAAAAGAGGGTTCACAGAATATCCAATGTGGGAGCGAGCCTGCTCGCGAAGGCTATCTTGCAGACAATGCATCACTCAGGTTCCTGCCCGGTAAACCGCCACCTCTCCCCACAGAGATGGCGAGTTCAGTCTTTTCAGATCACACCGTATCCACCTTCAACGAATGATCATTCAACATCCCGTTGATGATCGTCGCCGTATCGTGCCCCCCCGCGACCACCCCACCCGCCCCTGGCGTGACGCCGTAATGGCTGGCCAGGTTGACGCCCGCCAGGTCGATGGTCTGGTTCGGCGCGGCGCCGGCCATGCCGCTGACATCGATGCTGGTGACCAGTGAGTCGCCGCTGCCGCTGATTTTGAAATGCAGGTAGTCATCCAGCGAAGCCGCGGTGCCGTTTTCCCCTTGCAGCAGTTGCGACAGATCAAGTTTATCGGTGCCCGGCGTGAAGTCGGTGACCACGTCGTGGCCGCTGTTGCCCTTTAGCCATTGGAAGGTGTCTGCGCCGCCGCCACCGGTGAGGGTGTTGTTGCCCAAGCCGCCGATCAGGAAGTCATCGCCATCCCCGCCTTTGAGGATGTCGTTGCCCAGGCCGCCGTTGATGATGTTGCTGAGGTTGTCACCGCTGAGGGCGTCGTTGAAGTTCGACCCCGTCAGGTTTTCGATCGCCGTCAGTGTATCGGTACCGGTGCCCCCAGTGACTTGTGCTGCGGTCAGGCCCAAATTGACGCTGACCCCGGCCGTGGCATGGGCATAGCTGGCGGTGTCGTTGCCGGTGCCGCCATCGAGCAGGTCGTTGCCCAATCCGCTGAACAGCAGGTCATTGCCGCCCTCCCCGTGCAAAACGTTATTGCCGTTGCCGGCTGTCAGCACATCATTGCCATCGCCGGCATTGATGAGGTTGTCGCCGCTACCCGCCACCAGCACGTCATCGCCCGCGGTGCCGACCAGCGTGTGCCCTTGCTGATAACTGATGGTCACGGCCGCGCTATCACTGCCGCCATGGTTGTCGCTGGCGGTGTAGGTGCCATGGTAATCCGGGGTGGCTTCCTGGGCCCCGGCGTAATTGACGGTCATGGTCAGCTTGTAGTTTTCCGAAACGTTGCCGCCATGCGCCGGGCCGTCGGGGATATTGATGAGGTGGATCTGGTAAACGCCATCCGAGGTCGCGGTAATGGTCTGGCCATCGGCGATGGCAATGAAGGCGCCACCGTTGACGGAATACTCCATTGCGATATGACCGCCCGACAGGTTGTGGTCCAGATTGAGGGTTTCACCCTGTTTGAGGTTGACGGTGATGCGGTCCTCATCGTTGGCATTGGCGTGGGTGACTTTCCCCAGATAACCGCTGACGACCAGCACGGCGGTCATGGTGGCCGCATTCGCCGCAAAGGCGCTGCGCACGTTCGCCAGGGTCTGGTTGGCCGAGGAGTTGTGGACGCCGGAGAAGTTGATCGCCCCGGTTCCGCAGAAGTCCGCGCCTTTGGCGATCCAACCGGTGTTGAAGGTGGTCGGTGCGGCACTGAGCGGGTCGCCATCGGGATCGCTATCGTTGGCCAGCAGCAACTCGCCCGGCACCACGACGCTCCCCGACAGCACGTTGGTGATGACGTGATCATCGACCGCCACTGGAGGCGCGTTCGGAATGACCTTGACCACCAGCGTGGAACTGGCCAGGTCGCCGTCGTTGTCGCTGACGGTGAAGCCGATGTTTTCGGTGAGCACCACCGCCGTGGTTTTCTGCGAGGTGTAGGTGTACTCGCCGGTGTCGAGGTTCACCAGCAGGGTGCCCTTGTTGTCGGTGGCGATGCTCAGGGTGTTGTTGACCGTATTGAACGTACCGTGATTGGCACCGCCGCTGAAGTTCAGCGAACCCTGGTTGCCGTGGCCTTTGGGGTCATAGGTGTAGGTCGTGCCGTCCACGGTGATGGCCTTGATGAAACCGCCATCGGCACCAAATGAACCGCCCTCGCCCAGCAGCGAACCGGTGACCGGTGCGCCGACCACGGTGCCCGACAGCACCGAGTTGAGCTGAGCGAGGTCCTTGACGATCACGGCGTTGGTATTGCTGTTGGAAATGCCGTCATAAGCCAGCGGATCGAGGTTGGCGTTGCTGACGCCATTGCCCAGGCCGATCGCATAGCTCTTGATGTCATTGGCTTCGAGAAAGGCCTTCCAGGACGCCTCATCCGAGGTACCGATGGAGCCTTCATTGGGTTTGCCATCGGAGAAGAAGTATCCGACGTTCTGCGCCCCGGTCAGTTTGCCCTGGGTGTCGAACGCGGTTTTCGCCACGGCGACGGCGGCGTCGTAGTTGGTGCCACCGCCCGCCGTCAGGCCGGAGATGATCGACTTGGCTGTCGCCACATCCACCCAGACCGAGGTCTTGTCCGAAGCGTTGCTGCTGAAGGTGACAATCTGCACCTTCACGTCGCCCAGGTCGTCGTATTTGTCGAGCAAGGCGCTGATCGCCTGCTTGGCCAACGCCAGCCGCGACAAGCCATTCACACCGGAACCGTCAGCCATGCTGCCGGACACGTCGATGATCAGCAGCAGGTTGGAGTCGATCTCCGCGGCGGCGACCGAACGTTCAGCGGCGACAGCTTTGGGTACGTCATCGACAATGTTCACCACCAGGGTGCTGGTGGTGCTGTTGCCCAGGGCATCGGTGGCTCTGTAGGTGAAGCTTTCGCTCAGGGTGTTCGGTCCGTCATTGGCATTGGGCGATGTTTTCGGCGCCGAGGTCAGGGTGTAGGTGTAGGTGCCGTCGGCGTTGAGCAGGATTTGCCCGAAGGTCCCGGTGGCACTGCCAACCAGGGTGTAGGTGACCGCGCCACTGGCGCCGCTGACGGAACCGACCAGGGTGCCCGAGGCGGTTTCGCCGGTATGGCCCGGCTCGCTGCCGGTGACGCTGCCCGCGGCCAGGTCCTGGCCGCCCTTGCTCAGGTCCAGGGCTTTCTCATAGACGATCACATCCGTGTCGGTCACCGCTTCGATGCAGCTGTTGTAGACATCGATGGTGATGGTGGTGGTGCTTCGATCGCCATCGGCATCGCGCACGGTGTAGGTGAAGGTGTCGGTGGCGCCATGTCTGCCCACCGAATCCGGATAGCTGTGATAAACCGCATTGCCGTGGGCATCAAGCGTGAGGTAACCATAGGTGCCGTTGATGTGCGCACCCAGGCCGCCGATGGCCGAGGTCGAAGTGTCGCTGCCAGCACGCACGCCGATCACGCGTGCCGGGCCGTCGGCGCCGCTGATGTCGTTGTGCAGCACGTTGCCGCTGATCGTGCCGCCCTCCTCCACACTGGCCGCATCCGCTTTGGCGGTGGGCAAGTCGTCGATGATGTTGACGTTGATCTGACCCGAGGCAGTGCTGCCGTCGCCGTCGGTGGCGACCACATTGAAGTTCTCGGTGAGGCTGTTGGCGCCGCGGGCATTGGGATGGGTTTCGTTATCCTCCAGGGTGTAGCTGTAATGGACCACGCCGGTGGCCGGGTTGAAACCGGTAATGGTCAGCGTATTGCCCAGGGCCGTGACGATCGATTGCGGAAACCCTGCGGCCACGCCGCCGGTCACCACGGCGATACCGCCCACGGTGAGGGTTTGCAGACCGTCCAGCGCGATCACTTTGAAGCTGCCGCTTTGGGTCAGGGCCGATTCATCGGGACGCGAGCCGTCGCAGAGGTTTTTCTCATAGACCGTCAGCTCGCCACAATCGATGTCCAGGCCCTTGATGATGACCGGGTCATTGCTGTTGCGGATGTTCAGCACCAGGTTGGCGGTGCTGGTATCGCCATCGGCATCGGTGAGGGTGTAGGTGAAGGTTTCCTTGCCGTTGCCGCCACCGTGCAAGGCCTTGAAGTCGGCATCGCTGGTATTGAGGGTGTAGGTGTAGGTGCCGTCGGCATTGAGCACCAGGGTACCGTAGGTTCCGTTGAACGTGCCGGGGGTGATCGGGCCGCTGCCAGGGCCGGTCGGCACGTGATCGGCGCCTTGCACGTCGTTGCTCAGCACATTGCCGTTGAGACTCAGCCGCGCTTCCGAGGCGGTGCGGGCGTTGCTGTCGTTCACGGCGGTGGGCAAATCGTCGATGATGTTGACGTTGATCTGCCCCGAGGCGGTGCTGCCATCACTGTCGGTGGCGACCACGTCAAAGTCTTCGCTGATGCTGTTGGCACCGCTGGCATCCGGATGGGTTTCGTTATCCAGCAGGGTGTAGCTGTAACTCACCACGCCCGTCTCGGGGTTGTAGCCAGTGATGGTCAGGGTGTTGCCCAAGGGGGTGGTGATCGATTGCGGGAACCCTGCGGCCACGCCGCCACTGATCACGTTGATCCCGCCGATGCTCAGGCTGCTCAGCCCGTCCGGGGCGGTCACGGTGAAGGTGCTGTTGCGGGTCAGCGCAGCGGGGTTGCTGGCAGAACCGTCGGCCAGGTTGGCTTCATTGAGGGTCAGTTCGCCCCCCGCCACCGACAGGCCCGTCAGCGTGACCGGATTATCCACATCGTCAGGAGGCACCGGCACCACACCTGTTCCGCCTGAGCCGCCTGCACCTCCTGCACCGCCCGCGCCACCTGCACCACCTGCACCACCTGCGCCGCCCGCACCGTCATCGCCATTATTCGGGCCGCCGGCCAAACGCTCCAGAGGAAACTCCGGAATACCGTTGAAGCCCGCTGTGGGGAAACCCAACGTGGGATCGACCCGACCTGCCACTTCTTCCAGCATCACAAAACTGTGACCGCCCCCCAGGTCTCCGCTGGCATTGCCCTTGGCGGGGCCGGCCGCCGTGGCTTCAGCGGTCTGCGTCGGGTCGGCCCCCGCCGCGATCGCTTTTTGCAATTGCACGACATCGTTCAGTTGTGCCTGACTTGGCGTCATCACCTCCGTGGTGTCCACATGGGGCACTTGGTGAGCGAGTAGCTGGGCGTTCATTTGCAAACTGCTGCCACGGCCGAGCGTCAGTTCCCGGCCATTTTGCAGATGCACCGCCACCGCCCCCTCGTTGCCGGTGAACAGTAGCTCGCCGGCAAACAGCCGATCGCCCTCAATCAGGGCGCGTCGGGTGCCGTCGCTCGCAACGGCAAACACCTGACCAATGACCTTACTGACGACACCGATGAGCTTAGCCATGTGCATTTCCTCCGCTGCCAACCACTGTCGGCACCCTGTTGTTGCGAAGAATGTGCTCATGGCTCAAGCAGGTCGCAGGCCCGATCGTCACCTGGGCAGGGCTTACCTGAAGTAAGCCGCTGCCCTGGCGAGATGCTCGCCATGCGCGCCGTTCGCGGGCAAATACTGCGTTTCGGGATAAAACCCTATGCAATCAATGGCATCGGGGTCCTGTTGCGCAACCACTTGCCTGCGAGCGATGCGTAACGGTTTTGAAGCAGCTGAGTGACAAAAAACCGTCACCCAAAAACCGTTACGTTTCCCTCCCCTCCAGCACTTCCCCGCCCTATGTCGATAAATGGATTGAACTTTCCTCAAGCGCCAAGAAGCTCCCTAAAGCTTCTAAATCAGGGGCTTTCGCAATGAACAATGTGCTGGATTTTTCAGACCGCATAAGTTTTTTTTGGCATATGGCTTATGAGAAATACTTCTTAGGTTGGCTCCAGAATGTTCTTAGCTCTGTTGTTACAAGCATGAAACGGTTTGACCTATAAAAGTCGTCAAATAATTGGCGACTGATAAGCACCATCAAGGACTTCAGGGAGATGCATCCATGCGCGTTTTGACCCCTCTTTGCGGCGCGATTCTTCTGGCCATGGCCTGCACCAACCAGGCCCAGGCGATCTCATTGACCGAAGCGATCCAGAGCACCATTGCGACTCACCCGGAGCTGTCATCCCGGGTAGACAGTCGCCTCGCGGCCGATGAAGACGTGAAAGTCGCCAGAGGGGGCTTTTATCCATCGGTTGATCTGAATGCCGCCTACGGACGCGGGTACAGCGATAACACCAACACCCGGGCGTTCGGCAATCACCACAAGGAAATTCTCACCTACACCCAATCGGAACTGCGACTGCGCCAGATGCTCTTCGACGGCTTCAATACGGCCAACGAAGTCGAGCGCACCAAAGGCGTGGTCAACTCCCGGGCGTATTACGCTCAGGGCACCGCACAGGACCTGGCCCTGCGCACCATCGAGGTCTACCTCGAAGTGCTCAAGCGCCGTGAACTGGTGACCCTGGCCAAGAACAATCTGCAAGCCCACCTGCGCGTCAACGATCAGATCGGCCTGCGCACCCAGCGCGGTATCGGCAGCAACGCCGATGCCGACCAGTCCACTGCCCGCCGGGCGCTGGCGGAAAACAACCTCGACACCGCCGAAGTCGATCTGGCCGATGCCGAATCGAACTTCTTCGCCGTCGTGGGGCGCATGCCCGATGAACTGGAAACGCTGCCATCGATTCGCGGCGAACTGCCCGCCAGCCTGCCCGAAGCCCAGCAGAGCATGGTGGAAAACAACCCGTACCTGAAATCGGCCCAGGCCGATGTGCAATCGGCCGAGAGCCAGTACGAAGTCTCCAAGTCGCCGTTCTATCCGCGCTTCGACGCCGAAGCCGCGGTGGGCGCGAACAACAACGTGCAAGGCGAGGAAGGTCACGACAACGAATGGCGCGTCGGGATCGTGATGAACTACAACCTGTTCCGCGGCGGCAGCGACAAGGCCCGGCTGGCTGGCAACGCGCACCGGATCAACCAGGCGATGGACATCCGCAACAACGCCCTGCGTCAGCTTAACGAGAACATCCACCTGGCCTGGAACGCCATGGTCAATGCCAAGAAACAAACCCCGACCGCCCGCGAATACGCCGAGACCACCACCCGCGTAAGGGCTGCGTATCAGGACCAGTTCGGCCTCGGCCAGCGGACCCTGCTCGACGTTCTCGACAGTGAAAACGAGCTGTACAACGCCAACCGTCGCTACACCGAAGTGCGTTACGTCGAGGAGTACTCGATGTACCGCGTGCTGGCAAACATGGGCCAGTTGCTGAGTCAACAACGGGTGGTGCTGCCCGCCGACGCGATCGCCCAGGCCGAAGTGAAAAACGAAGCCCGCCTGCCCGAACTGAGATAGCACACCTGGAGCGAGCCCTGTGACCAGCATGGAATCCACCCATCATGGCGTCGATCCGCGGCTGAGCTTCGATGACCCGCTACTGGACGGTCTGTTGATCCTCTGCAAACTCCACGGCGCAACGGTCAGTCGCGCCAGCCTGAGTGCCGGGCTGCCCCTGGCACACCAGCGCCTGAGCCTGGACCTGCTGCCGCGCGCAGCGGCCCGGGCCGGTTTGCAGGCGCGTTTGCTGCGCCGCGAACTGGCGGATATCAACGCCCTCAACCTCCCTGTCATGCTGATCCTCAACAACGGCCGCACCGCGATTCTACGGCGCTGGGGCGATGACGGCCGGGCGCTGATCCTGCCGAGCGAAGCCGACGGTGGTGAACAATGGGTCAGCCGTGAAGAGCTGGCGGAAAACTACAGCGGCCAGGCCTTGTTCGCCCGGCCGCGGCATGAACTCGAAGACTTGCGCTCGCCCCTGGTGCCCCGGGTCGAAGCCTGGTTTCGCGATACCTTGAAGCTGTCGAAGTGGCTGTACGGCGATGCGATCCTGGCGAGTTTCCTGATCAACCTGCTGGGGTTGATGGTGCCGCTGTTTGTCATGCAGACCTATGACCGCGTCGTGCCGAACCAGGCGACGTCGACCTTGTGGGTACTGTCCATCGGCCTGCTGATCGGCACCGGTTTCGAACTGGTGCTGCGGGTGGTGCGCGCGCACTTGCTGGACACCGCCGGGAAGAAAACCGACGTGATCCTGTCCGCCACGCTGTTCGAACGCATCACCGGCATGGCCATGAAAGCGCGGCCGGCGACCATCGGCGGTTTCGCCCAAAGCATCCATGACTTCCAGGGCCTGCGCGAATTTCTCACCGCCGTCACCTTGACCAGCCTGATCGACCTGCCCTTCGCCGTGCTGATGCTGGTGGTGATCGGCTTGCTCGGCGGATGGCTGGTGGTGATTCCGTTGCTGGCGTTTCCGATCACGATCATCTTCGCCATGGTGATTCAGTCCCGCTTGCGCGACACCGTGCAAAAAAGCCTGACCCTGGGAGCCGAACGCCAGGGTCTGCTGATCGAAACCCTCGGTGGCCTGGAAACGCTCAAGGCCTGCAGCGCCGAAAGCGAACGTCAGCACCAGTGGGAAAGCACCCACGGCGCCCTCACCCGCCTCGACAGCCATGCGCGCAACCTCTCGGCCCTGGCCACCAACGGCACCTTGTTCATCCAGCAATTTTCCGGCATGGCGACCATCGTCGCCGGGGTCTACAGCATCATCGCCGGCAACCTCAGCGTCGGCGCGCTGGTGGCGACCTATATGCTCGGCAGCCGGGTGCTGGCACCGCTGGGACAGATCGCCGGTCTGATCACCCGCTACCAGCAAGCGCAACTGACCATGAAAAGCACCGACGCACTGATGTCCCTGCCCCAGGAACGCGACGCCAGGCAGCGGCCGCTGGAACGCACGCAGCTGCAAGGTGCGCTGGATGTCATCGGTGTGACCTTCCACTACAACGGCCAGAACGCGCCGGCGCTGGCCAATGTCAGCTTCAGCGTCAAACCTGGCGAGCGGATCGGCATCATCGGTCGCAGCGGCTCGGGCAAAAGCACCCTGGCGCGGCTGGTGATGGGTTTCTATGCGCCGGAAGAAGGGCAACTGCTGCTCGACGGCCTGGACCTGCGGCAACTGGACGTTGCCGACCTGCGCCAGCAGATCGGTTACGTCGCCCATGACCTGCCGCTGTTGGCCGGCAGCCTGCGCGACAACCTGACCCTCGGCGCGCGCTATATCAGCGATGCGCGGATGCTCGAAGTGGCCGAACTCACCGGTGTCACCGAGCTCGCGCGCCAGCATCCACAAGGGTTTGACCGGCCGGTGGGCGAACGCGGGCAGCTGCTGTCCGGCGGCCAGCGCCAGGCGGTGTTACTGGCCCGCGCCTTGTTGCTCGACCCGCCGATCATGCTGCTCGATGAACCCACCAGCGCCATGGACAACAGCAGCGAAGACGTTCTGCGGCAGAAACTCCACGGCTGGGTCCAGGGCAAGACCCTGCTGCTGGTCACCCACCGCACCTCGATGCTCAGCCTGGTGGATCGGCTGGTGGTGCTGGACAACGGGCGGATCGTCGCCGACGGTCCGAAAGAAACGGTCATCGATGCACTGCGCAAGGGCCGCGTCGGCTCTGCGGCTGTCTAGGAGTCGCCTATGTCCGCTTCCGAAGATTCACGGGGCTACTTCGCAAGCTTCGGTAAAAGCGCCGAAAGCGAATTCATGCCGGAAACCGCCAGCGCCGCGTTGCAGGACTCACCCCGCTGGTCGCGGATTACCGTGTGGCTGGCCGCCGGGCTGATCATTACCGCCGTGGTCTGGGCCAAGTTCGCCGTGTTACAGGAAGTCACCATGGGCGAAGGCAAGGCGATTCCATCGAGCAAGATTCAGGTGATCCAGAACCTGGAGGGCGGTATCGTCACTGAAATCTTCGTCCGCGAGGGGCAAATGGTGAACAAGGGCGATACCTTGCTGCGCCTGGATGACACGCGTTTTCTGTCGAACAAGGGCGAAAGCGAGGCCGATCGTTACGCACTGACCGCGCAGGTCGAACGTCTTTCGGCCGAAGCGGAAGGACGGCCGTTCAAACTGTCGCCGGACGTCATCGCCAAGGCACCGCAAGTGGCCGAGGACGAACGCTCGCTGCATGAACAACGGCAACGCCGCCTGGCCAGCGAACAACGCACCTTATCGGAACAACTTCGGCAAAAAACCCAGGAACTGGCGGAATTTAGATCAAAACAGGGTCAATACAGTTCCAGCCTGGCATTGCTGCAACAAGAGATGAATATGTCCGCGCCACTGGTGGGCACCGGCGCGGTTTCGCCGGTTGAAATCCTGCGCCTCAAACGCAGCGCGGTGGAGATTCGCGGCTCGCTCAATGCCACGACCCTGGCGATTCCCCGGGCCGAATCGGCGATTAACGAGATCAAGAGCAAGATCGATGAATCGGAGCAATCCTTCCGCTCGGACGCAGCCAAGGAGCTGAATGAGAAGCGCACCGAGCTGTCGAAAATCACCGCTTCGAGCATCGCCATCGACGACCGCGTGACCCGCACCACGGTGGTGTCGCCAGTGCACGGCATTATCAAGATGTTGAAGGTCAACACCATCGGCGGGGTGGTCCAGCCGGGCAGCGACATGGTGGAGATCGTACCCCTGGAAGATAACCTGCTGATCGAAGCCAAGGTTCGGCCACAGGACGTGGCGTTCCTGCATCCTGGGCAGAAAGCCATGGTCAAGTTCAGTGCCTACGACTACACGATTTATGGCGGTTTGAGCGCGAAGCTGGAGTTGATCGGGGCGGACACCATCACCGATGACAAGGGCAATAGTTTTTATCTGATTCAAGTCAGGACCGACAAGAATCATCTGGGTGGGGATGTGAAGCCGTTGCTGATTATTCCGGGGATGGTGGCGACGGTGGATATCATTACCGGGCACAAGAGTGTGCTGGATTATCTGCTCAAGCCGGTGTTAAAGGCGCGGACCGAGGCGATGCGGGAGCGATAGATCCGGCCAGAATATTCATTGACTGTGCAATGGCTATCGCTAGCAGGCTAGCTCCCACAGTTGATCAGTTGTGAATACAAAATATGTGATCGCTCTCCAATTCCCCTGTGGGAGCTAGCCTGCTAGCGATGGGGCCGGTACAGACAGTACCTATCGGTCACCATGATTACGCTGAAAGACCTCCCCCCCCATCGCCGCAATCTGCCCCTCGATCAACGCCTCGAACGGCCTCAACAATGGCTCAAAACTGACGGGCGCTTCCAGGACCTGCAACGCCTGCACTATCGCCTCCACCGTCGACAACGCCCCGGGCCCCGGTGCCTTGCGCAATCGATAACGGGACACCGCGCCAGCAGCCAGCGTCACTCGGGGCAACGCCGCCAGCAACGGATTGAGGTGCAGCATCTTGCGCGCCTTGCGCCAGGTGCCATCCGGGACGACCAGCAACAGCGGTTCATCATTTGCCGCGTAAGCCTGGATCGTCTGCGCATCATCGGCAGGAAACAACAGCCGTGCCCGGTACCCCGGTTGATTCAGCAGCGCCGGCAAATCCTCGAACACTTCGCCCACGATCAGCTCGGCATTGTTCAACCCCAACGCCGCCAGGCGCGCGGTGTTCAGGGCATGGTTCACCTCGCTCGGATGCTGCAACAGCAACACCCGAGTGCGACTGTCGAGGCTCGGGATCAGCGGGCACAGGCAGTGACTGTGTGGGCGCAGGCAGCGCGGGCAATGGATTCTGGACATCGTCTCAAGCCTGATTCAGTTGTGCTTTGAGTAAATCGCGAAAAGTCTGGATCAGTGGTTCGCGGCTGCGGCCTCGGCGCACGATCATGGAAAACGGCGCCTGATAGCCGAAGGTTGCCGGCAGCAGTACCCGCAGATCGCCCTTGTCAGCCCAGGCCTGGGCGTAGTGTTCCGGCAAATAACCGATGTAAGCGCCGGAGAGCACCAGTATCAGCTGGGCTTCCATACTCTCCACGGTTGCGGCGCTGTGCTTGAAGCCATGGCGCGCCAGTTCCGCCTGGCTCCAGTAACCACGGCCGACCATGCGCTGCTGGGTGATGACCTGCTCGGGGATGCGCCGCTCGGTGAACAGCGGGTGCCGACTGCTGCAATACAACCAGTGCTGCTCCCGGTACAGCGGCATGTAGACCAGCCCGCTCATGCGCGTGGAAAACGCGCCGATGGCCAGGTCGAGGCGATTGTCCTGCACGCCGAGCTGCAATTCGTAGGGGCTCATGACCGACAGGTGCAAATGCACGGCCGGATGCTCCTGAGTGTAGGCGCCGATGGCTTCGGCAAACGGCAAGGCCTTGTCACTGACGGTAGAATCGATCACCCCCAGGTTCAGAGTGCCGCGCAGTTCGCCTTTGAGCGCCGCTGCGTACTGCTCGAAACCTTCGAGTTCGCCGAGCAGGCGCAGGGTTTCCTGATGGAACAACTCACCCTTGCTGGTCAGGCTGAAGCCGCCGCGACCGCGATGGCACAGCACCAGGCCCAGGGCCGCTTCAAGCTGGCTCATGTAAGTGCTGATGGCCGAGGTTGAGAGGTTGAGCTCCTGCTGGGCATTGGCGAACCCCTGATGGCGGACCACGCTGACGAAGATGCGCAACAGTTTCAGGTCGGGTAAAGCGTTGGCCATGGGGGCTCCGAGGTACACGGTAATGCATCCTGCTTCTGTGGCGAGGGAGCTTGCTCCCGCTCGACTGCGCAGCAGTCGTAAAATCTACTGATGCGGTCCATCTGACACCAAGGTGAATGGTTTGGGGCTGCTTCGCAGCCGAGCGGGAGCAAGCTCCCTCGCCACAGGGTTCTGCGCATGGCTGCAAGTCTATCGCCGTCATCACCATTAGTTTAGAAAAATCTGAACTAAGTATTTGCCCGTAGCGATTCTTCCCGGCCACTACATTTCGCAGAATCGGCCCACAGCGGTGCCCGTCTCTCCCCGAGCGGCTTACCTGCATAAATAAAACAACGACGATGAGGCCCTACCCGTGGACAAGATTCTTCACCAACCACTGGGCGGCAACGAAATGCCGCGCTTCGGCGGCATCGCCACCATGATGCGACTCCCCCATTTGCAATCCGCTGCCGGCCTGGACGCCGCCTTCGTTGGCGTGCCGCTGGACATCGGTACCTCGCTGCGCCCCGGCACCCGTTTCGGGCCGCGTGAAATCCGCGCTGAATCGGTGATGATCCGTCCGTACAACATGGCCACCGGCGCGGCGCCGTTCGACTCGCTGTCGGTTGCCGACATCGGTGACGTGGCGATCAACACCTTCAACCTGCTGGATGCCGTACGGATCATCGAAGAGTCCTACGACAATATCCTCGAACATGATGTGATCCCCCTGACCCTGGGCGGCGACCACACCATCACCCTGCCGATCCTGCGGGCCATCCACAAGAAGCACGGCAAGGTCGGCCTGGTGCACATCGACGCTCACGCCGATGTCAACGATCACATGTTCGGCGAGAAAATCGCCCACGGCACCACGTTCCGTCGCGCCGTCGAAGAAGGCCTGCTGGACCCGGACCGCGTCGTGCAAATCGGCCTGCGCGCCCAAGGCTACACCGCTGACGACTTCAACTGGAGCCGTAACCAGGGTTTCCGTGTGGTCCAGGCCGAAGAGTGCTGGCACAAATCCCTGGCCCCATTGATGGCCGAAGTTCGCGAGAAAGTCGGCGGCGGCCCGGTCTACCTGAGTTTCGACATCGACGGCATCGACCCGGCCTGGGCGCCTGGCACCGGCACCCCGGAAATCGGTGGCCTGACGACCATTCAGGCAATTGAAATCGTTCGCGGCTGCCAAGGCCTCGACCTGGTCGGTTGCGATCTGGTAGAAGTCTCGCCCGCGTACGACACCACCGGTAACACCTCGCTGCTGGCCGCCAACCTGCTGTACGAAATGCTCTGCGTACTGCCTGGCGTGGTCCACCGCTGAGGATCGGTCATGAGCGAACGTGATCAGGTTTTGAAAGCCGCCGCCGATCTGGTGTCGGCCTTTGCCCGCAACGATCGCGAAGCCTACTTCGGCGCTTTCAGCCTTGATGCCAGCTTCGTGTTCTACACCCTCGAACAGCCTCTGCTGTCGCGCGATGCCTATCAGGCGTTGTGGGACACCTGGCGGTCCGAGGATGGCTTCGAAGTGCTTTCGTGCACTTCAAGCAACGCCTTCGTCAGCCTGCAGGGTGACGTGGCGATCTTCATCCATGACGTGGCCACCGAGCTGCGCATGCAAGGGGAGCAACACTTCAGCCAGGAGCGCGAGACGATTGTGTTTCGCCGACAACAACAAGGCCCATGGCTGGCCTGCCACGAACATTTGTCCGCGATGCCGGAAGGGCTGCCACCCCCTTAGCCAAACAGGTGACGCTCACACACGATGAGCGCGCCTTTATGATCGGAGCAGATCATGAATAACAACAACAACGACCAAAGCCTTACGCAGATAGAAACCCACGGGGTCGAACAGATCCCGGACAACGAACGTACCGCAGGTCCGACGGATTTGTTCCGGATGATCTTCGGCGGTTCCAATACTTTTGCCACCGCCGTGCTCGGCAGTTTTCCGGTGCTGTTCGGCCTGTCATTCCAGGCCGGCGTCGGGGCGATTGTGCTCGGTGTGCTGCTGGGCTCGTTGATCCTTGCGCCCATGGGCCTGTTCGGCCCGCTCAATGGCACCAACAACGCCGTGTCTTCCGGTGCGCACTTCGGCGTGCACGGGCGGATCGTCGGGTCGTTCCTGTCGCTGCTGACCGCCATCGCCTTCTTCTCGCTCTCGGTGTGGAGTTCGGGGGATGCGCTGATCGGTGGTGCCAAACGCCTGATCGGCCTGCCGGAAACCGACCTGACCCTGGGCCTGGCCTACGGTCTGTTCGCGATCCTGGTGCTGACGGTATGCATCTATGGGTTCCGCTTCCTGCTGTGGGTCAACAAGATCGCGGTGTGGAGCGCCAGCCTGCTGTTCCTGCTGGGCATCTTCGCGTTCGCCGGGCCCTTCGATGTGAACTTCGCCGGCACCGTCAGCCTCGGGCAACCAGGCTTCTGGGCGGCCTTTATCGGCGCGGCGCTGGTGGCCATGAGCAACCCGATTTCCTTCGGTGCGTTCCTCGGTGACTGGTCGCGCTATATCCCGCGTGACACTTCCAAGCGCCGGATCATGGCCGCGGTGGTGATCTCGCAGATCGCGACATTCATCCCGTTCCTGTTCGGCCTGACCACCGCCACCATCGTGGCGATCAAGGCACCGGACTACATCGCGGCCAACAACTACGTCGGCGGTCTGCTGGCGGTTTCGCCGAGCTGGTTCTTCCTGCCGGTGTGCCTGATCGCGGTGATCGGCGGCATGTCCACCGGCACCACCTCGCTTTATGGCACCGGGCTGGACATGTCCAGCGTGTTCCCGCGGGTATTGTCGCGGGTCAAGGCGACGCTGCTGATCGGCGTGATGTCGATTGCCTTCATCTTCATCGGGCGTTTTGCCGCGAACCTGGTGCAGAGCGTGTCGACCTTCGCCGTGCTGATCATCACCTGCACCACCCCGTGGATGGTGATCATGATCATCGGTCTGCTGGTGCGTCGCGGCTTTTACTGCCCGGATGACCTGCAAGTGTTCACCCGCGGCGAGAAAGGTGGCCGTTACTGGTTCACCCACGGCTGGAACTGGCGTGGGCTGGGGGCGTGGATTCCGAGTGCACTGGTCGGTCTGTGCTTTGTGAACCTGCCGGGGCAATTCGTTGGTCCGTTGGGTGAACTGGCTGGCGGCATCGACATCAGCCTGCCGGTAACCCTGGGCCTGGCGTCGCTGGTGTACCTGGCGCTGCTGAGCCTGTTCCCGGAACCGGCCGCGGTGTTCGGCCCGAATGATTCACGCAGCAAAGGCGCAAACATCACGGCAAAACCTGAACTACGTCAGCCTGCCTGACACAGCTCGCTCCCACAGAAAGCAGCCCCACAGAACCATCTTTGTTCCACCATAAAAAAGACAATCGGAGACACGCCATCATGGCTTTGGATTTATTCGTCGTTCTCATTTACGCCGCCGCGATGCTGGTACTCGGCTACTTCGGCATGCGCAAGGCCAAGACCAACGAAGACTACTTGGTCGCCGGTCGCAACCTCGGCCCGACCCTGTACATGGGCACCATGGCCGCTACGGTACTGGGTGGTGCGTCCACCGTCGGCACCGTGCGCCTGGGCTACGTGCATGGCATTTCCGGTTTCTGGCTGTGCGCCGCACTGGGTTGCGGGATCGTGGCGCTGAACCTGTTCCTGGCCAAACCGCTGCTGAAGCTGAAAATCTACACCGTCACCCAGGTCCTTGAAAAACGCTACAACCCGATGGCCCGCTCGGCGAGTGCGGCAATCATGCTGGCGTATGCGCTGATGATCGGCGTGACCTCGATCCTGGCGATCGGCACCGTGCTGCAAGTACTGTTCGGCCTGCCCTTCTGGATCTCGGTGCTGCTCGGTGGTGGCGTGGTGGTGATCTATTCGGCCATCGGCGGCATGTGGTCCCTGACCCTGACCGATATCGTCCAGTTCGTGATCAAGACCGTCGGCCTGATGTTCATCCTGTTGCCGATCTGCCTGTACCGCGTCGGCGGCTGGGATGAGTTGGTGATGAAACTGCCGCAGGCGGCTTTCAGCTTCACCACCATCGGCTGGGACACCATCATCACCTACTTCATGATCTACTTCTTCGGGATCCTGATCGGCCAGGACATCTGGCAGCGTGTGTTCACCGTCCGGACCGCCAAAGTCGCTCAGTACGCCGGTACTTTCGCCGGCATCTACTGCATCTTCTACGGCCTGGCCTGCGCCCTGATCGGCATGGCCGCCCATGTGCTGATTCCGGATCTGGACAACGTCAACAACGCTTTTGCCGCCATCGTGAAACTGTCCCTGCCGGACGGTATCCGGGGCTTGGTGATCGCTGCTGCACTGGCGGCCATGATGTCCACCGCCAGCGCCGGCCTGCTCGCAGCTTCCACCACCCTGACCGAAGACCTGCTGCCGAAACTGCGCGGCGGCAAACAGTCGAGCCTGGGCATCAACCGCCTGTTTACCCTGCTCACCGGCATCGTGGTACTCGGCATCGCGCTGGTGGTCAACGACGTGATCAGCGCCCTGACCCTGGCCTACAACCTGTTGGTGGGCGGCATGCTGATCCCGCTGATCGGTGCGATTTTCTGGAAACGCGCAACCACCGCCGGCGCTATCGCCAGCATGGGCCTGGGCTTTGCCACCGCGCTGATGTTCATGATCAAGGACGGTATGGACGCCAACACCCCGATCTACTACAGCCTCGGTGTCGGCCTGGTGAGTTTCGTCGTGGTCAGCCTGCTGTCCCGTCGTCCGGCACCGGTAGCGAGCGCCATCTAAGCTGAAAAGAATGGATTAAGTTTTTTCTTCGACGAGTGTGGCGTCGGTTGCCACACTCGTTTTTTTTCGCCTGAAGGAAACCGCTAATGAAAATCGTCAGCCGCGATCAGTGGTTCGAGGTCAAACCGCTCAGTGACGGCATACGCCTGATTCACGAGCCGTACATCCGGCCCTTCTATCGCTGCAACCTCTGGCACATCCAGGGCCGCGACAAAGACCTGCTGCTCGACAGCGGTTCCGGGCTGGTCAGCCTGCGCGAGCAATTGCCATGGATCACCGAGCGGCCGTTGGTCGCGGTGGCGAGTCATTGCCATTTCGACCACATTGCCGGCCATCACGAATTCCCCGAACGCCTGGTCCATCCGGCCGAAGCGCAGATCCTCGCCGCACCGGACGGCGACAACACACTGAGCACGGCCTTTGTCGGTGACGACATGTTCGAGGCTCACCCCGACTGCCCGTTGTGCTACGCCGAATACCGGGTCAAGGCCGCACCGGCCACCGGAATGATTGAAGAAGGCGATGTGCTGGACCTGGGTAACCGCACGCTGCAGGTGCTGCACACGCCGGGGCACTCACCGGGCGGCATCAGCCTTTACGAGGCGGCGACCGAAACGCTCTTCAGTGGCGACATCATCTACGACGGGCCGCTGATCGAGGATGCCTACCACTCCAACCTCGACGACTACGCCCGCAGCCTGCAACGCTTGCGCGCACTGCCGATCCGCACGGTGCACGGCGGGCATTTCGGCAGTTTTTCCGGGGAGCATTTACGCACGATGATTGACGAGTGGCAGCGTTCCCATGGCTGAAGCCTGCTGTACTCCAACGCAGGGACAACAACAATAACGCCCTCGAAGAACCACCATGAAAAAAGCCGCTGTCCGCGCCGCCGTGCATCGCCTCATCAGCCGTCTGTTGGAGGGTCAGGACGACTTCGACGACAACGCCAGCCTGGCGCAGTTGGGACTGGATAAGGAGGATATCGAAGAACTGATCTTCCATCTGGAAGATGAACTGGGACTGACGGCGTTTACGGCCGAGGAAGACAACATGCTCAAGACCGCCAGGACGGTGAATGACTTGAGCCGGTTTTTGATGGAGATTGGGCGGCATTGAATACCGCCCATGATGAATCCTGTAGAACACGGCCCGAGTCTGGGGCGTTTCCTCAGGTACTCTGAATCGCAGCATTTGCACACCCCCCTGCAGGAGCTGCCACAGACTGCGATCGTTTCAGACCTTGACGCGTTACCGGCGACGCTGCTGGCGTCGACGTTGTTCGTCGTCAGTGCGAATAGGCACAGGTTGCAGAGGCGGTTCGATCAAACCGAGTGCGACACCCAGGTCATGCAGCCAGTTTTGGATTTTCTCTTTCATGGTGCCCCCTTCAGGGTAGTGCCGAGCGGCTGTGAATTCTGTAGCCCCTTCGCACTGATAATAGTCCGAAGTCCTGCGCAATGCTCGTCTAAAGACGCAATGATCTGTTACTGAATTGATCCAAATACCTGACCGTTAGTTCAAGCAATCGCCTGAACCCGGGGCGAAAACGACGTATCGACCGTCTGTCACCATTCTCTCCACGCCTGAAGGGTTCGGAGGCCTTGGTGCCAGGCCGGTCATTGCTGCCCGAGGGCTTTGCGCAAACGACGGCGCACCCACTGCTCGGCGCTGACAAAGGTGATGCCCAACAGCACCAGCACCGCGCCGATGATGAAATTGAGACTCAGTTCTTCACCCAGCAGCACCACGCCGAACGTCACGCCGAACAACGGTGTCATGAAGGAAAATACCGCCAGGTTCGCCGCCAGATAACGGCGCAGCAGCCAGAACCAGGTCAGGTAACTGAAGAACGACACCACCAATCCCTGGAACAGTACGCTGGCCACCGCTACGGTGGTCAGGCTGACGTGGCTGACCTGGCCGCTGAGGATGGCGATCAGCAACAGGCCGACGAAACCGACAAGCAGTTGATAAAACAGGGTCAGGGTCACCGGTGCTTCCGACAAGCGCGACGCGCGCACCACCACCGTGGTCGCGCCCCAGGACGCACCGGCCAGCACACCCAGTGCGTCGCCCAGCAGCATGCGCCGATCGAGATTGTCCCAGGACACCCCACCGGCAAATGCGATGGCGATCCCGATAAAAGCGAGGAAAATGCCCAACCACTGGACCGGCCTCAATCGTTCACTCGGCAGCAGCCAGTGCACGCCCAGCGCGGTAAAGATCGGCGCCGTGTAGAGAAACACTGACATATGCGCGGCCGTGGTCAGTTGCAGGCCTTCGGAAATGAAGAAAAACTCCAGACCAAACAGCGCACCCGCCAGCAGACCGCCGCGCCAGGTACTGCCGACCTGATCCCACCCTCCTTTCCAGCAGATCAAAAGGCCGACGAGCAACGCGGAAATACCCGAGCGCCCTGCGGCTTGCATGACCGGCGCTATGTCGGGTGCCGCCCATTTGATCATGACTTGCTGGACGCCCCAGATCAGGCACAGCCCCATCATCACTTGCAGGGCAAACCCATCGGCGCTACGCCGCGTGGCGCTCACCGGTACACCTCGACAACACAATCCATGGCAGTGACTCGACAGTAAAAGCAAAGCCCCGGCTTCTTGCTGAGAAAGCGCCGGGGCGAAATATTATGCTGCCGATTATTAACCAGATGGACAGGAAATGCCGCCTGCCAGAGACCTTCAGATTCCTGGTTGCGTCATTTGCCTGTAGGAGCGAGGGCGTTGCGGGGTCAGCTCAGCTCAATGCGATCGGCATGAATAACGATCTGGCCGTTCTTGTACAACGCACCGATCGCCTTCTTGAAGTTGCCCTTGCTGACGCCAAACATGCTGGTGATTACCGTCGGGTCGCTCTTGTCGCTTACCGGCAGTGTGCCGTTGTTGTCGCGCAGTTTGGCAAGGATCTTCGAGTTGAGGCTGGTAGCCGCTTCTTCGCCGACCGGTTGCAGGCTCAGGCTGATCTTGCCATCGGCCCGGACTTCTTTGATAAAGCCCTTTTCCTCTTTACCGGCGCGCATGAACTTGAAGATTTCGTTCTTGTGGATCAGGCCCCAGTGCTTGTTGTTGATGATCGCCTTGAACCCCATGTCGGTGGCTTCGGCGACCAGCAGATCGACTTCCTGGCCCGGGGTGTAGTTGGCCGGGGTCTTGTCCAGGTAGCGGTCCAGACGCGCCGTCGCCGTTATGCGGCGCGTGTGCTTGTCGAGGTAGACATGCACCACGACATACTCGCCCGCGGTCATCTGACGCTTTTCTTCGGAGTACGGCAGCAACAGATCCTTCGGCAAGCCCCAATCCAGGAAAACCCCGATGCTGTTGACTTCAACGACTTTCAAACTGGCGAATTCACCGACCTGTACTTTCGGTTTTTCGGTAGTTGCGATGAGTTTGTCATCGCTGTCCAGATAAATAAAAACGTTGAGCCAATCTTCATCTTCGCTGGGAATATCTTTGGGAATATAACGATTGGGCAGGAGGATTTCGCCATCCGCGCCACCGTCCAGATATAAACCGAAGTTAGTGTGTTTAACCACTTGCAAACTGTTGTAACGCCCGACTAAAGCCATGTCCAATACCCTCATTGCGTGGGCGGCATTCTACCCGGTTTTGCGGGCTGCGGTCGGTGGACAGCCCGATGGCGCAGGAAAATCCTCTGAAGCCCTTAATTTTCCTGGATTTTGTCCATGGCGCGTGGCCACTCGTCTGGCCAATCTGACCGATCACGCCACGACCATCCCGTGAAAAAAGCTGCAGCTCCTGATTGATGTTCATAGTTAAAACAGCAGCTTAGGCAAATATTCCGAATAATAACTTGCGATACCTCACGCACGGGCAATGTGCATTTCGGGAGATATTTAGCAAGCAATTGTCAAGTATTTCATGTACTATGCTTGGCCAAGTTAATTTTCTACAGGTTAATGGCCGCCATGCGTGTAAAAGCATCCAACAGCAAAGCAAAGCCAGCTCCAGCCGTTGAAACCAGCGAATCGATCAACAACCAGATTGCTGCGTTCCTCAAGTCCGGTGGCGAGATCCAGCAAATTGCCAAAGGCGTCAGCGGCCAGACGTTCGGCCCGTCCAAGCAGATCACTTTGGGCAAAAAGTAATTGTCACAAGGTCCACCGCGATAACTGGTCCCTAAGCGCTTTGAGCTTCGAAGCGCTTGGACTGGAACCCTCCTGCTACACCCCGCGTAACATACCCATATTCCAAAAATCGACGAACGGCCATCAATGCCGGGCATTCGCCGGTATGCTTGCACCCGTCTAGATCAAGCGTTTCAGCAGGTTTTTCGTTCCTGCTCCACGCTGTTCATGGAGTGACGCATGTTCAAGCACTCTTTTTTCCTGCTCGCCAGCCTGCTGGCGTGTTCAGTCGCCAATGCGCAAATCTTCCAGCGTGAATTGGGTGACTTCGATCTCAAACTCGGCACCACCCCCAGCCGCAGCATGGCCCAGGGGCTGGTCAAACCTTCCAGCATCGGCTCGTTCCACGGTGGTCTCGACCTGAGCCACGACAGCGGCTTCTATGTGGGTCAATGGTCACCGAGCGTTGGGTTGAGCCCCGGGAGCAAACTTGAAGTCGATTCCTACGTGGGCTTTAAACAACCTTTCGATCACACCCTGGGCTATGAAGTCGGCATGATCCATTACAGCTACCCGGAAGTGGACACCCTCGACAGCCATGAGCTGTTCGGCGGCCTGACCTTGCTGGGCAGTCGGTTCGGTGCCGCGTTCAGCAATGACACGGACAAACAGAACAGCACGGTGTTCGCCGACCTGGGTGGCAATCAGCCCTTCGGCATAGGCATCAGCATGAAATACACCACCCACCAGCTTAACTCGCCGGTGTCGGTCGATGGCGGCTACGTAGGCAGTTTCAACGATTGGTCCGTGCAACTTTCCCGGCCATTCATGGGCATCGACCTGGACCTGATCTACAGCGGTTCCAGCCTCAGCGGCAGCGACTGCTCCGCCTACTCGGGGCACAACAGCCAGTGCGATGGCCTGGTCACCCTCAAGGCTGAGCGTGCGTTCTATTGATTGGCTGAACTGACGCGCTGATCCCGCGTCCACATGAGAACCCTACGCTTTCGCAAGGACTCGCCCATGTCGCGCTGGTTTAAGTATCTCGCCGTCGTTATCAGCCTCAGTCTTGCCCTCGGCGCGTGCAGCCGCGTGGGCCTGGCCTATCGCAATCTCGACGTGATCATCCCGTGGACGCTCGGCGATTACCTGAGCATGAACGGTGGGCAGAAAGACTGGTTCGACGAACGCCTCGAAGAGCACCTGAGCTGGCACTGCACCACGCAACTGCCGGGCTACCTCGACTGGCTGGACCGTCTGCAGGACATGGTCGAGGCCAACCAGGTCACCGATGCCGCGTTGCAAGCCCGCACTCAGGAAGCCAAGCAGGCCATCGCCCAGACCGCGCGGGAAATCACTCCGTCGGCCATCGAGTTGTTGCAGGGGCTGGATGACAGGCAAGTCGCGGAAATGAACGCCGCCTTCGCCAAAGACCAGCGCAAACGCCAGGAGCAATACCTGCAGCCGTCGCTTGAGCAGCAAATCAGGGAGCGTGGCGAGCGCATGGAAAAACGCCTGAATGACTGGCTCGGCCCGCTCAGCCCGATCCAGCAGCAACGGGTCGTCGCCTGGTCAAAGGCCTTGGGCGACCAGAATACGCAATGGATCGCCAACCGCGTCCATTGGCAGATGCAGTTCAGTGCGGCGGTTGCGCAGCGTCAGAGTCCGCAATTCCCACAGCAAATCGAGACGCTCCTGGTCAATCGCGAGAGCTTGTGGACCCCCACCTATCGCCAGGCCTATGCCAATACCGAGGCCCAGGCGCGGTCACTGTTCGTGGACTTGATGGCTGAAAGTACGCCGGAACAACGGCAGCGGTTGCTGAGGAAAATCGAAGGGGTGCGCAAGGATTTCAATGATTTGAAATGCTTGAAAACCGTAAAGGAAGGCTAAAAGAAACACAGTTCCAATGTGGGAGCGAGCAGGCTCGCTCCCACATTGGGTATGCGTGATCTTCAGGCTATCTGCGCCTTCGAAGCCACCTCATCAAACGTCACTTCGTCCAGCGCATCCTCCTGCTCATCCAGCACCTGCCGCGGATGATCATTGCCCGGAATGCTGCTGTCGATCAGGCTCAACAGACTCGAGCCCCGTGGCGTCAAGATATAGTTCGAGCCGGTGCCACCCTGCTCCTCTGGCCGAGGCTCGATATAGCCGCGCTCCAGCAGTAGCTTTTCGTACTCGCCGGCCACCGCTTTCAAGTGATCCAGGTTTTCCGTCTCCTCGCCCTCTGTCGCTTGCTCGGCAGCGTATTGTTCGGCATAGGGACGTGGCGTGAAGCTGGGTGCCCCGTTCTGTACTTCGTGCAGCAAGCGTTCGATCAAATCCCAGTTATAAGTCGTCATCCTGATCAACCTCCAGCGCCCGTGAGTGGAATGGCTTACATAGGTTGTGACCGATTGCGTGCGCAGCCGTTCAGCTGAGGTCTTGAATCAGGTCTTGAACAGCACCGACCGGTGGTATGTCGAATTTGGCACAGGTCAAACGACTAGCCTGTGTCAGTTACCTCCCAGCATCCCGCAGGAGAAAACCAATGAACATTCAAAATCATCCCGTCGTGTCCCGAGAAGAATGGCTCGCCGCTCGTAAACAACACCTGGCCCACGAAAAAGCCTTCACCCGGGAACGGGATAAACTCAGCGCCGAACGCCGCGCCCTGCCCTGGGTGAAAATCGACAAGGATTACCGTTTCAAGGGCCCGGACGGCGAGTTGAAACTGGCCGACCTGTTCGGCGGCCGTAACCAGTTGATCATTTACCACTTCATGTTTGCCAAAGGCTGGGACGAAGGTTGTTCAGGCTGCTCGTTCCTGTCCGACCACATCGACGGCGCCAACCAGCACCTGGCCCACCATGACGTGGCGGTGGTGGCGGTTTCCCACGCACCGTTCGAAGAATTCCAGGCCTTCAAACGGCGCATGGGCTGGAAATTCGACTGGGTGTCGTCAGAAGGCTGCGATTTCAACTACGACTTCGGCGTTTCGGCCAGGGCAGAAGACGTTGCCGCCGGCAAAGCCACCTACAACTACGAAAAATCCGACGGCGCCGAAGAAGAACTCCCCGGACTCAGCGTGTTTTATCGCAATGAAAACGGCGAAATCTTCCACACTTACTCCACTTACGCCCGCGGCCTGGACATGTTGGTGGGTGCCTACAACTATCTGGACTTGACGCCCAAAGGTCGAAATGAAGAGCAAATCATGGAATGGGTGCAGCTTCATGATCAGTATGGAGACAAGGCGTCATCCAGCTGCTGTCATGGGGGGTAGACCGTAGAGACCGAGTCGCGGCCATCGCGAGCAAGCTTGCTCCTGCATTGATCCGGGTAACACCCCCACCCCTGTGGGGGTGTTTTTATTAAATCAGCTTGAAACAGGCAATCTGCAATTGGCCTCGCTGAACTTTTTCCACCCTGCAACCCTCAACCGGATAACCCGCCTTTTCCGGAACAGAGGCTCGCCCTATGAAAACCCTGCTGAAATTCACCCTGGTTGCCACGTTCGCCTGTGCCCTTCCCGTTTGGGCCTGCACGCCCGAGGAAGCCACCATCAAGCGCGAACAACTGGCCAGGGAAATCACCAAGCTCACGGAGCAGAATCCGACCAAGGCCAAGGAGATCAATGAAGAGTTGCAGAAGATGGATCTGGGCACTGCCAGCAAGGATTTGCCAGACAAGTGCCAGTTGATTGATCAGCGCCTTGAAGAACTGGGTAAAGCGAAGGCGAAGGCTAGCTAATACTGGGCTTTTCTCTTCCAGTGTCATCTGTCATTTTCCAGCGTCATCCGTTGTCATTTTACGGATAACTGTATAATTTACCGTGACCCTGCACCCTAAAAGGCATCGGTTATACAGTTATGACTACGAAGACGAAAGACAAGCCCGCCAAGGCAGGCAGGAAGCCTTTGACAGATCCGGCTGTGCGCAGCAAGAAGCCCGGCACCCACCCCGACGGTGTCGAGCGCGGCTTATTCCTGATCGTCACACCGACCGGCACCAAGTCCTGGCGGCTGCGCTATTGGGTCGACAAAAAAGAATACGTCCACACGCTCGGACGTTACGAGCCGGACAGTGACGACCATATGGGCTTGGATGACGCTCGCACAGCGGCCAAGAGGGCGAAAGTCAGTGCCCGACAAGGTACCCATCCGAAAGACATCAAGCAGGCTGAGGACGTCGCCAGAAAGGCCAAAGCGGCACGGACATTCGACGCTGTTTCCAAGGAGTTCATCGAATACTACAAGACCAAGGACGATTGGAAGGAAAGCACGGTCAAAGGGCATGGATACACGCTGAAAGCCATCAACTTGATCATGGGCCCGGTGCCGATCAACGAGGTTGACGTCGGCCACATCAAAGCTGTGATTAACCACTACCAAGGCAAGAAGGCCGCGCAGCGTTTCGCGTTCGGCGTCGTCAAGCGTGTGCTCGACTTCGCCAAGGTGTCACGGTACGTGGCGGAAAACGTGGCACAGGGGTGCGAGACACTACTGCCAAAAAAGAAAAATAAAGAGGGCGAACGTTCCCAGCGCCACCATCCGGCAATTACGAAGGTGGACCCTTTCGCCGAATACCTGCGCAAGCTATACACCCACCCGGGCCGGAGCAGTTCGTTCTACGGTTTGAAGCTGCTGGCCATGTTGCCAGTCCGACCGGTTGAACTCGCCCGCATGAAGTGGACCGAGCTGGATCTCGAGGCGGGCTGGTGGAATTTCCGCATGACAAAGGTCGACGAATTACACGCTGTGCCGCTACCCCGACAAGCCTTGGTGCTGCTTGGCGAATTGCAGGCACGTCGTGCAGGACACGCAGAATACGTCCTTCCAAGCCGGCGCGATCCTTCCAAGCCGACACACCCGGATAGCTTCCGTCTGGCACAGCTGAAACAGCTGGGGTACGAATTAGGCACGGTGAGCGGGCACGGTGGTCGGGCCACCTGGCGGACGCTTGGTCAGAAGCCATTGAAGATAGACGTCACGATTCTCGAATTAGCCATGGGGCACGAAACCAAAGACCCGCTAGGGCACGCGTACAACCGGAACGAATTTCTTGAAGAACGGTTTGAAGCGGCGCAATTGTGGGCAGACTGGCTGGATGAGTTGCGGGCCGAGCCTCTTGATGGCACGGTCTAAACGGTGTCGGCAAGGATCGGAAGATATTGCTATTTACATGCCGAATTGCGCCCTATAATGGGCGCCAGATCGCAAAAATGCGGTCGTCACTTCATACCCAACTTCTAATAGCAGGCCACCGGCCAAAGTGACTCAACTCTGTTTGAGGTCGCCGCTATGTCCGCACACCAAGCCACCGAAACAACCCTCTCCCCGCTCATGACCCGCGACGAAGTTCTGCGGGTGACCAGCGTGTGTCTCAGCACTTTGTACGCCTGGATGAGCGCCGGCTATTTCCCCGCATGCCGCTCCCTCGGCCCGAAGCGCTCGAACGGCTATGCCGGTCGTTCCGTCTGGAGCAGAGCCGAAGTCGACGCCTGGCTCGCGGAGCACTTGGCGAAGCCTTGCACCGTAGGACCGACCGCAAAGTCCGCTCGCGGTGCCAGCCAACCTGCCTGAACGGCGCGCAAAGAAAAGCCCCGATGAGTTCGCGCTCAACCAGGGCTTAAAGGAGTACTTAGTGTGAAGAATTCTAACACTTCGCCGCCTGAAAATCAGCCGCCGGCAGATATTCTCGCCCAGGTAGAGGCGTCCAAGGCAGCCCGTTTGCGTACAGAAGCCGACGACCGCGCCAAAAAGAAGGCTGCCATTGCGGCGGCGAAGTCGCAACCTGTGCCAGCACCTGTAAACGGCACCGAACAAGGCGTGAGCCTCTTTGGTGATACAGCGCAGGCACCGGGTGGGCATTCGATCACAGGCACGGTATCGGCCACCCTGAAGGTGACGCCCGCTGCCAACGACGTGCAGTCGATATTCGGGGGGCTGTCTCAAGTGGACTTCGGCAAGGGCGACGGTTTGGTGATCCAGAAAGCGCAGCCCGACACGTTTGTTCCCTACACCCCCAAAGACGCGCTGCCCTTCGATAATCAGATAACACCGTTCGACAAGCTGCCGGATAAGCCGTGGCCCGATCCCATGTCCCGCGAACTTCTCAAGAAAGTATCAGAGGCGTTCGTGATGCTTACTGTCGGCAGCAGCAGCCGGGCCTACCATATCGCCAGCGGCGACACGATGAGCAAAGAGGGCTTTAGGCAGCACTGCGCTGCGCATGTCGGCGAAGTGGTGCTGGAGTGGAAAGGCACAGTGCTGCCAGATCCCAAAGCCAAGGTCACGCCCATCGGCGGGGTCGAGATTGTTCGGAAGGAAGAAAGGAAACCGCTCGGGGATTACTGGTGGGATCACGATCTGCCCGACTTCGGGCGTCGTGCGGTACGCCGCGTCATCATGGAGCCCAACACCCTGACCGCCGTACAGGACGCGAGGGACGGCCCCGAGGTGCTGAACCTTTGGCACGCGTACAAGCAGGAAATGGTCGAACCTATCGAGGGCGTCACGCTGGACGATCCCCGGATCGCGATCTTCCTCAACCAGATGCGGCGCTACGCCGGGCACGCCTCGGACTGCGACGATACTGTGATGTTCTTCCTGGCCGGGTACGCGTGGATATACAAGCACCCGGACGTCAAGCTGCCTTGGTACACGCTGATGTATTCGGAGTTTCAAGGCACCGGTAAATCGAAGCTGTTCAAGCTGTTCAAGCGCGTTCTCGGCGAGGGTCTGGTTTCATCCTGCACCGGGGAGGATTTGAACGAGAAGTTCACAGAACTATCGGACCACAAGCGGATGGTTTTTGTGCACGAGATGCCGCAAGCCGCAAGCCGATCGGCGACGGGCTACGAGCGGTTCAAGAACCGAACTACCGAGGAATATGTGGCCTCGCGCCAGATGCGTACCGGGTCGAAGCAGATCCGCAACTTCACGCACTATGTAATTTCCACGAACAACTTGGATTGTCTACCGCTCGCACACAAAGACCGGCGCGCGCTCTCGATGGTTGACCACGGCCATCCACTGACCTTGACGGAACGCATAGCGTGGGCGGACTTCTGCGACGGCGACGTAGGCCCGGCGCTGGTGGCTGGGTTGCTCGCCAACTGGAAACACCCCGCCGATTACAGTCCTTACGCCGACGTGCCACAGACAGCCGGAGCACTGGAAATGCAGCTGGAATCGCGCAGCCCGCTGGTCGCCCTTCTCGCCGAATTGATCGCCGGGGGCAAAGGCGTCTTTGCCAAGGACATCGGGCGCGCCAAGGACATCGCCGCTGAGTTGGGGGAAGCTTGTGCAGCCGCTACCCGGCGCATGGACCTAAGCCCATCGTCGGTGAGCCGGGCAGCACGCAAGGCGGGCGCCATCCAGATCGGCAGCCTCACCAACGCCGGCTCCAGGGCGCTGTGCTGGCGCAAGCAGACGTATTGGATCGACGTATCGCCTAAGGCGTTCAACGCCTACATCGAGACAGGCACGCCGCCTGACGACTACCCGAAAACCGAAGGTGAAAATCATGAATGACTACCCATTGCCAAAAGGCCAACAACCAGACCCGGACGCCGCATGGCGCGGGCAGGTTGCAGACATCCTGAGCCAGATCGAAAACGGCACCGGGTACTTTTCCAACGACTTCGAGCGTTACGCACCGAGCGGGGCATCCGAACGGTGCGGTGGTCTTCGCGTGTCCCTGGACCCGGCACGTCATGCGATGTGCAGCGCCGCTGAAGTAAAATTCTTCGATATGGCGGAGCTTGAGCGCTTGTTCGGCGTTGAAATAATCCACTTCCAGTTCGACAGGCACAGTGAGTCGTTCCTTTGCTGGAGGAACTACGACGAGTGGATGAAGCAACCCCACGCGGCGTTTCTGGAACACCTGAAAACGGGGCAGGCACATGACTAGTCTATCTGGCACCGCTACAGCACCGCTGCCGGTCCCGTTTTCCTTGAATATTCGCCCAGTGAGCCAGCGTGTGGCGGACAGGGAGTCAACCAGTCAGCGTAGCGACGAACGCGCCCGACAGCTCGCAGCCAAGCGCAAGGCGAAGCATGAAATCGAGATGCTGTCCCTCGAGTGGTCCAAGATCATGACCGAGAAGACCATCCAGGCGGCGCTCGACCCTGCGACTGACCCGGCCCTGGCGCACAAGATCCGCATGGATCTGATCAACCGGGGGATCGGCAAGGTGCGCGAAACGGAGGACGAAAACGCAGACGCCAAGAAGAAAGGCGGCGACGTCGACACGCTGCTGGAAGTCCTGGCCGCGTTCTCGGTGGCATCCGGCGCAGCCCAAGTTCACGGTGCAGCACAGACGCCCCGGATCGAGCGCGACATTACAGCACAGCGTATCGATGACGGTAGCCTGGAGCAGCTTCTGGATGATCTGGACGCCGACGATGGTGACGACGATGAATGAGTTTGAGGCATGGGTGCGTACACTGGATAAGCTGGCACGCGATCCGGGGACGGATGAGGACACCCGCCAACGCTGTGCCGCCGAGTTGCTAGACATTGCCGGTCCTGACGCCGGTAGGGAGCTCGCGCAGCTCGAAGCCTTCGATGCGCTGGAGAAACTGAAAGAACTTGCGGAGTCTGCCAAAGACCCAGACGTCAGGCATGACGCCGAACAGGCTGTCGAGCAGTACGAGAGAGCGCGAGGGGCGTACATACGAAAGGTGACTGATGAGGGTGACGAACCATGAACACCACCAACCACGAATACTGCACCTTCGAACCTGACGGAACCATCACCTACCACACCAGGCCGGACGGCACACCGATGGACGACGCCGATAGGGAGATATGCGCCGAGTGGAACCGGGAGCGTGTCGGCTACCGTGCAGTGGATTACATAATGGGCGACAGCAAGGGTATCTGCAAATCCACCCACGACTTCAACAAGGCTTGGCGCTACCTGTGCCTTCGCTGCTCGACCGAAGTCGGCTGGCTGCTTATCGGCCTGGTGGCTTACATTCTCTGCCACCACCTATAGATCGCCAGGCAAAATAAAGGCCACTCTCCCGGGTGGCCTTGTCGTCTGCGCCGCGCGCCTTCACTCTGCGCACGGGCGGGTCTTAGGTGCCTTCTTCTGGCTGGGTTGTACGTCCTTCGTCGGCAGTTCCTGCTTCACCCGAGGGAAGTACGTTTCCTGACTCGGGATTGGCTTCTTGGTTTCACCTTCGCGTCTGTCGATCATTTCATTCACCCCTCGGTTTCGGTGCCGGCTGGCACAGTGTGTATTGGTAAGCCCAGCTCCAGGCGTAACGTCACCTCGAGTTCGGGGAGCGTAGCCGGTGCCGTCACGCTCCAGAGCGCAGCCCTGAACCCACGGATCAGGGCGCGATCGCGGCGGCGATCTTCAGCCGAGCTGGTCGGCGCCCTCTCAATCTCTCGCTGAAGCCTGCAAAGCATTTCTTCGGTCAGAGATTCTCTGGAGCGTCGCGGCTTTCGTTCCGACATTGTCATGATCCACCCCCGTTAAACCGCTGGCCGGACAGCACTGTTGCCGCGCATCTCGTTCCAATATTTATCGAACTCAGCGTCCGACATGTCGGAGATCTCAGCCACGCTGATAGCGCCTTTCTCGTCCGGCGCCCTCGGAGATCCGCTGAGGTTGGACAGGCTGGTAGGTGGCTCACGACGTGGCGCACGGCTGGCAGTCTGGAACCCCATTGCCTGGGCGCGCTGATAGACGTGTTCCGCCACGTTGACACCCTGCGCCTGGCACTGCTTTGCAAGTGTGACGAGCGCAGCGGTGCGCAGCATGCCGAGCTGCTGCTCGTTGATGCCTGGGTGCTGGGCGCGCATGTTCGCATCGACCGTCCGCTGCACATGGTCGAACGCCTGCCGGTAATCCGGGTTAGCGGCTTCGAACCGTGCCTCCGCATCTGCGATCACAGGGGCAAGCACAGTGGCCTCCTGCATCACCAACTGCTCGATCTGCTGTGCCTGTTGCTGGTGCTGTGGTTGCTGACCGCCGTTCTGCAACTGCTCGAGCCTCTGTTCGAACTGCTTCTCCTTAGCTTTAAGCCAGCCGACCGGGTCTTCCTCGACGTCGGGGATTTCCGCTTCCTGCTGTGCCTGCAACTGTGCCTGTTGCTGGGCGGCTTGCTGCGCGATGAGCTGCTGCAACTGTTGGGCCTGAGCCTGCAGCTGCACCTCCAGCGCTTGGCGCCGGGTGCGCTCCTCATGCAGTGCAGCGAGCGGCACTTTCTTGCCAGGGCGCTGCTGTTCCGCTTCTTCAGCACGGTCGGCAGCGCCTTGGCGAGTGTCGTCTACGTCATTGGGTACGCTGATGTCCTTCTCGGCCTGCCACGCTTCCTTCTCGGCCAGATCAGTGGCCAGGCTTTCTGGCACATCGCCGCTGCCATCGTCGTGCAGGCCAACGCTGCCGGTCAATTCGGCGGCCCAGTCTTGGCTCAGGTCTTCGTTAAGGTCGCTCATGCTTTTGCCCTCGATGGATTGCGTTCACGTTTGGCGGTAGGCAGTGGGTCTGCCTTAGCCGGCTTGGCTGGGGTCTTGGCAGGCGCCAGGCCGTAGCGGTCGGCGAGGTCAGCTGCGCCTGCACTGGCCGTGGCAGCGGCGGCGTTCTGCTTGACGACGGCAGCCAGTTCACGGGTAAGACGTTTCACAGTGGCGGCATGCTCGATGCTGGCCTTGTATTCGGCCAGTTCCTCGACGGTCAAAGGTCGGCGGTTGATGTCCGAGCCGGACCAGCCGTAGACGCGGCCCGCCCGGACTTTGACCCGCTCTGCCAACTGGAGGCGACGGCAGCCACTCAAAAGCTCGAACTCAGCCTGCGCGGCGTTGCTGCACCGCGTCTCTTCGGGCGGATCGTCCAAGGCGGCGCCGAGGTCAACCAGTGGCTTGCCGAACGTGACGAGGTAGCCGTCTCTGTCGGTGCTGATGGTTGCGCGGGTGGTGTCGATGCACAGGGTCCGGCAGTCTTCGCGGATGTATAGCAGGTCGGGATTAAGCATTTTCTTTCACCTCGTTGAGTAGACGGCTGAGGGCTTCCAACTCTGCTGCGCGAACCGCTGCCTTGGTCGGCTTCGTCAGCCCGCGCAGTCGTTTCTCGGCACCGAACAATACGGCGCGGGCAGCGGGCAGCTCGACTTTCAAAAGGGCCTTGATCTGTAGGAGCCGATCGAGTTCATCCCGAGCTTTCGCCACGGCGTCAGCCGCTTGTCGTTCGTCACTAGTGGTCATTTCATTTCACTCCAGGGTGCCCGGTTGCCCGGAGCAGGTTGTCGATGGCGCGACGGTTGCCGTTGACCACAAGTGGGATGAGCGCAAGACGCACAGCAGTGCGAGCCTTCTTCAATTCGGCATCGAGAAAGTCGCGCTTTTCGTCGTCGCCCATCGCCGCCCAACCCTTGGACTGCATGGCGCGCTGCGCAGACTTATGCATCAGCTTCCCGGCCAGCTCGTTGAACTCAGCCATCTGCTCATCATTGAGGTCGTATCGCTCTTTCTTGACGGTGAAGTGGGGTTGCGCCTTGCCGGGTGCCCAACCAATGCGAGCAGCCTCGCGGCGTACCGGGTCGGTCGTCTCTTTCGATTGGGCGATAGGCGCGGCGATTGAGAGCGGGCCACCTGGGTAGGTGCGGTTCGGGACTGGCTCGCCGAAGTGATCACGCTTGGCCGGCAGATCCTGGCGCAGACCTGGCGTCCGGTAGCGGATCTGGTCCAGCACAGAGTTGGTTTCGCGGGCGTACGGATCGTTCTCGCTGGCGATGTTGCTGGCCAGGGTGACAGGCTGCGCGAGTGTCCCGACCATCTGACGCACATACCAGCCGGCGTTGCGCTGAGGGTCTTGCAGGAACTCGACGAGATTAGAAACACCCTGCATGTAGGTCTTGTTGACAGTGTTGTTTACCAGTGAGGACAGCGTGGTAGTCGCAAGGTCGCCGGCGTCCTTGTGCTGGTAGTCCATCGTGGCCAAGTCGCTCGCCAGTCCCAGCCACTGGCTGAACGGATCCAGACGACTGTATTCGTGGTAGGTGTCTCCGGACTTGATGCTATATGGACGCCACCCTGTCGCCATGAGCGCGGCTTTTTCTTCCTTGTCGTCGGGTCCGGCACCAGTGATGTAACCCGCCTGGGCCAGTGCACCGGCACCGATCATCACGCTGGTGCCCCACAAGACCCGGGCAATGGCGCGTTCCTGCTTGGCACCACCGGCCATGATGTCGGCGCGCACCGACGGCATGAGGCCCGCAAGCGGCATGCGTTTGACGCCGTACTTGACGATGTTTACGGGCGTGCGAATGAACGGGACGATCAGGTTTAGCCAAGGCATCTTGGCCTTGGCGCGCATGATCGCCTGGGTGAAGTCACCCGCCTGAGTGTTGAACGTAGCCGTCCGGGCATGCTCCCCCGCGGCTTCGATCATCTTGGACGTGGGATTCTGCACAATGGTGTCGATGCGCTGGGACAGCTTCATGCCTGGTGGCAGCGTGCCGAGTTTCTTTTCAGCGACGGCCTGCTGGCGGGCCAGGGTGCGCATTTCTGCGGCATAGTTGAGGCTGGCAAACCAAGCATCTTCAGCACCGAGGGCGCGATATGGAAGGGAGGCGACTCGGTCTGCAGCCCATGCTGCCGTGGGCAGTGCGCCAGGCGGACGCGGGCTGTTCATGTTGGAGGTGTCAGTTTCCTGCTTGCCGCCACCTAACAGAGGCGAATCACCCGTCACGAAAGCATCGGCGGCGGCGCTGCCCGCCTGCATGGTGTTCTTCGCCATGCCCACCAGCATGTCCACAGGTTCCGCGAAAACCGTCTGGCCAGAGCCTGGCTTGAAAATGTTCTTCACGCCCGACACGCCAGCGGCAACGCCGCGTTCGATGATCTCGTTGCCGAGAGTCATGGTGTTGGAAGTGATGTTTACCGCGTGGGTGCGTACGCCGCTGAGCAGTGCAGCGCGGTAGTAGTAACCCAGCAGCCGGGACATTTTGCCTTCAGGCTGGCGGATAAGTTTCGCGGCGTTCGACAGGCCACCACTCTGCATGGCCTTGCCCAGCGCCTTGGCGGCATTATCTGCACCACCGGCACCGTTGACCGCTTCAAGCACCGCTTGAGCCTGGTTGTAGTCCATCGCCTGGCGCTTGTAGGCGGACAACGCGCGGCCCGCTTCGGCCCTGGCGCCAGCGAGGTCGGCAAAGGTACTGCGCAGTTGACCCAACGACTGGACAAAGCTGGCCCGGTCGATGTCGCTGGCCTGGCCCGTGGCAATGCGTTGCTGTAAGGACAGCACGTCTTTCAGGTGGTCTTGCACATTTGTGACGGCGGCCACCGTCTGTTCGGCGTTCAGCGCTTCGCCGATCTTGCGATTGAAGACCCGTGCGTCAGTACCCTGAAGGCCGATCAACTGCGCCAGCCGGTCACGCTCGGCGTTGGACTGCACCCCGCGCCGGGCATCCTGCACATTGAGTTCGACCGGCTCCAACAGCTTGAGCGTTGTGTTGCGCTGCTCGCCTTGTACACCAAGACGATCGAGCATCGGATTGATATCGCTCGAACCCGCGAACGGCGTAGGCGCTGGAACGGATGGCGCCTGCTGCGGTTGCGTAGCGGCCATGACCTGCGCGTGCAGCCCCTGTGGTGCGGGCGCCTGTGCTGCGATCTGGGACGTTGCGGGCACAGTGAGCATGCCAGGCTGCGCCCCTTGCGCCTGCGCCTTGATCGCCGAGCGAACTTCTTCCCCACGGCTGCGCACTTGAGATTCGGTCAGGCCGGACGCGCGCATTGCGAACTTCAAGAAATCGGCGTCACGCTTGGACGGGATTTTCTGCGCGGCGATGTACGCAGCTTTATCAATGTCGCTTTCGAAATTCAGCGTGAATGACTTCTCGCCGAAGTTGTACCGGGGGGCGGAGCGTGCCAGGTCTGCGGGCAGTCGCATCGGTGCGGGCGCCTGTGGCTGCGCTGGGGAGGCGTTTGGCACAGGGGCCGGTTGCGGCATGCCTTGTTGCTGCTGCGCTGGCATTGGCACAGGTTGCGGTGCGGTCGGACGACGCAGCCCACCAGCGGCACCCATGACTCCACCCAAAACCGCACCTTGCCCTGCGGCGTTGCCGATACCCTGCGTCAGCGGATTACCCAGTGAGTAGTTCTGTGCCATCTGCTCCTGCGACGATTGCAGCGTCTCTTCGCCCGCTTCCATGCCAGCACCGATACCCGCTCTTGTGAGCATGCCTCGGCCAGCCGCTGGGCCAGCCGCGCCACTGAGGATGGCGTCGATATCAGACGCGCCAAGACGGCCTCCCAGACCAGCAGAGCCGGCACCGATAATCCCGGTCAGTGCGCCCGAACCCAGCGCAGCGGCTGTTTGTTCCAGCGTCAGGCCGCCCGTTTGGTGCACGGTGTTTGCTGCCTGGCCTCCGGCGGCGACAAGTCCTTCGCCCGTACCTGCACCAACGAGCGCAGCGCGACCTGCATTCAACCCTGCCGCCCTAGCACCGAGTGCGGCGCCCTTACCAGCGACACCACCTAGTGCCATAGACCCGACACTTTCAATAACTTGGCCCCCGGCGTAAGCGGGGTTTTGCAGCAGTGCCTTGACGGTCGGGCCGAAGCCCTGCGCGTTCTGCACTGCATCGCGTTGCGCTCTGGCTTGCGGGGACATTTCAGCATCGAGCACCGCGCGTGCAGCCTTGGAATCCAGACCATGATCGACAAGCCACGGCGTCACCTTACCGCCTGTGGCTATGTCACCCAGACCGGCGATACTGTCGAACGCGTTATAGGCGCTGCGCCCGATGTTGCCACCGACATCTGTTGCCCACTGTCCGGCTGTACGGTTGGGCAATGGCGATTGACCGGCCATCAACGCACCGGCCATGCCACTGACAGGCGCAGTTTGCGGCTGCGCGTACTCCGCCCAAGGTGGGGCATCATCAGCTGTGGCCTGCGGCGCATCGGCCGCGAAGTCATCCCACGGCATGCCTGCCATTATACTTTGCTCCAGCTCTTAGGATCGGCCGGGTTGCCACCGAGAAACTTGAAGCCCTTGCGCACAGTGCCTACGGCAGGTGCGCCGGGGTACGACTGACTGGCCTTAGGCGGCGTGCCGTACTTGGGCGTTACGCCAGCTAAGATGCCATCGACCACCGCTTGACCGTCGGGAGGTGTTATGCCGCTGCGGATGGCATCTGCGGTGGGGTTTGATGGCGGACGTGCCATCGGATTAGCCCCGTTGCTGTGTTGCAGGAGTTCGGCACCCTGCATCGGCTGCTTGGTGTAGCTCGACAACGGCCCATTGCCTGGCAACCCCGGTACGGCCGCGCCGGCACCGGCGTTGTCGTCGGGCATCACTTCGCCCAGCAACGCTTGCATGGGGTCTGCCTTGGTCGGAGCGAATCGCTGATAAGGCTTGCCGAGCGGTTTATAGCTGTTCGTGGCCGGATCGAAGATGTGCTTCTGGATCAAATTGTTCTCCAGAGGCTCTTCGTAAATCTGCCGATTGGCGGGCTGTTTCGGCCCGGGCGGCTGTCCACCACCGCCACCACCTGCACCGACATGTGCCAGCCGAGCATCGAACTGGCCCTGGTTCTGGGCAAGCTGCGCCTGGCGATGGGATTGAAGAGCGTCGCTGTTCTGGGCGCGGATCAGGTCCGTTGGATCGACACCGAGCTGGGCCATCTGGCGTGCCATAGGCCCGAGACTTTGAAGGAAATTTGGATCTTGCATCGCTTGTTGCAGGCGCTGTTGCTGCTCAGCCTTGGTCTGCTGCTGCCGAAGAGCCATGACTTGCTGCTGCTCGCCCAACTGAATCTGCTGGTTACGGTACTGCTGTAGAGCCTGGGCCCGCTGCATTTCGGACATACCCGCTAAGGCCTGGCCCATACGAGCACCGCCGCTTGGGTTGCCAGCCTGTGGACCAGAGTTCGCAAGCAGCTGGGTGCCGAGCTGGCCCATCGGCGTGTTAAGCCCACCGATGCCCTGGTTCAATAAGTCCATGATGGTCGACATCTGATAACTCCCCCCGGCACGGTGGGCCGGTGTTAATGCACTGTGGGTTTGCCCGACTCAGGCGGCGACAGGGACGCGATAGCACGGTCGTACTGCACCATGGACGGGTCGGTATCCGGCTCGACGCAGCGGGCGGGCCGCATGGTCGGTTGGTATTTGCCGGCGTCTATCGCGGCGAGCTCGGCGGCGATGAACTGCTCGGCTTCGGCAGACGGCGCCATGCTTTCCGGGTATTGGGCAAACATTTCAGTCAGGGTCATGGCTGCGTACCTTCTTGAGTGGCGGTGCGGGGTTGGCGTTTGGCAGCACGGCGGGTGCGCAGCGCGGCCTGTTCCTGGGCCATCAGGGCTTCGACCTGGGCGCGCAGTTCGGGCGTCAGGGCACCGTGGTCACGGGGCAGCACACGAAGTTCACCATCGATCTCAAGCATGCTGTGGGCGTCGTAGAAACGAGACATCTTCGATCCCCTCTTGCGGTAGACGGCAGGCGCAAGACTCAACCGAAGCCGCGCCTCTATATCGCTGAGGAATCCGGTACGGTTCAGGATGAATTCTGCGAGCTGGTCCAGCGGGTAGCACAGCTGCGGGCGACCCTGGTTGCCGTTGTGGATCGGCAGCGTCGTGGGGAGTTCTGAGCGGTGCTCACTGAAGAACGTCCGGTCGAGTCCGGCCAGGTCGGCCAATTGCGACAGGGTGACGACTTCGGTTTGTGATGGCGCTTGCGGCGTATCCATTTCACCTACCCCCCGGTCGGTGATTTTCTGGTATGCGCCATTATAAGAGGCGTTATTCCATTTGGATATTGGACATATAGATATTTTTGCTGTATTGGCGGCCAATCCGACAGACGGCTGGGGAAGCTGTGCTTAGCGTTTAGACGTTTAACTTGGCGAATTTAAAAAAGTGGCGTAAGCCTCTAATAAATTTATAAATTTTTAACGGGGGAGTTAAGGGGGCATAAGGTTTGGGGTTAAGCGCTATGACTGCGGGGATTGGCACAGCGAGCTGCACGCATGGGAATTTTCTAAAAATTTCTCGGAAGTACACCCCCTATATGTATGTGTGTGACGAAAGAAATAGTAGCTACCCGCCACCCCCACGGGTCGACTTTGAGCCCCAGCCCTTTCCCTGGCAGCTTCCAGCCAGCAGCCATGCCTTCTGCCTCTCCCTCCGCCTCATCGCCACCATCATCGACGAACGAATTGTTTGCAGCGGTGCTCAATGATCTGGGAGGCATGCCCTGTTTTCCTGGGGCTCTGCTCGTATTCAATTGGGTACACTCTACTGACCGCACGTCGGATGAATACAGTTACGTGGCTTTCGGCCTTGTGTTCTGTACCTTTGCTGACCAGAATGATTATGTCTTGAACCTAATGAATACAGGTGATGCGATGGACATTGGTTACATTCGGGTCAGCTCGGCGGACCAGAACACAGTCAGGCAGTTGGATGGCGTGCATCTTGATGAGGTGTTCACTGACAAGGTCAGCGGCAGCACAGTAGACAGGCCTGAGCTGCAAGCCATGCTGCGATCTGTTCGGGGTGGCGATACCCTGCACGTCCACTCTATCGACCGCCTGGCGCGCTCTCTGGCGGACCTTCTGGCACTGGTCGAGGGATTGACCGCCAAGGGTGTCGCTGTGCAGTTCCACAAGGAACAGCTGCTGTTTGCCGGGGAAGCCAACCCTATGCAGCAACTGATGCTCTCTATGCTCGGCAGCGTTGCACAGTTCGAGCGAAGCATGATCCGGGAACGGCAGCGAGAAGGCATTGCCAAGGCCAAAGAAGCTGGTGCCTACAAAGGCAGGGCGAAGTCCGTAGACGACGGTGCAATTCGGCTGGCGATCGAGAACGGAATGTCTTACCGGGAGGCTGCGAGGGACCTGGGCGTGTCGCTCAGCACAGTACAGCGGGCGATGCGGGGATGAGCGGTCAAACCTGCCGAATATAATCGTTAGCTTGCTACTAATCAGTAATTGAAAAAATTACTGATTAGTACCCAGAGGCTCTAGCACAGGTGTTTCAGCGCCATAATCAGTAATCAGTAATTTTCTCAAGTTCAGCGTGCAGACACCCATACACTGTATACACCTACCACTACATACAACAGCGCGTACATACCTACTCTTACCCTACTAACTCTAATATATTACTGATTTACTGATTTACTGATTATAAACACTGTGCAAAGGCTCTAGACCGGACCTCTGTGCCCTCAATCAGTAAATCCACGGTGCTGAGCCCTTACTGATTGGCTGATTACCGTCTTTCAGCGCCGCTGAAGTCTGCACACCTGTGCAATTATTCCAAGATCTGAGCACCGCGACCTCCCCACCCGTTCCCAGCACCGACCGCTCCAAGCACTAAACCGTAGACAGAACCGTATAAGACAAGTCCACAGCCTGCATAATTCAGCGCTGCAAACACCGAACTAGAGCCTATATGCCAAAAACAGCAAGGATTTGCCAGACAAGTGCCAGTTGATTGATCAGCGGTTGAAGGAGTTGGGTACAGCCGAGAAGAAAGCGGAGAGTTAAACGGCGAGATCAAACAGAACTCCAGGAATAAAAAACCCGGACACTGTCCGGGTTTTTTTACTACATCGCTTCCAACGCGTTACTCAGCCGCAGGCGCTTCCGGCTTGCGGCGTTTGAGTGGCGCCATGCCGTCCTTGCTGACCAGCGACAGGGCGTCGGTCTTCGGCCGGTTGGCGATCTTGCGCTTGGTCGGAGCCTTGGCGCCGGTTTTCTTCTTGTCGCCCTTGGCGTCGACCTTTTTCTTCTTCACGCCAACGGCTTTGCCCGAGGCCTTGACCTTTTTCGGCCCGCCGTAGGTGCCTTTGACTTCCTTGATGGTGCGGCGCTCGAAGCTCTGCTTGAGGTAGCGCTCGACGCTCGACATCAGGTTCCAGTCGCCGTGGCAGATCAGCGAGATGGCCAGGCCATCGTTGCCGGCGCGGCCGGTGCGACCGATACGGTGTACGTACTCGTCGCCACTGCGCGGCATGTCGAAGTTGATCACCAGGTCCAGGCCATCTACGTCCAGGCCGCGAGCGGCGACGTCGGTGGCCACCAGGATTTTCACGCCGCCCTGCTTCAGGCGGTCAATGGCCAGCTTGCGATCTTTCTGGTCTTTGTCACCGTGCAGCACGAACGCTTTGTATTCCTGCGCCACCAGGCGGCCGTAGATACGGTCGGCCATGGCCCGGGTATTGGTGAACACGATGGCCTTCTGATAGGTCTCGTTGGCCAGCAGCCAGTTCACGATCTGTTCTTTGTGCTGGTTGTGGTCAGCAGTGATGATCTGCTGACGGGTGGTCGCGTTCAGATCGCTGACGTTGTTCAGCTGCAGGTGCTCAGGGTCATTCAGCACCTTGGCGACCATCTCGCGCAGGCCCGATCCACCGGTGGTGGCAGAGAACAGCATGGTCTGCTGGCGATTGGTGCACTCTTGCACCAGACGCTGGACGTCTTCGGCAAAGCCCATGTCGAGCATGCGGTCGGCTTCGTCAAGGACCAGCACTTCGACTTCTTTCAAGTCGAGGTTGCCGGCGTTCAGTTGCTCGATCATCCGCCCCGGCGTACCGATCAGGATGTCCGGCACCTTGCGCAGCATGGCGGCCTGGACCTTGAAGTCTTCACCGCCGGTGATCAGGCCGGACTTGATGAAGGTGTACTGGGCGAAACGCTCGACTTCCTTGATGGTCTGCTGGGCCAGCTCGCGAGTTGGTAGCAGGATCAGGGTCTTGATGCTGACGCGAACCTTGGCCGGACCGATCAGACGGTTGAGGATCGGCAAAACGAAGGCCGCGGTTTTGCCGCTACCGGTTTGCGCTGTCACCCGCAGGTCACGCCCTTGGAGCGCCAGCGGAATAGCCGCTGCTTGCACAGGCGTTGGCTCGACAAATTTAAGCTCGGCCACGGCTTTGAGCAGGCGTTCGTGCAGGGCGAATTGGGAAAACACGGGTGCTACCTCGAAGAAATACAAAAAAACAGCTGCATAGGGTAACGGTTTCGAGCGCGAAGGCCGAGTTTCTTTATACAAACGGCGCTAAACAGTGGCTTTTTTGTTGCGCCTTTTGTCCTCAAGCGTCATCCAAAGCGTCTTAAATGCTCTAATCGCCCCGTCGCGTCCTATAGAAGAACCCTTTTTGCCCATGGATATCAAACAGCTCTGGCTCAATGCCCAAGACCTCTGGGGTGCCCTCGATCAGCACCCGCTCCTGCATTCCAGCCTGGCGCTGATTGTGTTGCTGGTGATTGCGCTGGCCCTCGGACGAGTGGCGCGCTACCTCATTCTTCACGCGACCAAACTGCTGGGGCGCCAGCCGGCGCTGCACTGGATCAACGATTTTCGCCAGAACAAGGTGTTTCACCGCCTGGCGCAGATAACGCCGTCGCTGGTGATCCAGTTCGGCCTGCACCTGGTGCCGGAGCTGGGCAAGACCAGCCTGATTTTTCTCGGCAATGTGGCGCTGGCGTTCACCATCCTGTTCCTCGTGCTGGCCGTGGGCGCCCTGCTCAACGCCCTGCTGGACATCTACGCGCGTACCGAGCACGCCCGCACCCGTTCGATCAAAGGCTACGTGCAACTGGCGAAAATGGTGTTGTACGTGTTCGGCGCGATCATCATCGTTGCGACGTTGATCGACCGCTCGCCGTTATTGTTGCTGTCGGGGCTGGGCGCCATGTCGGCCGTGATTCTGTTGGTCTACAAGGACACCCTGCTGTCGTTCGTCGCCAGCGTGCAGCTGACCAGCAACGACATGCTGCGGGTCGGCGACTGGATCGAGATGCCGCAGGTCGGCGCCGATGGCGATGTGGTGGACATCACCCTGCACACGGTGAAGGTGCAGAATTTCGACAAGACGATTGTGTCGATCCCGACCTGGCGCCTGATGTCGGAGTCATTCAAGAACCAGTGTCAAGAACCACACATTCCATACTATTGGTATTAGACCCCCTGCAAACACTGGCCCTCAGCAAAGTATCAATACTCAACATTATCATACTATCCCTGATTCGATGATAGATCTCTCCCCCCGCACCCAGTCAAAAAACCCATCCATCACTGCTACGAAAAACGCCTCAATGGAACTCTTGCCGCTTATGCGAGCGTCAGGAGTGGAATGCAAACCCGATCACCTGTTGCATTTTCTGACCCAAAAACCGTCGAAACACTGAATTCCTGCCGTAGTTTCTAGGCACCCGGACGACGTAAGAGTGACATTTAATGTTATTTGTTTATCGACAATAGTGACACGGACGACTAAAGAGAAATACAAGACCGAAATAGGCGGAAACCGTTGAATACAACGTCACTTAAACCTTCCAACCCGCCCTTCCAAAAAAGGGGATTAGTCCAATAAACACTGCATTTTTTTCGCTCAAACGCGTTCAAAAACCGCATCGGCAATTCATAGCGATTAATTTACAGACAATACATACATAACAACCCAATCTTTTCCACCAACCACCACCCAGTCAATATATACCAATCATAATTAGCACTCTAAAAAACCAAAAATAATTTTACAACCAACCTTGGCTTTGCTAGGATTCTTACAACTAGACGCAACCGCTAACATACAAAACAACCTCATCTGGACGCTAGGTATTTTACCCCATCTAACTTAAATAAAATTATACCCAGAAAAAAACTCATCAACCTAAGAATAAATGTAGCTTCGCTACCTCAGACTTCACAGCAACTAATAAAAACGACCCAAAGGATAATTTATGAAACATGCTGATCGGAAAAAACTTGTAAAATCGCTTTTTGAGGTCAGCAATTTTCTTTCACGCTCAGAAATTTCTAAAATGTTAAACCATCTCAACCCCGCGATAACTGCTATGTATATAAAAAACTACGATGAGACCAGCCACAAAAATCGGGCAGCGCTCCAGGGTGAGCCGGGCCAAAGCCCGAAAGACCAATAGCCCATTAGCTTAGCTCCGCAGCCCAACTTGTCGCCTATCCATTGAGCCCACCCTCACACCTCTGTTAGCATGTTCGCTTGTATCGGTTTTCCTGGATCGAGCGGTCGGCACGCATAGCTAACGCACAGGTTACAACACCCTCTTCTTTGCATGCATTCGACATCAGTCACTGCGGGCAGCCGACACCGCGTCGACATATGGAGAATGAATATGCGAGTTCCTATTTTTCCTCAAGACCTACAAAACGGCGGTTTCACACGACTGGCGAAACGTCTCAAACGAGACTGGCTGGGTACCAGGCCGCTTCGCCTTTCCGAGGCGCAGGAAATCCTCGCACACTGTCTTGGATACTCCAGCTTCCATGACGTTGCGCTGTCAGCTGAGATACATAGAGACGATGTTGACTTCCCTCCTTTACAAACGCTGACAGGCGAATTCCTTCTTACAATTTGGACTGAGCTTTACGAAAACGGTCACTGCGAAGTCTTCGATTTGGGTGAGCTACAGGAAACGATTTATAACTGGCCTTTCTTGCTTCTCAGCGTCTACCGAAATCACTACGGACACTCTGATAACCAAATCGTTAATCAGGCAGTCAAAGCCGACAATATTGAGGCATTCCTGATCGCTCAAACGCCTCGGCCTGAATATAATCCAAAAGCCTACAAGGTTGGTTTCTCTAGCAAGCAGCTACAGGCAATGCCGGGACACCACGACCATCTTTCCACCTCATCTTATATGCATCCTTCTATGGGATTGTGTTCGAATAATGGCCCGGGCGAAACAACGCTGAAGCTGCTGGATGCCCAATACCCGTGCATCGATAACGTTATTTTAGGCGAAACGAGTTGACTTGACATCTTGGTAGCATGCCGGGGTCATTGAACGACTAGGCGATTGAGATTGGCTTGGTGGTAGTCGATTTGGAATCGCTTGAGATCGTCGATGCGTTCCAGCGTTTCGTTCAAACTCAAATCAAACCGCTCCTCGCCGACTTCTCCAAGAGGCTCACATCCATTCCAGCAGATGTGGACGGTGCCGGTACCTATAAAGAGGTCGGCCAGGAGTTAGGAGAGTTTCTACCGCGATATTCACCCGCTGCCTAGGCGTCGTGGAGGGACTGTGATGCAAGGCAACTTGAGCGAGACGCAGGGTTTGCTGCGTGCCCTTTCCTACTCGAAGGTTTGCCCCATTTCGATGCCAGGAAATGGCATTCAGGCTTGTATGACAATCGGCCGAAATCACTTAAGCAAACAATAGAATCGCTGGGCTGGGTTTGGCAGGGTAACTATCACCGAGGGTTAGACGACGCTAAAAATTTTGCTTCCATCGTGAAATATATACTTACCTGACTGCGTTAGCCGGGCTCAAGTGCCCGAAGAAACGATTTATTGCTCTGGAGCTTCAGCCCCCGCCCCGTATGAACCTGTGCTCGCACTTCTGGTTCGCCGAGAACTCGACTTTGAAAGCAACTTTGCTTGCAACCAATCATCGCGCTTCCCCCACTGCAGATCTGAAACAAATTAGCTTTAACGAGGGGGGGTAAGGCTGCTCAGAATCATCGGCGTCGGATGAGATTCTTAAAACGACAAAGCCTAACCGAGAGATCAGGCTCTGCTGGCAACCGATATAGCCTCAGTCAGCGATGAAGCCACGCTGACGCCACTTGGCACGAACAAAGTCGTTGAAGTTGTAACCTTCGCCGAGCTTTAGCCCGTCTGCGTGATCACACACGATGATTTGAGGCATCACCCCCGTTTCACGCTTGGTGTCATCACAGAACTTGGCGAGCTGCGTGAACATGTTGGAGACAGCATCAATATCATCGTGCAGATCTGCATCCTTCTTGTCGTCCGCCCACAGGTTTTCAGCTTCAAATTCCTCACCCTCGTCATTGGAAGGGAAGTAAACCTGCGTCGGTTGGTCGAGGAAGAGAATCGGCGGAATCTTGCAGTCTTTCGCCCGTGCAGCAAACTGATAGTGCAAGGCCAGGAACAGAGTGAGGTGGGAGTAAACCCAGTTCGCACCACTGCCCATCGAGCGGAGGAAGACCTTCTTAAAAGCCTCCTTCTCGTGCCAGAGGTCAAAGCTATTCAGGTCAAATTTCAGAGACCCTGTCTTGTAGGTTTCCTCAAAATGGAAATGCTTGCCGATTTCTTTCATCTTCTTGTTGATGTCTCGCGCAAGCCTGTCGAGCTCGATTTCGACATTGTGCATGGCCATCAGGCCTTCAAGCGTCTTGACCTGTTCGTCCCAGTACTCCTCCATCTTCTTCAAATCGGACGGCGGGTTCTCAAGGAATTTGTCGATCTCGATCTCGAGCAGCAGCTTCGTTTTTTTCGGAGCATCCTCTAGCGAATTTGCCTGGGCCAACCGCTCGGCATGCTCCTCGAATGGTTTCAAGGATGTTTGAACTTCCTTAAGCTGCTGACGGATCTTCTTGATCTCTTCTTTCAGGTCGCGGCTCTCCTGGCCGAGGCTTTCCCGAGCATAGGAGGAGAGCTTGAGCTGGGTATTCAGCCATTCGATAGCTTCGGTGAGCTTGTTCGCTTCGTCCTCAGGCACCTCGGAGTGAGCCTCGCACACAGGGCACAATGTGTGATCGAAGCTAGTCGAACGTGGGACGGTCAGCTCAGCAAAAGAGGTGCCTATTCCTTTAGCCTTCTCGACCGAACGCTCCAAGAGATTAAGTTTGCCGAGGGCAGTGCGAAGCTCAAACACAAGTTTGGCTTTTCTGTCCCGTAACGAGTTATGGGTGGCCTCATAATCACCTGCCAGGCCATCCACGGTCACCGGCTTGCCGAGCATCTCTCTGAGCGCGACCTTGGGTTTTATGTAGATCTCCTCAGCCGTCATCTCGAACAGTGACTTACCGGCGAGCGCTTTGTACTCCGACAGCAGTCTGTCGAAACTGGCAATGACCTCCTCCCTAAGCTGGTCGTCCTTCGGGATTTTGGCCTTAACCCGGCGTAACTCGAAGGCGGCTTCGGCATGCTCTTTGGCCAGGTCAAAATACTCCTCCTTCACGATACCCATGAGTATCTTGAAATGGTCGATCGCCTGATCGCGTTTAACCTTCTGGTCAAACCGATAGAAGATCGCATGCTTGTTCGCGACCAAGTTCTGGTGCTGGAGCATGAGCGACGGGAAGCTGCGTACCGACGGCGTTGAACCTTTGCTGCCCGTGATCTCCTTGAGCACCCCATCAACATCGACGTTCTCCATGGTCACGCCGAAGTATTTGCCTAGGCTTTTCAGGTATTGATCCCGATGAATGAAGTGCCGCTCATCAAAGAAATACTGTACATGCCCCATCAAACCAAGAATGTCCTCGGCCTCCACCCCGGTGACCTCACGTAGGAAGCAGCGTTTCGAGGCTGCTGCGCGACCTATTACGAGGGTGAGCGCTGGGAATTCCAGGACAGTGAAGAAGGTCTGACCTCGATCGGTCAGCTTGCCATCGGGAATGGTGTCCTCGCTGCTGCCCAGGCAGTAGTCGAAGATTTCCAAGATTGCGCTTTTGCCGGTGGACGATTTACCGGTGATAATATTAAGTCCTTGGGTGAACTCGACCCAATGAAGTCGGCTATCTTTATCAACAACGCCGATATACTTGACATAGCAGTTCATAGCGATTTGAGTCCCAACGACCTATAAATTGACAGAACATTTTCACCAGTGAATACCACTGCAAGCTTGCGGGCATACTTGAGTAGCTTCTCGTCAGAATTTTTTTCCTGAATCTTACCTAGAGACGCCACTGACATATCCTCATTAATTGCCAGCCGCATTTCAGATCTGAGTATTAACAGCGCCGCATTAGTAATAGGCTTAAACTCTTCGATGCGCAGTTCCAAACCCAACAAACGCTCAGGCTCTTGCATCATAGTACGCAGGGAACTTTTCTTGCCCGCATAGTGTAAAAACTTATGCAGAGGCTTGTAGGTAATCAAAGGCAAAATCAAGTAGCTAAGCAGGATATCTTTCTCGGTCGGATCCCAGTGATCATAGAAAGAGTGTATGACCGGTGCGAGAGCAAAAGGTGTCCGGCGCAGGGTATAGATGTGATCAGCAGCACTAGTGTTCACTACCATAGCCTCCAGTAAAACTCATTACTTTCCTTTTCAGCCTTTTTATCTGCCAGCATGTGGTACATGCCATTACGAAATTCGACTGTAGTGTCTTCAAACGTGTTTAGCCTTACCACCTCTGCGGCATGCTGCTGAAAGAAAAACATTAGCGATTTACGCTTCAACTGAATCGGGCGAGTATCGTCCATGCATCCAATTATGGCGCCTAACCGCCCCGAGAGGTGACGCTGAAGGTGGTTATCCTGATAGCGCTGGATATCCTTCTGAGAGGCCAAGCTGTCATCGTAAAGCTCGTTAATGACCTCAGCGGCGATCAGCAACTGAAGCGCTGCCTGCCTGACCTGGGCCTCGCCATCGATCTCCCGAATTTTCTGAACGAATAGGCGATCGGAGATTTCATCCAGATTGATTGTCTGTTCCAGCGCATCCACATCCACTTCCGGGAAGACACTCGAATGCTTCATGTAGCGCTTAGTGAGCTCGGCGACCTTCTCTGAGAAATCCTCGCAGGTTATTTCCCAACCCGAATCAATAAACCTGGTGCTGCCAATGAAGCCCAAGATGTCATCAAGATAGCGTTGATGCTTCGACTCTCGGATCATCTTCAGGTGCAGCACCTTGAAGTCATGGAGCCTGTCCTGCAGCGCAGGAGAGTTTGTGATGAACACCGCCCTCTCAAGTATCTCCAACAAATCGTTCCTTAACGCAGGAGCCATAACCGAACGTTGCAACTCAAGGGCTTCTGAGGGCTCTTTTGATTTTGAGGCACTGAATCGCCGCTCGGATGCGTCGTAGATTGCTTTCAGGAGGCCGAATTTTTCCTGCGCTGAGCAGTCATTCCAATCCGCAAGGGTCGACTTAGGCGAAAACTCCTGGTTTGTGACCAGCATGAGGCGAGCGTAAGCACGATGGTCAAACGCCAGGTTCAGCCAGTTGTTCAAAGTGTTCCAGATGTTGGGGTGACCGTCTCTCAAGGTGTCGGCGTACAGTTTGACCTCAATCTGAGCAACGTCTTCTAGGGTCACATCACCGTAAACTTCAACCCATAAGCGCTTACCCTTTTCCAGCTTGTAGCAATACTCAAGCGCAACCACGAGCTGATACTGGAGTGCTTCGAAAAGCTTCGTTGCATCGAAGGGTAATTTATCTAGCAATTTATCCATAAACATTCCACGAGCGCCTTCAAGGCACGCTAGTTGACTAACTTCTCATTGAGATATTTGAGCGGCATATTTCGTAAATTTTTAATGTAAACCATGCTGTATGCATAAACAGTAGAAAGATAAACAAGCAAGACCCTGTATATAAATACAGTTTAATTTATTGGATCCGATCGATAGTAGCACTTAAAAGTCAATGATCGCAAAGGGCTATCAGTCCTAGTTTTTAGCCCCACAATGCACAGAGATTTATTAGATATCCTTTAAATAGGCGAAGAGCGTAATTTGGAGATCCTTCGGGGAGGACATGGACGCTAGGTCACCGTACGGATATTCATCCATGGTTTTAACGTCAGCTTCGATGCCGCGCTGTGGCGTGCAGCCCAGCTCTGTCACGACTTGAGATTCCCGGGCCTGATGCTGTGCTTCTCGTGGGCGTCACTTGGTACGCCCGGTGGCTATCCCGCAGATGAAGCGACGGTAGAGTGGTCAGCAAGCAATCTCAGATAGTATTTGAGGGATGTAACAGAGCAGCTCGGATTGTCAGCCCTACACATCGTCGCACATAGCATCGGTAACAGAGCCCTCTTGTCGGTTCTAGAAAACTGGACGCACAAGCCTGGTACGGCTCCCATCCACCAAATCATCCTGGCGGCGCCAGACGTGGACACCAGCCGGTTCAAACAATTTGGAAAGGTTTTCGATACCTTCGAGCAAGTAACGCTCTACGCTTCCCGGCATGATAGAGCGATTGCAGCGTCTAGATTCATTCACAGCTATCCCCGGGCAGGGGATGCCAATCCCCCACTGGTCATGAGCTACTTGGCCACCGTAGACGTATCTGCTGCGGGAAAGGACATGTTCGGCTTAGGCCATAGCTACATCGCCAATGTGTCAAAGGTGTTCCGGGATTTGTTCTACGTCGTCAGGCACCGGCACAAGCCTGACCAGCGCGCGGGTATAAGTAAGCGAGACGAAGGTTACTGGGAGCTCACATAGCCCGAACAGTGAGGCTCGATTCACTTCTCTGCAAACTGACAGTACGCGTCGAAGTCCTCCAGTGGATAGATATGAAAGCTGGCGATCGTATTCTCGTACCTCACCAGCTCCAAGAGCCCGTTCCTGATCATGATGTGAACCGGGGGTAAAGAAACCGCCTGGCCAAATACGTTGATGCTTTTCTTCTCCGTCGCGTCGAATTCTTTGAAGCGATATCGCTGGTTTTGGAACTGGCTGGCCTCGACTTCATCCATTCTCGTCGCGCTTCGAATAGGGAATTTGATGCTCTCCAGCGGCTTGTAGAACCCATCAATGGCATCCACGCTGTCTTTCAGCTCAACGTAGTCTTCATCCGTGAGACCAGAGGTCAGGTCAACATTGAGCGATATGCCCAGAAACTCCGTGAGGCGTCTCGCCCACTGTAAATAGGTCATCAGGGTCGTCAGTCGCTTGAAGCCTTCAGGCCGCAAATTGATCGACATGACGTAAAGTCGCTCACCATCGAGCTCAACTATGAGGGAGACTTTCCAGCCGTTGACCGCAGCTTCAGCAAACTGAGCGATTTTCGAGAACCAGGGCAGTTGGTCAACCGGGCGCGACTGCCAGCTTTCAACGCTGATGTTGAAGTTCACTTTGGAAACCGCGCCCCCATCGTCGACCTCGGCACCGAGCTTGAGCATCCCAGCCATGGATTCGCCCTTAAGGCAGAACGACTTAGTGCTCCACACGATTTCTCCAGGCATGTCGTCCAACACCAGCGTTTCAAAGGTGTCCGGATCCGTCAGAATGATCTTCTGGATCACACGGGTAGGAGGGCGAAAAATCTGCATCTTTCCCCCCGCGCCTTTGGTCATGTCCACGATCGCGTCGAACAGTGGCGATCCCTGGATGGCGACGTTGGTCATGTCCAGCTCCAAGCTTTGACCATGCTCGAACAGCACGTCGAAACCTGTAGCAGCCACTGGGGCATCCTTTCCCCCTACGGTCATGGCAAGCTGCACGTTTTCCTTCGCATTCACTTGGAAAACGGTACCGTGATGAGGATCGTACCTAGTGATGACATCGAAGCGAGGATCAGTCTGTGACAGGACTTTTGCAGTCGCTGCATGTGCATTCTGAATCGCCGTGGGCAAGAAGCTTTTTGGCAATCCAGTCAGGGTCATGGCCAAGAGATCGGGTGCGTCTTGAGCTGAGGGCTGGGGTTTGCCGAGCTCGGCCTTAGCAGTGGCTTCGGCCTGTTTCTTCCAGCCTTTGAGCAACTCGACCGTGTAGGTGTTTAAATCTCGGTCGATTTCATCGGCGTGAATCGCGCAAAGCCAAATGCCATTTGAAAAGGCTTTCCTCTCGTTACTGGTCATGTCGGCGTCGAAGCGGGCACCGCCGGGCGAGGCGGCGCATATGTGGGCCGCCTTACCGACATTGGTCACCCCCTCCTCATCCTGTGGGGCTGATGTGGCGACTCTGCAGCTCGGGTTCGAGCACCGATGTGCGACCCTATCTCGAAGCTTTTTGATGGTGCTCAGTTTGAAGTCATCGCGCGCCATAGGATCTCGCCACCTCTAGAGTCAAAAAGGTTGGAACAGTTTACAGCGCTCAGATGGGAACAGGCTTAGCCTGGTTTGGCCCCGGCAGTGGCATCTCATCGGGTGTCATTAGAATTCCCACACGGGCTCCGGTTTGCGCTTTGGCTTATCTTCCGACAATGGCTCATCAGCCGTTTCGTATGCCACGCAGCGCACGTCATGGTAGACAAGACTGTCAGCTACGTACTCAATGCAAGACCCGCTGGATGGCTTGGCTCCCATCACTCCCATTGCGCCATCCACACTCCAGAACGTTGGCGTTGGTGCACACGCCACATGAGAGAACAGAACGATGTTGTTGCCCATCGGTGCCTGAACAGATTTGAAAATGAGACCGTCGATGCGAGGTTTGCAGTGCGTGGCGAGGTATTCGGCGACGGCTTGTGATGTCAGGTAGTTGCGCTCGGAGCCTGGAAGCACCGGGACGGTGATCAGGTTATGAAGGTACTTCAGGAATTGACGACGGCCACGTTTTTCAAAGTAGTTGGACTCGAAAAAACTAGGTTCTGGCCCCAGGTCAGCGCTCTCGAACCGGCCAAAATCCAGAACCTTGATCGATTCGGTCAGTTTGAACTCACCACTGACAACGGTGCCCCCCACCGGAGGGCGTAACTCAGCAACGCAGGTTTTGCGCTCAAAGGCGCCATAGAAGGCCGGCACGCCGGCGGGATTCATCCTCCCTTCACCTGCGATTTCTTTGGGCGGCGCTGAGAGATTGCAAGCCGGGTCAGCGCTAATCTTGCTGACGTCTCCGGCGGTTGCGCATGAACGGCCGCGATAGATCGAAGGGGCTTCTTCCGGCGACAGAATCCGCACCACCGCATGGTCGCTTGATGAGGCGGAATACTTCGCCAGATCCTTGAACAGCCAGTCCAGGAACGATTTCGCGCTTTCATTGAAGAAGCGGTTCCCGTGCGCCAATCCCTCTTGGAATTCGCCCCACTGGTATCTGAAGTCGCTAGGCAAATAGGGCAAGTGGGCGTAGTTCACGTCGTCGCTGTAATTGGTCAGGTTTCGACAAACAAGCTTTACGACAGGGTCGATGTTGTCACAACCGAAAATCTCTCCCACCCAGACGTCGATCAGCTCCCCGTACTGACGCTGGAACGAGCCGTGACCATCGTTCCACGTGAAATGGTGCTCCCCTGGGCAGACATAGGCCTCAAGAATCTTTTCTACGCGGCTCACTAGATTCGGTAGCGAGATCGACCTGCGTTTGGTTTCACAGAGACAGCATGTAACGGATATGCCGTTGCGTTGAATCTGCCGAGCCAGGAAAGGATCCGTGGCGCATTTGAAGCACACGTATTGCTCGGCTGTCATGGCGGTTCTGTCGTCCTTCTGCATAATGGCGGCAAAGTACAATTGCGCGGAGGCCGATGATGATCGCTGATCGCCTTCGGCAAACCAACACCTCGTTCGCCACTCATGACCGATGATTGCGTGGCCGCGATCACCACTCCCCTTACACGTCAGAGGACACGCCGTGAGCTCGACCCAAGACTATTTTTTCGAGGTTCAACAGGAAGCCTGTATCGAATGGGGTCGCCAGATATACGGATTTGAGATCGACCCGGACGAAGAGCCAGAGCTATGGGAAAAGCTGGCAGCCGAATATTCAGACATGCTCGACGCTAGAGCCGAGATCCAATGGCTGAATCGTCACTCTCACCAGGAATTCTTCAAAGAATTCGAAACTGAGCTAGCGGCCACGGCTAGCCTGTTGGCTGCTGCAACCCAAACTCCCAACGCCAATACTGTCTTCAAGCTCGTCTATGCGCATACCGTCACTCTCATGGAAGCGCTGATCAGCTCGGTGGTGCGCAAGCTTGTCGTAAGCGACGAAAACCTGCTGAGATCGCTTGCTGCAGGCTACAAAAAGGTGAACGTTGTCTCCGTGTCTCTGAAGGAGATCGCTGAAAACCCGAAGGTGGTGGAAACCATCGTCCTCAGAATCTTGGCCGAGCAAACATTTCACAACGTCGCCACCATCAAGGAGGTCTTGGGCGTGATGTTTGGCGATCACATGAAAGACCTAGACCTGGCGGGAGTTGGCCGCATTTGCAGCAAGCGACATGACATCGTCCATCGCAATGGCAAGACGGTCGATGACAAGCCTATCGAGCTGTCACCAGCAGAGGTGGATCAGGCCATCAGCACCGTAAGTGAGTTTGCCCTGGATGTCAGGCGCAGGATTGAGGCCGCGCTCAGAGAAGCTGACCCCGTACCTTTTTGACGAGACCTCCACGACCACGCCCCCGTGCGCCGTCGACTCGACTGGGTGATAGCAAGTGTAAGATGTTCGGTGGCGAGGCCCAGCCGCAATCAGGATGCTGAGGGTACATACCCCCTGTAAGGACGCAGCATGTACACCCACGAAATGGCACAGCCTACCGACACGATGCTTCTGACCGAAATCCTCGACATGGAAACAGGTCTGAATATCGACCCCCAGGTGTTCCTGCGCCGGGAGTTGAGCCTGGTCATGAAAGACCGAGCCGAATTGATGGCCCGATATGCCCGAGATCCAGATGCACCTTGGCTGGTCTGCCAGCTGTGTTCTGCACCTGTGATCTTGGTGCGTACGAAAGATCGGTACTTTCATTTCCGCCATCACCTGAATGAAGAAGCGGAGAAGAAATGTTCGATCTCGACACGGGGCGAGCTGAGCGCCGATCAGATCAAATGCATCAAATACAACGCGGCGAAGGAAAGCGCGGCGCACTTGAGACTCAAGGCCATTATCCGCGACAGCCTGATGGCCGACGAAAAATGCACTGAGCCGCTGGTGGAGGCCGTTTGGAAAGGGCTGCGTTTGGCTGAGCGAGCACAGTGGCGAAAGCCGGATGTCCAGGTCGAACATGCAGGTCAGCGTCTGGCGTTCGAGGTTCAGCTGTCGACCACGTTTCTAAGCGAAATTGTAGGCCGACGCGAGTTTTACCGGCGCAACAACGGCGGAATGGTCTGGGTCTTCCACAGCTTCGATCCAACCACGACGCGTACTGCCGAAGAGGACATTTTCTACCTCAACAATCACAACGTCTTCCTGGTGAACGAGGCAACACTTGAGCGCTCCATACAGGCCAAGCGCATGGCTCTGGATTGCTGGTACCCCACTCCGGAGTTGCGAGGCAATACAATCTTCAATCGCTGGACGATGGCGCAAGTGTTCCTTGATGAGCTGACGATCGACCCTAGAGAACAGAAGGTGTTTTTCTACGATTACGATGCGCAGCGAGCTGAACTCGAACGCTCGCTGGATAAATCCCTGGTTCGTCAGGCCTTTTATGATTTTTGGAACCAGCACGCTGCCAACGACTGCAGGGAAACGGATGCGGCCTGGGTAACCTTGCGGGAGAAGATGCGGATAGCCATGCCGCGCCTGCAGTTGCCGGTGGATCATCGCACGGGCAAATTTCATGGTGCCATCTCGATCATGCTGAGTGCCCGCTTTGGGCGCCCGGTGGGCTACAACCTGCCTCGACTGCTGAACGTCGCCAACACGGCTTTCGATCACTACAAGGATTTCCTCTACGCCTTTGGGTGGACGCTGAGACTGTGCGGCCATGAAGACTCTCTCAAGGCTCAAGACAGCAAAGGTACGTGGCTTCGGCGCACGGAAATGATCAAGGAGGGCATGCGGAACTATGACGAAGATTTCCGCCAGGATCCTAGCCTCAACCATCTCATCGCATTCCTAGTCCCAGAGATCACCGAAAAGCTGGCTCAAGCCAGAGACTGGTAGCAGCGGATGAGTGCTCCGGGCCGGGCGGCGTCAAGCGACCTGACGACTCCTCCTAAGGCAGAATCTGCGCTGATCAGCGAGGTGGGCTAGCGTCGGAAGATCGTTATCGGGGCTCTTTTGAAGCTCTGTCTTGGGCCCAGTGAGTGTCCCCCTCGACCTCCTTTGTCGTGCCAGAGGACAGCATCAGGGTCTGCCTCGGGTATAGATCCATGAAGTCGGGGGCGCGAGAAAAGTCCTGCGTGGTTTCAGCCCACTGATAACCCTGCGCCTGTGGGTAATAATTCACGCCGTGCAGTAGGATGCCCAGCACCGTGGTGCCGGACGCATCATAGCCTGCGATGTTGTCCATATTCTTGACGCGACGGAGCTCCTCAATATCGATGCCGTCACGAGTCTCATACATCACATGAACCACGCCAGGCTTATCGGGCGGAATTTGCGTGGCAGCGTCGTGGATCAAGCCTTTGAAATGCCTAGAACGAAGCCCAAGAGATATCTCGTGATCACAACGCCATTGCGCTGCAACGCAGTTGGCTATGTCATCTAAGAAAATGTTGAGAATACTGTCAGGCGACCCCACGCGCTCAATGCTTTTAGCGATGGTGGCGATGCTGCGCTTTTCATTGGTGTCTACGTCACCGAACACCAGCTGCTCTTGTTGAGGGCAGTTTGGCCTGACCAGGAAGCGGCGGTAGTGACGCTCAAGCGGGGCTCGATCGACCCAGCGTAAGGCAGCGCTGATGCAGCCCTGTCTTACCCGAGCCCCGCCCCTCTCAAGTGCCAGCTCTACTACCTGGATCACCTCCTGGACACTGGTCAGCTTGACCTGACTGTGGAACGTGAGATCGACGATGCACCACGGAGCTCTGTCTAACAGGTATCGGCTGAGCGAAGCCCAAATTAGGCCCCAGGCGTCCTGCTCTTCCAGGGAATATCGGGTCTGCTGAGCGGCCCTTTTGCACTCGACATACATGCTGTCATTATCGAAATGAACAAGCATGTCTGGTGTCTTCTTAGTCTTCCCGTCTGGCCAGGTCAGGCTTAGCTCCGGCAGGAACTCCACCTTGTAGCCATTCTTCAGGTAGAACGCTGCGGTCAGCAGCTCGAAAAGTTGGGTGTCGGGCTTGTTGTTGTTCGCCAACATCTTGTCCAACACAGACCCAACGTTGGGGACGGCGCCAAGCTGTTCAGCAACGGCGCCTATTGCCATGGCGAAGGGATAGATGCGCTTGCTGCTGTAGGCGGAGTCGCTCTGCTGGACATCGAACGCCAGCTCGCAAGCGAGTATGTACCAGTCGATGTCGTCGTCCGCTGGCACGAAAAGCTGTGGTTCGATCGGCAAGGCAATATCCAGCGTGGCTTCTTTCTCCCGAATACGCGCCTCATAGCGGGCCTTCCGCTTCTCCCAAGTCTGCGCACCCAGCCTTTCGACCAGCAGTCGATAAAACGCCTTGATGCGCGAGCGCTCAAGTTCGCGAACCTCATCCATTGCCACCTCCTCCTTGCGGTTCAGAGAGAAACGCTGGCTAATGCTACCGCCAACAGCGGTACCAGTGAATACGCGGCGAGGCCCCATATACATCACATAAACGAGCACGCTGACGCAATCCCCGAGGTGACTTACGAGGATGTTGATGAGGCATTGAAAATCATCACCTCAGTGACGAACTGGATCTCGACCAATGTGTTCTACGACAACGCCTTTGGCAACGTTGTGGCCACCGCTGACTCCAGCCCGACGGAGTTCCTTGATCAGCCGTGGGTCACCACGCAGACCATCACAGCTCTTGAGCAGCATTGGCGTGAGGCACTTGTCGACTAACGCTTCTCACGTGAAGCGACTCGCGAATCTGCGCTACCGACATGAGCCAATGAAGGGAGGCGTTACGGGTGGTGAGAGCCCAGCTGAGTCTAGAACATCCCCATGCAAACTGAGCCTGGGTCATGAAGGAAGCAGGTTGGCAGCAAGGAAGCGTACGAGCAGTCCGACTACCCCACCGAAGGACATGAGCTGATTCCACAGATCAAACTGCGCCGCAGAAACGAGCCCTACCGCCACAGCGCTAAGGAACGTCATCGACAACCAAAACGGCCAAGCCTTGGCGCAGATTTTGATGAGTAATGTAAAAGATGCTCGATCAAGAAATTCGTCGACTCGCTGCCGGTACTTCTTACCCAGCAAAAAAGCTACGACGAACGCGACGCTAGCAATAGATGAAGCCACTAAAGGGGTTACCCGTTCATACATACCGCCAGTAATCGACATCAGAACGTAGCCGATATAGCTGAGCGTTACCATATAACCGACCGATACCTCGTATACGCTTTTATCAAGGTTGGGATCAAAACGCATATTCGTGAACCTCCTAAAAACTGAGTGAGTACTGGCTAATAATAATGGGCCGCCAGAAAGATGCACCTCACCCCCCCCTCAAAATCCTCTGGGCAGAACCGGTCTCTGCATCGCTCCGCCAGCCTTGTTTTGGGCGACGCTTAACAAGGTCAGTCATTGGAGGCGCAGAGGAATAACCGGTTTATTTGGCGATTTCGTAAAAGCCAGAGGCGCGGAGTTGCTTGAGGGTAGTGTCAGGGTCAACCGACTTCCAGGCAGCGCCGCGTACATTACGCCAACCGAACAGTCGCATCATGGAAACCGTGGCATCGGCAGTCTTGGCAGCAGCGTCGGACTCGCACAGAGCGCCTAGGGAGCGCGTAGTCAACACTTCAACGGGTTTGTGAAGTGCTGTCCAATCCGATCCCTTGCCGGCGAAATAGCGGTTAATACGCACATCCGGCTTTGTGCTGTAACCAACGTAGTAGCAGTCGCCTTCCAGCTTCAGAACAAACAGGAAATACTCGGCGTCCCGCTTGGCTAAACGCGATGTTAGGGCGGCGCTTGCAGGAGTAGCTCGACTGGGTGGCAAGCTTGTCGTGATGGTATTGGTTACGCTGTATACCTGGATACCGGCGCTGATTAGGTCGCCCGAGGATGAAGCGGTCGATAGTATCGAACCGTAGCCATGGCTGATGAGCCCCTTTTCAACATGCTCGACGCTCGTGTTGCAAAAGAATCCCCCACGCACATTCTCATAGCCATGCTCACGCATCAGTAGCAGCACGATTTCATTTTCTTCAAGCTCACCGCCTCGGTAGTCCACATCTTCAAGGCACTTGCGCATAAGCTCTTTCACAGGCGGATGCAAGCGTGTCCACTCTGAGCCGCTCCCGTTGAAATGCTTGCGGATGCGTCTGTCGGGATCTTTAGCCTGACCAACGTAGAATTTACCGTTGGCAAGCTCAAGCACATAGAGATACCGCACGCATCTTTCTAGCTTCCAGTCCATAGATCCCTGCCGCCTCCAATTGCCTAGGCCGAGCTTCTAGGCCGGAGTACCTAAACGTCAAGGCTTGGCTAGCCGGAATCTAAACTTAATGGGATTATGCACGGACTATCTCAAAGCGTTACGTCGAGCCGGGCCTTGCCCGAAGGAGCGATAGCAAAGAGGATCGCAGCCAGCCATATCCATAATTCACCTCACCGACGCATCTCCGCTATGGGTGTGTCATGACTCAGATCGAGATTGATTTGAATCCGACCCTCGGGACACACAAATGAAGCTTTTTCTAGACTGTGAATTCACGCATCTGTCGGCCCAAGCAAAGCTCATCTCGCTCGCCTTGGTCGCAGAGGATGGTCGCGAGTTCTACGTTGAGCTTCTAGACACCTGGCGGCCAGAAGACTGCAGCGATTTCGTTATCGAAATAGTGCTGCCTCAGATGTGGGGTGGTGCCTATGCTATGCCCATCATCGACGCCCGAGCAGCCTTACTCCAATACCTGGAGTCGTTCCATGAGACAGTGGAGCTAGTCACCGACGCTCCAGAGTTCGATTGGATGCTGTTCTGTGAACTCGCATATTCTGAAGGTAAGTGGCCGCATAACGTGCTGAACGTTCTCACCAATGCAGTGACTTTGGAAGCTTGCAACGATGGCTCTCCCCTTCCTCATCATGCCCTTCTAGACGCGAGGATCATTGCAGGAATGTTCAAGCAGTAAATTGCTAGAGCGCTGCAGGTCGCCTGAGGGGTGTATCGGGTCTCAAAAAAGCTGGCAGCGCTAATGAAAACGTAAGCAGCAAGAGCGCCATCTAAACAACCTGGGTTTGACCTTCCTTGCAACGAAGAATTGCGAAGCCCTTAACTCATCGATGCGCCGTCCTTCTCAAGGACAAAGTGCGATGCGCTGTCATAAATTGTCTCAGCTCAGTCCTGCACAGCGGTTGAAATCATGGAGTCATGCCGGTACTTGTAGAGCACCATTCTTTAGCAGGGAACGAGTCCATGCAGCCACGATTCAAGGTCATCAAGACCACCAGACTGGACGATGGCAGTAAGCAATACAGGGTTGTAGATCTCGTGGAAGGAGGCTCAGCTAGCAAGCACGGCGTATTCGAAGTCAGGGCTGATGCAGAGGCTGTTTGCTCACTATTGAACGCCGAGCATCCACGGGAGAGGAGCGTACGTTACGGCACCGCTTAACCAATGCTGATCTGCGAGTCGCCAGAGGCCTAACCCAGAGTAATCGTGTGACATTGGTGAACGTCTGAATATCGGTATGGATACTCGCTCTGACAGGACGCCTTGTAACCGCTCCAGGTCAATCGCAGGCACTCACTTTCGACTCCTCTCGAGTGACAACGCATCCCCCGTAGGCTTGTCTTGAGATTGACGCGATCCACTCACGACACTAATAGGGCTTGATGAAGCTCAATGGAAGGAATTGCGACTTCAATTCGCCTGCTATCAAGCCAACCTCTCGTTTTGCTGACATCGAAAATCTGGCCCTGATCCATCAAGGCCAAGAGGAGCTCATCAGAAATTCGGTAGCGCCCACAATCCGGGCAATCCCTCTCTTCCCATGGGCCATGACACTGAATGCGCTCTGCAACACCGACACAAATAAGACAATTCATCGCGACCACCAATTTTATCGTTGTACCTGATTCGTCGTGGGCCGCTTGCGACGGGGTGCTCACAGGCACTAACAGGTGTGCTGATGAGCCTGTGCTTGGTCGACTGGGAAGATCGAAAGAAAGTTCGGAGCGATGACGCTTTCGGTACAAATCGGTCGTATCCACGAATCCTGCCTAAGCACTGGGGGCGTCAGCACCCTTAGCTCATTGCCCTTGCTCCTCAGCCAGCGCCGGCATTGGCCCGAAGGCGGTCGAAAAAGCTATCCGATCAAACGCGATTGCGGAGCTTGTTATGACGACTACCCTTATCCTGCTAGACGGATCGGGGGACGACATTGGTTCTCCTTCGCCCGAAAATGACTCAGTGAAAAAATGGGAGGAATTCGAAGATGGATGAGCAAAAAATTCGAGAAGCTGCATATCGGCTGTGGGAAAAAGATGGGAAGCCGCAAGGACAAGACTTGGAACACTGGTTTACTGCTGAAAAATCAGCCGGCGAAGAGGATTTTGACCGTTCAACCGCTGGCTCAACGCAAGATAGCGAAGTCGACCCATCCCAAGCTGGTTCCTAGATGAAGTATGACTGGCTGATACCTATCGATAGCGCGCACGGTCGAATGCGCGCTATCGCCGTGACAGAACACTTACCTCTGTAGCCCTTGGAGCTTTCAACCGCCCAGGTGACTTCAGGTACATCGCCTGATCTTTGCGTGTTGGACTGCCTGGGCTCAATGCAGACGGCCACGTGATAATTCCTTGCCTTACCAGTACACACCGAATCCATTGATGTGAGACATCAAACGAATTGTTTTCAGGGTCACCCCTCTCGAAATTGGGCATAGACTCAGATCCTTACCATAGAGATGCCGGCACGTTCTGCCCGGCTAAGGAATCGATAAGTGAATGTCAATTGGGAAGGGTTATTACCAGTTCAAGGAGAGATTATCGTCATCGAAGACGACCCGACGTTGCGTTCGCTGATGGTGGATATCGTGGCGGAGATAGGCGCTAAAGCGGTAGCGTTCGAAACAGCTGATGACGCGTTAACCTATCTGCTGGAAGCGCATGATCAGTGTCGGCTGGTGATCGCAGACCATGGCGTGCCGGGGCAGATTCAAGGTATCGAATTCATTGAAATGGTCAGAGGTAGATGGCCGTACATCGCTGCAATTCTGACGTCCGGGTATCTGATTGACCCCGCGACAGTACCTGCATCAACCATCTATCTGCACAAGCCCTGGTCACTGGACGACCTGGTCATCGCGGTTGCGACCCTACTGCAGCCTGATCACCCCATCCGTAAGACTTGAGTCGACGTGACTTGGTGACTCTGATGCTGCGAGTCCACCATTCACCGCCGCGCTCACGCAGACTTTTTTGCGCGCCGCCATTTCAATTCTGAGTTCGGCGATCAAATTTGAAATCGCCCGACTGGACGTGAGAGCCGATACCAACACGCCGGGGACAAACAGTTCGACATGGCCTGAGGAAGGTTCAATCATCTTGATCAAAAGCGCCCCTTTTGGGTTCACCGTGCAGGTGCAGGAGCGTGGTAATAAACCGCTCTCAATGATATGTCGGAGCTCAAGAGCAGAGATCATGACGTTCCTTCGACTGGGGAATTTGAACTCAGTCTTGCCTAGGAAGCCCAGTAGTCAAGAAAGGCGCGAAAGCAAATTCACGACCAATTGTTTCGCCTCCCCTTGGCATCGAACTGACGTAGCTGATGCTCCAATTTTTATCCTGCTACGCTTGGCTTTTTCATGGAGGAAAATCGATGCCAAATTCAGACCTGCTTCCATCGTTGCTTTTCAAGATCAATCAAAACCAGCTTGCTCTTGAAGCATCCATCATGGAACTAGCCAATTGGGTCGAGCAGCGCGGATCAGCGGAGGTCGCCGGCAACGTACGCGGTGCTTTGGACACAATCAGCAGGAATGAAGAATTCATCAACATCACGTTAGCGGTGCTCATGACTCCTGAGTGAGTAGTTTTCGAGTTTGTGAGGCTAGCCGGGCCTCGTTGGCCCGAACGAGCGACCTCTCCATTCACGCCACTTCATACCGCAGCTTAGCTACGGGCAAACGATGACTTGTAAGCAAAATGATTTGAACACAACCCCCCCCCCTCACCGCCCACGAGGTTTGCCAGGTGCTCGCGGAAGTCGCACTCGGCAAACGCATTATGATGCGAAGTACCATCCAGTCATGGAATGAGATCTACCACGGCCTCATGCCCGTGGAAATTGATGACTGGGCACTCACCCTCTTCAATGACTGTGACACCCTGGACTACTGCGAGTACTGCAGGTCGGCTGACGGCCGGGTCGGTACACTCGAACTCTGGCAGTGCGACGGAGCCGATCCTGTCGAACTACTGAGTTCATGGGAGTGTGAACAGTTCGAACGATTGCTCGCTGGACTCTGAGCCTCAATGAAAAAAGGCCAGGTAAGGGTCTGGCCATTTCAGCCATCTCTAAAGCTGCTTCCGAGACTGTAGCCATGGCATCATTTTCATCACAGGCGGTTGCCGCCGAGCCTTGGTAGGCTTACCAAAATCTTTAACCTGCAATCCGGATAACTGCCAATCTGCGATGCAACCACAAATTTAAACGGCCCTGCCCTCACCAAATGCTCAATGTACCAATCGAATAGCTAGAGCTTGGCTTCCGAATAGGAGTAACAAATTGCTGAACCGCCCCGACAAAGACGCGCTCCGTGCAATGCTGGAATCGCAAGTTCAAGAAAAGCTGCAGCACAACCCAGACGCGGTAACGACTTATGCAGCAAAGCCTGTACCTGACCGAAAACCGTACACCAGCAAACCCACGGTTCAGGACAAGGCATTTCACAAAGAGCTCGAGCAGATGCGTGCAGACGCCGAAGCCAGGAGTGATACATACGCCTAAGCGCGAGCCGGAGGACGGAGGCGCCCCTAGCCTTAAGCTTGATGATTATCCGGATCTGTAAAAAATGTCGTCGAGAACCTACGGGCTTTGAACGGAGTACCGAATCAGGCGCAATGGAGACCACGTGAGAAAGCCACCTATGAAAATCATCATCGAAGAATGGGATGGTGACGGTGCAATTCGAATTCCCGATGAGGCGCTGCAGGAGCTGGAGCTAGATGTTGGCGACGCGGTGTACCTGAAAGAAGAGATTGTCGGCAACACGCGCTGCTTCGTCCTATCAAAAACGCCTCAGATTGCGGATCGAATAGACGAACTCACAGAAGCCTGGGATAGCGGACGGCTTGGTAACGCCCAGGAGAAATGAAGTAGCGGCAATGCGTCGTGACGGGCCAAATGTAGAGTGACTCGCCCAAGGCACTTGAAAAATCGGGGTCGAGCCGGGCTTAAGCCCGAAGGAGCGATAACCGTAGTAGCTATAGCTCCGCAGCCCTACAAGTCGGCTATCGGATCTCAAACAAGAATGCCGCTCTCCAGTCGGCCAATAAGATCGAGCACAGCGTTCGTCTCCACCCTCGTCCTCAGCATCTCGATTGGGCGCTTTGAACCGAGCCCTCGAGCCGGCGAGCTCATCCATTCTGTTGCAGCGACGAGGTCGTCCTCGAACAGGGACAAGACTTGCTCAAAGACAGCAATCAATGCGATCAAGCGGTAGCTTTCAAGGTGCTGAAGCGTCCCGTTTTTTGCCCTACATGCTAGTGATGCGGGGGATACGCCTATGGCCTGAGAAATGACCTTTCGCTCGACCTGCAGATTGTTCACTATCAGATTGAAACACTCGTAAAGAGGGCCTCGGTGTATGAGGTCATCAAGGGATTTGCCGCGCGAGGGCAGTCCTAAGGTTGACCAAATGTTTCCAAGCGTTGGTGGGCTTGGTCGGTACTCTTTGATCGATGACAACATCTGCACCTCCTTCAGAAAACCCGAAGCTTAGGCGGGCCCTGCCGGCCCGAAGCATCGACTGTAGGAAATTGCTCGATACGGCACCTGCTGCCAACACGTGCTTCATTCGACGTGGTGGGTACCGTCACAAATTGTCTCAGCTTAAGCCGACCCCATTCTTGAAAGCGTCTCTTTGTACCGGTACTTGTAGGTCACCAATCTCATGCGCGGAAAGCAACCATGCACGCAAGATATAGAGTGATTGAGACCACCACACTAGACGATGGAAGCAAGCGATACAGGGTTGTCGACCTTGTAGAGGGAGGTTCAGCTAGCAGGCATGGCGTGTTCAAAGTCAGGGTGGAGGCAGACGCTGTCTGTTCGCTCCTTAATACCGAGCATCCACGTGAGATTGGTGTAAGTCGTGCTTCCGCGAGTTCCTGATCCACTTGTTTCGGAAACGAGGCTCCTGATCACTATGCGGGATTGAATGCCTATAGCGCAGTCACGGATTCTCGTTCCGAAAGGACGCTTTGAAGCCGCTCCATGTTAACCCGCAGGCACTCAGCTTCAGCTTCCTCTCGGGCCTGATAAGTAGTCGTCAGACGTAGCTTCTCTTCATTGTCATAGATGTTGAAACCTATGGGCGCAGTCTTGCAGTAAAAGCGCGATCCGTTACGCATTGATCCCGTTTCCGTTGGGATAGCAGGGACAACAACAAATCTCGAAATCATGTTCACATCCTTCCCAAGCACCTCCTCACAAATAGCGGCTATAGGCCACCATTGCAAGCGACCGTAGTCAGTTTCCGATGAGCAGTACAAGCGGACATGGGTCGAGTGGAAGCATCGTAAAAAATTCTGGGTCTGCCTTACCCAGGCGGATCTACTTGCTTGAAAATCATCCATTCCTGAAAATTTCACTGCTGCTACGCTCTCCTCTTCCACGGAGGAGTCGCGACGCAAAATTCAGACCTGCTCCCTTCCCTACTCTTCAAGATCAATCAAAACCAACTCGCCCTTGTAGCCGCAATCATGGAGCTGACGCTCTGGCGTCGAGCAGCGCGGATCAGCGGAGGTTGCAGGCAACGTTCGAGGAGGGCTGGACACCATCAGCTTGAACGAGGAGTTCATCAAAATGACTCTCGCGGTAATGATGGCCCCCGAGTGACGTCTCCCTATAGACTTCGAAAGAAGCATCTGCAGGTTTCAACACCCGAGTTCCAGATGGCGTTGGCAATCTCTTCGATGATCTCGTCGCGCAGCCAACCAAATGCCCAAGCCGTCATGCACCAGAAATTTTATCCGTGAGACGGGGCGATTGGTGAAGAAATAAGCGAAAATTTTCCGTTGGCAATTCGGTTTTAGTTTCATCGAACGCTCGTTTTGCTATATTGCAAGCAGACCGCTAACTGAGAATTCCCATGCGATACTCCACTGAACACAAAGAAGAAACCCGCCGTCGTATTGTGGAAGCCGCTGGAGCATTAGCAAAAAAACAGGGTTTTGGGACGACAGGCGTCGACGGTTTGATGGGGGCTGCTGGGCTCAAAGGCTCAACCTTTTATCATCATTTTGATACCAAAAATGATTTGTTAGGAGAGATCATTGAGACCGAACTTGAGACCACCCGAGAGCGTTACGCAGGCGCCCGTAACGGTTCGAAGCGTGACTTGCTTAAGCAGACGCTGGCTTATATGAGTGTTCAGCATGTTGAGACGCCAGAGGATGGATGCGTGCTTCCAACGCTGAGTGCTGAAATCGCTCGGTCAAGCGAAGACGTCAAAAAATCATACGAGGATGCAATCAAGCGCATTCAAGGCGATCTCAAGCAAGTGATTGGTGATGGCAGCACCACGTGGGCACTTTTGGCCCTCAGTGTTGGCGCCGTTACGATGGCTCGTGCAATGGCCAGCGAAAAGAGTCGAGACGATGTGCTCAAAGCTTGTGGCAAGTTTGCCAAGCAGACTTTCGCAGCTTTGGAAGAAACTGAGGATTAAAATTCGAAGCCTGCTGAGAACAAGCAGTTAAATTTCTCACGAGCAAGGCCGCCCCGGCGTGCAAAGGAGCGCCCCTGAACTGGTCAACTATTTCTCGACAAAGGCACGTTCGATAACGTAATCGCCGGGGGCATGGCTAGTACCTTCGACGAAGCCCCTCCTCTCAAGTATTTCCACCAAATCTTTGAGCATTGTTGGGCTTCCACAAATCATTACTCGATCAGTGGCGGGGTCAAAAGGCGGTAGACCGATCACCTCAAAAAGCGCTCCGGACTCGATAAGGTCGGTCAGCCGTCCCTGATTTTCAAATGGTTCACGAGTGACGGTTGGATAGTAGGTGAGCTTCTCCTTCACCATCTCACCAAAGAACTCGTTATCCGGCAGGTCATCCGTGATGTGCTCGAAGTAACCCAATTCACTTTTCCAACGAACACCGTGGGTCAGAATGATCCTGTCGAAGGCTTCGTAAAATTCCGGATCTCTGACAACACTCATGAAGGGTGCCAGACCAGTCCCAGTCGACAACAAATATAGGTTTTTCCCCGGTTTGAGGTTGTCCATGATTAGCGAGCCAGTGGGCTTGCGCCCGATTAGCAGTTGATCTCCAACCTGCAAGTGCTGAAGGCGTGACGTGAGTGGGTGGACTTGCCCCTACAAAACCGGACACCAACTCCCCATTAAATGGATGCCGCTGCCAAGCGCCTGAACTCTCTCGGTGAGCGATAGTTCAAAGCGCTGTGCGGATGCTGCTCGTTGTAATGCTCAAAGGCAATTGCCAGGTTACGCAGCGCCGTTTCTCGATCCGGCTTGGGCATGTGCGCCACATAATCCCGCTTGATCGTCTTCACGAAGCTCTCGGCCATGCCGTTGCTCTGCGGGCTGCGCACTGGGGTGGTCACCGGCTGCAAACCGATCTGCCGAGCAAATAGGCGCGTCTGTTCGGCGGTGTACGCCGAGCCGTTGTCGCTTAGCCACTGCACCGGCATGGCGGGCAGTTGATCACCGAAACGCTTCTCCACACTTTCCAGCATCAAGTCGCGGATATCATCGCCGCTGTACCCGGTCGGGCTCGCGACCCAGCCGATGGCTTCGCGATCACAGCAGTCCAGGGCGAAGGTCACGCTCAGTTTGGCGCCGTCCTCGCAACGGAACTCAAAGCCGTCCGAGCACCAACGTGTATCGCTGGTTTCCACCGCAATTCGGCCTTCGTGCCGACGCGGCACGCCGGGCTGTTTGATTCGGCGCTCAAGCAGCAAGTTGTGATCACGCATGACCCGGTAAACCCGCTTCACGTTGATCGCGGGCAGCAACTGGGTTTCACGGGCGCGACGCAGCAATCCCCAGACACGACGGTAGCCATAGCTGGGCAATTCGCTGACCTGTTGCTGGATTTCGGCCACCAACTCCGCGTCGTTCACAGGCCTGCTTCGCCGTACTTTGGGCGATACCGATTGCTTGATTCGAACCGTTAATTGCGAGCGCGCCACACCGAGACATTCGCTGACCAGCTTCACTGGTCGTCCCCCGGCAACAAGGGTGAGTGCGCAATCCATTTTCGCGACCGGGCGATCTCCACGGCCTCTTTGAGGATTTCTGCTTCCATCGTCTTCTTGCCCAGCATCCGTTGCAGTTCACGGATCTGCTTGAGTGCATCGCTCAGCTCAGAGGCCGGCACCACGGCTTCACCCGCGCTGACCGCCGACAGGCTGCCGTCCTGATAGAGCTTGCGCCACAGGAACAACTGGTTGGCATTGATGCCGTTGCGCCGAGCGACCACCGACACACTTTGTCCTGGCTCAAGGCTCTCGCGAACCATGGCCAGCTTTTGCTCCGGGCTCCAGCGGCGCCGCCGCTCCTGACCCAAAAGCTCCCCACTCTTATCGTTGCTGTTAGTCATAAACATAACCGTTTGCCTATCCCTTATCGTAAGGGGGAAACGGTGTCCTGTCTTTCATGGGGCTCGTACAGTGGGCCATCTGCAACCTTGATACTGTAGAACTCCAAGTGGTCTTCATAATGTGCACTGACCACGCTGTAAGCCCGCATCAATGGCTTGCCTTCAACCTCCAGACCGATCATCACAAATTGGCCCGTCTTAAACCTCAAGGAGGGATCGCGGGTAGTCGTAAAACTGAACAACGTGTCATTCCAGTGGTGAACACTGAGTACTGTTTCCGGTGCAACAGATGACATAGCTGGCTCCTATATCCTTACCCACCCGTCATGTTCATGAAACGAACAATCTGAGGGGGTTCATTGAGGTCGAAGTAATGGCGTTCGGGCTTAAGCGACATTGCCTGCCGGATCTTGCTTTTAAGGGCATCTGAATCATTAGGGTTTTCACGTATTACTTGGCGTAAATCGATGGAGTGCTCATTGCCCAAACACAACAACAACCGCCCCTCCGCTGTCACGCGGATGCGATTGCAGCTGCCGCAAAAGTTATTACTGTGCGGAGAGATAAAACCAACAGAGATGGGGCTGTCACCCATACGATGGTAGCGCGCAGGCCCACCAGTGTTCTCATCTGTCGGCATCAGCGGATACTCATGCGAGATCGTCGCTCTGATCTCCTCACTAGAGACGAAACTGAGCTTTCGATCGTGCTCATTGATATGACCAAGAGGCATTTCTTCGATGAAAGTGATGTCGAGAGACTCACGCCTGGCAAACCTTACGAGCTCAACGATCTCGTCGTCATTACGACCACGAAGAATGACTGCATTGAGCTTTACACGCTCGAAGCCAGATTTTTGAGCAGCACTAATCCCTTCTAGCACCCGCTTTAACTTGCCGGTACGGGTCAGCTCAGCGAAACGCTTCGGCCTTAAGCTGTCGAGGCTCACATTAATGCGATCCAATCCGGCCGCTTTCAGTGGCTTTGCATAAAGATTGAGACGCTCACCATTGGTAGTCAACGCCAGCTGATCCAGGCCGGGCAATCCGGCGAGGTTTTCGACTATCCAAGGTAGGTTCGCATGAACAAGCGGTTCTCCTCCCGTGAGCCTTATTTTGTTTACTCCGAGACCAACGAACGCGGAACTGACTTGGAACAGCTCCTCTTTGCTCAGCACCTGGTTACGAGGAAGAAAGCGCATTTTCTCAGGCATGCAATAAACGCAGCGAAAGTTGCAGCGATCCGTTACAGACAATCGCAAATAGGTAATCGGACGGTGAAACCCGTCCTGCAACAACGCTGCTGAACTCATGTCAGGCTCCGTTGCGATCTAGTTCAGCCAGCTTTCCCTTAGCACCTGTCCATCGTTCGTGCTGGGCAAGGGCAGCCTTCTGTACGGTGATCTGAGTCCAGCTAGGGTGAACAGACAGCTCTGCGTTTAACCGTATAAATTCCTTTTGATCTTCCGGTACGTCGTCGTCGGCGCGGATAGCATCGACTGGACATTCAGGTTCACACAGAGCGCAATCAATGCACTCGTCAGGATTAATCACCAGGAAATTTGGCCCTTCGTAGAAACAGTCAACTGGGCAAACTGAGACACAGTCGGTGTGCTTGCACTGGATGCACTCCTCCAACACTACGAACGTCATGCTGATATCTCCTCGTTATTTTTATGCGCTACACGTAAATGCGTAGTCGGAAACGGACTGCCCAGGGGTATTCATAAATGCCCATTTGAACAACTCTGAGTCAGTGCCCTTCTTCCAATACTGCTTGCTGTGCCCTCGTAGCTTCTGTGCTCGTGCCTCTTACACCGAATACATGGACACTCGAGCTTCTGATTGCTGCTGATAACGCCTCAATCTGTGCTGCAGACGCTTGTTTAGGTGCGGCGCTTTGGTACGCACGTGAAGACTGAAGGCCACGTGTTCACCACATAAATCGCAACGCATTTCATTTTGTAAATCAGGTTGGAAATGGTGCTCGCCATACTGCATGAGGCGACCTCTCGGAATGGTAATCAATGAGTCAAGGTGCTTGAAGGGCATCAAAATCGTGTACCTCAGACAATTCGTATTCAAACGATCGTTTGATGAACGATCGTTAGGCTATCCCTGAAATTTCATGCTGTCAAAGGGGTTCGATCAAATTTTTTTCACCCGCGCTTGATGATTGACATGACCCGGAACGCCGGATTATTGTCTTTTGCCGAACGATCGTTCCATAAATAAAAATCATCGCCCTGAGGAGTCATCTCGGATGCACACTGAGAAAACCGCTTGCATTCTCTGTTCACGTGTTTGCGGGTTAACCGTGGACATCGAGGATGGAAAATTCGTCAAGATAAAGGGCGACGATGATCACCCAATGTCCAAAGGCTACATCTGTCAGAAAGCTGCTCGGCTGGAGCATTATCAGAACCACGACGATCGTCTAACGCATCCACTTAAACGCCAGCCAGATGGAAGCTTCGTTAAAGTGAGCTGGGATCAGGCACTTTCAGAGATCGCCGCGCAGCTAAATTCGGTCAAAAAAGACTCAGGCGGAGACGCCTTTGCCCTTGTTGGCGGTGGGGGTCAGGGCAACCACCTGGGTGTGCTCTATGGACAACAGCTGTTAGGCGCTATGGGGAGCCGATTTGTGTACTCCGCCTTAGCTCAAGAAAAAACTCAGGACTTCTGGGTTAACGGACGCTTGTTTGGCGAGCAGACCTGCCACACCACCGAGGATGTTGAACACGCAGATTACGTGCTATTCATAGGCTGCAACCCCTTTCAGTCTCATGGCATCCCCAACGCCCGTGACACATTGAAAGCAATCAAGAAAGACCCAAACCGCACCATGGTAGTGGTAGACCCTCGTAAATCGGAGACTGCCAAACAGGCTGATATTCACCTTCAACTTCGCCCAGGCACCGATGCCTTCCTCCTCTCCGCGATCTTGGCCATCATTGTCCGTGAAGGACTGCACGATCGCGATTTTGTGTCCAAATACTGCACAGGCTTTGAAGAGTTAAAAAAAGAGCTACTGACGCTCCCGATCGAAGAATACGTGCGTCGCGCCGACGTACCACTTGAAGATGTTTATCGTGTAGCTCGAGGTTTTGCCACCGCCAATACTGCTTGCGTGCGGATTGATCTGGGTCTCCAGCAGACTCTGCACTGCACCCTAAATGCCTATCTGGAGAAGTTGCTGTATCTGGTTACAGGCAATTTCGGTAGAAAGGGTGGCAACAATCTGCATACTTATATGATCCCCCTGATCGGTAATACTGACGAACGCAAAACTGTCGATGGTAAAAAACTAAAGCTTACAGCTCATCACAAAATGATTCCGATTTCGGGATTGTATCCACCTAATATCTTGCCGGATGAAATTGAGCACGGCGGTATCCGTGCAGTATGGGTCGACAGCTCGAATCCACTGATGACCTCGGCCGACACCGCAGCATACGAACGGGCATTCAACAAACTCGATCTTTTGGTTGTGGTCGACATAGCGCTAACCGAGACCGCTCGATTAGCGCATTACGTATTGCCAGCGGCGTCGCAGTTTGAGAAGTGGGAAGCTTCCGGCTTCAACCTTGAGTTCCCTGAAAACTTTTTCCAGCTGCGCAAGCCGCTTTTCTCGCCCCATGGCGAATCACTGCCAGAGCCGGAGATCTACACCCGTCTTCTAGTGAAGATGGGCTTGATTCCTGATCGTTTCCCGATCCTTGAGCAGATTGCCAAGTTGGAGCCCAAAGCCACAGGTCATCAAATTTTCTTGGCCTCGTTTGCCGCAACTCTATCTCGCAAGAAATCCTGGGTGAGATATGGCGCGTCGATTCTCTACCGCTCATTGGGTAAAGCACTTCCCGAAGACGCGGCCGCCGGAGCAATTTTCTTCCCCTTGGCCTTGGCGTACACGTCAAAGTATCGCGAAGCGGTCGTTCGCGCCGGATTTGAGGGCAACCGCTTCACGTTAGCGGCGTCACTTTTTAGAGCCATCCTGAGTCGGCATTCCGGCACTATCATTAGCAAACATGAATTTAAGGATGTCTGGACTCTGATCAAAAATAAAGACGGCCTCATCCATCTGCACATCGATGAGATGCTTGCCGACTTGAAAGATTTGAGAACCGAGGCGCAACCGTTTACAGACTATCCATTCATTTTGATGGCTGGCGAGCGGCGCAGTTACAACGCCAACCAAATTTTTCGCGATCCCAACTGGCGTAAGGTCGACAAAGATGGAGCGATGCGTATGCACCCGAGCGACGCTCAAACATTGACTATCGCCGATGGAGAGCGCGTGATTTGTAAGTCTGCAACAGGACAGATTGAAGTCACAGTGGAGATCGATGACAGCGTGAGGTTAGGGATGGTGTCATTACCCCATGGGTACGGCATGAGGTTCAAAAATAGCGATCCGATCGGGCCTCAACTCAACATCTTAACGAGTGGAGCACACTGCGACCCCTTCACCAAAACGCCGTACCACAAACACGTGCCAGTTAATATTTTCAAGATCGATAAAACTCTTTCTCGCGCGACTGCTTAATTTGGCAGATGGGGAGTGACTGCCCACGACGTCGTCACTCTCCTGCGCTTTTTTTTGCCCACGATATGTGATTACGCCTCGGGGCGTGAATGATAAGCAGCAGCCCAACACACTTACCTCACAATTCAACTAGCTAAATTGTGAGGCTTGGACAATAACAATAGATACGGGCCGAGGTTACAACAATGCAGGCTGATTTTTGGAATAATAAACGCCCTTTGGGAATTGCTAACGAAATAGACCCAAATGTCTACAAATCTCTTTTGGATGTAATCTCGCGTGCCTGCCGGCAGTTCGAAAGTCGACCAGCGATTAGCAACATGGGAGTTACGCTCACTTTCGGGGAACTTGATCGTCTGGCAGCAGCTTTCGCAACCTATCTTCAGCGACACACAAATCTTGAGCCTGGCGATCGTATCGCCATACAAATGCCTAATCTTTTACAATACCCAATTGCAGTATTTGGGGCATTGCGCGCAGGTTTGATCGTTGTGAACACCAATCCTCTGTACACCGCGCGGGAGATGCGGCATCAGTTCAAAGATTCCGGAGCCCGTGCCCTAGTTTATCTCAACATGTTTGGAGATCGGGTTGAGGAAGTCCTCGGTGATACTCAGATTGAGTTTTTGATTGAAGCAAAAGTTGGCGATTTGCTTCCCAACTGGAAAGGCTGGCTGACAAACACGGTACTCAAGCACGGCAAAAAAATGGTGCCGACTTATCACCTTCCGCAAGCTGTCTCCTTCAAATCCGTTTTAACTCAAACGCAAGGTCTAACTCCAGTTCCCCTAAACGTAGGTTTAGACGACATCGCGATTATCCAGTATACCGGTGGCACTACCGGTGTCGCCAAAGGTGCAATGCTCACTCACCGCAACCTCGTCGCCAACATGCTGCAAATGAGCGCTTGGCTTAAGCAGGAAGGAGACGACGGGAAGACAGTAATGACAGAGGGCCAGGAGGTCATGATCTCCCCCCTTCCCCTTTATCACATCTACGCATTCACAGCCGGTATGTGCATGATGGTAAACGGTCAACACAGCATTTTGATTACCAATCCTCGCGATGTTGGAGGACTGATTAAAGAGATGCGTAAATGGCGCTTTACGCTGTTTTTAGGGTTGAATACTCTCTTTGTCGCCATGCTGAGTGATAGCAAGTTTAGGGGCTTGAACTTCTCCCATCTCAAGATCACCTACTCGGCGGGAAGCGCTTTAGTCATGGATACCGCCCTCCGGTGGAAGTCGGCAACAGGTTGTTCAGTGATTGAGGGCTACGGGCTTACCGAAACTGCTCCAGTAGCCTCTTTGAATCTGTATGGCAAAGGTGCTCGACTGGGCTCGGTAGGCCTACCAATGCCCAGTACCACATTCAAAATTATTGACGATAACGGCGTCGAGCAGCCTTTAGGATCTCGTGGAGAGCTTTGCATAAAAGGGCCGCAGGTAATGCTGGGCTATTGGCAACGTCCAGAAGCCACTGGTGAAGTACTAGATTCAGATGGTTGGTTAAAAAGCGGTGACATTGCGGTGATAGACACTGAGGGTTTTGTTCACATTGTAGACCGCAAGAAGGACATGATCATTGTGTCTGGGTTTAACGTATACCCAAATGAGATAGAGGAAGTAATAATGAGCCACCCGAAAGTGGCGAACTGCGCGGTTGTAGGAATTTCTGATCAGAAATCAGGCGAGGCAGTAAAACTTTTTGTTGTTCCAAGTGACGCCAGTCTTACAGTGGAAGAACTTAAAAGCTTTTGCCGGGACAATTTTACTGGCTACAAAGTACCCAAACACATCGTCATCAGAGACTCTTTACCACTCACGCCGGTCGGCAAGGTTTTGCGCCGTGAATTGCGAGACCTAGCCTGACACGGCTGCACCTCCTAGATAACAGATACGTTCACTAGAGGAATTCACTCATGCATAACAAGAAGGTTGTATTAGTGGTTGGTGCAGGCGACGCCACAGGCGGTGCTATAGCCAAGCGTTTTGCTAGGGAGGGATTCGCCGTATGCGTCACACGACGCAGCGCCGATAAACTTCAGTCGCTGGTGGAGGCGATACAGGGTGAAGGAGGTGAGGCAGAGGGTTTCGCTTGCGATGCGCGCAAGGAGGAAGACGTCATCGCGCTGATCGAAGACATCGAAACTCGTATTGGCCCGATCGAGGCATTTGTCTTCAACATCGGCGCCAACGTACCTTGCAGCATCCTTGAGGAAACCGCACGCAAGTATTTCAAAATTTGGGAAATGGCGTGTTTTTCTGGGTTTCTCAACGCCCGCGAGGTGGCCAAACGAATGGTGACCCGCCAGCGCGGAACCATCCTATTCACCGGCGCCACTGCCGGCCTTCGCGGCTCATCAGGTTTTGCAGCGTTTGCCGGCGCAAAACACGGCATCCGCGCATTAGCTCAAAGCATGGCTCGGGAGCTGGGCCCGCTGAACATCCATGTAGCGCATGTCGTAGTCGATGGTGCCATTGATACCGATTTCATCCGCAACAACTTCCCCGAAAAATATGCCACCAAGGATCAGGACGGCATTCTCGACCCCAACCATATCGCTGAAAGCTATTGGTATCTGCACGCTCAACCACGCGACGCCTGGACGTTTGAACTGGATCTGCGCCCATGGAATGAACGCTGGTAATACCTTCCCAAATACAGAGAGCAATCATGAGCAAAACAGTAGAGTTCTATTTTGACCTAGGCAGTCCGACCACCTACCTGGCTTACACACAGCTGCCGAAAATCTGCGCTGATACCGGCAGTCAGTTGATCTTTGTCCCGATGCTGTTGGGTGCAGTGTTCAATGCTACCGGCAACGCGTCACCGGCGATGATCCCGGCCAAGGCTCCTTATATGATTCAAGATTTGAGCCGCTTCGCCCAGCGCTACGGCGTGCCGCTGAAATTCAACCCGCATTTTCCGATCAATACGTTGACGCTGATGCGAGCTGTCACCGGTATGCAGATGCACCAACCGAGTCGCTTTCTGGGCTTTATTGATTGCCTGTTCAATGCGCTCTGGGTTCAGGCCCGCAACCTTAATGACCCTGCCACGGTGGCGGCAGTGCTGAGCGAAAATGGCTTCAATCCTGACGAAGTGTTGGCACTGAGCAACGATGATGCTGTTAAATCCACGCTCAAGGAAAATACTGAAATTGCCATTAAGCGTGGCGTTTTCGGAGCCCCGAGCATGTTCATCGAAAACCAGCTTTATTTCGGTCAGGATCGACTCGACTTTGTAGAGCAAGCGCTGCGTTAAATTGCTTCTTAGGCGCCCTTGAGCCGCATTCAATTGAAGTAGTTCAAGGGCGCATCACTGTTAGTTTAGTCCCAAACCCGTCCCCCCATGGATTTCAAGAACACCAGACTTGTGTCTTACTTTTTTATCGCTGAATGCCCGAGATGTTAGACTTCAGAGTGGAATCGAATACGTAAAAATCATACGATTCTCGTCAATGTCGTTGCCAAAATTTGTAGAGCGGACGGTAGCATTGCGAAACTTAACGCCCAAATTTTTTAGCATGCCACTTTGTATCACGTAAGAGATGTCTGTATCACGCTCCCACTCCTTTCCCTCCGGCCGACCAGCGCCTAGGCCAATGTTATCACCTGTCAAATAGCGCGTCATAAATGTCAATCCCGGCAAGCCTAGTGACGCAAAATTGTAGTCATATCGGGTTTGCCAAGACCGCTCTGAGACATTACCAAAATCATTTATTTGCACAAAATTAATCAAAAAGGCATCGGAACCGTTTATGTAAGCAAAACCGCTGTCGCCACTCATACGCTGGTACCCAACACCAAATGCATGCGAGTCCAAACTGTAAGTGAACATCGCGCCAAACGCGTTGTTATCAACCCCACTAGAGCTAACTTCAGTCGAACGACTAAAACGAATATCGCTTTTCAACGCGCTTTTGGCGCCGAACGGAAGCAAATGATTGAGCGTAAAAACGTGTTGCTTATATACGTCATTTAAATCTCCATAGCCATAACCAACGGTTAGTCTATCATTCCACTTATAGCTAAAATTTGCGAAATCGAAATGATTACTTTTAGGTTGGCGAGGGTGGATATTCTTCACACCCACTGTCGAGACACTGATGTCCTCGTTATCTGAGGAGTCCCTCTGATTAACCTTCTCAAGTCTACCTGCGTCGAATGTTAGACCAGCAAGCTCTTGCGAATTGAGTTGGCCTCCCTCGAACGTCTGTGGAAGCAATCTGGAGTCGTTTGCCTGAAGTAGTGGCAACTTGGGTGTCAATGTACCCAATTTCAGCACACTCTTTGAGATACGTACTTTAGCGGTCACACCTGCTTCGCCGTATTCGTCTTCAGCTCTTCGAGGTGATTCACGATCGCGCTGGAGTAGTCCAGTTCCCGATCGGTCTGGGCTTGAATCAAGTTTGACACCTAGGAGACCTATAGCATCAAAGCCTAACCCCACAGAACCCTGGGTAAACCCAGATTCATAACGAAGCAGAAAACCCTGTGCCCACTCCTCAGCTTTTGACTGAGGGGCACTGCCTTGGCGAAAGTCTCGATTCATATAAAAATTACGCAAATCAAGTGAAGCTTTCGAGTCGTTAAGGAAATCTGCATGTGCGGGTAGACACGCCACCACGCTGCCGGACAAAGCCAGTTTGAATACAAAAGTGCTACGGATCATAATCTGCCTCTATTATTGTTTTTGAAGGGACAGTCACATTTACTTAAAGAATGAGGAACCTGTACCCCCATCTTGCCATTCAACAAGATGGGAGTAGGCGGCGCCTACAACTCAGAACTACCTAAAACTACATCTCTGCCTAAAGATCGCGGCTAACACGATTGTGTTTAGATTCCACACTCTTAATCAAGCGCACTAAAACTCTTCATTAGCGAACGCCATGGTCGCTTGACTCGCGGTGTAGATCGCTCCGTAATGATAATCAGACTTAGGAAACACCTGCTGAAAGAAGAAGTTGCCGGTCTTTAACTTAGCTTGAGCAAAGCGGTCATCCTTATCACTAACTATCTTTGAAGATGCACGAATTACCTTAGACCAGGCAAATCCCATCGCAATCAATCCGAACAGCTGCAAATAATGATGACTTGCTGCACCACTCAAATTTACGTCTGCCTGAGCATTGGAGGTGACATAATCAGTGGCGCGTCGCAAGCACGTCATGGCCTTGGCAAGTGACTCAGAGGCTTCTGAACGAGTAGCCGACAAGGCTTTTATTTCCTCATCGACAAGCGCAAAAAAACCCTGAACGGTCTTGCCATCGTTCATCGTAATTTTTCGATCAATCAAGTCGAGGCCCTGAATTCCGTTTGTACCCTCGTACAGCGAAATGATTCTTCCATCTCTCACGAATTGCTCTACGCCTGTTTCTCTGATGTATCCATGGCCGCCAAATACTTGAACTGCTGCGTTAGTCGCCTCAAATGATTGATCACTGAAAAAAGCTTTGAGCACAGGCGTCAACAGCGCAAGGAGATCATCACATTCAGCCCTGACATGAGGATCAGGATGCTGTTGGCTTCGATCCAGATGCATCCCTGCCCACATCCAAAGGGCACGTGCACCTTCGATGAAACACTTGCCCGTCAAAAGATTTCGTCTTACGTCGGGATGGTTGATGATTGCAACCGGTTCACCACCAGCTGCTTGTCCTGGACTGCGCCCCTGCAGCCTTTCAGTGGCGTATTCGGTAGCCTTCTGGCATGCCGCCTCCGCCAAGCTTACAGCCTGGACTGCAACACCCAAGCGTGAGGAGTTCATCATCGTGAACATGGCTTTCATGCCACGATGCGGCTGGCCGATCAACCAAGCCGTGGCCCCCTCAAAAGCTAAACTCGCCGTCGCGGAGGCACGCAAACCCATTTTGTGCTCAATCCCGGTGCACACGATAGAATTTCGCAACGACCAACTGCCGTCTTCCGCCTGCAATAGTTTCGGGACGGCAAACAGCGAGATGCCTTTAATGCCAGGAGGTGCATCGGGTAACCGAGCGAGCACGAGATGGATAATGTTTTCCGACAGATCATGTTCGCCACCAGTGACGAAAATTTTAGTGCCGGAAATCTTATAACCACCGATGCCATCGGCTTCGGCGCGAGTTCTAAGTAAACCTAAATCGGATCCACAATGAGGTTCAGTGAGGCACATCGTTCCAGTCCAACTACCGTCTACAAGACGTGGAAGAAAACGCTGCTTCAGTTCTAACGAGCCGTGAGCCGAAATAGCCTTGTAGGCGCCTTGGGTTAAACCAGCATAAGTACCGAACGAGCTATTGGCTGCACTGGTTATCTCCCGAATAACCAGTCCAATAACATGTGGTAATCCTTGACCACCATATTCATGCGAAGCTACCAGGCCAGTCCAACCACCCTCTCGATAAAGCTTGAACGCCTCCTTGAATCCTTTTGGCGTACTGACTAGACCGTTATCCCAATGACAGCCCTCCTCATCACCACTACGATTGAGAGGAGCAAGCTCGTTTTGAGCAACGCGTGCACTCTCTAGAATTATTGCCTCGATCAACTCCGGAGTAAAATCCTCGTAGCCTGGAAGAGCCTGCACTTGCCCAGAGTAATCTAGAACGCTGTTCAGCAGAAAGTTGTAATCATTTAAGGGGGCAGCATAATTTGACATCGGAGTACTCCAGTAAAAGTGATGCCTAATCGGCTCACGCCATTGGGGGTGACCGAACAAAAATGTTATGGTCTAAACAGATTTGCTCTTTTAATCGGCGTGCTTAATAAGATGTTGTAGTCGGGCAGCATCTCGCTCAGGGTTAACAAAAATACCCACTACAAGCCCTCCGATCAGGAGCGCAACACCAAAGATTTGATACGCAAAAGAATAACCGGCCAAAGGCAAATCAGCGCGATCGACCAATACACCGACAAGCGAGGGAGCGATAAGGCCAGAAATATTCTGCAAAGCCAAAAAGACACCCAGCGTGCTAGCCAATTGTTTCACAGGGGTTATTTGAGAAATCACAGCGTTCATCATCGGAAGTGCAACGCTCGCACAACCATAGCCAAAGACCAACACACCTACGACTACATATGGTGTTTCTATAGATGGTAGGCAAACAAACGTTAAGCCCCCGACGATCAAAAAACCCGCAGTGGTGAGTGCGCGCGTCATTCGGGCAGTGTAGTTACGACTGGACAAACGGTCGGCGATGAAAGTTGAGCCGAACATCATGATAAGAGAGGCAATGCTGGGAAGGCCGAACATTAAGCCCGATTGCAATCTAGAAAAACCTAAGCCCACTTCTAAATAGGAAGGTATCCAGGTGATCGAGGCAGCCACAACCGCATACACTGTGAAAGTACCGAATAGTGCGCCTAGAAATGAGGGGATCAGGAGAATTTTGCTCAGTGGCAAACGAGCGACAGTTTCAGTCTCAATACTTTTTTCGTTGAGAGCGACACCTGACCTATTGGTATCATGGCGAGCGTAGGGCCCCTCTTTGGCTATAAACAGCCAGAGCAAGCACCACATGAAACTTACCCCCCCCATGACGATGAAGCACGCGCGCCACCCCCAAGCAGCTAATATCAGTGCAAGAATTGGCGCTACCAAAATCTTGGCAAGCGATGAGCCAGAGGTTACTAGAGCAGATGGAAAACTACGTTTTGCTGGTGGGAACCATTGAAAAACAGCAGTGTTCGCCATCGCCGTCGCTGGCCCTTCTGCGGCACCGAGTAAAATACGGGAAAACAACAGAACCCCAAAAGTACCAGAAACAAGAATTGGAAATTGAATCATTCCCCAAATCAATGCCAGCGTTAGCAAAATCCAACGGACTTGAAACCTATCTCCTAAAAAGCCGACAGCGGCCCCGCTAATGCTAAATAAAAAGAAAAAAGCACTGCCTGTATACCCGATCTGGGATGCTGTAAGCCCCAAATCCTCCTGCAACGCGCGGGCGACTATTCCTATGATAGCTTTGTCTGCCCAGTTGATGGTGGCAAACATCACAACCATTGCAGTGACTGACCATGCGCGATATTTCAAACTTTCATCCCGAGATAAGGCCGCTGAATCAGGTCGTGACTCTATGTTAATTGTCATGGTACGCGCCTCCTATTTTTATTTTTGTAGATCGTAGTGTGAATAACCAATAAACGTAATGAAGCGTCCCTAGCATCTTTACTAATAGCTTAAGCCAAGCCCGCTTAAATGCACGGGCTAGACTCAATGCTCAAACTCAGTGCTTTGTAGCGCTCAATTCATATGCAATTTATTGGTTTTAAAATGCTGATAAATTGACGCAACTCTAAGTCAATGGGAGTTTTTAACGTTAATATCCCAAGAATTTAGCCGGTCGGCGCTCTACAAAAGATTTGCGCCCTTCAGCTGCATCTTCTGAACCGAGCAAAGCGACCAAATCTGGCACTAACTGCTGCGACGCGATGATTTCGCCTTCGCGCATCGCACGCGTAGCAGATTTCAGAGCGGTTTGTACGCCAAGAGGCGCCTGGGCTGATATGGACTGAGCAATTTCGACTGCACGCTGCAGCTGACCTCCCATCGGAACAACTTCTTGTACCAGGCCAATTCTTAGTGCTTCCTGCACATCGAACGTATCGCCCGTTAAAATCCATCGCATAGCATTACCCCAGCCCACTTCTCGCGGGAATCGGATGGTTGCCCCACCAAATGGATAGATACCGCGCGAAACCTCCATCTGGGAAAACTTCGTGTCGGCCGATGCCACTCGCACATCTGTGGCCAACGCAATTTCAATACCTAAGGTCAGACACCAGCCTTGTAGTGCGCATACCACCGGTTTGGTTCGTGGAGCGGTGAAAAACCCCCGCCAGTCAACACCACCTTCGGGTATTCCACCGTTGCCACCCTGCAACGCGTCACTAACCTGTGCTAGATCAAGCCCGCCTGTAAAATGTTCACCGTGGGCAAAAAGCACACCACAGCGGATGTCCTCATCACGCTCCATCTCGCCATAGGCAAGCGCAAGCTGCTCTCGCATATCGACATCGAATGCGTTGCGCTTGTTTACTCGGTTAAGTCCGATTAATAGTAGATGACCGACTTTGTGCCTGGTCACTGTGCGGGAGTCCCCGCTCAAATCGAAATCATTGAAGTTCATACAACAATCTCCGCTTTAGCAGCAAGGTGGGACGAAAGTAGCTGTCGTTTATCAGTTTTCCCAACGGCAGTTCGCGGAAGCACGTCTACCACTTCCAGAATAGTCGGCACTTTGAATGGAGCTAGTTCTGCACGACAACGGGCTATTACATGATCTTTATCAATGCTGGATCCTGGACGTGGCACTAACACGGCTTTCACCGTTTCACCCCGATAGTCATCGGGAACGCCTATAACTGCGACTTCCGCTACCGCTTCGATTTGACCAATTACACGCTCAATTTCAGCTGGATAGACGTTGTATCCACTTGCAACAATGACCTCTTTGAGCCGTCCTACTACATAGAGGTAACCGTCCTCATCGATGGTCGCTATATCGCCTGTAAGCAGCCAACCCTCTTTTAGGACTTGAGCAGTAAGACCCGCCTCGTTCCAATAACCCTTCATCACTTGCGGCCCTTGTATCGCAAGCTCACCACTTTGCCCTGGTGGAACATCAACCAAATCATCACCAACGATCACGATTCTGGCGTCTGTAAAAGGCACGGGAATTCCTGCACTACCAATCCGCCGGTGTAAGAAGGGAGGATTTGTATGCGTTGTCGGCGATGACTCACTCATACCAAAGCCGTCTAGAACCTTTGAACCCACACGTGACTCGAACTGAGTCAGGTGGGCATGAGGCATTTGTGCCCCGGAAGAGTTGAAAATAGTGACTTGATCGAGACCAAAACTTTCAAGATCTTCTTCGCGAAGAAATGCCGTGTACATTGTCGGCACGCCAAAGAAAGCAAACGGTTTCGTATCTCTAATTAACTCCAAAACGGTACGCGCATGAAATCGAGGAACTATCAGCTGCGTCATCCCCATCGCAACGCTCATCAGCGTTACGCATGTGAGCCCAAACACATGGCACATTGGGAGTGTATTTACTACCTTTGCGCCCACCGGTACGGTACAAGCCTTGAATGTTAAACGTAAACGCTGCTCAATATTCGATAGGATGTTCTCATGGGTAAGCATTACAGCCTTAGGTAAGCCGGTCGTCCCACCGGTGTATTGTAAAACTGCAATATCGGAAGACGCGTCCGGGAAATCATGGCATGCGGGAGAGTTTCTGTTCTTCGACACGACCTCGGGCGTAGCCCCTTCGCCAAGTAAACAAATGTCGAATGCTAAGTGCGAGGCGCTACCCTCAAATTTTTCCATCTGCTCTGAAGTCGTCACCAGCAACGACGCCCCTGAGTGAGCCAAAATGCGAGTGACCTCTGCTGCAACATATGCAGCATTCACTTGAACAACAGTGCCGCCAACCATCCACGTAGCAAACAGGGCCGCCACGTACTCAGGCATATTAGGCATGTAGATCGCGACCCGGTGACCTTCGGAGATTCCTGCCTTTTCGAACACTGTTGCCAGCAGCTTGGCCTCAGTTTCCAAACGCCCAAAAGTCCAACTACTTGTTGGAGATGTCAGGGCGACTCTGTCACCATAGTTCTTAGATGCATCGTCCAGCAGCTCGGTCAATTTTTTATTGGCTACATCCAAGGGTTCTAATGCACCCTGAGGATAATATTTGATCCAAGACTTGTTACTCATGGGACTATGCCTCATACATTGATAGGACGACCATTCGCATCTCGTCGAATAGAGTGAGTCTTCCCACTGGCCTTATATTCCCGAGCTTCATCGCTGAAGTGGGTGAGCATATGAGAATCAAAATGCGCACGGAGCGCCTGCTCTCGACCCATAATGTCAAAAGTGCGATTAATAGACTTTTTAAGTACTTTCAGAGCAAACGCCGGTGCTTGAGCTACCTGATTCGCCAATTCCAGGACTGCATCATCCAGTTCTGCCACTGGAACGACACGGTTCACCATTCCAGCCGCTAAAGCATCGGCTGCGGTCATACGCTGTCCAGTGAACAGCATCTCCTTGGCCTTCCTCGAACCCAGCACCCATGGGTGAATGAGTACTTCCACCGCTGAAACCGCCATCGTGTGGACGACTGGATCTGCAAAAAATGCATCTTCAGAAGCCACCATCAGATCACACATATTCGCGACCATGAAGCCGCCGGCGATGCAGGCACCATCCACCTGAGCGATGGTCGGCTTGTGACAGTTCAAGATGTTCAAGCAATAGTTAAAGTAATACTGCTCTTCATATGCCCAGCGCTCTTCAACGCCAAAATTGGCACGAAGGGCACGCCCTTCTTTTAGATCGTGGCCTGCTGAAAAGTGGCCCCCCTTCCCCGCGAGCACGATTACACGGACGTCATCGTCAGCTCCGGCTTCGGTCATGGCGCTGTTCAACTCCTCAAGGAGCTGAGTGTTTTCTGCATTTCGCATCTCAGGTCGGTTGTGCCACAGACGTGCTACAGGGCCGATTTTTTCATACACGATATTTTGATAAGTCGTCATCGCTCATACCTAATTGAAGGAGCTGCGGTTGAGAGGTTGCTCACCTCGGAGCAATCTTGACACTGATAAGACCACTCAATTTGTTCACTGTCAAGATAGGCCGCACGATGAGATTTGTTGCGTTTCGAAGGAGCCCGAATCAGAATTGAGGGATTCAAACAGGTGACTAAATGACAAATTCAGCCGACTCCCCAGCCGTCGAACCCAGCCTTAATCGGGAGCGTAAGCCGTCCTATCATCATGGAAACCTGAGAGAGGCATTGATTGAAGGCGGTCTAGAGCTGCTGGAGGAATACGGTGCGGCAGACTTGAGCCAGCGGCTTTTGGCCCGCCAACTCGGCGTTTCCCAAACGGCGCCCTACCATCACTTTGGTGACAAAAACGGGCTCTTGGCGGCACTGGCAACCGAAGGTTTCCGCCGGTCGGGAAATGTTTTGAAGATCGTTTCGATTGAGCATCAGTCGCTGGAAAGGAGGGTTCGCGGGATTTGCGCAGGCTACGTGCGGTTTGCCCGTGAAAAACCCGAGCTGTTTCGTTTGATGTACGGTACGGCTGTGCAACGCAAAGATGAGTATCCGGAATTAGTAATCGCATCCACGGAGGCTTTCGAGGCTCTGGCGACACGAGTTACGGAGATGATTAGAGATTTTGATATAAAGCACGTGGATTCAAGGCAGGCCACTACGTCCCTTCTTGGGCTCAGCCACGGGCTTGCGCATCTGATAGTGGATCGTCGGGTATCGCCCATTTTGGCGGAGTACATCGATGACGAACGCATTGTCGTGGAACAAGCTGCTAGGCTGTTCGTAAGCGGCTTCCAACCCCATCCCAACGATTGATGAGCTTAGCTGGTGGCCTGCAACTTCGATAAGATACGGACAGTGATGTGATTTCCCGCTATGCGCACTTCGTAGCGTGAAATCGGGATTCGCACAAAAGGAAGATCAGCCCCTGCCTCGCTCCAACTCAAAATGCGCCCTCCTGGATTGGCATATCCCTTTTCCCTCGGCCTGGTCATAGACATTTTCAACTGAGGCTCATCGAGATATCGAGGTAAGCTGGCAGGCGATTGGGCTCGTCCATACTGAGCGAATAGCGCTGTTGTCTATATTCGCCAGTCTGCAAATGCTTCAATCAAGAAGTCTAGGAAAACGCGAACTTTACTATCAAGCGTTGCACGCCGGGGAAACAAAGCGCAAAGCTCAGCATCATCTGCTCGATACCAGTTCGGCAAGAGTATCTTGAGCTCTCCTCGCTCCACACTTGAGGTAATGAACTGCGTCGAAACTAGTGCGATCCCGGCACCATGGATAGCTTGGCGGATAAGAGTGACCGACTCATTGGCGATCACCACGGGGCTAATGTTTATTTCGGCAATATCGCCGGCCGAGTTCCGCAGGCGCCAAGTGGACATGGAGGAGTTATATCCGGTCGTCAAGGTTTCATGTTCTTCAAGCTGCTGCGGAACTGTGGGCTCTGCTCTCCTTTCGAAATATGCCGGACTTGCCACAAGTCTTGCTCGTGACCATCCCAAAGAACGAACTGCATATTCTGAGTCCGAAATCGGGCCGACTCGCAGCGCAAGGTCAAAGCCATGCTCAGTGAGATCCAATGGGCGATTATCGTAGACGATAGAGAGACAAACGTTGGGAAAACGTCGTCTAAACTCTACCAACTTTGGTTCAAGAGAGATCAGTCCAACGGCGTAGGGCGCCAGGAAACGTATAGTGCCTGCCGGTTCGGTGCGCAATGCCCGAACTTTATGGTTGGCTTCCGCGAGAATAGATTCGGCCAACAGGCACCGTTCGTAATATTCACGCCCTGCCTCAGTCACGGCGACTCGCCGAGTGGTGCGATAGAGCAACTGCACCCCCAGCGATTCCTCTAGCTGTTTTATCTTCCGGCTGACCTTGGCAACCGTAACGCTCAAATGCTCTGCGGCTGCTGTGAAGTTACCGCGCTCTACCACCCGCAAAAACATCTGAATATTTTCAATTTCCACTTAGGCCTCCGATTTCTGCACGTGTATTGTTGCCACTATCGACAAAGGACTATCTCAGCGGCGACGCATTATTGCGCCAGTTAATTTAATTTATCCTGTGGACACCGAAACATCATCCATAAATTCGAACCGAATCACTATTTTGATGAAATATTTTTTACAAGAGCATGGGATTTCGTGGTCGGGCGCGATCTTCGCCTTGCGCACAACCATTGCATCTCTAATGGCGTTGTATATTGCCTTAGCGCTGAACATAGACTCACCCAAATGGGCGCCGATGACAGTGTGGATTGTCGCGCAACATTCGCGTGGCATGAGTGTATCGAAAGGACAATATCGAATTGCGGGTACCTGTATCGGCGCCATAGTCGGCGTGGCATTAATGGGCGCGTTTGCTCAGACGCCTGAAATATTTTCATTAGCCTTAGCTGGCTGGGTGGGCGTATGCACTAGCCTTTCAACAGCGACATTCAATTTCCGTAGTTATGGAGCCGTTTTAGCTGGATATACCGCTGCGATCATCTCATTAGATGCCATTTCGGCGCCAGAAAATGTCCTCACTATCGCCTTCGCTCGGGCTGCGGACATTATAATTGGCATCATAATTGAAGGGATAGGCGCGGCAATATTTTCTCGCGAAACATCAGTTAATAATGTTCGTAAAGAGTTCAATAGCTATGGTCGACGATGCGTTAAAATATGCGCCTCGATACTAAGGGGTAACGAAGCGAATTCCGAGACGCTGCATAAGCAGTTTTCCACCGCATTGGCATTAGAGTCGTCCTTAACGTTTGCAGCTGTTGACTCAAGGGAAGTTCGTAAATGCAGTGCGAATCTTCGTACCTTCCTATCCTCCTCCCTTACCTTGCTAGCTTACACTTACAACATTGATACTCGTTATGCCTTGCCGTCCCGCAAATTGGTAGAGGCGCGATGGTTATCATTGTTTAAGACGTGGCGCGACCATAAAAAAGCTATTACCCACCATTCGTCAGAGTCCAACTCGCGGCATTCTGGTTTCGTCTTACATGTTAACCGGTCAGCGATTGTGCAGAATGGCTTGCGCGCATTTGTTTCGATGCTGGTTGCAATGATTATTTGGACTTATTTCGCAGGCAGCCTGGGGGTAGGGTTTGTCACCATCGTCGCAGTCGTCTGTTCATTATTCGCGACCCGATCGAACGCAGTCGCAGGTAGTTTGGGATTTTTTAAAGGCGCGGCCTGCGCGGCTGTTGCGAGCGCCATATGCAATTTTTGGCTATTACCGTTAACGTCCGAATTCGCGATTTTAGCGCTCTTTCTCTTCGGGTTTATGTTAATCGCTGGCTTGCTAATGCGACACCCGAGCGTCGCTGGCAGCGCCGCTAGTTTCGCGATATTTTTCTGGGATTTGATCAACCCTCAGAATGCCGAGCGCATGGGCCCCGATCAGTTCTTCAATGGCGCGCTTACGTTACTTCTCGGCATGGCTTGCGCCACGCTAATATTTTCGCTCTTGTTTCCCTCAAGCCCTGACGCCGTGAGACGCAGTCTGCACGGTGCAGTACGCCGAGACCTTAAGTCATTGGGATCGCACCCGCAAAGAATGACGCAGGATGCCTGGCTATCGCAATGTGTGGGCAGGTGGGGACATGAATCGGCGTTCGACCATAAACGCTGCGTTGAGAATGCCGAAAAGCATTTCGAAGGGATGATGGCAGCTTGGATGATTGGTGATGCCGCACTTGAACTAATGAGAAAATCAGAGATTTTCCCTAGCCTAAACAACGCTACCAGCGCAGTCTTTCAAGCCTTAAAAACGGGCGATCCTGTCATTCTGGCCGATGTCTGCAAGCTGTCCGAGGCCTTGCTGCAAGAGGAAGCGCCTGGGCTATCGGGTGAAGAGAGAGGGCTGCTGCAAGAGAGTATGAATCTGCTTGAGACGATCTATTTCGCAGCAACTACTCATGTTTCCTTTCTTGCCAGTTCACCTCGCCCTAGAGTCGAAATTGGCCTTACTTAATATTTTTTTCAACTTTGACCACGCTGACGCTCCTTCCCCATCACCGCCATTTTTCACTCCTAAACCGACAATATAAGGGCCCTCGAAGGGCCATTTGTACTCAAACCAAAATTACTTGGTCAGCCAGGACTCGACTGTGTCCGAGCCGTATTTCGCTTTCCACTCTTTAAGAGTTTTGTGGTTACCACCCTTGGTTTCTACGACTTCTCCAGATTCTGGGTTCTTGTAAACTTTCACCTGGCGTGGCTTGCGCGTGCTCGATTGTGGTTGGGCTCCAGGAGCACGGCGACCGGCCTGTGGATCAAGCAGGTTGAAGATGTCCTTCAAGCTGTTGCCGTACTTGGTAAGTAAAGCGAGAAGCTTCGTTTCAAATTCGAGGACGCAAACTCAACATCGGAGAAAAAATTATCTGAAACGCGGTGCCGCCGATGTTTGCGTTGGGCTGGTGACTTAGCGAGCCACCCAGATTTTTAACAAGCGAAGTAATTACTTTCATTCCCAACCCCGACATTTTATCCACATCAAAGTCGGCTGGAAGTCCCTTGCCATTGTCACTTACGGTCAGGCAATACTGATCTTCATATGGTGCCAATTGTACATCGACCTTGGTGGCCCCATATTTTAAAGCATTTGTCACCAATTCATTAACGATAAGGCCGAGTCGACTGAGTTGTTCGCTCGCCAAGGCGAGTGGGACGGCTTCGACCGAGATAGCCACCTGATCCCCACAACCTAACATTGCTGATAAGCCAGCACACAGTTGAACCAGATAGTCAGCACTATCGAGCGTCGTGGCAGCCTTACCGACGTTAATATGCTGATGCACATTTGCTACTGCAAATATTTTGGCAGCCGCTCTTGAAATCTCCTTAGCCGCTTCAGAGTTGCCCAGCTGAGCACTCTGAATGCTCAGCATTGACACAATCAAATGGAGGCTATTCATGACTCGATGGTCAATTTCCTCGGCCATCAAGTGGGAATGATTCAGCGCTGCTTCCTTCTCAGCTATGGATCGCATGGCGGAAAGGCGCAGTTCAAGCTGATCCATTACAACGCTAGCAAGATCCGCCAACGTATCTATCTGATCTTGGGTAACCGTGCGCGGCTGCGTGTCCAGCACACATAACGTACCGAGATTGAAGCCGTCGTGAGTATGCAGTGGCACACCCAAATAAAATTGAAGACCAAATTCGCCTGCGACAAGAGGATTAGAAAGCGTTCGAGGATCAAGCCTAGCGTCTGTTACTAGCCAAGGCCCATTCTGTAAGATCGCGGAGGCACAGAGTCCTGGATTGCGGGAAATTTGATTTGCGTCGAGCCCATGATGGGATTTGAACCAGATCCGATCTGTATCGACGATGCTCACGATTGCTATCGGAGTACCGAGAAGGCGCGCTGCTATTGCGGTCACACGATCAAATGCGCCGTCCGGAGGGGTATCAAGAATGGCATACCTACGAACGACGTTCATCCGAAGGGATTCATCTGGAGCTGTTTCACCGGAGCTAACGGAATGAGGCGCGGTGATCGCAGTCATTTTTTACTCCCGAACGGCTCAAGGTCACTACTTTAGGTCAAGGTTATCCGATGGAATGCACGCTTTCAAACCGTTGCGCCAAGGTTGCACTCGATTGGTGGCCCGGATGGTAGCAGAACGATGAGTGGTCTCACATTTGTATAAGCCGTGTCAGGAAACGCACACAAACCGCCGCAATGAATCCAGTGGGGGGGTGGAGATGATCCCGCTGCCCGCAGGTCGCGCAGTTACCCACCTTACAGAATCGTTAAATCCGTGCCAGCGAAGCGACCAGCGCCTACAGGGCTGATTCCGCGCCTGCGCTATTAGGCCTCCGGTGAGTAACGGTCTGTGCAGATCTGGCTCACCATTCTTTGGTGAATCGAGGCTAAGGTTCATGTATTGGAGATTCCAATTCTACGACTAGCCGGTTTTCTTCGCCCCCGTGGAGCTACTCAGAGGATGTAACGCTTTAGATGGGCAGGACTCACACAATTCAATGATTATCTAAAAAACCAAAAAAGAGGTGATGATGTCTCCCTTTGATATTCAACGGATGTTGATAGATGAGTTTCCACTAACATTTTTGCTAGAGGTAGGGTTTCGGGCAGCTTTTGCCTTTCTTGCCGTTTTCTTGTTCTTAAAATCAAGTGGCCGACGCGGGATAAGACAGCTCTCACTTTTTGAGTTGGTCGTGATTTTGACGTTGGGCTCCGCTGCCGGAGACGTGTCCTTCTACCATGATGTACCACTGTTGCCCGTTGCAGTCGTTTTCCTCACGCTGTTGCTGCTCTATCGCATGACGGTTTGGGTCATGACCAAAAGCAAGAAATTTGAAGCATGGATTGATGGTCTACCTGTAACCGTCATTCGCAATGGCTTATATGAACTTAAATCCTTAGAGAAGCTGAATATTTCATCGAGCGAAATATTGATGGAGCTTCGACAACGGGGCGTTGAGCACTTAGGCCAAGTAAGATTGGCGCTTATGGAAACAGATGGCGACATCAGTCTTTATTTTTACGATCAAGAAGACCTGCGCCCTGGCTTGTCAGTCCTACCTTTAGAACATCGTGCGGAGTTTATAAAAGTGCCCGCTTCGGGACTTTATTGCTGCGTGAGTTGTGGCTTTGCACAATCTATTCTTGAAGAACACGAAGCACGCTGCTCGCGGTGCGATCATGACATCTGGTCAAAGGCGCTGAGCACCCAACGCTGTAGGTGATGGTTGCTGGAAACAATCCCACCAGGCATCAGTCAAATCCACAGGCGCCAGCATTTTGAGGGGAAAGATGAAGGTATTCATAAGCTCGGTGGTAAGGGGATTTGAGCAATTCAGAGCGGCTGCCAAGGACGCCGTAGAAGCTCTGGATATGAAGCCGATCATGAGCGAGCATTTTGGAGCCCGCACCTATTCTTCCGTGCATGCCTGCCTGACAGAGGTTGATCAGTGCGACGTCTTTGTCCTCATCTTGGGCGCTAACTACGGCTACGAGCCTGAGCCGGGTCTGTCGGTTAGCCTTGGCGATCGCCTCTCACCACACTCAAGAATTCGACATTAGCCCCTTCGTGCTGGGCCTTCTGCTGTCCTCCTTTTTATGGCTTTACCTCTTCGCACTCATACCCATGGGAATGCTGGAGGATCGATACGATACTCGGCTGGTCAACGCCTGGGGCATCGGAGTCTGGTCTGTCGCCCCCCTCCTCTCTGCAGCATCAGGGGGTTTCTTCTCCATGCTGATCACTCGTTTGCTGATGGGTGTCGGAGGGTCGACTTCGTACCCCGCCGGGGGACGCGCTCTGCGCGAATGGGTGCCTGCCGGCGAGCGCGGAATGGCGACCTCACTGTTCCATGCCGGTAGCCTGATAGGCCCGGGGATTGCTGCGTTGGGCCCGAGCATTGTCGTCAACAGTTACGAATGGCGTGTTGCTTTCGTCATAACTGCCGCTGTTCGATTCTTATGGCTGGCTGCCTGGCTGATATGGTTCAGGCAACCTGAAGTCGCGCGCTGGTTACATCCGCTTCAGGCGCTGCTCGCTGTCGTTAGGAATCTTGCTGCCTGAGCTAAGAGGCATAATTAAAACTTTAGCTGGGAAGGGGTGGATGGCTCGTCAATGTGCTCACTGCCGCCCGCCTTCGGGCCTGGCCTCATTTCACGGAAAAACATTCGCCGATACTCAGAAGGCGATGTGCCGAGTTGAACGCCGAACTGTTGTCTCAACGACAAAGGCGTTCCGAAACCCGCCTCACCGGCGACACACTCGATAGGTAGGTCGGTCGTTTCGAGCAGCTGTTGTGCTCTGGCGACTCGCTCAGCATTCAACCATTTAGAGACGGTACTGCCAGTGGCCTCCCTAAAGCGACGAGTAAACGTGCGCCTACTCATTTTCGCCATATCTGCCAGGACGTCGAGCGATAGATCACTGGCTAGGTTCATTCGGGCCCACGCCAGTACATCAGACAAATAAGTCTCGCTGGATAGCTGCGGCACAGGATGTTCTACGTATTGAGCTTGGCCTCCTTGCCTATGCGGCGGCGTCACCAGCATCTTCGCGGTGCGATTCGCCACATCAGCACCGAGCCGCTGGCGTATCAGATGCAGGCAACAATCGATTGCCGCCACGGTTCCCGCAGAGGTCATGATGTTGCCATCACTGACATAGAGCACCTCGGGCCTGAAACGAACTTCAGGGAAGCGTCGCGCAAACTCGTCTCTGACTGCCCAGTGAGTGGTTGCTTCTTTGCCATCAAGCAGCCCGGCATCGCCGAGCACGAATGCTCCCAAACATAACCCGACTATGAGCTTTCCTTGGGCATTAGCGAGCTGTAAGGCTTTCACGAGCTGTGCAGATGCAGCGATCGATTGATCGCCCCACGCTGGAATGACAATTACGTGAGAGGACTCCATCAGTTCCAGGCCATGAGTGACCTCCAAGCCGATGCCTTGGTCGCTACTCACCATACCCGGCGTCTCTGCGCAGTAACTAACCTCGTATCGAGGTTCACCAGGTTCGGATTGAGCCGTCCCCAGCACCACTCCCGGCACAGAGAGATGGAACAGGCTCACGCCGTTGAAAGCTAGAACAGCAACAGGTATGGATTGCATCAGGTAGCCTCCGATTGGCCCGCATTGCCTCAAAGCTGTCGTACACAGGAATTATGGGCGCTCCCTAATGGGAATTTTTTTCAAGGATGCAAGGCGTACGTCAACCACACTCTCACATCCCCGGAGAACGAAGGGCAGTTGGCCCAATTATATCGAAATATGTCATTCAGGCCACTGTTAGGCCCTATGGCATTCGGCAAGAATGGTGTCCTTGATGTATCAACAGGACTAATCTCATGAATCTCAAAACTCTTCCCCTTGTACTCAGCATTGCTTGCGCTGCAACGACCACATCGGCATTTGCGAGCACAAGCGCCCCGAAGGTGCCTGAGGCATCTCATAAAGTGGACTTGCAGCAAGTTCGTAACGCCACAGTGAAAATCTCCTACGGCGGCACCACCTTTCTGATCGACCCGATGCTGGCGAAAAAGGGAGCCTACCCTGGATTTGAAAATACCTATCGGAGCAACCTTCGCAATCCCTTGGTTGATCTGACCGAGTCGCCCGCTGAAATTATCGCCGGTGTCGATGCAGTCATCGTCACGCATACGCACCTTGACCACTGGGACGATGCCGCGCAGAAAGCACTGCCTAAAGACATCCCTCTGTTCGCTCAGCATGAAGAAGATGCGCAGCTGATTCGCTCCCAAGGTTTCAAGAATGTACGCGTACTGACTGATGAAGCTGAATTCGGTGGCGTCAAAATCACCAAGACTGGTGGTCAACATGGCACAGACGAAATGTATGCCGTGCCAGCCCTCGCGAAACCGCTAGGTGAAGCCATGGGCGTGGTCTTCCAAGCGCCAGGCTACAAGACCCTTTACCTTGCTGGCGACACTGTCTGGCGTAAAGAGGTCGACCAGACCATCGAGAAATATCATCCCGAAGTCATCGTACTCAACGCCGGGAAAGCAATGATGACCGGGTATAAGGGGTCGATCATCATGGGCGAGGAAGACGTACTACGCGCCTCAGAGGCTGCGAAAGACGCGAAAATCGTTGCCGTGCACATGGACGCAATCAACCACATGTCCCTAACCCGTGAAGAGCTGCGCACCTACGTCAAGAAGCAAGGTATTGAGAGCCGGGTCGATATTCCGGAAGACGGCGTTTCGCTGGAATTCTGATTAATTGGGCCGTAGTTGACGCTGGCTTATCTGCTCGCGAAAAGCTCGGCCCTCGACAACATCACGTTGATAATTTGACTGGAGATTGTCCATGAAGCGAGGTCTTGTAGTAGTTGATCTGCAAAACGAATACTTGCCCACTGGCAAATTTCCTTTGCCCGGCATCGAAGGGGCTGTCGCGAATGCTATCCGGGTGATCAGACACTCGCGCGATACAGGTATTCCAGTTTTCCACATACGGCATGAGTCCGATGAAGGCGCTCCACTCTTTGCTAAGGGATCCACTGGCTCGGAAATTCAACCAGCTGTAGCTCCTAAAGGTCATGAACCTGTAATCGTAAAAAAACACATCAACGCCTTCAGGGAAACTGATCTCAAGCGGCAGTTGGATGCCGCTGATGTCCAGGAAGTCGTGGTAATAGGTGCAATGACCCACATGTGCATCGACGCCGTGGTACGCGCTGCAGCAGATATGGGCTATCCAGTTACCGTGCTGCATGATGCCTGCGCCACCCTGGATGTGACATTTCACGGCGTGACTGTTCCTGCTGCTCTAGCGCATGCAACCGTGATGGCCGCATTTGAGTTCGGCTATGCAACCGTTAAATCGGTAGACGAATACCTGTCGGCGTAAACGCCTAATTTGTGAGTTAGGGAGCCCTTATTGCCCCGCTGTAGGCCAGCTCCAGTTCGGCAAAGGAATAGCTGCTTTTAGGGCAACGCTAACAGCAGGAATTAGGTCATTGTCAGGTACACCATGCGAGCCCGGCGTGACAAAGCCGGGTCATATGGAGGGAGGACTCAATGCGACCTACTTTTGCGGCAGGACATAACCAGGAAATACATCTGACCCTAGGTCACAAATTGGTTTGCGAGCGCCTGCTGCTTGATGGCCAATGAGTTAATAGATCTGCTGACTTGTTGAAACTCCTGCGCCTGCGCTGATAGCGACTCGGTGACATCCCGAATCGTCACCACGTTTTGGCTAACCTCCTCCGCTACCCTGCTCTGCTCCTCAACCAAGGGCTATGCATACCTACGCATGATTACGGACAAGCGTGAGTTCAATCACCAACTAAGATCGAACGATCAGCGTTTGCGGATTGCCAGTGTGAGCCACTGAGCGAAAAATCAGGCTACCAATAACAATTCAAATCCCGTCTTGCTGTAAGGGGAGGCCTGTATGCAAATTGAGCCGACACAACCAGGGCTTAAGCCCAAATCCTTAGGTGTCTCCGACATCGTCTTTTTTGTAATTGCAGCTGCGGCCCCGCTCGGCGCCACCCTTGGCGCAGGCCCTGTAGTTTTCGCTATGGGAGGTGCAGGTGCACCAGGCATCTATCTGATCGCCTCGCTCGTCCTGCTACTTTTTGCGATTGGATTTGCAGCGATGAGTCGTCATGTGATCAGTGCTGGTGGCTTCGCTGAGCTAGTGACTCACGGATTAGGACGAGCAGCAGGCAACGCAGCTGGCGGAATCGCGCTACTTGCCTATATCGCTATGTTAACTGGCATCTACGGTCAATTCGCTGCGTTCGGGGCAGACCTTGCTCTGTCGATGGCGGGATTGCAGGTGGACTGGCGCGTCGTAGCTCTTCTCATCATCGGACTGGTCGGTATTTTCGGATACATGGACGTTAAAGTGTCAGCCAAGGTGTTAGGCGTGCTGATGATTTTCGAGATCCTGATCCTGCTTGTCTTTGACATCGCGGTAATTGCCCAAACAGATGCTAAGAATTTCTCCTGGAATGGCTTCATGCCTTCTCAGATATTCACTCCTGGTCTGGGGGTGGCATTGATGTTCGCGTTTTGTTGCTTTGTAGGGTTCGAGTCCACAACCATTTATGGGGAAGAAGCGAAGAACCCAAGTCGCACCGTTCCCCTTGCTACATATGTCGCCATTGCCATCATTGGCATCTTTTACACGCTTACGACGTGGTGCCTCGGCCTGGCATATGCGAATAGCGATGTTCAAAGCCTCGCCGCCAATGACATGATCAATTTCGTGTTCAATGCCAACACACAATACGTCGGCCCCCTTTCTACCGAAATCATGAAAATCCTGGTAGTCACGAGCGTCTTTGCCGTGTTGCTCTCCTTTCACAATGCCCTGAGCCGCTATCTTTTCGCACTGGCTCGCAGCCACTTCGTACCTCAGCAGCTCAGCCGAGTACATCCAAAACACGCTAACCCTCACGTAGCAAGCATTGCTCTCTCGATCACAACCGTCGTCGCCGTTGGTGTCTTCATGGTCACCAATGCCGACCCGATAATGCACCTCTACATGTGGATGGTTGGACTTGGCACCCTTGCTGTACTCGCCTTGCAGACGTTGGGGGCAGCCGCTGTCGTGGGATTCACTCTCAAAACTCAGAAATGCAGTAAATGGCAAGGCGTGATCGCTCCCACCCTTGGTGGATGTGGATTGGCAACCGCCGTTGTTCTCGCGGTGGCGAATTTTGGCGAACTCACTGGTGCTAAGGAAGGTATCGCAACGTTGCTTCCATGGTTGGTTGTAATAGCGGCCTTGCTGGGAGTTATTAATGGACTCCGAGCCAAAAAGAATTTTCCTGTGACACCTGCGATTTCCTGAAGCGACCATCTCATTACTAGCAAGATCAAATAAATATCGACGGGTGGTTCTCTAGTTTTGAGGCCACCCCAGGAAGGCCAGCGACCCAGAATCCAAAGCTACGGTCGTCATAAAATTCGGAGAATAACGTGAACAATAATCATCCTTACAGCGACCTGAATTTGCAGTTGATCGGGGGAGTTTGGCGCGAAGGCCGGACGGGGCGTTCTATGACTGTTAGCGACCCGTTCACCCAGCAAACGCTGCTTGAGATTGCCTTGGCTAACAAGGACGACTTGAACGAAGCCTATGCTAAAGCCAAGGCAGCACAACCCGGTTGGGCGGCAATGGGCCCGTCAACGCGAGCGGGAGTGCTCCTACGAGCTGCTCAGATTTTTGATGAGCGCCATGACGAATTGGTTGAATGGATCATTTCTGAATCAGGGAGCACGCGGATAAAAGCTGAGATCGAATGGGCGTCAGCTAAAGCTATCACTCTGGAGGCTGCTTCATTTCCAAGCAGGGTTCATGGCCGCATCGTGGAATCCGATGTGCCCAATAAAGAAAGCCGCGTTTATCGGCGCCCACTTGGCGTCGTTGGGGTAATCAGTCCCTGGAACTTCCCTTTCCATCTTACCCAGCGATCTCTGGCACCGGCGTTGGCTCTCGGCAACGCTGTAGTTGTGAAACCTGCCAGTGACACTCCAGTCACCGGAGGCCTACTGCTGGCGCGCATCTTCGAAGAAGCAGGATTGCCAGAAGGAGTTCTAAGCGTGGTAGTGGGAGCGGGATCAGAGATTGGCGATGACTTCGTTCTCCATCCTGCACCGAGCTTTATTTCCTTCACTGGATCAACCCCGATTGGCCAAAACATCGCCCGTCAGGCAGGCAGTGGCGATTATTTGAAACATGTGGCGTTGGAACTAGGCGGTAACAACCCTTTTGTAGTGCTAGCTGATGCGGATCTCAAGCAAGCAGTTCATGCGGCTGTTGTAGGCAAATTTCTGCATCAAGGCCAAATCTGTATGGCCATCAATAGAATCATTGTGGAGGAGCCGATTTACGACTCATTCGTTTCCCTGTTCATTCAGCGCGTCAGTAACCTGGTAATCGGTGATCCTAGAAATCCGGCGACCTCGGTTGGGCCGGTGATCAACCGCAAACAATTTGCCGGACTAGCTCACAAGGTCGAACAGGCCAAAGCGGAAGGCGCAACATTGGCTTACGCTGGCGAATCTGCAGGACTTGTATTTGCGCCGCACGTTTTCACTGAAGTGACATCCGACATGGAATTAGCCTACGAAGAAATTTTCGGGCCTATTGCCGGGATAATGCGTGCACGGGATGCCGATCACGCATTGGAACTGGCTAACGCTACCCATTTTGGGCTTTCCGCTGCAGTCTTTTCGGGTGACATCGAACGCGGCGTGCAATTTGCTCGGCGTATCCATTCTGGTATGGCCCATGTGAACGACATGCCGGTTGCGGATGCCCCTAACGTCCCCTTTGGTGGGGAGAAGAACTCAGGCCTGGGCAGATTCAATGGCGACTGGGCAATTGATGAGTTCACAACCACTCAATGGGTATCTGTTCAGCGGCAACCCCGCCACTATCCCTTCTGAGCTCACCCTCCAGTTTGCCAATTGACTGGAGGGGTAGGCGCATACACTCCTGGGGCTCGCAAGTGGTTAAGCCACTTCGCAGCGACGAGCCTCAGGAATACAGGAAAGAGAGCTTTCAAGAGTCTCTGTCACACAGCGTCGAAGCGATCTAACAGATGGCGACCTGTTACCAGCCAGTGTGGCCAAAGCCAATGAACTACGTGGAGCGTCAGCCAGTGGTACGTAGCGCACGCCTGGATGAGTAAATAAGCGTGTTGCTGTTAGTGGGAACGTATCAAACGCGCCACCATAGGCGACAGCAGCCAAGCTCTCAGGTATCGACTGAACATACGCTCCAATCCGGCAGGCCTCATGGCGCTCAGCCCCCAAACTCCAGTATGCAGCCCATTCGGTGGGAGCTCCCTCACCCGCTACTGCGAATGGTTGCTCGATCAAGTCTGAAATAGTAAGGATCGAGGCATGTGCCATTTCATGATTGGCCGGTACGGCAGCGACTCGCGGCTCATCAAACATCACATCGAGCTCAAGACGAGGATCGCAAATCGGTAGCCTGACGAGGGCAGCATCTACTTTTCCAGAGATGAGTGCCTGCACCTGATTTGTCATGGACAGCTCAGTAAACACCAACCGGATACCAGGATTGCTCTGCTGAAAGAGTGTGAAAATAAGGTGGGTGAGTTCACCCGCAGCATCACCAAAAAAGCCCAACTTTAGGACACCACGACTGTTTTCAGCTAGGGCACGGCATTCCAAGATCGTATTGTTCATGCTCCCGAGGAGCGTGCGAGCCTGATCTATGAACGCCTGACCCGCCTCAGTCAATGAAACACGATGACTGGTACGTTCAAATAATCTGAAGCCTAGCTCGCTCTCAAGCTTAGCAATTTGAGCGCTCAAGCCAGATTGGGCAATGTTCTCGATCTCGGCTGCTTTACCAAAATGGAGGGTCTCAGCAAGCCTGGTTGCCAAGAGAAGCTGTCTAGTGTCCATTGAGGGGTACCTGCTACTCACGGAACGTGTGAAAGATCTAAACATAGCAAAATTCATGCAAATTACCGCATTCGCGTAGAGGCAGCGATGCCTTACCCGACCTGCGGATCTCTGGTTGCCTTGCTAAATGAATAATGCGCCCAAACGGGGCAATTCGTTTAAATTTCTCTTAAACAGGCATCTCTATGTTGCCTGAATCACCCTTCAACGCTCGTCACAGCGCTCACAGCGCCGTCTAGCTCATGATCTAGTGACTGCGACTGCTGGGCGAATCGACAAAAACGCCCTCGAGAGTGCGCATATGGGCAGCTAAGACGCACACAGTAACAAACCGTATTGAGCGGTAACACTTCAGCGAATTCCGCAACGGTTCATCTCCCCGCCTATTCCCTCGGAAGCTTCGTATTTTCAATTCACGGCCATATTCCATTTGAGTCTGAACAAATTGGTCGACTGGAAATTACTTTAACGATCAAGCCCCCATTTTTGGAAGTCTTTTGCTAACAACCAGCGATCACGAAACCTGATCAAGCAATCTATAAATCACCGTTGCCCAGGTACTGATTGTGAAAATACTATGACCTTAGCTTTCGTCAAGTGCACAGGAGCCGAAGCTGTATCAGTGAGGAGAAAACAAAAACCTCATGACCTTCAATTCTGGTGTCGAAATCCAAAATAGTAATGTGCATAAACTATTGGCAAAGTCTGAAAACAATTCAAAAACAACCATAATTCAAGTAAATTTGGAAATAGCCATGAAGCTTAATTATCAGCAATCGCTAAAAAATTTCTCTGAAGCCTTTTCTCTTTCCAAGGAAGAAACCTCGAAAGGAAAGGAATATATTCCAGGAGGTTTTAGCAGGCGCACATTTGGCTATGGCCCACATGCGATTTTCGTCGAAAAAGGGGAAGCTCAATACCTTCATACTATCGAAGGTAAAAAACTTCTCGACCTCAATAATAATTTCTCTACCAATGTGCTAGGCCATAATCATCCAGCGGTAGTAAAAGCGATTGTGGAAACGCTACCAAATGGTTTCTCATTCGGGAATCCTACCAACCACGAGCTCGAGCTGGCCAAGCTGCTTTGTGAGCGTATCGACTCTGTTGAACAGGTTAAGTTTTTCTGCTCTGCTAGTGAAGCATGTTTGAGCGCCGTGCGTATCGCAAGAGGCTATACGGCCCGTAAAAAGATTGCAAAATTTGAGGGTGGGTATCACGGTTTTTCCGATGACTTAGCGATCTCCGCTCACCCTAACCCGAACAATTTCCCTGGCCCGGACTCCAACCCCAAAGCACTACCAGATTCTGACGGAATTCCTGCCTATAAAAGTGATAACGTCATTGTTCTGACCCAAAATGACTTTGAGTCCTGCGAAAAAATTCTTCGTGGTAATGCGGAAGACATTGCCTGTGTGATCATGGAGTTGCAGTCTTGCGCTGGCGGGATTGTAGAGCTGGATAAAACATTCGTACAAAAGCTTCGCGCTCTTACTGAAGAGCTGGGCATTCTGCTAATAGCTGATGAGACCATCACACTACGTGCGAATTTTAATGGTCTGCAAAGTGAGTATCAAATCAAGCCGGATTTAACTGTCCTTGGGAAAATGATTGGTGGCGGCCTGCCAATTGGCGCAGTGGGTGGCAGCAAAAAGGTTTTCCGGGTGATCGAGGAAAATCAAGTCATGATCTCAGGCACCCACCATGGCCATCCATTGGCCTGCGCAGCAGGCATTGCCTGCCTTAAAGCCATGGATAAAAAGGCTTATGCACGACTTAACGAAATGGCTGCGAAGATCAAATCCGAGCTTAATACTTGGGCCACAGAGTCCAAATATCCATTTACCGTTTTCGGATCCTTCTCGGTATTTGCTTATGCGTTTACCAAAGAGCTCGGGCAGACCATTAACACTCATCGTGATTACTGGCATAAGATTGACGAAAACAGTATGAGTATCTACGCATTAGAAATGGCTACTCGTGGCTACTACCCAGTTCACCGTGGCCAAGTAGGGCTTACGCTTCCTATGACTGACGAAGATGTCGATGGCTACATCGAAACCACTAAGGACATCATCCGCCTTATTTACGCCAAGGACTGAGCTTAGGCAGGCCCATTACTAAGTCTTCGATGCCTATGACTACCGTTGATAGTCATAGGCATTATGGAGTCCCGTAATTTACTTTTTCTTGTGTCATGGATGTACACGTAATATCGAGCTCGGCAATTTTACCGGGCTGTTTTTTCTCTAACCTCGCTACCTGACAAGCCTATGCCAGTGTTCAGTTTCCAAATTAAACAGCGTGCCTGAGCAGCTCCACTAACTGGGCATGCAATGCCGGATCACCACAGGCAACGACAGTCCCACCATTCTGAGCTGTGCTCCCATCCCAGGCGGTAATCACCCCACCGGCACCATAGATGATCGGTATTAGGGCTTGAACGTCGTAGGGCTGAAGGCTCGCCTCGATAATCACATCAACGAAACCCGAAGCCAGCATGCAATACGCATAGCAATCACCTCCAAAGCGAACTAACTGCGCCCGACTTGCCACGGATTGAAAAGCGTCTCGCCGTTCAGATGAATCGAACATATCGGGTGTTGTGCACATCAGTGTTGATGAGGATAGACCTTGGCATGAGCGTGTCTGCAGTTTCGTACCATTGCACCAGGCACCATCCGGAGTGCCTATGTAGCGCTCGCCAGTGAACGGCTGATTCATCACTCCGAGCACCGGGCGCTCACCATCGGTGAGAGCTATAAGCGTTCCCCATAGTGGGAGGCCGGTGATGAAGGCTCGCGTACCGTCGATAGGATCAAGCACCCAGGTCAGCTTGCTGCTACCTACGATTGAGCCCTCCTCCTCACCAAGAATTCCGTGTGTGGGATACCGATCCTGAATCAGTTCTCGCATGGTTCGTTCAGCAGCCTTGTCGGCCAAGGTAACAGGATCGAAGACACGTCCCCCCTTATCCTCGACATCTAGCTTTGCGCGAAAGTAGGGTTGAATAGCATCGGCAGCAGCCTCAGCTAGCTGCTCTGCAAAAGCTTGGAACTCAGCAGCCAGAGCTGCACTGATGGTCATCGAAGGTCACCTCGGTTTGGCAAAAGGACTTGAAAAGTCCGAGGCATATTTTAAGTCCAAACCATTTCATAGCATCTACAAAAAAAGCCCTCAAAGGGCCTTTTTTGTACTCAAACCAAAATCACTTGCCGAGCCACGACTCCACGGTGTCGGAACCGTATTTCGCTTTCCACTCCTTGAGCGTTCGGTGGGGATGGCGGCTTACGCTTTTCAACGATTGCGACAGCTTGGAATACTGCGAGGATTGCAAGGCACCTGAATGTCGTGTCGGGACGCTTGAAATCTGGCAGCATTATGACGCTGATCCTGTCGAGATTTTTCAGTGTTTGACGTAGCGACGTAGCGGTGGGGAATGTGCGGAATCAGGGGCAAAGCTGTCCTGCCAATTCAGTGAAGTGACGACACCGGTTCACTTAGTATTCGCCGATGATATTCATGCACCCCAGCCGTGAGCGATTCCGCATCGAGCCGCAGACGCTCGACCTCCCCGGCCGGCTTCACGCCTTTCGCTTCGTTGTATCGGAGCAATGCTTGCAGCGCCTGCTGCACTAATGGCCCCCCTGCCGCCATCTTTTCGCTTAGATCTTTCATACATTCTCGAGTGTTGATCATTCAGTCAGGTCGGAATAGGTAGCGTCGCACTACCGCCTCATCCCGGCACTGCACCAGCAATCGGTCAGCTCTGGGCAGTAGCTAGCCGTCTACTCCCGAGCCACTCTCTTACGCTATTGGCAACTGCGAAGACATGGTATTGCGGGCCCAGACTCAGAAGCAGGGTGCTGCCCTTCTCTTCGGTGCACCCAACCTCAAAAATTGAAGATCAACGACCGTCAGAAACCAACCTGGTTTGCGCCTTTTAAAGCGAGCAACTGCCGCGCTTCTTGAGGGGTCGCCACTTCAAGAGAGAGCCCCTCGATAATTTGCCGGACGCGGCTGACCTGATCTGCGTTGGAATGAGCCAATTCACCAGGACGATTCCATAGCGAATCCTCAAGCCCAACCCGGACGTTTCCGCCATTGGCTGCTGCGAAGGATGCGATTGGCATCTGGGCACGACCGGCGCCCAGCACTGACCACACGAAATCATCACCGAACAAACGATCAGCAGTGCGCTTCATGTGAGCGACGTCCTCTGGGTGCGGGCCGATGCCGCCCAAAATGCCAAACACCGTTTGGACAAAAAGAGGTGGCGTCACCAGCTTGCGGTCTAGGAAGTGCGCCAAGTTATACAGGTGAGCAGTGTCGTAGCATTCGAATTCAAAGCGAGTACCGTTATCCGAGCAGGACTGAAGGATGTGCTCGATGTCTTTGAACGTGTTGCGGAAGACTACGTCGCGAGTTCCCTCAAGGTACTCAGACTCCCATGCGTGTTTGAATTCCTTGTAGCGGCCCAGCATTGGAAACAACCCGAAATTCATCGAACCCATGTTCAGCGAGGCGAGCTCAGGCTTGAGTTGCAACGCTGGCTGCAGGCGCTCTTCCACAAGCATTGACGGAGCCCCACCGGTGGTAAGGTTGATGATCCCATCGCAGCCTGCCTTGATTTCGCCAACGAAATCTCGGAACAAAGCTGGGTCTTGCGTAGGCTTGCCGTTCTGTGGATTACGGGCGTGCAGGTGAACGATAGAAGCGCCCGCTTTAACAGCACCAATTGCTGCATTGGATATTTCGGACGCCGTAATTGGGAGGAACTCAGACATGCTTGGAGTATGAACTCCGCCAGTTACAGCACAGGTAATAATGACTTTACCTTTGATATTTTTCATTGCACACCTCGGAAAATTAGATCAGGCAGCCCGACTCAGACCGCCTGCTTTGCGTTACGGTATGGCTCAGCAGGTGGTACCAAATACATCCGCAACCCAATCCGCGATGTAGTCCCGTGCGTTGAACATATTGTCGGCGGAGCAATGCTGTACGCCGCCTTCACGCTCAGTGAAAAGCTTCAGTTCACGTCGTGGGCTATTTACTGCTTGTTCGTAGCACTGGTGAGCGTACTTAACGTTGATTTGGCGATCATGGATGCCATGAGTAATCAGAAACGGGACGGTGATTTTTTCAACTACCCCATTAAGATTCACGCGAGGCGCCATTTCCAGGAAACTCTCCAAGCTATCCTCACCCCAAACCCACTGGACGTGTTCCCAGTAATGAGGAACCGGGTTAGCACCTTCACGCGCGAGACGCTGTTGCTGAACCTCGCCCCAGTTATGGTTAGCGCCCCAAGCGAAGCAAAGTTTGAAGCGCTTCTCGAAAGCGGCTGCGCGAGGAGCGTAGTATCCCCCCAATGACCATGCACCCACGCCGATCTGGTTTGAATCAACTTCGGAGCGCGTCTCCAGATAGTCGACCACTGCCCCAGCCCATACCTCACTTTCAATGATCGCTGTGAGGCCGTTGAGGCGAATGGCACCACCTGCACCGGGCTGATCCACGAGGATGCTGGAGATACCACGACGCGCCAGTTCCTGAGCGATGCCCGAGCCGTAGATCATCTCTTTGAAACTATCCAGGCCGTTGAAGAGCGCCATGACGGGCGCTTTCCTACCTGCAATGCCTTGGGCCTTCACAAAAATGGCCGGCAGATAGCTGTCCTCATAGGGAACCTGCACCAACTCGCAGTTTTCCTGCGCCAGATCTATGTACTTGGCAAAGTATTCGATACCCCGCGCGTAGGCTTCTTCGCGCTCCGGGAAATGCTGTGCGAGCATGCGCTCGGCAGTAAGGTAATAGTTGGACGCCCTGCCAAATTTTGTGCCGGCGCTCAGCTTGTGACCCTTGTCCAAGTCTTCTTGGGCCAGTTCAACGAGTAGATCCGCTTGGGCAGACCAGGCTTTGTAAAACGCGGAGCTACCTTCGTCATCACCGCGCATGGATGCATCGACCAGTTGCTGGCAGATATTGTGAACCTCGCCGTAATGGGCACCGGTGTTCAATGAAATGTTTGTTGCCAGATTCCAAACGTAGTTTGTTGGGAAGTAGGTGAGCATCGCTATTCTCCATTTCTTAAAATCGGTATCCCCAACGCTTCAAAATCGCTGGCGATCAACTTGGTTATATTCAGAGTTAAAAATCCCACTGCGCAGGTCGTGAAGAAAAGACCGGCGTCCAGATGGCTTAAAAAGGCTTCGCTAGCTCGTTGAGCGCGTGAGTAAAAATTTCGCCTGGGTTACCTGATGGGTGTTGCCCCGCCCACTCTTGGAGCTCCCACTCAATCAACTGACGGCTGGCATCTGAGACAAGAAAGCAACGTGGCTTTCGCCGCTCGCTGTACGCGGCCAACGCGTGCTCAAGCTCTGCTTGTGTCGTGATCAGCTCGCTTAAAAGAACAGCATCCTCAACGGCCATCGCGGCGCCAGCACCTAGATGAGGACTTGCAGCGTGGACGGCATCACCGAGCAGGACTACGCGACCTCGATGCCAAGGGCCTTCAAAGTACAGCGACTCAATGGGCTTGTAGACGACCTGTGCAGGATCGATGAGATCGTCGGCGAGGCTTCCGACCAACCCCTCATACTCGTTGAGATGCTGGCGCAGCAGTGTGTGCAGTTCGTGGTCTGCTTTACGCGGGTTCCCAGGTTCGGGAGTGACCAAGAACAGGTACATTAAATCGTCGTCTAGGGGGACAAGGCCGGCTTTACTGCCCTTGGCAAAATAGATGCCCCCCCAATCCATCTCCTTTGGGCGCTTGGTCGTGAACCGCCATACTGCCTCACCGACGAATTCAGGCTTCGCGTCGCCGAAAACCATCCCTCGAACCTTAGAATAAATTCCATCGGCCCCAATCACGAGATCGTAGGAAGCAGAGGTACCATCGGTGAAGGTCACAGTGGCCGAGTCTTCAGCAGAAACAATAGTTTCGACCGACATACCAAGCCTGATCGATGCACCTGCCTCGACCGCTGCGGCAGATAGGATGTTGTGCAAAGCTGGCCTGGTGATTCCATTGTTAGGTGGGCAAGCGGATCCTTCTGCCTGAGGCGTTGGCACCTCAGCCAACAAATCCCCTTTCGAATTGAACAGCTGCCAACCAGGAAATGGCCGCCCCGCCTGAATGCATTTTTCAGCAACACCGATGTACTCCAGTGCGCGTAAAGCGTTCGAAGGCTGGATAATTCCAACACCTGCAACCGTCCATTCTTGTTTGACTTCAACTATTTCGACTCGAACGCCACTGCGCCCGAGAGCGGTTGCTGCCGCAAGGCCGCCAATTCCACCGCCAACGATCAACACATTGCTAATGGTGCTCATACACATCCCTTCATTTAAGAAATAGAAAAATGTTCCAGAGTTGCTAAGTTCTGAAAGTTATCTACGGCCAGCAATGAAGAAGAATGAGTAGGGGCGAAAGGATAGAAGACATAGGGAGTAACTCCTGAATCAATAGCGCAATCGTGTTACGCCGTTTTTGTATTTGTCTCCCTTCAGGCTAATGGTGGACGAGCACCCTGTTAAGTGGAAGCTATAAATACTAAGGATTGACGCCATGAATACATGGCGTCCTACACATCCTCGACAGGACTCCTCCCCAACGCCAACGATGTATTCACGCCATCAATGGAAAGTATTCATGCAACCCGTTTCACCCATGCAGGCTTTTGCTTGTAGCTTCGAGGCACAAATACAAAAACTGCCTCGACACCACGGTGCACTGGGGTAAAACACGAGAAAACACTATGAAAGCGCATACCTTGTTCGTTCACGCCGATAAAAAATTGGCTCTCTCGCTCGTCCCCCTCCTCGAATTACCGTTGAACCACACCTAAAACAATTGTCTCGCGCGTATCTAAATACGAGCGGGACTCTGCTTATTAGCCAAATAATAAAAAAGAGGAAAACCCTCCATGAACGGGCGATCTAAAACTTTGTTGTGCGCAGCAAAAATCAGCACCGCTCTTCTGTGCGTTCCACTATACGCTCCTGTTGTTAATGCATTTCAGTTCAGCTTGGACAATCCCGACTACAAAGGCTATTTCGATAACACTGTCAAATACAGTAGTGCATTTCGTATTCATGACCAAGATCGAAGTCTGACTGGTGACGCCAATACTGACGATGGCGACAGAAACTTTAACAAGGGGCTGATTTCAAACCGCGCTGATCTTTTTTCCGAATTAGGTATGAGTTATCAGGACTTCGGTTTTCGCCTGAGCGGTGCTGCGTGGTATGACGATGTCTACAACAAAAGCAATGACAATAACTCTCCCGGTACTGTAAACCACAACGGCACATTTGACCATTTCAGCAGCGACACACGAGATCTCTCCGGCCAGAAAGCCGAATTACTCGATGCCTTTATCTACGGCAAAAGCGATATCGCAGGACATCTAGCCTCCTTTCGACTGGGTAAACACACACTGCTGTGGGGCCAAAGCCTGTTTTTCCCAACAAACGGGATCGCCTACGGACAAGCTCCCATTGATGTCGTAAAGGCGCTCTCGGTTCCGAATACCAAGGCAGCGGAACTGTTCATGCCAGTGAACCAGCTCTCAACCCAATTTCAGTTCACTGACACCGTAAGCATGGCGGCCTTTTACCAGTTGGATTGGGAAAAGACCCGTCTTCCACCTTCAGGTAGTTACTTCAGCACTGCTGACATCATTGGTGAAGGGAACGAGAAGATCATTGTCGGACAGAACCCGTTCATCGGCGATAGCCAAGGAAACATCTCCCTGTACCGTGGCAAGAGCCGCGACGCGAGCAAGTCAGGACAATATGGCGTATCGCTGACCATCCACCCTGGAGACGTCGAGTATGGGTTTTATGCGTTGCGATTCAACAATCGCCTGCCCCAGATCTACGCATATCAAGGCAAGAGCTTTCTACAGCAGCCCGGCCAGGTTGGAGAGTTTTCCGAGGTTTACTCGGAAGGCATCAAGATGCTTGGGGCGAGCTTCAGCACAAGCATAGGGGACGCAAACTTCGCCGGTGAATTGTCGACGCGCTTTGACATGCCTCTGCGAAAAAATGGCCCCGTGTTTGTCGGTGTAGATGACAACAGCCGTGATCTGCACGCGGAAGGGCGAACCGTCCATGGCCAATTGTCCACCATCTACCTGGTTCCTCGTACCCCGCTGTGGGAATCGGCGACTTTCGTGGGCGAGTTGGCTTGGCACCGATTGACATCCGTCACAAAGAACAAAGAACAATTCGACTCATCTGACTTTACGGACAGTGCAACCGGTTTGCGCTTCGTGTTCGAGCCAAGTTACTTCCAGGCAGCTCCCGGTCTTGACCTATTCGTGCCAATAGGCACTGGCTATACGCACGGCAAATCCCCTATCGACCCAGCGTTCAACAACTACAACGCAGACGGCGGTGGCGACATGAGCATCGGGCTGGGCGGAGTCTACGACAACTCGTGGAATGGGCTGCTCAACTACACCCACTTCTACGGAAGCAGCAGCGGCACTACTAACGCTTATCGCGACCGCGACTTTGTCTCCATCTCTATTCAGCGCGCGTTTTGACGCGCTGCTTCCCCAGAGGATCTCTTATGAAAGTCATGCGTTCTTTCTTGGCCCTGAGTGTGGCCGTGGCGATGGCCAACACCGCATTTGCTGGTGTCACGTCTGATGAAGCAGCCAAGCTTAAAACCACTCTGACGCCTTTTGGTGCCGAGCGTGCAGCGAGCTCAGATGGCTCAATCCCGGAATGGAAAGGTGGTTACACGACCCCTGATCCGAAGTACAAGCCAGGCGGAAAACGGAGCGACCCTTTCGCCAGTGAGAAGCCACAAGTGAGCATCACGGCCTCCAATTACAAAGACTACGCCAATCGGCTAAGCGAGGGGCAGACAGCAATGTTTGCGAAGTACCCCGAGTACCGGATTGACGTCTACCCGACCCACCGCACGGCAGCGGCGCCTCAATGGGTGTATGACAACACCTACAAGAATGCGACTGACGCGAAGCTGGTGAAAGACGGTTTTTCCGTAGAGGGCGCCTATGGCGGCATCCCGTTCCCAATTCCCAAAACCGGCAATGAAGCCATGTGGAACCACATGCTTCGCTGGCAGGGCGAAGCTTACACATTCGAATTTAGTGCCTACAACGGAACCACCGCTGGGAAGAACTCACTTGCCTCGACGAACAATGCCTACTACCAGTTCCCATATTACTTGCAAAATGGCCGGGATACGTTCAACGGCATTTATCGTCAGCTCAAAATCAACCCAACCGCGCCCCCCCTTCAAGCCGGCCAGTCGATTTTGACGCTTGACCCTTTGGATCAACTCGCTCAAGGGCGTCCAACCTGGCAATACCTGACGGGTCAGCGCCGTACCCGCAAGCTGCCCAACGCGGCTTACGATACCCCGTCATTCGTAACGTCAGGCCAAATGAACTACGACGAGGTCTACCTCTTCGAAGGCCCCATGGATCGCTATGAGTGGAAGTTGATTGGCAAGAAAGAACTCTTCGTTCCTTACAATAACAACAAGAACCTTCAACCGATAAAGAATGAAGATGTTCTTGGTGCTCACTTCTTAAATCCTGATCACGTCCGTTGGGAACTTCATCGTGTGTGGATTGTTGAGGCTGATCTTTCGGGCGGCAAACGTCACGTCATGCCCAAGCGTCGCTTCTACTTGGACGAAGATACCTGGCAGGCAGTGTTGGCGGACAACTGGGACGCTAAAGGGCAACTATGGAAGACCGAATACCTACTCAACATCGTGGCGCCGGAGTTGCCAGGTGTCGTGAACTCCAGTTTTGGCGTGTATGACTTGCAGACTGGAGGTTGGTTTGCGAACAACGTAATCAATAGCTATCAGGATCAAATTTCATTCCGCAAGCCGTGGGCCAGTTCATTCTTCACCCCCGACTCCCTAGCAAGCGAAGGCGTTCGATAATCCACGCCGCGTCGATATGCGACGCGGCATTAGCTGTTGGAAAGAGAAATGAACAAGATAATAAGCACGTTCAGCCTGATGTGTTTGTGGTTAATCGCACAAAATATTTTGTACGCTGACGAAACCAGCTCGCCGGCGGCGGCCCCGACGTCCTCGCTCTTTTTGACCTCGGTAGCTCAAGCCGGGGCGCGCCTCGTGAGCGTCGGCGAGCGAGGTACCGTGTTGCTCTCCGATGATGAAGGGAAAAGCTGGAGCGCGCACCAGTCAGGCGTAATGGACACGTTGACGGCTGTCTCTTTCCAAAACGACACCCAGGGCTTTGCCGTTGGTCATGGTGGAAACATCCTCAAGTCAGTCGATGGTGGCAAGTCCTGGAAGTCCGTACTCGACGGCAAGCAACTGATCGCGCTCACGACTGAAGCGGCCAAGCAATCCTCGGTGCAATCTGGACAAGACCGCGCTGCAATCGGCGATGAAGGCGTACATTTTCAGGCCTACGCAAAACGCCTGGAAGAAAGCGGAACCAGCGAACCGTTACTCTCAATCAAGTTCATCAATGAGTCATCGGGCTTCGCGGTCGGTGCGTATGGAATGATTTTGCGCACTCACGATGCCGGCGAGACATGGGCAGTGTGGATGACGCATGTCGACAACCCTCAAGAGCTGCATCTCTACACGATTCTAGAAGCCAACGGCGCCATTTATCTTGCCGGTGAGCAAGGCTTTCTGGCGCGGTCACTTGACGGCGGTGAACATTTTACTCGGCTGGAAACGGGGTTCGCTGGAAGCTTCTTCACAGTAGCGGCAGACAACAAAGGCACGTTGTACGCCGGTGGCCTTCAGGGCCTATTGATCACTTCAAGTGATCAAGGAAACTTTTGGACAAAGGTTGAAACGGATTCAAATATCAGCTGGATAGCCAGCCAACTGGATAAGAACGGCACCGTCGTTCTTGGCAACCTCGCTGGTGGGCTATATAGCCTCAAAGGCTCATCAATTCAGTCGATATCGCAGACTGATAAGACTGCTCTTTCGGACTTCGTCGCTGACAGTAAGGGCAACATTATTACCGTCGGAGCACTGGGCAGCCAAACAGTCATCATCAATCCGAATCCTCTTCCGGAGCCGAGCCATGGGTCTCTCTAAGATCTCGCTGGATCAATCCCCTATTACCCGGATCGACCAGTTCGACAAATATTCCGGCTCGCTGATTGAGCGTGCCTTTTTCAATCATAGAATGATTGTCATATTGATTTGCTCGCTCCTGACGGTCGTTCTAGGCTACAACTTGCGACACTTGGAGCTAAATGCAAGCTTCGAGAAAATGATCCCCTATGATCACTCATACGTTAAAAATTACCTGGGCAACAAGAATGAACTTGCGGGCCAAGGCAATGCTCTGCGCATCGCCGTAGAAAACCCGAAAGGCAACATATACGATGCCGGCTATCTGGAAACACTCAAGCAGATCAATGACGACGTATTCCTAATTCCTGGGGTTGACCGCCCCTTCATGAAATCACTATGGACGCCCTCGACTCGTTGGATGGCCGTGACAGAGGAAGGTTTGGACGGTGGGCCGGTAATCCCGGACGAATATGACGGGACTCCAGGTTCGCTGGAAACTGTTCACCGTAACGTTGACCGATCAGGTGAATCAGGAAAGCTGATCAGCCTAGATGGGCGCTCTTCGATCATCTATGTTCCGCTGTTGAATATTGACACTCAAACCGGTAAGCCAATCAACTATCAGGTGCTCTCTGATCAGCTGGAACAGATTCGCGATAAATACAAGGCCCAAGGCGTTAACATCCACATCATCGGCTTTGCGAAAGTCGCGGGTGACCTGATTTCCGGACTAAAGCAAATCCTGGTTTTCTTTCTGTTGGCGATTGTGATTACCGGTGTTGTACTTTTTTTCTACACCAAGTGCATCAGGAGCACACTGCTGGTTCTTGCGTGCTCGCTGATTGCCATCGTCTGGCAGCTGGGCCTCTTGCCATATCTCGGCATGGGACTAGACCCCTACTCCATACTCGTTCCGTTTCTTGTATTTGCCATCGGCATCAGCCATGCGGCACAAAAAATGAATGGGATCATGCAAGATATCGGCAGGGGTACCCATAAGCTTATTGCCGCCAGGTTTACGTTCCGCAGGTTGTTCTTGACCGGCTTGACTGCCCTTCTCTGTGACGCGGTAGGCTTCGCTGTGCTGTCCATCATCAAGATCGAAATCATTCAAGATTTGGCGATTGTTGCCAGCTTGGGCGTCGCCATCTTGATCTTTACCAACCTGATCTTGTTGCCTGTCTTGCTCTCCTATGTTGGTGTGAGTGAAAAGGCAGCCATCCGTAGCTTGATCAACGAAGCTGATGACTCACCAGCAGGTAGCCGCAACAAAACGTGGATGTTTTTGGATTTGTTTACCACCCGCAAGTGGGCATCAGTCGCTATCATCGGCGCAATCGGTTTAGGCGCATTTGGGTATTATTCGAGCTTGAATCTCAAGATCGGCGACTTAGATCCAGGCGCGCCCGAACTTCGAGCCAAATCTACCTACAACCTAGACAACCTATTCATCACCAAAAATTATGCAGCCAGTAGCGATGTAATGATCGTAATGGTAAAGACCGAGAACAACCATTGTGCACTCTATGACGCCCAGTCCAAGGTTGACTCGCTGGAGTGGCTACTCAAAAAAATCCCAGGTGTTGAGTCCACCAAATCCTTAGCCGGATTAAGTCGGAACAGCCTCGTGGGGATGAACGAAGGCAACCCAAAATGGTACGACCTGTCCCATAACCAAGGCATGTTGAACGCCATCGCAACAAATGCACCACGAGACTTGTTCAATCAAGACTGCAACCTACTCTCAGTCTTTATTTATCTGAGCGATCACAAGGCCCATACCCTAGCCAGCGTCACTACAGCCGTAGAAAGGTTCGCAGCAGCGAATGATTCGGAGAATGTAAAGTTCTTGCTTGCAGCCGGCAGTGCTGGTTTTGAAGCAGCAACAAACCAAGTTGTCGAAAAAGCCAACCGGGAAATGCTTTTCTGGGTGTATGCAGCAGTCATTATCCTCTGTCTCATCACGTTCCGCTCTTGGCGAGCAACGCTATGCGCCGTTCTGCCGCTGATGTTGACCTCGATATTGTGCGAAGCCTTGATGGTATGGCTGAACATGGGGGTCAAGGTGGCCACCCTTCCAGTTATCGCGCTTGGTGTGGGTATCGGTGTTGATTATGCGCTTTATGTTATGAGTGTCCTGATAGCCAATCGGAAGCTAGGCATGTCGCTATCCCAGTCCTACTTCAAAGCATTGCTTTTCACGGGTAAGGTGGTGATGTTGACAGGAGTGACACTATCCTGCGCTGTTTTCCTCTGGGTGTTTTCACCGATTAAATTCCAAGCTGATATGGGTATATTGCTGGCGTTTATGTTCCTATGGAACATGCTCGGTGCATTGGTTCTGCTGCCTGCGCTTGCTCATTTCCTGCTACCAGACAATAGTAAAGCGGAGGAACAGCAGCCTACTGTTGATGAGCCAAAAATAAAGAGGATTTATACAGACCTTGGCACAAAGGCCGCCCGAGGTATCTTTGATCGGTTCACGGACAAAGTTCAGGGCCGGGTCAAACTGCCTTAAACCTTCGCACACTTTTAATATTGAGGCGACTAAGTAACGTTTTGGCGCTGAGGTAGGATTCTCAGCGCACAAGAAAATGCAAATTAGATAGGCTCAGTCATCAATTGTTTTGCCACTTGGTGGAGCAGGCTCCTGAACCAGGAAGTTGCGGGATCTGCTCCAAAATGCTTGTGATATTGAATATTCTCCACAAAATTCGGCACGTCGAAAGGGATATCATAGATATCAATAGGCAGTGTCCTCTCAAATAATTTTGCCAGATGATAATGAACGGTAGCGATGCGACTGGTACCTACCACAAGTGCTGGTAGCAAACTAAAGTAGGGGGCCTTCACTTCAACCCGGCGAACTTGGCCATATTGTTCCAAAAACCATTGATCAAAAAGCGTCGTTCTGCCTTCGCTAATCTGAGCAACCACATGCCCCAGACGATGGTAGTCATCCAATGTAAGCTTGCCATGAAGCTCAGGATTATCTTTCCATACAACGCAACAATACTTATCTTCAAATAGCCGCTCGGAAGGATGGCCATCATGCTTGAAAGAGTCTGGAATAATTACAACGTCAACTTCGCCCCGCTCCAGTTGTTCGCGCCAGGTATTATCCAATTGCTTAATGTGAATTTTTATTCCCGGAGCTTCAACGCTAGCTAAGCGAAGAACAAGCGGCATGAAAACAGCTGACGCATAGTCCGAGACAATAAGCGTGAACTCTCGGTCAAGTTTTGAAATATCTAATGTTTCCCGAAGCTGGGTGACAGCATAGATTTTCACCAGAAGCTCCCGAACTTCTGGAAGCAGACGCTGCCCCAAGGGAGTAATGATCATTTTGCGACCGGCGGGAATCAGTAACTCGTCCTCATAATATTCCCTCAGTCGAGTTAACGAGTTACTCATTGCTGACTGACTCAGGAAAATACGCTCAGCTGCTCTCGAAACACTTTTTTCACTGAGCAGTGCGTCTAGCGCAACAAGCTGATTTAAATCCAGGCGATTAAATCTCATCCAAAGCCTCTTGTATTTACCGTATCAATTCTTTGTATTTATCGAATCCACTTAACGAGTGGAATGATTAAAGGTAGCCTATCAAGAACGTAGACACAACTCCCCATTCACGCTAACGCCTTTAAAATTTGGCGCGAGCACGACCATTAAAAATTTACATTTTGTTTTTTAATAAAAACAAATACGCGAGGTGAGCATTATGGCTATCGTAGGTATCGAAACACTTGTCTATGGCGTTGATGACGTCACTGCCTCTACCCGCTTTTTTGAAGACTTTGGTCTTCCCCTTGTACATGAAAGCGATACCCTGAGCACCTTCACTTTGGATGAAGGCTCAAATGTTCAAATCAGGCATATTGATGACCCCCTAATTCCGCGCTCCGAGATCGTAGGTACGGGCGTGCGAGAGGTTATCTGGGGTGTAGATAGTCAGAAAAGCCTCGATAAATTAATTGCAGGTCTCAAAACCGACAGAGATGTCACGGTGGACTCCGAAGGAACCGCGCATTTCCTGACAGATTGCGGCCTGGCGATGGGACTCCGTCTTTTCCAGAAAAAAACTGTGGTAACCGCGCCTGATCCTCTGAACTCCCCGGGCAAGGTGAACAGGCTCAATCAGCATCGTAAATGGCGACTACGCGCACGCCCAAAAGTTATTCAACACGTCGTTTTTTCAGTCGTCGACTTTGATGCATCGTTTGCATTCATGCGTGACCGCCTCGGATTCAAAATCTCCGACTATCAACGCACTTATGGAATTTACGCCCGCGCCGATGGCACAAACAACCATCACAATATTTTCTTTTTAAACGCAAGCTTGCCATTTCCTGGCCATGACGGAAACGTTCGTTTCCACCACTCCAACTTCGGCGTAGAGGACGTGGATGAAATCATGGTCGGTGCTAATTATATGCAACGCAAGGGATGGGAAAAATCGCATTTCGGTTTAGGTCGGCATCGGATCGACTCCGGCTTGTTCTACTACCTTCCATGCCCGGCTGGCGGAGAAGCGGAGTATGGTGCAGATGCCGATTATGTCGATGATAATTGGATCCCTCGCGATTGGGAGGAGCCGAACTTCGGTTTTGCCCACTTCGTTCACAACCTGCCAATTTTTTTAAACGAAGAACCTTCTTGGGTTGTGAAGTATCTAGACGGTGAAGTTCCAAATACAAAAGCTATTAAGTAATCACGATTTATTTGTGTTGTGCCTGTGGCCGCATACTAAGAATGAGAAAAATCATGCCTAATAAATTCGTAGACATTTCTATTTTTTTGGAAAATGATGTAATTTCCGACCCGCCTATTTATCGTCCAAAGATTCACTACATCGACCATCAAACTTCCGCACCTGACTTGTTAAGCTTTTTTCCTGGATTAACTCAGAGCGAGTTGCCCGAAGGTGAAGCATGGTCGATTGAAAAAATTGAACTGATCACGCACAACGGTACTCACCTTGATGCGCCATATCATTTTGCTTCAACAATGAATAAGGGGGAGCGAGCCATCACGATTGACGAGGTTCCTCTAGAATGGTGCTTTCAACCTGGGGTGAAACTCGATTTTAGACACTTCGCTGATGGCTATGTTGTTACCGCACAAGACGTCGCCGATGAACTTGAGCGAATTGGGCACACTATCAGCCCTTTGGAAATTGTCATTATTAATACCTCTGCAGGAAAAGCATACGGAGATAACGACTATGTCTCCCGTGGGTGTGGCATGGGTTATGAAGCTACCATGTACCTGCTCGAAAGAGGTGTGCGCCTGACAGGAACCGATGGTTGGAGTTGGGATGCACCATTTATTTATACTAAGGAAAAATATGCTGAAACAGGCGACTCAAAATTAATTTGGGAAGGGCATAAGGCAGGCCGAGATATCGGCTATTGCCATCTTGAAAAACTTCATAATCTAGAAGTGCTTCCGCCTTTTGGATTTATTATTTCATGCTTCCCCTTCAAGATTCGGGGCGCGTCAGCGGGATGGACGAGGGCCGTAGCTATTCTTCAAGAATAGACTTAGCACCTAATTTAGTTGATTCGGCATATCAACTTAGCTTAGTGAATTGCCACAACCAAAAAAAAGCTCCAATATGAGGTTTATCAAAAATTGTGTCGATAATGCGCAGCTGTCGATAAAGCAATCCTTCAGAAAGCTTTATGGATTGCGAAATCTAAACTTCGGCCAGCACGCTTCCATCGGGCTCGTACAACGAACTCAGGAAAGCCTAACCGAGCGGACACAAATATTGGCCACCTACAATGAGGAGGTCAGATTCGGTTCAAAGCAAATTTTCCATGGAAAAAAGGGCCTCAAAAGGGCCCTTATTTCGTACTCAAATCCAATCACTCGGCTAGCCACAACTCCACCGTGTCAGAACCGTATTTTGCTTTCCACTCTTTCAGAATTTTGTGGTTGCCGCCCTTCGTCTCAACGACTTCGCCGGACTCAGGATTTTTGTAGACCTTTACCTGACGAGGCTTGCGCGTGCCCGATTGCGAATGGGCATCTGGAGCACGACGACCGGCCTGTGGATCAAGCAGATTCACGATGTCTCTCAAGCTGTAACCATACTTGGCAAGCAAGGCGCGAAGCTTGGTTTCAAATTCGATTTCCTGCTTCAGGCCAGCATCGCCTTTGAGGGTTTCGAGGGCTTGGAGCTGTTCGGCGAGGTGTTTTTCGAGTTGGCGAAATTCTGCGAGCTTGGACATGGAGGCCTCTATGTAGTTGTTAATCAAACAATACATCAAAAGAACACTTTGATTCCGGGTTTAACCATTTAAAAATTCACGTTTAGGTTATGATCCAGCTCACACTGCCAATTGCCTATTCGGGTTGACTTTGTGCAAGGTAGTGCTGCCAATTTGCGGTGTAAAATACTAAGAACAGGCCTGTCCATGCTACCAAGCCAATGCGCTGGCTCAGATGTGCGAGCAGATTCCCAGCGTCATCGACCTCGTAACCAACGCTGTGGAACTATCTGGGTTTGTCACCGGATAGACGTTTGACTGACTGCACGCTTGCAGCTGACAACCTTAGCCACGAATACGGCGCTTCGTAAAAGCATAGTCTTCTTGGCAATCACCGGACGGGTCTGACTCGATATTGGTGTAACGGACGGTGTCGGCATCGATGAATTTATAAGTGTAAACATCTGGCAAAGGTACGCCTCCGGTTTTCAGGGAATTCCTGCCGTTGGCAGCAGTCCACGTCCCATGTTCGGTCTGAATTTTTTGAGTTTGCTGGGCGTCTCGAAAGAAAGTGACAGAGAATTTTCCGTCTGGCTTGAAATTGGTATTCCAAGACAGGAACTGGCATTTACCGCTTGCCTCCCGTAAGCCTACCATGAACCAGAGACGTATCGTTCGTGGACTTGGTAGCTGTGCAGCCACCAAGCGTTGCGGCCAAAACGATTAGGGCAAGAGAGAGATACGGTTCCACGTACTACTTCCTTTGTCTAAATTTAGGGCATTGCGACGCCGAAGCGCTCACCGAAACTGTAACGGCTGCCAATCGGAAATGATGAGCTGAAAAAACTGCCACCAAGCCTAAATGAGGTCTTTCCGTCGGTGGCGTCTCCACTCGGCTGGTTTAACCGCTGGAGCACCCGTTTAAGGAACTATGCATTAAGCATTTCAACGCTAAAGACCCCGTGGCTGTGCGCCAAACCTATCCGGTTGGTTTGGGATGTAAACAGTACCGAGCGTTATCGCTCGGTGCATCACTCGACCACCGCCGTTATCGAACTGCAGCGAGGCTTAGGCCACATTCTTTTCATTAGGTGTGAGACCGACCGCGATTCGCCTTGCACACCCCACACCCCATGCCAAAGCGCGGGTCATCGATTCGCCTGGCCGGGAATCAAAGGCCTCTTCATGAAGAGCCATCCCGCTTGCCGCATACACCCCGATGAACATCTGCGTGTTTCCCGTGGGCGATAGCCTCACCTGCACATCGATGAACGTGCCGTCGTCCAACGTCTCGTCGTGTGTGCGATGGTGAACCGTAGGATCAGCCCACTGCCAAAACACATCCCCGCGAATTCGCATGCCCCGCCCTCCTACGACTTCAGTCTCATATGCTAGAGAACTCACCATAGCTCAAGGACGCGGTGACGCAACGGGCTGCTTAAAGCTTGATGGCTAAATCGGATAATTGGTGGCGGTACTCATACACGGCAAGGAATTCTGCTTAGGAATTATGTCTTTTTATTCTGAGCGAGGGCACGGACGGTTGGAATAATTCCAAGTCGCACGCGCAGATCTCGGGAAAAGGTCAGGGCGAATTTTACCGGCGAGCATCAGCTCGCTCCGTCTGATTTAGTCGTTTTACGCCAGGAGCGGCGCATCGAGGTCAACGTCAACCTGACCGACTAGTGTGTAGACGCGAGCGACCAGGCGCATCTCCACGGGCAGCGTACGCTCCGGGTACGCGCTCATGTCAGCCGCCAATAATTCGAGAACCTGTGACATGCAGAGATGAGCTTCCGACGAGTCAATACGCGCGGACGCGGGCGTGATCTGATTGCTGTTTGTAATGATGGGGATAAGAGGATCATTCATGGCCCAACCTTATCTGCTGTTCGACGTCGCAGCAACTGCGGGTGTTTCCACCTGTTTCGATGACGGCATGCTCTCAGGAATCTAGACAGAAGCGTTGAAAGCCGAAATTATGGCTCAGCAATAATTATTGCTGAGCCATAATTTGGGATAATTTGTTTTGCTGACTTTCGAACGTCCCTGAGATTGGCAACCGTCGCCTCACTTGCAGTACACCGTCCAAAGCTGATCAGCACGCGTAGTGAAACTCTGACTCATCATCTCTCTGCGCATGCCCCAATCAGGATCTGTGGGGACGCTAGCAACACGTAACGTCCCCCTACCCCACCTGGCATTAATTGCGTCCAAAACGGTCATCACCTTCTCGGTAGTTTCGGGTTGAGAAATAGAGAAAAGGTCATCGGTGTATTCACCCTTCTGACAGAGGCTTACAAGGAGAACCTCAGCCTTGCTGTATTTAAAGCCTGGTCGAAAGATCCTATCAACCGCTTCTACGGCAGCCTTAGTCATCAATCGCACATCGTCAGTCGGATAAGGCAGTTCCACGAGCACGCCATTGGCATATTTCGCTTCCTCAGGGTTAAACATCCCGGTGCGAATGCTCACCCGGACTTTCTTACACAGCGATTTCTGCGCCCGTAGTTTCTCGGTAGCACGCTGCATGTAGGTCGCTACAGCTTCTTTGATCGGGGCAATTTCGGACAACCGCTTTCCGAACATCCGGCTGCAACAAATTTCCTGCTTAGGTGGATCAGGCTCATCGAGTTCAAGGCAAGGAGTACCGGCTAGCTCACGAGCTGTTTTCTCGATCACCACGCTAAATTTCTTTCGGAGCATCCAAGCATCTGCGTGGGAGAGATCCCAAGCTGACTTGATACCCATGCCTTCCAGGTGAAGCGTCATCTTCCGACCCACTCCCCAAACGTCCGAAACCGAGCATTTCTTCAGCACCCAGTCACGCTTGGTTTTGTCACGAAGATCAACGACGCCTCCGGTCTGCGCCTGCCATTTTTTGGCCGAATGGTTTGCGAGTTTGCTCAGCGTTTTCGTGCCGGCGATACCAACACCTACTGGGATGCCGGTGCTGCGATAAACCTGGGCACGAATCCGCCGTCCAAGCGCTTCAAGATCACCAGGCACACCAGCCAAATCCGCGAAGGCTTCATCAATACTGTAGACCTCAACGGCGGGCACGAGGGATTCGATCACGCTCATCACGCGCTGGCTCATGTCGCCATATAACGCATAGTTCGACGAGAACGCGACGATGCCGTGCTGCTTGAGCTTGTGCTTGATCTGGAAGTACGGCTCACCCATTTTCACGTATGGCTTGGCGTCATAGCTACGGGCAATCACACACCCGTCGTTGTTGCTAAGCACGACGATTGGCGTGTTGCGCAAATCAGGTCTGAACACACGTTCACAGGAGGCATAGAAGCTGTTGCAGTCGATTAGGGCGAACGCTGGCTCAGGCTTTTTCATGGCTGCGCACGCTATACATCACGACGCCCCAGACCAACAGCTCTTCTCCATCCATCATGTACCGCGAAGGATATTTCGGGTTCTCAGATTTCAGAATGATCTGCCCGCACTCCTTGATCAACCGCTTACAGACGGGCTCGCAATCTACTGCCGCAATGACGATATGCCCGGACTCCACTTCCATGGATCTGTCCACAATCGCCAGGTCTCCCGGAAAAATACCGGCACCGATCATGCTGTCGCCTTCGATACGCACGAGGTACATATGGGGAGCCCGCAGATCGAGGAGTTCGTCCAAAGAGACCTTTTGTTCAAGATGGTCTGCCGCAGGTGACGGAAAACCTGCGGGAACGCGGTAGGAATAAAACGGAAGCTTAACGCCGCTACTGGAAAGTGCGCCTAGGATGGTGACCATAATACAAATCGCCGGAATACTGTATGTTCGTACAGTAAACCGCCGAACGGGGTTTGCGGTCAAACGGAAACCCATCAAACTCGACAAGGGGTATCAGCCTGCCACCGTACCCAACGATTTCAACACACTGATCAATGCACTAAAATTTTCGGACGACCCTGTCGGACGGCGTCAAATGAAGCGGTGGCAGCTCATCGCTGAAGACATCTACAAAAGCACGTCCATCGATGCATTGCTCGAAGCAAGAGGTAAGGCCGAGGGCTACATTCACGGATTGGTGGACGCGCGGCATTTATCGACGAGGGACACCGAGCGCGACTATCTCATTTTGAGTATTGTCCAACGGCGGCGTGAGTTTTTGCAGAAACTCCTTAACCAGTACCGTCACTAAGCCAAGGCCAGCTGTGAGCCGTCCGATGGTAAAACCAGCGTTACACGATAGCGTCAGTTTGAAGCGCTCCGCAGGGGTAACTCGGAGCGCTGCTGGTTGAAACCGTCAGAGGGATAGCAAGCGTTTTTTCATAGGTTAGACGGGGCTCGAGCAATGAGCTTGTCCTGAATCGACTCCCATTCCTCCATTGAAATGAACACCGCAGTCCCGCGTTCTCCATCAACGAAAACTGGTTTACGAGTCGTGATTACCTGGTCGAGCAACTCGTCAAAATGGGTTATTGCCCTAACGACTGACCATCGTTCATCTGCCATATGCCACGGCCCTACCAGGTGATCAAATGATGGCTGTCATACTATCGATTAGAATCTATCGGCGGACTGGAGAAGCTTCAAAAAGCTAGCTCTGCCGAGGTCTCGCCTGAAGCTAGCGATGACGTAATTACCTTCTTGAGTCTCGAGTAACCAAAATCGCCCTTCTTTCCTCGCCGACTGAATTTTACCCGTGTGAAGAATTGAACCATCAGCTCTGTGGTAGGCATCATCCTTCTCAGAGTGATCGAATGACACCCCGACGCATGTGTCATCTGCAATGAAAGCGTCGCTGATGAATGCCGTGACAGGCACCGTGTATTTGCGAAGGCTTGCTCGCACCAAACGGCGCAGCTGAAATTCGCTGACATCTTTACTATGAAATTCCAGCTCAATGACTTCAGGCATCTAACTCAAGCTCCAAAACGACCATGAATAAACCGTCGGCAAGCATCGCTCACCCTGCCTTCATTGAAAAAGCAGCGCCAATGCTCGCCTCTTTTCTCAGTCCGGGCCCGAGGAGGAGATAGACAGTTTTGTTGGTTTCAAACATGCAGCTGTCAGTGAAAGACACACCGAAATTGCTGCGAACCCACATTCGAGGCTGGAAGCGTCCTTTGCTGTCTAGGACGATTTCGTGAGCGAAAAGCGTCGCGGGAAGTAGACCAAGCCCGCTTAGCTTTTCTTTCTCATCAGAGTTAACCGTAAGGTCGATCAGGATCCACTGCTTCACCACGCAGAATGCTTTGCCTGGGAATGTCTTTGCTGCCAATGCAATCAGCTCGTCTTGGGTGCCCTGCCAGCCAGCCACCTCCTCGCCTGCGCCGTAAAGGAGCTGGGAGATTTCTTCTAACGTAACCATGTAATTTTCTCGAATTCGTCAGTAGCAAAATTCAGTTCGCTGAGGTTCGTTGGTGAACGGCTAGTCATCAAATCTCGATCAGAAAATCCGGATTGAAACCGGTTTGTTGATTCGGATAGCCGCGCGGATTGGAAATCACACGGCACCCATTCTTGAGGAAATCCGCTGAGACGTGGGTATGCCCGTATACCCAAAGATCGGCCTTACCTACGAGCTCCGGCCAATCGTTTGCATAGGCAGCGACAAGGTGTGTGGGAAGATCATCGCCCACGTGATCCAGCGTCGGTGCATGGTGTGTGACTACAACAGTTTTACCGTCGAAGGGCTTGTCCAGTTCCTCAGAAAGCCAGGTATGTGCCGCGTTTGATTTAGCGATCACGTCTTCTGGACGCAAGCGTCGGAAATTTGTATCAATTCTGATCACGGTGAAATCGTTCATCCATTCCCATGCGATGCGTTTCGCTGCAACGACATCCCCAGTCGAAGAGAAATCCGTCCAAGACGTGGTAACCAAAAACCGGGTTTGATCTAGGATCAACACTTCGTTTTCGAGGACGTGGACATGTGGCGCTGCGGCGTCCTTCATTTTTCGGAGCGTGTGATCGATGTGACCACCGTAAAACTCATGATTTCCACAGACGTAAATCACCGGGCACTGGAATGTGTCGTTTGCCCATGAGACTCCACGCGATTTGATATCAATGTCACCAGCGAGAATGACAACGTCCGCATCGCTTCGGGCGGGCTCGAATCGAGCGAAACCGAGGTGCAGGTCGGAATAGATTTGAAGCTTCATAGCATGTTCGCCTCGGACTAATCCGGAATTTTAGGCATCAGTACTGTGGGATATTCCGGAACCATCGATGCATTACGCTTGGGGTCTGAGTAGATGGTTTTCACTTCCGTGAGAAAACTCGTGTCGCTCGTACCATCAGTAGACGTGCTGTAAACCGCTCCACCCTCGACTTTGTGAAGCAACACATACTCGCCGCTATGGTCGTATCCAGCGGTCAACTCGATCAAAGTCTCCATACGATCCAAAGAAGTGGCGTTCATCCAGGGCGGTGTTATGACCTGTACGACCTCAACCGAACTGGTTTTGCTATCCGCGAGAACTTCGACCAAGACGGAGGCGCTAGTCGATATCAATTTCTCAGTGCGGTGCCCCGAACCTTCGCAGACCCTGCGTACGACTTGATACCAAGGATCCATCGATTGCCGCTCAAGCATTCGCCAAGCCGATTGCCCGCTTCCAAAAAGCCCAGGAAAACGAAATGAGTAGGACTCATCTGAGATAAACATTTTTGATACTCGTCTGTGGTGCGCGCATGAGGCAACCCGCTTGAATTTTGCTTCCATGCCCATTTAACAATCAGCTCGCCGCTTCCATAACCGACAGAAATTCCTACGTTTGCGGGATTAGATCGCGTCAATACATGGAATACGTTTACGATCCTTCGAACTCTATTAGGTCAATGCGAGGCCCCAAAGGACGCCTGGACGCAGCTGCAACGGCAGCTCACCAGGCTTTCAATCGGCGACGTCCAGAATAATAACACCAATCGACGTTTATCTAAACACTTCGAGTGTGGCCCTATCCTCGCTTTTTAGGGACGATCATGTCGCTCAAGAAAGAGATTGCCGCAACGATCCGGGTAGTCCGGTCGGTGCGCGGGCTGGCATACGAAGACTTGGCGCCTATCACCGCGCGCACAAACATCAGTGCGCTTGAACGTGGGAAGATCAACATCACCGTTGATAAATTGATCGAGCTATCTACGCCTCTGAAGCTTGACCCTGTAGCCCTTCTAGCCATTAGCATCTCCCTGAGCAACGGCGAGACGCCCGAAGCGGCTTTGGAACGAGCCCGTGTCGAGCTAGAAAGGTTCCGATCAGAAGGAGGTTTGGATCTTCTTGCAACACAGATCGTTGACGACACGCTTGTGCAGCGCTCTCGAGGGAAGCCGGAAGGCTCCAGGAATGCTCAGGCTATTAGGGAGCTCAAGGAGGCAGGGTTTAGCCGAAAAGACGTTATGGAAAAGCTCGGCCTTTCCAGGTCTACGGTGTATGGGCATTGGAAGGCTTAACCCGCTGAAGGTACCAATGAGCGAACACGAACTCATCTGATCTTATTGAGAGCACGACTCGGATCATTGCAATGCCCGCAATCAAGCGGGCACCTCAAAGAGACGACGTCACAGGTATTTCAGCAACTTTTCTAGAGCTTGCATCGTCCCTGGTTTGAAAATGGCCTGATTCTTTGCATCAAGAATGTCACCCCGTGTACCTCTCTCCAAATTCCACTGCCGTAGGAAGTCGTCCGTAAGCAAGTGCTCAATTGCCCTGCGCTCTATAGAAGTCAGCTTGAAATCGAGATCGCCGGCGTGCTTGCGATCATCGACTCGAATCACTAGGCCTGGCGGTATGAACTCCTTAATAGTACGCTGCGCCTCCGCTAGCTCCGCGAGAGTGCGCTGGGTCAGTAGGCGCAACCTTGGATCTTTGATTTCGTCAGCCCAGTCATCAGACTTACGCGGTTTAGGAGTCCGCTTCCGAGCTTCCTGAGAATTAGCAAAACACTTGATCAGAGCTCGGTAGTTCTCACCAGTCGCATTGTTAATACTCTGTGCTTTCGGCACGCCACGATCGGCTCCAAAACGCGCAATTGCAGCGACCGAAAAGTTGGTGTTACCGTCCTTCACCTGCTCCTTGCACACCGCATAGACCGCCTCTAATGAAGATGTCTGCTTAGGTGACTTATTACATAAATGAGCGAGCATCTCTTCTGGGGTCATTTAATCTCAGTCCGTAACGAGCCACAAATCTATCAAAGCATGCCTTGGGAATGCGATGATCTCAACAGCGATCAGATTGTCGCAGCCAGCGCTGCAATGCTTGATTTACCCAAGCCACCGAGCGTTCCAGACGAAAGCAATTCGGAGTACTCCTCGTGACTGATCCGCTCAGTTCCTCTCAAATCCTCCAGCATTACGTTGCCATTTATGAGCTGATCAACGCGCTCCCAGTTCTTCAATCTTCTGAAAAAGAAGTCCGTAACCTGATTACCCAACACAAGCTGTTCTTTTTCATTAAGATTGAACATGACTGGGCGAATACCATTTAACATGGTCATCCGATCAATCATCTGTGACCGTCGAGGTGTAGCCATTACCGCTGAGGCGGACTCATATATGGTAGCGTTTACGCAAACCTCGTTGAGCTGTTGAAACAACGAAGTGTCTTCGAAACCGACCTGAAGCTCACTTTTATCACTTACAATAAGTTTCAGTCCCTCATCTCGCCCCGGAGAAGTGTCCAGCAGCGCTTGTTTGTTTATGACCACTCTTGACTCATTGATGAGCTTGGTCAGCGCTTGCATATCACAAAGGTGCATGTCCATCTTTTTAGCCACTCCCTCCATTTCGGATTGAAGTTTTCGTTTGGCAACCTCTATATGAATCCGCTCCTTGCTATCAAAAACATTTCCGCTCGACACTGTATCGAACTCTTCGTTTTCCAGATCCTGAAGGCTCTCTCGATAGCCCGTCAGTTTTCGATCCATATCGGCATAATGTTCCCACTGTAGTTTCACGTTGAGCGAGATTTCGTTCCACAGTGCTGTCAACCCACCGAGGAATACTGGCCCGGTTACGAAGTGACGACAGCGGGGACAATTTTGCATGCCTAAGTGACCCGCAGGAACTGGCAACCAAGATTTTGTGTGATGTTCGCCGCCATCCTCACAACGCGAACCAGCATATGGACAAATGCCGTAGTCTCGGATTAGCTGCGTACCAGTTCGTCCAGACATCAAGGCATCCAGAGCTTCTCGATTGTTGGAAACCAGCATCGGTTTTAGTTCATCAAGGCGCTTCTGCTCAATCATAAGCTGAACGTCTTTTGCTTGATTCAATTGAGCGCGCTTCTCGCCTTCCGCCATCACTTGACGCATATTGGCACTTCCAATCTTAACGTAATAAATCGTCATGACAATCGAGGCATGGCCAACGATCTTCATGATTACAGCCGGATCCATACCGAAATTCATTATGTAAGCTGTAATCAAGCTTACGCGCATGCTATGCGACGTAAATTCAGATTTGTAACGTGATAACCGCGCCCTACTTTGCGCGTCAGATGGGTCTCCCCTGAATGTTGCGAGCGTATAATCTGTAGGCTGTATATGATAAATAGCTGCTGCAAGGCGAATTGTCATGGGGCCACTGAATGATGGAGGTTGGTCTTCTTCAAACCCTCTAAACAGAAAACAATTTGCACCTTTCTTCTTCAGAGATTCCTTCGCGAGATTGCACCTTCTAGCGCATTCAACCCATGGCGTCAGTTTAAAAATTGGATTGTATTTTCTCTGCCAGTCTCGAAATACAGTAAGCCAATAAATAAGATCCTGAGGAATCCATGCAACATCATATCCAGCTCCTTCGTAACTGGTCTTATTAGAAGTGAAATGCATACCCCAATTACCATCGAAAGAGTGTGTAACAAAACCCTCTTGCTTGTTGGGAGTTGCAAGCGGGCTAGTATTACTTACCCACGTTACACTCCCATCTACCAACTCTACAATAAACTCATCAGCCTCGCCTGAGTCGTTATACATGATCTGCCTACCTCGAGCAGGCACTGACACTAATGCGTACAGAGCCATCCAATGCCCTGGGTACCAGAGGTAATACTGACCACCTACGTAACGATAAACACAGTTAGGGTCGTTAAAATCAATTTTTGATTCATCGACAGGATAGTAATCCGCGTCAAACCCATGAAGAGCCTGTAAGTCACTAAAATTTTTTGCCTCAACTGGTGCAATCCATTTTTTTACGCTATCTACGTATTGGTAAGCAAGTACCGGCTTATTGCTTTCCGAAAGTTTATTTTTGTACCCAGCAAATTCGACCGCCGCTAGGGGATTAGATGCACCAGGCACACGATAGATTTTTCCATCTTCATCTTCTTCAGTGAAGTGCCTTTTAAGCGCATCCTCGAGATACTGGTGCACGGAACTCCATATTTGGCGCCCAACGTGGGGACTAGCCTGGCTCTTCAAAAACTCCTCATATGTAGAAATGTTAACTTTACCTAACAGCAAAAAATCAAAAACACTATTGCCATAGCCATTGGGCTCGACAAAATGTCTTATAAACTTACAAATTGCTTGTTCATACTGTCCTTTCACCCTATTCTTCTCAAGGAAAAGCTGGACATCATCGACCCAACCAGCGCCCGCTCGTGTTACATACTCTAACCTATACGGTAACTCGGTACTCAAGAAGTCGTAAACATTTGACCATTCGCCATATACATTCTCGAGACTATTAGGAATTCGTGGATCCTTCAGTTCTTTCGAAACCCTAGCAACATCCTCCATTGTCTTACAGCCTCTTGCTTGAAAGATCTGCTGTACTTCCTCGTAAGTGTACGGGGTGATCTGACCGAGCAGATCAAACCAGCCCCTCCACTCCACAGCAAAGATAGTTTCAGGCTGCTTTGGCAGTACGGCGTAGGTCTCGCAAGCAGACTCGTAATCCTTTTGACCTTTAAGCCTAAGAATCTTCGCAGCCACCTTTACATCATCAAGACAACTGTACTCTTCAGGTAGCAGGAACAACTTCCAGCCAGGAAAATCTCTATATTTTCCAGCAGGGTCAGACGGCAACCTGCTATCCAGCTTGTATCTAGCAAGATAATCTGTAGCGCTATAAATCCTATACTGTAAAAGTATTTTCTTAGTGGCTTGCCATGTTAGAGGAACCACAGCCAATCGCCCTAACATGGCTTGCCCCCAACCTAGCCAATTGTCCGCATAGACATTTTCCGGATACTTAGGAAGACGTGGATCCTCTATATATCGCGAGCGGTAATCAGACTGAGTCTTGAAGCCAAACTTACCAACAGCTGTTTGAAACTCCTCGTATGTTGGATAATATTTTTTTAGCTGATCAATATTCTTCGGCTTGCGTAGAACAGGTGAATTGACGAACTCCGGCCACCCTTTCCAATCTGCGGGATATTGTCTGGCCGGACTTGGTACGAGCTTTAAGTCCTCTTTTCGGCGCCTCATATAGAGGTCTCGACTCGTTATCTTTAAGCGCTGGACTGCGTCCGAGGCTTCTAGATAAGTTTCATAGGGAATATCACCAACCCCAAGGAAATGCTCCCACCCTAGAAACTCACTGAACATTCTCGGATCTGCAGGTAGCCTTGGGTCTTCTCGCCTACGAAGGGTATAATCCCTGTTTCCTTTGATCCCCAGCCTATGTGCAGCATTTCGGCAGTCTATAAAGCTGTCATACAGTGCTGGCACATCTAGGAATTCATTCCAGCTATCAAAAGCATCCCCATAGAAAGTTGCAGGATCAGGCGGCAACCTTGGAAACTTTTTGATTAATAATTTGTAGTCACGCTGAAATTTAATTTCACTTTCAACAACCAATCTCTTTGCGTCTTCATAGCTCATGAATTCGACGGATACCATTCCGGGACGAATTCTTGCTTTAGGTGTTCGGGTGCGACGTCCTGTCGACGGCCTTACATCTTTAAAGACATGAACAGAATCCAAGGCGCCCTCATAAACCACCTTCTCATTCAAGCGTTGTAGAAAATGATCCCAGCCTTTCCAATCTTTTGCGTAATACGTCATCGGGCTAACGATTAAACGAGAATCTTGTTTACGCAACTGTCCATAGGTCACCCGAGTAGTACAACCTAGTCGTACCGCCGCATTTGAGGCCTCAATATAACTTTCATAGGGCGCGCCTCCAAACCCGAGAAATTCTTCCCATCCTTTGAATTCAGAAAAAAAGATCTGCTCAGGATTTTGAGGAAGCTTAGGATCTTCCCGACGTCGCCTCACGTACTCCCTTTGACCAGCAATACCTAAGGCACGAGCTGCTACTTTACATTCTTCAATAGTTGAATAAACTTCTTTTTGTTCGCAAAAGTTTTTCCAACCCTGAAATTCCTTATAGATCACAGCCGGATTAGGTGGCAGCTTGGGACTTTCATCTCTTCGCACATCATACTGGCGACTATTCAAAATACCCAGGCGGTAAACTTCTTTACGACAGTCTTCATAGCTGACGTAATAGGATTGAACGCTTTCAGATGACGCAGCTTTATCTTCAAAACTCACTGTATAACACCTTGGTATTTATCACACACTGAAACATTCGCAGAAAATTCCGCGGGTTCAATTTGAGAAAATACTTACAGCTCCCTTATTTCATTTCAACCTAATCTTATTGATTTTCACAATAATCTTTCTTCACACCGCCGCACTAAAAATCACCAACATTGAACAATAGTCAAGGCTTTACCCTCATCAAGACCAAATAAACAAAAAACACCCCGTCTCTCTGTGACTACTAGATGATCTTGCGAAATACAATACATTTTTCGATCACCTAAACCCCGAATGAAAATTAAATTCCTACGCGCGAATTTAGAAGGCAAGACCGGCTACGTTATGTTATCAAGCAGACCTTTTTGATGAGGCGTCAAAAACTAATATTTTTCGATTGACACGAAGCTTAACGCCTGAACTGGTGATTTTTGATCAATGAAGCAAAACTTAGCACTTGACTGTCGCAACCAGTGACAATTGTCATAAGGACTTGAAGCTTCATACCACTGCTAAGATTCGAATGAGCAGGAAATCAGGTAGGTGGTCTCAGTATATATTTCCAAGACATTCACCTAGCTCAATAAAATTCAGTCCGGCGAAACTCTTCGCGTACATCCTCATCGCTTGGTTCAGTATACACTTTGTGAGAGTTAGGGTTTTTATGGTGCATTGCTTTCATAATGTATACGCCAGACATTCCCGCTGCTGCCAGACGGAATCCATATGCGTGACGATGACCGTGTTCGGTGGTACCTAGCCTCTTAATATGTGGCAAACCGATTCGATGTACTGCTGCTCGATGCTGCCGGTTAAAATTATTGATTGTCTCCGGCAGCCCCTCCGTATTGGTGAAAGCGTATGGATGATCATGCTCTGGAGGAGGATTTACACGTTGATATTTAATGTACATCATGTAGTTATATAAAAACTCTTTCGCTTTCTCCCTCGGAAAGAATTCAACAGAAATATAACCATCCGAGCCGTCCGTTAATGCCGGCGACTTCCAACCTGCATAGAGTGCCTCGGTTAAAGCGTACTCTGTACGAGGTAGTCGACAATAGCGTCTTTCCAACAAGTCACGACGATTGGTAAAGTCTTCCTCGTGCATAGGCGGCCGACCATTAGCCGGATGATAGATCCTTACAATTGCTTCATTGTGATCTTTGTCAACGATCAAGTCAGAAAGGAACCAGTGGAAAGGCTCTGACTTCCTAAGACCACCATAATGCATAAGTATCGTAAGCGCCCTTCCCTTGTAATCGATAAAATCATGCTTTGTTGCGTTCGGATCTCCGCATCTACGCGTCCATCCGTTTTCCAAAAGATTGTCAATCTCACTCTCAGGGAAACGTTTGGACGAACGTCGATTTGAAGTCGGAACGTCATGCGTCCTGATTTGCCTCACCAGTTTATGGCGGTTAGCGGCTATTTCATCACTGTGTAGATGTCGTAAGAATACGTTTTCTTCTTTCTGATAGTAGGCGCACCAGTTCAACCTTTCTTCTGTCTTAGTGGCAGTTCGGAAGGGATTAGCTAGAGCTAGGTCATGACCTTCCTGCTTCGACAACCAATCCGTATACATCGTGATGAGGTATAGAAGGTTTTTGGCGTCTGCAGCCTTTCTAGAAGTCCAGTAAAGCCCAAGAGGGTCGGTAGAACTACTTAAATCAATCGTCCCGTACTCCAGCGCTTTCGCAAAGGCCTCAAGGAGCTCTGTGTTCTTCTCGTAGCGCCCTACGTTTGCGTTAATGAACAAGATCAGCTGGCGCATGGCATACACGCTCCGTTCCCGCCAGGAGGCGCCTTGCTTATGATCGGCTAGGTAACGTAGGTGTGAGATCAAAAGCCCGTCCTGGGTCAACAATCCTGGGAGCTTTAGCTCTCTACCCGTCTTGTCATTCTTATAGAGCGTGTTGATCTTCATGACATATGTCATCTAAAAGCACACCCAGTAGATAGTATATAGTATGTCAATTTTTTATAATCTTACGATATAACCTTGGTGGTTCTGAAGCCTTTTTGGACTTTTTGAGGGGGTCGACGCGATGAGTCGACGCCACATAGTAATATATTTCTACCGGTTATAATGGCGCGGCATGCAGCAGTCCGGTGGACGACGGATCAAGCGCAGCCTGTTCATCGACGCCAGCGGAGTGCGCTTCATCCGCGACGACGAAGAGCAGAAGCTGTCCCAGGTGCATCTGCTGACCGATTACATCAGCCGCAAGCAGGCCGAACTCAAGGCCTGGAACGAAGCCCAGGGCAACGTCGCGGCGATGTCGGCCAACCGTCGACGGATGACCAATATCGGGACTTTTCGCGCCTATGCACTGGCGTATTTGAACAGCCACCCGGAGATTCAGCCAAACATGACCTGCATGGTTCGACAGATGCAGACCACGGCGCAGGGGATTCCGCTGGAGATCTACTGCTTCACCCGCACCACGGTGTGGGCCGATTACGAGCGGATCCAGGGGGATATTTTCGATTATCTGCTGGCGGTGCTGCCGGAGTTTGGCTTGAGTCTTTATCAGCAGCCCAGTGGCGGGGATTTAAGGGCCGGGTTGTTGCCGGCGGTACTGGGCGCGAGCCATATTCCCCACCCCGAAAAACACATCATGTAACATTACAGATCCTTTGCGAATGATTGCATTCGGAATGATGTAAAACATTCCGGCTTGGGCAGGTGCAATTTGAACACTCAGAAATCCTAGCCATGAAATTTAACTTGGAATCGAACGCATCCATCTGGCAGAAATTATGGCCAAGCTACCGAGTCACAGACGCTTCCCGGGAACATGGCGCAAGGTGAATACTCAACTGATTACAATTTTTAACTTTTTCCCGACAGCTCTGGGACGCGGAGTATTGCGCCCTGACTCGCCTCCCTAAAAAGCCCCGGGTTGACGCAGAAAATAATATTTGTTACTCATTAGATTCTGATCACGTCCAAGGTAGGAAAAAATGATAAGAATGCCCATATTCCGACTTTGGCATGTCTATTCCACAAGCAGCCCCCTCAGTTTAGTTGACATTGAAACCTCCCTACTCAACCGCCAAACAATCGCTATGGCTAGACCTTTGCGGCCCTCGTAATTCAACCGCACATTAAAGAGCAACAACTACCCCCCGAAAAGAACACGAACCGGAACCTTGTGCAGCAGCAGGTTACTGCTTTTCCAAGTTACCAGCCTACACACTATTCGCCTAAAAAAACAACCATAAACATAAGGATTAGTTTATGCATCGCGCCACTCATCACGACTCAATTCTTGATCTCATATTAAAATTCTGCCACACCACCCCCGATAGTGCCGCCATCGTAACGGATAACAAAACCGTCAGCTATCAAACATTGGAACTCGAACTTTACAAGGTATCTGCCTACATTCAGAGCAAAGGCATAGAACCAGGCAGTGTCATTATGCAAGCTGACGTCAGCAGTGCACTAGCCTCCTTGTTGGGATGCCTGCACGCGGGCTGCATTTACTGCCCGATAGACCCACTGATGACCCCGACAAAGATACAACGTACCCTGATCGTCGCTAATGTTGAACTCGTTCTCTCAGCACTTGATCTTCCATACACCCGGCAAGACAACGATCCCGAATTCGCCCATTACAATGATCTATCTGCACTTGCCTCCGATACCTTCATCACACAAAGGTATCACCCACTGGCCTATATCATGTTCACCTCTGGTTCTACCGGAGATCCCAAAGGAGTAGTTATAGGCCACGCCAACCTGATTGAAACCTTCAGGAGCTGGAATGATATCTATCAGTTGAACAGCATCAAAAAGCACCTACAATTTGCCAGCCTTTCCTTTGATGTGTTCGCGGGCGACTGGATTCGGGGGCTGTGTTCAGGCGCGTCAATATTTGTGCCTACATCAGTCGAGAAGCAAGTCGCTGAAAGTCTGGTCAACTTCATAGTTACTCATCAAATCGAATGCGCCGAATTTACACCGATCATTCTCAGAGAGCTTTATACCTACGCACTGAACAACGGGATCATTCTGAATAGTTTTAAATTGCTGATTGCCGGGTCTGATGTGATGCGAGCCAGAGAGTTCAAGGATATCCGTAAAATCATTGATGACGATTGCCGCTTGGTATTTTCTTACGGAACAACCGAAACAACCATTGACAGCACTTACTTCGAACCAACCAAAGAAGCCTTGGGCAATCTTCGCGATGATGCCCCTCTCCCTATTGGCGTTCCGTTCCCCAGCGCCCTGATTACCATTCTGAAAAACGACGGCAAGCAAGCCAATCAGCATGAGATAGGTGAGTTGTATATCGGCGGAGCTGGAGTGGGCCAAGGATACTTGCACCATGACAGCAGAACAGCAGGTCGATATCTACGACGACTGCCTCTCGGCCGCCATGGTCGATGGTATCGGACGGGGGACTTGGCTTCTTATGACGGCAAAAATTTCAGTCTCCATGGGCGCGCCGATGCACGGATCAAGGTTCTTGGAAAACTGATCGATCTCACAGAATTGGAATCTCATTTGCGCGACCATGAAGACATATTAGAGTGCGTCGCCACTGCCACACTGCACGAAACAGACAAGAAAATAATACTGCTGATAAAACTCAAGACTCACTGTAAAGCGCCCAACCACGAATCAATCGCTCGGCATGTCTTTCATCTTGATGATTACCCGATCCACAACGATAACATTTATTTTATCAGAAACTTACCAATGACCATGAGCGGTAAAATCGATCGCACGGAAGCAAACAAGATAGCCGTAAAATTGCTGGCAGGAGCGTCGAAATGAGAGTTCTACAAATTGGTGCCGGCCCAACAGGTGTTTGCCTTTTCAACCAACTCTATTTTCAACTCGAAAAACAGAATCCTGTACTTGAGTACGTTATTGTCGACAACCGAAAACCAGGCACCGGGCTAGCCTTTGGCACGCATTACAACAGTCACATCATAAACCTGCCTGCGTCAATCATGAGCATCAACCCCAATAACCCTCTAGAGTTTGTCGAGTGGCGAGCGAAAAACCAGTCATTATGGCAAGTAGCCTTCATCAACGACGAAGAGGCTTGGTCAGAGTTCCCGCCAAGGCAACTTTTTGGCATGTATGTAGGCCACCAATTGCAAAAAGCATTGAACAATGCAACTCACGCCGAGCTTATTAAAACTTCCGTATCCTGCGTAACGCCCATCACATCCGGCGGAAAATTCATCGTTGAATTTGATAACGGCACCAAAGAACTTTTCGATAAGGTAATTATTTGTATCGGGCACGCGCCTAAGGCTCCATTGTTATGTAGCACATCCAAAAGACTTTTACACTCCCCTTATCAAGACATGAACATACCCATTGATGCAACGGTGGGCATTATCGGGTCTCGGTTAACAGCGATCGACGCAGCTCTGGCGCTTCAGGAAAAGGGCCATACCGGGAAAATAATCATGGCTTCCAGAGCGGGAAAGCTTCCCAAGATTATCGCTGAACACTCCGGCTATGATTCAAGCGCTTTCCTCACCGCTCTGCTGGACGAAAAAAACCAGACGCTGGAGTCGATACTTGCACTCCATAAGAAAGAAGTAGAGATTGTCACCAACCACCGCATTGACTGGAACGCCTTCGCAAAAACCGAGGCGACACAAGCCGAGGAACTTAATCAAGAACTAAAAAGCTGTTCGCAAGGCAATCATCTCTGGCAAAGCGTTTTGTTAGCCTCCTACACCATTGTGGATAAACTCTGGGCAAAACTAAGCAGCGACGATAAAGCCACCTTCATGACTAAATATCATGGACCCTGGATGACATATCTTGCGGCATTTCCTTCAGTCAGTGCCGTACGCATATTGCAGTTGATGAAACGTCAACAATTGCAAATTATCGCTGATCTGCGTGGAATCGAAACTACCGAGCTAAGCTTTGACATTTATCATGGGCAAAACAATTGCCTGAGTGTCGAGTATTTGATCGATGGGCGGGGTGTAGGTTATGAAGAAGCTGATCTCAAGCAATTGCCCCTGCTGAAGAATATGTTGGCAAACGGCTCGATTACGGCTCACTCGTCAGGAGGGATTTCTATCAACCCGTTAACTTATCAGGCTCTTTCTAGCCGTCGCAGTGAAGTCACTGGACTTTTTATTGTCGGCGACCTGACAAAGGGCGAATTTCTGGCTACGACCGATGTAGTGCGTAACGTCATGCACAGCGTCGCGGCTACATCCGCGATTCTTTCGAGAGACCAGTGACAATGGACACGTCGATACAAAATGCCTCTCACATCCAAAAATCAGGGCTGGCTAACCTCTCACAAGCCATCCTGGCGAGTCTGGGCGTGCCTTCTTTTGAGCCGGGCTTCAACCTGCAACCTGCAGACACGACAGTCGTTTTCATGGTTGACGGATTGGGGCTTCTATTGCTCGACGAGCATCGCTCCCGAGCACCGTTCCTTCGAACACTGCTTGGTAGCAGCCAGTCTTTCAGGGTCGGATTTCCAGCCACTACCGCGACCAGTCTCGCTTCTTTTGCACTTGGCCAAGAAAGTGGCCAGCACGGTATTGTTGGCAGCCGATTTGCGCTGGAGGGTCAGACCGTGTTTTCACCTCTGCCATGGATAATCGGTAGCCCTTATCAAGATCAAACAACCAGTCTTTCTCTCGCTGAACCACCGATTTTACCTACCGCAACGACAGCTTGGGAGATTGCCGACGAACTGGGTCTCAATGTCGAATGCATACTCCCAGCGAACATCGCGAACTCCCGCTACAGCAAAGAGATCTACAGAGGAGCCACAATCACGCCCTATGCAGACTACTCGCACTGTAGCCTGCAAATTAATAGCGTCTTGAACAAATCACCGCGGCAGATGATTTACGTCTATCTGGGCGAACTGGATTATGCAGGGCATATCCACGGCACGGGTTCAGAGTCCTGGCTGAACAGCCTGCAGCAGATCGATACTTTGATCTCAAGGACAGCCAGCATGCTTGCTCAAGGGACAAGCCTGCTAATCACTGCCGACCACGGCATGACAACCCTTTCGCCTGAACTCACTTTCGATTTCGACAGCGACCGACACCTGCAAGAGGGCGTCGCATGGATTGCGGGCGATATCCGAGCGAGGCACGTCTACGTACAGGACGACCAAGCCAGTAACGTACTGGACCGCTGGAGAAACACGCTGGACGATGACTTCACGGTGCTCTCCCGTGAGCAGGCAATCAACAAAGGTTTGTTTGGTTGCTCCGTAGAAGCCACCTTTGAAAAACGCCTCGGAGATCTGATCGTGTATCCAACAGGCCTGGGTGGCATAGTGCAAAGCATCAAGGAGAAACACCAAACATTATGGAAAGGGCATCATGGGGCTTTGACAGAGGCGGATCAGCTTTCCTCACTTCTGAATTACTCCAACGGGTAAATCATAGGTCTGGCTCGCCTCAGGGCTACGGCCTATTCGATCGGGATTCGAATAACACATCATGTAGCACCATCATCCCTTGTAAGAGCGAGGCTTGCTCGCGAAAAGCGGTATATCAGTCGACATCAATGCTGCCTGACACTCCGCTTTCGCGAGCAAGCCCGCTCCCACAGGGTTCAGTGTGCGACTGCCGGCTGGCGTACTCCCAACTGGCTGACCCACACCGCCATCAGAATCACCGACCCGCCCAGGAACAACCGCCCAAGTTCCTCATGCTGATTCCAGATCAGCAAATTGATCAGCAATCCGACGGGCACATGCAAATTGTTCATCACCGCCAGCGTCCCGCCGTTCACCAGGCACGCGCCCTTGTTCCACCAGTACAAGCCCAACGCCGTCGAGACCAGGCCGAGGAACAGCAGCACGCCCCATTGCAGCGGTGCTTCGGGCAAGAAGTCCTGTTTGCCGAACAGGAGGAACGCCGGCAACACCACTGCCAATGCGCCGAGGTAGAAGTAACCGAAGCGCCGATAGTGCGGCAGGTCGCTCGGGTGGCGGGCCACCAGGTGCTTGTAGAGGACCTGCCCGGCCGCGTAGGTGAAGTTGGCCAGTTGCAGCAGCAGGAAGCCCATGAAGAAATCAGGATTGATGCGGTCGTAGCGAATCACGGCCGCGCCAATCACCGCCACCAGTGCCGCCACCAGCGCCCAAGGATTGAAGCGCCGGTTCAGGGCGTCTTCGATCAGGGTCACGTGCAACGGTGTGAGGATGGTGAACAGCAGCACTTCCGGCACCGTCAGCACCTGGAAGCTCAGGTACAGGCAGACGTAAGTCACCCCGAACTGCAGAGCGCCGATCAGCAGCATGCCGCGCATGAATGCCGGTTCCACCGAGCGCCAGCGCGTTAGCGGGATAAACACCAGCCCCGCCAGCACGACTCGCACCAGCACCGCGAAGTAACTGTCGACATGCCCGGCCAGGTATTCACCGATCAGGCTGAAGGAAAACGCCTGGATCAGCGTGACAAAAAGTAGATAGCCCATGCTCGCCTCATTTTCGAATGGCGGCGACGATAGCGGGTTTTGCCCTTCATCGCGAACTGTCAGCAAACACTCACCCTGTGGGAGCGAGCCTGCTCGCGAAGACTGAGCGTCAGTCGATAGATTTGTTGAATGTCACACCGCTTTCGCGAGCAGGCTCGCTCCCACAAGGGGTTATGTGCATATTCCCAAATTCCAGGTAAAAAAAAGCCCGATCTCGCTAAAGCGTTCAATCGGGCTACAGCACTCAGGAGCAACAAGTGCAAAGGGAGGTCGATGCGCGTACAGGCTTGAAGGGTTGCGCCAGGTCACTAGACCATCCAGCGATTATCTGGCGATTAACACCTCAGGCGACCTGGGAAAGCCTGGCGTTGGCCTGGTTCAGGCCTTTCTCCTGGAAGTCACCGCCCAGGTTCATGCCTTCGGCGTGAATGAAGGTCACGTCGTGGATGCCGATGAAGGCCATGACCTGGCGCAGGTAGGGTTCCTGATGATCCGCAGGGCCCCCGGCATAGATCCCGCCGCGAGCGGTCAACACGTAAGCGCGCTTGCCGCTGAGCAGGCCTTGCGGGCCGGTCTCGGTGTACTTGAAGGTCACGCCGGCACGCAGCACGTGGTCGAGCCAGGCCTTGAGGGTGCTCGGAATGGCGAAGTTGTACATGGGCGCTGCCATGACCAGCACGTCGGCGGCCAGCAGTTCGTCAGTCAACTGGTTGGAGCGTTCCAGGGAAGCCTGTTCGATGTCGCTACGCTGTTCGGCGGGTTTCATCCAGCCGCCCAACAGGTTGATGTCCAGATGTGGCACCGGGTTGACAGCCAGGTCACGCACGCTGATCTGATCGTTGGGGTGAACGGCTTGCCACTGGCTGATGAACGTCTGAGTCAGTTGACGGGAAACCGAGTCTTGCTGACGGGCACTGCTTTCGATGATCAGAACGCGGGACATGGGATGTAGCCTCCATCTGAGAATGCTGTAAGTCGATGGAGTGAAGGTTAAACAGAACCATATCGATGAAAAAGCGCAAATAACTGCTATAAACCATCAATAAATTCGTTTATAAGCTGGGCATACCGGGGTTGGCCTGCCCTGCTGAAGGTCACTTCGGGGTGCAGGTCAGCTTGATACGCATCTTGATGATCGTACGGGTGAACTTGGCGGTGGCATTGGTGTGCTTGCCGGCGGGCACTTCGATCTTGCGGGTGCGCGGCGCTTCCGGACCATTGTTGAACAGCACCGTACAAGACGCATCGGTAGTGCCGTAGTTGTTCACCTGTATCGAAGCAATATCGCTGTCGGTGTCATAGGCGTTGTAGTCGATGCTCAGGCCGTTCAGCTCTTTTTGCACATCGATCGGATAGGCAAACGCCGTCAGCGGCAGCAGCGCCAGCATCACACAACAGAATTTTTTCATTCAGCAGTCTCCAATAGGGATTGCCAGCTTAGACAAGAGGAGCTGTTCATGAAAGCGCCCCGCGTGACCCTTGATCAATGGCGAACATTACAGGCCGTGGTCGATCACGGTGGATTCGCCCAGGCCGCCGAAGCGCTGCACCGCTCGCAATCGTCGGTCAGCTACACCGTGGCACGCATGCAGGACCAACTCGGCGTACCGCTGTTGCGCATCGACGGTCGTAAAGCGGTGCTGACCGAAGCCGGCGGCGTGTTGTTGCGCCGTTCCCGGCAACTGGTGAAACAGGCCAGTCAGCTCGAAGACCTGGCCCATCACATGGAACAGGGCTGGGAAGCGGAAGTGCGGCTGGTCGTCGATGCCGCGTACCCCAGCGCGCGTCTGGTGCGCGCCTTGACCGCGTTCATGCCGCAAAGCCGCGGTTGCCGGGTGCGTCTGCGCGAGGAAGTATTGTCCGGCGTCGAGGAAGTCTTGCTTGAAGGCGTGGCCGATCTGGCCATCACCGGCTTCAGCATTCCCGGGTATCTGGGCGCGGAACTGAGCGACGTCGAATTCGTCGCGGTCGCCCACCCCGACCATCCGTTGCACCGCCTCAATCGCGAACTGAATTTCCAGGACCTGGAAAGCCAGATGCAAGTGGTGATTCGCGACTCCGGCCGCCAGCAGCCACGGGATGTCGGCTGGCTCGGTGCCGAACAGCGCTGGACCGTCGGCAGTTTGGCCACCGCGGCGACCTTTGTCGGCAGCGGCCTGGGATTTGCCTGGTTGCCCCGACACATGATCGAACGAGAACTCAAGGAAGGTACGCTCAAGCTGCTACCTTTGGATCAGGGCGGCAGCCGTAATCCGAGCTTCTACCTGTATTCGAACAAAGATAAACCCTTGGGCCCGGCGACACAGATACTCATCGAATTGCTGCGCACTTTTGATACCGCGCCGCTGGATGCGCCTTTCGCCGCCCCTGAACAAGCCTGACACGGAGTGTAGACATGGCCTATTTCGAACATGAAGGTTGCAACCTGCACTATGAGGAATATGGCCACGGCGCGCCGTTGCTGCTGGTCCACGGGCTGGGCTCCAGCACCCTGGACTGGGAAAAACAGATCCCCGCCTTGTCGGCGCGCTACCGGGTAATCGTCCCGGATGTACGCGGCCACGGGCGCTCCGACAAACCCCGCGAGCGCTACAGCATCGCCGGGTTCAGTGCCGACCTGGTCGCCCTGATCGAGCATTTGAACCTTGGCCCGGTGCATTATGCCGGCCTGTCCATGGGGGGCATGATCGGTTTTCAACTGGCGGTGGACCAGCCGCAGCTGCTCAAGAGCCTGTGCATCGTCAATAGCGCGCCCGAGGTCAAGTTGCGCAGCCGCGACGATTACTGGCAGTGGTTCAAGCGCTGGAGCCTGATGCACGTCCTGAGCATGGGCGCCATCGGCAAAGCCCTGGGGGCCAAGCTGTTTCCCAATCCCGAGCAGGCTGAATTACGGCAAAAAATGGCCGAACGCTGGGCAAAAAACGACAAACGTGCTTATCTCGCCAGCTTCGATGCGATCATTGGCTGGGGGGTGCAGGAACGACTTTCCAGGGTTACCTGTCCAACCCTCATCGTCAGCGCCGACCGTGACTACACACCGGTGTCGCTGAAAGAGACGTACGTCAAACTGCTGCCCGATGCGCGGCTGGTGGTGGTCGCCGATTCACGCCACGCCACCCCGCTGGATCAACCCGAACACTTCAACCAAACCCTGCTCGAGTTTCTCACCGCAGTCGATACCACCACACTCAGGATCACTGACCCATGCTGAAAAAAATCGCCCTCGTCGCTGGCTCCGTTCTGTTTGCCGCCAACCTGATGGCCGCTACGCCCGCCAAGGCGCCGCACGTGTTGCTGGACACCACCAACGGCCAGATCGAAATCGAACTGGACCCGGTCAAGGCCCCGATCAGTACCAAGAACTTCCTTGAGTACGTCGACAGCGGCTTCTACAACAACACGATCTTCCACCGCGTGATTCCGGGCTTCATGGTTCAGGGCGGTGGTTTTACCCAACAGATGCAGCAGAAAGACACCAAGGCTCCGATCAAGAACGAGTCCAAGAACGGTCTGCATAACGTCCGTGGCACGCTGTCCATGGCCCGTACCTCTGTGCCGGATTCGGCCACCAGCCAGTTCTTTATCAACGTCAAGGACAACGACTTCCTGGACCAGGGCGATGGCTATGCTGTGTTCGGTAAAGTCGTGAAAGGCATGGATGTCGTGGACGTCATCGTCAACTCGCAAACCACCACGCGTGGTGGCATGAAAGATGTGCCTGCCGACCCTGTGTTCATCAAGTCGGCCAAGCGCATCGACTAAGACCAACATGCACAGGGAGTGTTGAGCGGCCGCCGGTCTGCGGCGCCGCTCATGGTTTTTTAAGGAGAGCCCGTGCGCGGGCGGAGAACCGATGCTTTATCGCCGTTTTGAAAAACTGATCGACATCTTTCGCGACGCCCCGACGGCGGCGCCGCCGGATCGGGTTCTCCCTTTCTATTCCTATTACCTGAAACAGGTCTGGCCGAGTTTCGCCGCCCTGCTGATCGTCGGCCTGGTCGGCGCGCTGATCGAAGTGGCGCTGTTCAGTTACCTGAGCCGCATCATCGACCTGGCCCAGGGCACCCCCAACGTCAACTTCTTCAAGGAACATGGCATCGAGCTGGCCTGGATGGCGGTGGTCGCGCTGATCCTGCGCCCAGTGTTCGTCGGCCTGCATGATTTGCTGGTGCACCAGACCCTGAGCCCCAGCATGACCAGCCTGATCCGCTGGCAGAACCACAGCTATGTGCTCAAACAGAGCCTGAATTTCTTCCAGAACGACTTCGCCGGGCGCATCGCCCAACGCATCATGCAAACCGGCAACTCGTTGCGCGATTCGGCGGTGCAAGCGGTGGATGCGCTGTGGCACGTGCTGATCTACGCCATCAGCTCGCTGGTGCTGTTCGCCGAAGCCGACTGGCGCCTGATGATCCCGCTGCTGACCTGGATTGCCGCCTTCATCGGTGCCCTTTGCTACTTCGTGCCGCGGGTAAAAGAGCGCTCGGTGGTGTCCTCCGATGCCCGCTCCAAGCTCATGGGGCGGATTGTCGACGGCTATACCAACATCACCACCCTGAAGCTTTTCGCCCACACCAACTTCGAACAGCAATACGCGCGCGAAGCGATCAAGGACCAAACCGAAAAAGCCCAACTGGCCGGCCGGGTGGTCACCAGCATGGACGTGGTCATCACCAGCATGAACGGCTTGCTGATCGTCTGCACCACCGGCCTGGCCCTGTGGCTGTGGACGCAGTCGCTGATCACCGTGGGGGCGATTGCGCTGGCCACCGGCCTGGTGATCCGTATCGTCAACATGTCCGGCTGGATCATGTGGGTGGTCACCGGCATTTTCGAAAACATCGGCATGGTGCAGGACGGTTTGCAGTCCATTTCCCAGCCGGTCAGCGTGACCGACCGCGAGCAGGCCAAGTCCTTGGTCGTTCCCCGGGGCGAGGTCCGTTTCGAGCATGTGGATTTCCACTACGGCAAGAAGAGCGGGATCATTGGCGACCTCAACCTGACGATTCAACCCGGCGAGAAAATCGGCCTGATCGGCCCGTCCGGCGCCGGTAAATCGACCTTGGTCAATTTGCTGTTGCGCCTGTACGACGTGCAGGGCGGACGAATCCTCATCGACGGCCAGAACATCGCCGAGGTTGGCCAGGAAAGCCTGCGCGAACGCATCGGCATGATCACCCAGGATACGTCGCTGCTGCACCGCTCGATCCGCGACAACCTGCTTTACGGCAAACCCGACGCCACCGACGCCGAGCTGTGGGAGGCGGTACGCAAGGCGCGGGCGGACGAGTTCATCCCGTTGCTGTCGGACTCCGAAGGGCGCACCGGTTTCGATGCGCACGTGGGTGAACGCGGGGTGAAACTGTCCGGCGGCCAGCGCCAGCGCATCGCGATTGCCCGGGTGCTGCTCAAGGACGCGCCGATCCTGATCATGGACGAAGCCACCTCGGCCCTGGATTCGGAGGTCGAAGCGGCAATCCAGGAAAGCCTTGAAACCCTGATGCAGGGCAAGACCGTGATCGCCATCGCCCACCGGCTCTCGACCATTGCCCGGATGGATCGGCTGGTGGTGCTGGAAAAAGGCACGATCGCCGAAACCGGCAGCCACGCCGAACTGCTGGCCCATGGCGGGTTATATGCGCGGTTGTGGCAGCACCAGACGGGTGGGTTTGTCGGGATCGATTGATCATTCCTGCCGATAAGGCAAGGCGGTTCGCGCGTCCTCGGCATACGCCAGCACACCGACGCGCTCCTGGCGCAGGAAATCCTTGACCGCGGCCTTCAGGCCGGGATGGCGCAAGTAGTGCCAGGAATGGGTGATCACAGGCTCGAAGCCGCGAATCAACTTGTGTTCACCCTGGGCCCCGGCGTCGAAACGCTGGAAGCCATTGGCAATCGCATAGTCCATGCCCTGATAGAAACAGGTCTCGAAGTGCAGGCGGTCGAACTCCGCCAGGCATCCCCAGTAGCGACCGTAAAAGCTGTCGCCCCCCACCAGGCTGAACGCCATGGCCACCGGCCGTGATCCCTGCTTGGCCAACACCACGCGAATCGCTTCCGGCATCCGTTCGGCCAACAGGCTGAAAAACTCCCGGGTCAGATAAGGCCTCTGCCGCCGCACCGCGTAGGTGTTGGCGTAGCAGGCATAGACAAAATCCCACTGCGCCTGGTCCAGCTGCCGACCTTCAAGCCATTCGAAATCAATGCCCTGCCCTGCCACTTGCTCGCGTTCCTTGCGCATCTGCTTGCGCTTGCGCGAACTGAGGGCGTCGAGGAAATCCTGAAAATCGCGATACCCGCGATTCTGCCAGTGGTACTGACAGCCGATGCGCTGCAACCAGCCGGGTTGTTCGGCCAGTGCGGCGTCGGTGAAAGGATCGGTGAAATTGATGTGGGCGCTGGAGAGTTGTTCAATTTCAAGGTAGCCGGGCAGGCTCTTGAGCAGTTCAAAACCGTCTTCGAGGGTGGCCGCCAGCAACCGCGGCCCGCTGACCGGGCTGAACGGTACGGCGGTCAGCAGCTTGGGGTAATAGTCGATGCCGGCACGCTCGCAGGCATCGGCCCAGGCGTGATCGAACACGTACTCGCCATAGGAATGCCACTTGCGGTAACTGGGCAACGCGGCGATCAAGCGGTCACCGTCCATGTGCAACAAATGCTCGGGCTGCCAGCCGGAATGCGGGGCGACACTGCCGCTGTCTTCCAGCGCGCCGAGAAAGGCATGGCGCAGAAACGGCTGGTTATCCGGTACCAAAGAGTCCCAGGCGTGCGGAGCGATATCGGACATGTTTTCCAGACGTTGCAGCGGCATCAACTTCCTCTCCACTTCTTAGCGTGAAAGCCCCGCGAGTATCGCTTATCGCGGCGCCATCCACACGATCTATCCGACCGCAATGCTCTGGAAAAGGGTTTTCAGGTGCATTCGTACCGTCATCGAGACGCCATCACTTTGCCACTGCATTGTAATAATCCATCGCGATACTGGCGCCAGTTTTTAGAGCGTCGGGTTCTACCCGGCCACTGTTTTCCGTCCTCAAGGGTCGGTTGTGTCCTGGATGGCTCAGTCATCCTCTTACATCTTCGGAGATTGATATGCGTCTTGCTTCCACGAAAACTGCGGCAGCCCTATGTGGCGGCTTTCTGTTGGCCATGAGTGTTCCGGCCAGCGCCGCAGTCGACGCCAAACTGCTCGACATGCTCAAGGCCAACGGTTCGATTTCCCAAGCGCAGTACGCCGAACTGCAGGCCGAACTGGCCAAGGATCAGAAAGAACAGCAGATTGCCCGTCAGGCGCAACAAGAGACCAACGAACAAATCGCGGCCACTGCGAAGAAAACCACTGAACTGAGCACCTTCGACCAGAAACTGGCCTGGGCCGCCAAGACCCAGTTCAAGGGTGACGTGCGTTTCCGCCAGGAAACGGTCAAGAACGATGGCGTTTCCAACAGCGGCGACCAGGATCGTCAACGGATTCGTGCACGCCTGGGTGCCTACACCGAAATCAATCCGCAAGTGGACACCGGCATTCGTATCGCCACTGGCAACAACAACGATGCCCGCTCCACCAACCAGAGCCTGGAAGGCAACTTCTCCAAGAAAGATATCTGGCTGGACCAGGGCTACGTCGACTACCACCCGACTGCCATCAAGAATCTGCACTTGATCGGCGGCAAGATGCCGCAACCCTGGGTAAGCATGGGCGACATCATCTGGGATAGCGACATCAGCCCGGAAGGCCTGGCCGTGACTTACAAATACCCGCTCGGCAGCACCGCCGAGCTGTTCGGTAGCGCCGGCCACTACACCCTCCAGGACAACGTCGACGGCGAAGGCAAGCAATTCCGTCACGACCTGCGTCTGTACGCTGGCCAGTTGGGCGCACGCTTCGCTATCACCGACAACCTGAAAATGACCCTGGGTGGCAGTCTCTACGCCTACGACAACGACAACGACACCGCTACGCTGGCCATCAACGGCAACAGCGCGGGCGAAGAATTCAAAGTGTACGAAGGCTTTGGCTCGCTCGACATCGGCGGTCTGCCAATGCCGCTCTCGTTGTACGGCCAGATCGTCAACAATGACGACGCCAGCAACGATCAGGACATGGGCTGGCTGGCCGGTGTCAAAACCAAGTTCTACGGCTTCGGCGTGGACTACAACTATCGCGACATACAACGTAACGCCGTGGTCGGCGCTTTCACAGACTCCGACTTCGCCAACGGTTTCACCGGTTCGCGCGGCAGCAAGTTGAAAGTGAGCTACGAGATCGACAAGAACTTCGCCCTCGGCGCGACGTACTTCATGGCTGACTCCGACTACACCAACGCCACCCTGCGGGACTCGAAAATCAACACCCTGCAGCTGGACGCAGAAGCCAAGTTCTGATCTTGCGTTTTACGACTCGGGCAAGGACGCCCGGGTTGCATTTTTACAGCCTGGCGTTGCTGCATCGGTCCCCATCATCCGTCCGATGCAGCAACGCCAGGCTGTTTTGTTATCGCCTCACCCCCCCCTGTAGGAGCGAGCTTGCTCGCGAAAAACCGGAGAGCGCCGCGGGGTGTCAGGTTCCCATCACTATCGTTAACGACCATCGCGAGCAAGCTCGCTCCTACAGGTCTGCGGGGATAATCAACGCTTGCGCAAAATCACACTACCAATCGAGTAACCCGCGCCGAACGAGCTGAGCACCGCCAGCGACCCGGCCGCCAGATCATCCTGGTGCTTGTGAAAAGCAATCACCGAACCCGCAGAACTGGTGTTGGCATAGGTATCGAGAATCACCGGTGCTTCTTCTTCAGTGGCTTCGCGGCCCAGCAGTTTTCTGACAATCAGGTGGTTCATGCTGAGGTTGGCCTGGTGCAGCCAGAAGCGCGTCACGTCAGTAACGTTGAGCTGGTTTTCTTGCAGATGCGTTGCAATCAGCTCGGCCACCATCGGGCAGACATCCTTGAATACCTTGCGGCCTTCCTGGACGAACAGTTTGTCCTTGGCACCGATGCCCTCTTGCGCCGCGCGGTTGAGGAAACCGAAGTTGTTACGGATGTTGTTGGAGAACTTGGTCAGCAGCTTGGTGCTGACGATGTCGAATTGATACTTGGACGTCGCCAGGTCAGCCCGTTCGATGACCACGGCCGTGGCGGCGTCGCCAAAGATGAAATGGCTGTCGCGGTCGCGGAAGTTCAGGTGACCGGTGCAGACTTCCGGGTTGACCATCAGGATCGCCCGGGCCTGGCCCAGTTGCACGCTGTTGGCAGCAGTCTGGATGCCGAAGGTCGCCGAGGAGCAAGCCACGTTCATGTCGAAGCCAAAACCCTGGATGCCCAATGCTTCCTGGACTTCGATGGCGATGGCCGGGTAGGCGCGTTGCAGGTTGGAACAGGCAACGATCACGCCGTCGATGTCCGCGGCGGTCTTGCCGGCACGCTGCAAGGCTTGTTCGGCGGCGCCGATGGCCATCTGGCAAAGCACCGACCACTCCTCATTCGAGCGCTCCGGCAGGCGTGGCGCCATGCGTTGCGGGTCGAGGATGCCGTCCTTGTCCATGACAAAGCGGCTTTTGATGCCAGAGGCTTTTTCGATGAATGCCGCACTGGATTCGGTCAAGGCTTCGACTTCGCCGCGGGCGATGGCCTCGGCGTTGTCGGCGTTGAACTGCCCGACGTACGTATTGAAAGACTGCACCAGCTCTTCGTTGGAGATGCTGTTGGCCGGGGTGTACAGGCCGGTGCCGCTGATGACGACATTATGCATGGTCGTTTCTCTGATCTGTTCAGGCAGAAAGCGTTGGCACCGACGTACCAACACACAAAGGGTCTATTCCCATCCGGAGGGACGCAAACCTGGCATCGCATTATTCCGGCCCGCTGGCGACCGTGGAGGCGCAAAACCGCGGGGGCGGTATTTATAGGCGCGAAGTTTGCCATAACCGTTGGGTTTTGGCGCCATTTTGCTGGATGCCCCCCACCTACAGGCAATACAAAAACCTGTGGGAGCGAGCTCGCTCCCACAGGTATTGCACAAGCCTCGGGTTTACGGTTCGACCTGGCCCCACTGCTTGCTCAGGCGCTTGTCGGAGATCGGCACCTTTGTCCCCAGCTGCTGGGCGAACAGCGACACCCGGTATTCCTCCAGCCACCAGCGATACAGCTCCAACTGCGGATCGCGCTTGCCTTCCTGTGCGTGCTTGTTGGCGCGGGTCTGGTATTGAGCCCAGAGGCCGGACAGTTCGCCGCTCCAGACCCGGTCCTTCTGCACCTGGGCGCCGAGTTTTTCGAAGCGCTGTTCGATGGCCTTCAGGTAACGCGGCAACTCCTTGAGCCACGGCATCGGCGTTTCACGCACGAAACCCGGATACACCAGATGGCTGAGCTGCTGCTTGATATCGTTCAGGGCCACGGCTTGCGCCAGGTCGATCTTGCCCTTGAAGCGTTTTTGCAGACCGTGCCAGAGCTTGAGAATTTCCAGTGTCAGCTTCGCCAGCCGTTCGGCGTGCTCGGTCCAGCCGCCGCGCTTGCGTTCGGCCAGTGCCGCCAGCGCGGCTCCATCGCGCGGCAACGGGTCTTCGCCGTCGAGGATGCAGCTGTCGAGGCTGGCCAACAGGATGTCTTCCACCAGGCTGTCGATACGCCCCATGTCGCGGTACATCAGGCCCAGTTCGGTCAGCCCCGGCAACTTGCCACGCAGGAACTTCGCCGGCTCGGCCAGCTGCTGCATCAGCAGACGTTGTAAGGCCCGACGATGCTGGAATTCGGCTTCGGCCGGCGTCGAGAAACGCCCCTCCTTGACCGTGCCGCTCTCTTCCACCAGTGCCGGATACACCGTCATCGACAGCCCGGCGATTTTCTGTTGAGTCTTTTCAGCCACGGCGGCAAAGACTTTCGCCTCCACCGGCTGCTGGCTTTTCGCGGTTTGCGGCACGGCCAGGGCGGCCTGACTGGCCTCGGCAAAGCGTGCGGTCAACTCGGCCAGGTCGCGGCCTTCACCGAGGAACTTGCCCTGGCCGTCGACGATTTCCAGGTTCATCCGCAAATGGCTGTCGACCTGCTGCGCCGCTTCGGCCCAGGCTTCGTCGCTGACCCGCGCGCCGGTCATGCGCAGCAGCTCGCGGCCCAGCGCCTGGGGCAAAGAGCCTTCGGCAAAAGTCATGCGCTGCAACGCGGCTTTGACGAAGTCCGGCACCGGCACGAAATTCTTGCGCAGGGCCTTGGGCAGGTTGCGCACCAGCGCGATGCACTTGGCCTCGATCACGCCCGGCACCAGCCATTCCAGGCGTTCCGGCGGCAGCATCGGCAACAGCGGCGCCGGCACACGCAGGGTCACGCCGTCCCGTGGATGGTTGGGCTCGAAGTGGTAACTGAGGGCCAGTTCCAGGTCGCCGATGTGCAAGGTGTCCGGGTATTGCGTAGCAGTGACTTCGCTGGCTTCGCGGGCCAGCACGTCTTCTTCGCGCATGATCAGCAGCTGCGGGTCTTTCTGGCTGTTGACCCGGTACCAGCTGTCGAAGGTCGCGGTCTGGTGGATCTCGGCCGGCAGTCGCGCGTCGTAGAAGGCGAACAGGGTTTCTTCGTCGGCCAGAATGTCACGGCGACGGGCCTTGGCTTCCAGTTCGTCGAGTTGCTCCAGCAGTTGTTTGTTGGCCGCCAGGCATTTGGCTTTGGACTGAATCTCGCCACGCACCAGCCCTTCGCGGATAAACAGCTCGCGGGACACTACTGGATCGACCGGCCCGTAATGCACCGGCCGGCGACCGACCACGATCAACCCGAACAGGGTGATCTGTTCGAAGGCCACGACCTGGCCGCGTTTCTTCTCCCAATGGGGTTCGAAGTGGTTCTTCTTGATCAGGTGCCCGGCGAGCGGCTCGATCCAGTCGGCGTCGATCTTGGCCACCATCCGCGCATAAAGCTTGGTGGTTTCCACCAGTTCGGCGGCCATCAACCATTGCGGGCGCTTTTTACCCAGCCCGGAGGATGGGTGAATCCAGAAGCGGCGCTGCCGGGCACCGAGATAATCGCCGTCCTCGGTTTTCTGCCCGATCTGGCTGAGCAGGCCCGATAGCACGGCTTTGTGCAGTTTCGGGTAATCCGCCGGCTCTTTATTGAGGCTCAGTTGCATGTCGCGGCAGATCAGGCTCAACTGCCGGTGTGAATCGCGCCACTCGCGCAGGCGCAGGTAATTGAGGAAATTCTTGCGGCACCAGTTGCGCAACGGACTCGCCGTCAGCGCCTGGCGCTGCTCTTCAAAACCACGCCACAGATTGACCAGCCCGGCGAAGTCCGAGTCCACGTCTTTCCATTGCGCGTGGGCCTGATCCGCCGCTTGCTGACGTTCCGGCGGACGCTCGCGCGGGTCCTGGATCGACATGGCGCTGGCGACGATCAGCACTTCCTGCAAACTGCCGAGTTTCGCCGCTTCCAGCAGCATGCGACCCATGCGCGGATCCACCGGCAAGCGTGCCAATTGGCGACCGAGCGGGGTCAGTTGGCTGTTGCGGTCCACTGCCGAAAGCTCTTGCAGCAGGTTGAAACCGTCGCTGATGGCCTTGCCATCCGGCGGCTCGATAAACGGAAAGTCGGTGATCTCGCCCAGGCGCAGGTGCAGCATCTGCAAAATCACCGCCGCGAGGTTGGTGCGCAGGATCTCCGGGTCGGTAAATTCCGGACGACCGATAAAGTCCTCTTCGCTGAACAGCCGCACGCAAATGCCCGGTTCGACCCGCCCGCACCGGCCTTTACGCTGGTTGGCGCTGGCCTGGGAAATGGCTTCGATGGGCAGACGCTGGACCTTGGCGCGATAGCTGTAGCGGCTGATGCGCGCGGTGCCGCTGTCGATCACGTAACGAATGCCCGGCACCGTCAGCGAGGTTTCGGCGACGTTGGTCGCCAGTACGACTCGGCGTCCCGGGTGCGACTGAAAAATCCGCTGCTGCTCGGCCGGTGACAGGCGCGCATACAGCGGCAGGATTTCGGTGTGCTTGAGCTGGGCCTTGCGCAACATGTCCGCCGCGTCGCGAATCTCCCGCTCGCCTGGCAGGAACACCAGCACATCGCCCGGGCTCTTGCGCTCGCTGCGTTCGAAGGCGGCGATTTCGTCGAGGGTCGCCAGAATGGCCTGATCCACCGTCAGGTCATCTTCGACGCGGTTGCCCTCTTCGTCCTGCTCCAGGGTCAGCGGGCGATACCAGGTTTCCACCGGGAAAGTGCGACCGGAGACTTCGACAATCGGCGCGTCGTCGAAGTGCTTGGAAAAGCGCTCCAGGTCGATGGTCGCCGAGGTGATGATGACTTTCAGATCCGGACGGCGCGGCAACAGGGTTTTCAGGTAGCCGAGCAGGAAGTCGATGTTGAGGCTGCGTTCGTGGGCTTCGTCGACGATGATCGTGTCGTAGCGTTCGAGGTAGCGGTCGTTCTGGGTTTCCGCCAGCAGGATGCCGTCGGTCATCAGCTTGATCAGGGTGTTGGCATCGCTTTGATCTTCGAACCGCACCTGATAGCCGACCAGCGCGCCCAACGGCGTGCCCAGCTCCTCGGCCACCCGACTGGCCACGCTGCGGGCAGCGATCCGGCGCGGTTGGGTATGGCCGATCAAACCATGCTGGCCGCGGCCGATTTCCAGGCAGATCTTCGGCAACTGCGTGGTTTTACCCGAACCGGTTTCGCCCGCAATGATCAGCACCTGATGCTTGAGCAGCGCCGCCTTGATTTCATCGCGCTTGGCGGCGATCGGCAGGCTGTCGTCATAACGCACCACCGGCAGGCTGGCACGCCGCGCCAGCACCTGATCACAGGACGCCTGCATGCGCGCCACCCACTGGGCCAGTTTGGCCTCGTCAGGTTTCTTGCGCAGCTCAAGCAACTGCCGCCGCAGCCGGTGGCGGTCGGCGAGCATGGCGTGATCGAGGTTTTTCAGCAGTTTGTCGATAGAAGGCGATTCGTCAGTCATCAGGTACGCAATAAGTCGTCTAGTGGCGCAGGGGGGCGATTGTCGCAGATTTTACGACCGCTGCGCGGCCGTTCGCGAGCAGGCTCGCTCCCACATTGGATCTATAGCGATCACAAAATCGAGGGCGCCACGGGCAAATGTGGCAGCGAGCCTGCTCGCGAAGGCGTCGGCCCTGTCAACACCACCTGTGCGCCCTACTCGTTATCCCGGCCCTTGCGCCGATACGGGAACACGTCGATCACTTTGCCGGCGCGAATCGCCTCCTGCAGGCTTTTCCAGTAGTCGGCGTTGTACAGCTCGCCATGCAACTGATCGAACAATTTGCGCTGGCCGAAATCGGCAAACAGGAACGGCGGGAATTCTTCGGGGAACACATCCAGCGGCCCGATCGAGTACCACGGCTCGGAGGCCATTTCGTCCTCCGGGGTTCGCGGTTGCGGGATATGGCGGAAGTTGGCCTCGGTCAGGAAGCAGATTTCGTCATAGTCATAAAACACCACGCGCCCGTGACGGGTGACGCCAAAGTTCTTGAGCAGCATGTCGCCGGGAAAGATGTTCGCCGCCGCCAGTTGCTTGATCGCCATGCCGTAATCTTCCAGCGCCTCGCGCACCTGCGCCTCGTTGGCGTTCTCCAGGTAAAGGTTCAGCGGCGTCATCCGCCGTTCGGTCCAGCAGTGGCGAATCAGCACCGTGTCGTCCTCCACCGACACCGTGGACGCGGCCACTTCAAGCAACTCTTCCAGGCACGCCGGCTCGAACTTGCTCAAGGGGAAACGAAAGTCGGCAAATTCCTGGGTATCGGCCATGCGCCCGACCCGGTCGACGCTTTTCACCAGGCGGTATTTCTCGATCACCGTGGCGCGATCGACGTTTTTCGATGGCGAGAAGCGGTCCTTGATGATCTTGAATACGGTATTGAAGCCCGGCAGGGTGAACACGCTCATGACCATGCCGCGCACGCCGGGAGCCATGATGAACTGGTCGTCGGTGTTGGCCAGGTGATTGATCAGTGCCCGGTAGAACTCGGATTTGCCGTGTTTGTAGAAGCCGATCGAGGTGTACAGCTCGGCGATGTGCTTGCCCGGCAGGATGCGCTTGAGGAAACCGATGAATTCCGCCGGCACCGGCACGTCAACCATGAAATAGGAACGGGTGAAGGAGAAGATGATCGACACGTCCGCTTCATCGGTGATCAGCGCATCGATCTGAATCCCGCGGCCTTCACGGTGCAGCAGCGGAATCACCAGCGGCCACTGCTCGTCCTGGGTGTAGATGCGCCCCACCAGGTACGCACCCTTGTTGCGGTAGAGCACCGAGGAAAACAGTTCGACGCTCAGCTCCGGGTCCTTGCACACCCAGTCCGGCAGGTTTTCACGCAATTGCCCTTCGAGACGGCATAAGTCACCGTGCAGGTCGGCGTAATCCTCGCTGAAGCGGTAATCGGCGAAGATGCTGGCGAGCATGCCGGACAGCTGGCCCTGGGGCTTATAGGTACGGGTTTGCGCCGCGCGGGCCCGGCGCAGGCTTGGCCGGGTGGTGTGGATGAACATGCAGCCATCGCTGATCAGGTCGTGGCTGAACAGCCCGCAGAAGATCGAGTTGTACCAGGTCTCGGACAACTCATCGTCGAAGCGCAGGTCGATCAGGGTGATGTAGGCGCTCTTGACCAGTGGCCAGCAACTGACGTCCAGCGTGTCGGCGTCAAACGCGATGCGCAGGCGTGCCACCGTTTCACTGACCTTCTCTTCGTACAGATTGATCCGCGCGGCCGAAGCGACCTGTGCCTCCTGCCACTTGGCCTGCTCGAAGCGCGCCCGGGCGCCGTCGGTGATCTGGCGGAAATGCTCGCGATAATCGTCAAAGCCATCGAGGATCATTCGAGCGATGTCGGCGGCTGGCCATTGCTGCGGCATAGGTAAAACCTCGGCGGCTGGTGCTGATCGTTGGAGCCTGAGCTTAGTGGCCCTGTATGACGCAACGCAACCATTGCCTTGCGCCCTGACTGGCGCGACACTTGCGCGCCAATCATGGAAGGAAAGCGTTGTGAACCCCGTTGATACTCTGCGTTTGTTGGCGCTTGCCGCCATTTGGGGGGCGAGCTTCCTGTTCATGCGCATCATCGCCCCTGTGATTGGCACGATCCCCACTGCTTTTTTCCGCGTGTCGATTGCCGCGGTCGGGCTGCTGGTGATCCTGGGCCTGATGCGCATCAGTTGGGACTTCAAAGGCAAACTCAAGACGGTGATGCTGCTCGGGGTAATCAACTCCGGTATTCCAGCGACCCTGTACTCCGTCGCCGCCCAAGTGCTGCCGGCCGGTTACTCGGCGATTTTCAATGCCACGACGCCGCTGATGGGGGTGTTGATCGGCGGCCTGTTCTTCCATGAAAAACTCACCGCTGCCAAGCTGGGCGGGGTATTTCTCGGTCTGGTCGGTGTCGGCATCCTCACCCGGGCGGGCCCGGTGGCGTTCGATATGGACCTGTTGATGGGCGCCCTCGCCTGCCTGCTCGCCACCACCTGCTATGGTTTCGCCGGGTTCCTCGCTCGCCGCTGGCTGGATCAGGCCGGTGGCCTCGACAGTCGTCTATCGGCGGTGGGCAGCATGCTCGGCGCGACCTTGTTTTTGCTGCCGCTGTTTGGCTACAGCGTGATCACTCAGCCCCCGGCGAGCTGGGGCGGCTGGAGTGTCTGGCTGTCTTTGCTGGGGTTGGGACTGGTATGTACCGCGTTGGCGTACATTATTTACTTCCGCCTGCTCAGCTCGGTCGGGCCGGTGAAGTCGATGACCACGACCTTCCTGATTCCGCCGTTCGGGGTGTTGTGGGGGGCGCTGTTGCTGGGTGAGCCGTTGTCGATGGCGCACATTTATGGCGGGGCGTTGATCGGGGCGGCGTTGTGGTTGGTGTTGAAGCCGGCGGTGGGGAAGGCTTCCAAGGTGGTTGCCCGGTAGTGATGTGGGGTTGCGGGTGACGCCTTCGCCGGCTTGCCGGCGAAAGCGATCGCTCAGGCAACTACAAAGCCGACTGACTCACCTCACCATCCACCAACCGCCGAATCCCCAGCGGATTAGCGTCCTGCAACGCCTCCGGCAACAAGGCATCCGGATAATTCTGGAAGCACACCGGCCGCAAGAACCGGTCGATGGCCAAGGTCCCCACCGACGTCCCGCGCGAATCCGATGTTGCCGGATACGGCCCGCCATGCACCATCGCCTCGCACACCTCAACCCCGGTCGGATAGCCGTTGAGCAGGATCCGCCCGACCTTCTCCTGCAGCAACTCAGCCAGCCAGCGATATTCCAGCAACTCATCGGCTTCGCCGATCAGCGTCGCCGTCAGTTGCCCGCGCAAGCCATGTAGCGCTGCCGCCAGCTGTGCCCGGTCCTCGACTTCAATGACGATGGTGGTCGGCCCGAAGACCTCCTCCTGCAGCAGTGGATCGCCCTTGAGCAACAGATTGACATCCGCCTGGAACACTTGCGGTTGAGCCTGATTGCCCTGTTGCGGCTTACCCGCCAGGTGCGTCAGGCCCGGATGTTCGTGCAGCTCGCCCAGGCCTTTGGTGTAACTGACCAGCGCGCCAGCGTTGAGCATGGTCTGTGGCGGTTGCTGATTCATGCTGGCGCAGAACGTTTGCAAAAACGTGCTGAACTGCGGCGAGCGCAGGCCGATCACCAGGCCCGGATTGGTGCAGAACTGGCCGCAACCCAGGGTCACCGAGCCGGCCAATTGCGCGGCGATCTGCTCGCCACGCACCGCAAGGGCTTCGGGCAGCAGGAACACCGGGTTGATGCTCGACATCTCGGCGAACACCGGGATGGGCTGCGGCCGGGACGCAGCCATCTGACTCAGGGCATCACCGCCCTTGAGCGAGCCGGTAAAGCCCACGGCCTGAATCGCCGGGTGCTTGACCAGCCATTCGCCGACGCCAGCGCCGTAGATCATGTTGAACACGCCGGCCGGCATTTCGCTGCGCTCGGCGGCGCGCAGAATCGCATCCGCCACCCATTCGGCGGTGGCCATGTGTCCACTGTGAGCCTTGAACACTACCGGGCAACCGGCGGCTAGCGCGGACGCGGTATCACCCCCGGCGGTAGAGAACGCCAGCGGAAAGTTACTCGCGCCAAACACCGCGACCGGCCCCAGGGCGATGCGGTACTGACGCAGGTCCGGACGCGGCAACGGTTGACGATCCGGCAGTGCCCGATCAATCCGCGCGCCATAGAAATCGCCACGGCGCAGGACCTTGGCGAACAGGCGCATCTGGCCGCTGGTGCGTGCGCGCTCACCCTGAATGCGCCCGGCCGGCAACGCGGTTTCGCGGCAGACGGTCGCGACGAAATCATCACCCAAGGCATCGATTTCATCGGCGATGGCGTCGAGGAACAGCGCACGTTTTTCCGCGCTGAGGTTGCGGTAGATCGGGTAGGCAGCCGCAGCGGCATTGGCGGCCGCATCCACTTCGGCTTCGGTCGCCTGGAAGAACCTGCCGGGCAATGGTTCACCGCTGGTCGCATCGAGGCTTTGCAGCTGCAGGGTGCCATTGGCGCTGCGCTGACCGCCGATGTAGTTGTGTCCGAGTAGCATGGTCATGACTGATTCCTTGACCGGCTGGCAGCGCCGGTAATTGAAGGCTTAAAGCGCACGAACCTGGCCGATGGCCAACGGCTGGGCGCTTTCGCCGATACCGTTTTCCAGCGGTGCGCCGAACTCGTCGAGGCTGATCTGGAAGCGATCCCCCGGCTGGGTTTTCACCCCGTCGGCAAACGACAGCGTGGCGGTGCCGAAGTAGTGCACGTGGACATCGCCCGGACGCAGGAACTGCGCGTATTTGAAGTGGTGGAATTCGAGGTTGGCGAGGCTGTGGCACATGTTGTCTTCGCCGCTGAGAAACTCCTTTTCCCAGAGGGTTTCGCCGTTGCGCGTGATGCGGCTGGTGCCCGCCAGGTGTCTGGGCAATTCGCCGACGCGCAGCTCCGGGCCATAGGCGCAGTAGCGCAGTTTCGAATGGGCGAGGTACAGGTAATTGCGCCGCTCCATCACATGGTCGGAGAACTCGTTGCCCAAGGCATAACCGACGCGATACGGCTGGCCGTCATCGCCGATCACATAGAGCCCGGTCAGTTCCGGTTCTTCGCCGGCATCCTCGGCAAAGGGCGGCAGCGGGAAGTCCGCGCCGGGGCGCACGACGATGCTGCCGTCCCCCTTGTAGAACCATTCCGGCTGCGCACCGACCTGGCCGGCCGCTGGTTTGCCGCCCTCCAGCCCCCATTTGAAGATGCGCATGGTGTCGGTCATGCCGGCTTCGACCGCACCGTCCTGCTGGTGCATCTTGTCCCGTGCCGAGGCGCTGCCCAGGTGAGTCAGGCCGGTGCCGCTGATCAGGCAATGGGCCGGGTCATCATGGTCCAGCGGTGGCAGGACGTGGCCCTGCTGCAACAGTTGCGCGTAATCCGGGCCCGGCTCGGTGCCGCGCAGGGCGACTTGATCTTGCAGGCTGTGCCGGGCGCGAATGGCCGCGAGTGCCAGTTCACGGGTGCTGCGGGTGTCGCGCACGACCTGGACCCGGGAACCCTCGACGAGACCGACCTGGCGCTCCCCGGCAGTGTTTTCAAATTGAATCAGGCGCATGTCCGGCCCTCCAGAAAGTCGTGGATGGCGCCGTTCACAAACGGCGCCTCAAGGTCACTCGATGATGTTGAAGTCGCTCAGGTACTCATCGGAGATTTCCAGGCCCAGACCCGGTTTGTTGTCGTCGAGCTGGATGTAGCCGTTGACCGGTTGTGGCTCGCCCTTGAACACGTAGTAAAAGAGTTCGTTGCCGACCTCGACATCGAACACCGGGAAGAACTCGGCCATCGGCGACGCCGTGGTGGACATGGTCAGGTGGTAGTTGTGCATCTGCCCGGCGTGCGGGATCACCGGCACCGACCAGGCTTCGGCCATGGCGTTGATCTTGCGTGCGGCGGTGATGCCGCCGACGCGGTTGGTGTCGTACTGGATCACGTCGATGGCGCGGCGCTCCAGCAGGTCCTTGAAGCCGTAGGAAGTGAACTCATGCTCGCCGCCGGAGATCGGCATGATGCCCATCTTTTTCAGCTCGATGTAGCCCTCGATGTCGTCGGCGATCACCGGTTCTTCGAGCCAGCGTGGTTCGAACTCAGCGAGTTTGGGCAGCATGCGGCGGGCGTACTCGAGGGTCCAGCCCATGTAGCATTCGAGCATGATGTCGATGTCCGGGCCGGCCAGCTCACGCAGCGCCCGCACTTGTTCGATATTCTTGCGCATGCCCGCCGGGCCATCTTTCGGGCCGTAGCCGAAACGCATTTTCAGCGCGGTGAACCCCTGGTTCAGATAGCCCTGGGCCTCTTCGAGGAACAGGTCGAGGTTGTCGTTGGCATAGAGCTTGGAAGCGTAGGTCCAGATCTTTTCCTTGGTGCGACCGCCAAGCAGTTTGAACACCGGCTTGTTCACGGCTTTGCCCATGATGTCCCAGATGGCGATGTCGATCGCCGAGATCGCCGCCATGCCGATGCCTTTACGGCCCCAGGCGTGGCTCTGGCGGTACATTTTCTGCCAGATGTATTCGTTGTCGAACGGGTCTTCGCCAATCGCGATCGGTGCCAGGTAGGTGTCGATGATTTCCTTGGCCACACGCGGCGCCAGGGCGCAGTTACCGATGCCGACCAGACCGGTGTCGGTCTCGACTTCCACCACCAGCCAGCCGTGGAAACGGAACGAGCCCATGGCGTCGCCGCGCTCGAACAGGATGTCGCTGGCGTTGGTGCAGAAGTGCGCTTGAGGGGGGACGACTTTGCCTTTCCACTCGAAAACGCGGGTACGGATGGCTTTGATTTTCATGAATACAGTTCCTTGCGCTGCCGGCTTTTTGTAGTTGTCGGGTCGCTGCGCAGAGCCGCCCATGTGGTCGGCTCCGGGCATTCGATGGAGCGACTTTAGCCAGCGCCCGGGGGTGGCGGATAATCACTTATGCACATCCATCGATAACCAGGGGTGATAGCAAAAACCGAATATCAGGTAGATCGGGTTATCAGGCTTCACGCAAAAAAGTAGGAGCTGGCTTGCCAGCGAAAGCGGTTCTGACAGTCACCTAATGTGTGTCTGTCAGGCCGTCTTCGCTGGCAAGCCAGCTCCTACAGGGTTTTGTATTGATCACAAAATCGAGCAATACCATCAGTCTCTGTGGGAGCGAGCCTGCTCGCGAAGACGGCAGTACAGACACTTTTTCAGTGACTGACGGACCGCATTCGCCGGCAAGCCGGTCTCGCTCCCACAGGGGGTGTTGCGTGGTTTTCAGTAGGTGGTGGTGCCCATCCGACACGCAATCTCAAACGCCTGGCGGATGGCGCCGACGTTGGCCTTACCCTGCCCGGCAATATCGAACGCGGTGCCGTGCGCCGGTGTGGTGATCGGAATCGGCAACCCGCCTTGCACCGTCACCCCGCGGGAGAAGCCCATCAGTTTGATCGCGATCTGTCCCTGGTCGTGATACATGGTCACCACCGCGTCGAAGGCACTGGCATCGCCCTGCACCTTGAGGAAAATCGTGTCGCCCGGGTACGGCCCTTCGGCTGCAATCCCCAGCGCCTGAGCCGAGCGCACTGCAGGGCCGATGATGTCCAGCTCTTCGCGACCGAACGAGCCGTTGTCGCCGTTGTGCGGATTCAACCCGCACACGCCGATGCGCGGTTTCTCCAGGCCGTTACGCTTGAGCGCGGTGTCGATCAGCTGGATCGCTTCCACCACCCGCGCCTGGGTAAGCATGCCCGGCACATCGGCCAGGGCCACGTGGGAGGTCACCCGGGACGTCCAGAGATTGTCGAGCACGTTGAATTCGCAAAATGGCCCGTGGAAATCCAGCAGCTCTGCGAACCAGTGCAGCTCGTCGCTATGGGCCATGCCGGCCATGTGCAGCGAGGTCTTGTTCAGCGGGCCGAACAGCACCGCATCGGTAGTACCGGCTTCGGTCAGGCGCAGGGCTTTTTCCAGGGTATCGAGGCTGTAGCGGCCACCGATGACACTGGCTTCACTGCGGGGAAATTCGCCTATGGTGTCGCCACGAAAGTCATAGAACAGCGGCGTGTCATCGAGAAAATCCAGCTGATCCAGGGATTCAACACGACAGTAAGGAAACTCCTTCCCGGCAATGCGCATGCCGCGCCGCATCTCCGCCTCGTCGGCGATCAAAATCACATTGGCCTGGCTGCGCACCTCGGGTTCGCCGAGCAGGCGCGCGATCAGTTCCGGGCCGATGCCCGCCGGGTCACCCAGGACCATGGCGATGGTTGTCTTGTTCATACTTCACTCCTCATTGGTTCAGGCGATGGCCGGTCGATGGCGCCAGGCTCGCAACGATAAACCCGCTGTGCGTTGCTGTAGAACAGTCGCTCCTGATCCGCCAGTGGCAGATCGGCAACGATGGATTTGAAACCGTTGTAGATGTCATTGAACGAGCCGCACAGGCTGTCCACTGGAAAGTTGCTGGCGAACATCACCCGACCGGGACCGAACATCGCGATCACTTCGCGCACGATCCAGGTGTTGTCCTTGGTACGCCACGCTTGTCCCGCCTGGCCGAGGCCAGAGATTTTCACTTGAACGTTAGGCCATTGCGCCAGGCGCGACACCGCCAGGCGCCAACCGGCAAGGCCTTCCGCGCTGCGGTCGCTCGGCAGCCCGGCGTGGTTGAGTATCAGCGTGGTGCCAGGAAAATCCCGGGCCAGCCTTTCGGCCTCGTGCAGGTTCCACCAGGGCGTCTGCAAATCGAAGTGCAGCCCCAGCCCTTGCAGCGTGGCGTAACTGCGCCGCCAACGCTCATCACTCATCAGGCTGCGGACATGGCCAACCTGCGCGGGCGTGGACGGGCCACCGGGTTTATGCCGAACGCTGCGCACGCACTTGTAGCGTGCTTGCTCGGCCAGCACCTCGAGGGCGTCCGGGTGATCAAGCCAGGCTTGCGCGACAATCGCGTTCGGTACGCCGTAGCGCGCGGCCAGTTGCTCGATGAAACGGGTTTCGCCGATCGGGTCGCGCGGGTTCCATTCGGTCTCGACGTACACCGTCTTCACGACCTGATGGGGCCCGGTATCGGTGAAGTAGTCGTCAGGCAGATAGCGACGCTTGATCGCACTGTAATCACCGTAGCGAAACGGGATATTGGCCTCGGGCGCCAACCAGGGATGGTCATTGATCGACGGGTCCCAGAAGTGATGATGGGCGTCGATGATCGGCCCACTCCAAAGCTCACCCATGAGGCACCTCGTGGAGGTTGATGATCGCTGGCGATGTCGCCGCAGCCGTCGGCTGGAGACCTGCGCCAGGCGAATGCGGGGAAGCACTGGGACGGGCCATGGTGCGTACCTCGAATTATTATTTTCCTGGGTGCGATACACCGCTTGATGGCGGTACTGGCGAGCACTATCGAAGCCTCAGTGATAACCGTCCAATCAAAACTTGAAATAAGGCGATAGCCTTGGGTTATGTCATGCCCTGCTTTGAGGGGGCTTTCAGGGTATTGCACCAGGACCTACTTTCTACTCAAATGGCTCTGGCGCAATGGTCCTGGCGATAAATGCGATTTTCGGCATGGCAACCTATAACCCCAGGCTATCGGCGTATGTATTGTTTTGACTAGACGCGGAAGCGACGCCTTCCCACACTCACTCCAGGCTTGCAGCTCTCAACCACCGACAAGTCACTCATAACAACTACAAAAACGAGGCCCTTCCATGCGAAATGCATTCGTCCGTCGCACATCCCGTCTGGCTCTTGGCTGCACACTGGTCGCCGCAGGTGTCCTTCCCGCCCTGGCTCACGCCTGGCAGCCGGACAAGAACGTCGAAATCGTTGTCGCCGGCGGTCCCGGTGGCGGTACCGACCAGCTCGGCCGACTGATCCAGTCGATCATCACCACACACAAGTTCCTCGAGGTGAACACCATCGTCCTGAACAAGGGCGGCGGCAATGGCGCCGAAGCCTTTCTCGACCTGAAAATGAACAAGGGCGACCCGGAAAAACTGGTGATCGGCACCAACAACATCTACCTGTTGCCGCTGGTTTCCAAGCTCGGCTATCAATGGCAGGAACTCACTCCGGTAGCGGCCGTGGCCGAGGACGACTTCATTCTCTGGAGCTACAAGGACGCACCGTGGAAAGATGCCAAGGGCTTCTACGAAGCAGCCAAGGCCGATCCGTCGAAAATGCGCATGGGCGGCAGCCAGTCCAAGGATGTCGACCAGACCCTGACCCTGCTGCTGAACCAGACCAACAACAGCAAACTGGTGTACATCCCCTTCAAGAGCGGCAGTGAAGCCGCGACACAACTGGCCGGCAAGCACATCGCCGCCAACGTCAACAATCCCAGCGAAAGCATCAGCCAATGGCGTGGCGACCAGGTCGAACCGCTCTGCGTGTTCAGTAAGGAGCGCATGAGCTACACCGAGAAAGTCGCCGGCGATAAATCCTGGGCCGACGTTCCGACCTGCCACGAACAGGGCCTGGGCATCGATCAGTATCGCTTCCCGCGCACCGTGTTCATGCCCGGCGAAGTCACAGCCGAACAGCGGGCGTTCTACGTCGAGCTGATGCGCAAAGTCACCGAGACCCCGGAGTTCAAGGCCTACGTCAAGCAGAACGCGCTGGTACCGACCTTCCTCGAAGGCGAGCCACTGACCGCCTACATTGAAAAGGACACCGCCCGTGTCACCCCGGTATTCAAAGAAGCCGGCTGGCTGAAAAACTGAGTTGTCCACGGCCGGGCGCCCGCGCACGGCCGTCACCCCTGGAGGTGTTTTCATGTCCCACTCTTCGGATTCACCGGCGCTGGTCGGCACCCGCTGGGTCGAGCTTGGCCTGACACTCTTCACCACGCTGATCGGCGCGGTGGTGATGTTCGGCAGCGTCGAACAAGGTATCGGCTGGGGCGATTCCGGCCCCGAGCCGGGTTACTTCCCCTTTTACATCGGCCTGCTATTGAGCGCCGCGAGCCTGGGCAACGGTGTGTTGACCCTGGTGCGCTGGAAAGCCCTGAGCATTTCATTCGTCAGCCGCAGTGCATTCAGGCAGGTGCTGTCGGTGTTCATCCCAATTGCGCTGTTCGTCGCCGCCATGCCGTTCACCGGTATTTACCTGTCCTCGGCCTGCTTCATTGCCTGGTTCATGTGGCATGACAAGGCGCGAGTCAAACCTTATGGCAAGTTGATGATCGCCACCATATCCCTCGGCGCGGTACTCGCCAGCTACCTGATTTTTGCGCTGTGGTTCAAGGTCCCGCTGGATGCCGGCCCGATGGGCGACTGGATTAGCCTGGCCGGGAGAAATTTCAAATGAGCGAATTCGATTCCCTGCTGCAAGGCATGAACCTGATCCTGACCCCCGGCCATATCGGGCTGATGGTGGTCGGCGTGCTGCTGGGTATTCTGGTCGGCGTGTTGCCCGGCCTCGGTGCCCCCAATGGCGTGGCGTTGCTGTTGCCGCTGACGTTCACCATGTCGCCGGTGTCGGCGATCATTCTGCTGTCGTGCATGTATTGGGGCGCCCTGTTCGGCGGCTCGATCACCTCGATTCTGTTCAATATCCCCGGCGAGCCCTCATCGGTGGCGACCACCTTCGACGGCTATCCGATGGCCCGCGAAGGCCGCGCCGCCGAAGCGCTGACCGCGGCCTTCAGTTCGGCACTGATCGGCGCCCTGGCCGGGGTGTTGTTGCTGACATTCCTGTCGACAAAAATTGCCGCGTTCGCCATGTCCTTCAGTTCGCCAGAGTTCTTCGCAGTGTACCTGTTGGCATTCTGCACCTTCATCGGCATGAGCAAGAACCCGCCGCTGAAAACCGTGGTGGCGATGATGATAGGTTTCGCCATGGCTGCCGTCGGCATGGACACTGTCTCGGGCAACCTGCGCCTGACCTTCGATCAGCCGGCCCTGATGACCGGCATCAGTTTCGAAGTGGCGGTGATCGGCCTGTTCGGCATTGGCGAAATCCTCTGCACGGTCGAAGAAGGCCTGGTGTTCCGTGGCGAGCATGCACGCATCACACCGATGATCATCCTGCGCACCTGGGCCAAGTTGCCGCGCTACTGGTGGACCATTGTGCGCAGCACCTTGGTCGGATGCTGGATGGGCATCACGCCTGGCGGTCCAACGGCGGCATCGTTCATGAGCTACAGCCTGGCGCGACGTTTCTCGAAGAACCGCGAGAACTTCGGCAAGGGTGAACTCGAAGGCGTGATCGCCCCGGAAACCGCTGACCACGCCGCCGGCACCAGCGCCCTGCTGCCAATGCTGACGCTGGGCATCCCAGGTTCAGCCACCGCCGCCGTAATGCTCGGCGGGTTGATGATCTGGGGCCTGCACCCTGGCCCGACGCTGTTCGTCGAGCAACATGACTTCGTCTGGGGCCTGATCGCGAGCATGTACCTGGGCAACGTCGTGAGCCTGATCGTGGTGTTGGCCACCGTGCCGCTGTTTGCTTCGATCCTGCGCATCCCGTTCTCGATCATTGCGCCGATCATCATCATGGTCTGCGCCATCGGGGCCTACTCTGTGCACAACTCGTTCTTCGACGTGGTGATGATGCTCGGTTTCGGCGCGCTGGGTTATCTGTTCAAGAAACTCGGTTACCCGATCGCGCCGCTGGTGTTGGCCGCGGTGTTGGGGGACAAGGCTGAAGACGCGTTCCGTCAGTCGATGCTGTTCTCCGACGGTCACATCGGGATCTTCTGGTCGAATGGATTGGTGGGCAGCCTGACCACGGCGGCGCTGCTGATGCTGTTCTGGCCGCTGATCTCCAAAACCCTGCAAACCCTGCTGGGGCTGCGTAAACCTAACATCGCCAAGCCAAAATCGGTGCTGTGACACAGCAATGCTGGCAACGCCTGACATTTGTTGTCAGGCTTGCCGCAGTCCTTTTTCGCGAGCGCGGCCATGACCCGAATTCCTGTTGCCAATGTGATCCACAGTCGACTGCGTCTGCGCCAGCTGCGGCTGATGCTGGCGCTGCAGGAGTTCGGCTCGTTGCGCCGCGCCGCCGACCACATCGGCATGACCCAACCGGCGGCGACCAAGATGCTGCACGAAGCCGAGGACTTGCTGGGTGTGGAACTGTTCGAGCGTCTGCCCCGGGGCATGCGCCCTACCCCCTTCGGGGAAACCGTGACTTACTACGCGCGCATGGTGTTCGCCGAAATCAGCGGCATGCGCGAGGAACTGGTTGCGCTTGAATCCGGCAACCTTGGCCGGGTCGCGGTCGGCGCGATTCCGGCGCTGGCTTCGGGGCTGTTGACCCGGACCATCGCCACCTTGAAGAAAAGCCATCCACGGTTGTCGATGAGCATCCAGGTCGATACCAGCGACGTGCTGGTGCAGGCCTTGCTGCAGGATCAACTGGACATCGTATTGGGCAGGATTCCAGCCGGCGCACGGGCCGAAGAATTGCTCTTCGACAGCCTCGGCGAAGAAGCCCTGTGTGTGATTGCCGGCGCGCAACATCCATTGGCTCAGGAGAAACAACTAAGCTGGGCAGAATTGCAGAACATGACCTGGGTGCTGCAACAGCATCCAAGCCCGATGCGCGCGATCATCAATCAGGTGTTCCACAATGCGCGGGTCGATATCCCCAGCAGCATTGTCGAAACCACCTCGATCATGACCTTGCTCTCATTGGTCCAGCAGACCGACATGCTCGGTGTGACACCGGTGTCGGTGGTCGAGGATTATCCTGGCCGTGATCTGCTGGCGGTGCTGCCGATCAAATTCGAAGCACGGCTGCCCCCCTATGGGCTGATCACCCGGCGGCATCGCATTCAATCGTCGGCGATGCAGGCGTTCATGAATTCAGTGCGCGCCGAACATGCGCAGGCCAAGTAAAAAGGCCCGGAGCGCACGCCCCCGGGCCTGGTTTTACTTCAAGCAGTTTTTCGGAAGACGAACACCAGACCCACGATGATCAGCAACATGCCGAGCATGCTCAATGCCGCCAGACGGTTGCCGAAAATCAGATAGTCCATGACCGCCGTCACCGCCGGCACCAGGTAAAACAGGCTGGTAACATTCACCAGATTGCCCCGTGCGATCAGCCGATACAGCAGCAAAGTCGCGAGCACCGACACCACCAATCCCATCCACAACACCGGCACGATGAACCCGCTGCCGTGTTCGAAATGAAACGGCTGGAACGGCACGAAGATCCCACAGAGCAACAGCCCGGCGAGGTACTGCACCGGCAGCGTGCCGAGAGGATTGTCGGTAATGCGCTTCTGCATGATCGAGCCGAAGGTCATGCTCGCCAGTGCCAGCAAACCGAAGAGCATGCCGGCCAGCGACATGCCGGCCAGGCCGATGCCTTGGTAAACCACCATGATCAAACCGGCCAGACCCAGCGCCAGGCCAAACATCCGGCCCAACGAACGCTGACGCTCCATCAACACCACGGTGAGGATCGGTTGCACGCCCATGATGGTTGCCATCACGCCAGGGGTGACCTTCAAGTCCAGGGCCAGCAGGTAGAAAATCTGATAAGCCCCCAATAACACCACACCCGTGGCCATCGCATACAACATCGGCTTGCCGCCCTTGGGCATTTTCAATTTGAGCAACGGCGCCAGCAGCACCAGTGCGCACAACGCGATGGCGAAGCGAATCAGCAGAAACGCGAAGGGCGAGGCGTGCGCCAACCCCCATTTGGAGAAGATCGCCCCGCTGCTCCACAGCAGGACGAACAGGCTCGTGGACGCCGCCGCGAGCGCGGTTTTTTTCGAAAGGACAAACATGAATACCACCTGTAGTCAGGCAAAAAGCCAACTCAGCCGAAGCTGAAATCCAGTAGTTGTTTTAAGCGGGCGCTTTGCAGACGGGCATGGGAACAGCAGGGAAAAGCTGATCAGCCCGAAACGCCAACGCCCGGCGGTGATACGACTGCGCACACCGACGTGCTACTGACAGGTGGAGGGTAATGACTGATCTGCACAGGCTGCTGATTCCCGCACGGCACGACGCCAGCGTTGACCGCTGAATCGACTACCGCGTTGATGAGGGAAGCTGGCATGGGCTGATCTTTTTTGATGGGTGGACAGGTGGTATGGAGAACCACCGAGCACCGACTATAAACAGAGAGTGACAGGCATTGCAACGACTTGAACAAACGGATGAAAAACAATCCCCTGTAGGAGCGAGCTTGCTCGCGAAGGACGTTAACGATGACGCGTAGCTCCTGAATAAGCGCGTCGCCCTTGAGAACTTCGCGAGCAAGCTCGCTCCTACAGGGGACCGGTGTTTATTGAGGAATATGCATCAACCAAACAACCAATACCCCAGCAACGCCAATACCACTACCGCCAGCACCGGCCGCAGTACGCGATAGGCCTTGGGATTACGACGCTTCCACTGCTTGATCGCACCACTGAACCGGTCGCTGAAATTCTTGCTCCAGGCATAGGCCTGGTTGATCCCGCCGACACGTTCGTCATCCAGGTTCTGCGGTGCGGTGGCGCGGCCGAGGAAGCCACTGACCTCACGGTTGATGCGGGTCATGAAGCGGTTGCTCAGAGGGCGTTCGACATCGCAGAACAGGATGACCCGAGTCTTTTCGGTTTGATTCTTGACCCAGTGCACATAGGTCTCGTCGAACATCACGTCCTCGCCATCACGCCAGGCGTAAATCTGACCGTCGACGAAGATGCGGCAACCGTCGGAGTTCGGCGTCGACAGACCCAAGTGATAACGCAAGGATCCGGCAAACGGGTCGCGGTGCGGGTTGAGGTGACTGCCGCCGGGCAACAAGGTGAACATGGCGCCTTTGACGTTGGGAATGCCGCTGAGCAAGGCCACGGTGATCGGGCACAGGGCTTGTGCCGAGGGCAGCGGTTTGTCGTACCACTTTAGGTAAAAACGCTTCCAGCCCTTTTTGAAGAACGAGCCGAAACCGGCATCGTTATTCTTCTGGGCGGCGCGGATGTAGCCCTCGTCGAACAGGTGCATCGCTTCGTCGCGGATGACTTCCCAGTTGTCTTTTAGTACATCCAGTTCCGGGAACTTGCTGCGGTCCAGATAGGGTTTGGAAGGTACGCTGGAGAACAGGTACATCAAGGCGTTGTAGGGGGCGAACAGGGCCGAGTGGTTGACGAATTGACGCAGGACCGGCAATCGCGCCTTGCCGCGCAAATGCACGTAAAGCGTACTGCCCAAAAACAGCAGCAACAGCGACGCCTTGGCGGCAAGGGAAAAGGTCATCAACAACTCCTTGATAGACAACTCTGCGCAACGCCATTTACCCGACGTGGCAGCCGGCCATGATAAACACTACCGGCCTTGGGAAAACCCGCCTAATTCGACATTCAGTGTTTACGTTTGTGCAATAAAAGCACTTATTACCATACGTTTCCTGAACGGGGGCTGACCTGCGCCCCCCCTTGCACACGATCAAAAACAATCAAAAGTTGCAGCTTGCAACAACCCCCTACGCCTGATTCTCCTGGTCGGTAAACAGATCACTGAACAACATGCTCGACAGGTAGCGCTCGCCGGAATCGGGCAAAATCACCACGATGGTCTTGCCCTGCATCTCCGGGGTTTCAGCCAGTCGGACCGCTACAGCCATCGCCGCACCACAGGAGATACCGCTTAAAATCCCTTCTTCCTGCATCAAACGCAGGGCCATGGCCTTGGATTCTTCATCGCTGACCAACTCGACCCGATCGACCATCGACAGGTCCAGATTCTTCGGCACGAAACCGGCCCCGATGCCCTGGATCTTGTGCGGGCTCGGTTTGACTTCTTCCCCGGCTATCGTCTGGGTGATGACCGGCGATGACACGGGCTCCACTGCCACCGAAATGATCGGTTTGCCCTGGGTATTCTTGATATACCGCGAAACCCCGGTAATGGTTCCCCCCGTTCCTACACCAGCTACCAATACGTCGACCGCACCATCGGTATCGTTCCAGATTTCCGGGCCGGTGGTTTTCTCGTGGATGGCCGGGTTGGCCGGGTTGTCGAACTGTGCTGGCATGAAGTAGGCGGACGGGTTGCCGGCAACTATTTCAGTCGCCTTCTCGATGGCACCCTTCATGCCCTTGGCCGGTTCGGTCAAGACCAGCTCGGCGCCGAGCGCCTTGAGCACTTTGCGGCGTTCGATACTCATGGACGCCGGCATGGTCAGCATCAATTTGTAACCACGCGCCGCGGCCACAAACGCGAGACCGATACCGGTATTGCCGGAGGTCGGCTCGACGATGGTCATGCCGGCTTTGAGTTTGCCGGTGCTTTCGGCGTCCCAGATCATGTTCGCGCCGATTCGACACTTGACCGAATACCCCGGGTTTCGCCCTTCGATCTTGGCCAGGATGGTCACGCCGCGCGGGGCGATGCGGTTGATCTGCACCAGCGGCGTATTGCCGATGGAATGGGCGTTGTCAGCGTAAATACGACTCATGGCTGGGTCCTTGTACCGCGTTGAATAAGCCCTCCAAGGTAAGCCTGTTGCTCGTAGTCGTCCAGTCAGTCGAACGTCCGGTTACAACAACAGTCAATGGCTTTACATCGCCAGAGATTTGCCATCATGAGACGGAGATACAGTTGGCCCCTGTGGATTTTAGCCGGCCTGGTCGTGCTGCTGATTATCCTGCACTTTGCCCTGCCCTATATGGTGCGCAACTACCTGAACGACAAGCTGGCAGACATGGGCGACTACCGTGGCCAGATCGTTGACGTGGACCTGGCCCTGTGGCGTGGCGCCTACAAGATCAACGGCCTGAAAATCGTCAAGGTCGACGGCAAGGTCCCGGTGCCCTTCGTCGACGCGCCGCTGATCGACCTCTCCGTCAGTTGGCACTCGCTCTGGCATGACCACGCGGTGGTGGCCGAGGTGCAGTTCATCAAGCCCGAAGTGAACTTCGTCGACGGTGGCGCCAACAAGCAAAATTCTCAGACCGGTCAGGGTACCGATTGGCGCGCGCAACTGGGCAAATTGCTGCCGATCACCCTGAACGAAGTGCGCATCAACGACGGCAAGATCAGCTTTCGCAATTTCAATTCCAAACCCCCCGTCAACATGAACGCCACCCAGGTCGACGCCAGTATCTATAACCTGACCAACGTGGCCGATACCGAAGGAAAACGCGACGCTCGCTTCGAAGGCAAGGCGTTGTTGCTCGGACATGCGCCATTGGAAACCAGTGCAACCTTCGACCCGCTGAGCAATTTCGAAGACTTCGAGTTCCGGCTGCGCGCAAGGGGCATCGAACTCAAACGCATGAACGACTTCGCTTCGGCCTATGGCAAGTTCGATTTCAACGCCGGTCACGGTGATGTGGTGATCGAGGCGCAGGCCAAAAAAGCGAAATTGACCGGTTACATCAAGCCGCTGTTGAAGGACGTCGACGTGTTCAATTGGCAGCAGGACGTGGAGAACAAGGACAAAGGAATTTTCCGCTCCATCTGGGAGGCCATCGTCGGCGGCTCCGAAACCGTGTTGAAAAATCAGGGCAAGAATCAGTTTGCGACGCGCGTGGAGTTGAGCGGCAATGTGCACCGGCAGGATATCAGCGCGTTTCAGGCGTTTTTGCAGATTTTACGCAATGGTTTCGTGCAGGCGTTCAATGCCCGGTACGAGCGGCCGAAGCCGGATGAGGGTTAAGATTTGCGCGTGACGGTATAGCGACCGGGTTCTTCGGCTGCGCGTGCCGGGTTCGATGGCTGTTGCAGGGAGTCCCATCCCAGGCAGGCCAGTGCCAACGACCGGGGCACTGCTTCACGGCCGCTGCTGTAGCGCGTGATGCTACGGGCGCTGATCCCGAGCGCTTCGGCCGCCTTGTTGAGCGGCAAGCCCGTGCGAGCGCGCCAATCGATGAAGATCCGGGTGTTTTCGTCCGATGCGTTTTGCGCCAAGGCATCCAGATAAAGCGTGTCTGCGCCAATCTGGATGTCCAGGTCCGGCCACTCGACGCTCCAGCCATCATCGCCCAGCGTCGCGCCGTCGAAGGCACCCGCCTCAAGCAACGGCTGCAACCCCGGATAGGTACGCAGGTCGCGACTCAGATCCAGGACCAGTCGCTGACCGTCGATAAAGGTCAATGCCAGACAGTGTTGAGGTAACGCCTGCACGGCCGACAGCCGTGGTCGTTTCATGGGTAACATCGTTTCCAGTCCTCCAGCAGTTGCACCTGATGGGCCCTGACCCACTCCAGTGCCTCCTTGATAATCAGCGGCGGCGCGTTGCCCACCATCACTTCGACGATTTCCAGGCTCAGCATGACATCGAGCCCGGCACCGGTCAGGTGAACGTGGGGCGGCGGATGATCCTTCTCGCGCAACTGGATGCGGTACTTATCGCGAAATCGATATTTAGTAGACATGCCCGGCACGCTATCGCCAAAATGGCGATATCACAATACTGCCAATCTGCCTGGACTGAGTCAAGATGTGACGCCCCATTCAGAGACTGAATAAGCCGTCTGCGTTCACAGTCGACCGGGCACCGCGTTATAGTCGGGTACTACACATTATTGCGCCCGCCCTGCCTCTTTCAGGTCGGCGTTACCGTTCGAGGATTAGCAGATGAAGTTCGAAGGCACCCAGGCCTACGTCGCCACCGATGACCTGAAGCTGGCAGTCAACGCCGCCATCACCCTGGAGCGCCCGCTGCTGGTCAAGGGCGAGCCGGGCACCGGCAAGACCATGCTCGCCGAGCAACTGGCCGAGTCTTTCGGCGCCAAGCTCATCACCTGGCACATCAAGTCCACCACCAAGGCGCATCAGGGCCTGTACGAGTATGACGCGGTCAGCCGCCTGCGCGATTCGCAGCTGGGCACGGAAAGGGTCCACGACGTTCGCAACTACCTGAAAAAGGGTAAGCTCTGGGAGGCTTTCGAGTCCGAAGAACGGGTGATCCTGCTGATCGACGAAATCGACAAGGCCGACATCGAGTTCCCGAACGACCTGCTGCAAGAACTCGACAAGATGGAGTTCTACGTTTACGAGATCGACGAGACCATCAAGGCCAAGAAGCGCCCGATCATCATCATTACGTCCAACAACGAGAAAGAACTGCCAGATGCGTTCCTGCGCCGCTGTTTCTTCCACTACATCGCCTTTCCGGATCGCGTCACGATGCAGCGGATCGTCGATGTGCACTACCCGAACATCAAGAAGGACCTGGTCAGCGAAGCGCTGGATGTGTTTTTCGACGTGCGCAAGGTACCGGGCCTGAAGAAAAAGCCATCGACCTCCGAGCTGGTGGACTGGCTGAAGCTGCTGATGGCGGACAATATCGGTGAAGCGGTGTTGCGCGAACGCGATCCGACCAAAGCCATCCCACCGCTCGCCGGTGCCCTGGTGAAGAACGAACAGGACGTGCAGTTGCTTGAACGTCTGGCGTTCATGAGCCGTCGCGGCACTCGCTAAGTATCAATAAGGGCGATCGCCATGCTGCTCAACCTGTTCAATGAAATGCGCGCCGCCAAGGTGCCGGTCTCGGTGCGCGAGCTGCTGGACCTGATCAATGCGCTGAAACAGCGCGTGACCTTCGCCGACATGGACGAGTTCTATTACCTGTCCCGGGCGATTCTGGTGAAGGACGAAAAGCATTTCGACAAGTTCGACCGGGCTTTCGGTGCCTATTTCAATGGCCTGGAAAAACTCGACGACCACCTTCAGGCCTTGATCCCGGAAGACTGGCTGCGCAAGGAATTCGAACGCTCCCTGAGCGATGAAGAGCGGGCCGCAATCCAGTCCCTGGGTGGTCTGGACAAGCTGATTGAAGAGTTCAAGAAACGCCTTGAAGAACAGAAAGAACGCCATGCCGGTGGCAACAAGTGGATCGGCACCGGCGGCACCAGCCCGTTCGGCTCCGGCGGTTTCAACCCGGAAGGCATCCGGGTCGGCGATGCCGGCAAGCGCCAGGGCAAGGCGGTCAAGGTCTGGGATCAGCGCGAGTACAAGAACCTCGACGACTCGGTGGAACTGGGCACGCGCAATATCAAGGTCGCCCTGCGTCGGCTGCGCAAATTTGCCCGTCAGGGTGCCGCGGAAGAACTGGACATCGATGGCACTATCGACCACACGGCGCGCGATGCCGGCCTGCTGAACATCCAGATGCGCCCGGAGCGGCGCAACACCGTCAAACTGTTGTTGCTGTTCGACATCGGTGGCTCGATGGACGCGCACGTGAAGATCTGCGAAGAGTTGTTCTCGGCGTGCAAGACCGAGTTCAAGCACCTGGAGTACTTCTACTTCCACAACTTCATTTATGAATCAGTGTGGAAGAACAACATGCGCCGCACGTCCGAGCGCACCTCGACCCACGATCTGCTGCACAAGTACGGCGCCGACTACAAAGTGATCTTCATTGGCGATGCCGCCATGGCCCCCTATGAAATCACCCAGGCCGGCGGCAGCGTCGAGCACTGGAACGAAGAAGCCGGTTACCTGTGGATGCAGCGGTTCAAGGAGAAATACAAGAAACTCATCTGGATCAATCCGTATCCGAAAGACACCTGGGGCTATACCTCGTCGACCAATATCGTGCGGGATTTGGTTGATGACCAGATGTACCCGTTGACGTTGCGGGGGCTGGAAGAGGCGATGAGGTTTCTTTCCAAATAGAAATGGATTGTCTGTAAGGGCCTCTTCGCGAGCAAGTCGAATCGTCGCACCGCCGCTCCCACATTGGATTTTGGTCGTACACAAATATGTTCGCTGGAATCAACTGTGGGAGCGGGCTTGCTCCGGGCGGCGATCCGACGAAGCTTTTAGCGGTTGACGAATCGGCGCAAATACTCGACCTGCTCCCTATGGGCGACCTCCTGCACCACTGGTTTCAATCTCACCGTTGTCCCCGGCAAACACTGCGCCAGCCGCGCCAACGCCAACGGCGTCAACGCCCCCAACCGCGGATACCCGCCGATCGTCTGCCGATCATTGAGCAAAACAATCGGCTGCCCGTCCGGCGGCACCTGAACCGCGCCCAGCGGGATACCTTCGGAAATCATCGGTTTGCCCTGGTATTCCAGCGCCGTCCCCAACAAGCGAATGCCCATGCGATCGGCGCGGCTGTCGAGGGTCCAGGCCCGGTTGAACGCGTCGAACAGACTCTGCCCGCTGAACTCACCGATCTGCGCGCCGAGCACCAGATCCAGCGGCGCAGCGAGATTCAGATTCGGTCGCTGGTCTGCCGGCAACTCCCGCAGCAGCATCAGCGAATTCCCCGAGTAGCTCAACGACTGCCCCTTGGCCAGCGCACGGCCCATGCCATCGAGACCGCCGAGCTCTTCGCGCACCACCGTCGCCCGGCTGCCCAGTACCTTGGGCGCATCGAATCCGCCCGGCGCCGCCAGATACGCCCGGGCCCCGAGTAACGGCTGAGTGAATTGCAGGCGCTGGCCTCTGTGCAGCCTGAAACTGCGCCATGGCACCAACGCCTCGCCATCGATCTGCGCCCCCAGATCCGCACCGCCCAGGGCCAGCACGCAATCCTCTTCGGCCAGCACGCTGAAACCGCCGAGGGTAATCTCGATCACCGGCACATCCAGCGCATTGCCCAGCAACCAATTGGCCCAGGACATCGAGCGCCAGTCCGCCGCACCGCCCTGGGTCACGCCCAGATGCCGCACGCCGAAACGGCCAGCGTCCTGCAACAGGCACAGCGGTGTACTCGCTTCTATGGATAGACGGCTCATGCCAGCGCCTCCAGTGGTGTATCGTCACCGCCCAGGTTGATGAACTCGGCATGACCGACCGCTTCAAAGCGCACGGTATCGCCCGGTTGCATCAGGCTGTAGCCGTCGCGTTCGCGGTCGAACAGTTTGGCCGGGGTCCGGCCGATCAGGTTCCAGCCACCGGGCGAAACCACCGGGTAAGCCGCCGTCTGGCGTTCGGCGATACCGACACTGCCGGCAGCGACCTTTTTACGCGGTGTGTTCAAGCGCGGCGCGGCCAGCACCTCTTCCACCAGCCCCATGAAGGCGAAGCCCGGCGCGAAACCCAACGCGAACACCTGATACTCGCGTTCGCTGTGACGCCGGATCACCTCCTCCACCGCCAATCCACTGCGCTGGGAAAGCAGGCTCAGCTCAGGGCCGACACTCAAGTCATACCAGACCGGCAGCACATGACATTTGCCACCGGTGCGGGCGTTGGGCGACAGGTCGATCAAGGCATCGGCAATCAGCTCCCGAGCCTGGGCCGGTGTCAGTGCGGTCAGATCGTAATGCACCATGATCGTTGTATAAGACGGCACCAGATCAATCAGATGCCCGGCGAACGCGGCGCGCAGACTCTCGCTGGCGGCGAGCATCCACGGCATGTTGGCCTCGGCGATCTCATCGAACAGACGCACCATCAGGCAGTCCAGTGCGACCACTTCCACGCGCAGTTTCATGACGCACTCTGCTGATCGAGTGCCTGGCGAATACGTCGCACGGCAGCTACCGAACTGGCGTTGTCGCCGTGCACGCACAGGGTGTTGGCCTGCAAGTGCAAGGCACTGCCATCACTGGCGACCAGCGTGTCGCCACGGGCGATGCTCAACGCCTGTTCGATGATTTTCTCCGGATCGTGGTGCACCGCGCCAGGCAGTCGCCGCGAGACCAGCATGCCCGCGCTGTCGTAGGCGCGATCGGCGAAGGCTTCGAACCACAGGGTCACGCCGTATTCATCGCCCAACTGCTGCGCCGCACTGTTGTCGCGGGTGGCCATCAGCATTAGCGGCAGGCTGCGGTCATAGGCAGCCACAGCCTGGAGCACTGCGCGCAATTGCGATGGGTTGGCCATCATGTCGTTGTACATCGCGCCGTGGGGTTTGACATAACTCAACCGCCCGCCCTGGGCCCGGCAGATGCCGTCGAGAGCGCCGATCTGGTAATGCAGGATGTCTTGAAGTTCCTCGGCGCTGTAGGCCATGGACCGGCGACCAAACCCCACCAGGTCCTGATAGGCCGGATGGGCACCGATTTGCACGCCATTGCTCATGGCCAGGCTGACGGTCTTGCGCATGATGCTCGGGTCGCCGGCGTGGAAGCCGCAGGCAATGTTGGCGCAATCAATGAAGGGCATGACCTCGGCGTCCAGACCCATGGTCCAGTTGCCGAAACTCTCGCCGATGTCGCAGTTCAATAGCAGGCGGTTCACGGTGAACACTCCTGTAGGTTTTATTCTTTTATCTTGTGGGCATTTGCCCGCCAATTATCAGTTGCCGGACATTTGGTTACTGAGCTTCGAGTTGCTTGCTTGTTCTGAGCCCCGACGACGCCTATCGTGGGAACCGGATGGCCTGATTTTTGGGCGCAGGGCCCTGCCGCGTCCAACTAATAAAACCTCGTCCCAGACATAAGAAAACTTTATCCCTACGAGCTGGCCCCATGAACCTGAAGTTTCTCGAGACCTTTGTCTGGGTCGCCCGACTCAAGAGTTTCCGTCTGACGGCAGACAAACTCTTCACCACCCAGGCATCGATTTCCAGCCGCATCGCGGTGCTCGAAGGCGAGCTCGGCGTGAAGTTGTTCCTGCGCGATTCCCGCGGCGTGAGCCTGACCCCCGAAGGCCTGAAAGTGCTCGACTATGCCGAGCAGATGATGGACACCATGCAGGCGCTCAAGCAGTCGATCGAGACCCGTTCGAGCAAGGTCGGGCGGGTCCGGATCGGCGTGATGGACACCGTGATCCACACCTGGCTGAGCCCGTTGGTGGCACAGATGATGGATCATTATCCGCTGGTGGAAATCGAGCTGGTGGCCGATACGGCGCTCAACCTCTGCGATCAGCTGCAAAAAGGCTTTCTCGATCTGATCCTGCAGACCGACCTTTTGCGTCAGGAAAGTGTGCGCAGCCTGGAGCTGGCCAGCCACCCGATGGGCTGGATCGTCGCCAGTAACTCGATCTACAACCGCGAGTACTGCGGCATCGCCGATCTGGCTCGCGAGCGGATCATCACCTACTCGAAAAACTCCCATCCGCATCAGGACATTTTGAGCCTGATGCAGGCCAACGGTGTCATGGCGCCACGGCTCAACTGCGTGAACTCGGTGTCGGCGATTACCCGCTTGCTGCGCGACGGATTTGGCATTGGCGCGTTGCCGCCGGTGTTGGTGGCCGAAGAACTGGCGCGGGGTGAGCTGACCTTGCTGACCATCGAGCAACGACTGCCGAATTTGCAGGTGGTGGTGTCATGGCGGGTGGGGGTGGAGTGGGTCGAGGAGATTGTGGCGTTGTGTCAGCAGGTGTTGGAGGGGTATGCGCGTAAGGTGGGTGAGGGTTACATCATCTTGAGCAAACCTTCGGTTAGCTAAGAGTGATCGTTCCCACGCGAACGTGGGAACGATCATCGGCCTAGAGGCCGCGCACATCCCGGTCCTCGATCGGCCGGCTCTGGCGCAGACGCTTGCCGCCCAGCACCACCCAGTCGATCAGCCGGAACAGGCATTCGATGCCGAACGACAGCAGCAAGGCGCCGCTCATGCCCCAGATCATTGCTTCGGGCGTCAGCAGGATCTGGTAGCTGTAGCCATTCCAGGTTTCCTTGCGAATATCCGGATCGGCCGCCAGGACCACTTGCAGGAAGCGGATGTACCACGGCCCCTGCATGGCCTGAAACTGTTTATCGAGGGCCTGTCGACGGGTCAGCAGGGTGTTCAGGCTGTCGGCGTCACTGCGAAAGATCGGGTCTTCGCTGGCACGGTAATGGGCCACCAGCGCCTGTATGTCCCCCTTGAAAAACTGATTCGCGGTGCCCTGGAAACCGCTCAGACCGGTCTGCGCCTCGATCAGGTGCGCTTCGACCCTCTTGGCGTAATCGCTGATGAACCCCGGCACCTGGACACCGATCAACAGGCCCGCCGCAAACAACACCAGCCGTAGATAACTGAGCAACATGGGGAGTGTCCTTATTCGGTCTTGCCCTGGCTGACGCATTCACCGCGCCGCCACAGGCTCCATTGGCCCGGTTCGTAGCGGGTCCAGGTTTCGTTTTCCGTCAGGGGTTCGGTGGCAATCACCGTGACCACGTCGTTGGGCGTGGTTTCGGCCTGGAAGTCGACGATCACATCGACGTCCTTCAGGCGCGCCGGGCCGAACGGTGCGCGGCGGGTGATCTGCGCCAGCTTGGTCGAGCAATAGCAGAACAGCCAGTCGCCGTCGCTGAGCAGGCAATTGAACACGCCTTTGCTGCGGTATTCGGCGCAGGCGGCCACCAGGTCCGGCAGCAGTTCTTCGATTTCCACGGGTTCGGGGAATGCGGCACGCACCCGATTGAGCAAGTCGCAGAACGCCGCTTCGCTGTCGGTATCGCCGACCGGGCGGTAAAAGCTGGTGATCGGCTCAAAGGCCGCGAGTTGGCCGTTGTGGGCGAAACACCAGTTGCGCCCCCACAGCTCACGCACGAACGGATGGGTGTTGGACAGGCAGACCTTGCCGACATTGGCCTGGCGGATGTGCCCGATCACCACTTCGCTCTTGATCGGATAGCGTTGCACCAGGTTCGCGACTTCCGATTCGCTGCTCGCTGCCGGGTCCTGGAACAATCGCAGGCCGCGGCCTTCATAGAAGGCGATGCCCCAACCGTCGCGGTGCGGACCGGTGCGGCCGCCGCGCTGCATCAGCCCGGTGAAGCTGAACACGATATCGGTCGGGACATTGGCGCTCATGCCCAATAACTCACACATGCTCGGACTCTCGATTTAATGCAGGGGCAATATTACAAACGCGGTTCAACGCGCATACGCTGAGGGTTGCTCGGCACCGGTGGACGACCGTATCGGTCATCACCGGCACCACCGAAGGGTTGATCCTGTTCAGGTTCGTCGGCCCTGAGCGCGGCATTCGCGGCGGCGGCCTGTTCCTTGCGAGCGTTGGAGGAGCGCTCGATCGCAAAGCGGATGGCCACGAAAACCAGGTAGATACCGAACGCCAGCATGCCGTACATGAACAGGTCGGAAACCGCCCGCCAGGCGTTGTTGCCGACCTTGAACAGCAGATCCAGGGCGGTGATGGCGATGGCCGGGGCGACCTTTTCCTTCACCGGGTCGATGATGGTCGGGCTGAACAGCAGCACGACCACCAGCAACCGCAGCGGCTCACGCAGCCAGCGCCACATCCAGCGGGTCATGCGCATCCACACCAACAGGCAGCCTAAAGCGGCAAAGGCGTAGAGGCCCCAAGCGATCAGATAGTCGTTCTCGGTCATGGTGTCCATGGCAAGGCAGGCAAAGAGGCGCTTATAGTAACGACTTTTCGTCCATCAGGCTTGCACCAATACCTGTCGGCCAAGACACAGAACCTGTGGGAGCGAGCTTGCTCGCGATGAGGTCAGTACATTCAACATCAGTGTTGTCCGGCAGTCCGCCATCGCGAGCAAGCTCGCTCCCACAGATTCTGCAGAGGTATGAAGTAGTGCCTAACCTCTGCATAGCCCTTATTCCGTACATTGTTCGAGAGCCCTTCATGCCCCTATCCGCCAACACTTGCGACGCTCCCATCGCCCACAAGGCCGAGGGTAATGACCCGTATGCCTGGCTGCAGGAGCGCGACACCGACGCGGTGCTCGACTACCTGAAAGCGGAAAACCGCTATCAAGAGGCGCAGACCGCCGATCAGGCCGGGCTGCGCGAAACCCTGTTCGAAGAGATCAAGGGCCGGATTCTCGAAACCGACCTGTCGCTGCCCTCCCCCTGGGGTCCGTACCTGTATTACACGCGCACCACGGCGGGTGACGAATACGCCCGTCACTACCGCTGCCCGCGCCCGGCGGACGACAACCTGCAACTCGACGAAAGCCAGGAGCAACTGCTGCTCGACCCGAATGAACTGGCCAAGGGTGGTTTCTTTTCCCTGGGTGCGTTCAGCATCAGTCCGGACCACCAGCGGCTGGCCTACAGTATCGACGCCACGGGCGACGAGATTTACACGCTGTTCGTGAAGGAATTGTCCAACGGCCGGGTCAGCGAACTGGAATTCCAGGACTGCGACGGCAGCATGACCTGGGCCAACGACAGCCTGACGCTGTTCTTCGGCGAACTGGACGACACCCACCGCCCGCACAAACTGTTGCGCTATCGACTGGATGGCACGGCGGCCGAAGAGGTGTTCCATGAGACGGACGGTCGATTCTTCATGCACTGCTACCGGTCCAGTTCCGAGCAGCAATTGCTGCTGTCCGTGGGCAGCAAGACGACCAGCGAAGTCTGGGTGCTCGACGCGTTCCAGCCGCAGCAGGACTTCACCTGTATTGCGCCACGGGTTGAAGACCATGAGTACGATGTCGACCACGGTGTTCGCGACGGCGAATGGACATGGTTCATTCGCACCAATCGCGACGGCATCAATTTTGCCTTATACACGGCCGTCGACACCGGCGTCGCGCCGACCGAAGCCTACTGGCAGAACCTGATCCCCCACAGCGACAGCACGATGATCGAAGGCATGAGCCTCAACGCCGGGGCCATGACCCTGAGCCTGCGTGAGGGTGGCTTGCCGATCATCGAAGTCCATCCGCAAGACCTGGGGAGCTACCGCGTGCAGCTGCCGGATGCGGCCTATAGCCTTCATGTACAGAACAGCCTGGAGTTCGTCAGCGACCGGATTCGCCTGCGCTACGAAGCCTTGAACCGTCCGGCGCAGATCCGGCAGTTGGGGCTGGCCACCGGTGAGCAGAAAGTCCTCAAGCAAACCCCGGTGCTGGGCCCGTTCGATGCCGATGCCTACGTCAGCCAGCGCCTGTGGGCGACGGCACCCGACGGTACGAAAGTGCCGATCAGCCTCGTCGTCAAACGCGAAGCCCTCGGCAAGCCGACGCCCCTTTATCTGTACGGCTACGGCGCGTATGGCGAAAGCCTCGATCCCTGGTTCTCCCACGCGCGCCTGAGCCTGCTGGATCGTGGCGTGGCCTTTGCCATCGCGCACGTGCGTGGCGGCGGTGAATTGGGCGAAGCCTGGTATCGCGCCGGCAAGCAGGAGCACAAGCACAACACCTTCAGTGACTTTATCGCCTGCGCCGAGCACTTGATCGACAACGGCCTCACCACATCCAGACAACTGGCAATCAGTGGCGGCAGCGCTGGCGGGTTGCTGATCGGTGCCGTGCTCAACATGCGCCCGGAGCTGTTTGGCGCAGCGATTGCCGAAGTGCCGTTCGTCGACGTGCTCAACACCATGCTCGACCCGGACCTGCCGTTGACCGTCACCGAGTACGACGAGTGGGGAAATCCGCAAGAACCGGACGTCCATGCGCGGATCAAGGCCTATGCGCCGTACGAAAACGTCAGCGCCCAGGCGTATCCCGCCACTTTGGTGATCGCCGGCTACAACGACAGTCGCGTGCAGTACTGGGAAGCGGCCAAGTGGGTGGCAAAGTTGCGTGCGACCAAAACCGATGCCAACCCACTGCTGCTCAAGACAGAACTGGGCGCCGGGCATGGCGGGATGAGCGGTCGTTACCAGGGATTGCGTGACGTCGCGCTCGAATATGCATTTGTTTTCAAGGTGCTGGGCATCGCCTGAGGAACCTGGCTCGGTGGCCTGGTCTCCGGACCTGGCCGACGGCCATGGCGCTTGCCTTAACCGCCCGGCGACTTGATCTTCGTGCTGTTCTGCTCAAGCCCCGGCAACGTCTGGTCCTTGGGCGGGCTGGGCATTTCGATCGGCGGCAACAGCGGCGGCCCGCCACTGCCGGTGCCGACCTTGGGCACGCTGGTCGGGGTGATCTGCGGGTAGGGCGTGGGTGTTGCGGTGCCGGGAGAACCGGGCAACGGTCCGGGGCTGGTGGGAATGGTGGGTTGTTCCTGGGCATGCACTGCAGTTATCGAGAGCGCGGCCAGGGCAATGACCGTTAGAATGGTGCGCTTCATCAATGGCTCCGTTGGCCTTGTAGTCTTTTTGCAGGCTACTCCCAACGGCCATTGTTTGCCTGCCCCTGATTGCCGATTTCTCCTCAAGAGAGCCTCAATGAAACGTTTCGTCCTGCTCGACACCACTCCGATTCCTGAAAATGGCGGTGCCTTGTGCCTGTTCGAATACGGTGAGGATTTCGTCATCAAGATTCAGGGGGGCGACGGCGGGCAGTTGATGAACACGCGCATGCACGGCTCCGAAGATGCCTTGGCCGAGATCCCCTGCCGCAAGGTTGCCGGCCGGCCGAATTCGCGGGTGCTGATCGGTGGCCTGGGCATGGGCTTCACCCTCGCCTCGGCCCTCAAGCATCTGGGCAAGACCGCTGAGGTGGTGGTCGCCGAACTGGTGCCTGGCGTCGTCGAATGGAACCGCGGACCACTGGGCGAGAAAGCCGGGAACCCGCTGCTCGACCCGCGCACGGTGATCCGCATGGACGACGTGGCCAAGGTGCTGCAAGCCGAGCCACAGGGCTTCGACGCAATTATGCTCGACGTCGACAACGGCCCCGAAGGCCTGACCCAGAAAGCCAATAGCTGGCTGTACTCCGCCGGTGGCCTGAGTGCCTGCGCCAAGGCCCTGCGCCCCAAAGGCGTGCTCGCGGTATGGTCGGCGAGCGCTGACCGGCAGTTTTCCGACAAGCTGAAAAAGGCCGGTTTCAAGGCCGAAGAAGTGCAAGTCTTCGCCCACGGCAACAAAGGCACCCGCCACACCATCTGGATTGCCGAGAAGCTCAAGGGCTGAGCTAAACTCTGTTCATAACCGTCATTAGTCTTTTTACAAAGGTGAACCCATGAGTTCGTCAACACCTGCGACCAACACGTCGAAGCTGGACCGCATCCTCGCTGATAATCAGCGCGACAAGGAAATGGGTTACCGCGACAAGGCCCTGAAGATGTACCCGCACGTGTGCGGCCGCTGCGCCCGCGAGTTCTCCGGCAAGCGCCTGAGCGAACTGACCGTGCACCACCGCGACCACAACCACGACAACAATCCGCAGGATGGCTCGAACTGGGAATTGTTGTGCCTGTATTGCCACGACAATGAACACTCGCGGTACACCGACCAGCAGTACTTCGATGAAGGCTCGCTGAGTTCGCCGAAGATCGCCAAGGCGACGCATAACCCGTTTGCGGCGTTGGCCGGGCTGTTGAAGAAAGAAGAGTAATATCTTCAGCGTCCCGACTGGCCTCTTCGCGAGCAGGCTCGCTCCCACAGTAGATCTTCTGTGAACACACTATGTGTGAACACTCCAGGATCCAGTGTGGGAGATCGTCTGTGAACACAGGGTTTGTGAACACCCAAGATCCAATGTGGGAGCGAGCCTGCTCGCGAAAGCTGTCGACCCGACACCACAAGTCTCCAAACCGAACGCCCCTCCCCCAATCCCCGTATAATCGCGCTTTTTCCCCCAAAGGCACCCCGCTCGTGGCAGACAAACGGTACAGCTGCATTGGTTTGTATAACCCCAAATCACCAGAAAACGTCGGTTCGGTGATGCGTGCCGCCGGCTGTTATGGCGCCGCTTCCGTGTTCTACACCGGCAAGCGTTACGAACGTGCCGCGGACTTCGTCACCGACACCAAGCGCGTCCACTACGACATTCCGCTGATCGGCATCGACGACCTGAAAAAAATCCTGCCCCTGGGCTGCGTCCCGGTCGCCGTGGAACTGGTCGAAGGCGCCCGCTCGCTGCCCGAATACACTCACCCGGATCGCGCGCTATACATCTTCGGCCCGGAAGACGGCTCGCTGGATCAAGACATTCGCGACTGGTGTGAAGACGTGGTCTACGTCCCGACCACCGGCTGCATGAACCTCGCGGCCACGGTCAACGTCGTGCTCTACGACCGCATGGCCAAGGGGCTCAATACCCGCTCGGGGCCGAAATTCCGCTGAGTCATTGCACATCCGATGGAACAAGCCGCCCGCCTTGGCAGTCAGCTTAATTATCTATTCTTGAAGCAGCCAATCCAGCCAGGAGACAGATCATGAGCGAACTCACACGCGTAGAACGCATCGAGTCCACCCCGTTCCAGACTCATTCCGACCAGAACGTTCACGGCTGGGAGCGCATCGGCTCCGTGGCCGGTGGCGTGGTGATGGTCAGCAAGGGCCTGCGTCGCGGCGGTGTGTTCGGGTTGATTCAAGTGGCGATCGGCGGCGTGGCGCTGGCTCGCGGGATTACCGGGCACAGTTCGGTCAAGAGCCTGCTGGAGAAAAGCCGTCAGGACATGAACAACGTGCGGGCGAAAATTGAACGGGCCGGGGAGGAGCTGGGGCGGTTGAAGGCGAATGCCGAAGCGGCGACCAGGACTGCTACCGTGACCGGGAATGATTCTTTGAAGTCGCCCAAGACCGGGGTCTGATCCGAGAATTGTAGTGGGGCTTATGGCCTCTTCGCGGGCAAGCCCGCTCCTACAGGGTATGCCGGTGTATACATGATTTGTGTACAGCGCCAGATATTGTGGGAGCAGGCAAGCAGCTCCAACAGGGTTTGGCGGTGAACACATCATGTGTGAACACCCGAGATCTATTGTGGGAGCGGGCTTGCTCGCGAAGGCGGCGTTACTGAAGCAACTCGGTATCAAGGACCTTGGAAGACTCGCCAAGCACGCTCTCGGCGAGCTGGATAAACTCCTTGGTACCCACACTTGCCAAACGCATCGCCCCACGCATTACATCATCCAGCGAACGCTTGTTGCGGGTCTGAAGGCGAATTTCGCGATCCAGCTCCTGTAGCAGCAACACCGATTTCGACACCTGTGCCGGGTTGACGTGTTCGCCGCGCAATGTCGTGACCTTCTGGCTGTCCTTGACCAGCTTGCCGTGCAAACTCTCATAGCGCTCATCACTGATCCCACCCGCGCGGCGCACCAGTTCGATGGCGTAATACTCGGCCAACCCTTCACTGATCCAGTCACTGCGCTGCTGGTCGTTGATCCGTCCAAACACCTGGGCCAACTCACGCACCACTGCGCTGGTGCCGCTTTCGCTGACCAGCGGCAGCCGGCTGTTCAAATAGATGGACTCGCGCGCCGCCAGGCTGCCGCGCCACATCGGGTCGTTGGCACCGACGATCAGCAGCTTGGTGGGATGACGCGGGAACACTGCCTGCACTTGCGGCCAGACGAAGGTCAGCAGCGTCAGCACATCCATGCGGCGCATGCCCTGGCCCTGGGGCGAGGCGACGGTGACTTCGGTTTCGCCCAATCGCGTGCGTCGGCTGCCAAGGTGGCCGGCGAGCATCCAGCCCGTGGGCCGGTCGAACAATCTCGAGACGTTATCGATGCGGAACTTGTTCTTGCCGATCCGTGGCCAGGCGGTTTCGACGCTTTTCCAGCCGCTGGGCAACTCGAATTCCAGGCGTGAAACCAGTTCGGTGCCATCTTGCTGATCGAGCCTGGCGGCCGGCACCAGATCCTCGCCGCGCATCAACGCCCAGGTCGGGGTCATGCGGGTGTCGAAGCTGCCGCTCTTGCGGCCATGGCTGATGCGCACGCGGTAGGTCAGGCTGGCCTTGTCGGCCGCGGGCCGCCAGATACCGCGCGCTTGCTTGCCCGGCGTCAGTTGCCATTGGCCGTCGGCCTTGAAATCGCTGTAGTAGCTGCCATCGCCCAGGTCGAAATCCAGACTGCGCACCGCCGAGCCTTGGGCCAGGGTCAGGCGCACTTCGGCCTGATCGCTTTGCGGCATCAGGCGCACGTGATAATCCAGATCGACCTTCTTCGCCGCCCACACGGGCAAACCCAGGGCCAACAGCCCGATGGCCAACGCCAGCCGCAATCCCACAGCCATACACACTCCTGTTGTGGCGAGCGAGCTTGCTCGCGCCGGGCTGCGTAGCGGCCCCGAATTCTTGTCATCACCGGCGATTTTGTGAGTACTACGCACTCAGCGGGAGCAAGCTCCCTCGCCACATTAACCGGCGCGGAAAATCAGATGGTCTTCCCAATCTTCTTCAGCCACGCTGCCTTCGGCGAGCATGCGCCCGGATTGTGAAATGCGTTCGTGGTGCACCGCGTCGCGATCCCCGCACACCAGATGGTGCCAGAGCGGCAGGTCCTTGCCCTCGCTGACCAGTCGATAACCGCAGGTCGGTGGCAGCCATTTGAATTCATCGGCCTTGCCCGGAGTGAGCTGGATGCAGTCCGGCACGAAGTCGCGGCGGTTGGGGTAATCGGTGCACTGGCAGGTTTTCAGGTCCAGCAGTTTGCAGGCGATGCGCGTGTAATAGACCGAGTTGTCGTCTTCATCCTCGAGCTTTTGCAGGCAGCAGAGGCCACAGCCATCGCACAGCGATTCCCATTCCTGTGGATCGAGTTGATCGAGGGTTTTGCGTATCCAGAACGGTTCGACTTTGGCGGCCATGGTTCAAGCATCGACATCAGGTGGTGAAAAGGCCGCCAGTCTAGTGCCAAGGCCCTTGCGGGCCAAGCATTGGCGACTGCCGGTAGAACAGGGCTTGTCAGTTTTTGCGCCGCCAAGTAGCTTTGCCAGTCGCAAGGAGCCAGACCCGCGTGCCATTAACGCTCGACCGCGTTGCATTCAGGTGAGATGCCCAGGCTCTCGACAAACCTCATCGCCCAGCCCATCTGCGCCCGCAGGTTTCAGACGAACTCCCACTTTCAAACCAAGGAATCTCCTGATGAGCGCTAACCCACGCGTTGCCGACCATGCCATTCATCCGCAGTTCACCGATCGCTGGTCGCCCCGCGCCTTCACCGGCGAAACCATTCCCGTCGAAACCCTGCTGAGCTTCTTCGAAGCCGCACGCTGGGCGCCATCGGCCTACAACTCGCAACCTTGGCGGTTTCTCTACGCGCGTCGCGACACGCCGAACTGGGAGCGTTACCTGGGCCTGCTGAACGAATTCAACCGCAGCTGGGCGCAACACGCCTCGGCGCTGGTGATCGTGGTATCGAAAACCACCTTTGTGGCGCCTGGCGCGACCGAAGAAACCCCGGCCCTGTGGCACACCTTCGACACCGGTTCCGCCTGGGGCCATCTGGCGTTGCAGGCAAGCATCAGCGGCTGGCACACCCACGGCATGGCCGGTTTCGATCAGGAACTGACCCGCAAGGAGCTGAACATTCCCGAAGGCTACGCGCTGCATGCGGCGGTGGCGATCGGCAAACTGGGGGATAAGGCGACACTGGCGCAGTACCTGCAAGCGCGTGAAGAACCAAGCCCGCGTCGTCCGGTGAGCGAGTTGGCGGCCGAGGGCGATTTCACCCTGTAAGCCACAACATAAAACCAATGTGGGAGCGAGCCTGCTCGCGAAGGCGGCATGTCAGTCGATACTTATGGAGACTGATACACCGCTTTCGCGAGCAGGCTCGCTCCCACATTTTTATTGCGGTGAATTCAATAGCCGCGACTGAAATCCACTTCCCCGCGCAACGCCTCACCCGCCTGATACGCCCGCAGGTTTTCGACAAACAGCTTCACCATCATCGGTGGCGAGGTCGGTGCCGAACTGTGGCCGGTCAACAGCAAGCCCCAGGCGGTCCAGAACGGGTGACGTTGCGGCAGCGGCTCCTGACGGCAGACGTCGATCACCGCGCCCGCCAGATGCCCTTCCTTGAGGGCTTCCACCAGATCCGCATCGACCACCGCGACGCCGCGTCCGGCATTGATGAACAAACCGGTCGGTTTGAACTGCTTGAACAGCGCGGCGTCGTACAGGTCATGCGTGTTCGGCGTGTTCGGCAGCAGATTGATCACGTAATCCACTTCACCGACCAGCCGCGGCAAATCAGCCAGCGCGCCCACTTCGACAAACGGCGCCTGCTCACGGGCTTCACTGGCGATGCCATACAGTTGCACACCAAACGGCAGCAGAAATTGCGCCACGGTCTGGCCGATGTCGCCGGTGCCGACGATCAGCACCTTGCGCCCGGCCAGGCTCTGGCCCTGACGACTGTCCCATTTGCGCTCGACCTGGCTGACCAGGCGCGGCAGCACTTCGCGCTCGTGGCCAAGCATGTAGGTCAGCACGTACTCGGCCATGACTTGACCGAAAATCCCCACCGCCCGGGTCAGGCGATAGTGCCGTGGCAAGCCGTCGGCCAGCAGCGGTGTGATGCCCGCCCAGGTCGATTGCAGCCATTGTGGCTGGTGCCCCTGGCGCAGCAGGGTCGCCAACAGATCCGGCTGGCCCAGCCAGATCGGACAATCGGCGGCCTGGCTGGCCAGCTCGGCGGAATCGCCGCTGGTCAGCACTTCCAGGTCGGGCGCTGCCTGACGCAGCAGTTGGGCGTACACAGGGTGGTCGTGTTCAGCAATCAGAACGCGCATGGTTCAAACCTTTCGAAAAACAGTGCAGACGACCGCCGATGAAGTAACGCTCCATCGCCCTGGCCATCGCCAAATTCAATTCCAGTGTTCAAGCGAAGACTCTTCTCGGCAGCCCTGGACAGAGCCTCTGCCGATCACATCGGGTCGTTGCGCCGCAGTAATTCTTCCGGCAAATGTTCGATGTATTCGTCCTCGGCCGGCGGCATTTGCAGGTGATAGCCCTGCTTGTCGAGGTTTTCCAGGACCACGGTGATGTCTTCGCGCGACAGTTTGCGCTCGGGGCTCAGCACCAGGTCGAAGGCGTGATGGGGTTTGCCGAAGGCGGCCATCAGGCTTTCCGGGACGCGTTCCAGTGCATCGCTTTTGAGCACGTAGAGGTACATCTCGTTTTTCTTCAGGCTTCGGTAGATGGAGCAGATACGTTTCAAGGCTGTTCTCCGGCGGTGGCCAGGCTGTCGAGCAGCGCCTGGCCCATCAATTCGCGGCGCCAGCCACGCAGCGAATCAGGCAATTGGTAGGGACCATTGGGGAAACCGCTCTTGAGCAGCGCTTCCAGGGTTTTCTTGCGCAGCATCAGTTCCGGCGCGATGTTCAGGCGCTCGGCTTCGGCCTGGCCGATCGCCCGCAATTGTTTGATCAGCGCGGCGGCCTCCACCGGCAACGGTTCCGGCACGGCAGGCGGCCATTGATCGGGCGACACACTGCCAGCGCGCTTGATCAGATCAAGCAGAAACTCACCGTCCTGACGCACGGTACGCGGGTGCATGTCTTCGATTTTCGCCAGCGCGCCAAGGTTGTCCGGCTGAGTCCGTGCCAGTGGCCACAAGGAGTGCTCACGGACAATGCGATTACGCGGCAGATCACGGGCGCGGGCCTCGCGCTCACGCCAGGCGCAGAGTTCACGCAATACGGCGAGTTGAGCGCGGGACAGCTTCCAGGCCAGCTTGGCGTCGCGATAGACCTCGTACGGATCGACTTCGCGACGCAGATTGGCGACCAGCTCGGCGCCGTCTTCCAGGACCCAGGCGTACTTGTCGTCAGAAAGCTTCGGACGCAACTGTATGAAAACTTCCGCCAAGTGCACGGCATCTTCGGCGGCATAGCTGATCTGGGTGTCGGAAAGTGGACGTTGCAGCCAGTCGGAGCGGGTCTCGCCCTTGGGCAGGTCGATGCCGAGCACTTCCTGCACCAGCCGCGAATACCCCATGGAGAAACCCAGGTTCAGGTAAGCGGCGGCCAGTTGGGTGTCGAACAGCGTCGCCGGCAGGCTGCCGGTCAGGCGCAGCAGGACCTCGAGGTCTTCGCTGCACGCATGGACGACTTTGACCACGGCCGGGTTTTCCAGCAACGCGGCAAGAGGTTGCCAGTTGTCGATGGTCAGCGGGTCAATCAGGTAAGCGCGTACGCCATCGCCGATCTGCAGCAGGCCTGCGATCGGATAAAAGGTGTCGACCCGCATGAATTCGGTGTCGAGGGCAACGAACGGCAGCTGCTGCCACTCGGCGCAAAACTGACCGAGGCTATCGTTGTCGCGAATCCAGTGAATATCGATGGCCACACGGCTCTCCCTTGAAGAATGGCGCGCAGTATATATCGCCGCAGGCAATTTCCACGCATCCACTGAACAAGAGCTTTAGCGAAAATACCCGCCAGATGGCAAGAATTGTCTGACAAAGGGAGGTTATCTGGTCTTACGCAGCACATAGACCCGCATTCGCGCGCAACCGGGCAGGAAATCCTGGTGACTGAGCAAGCGCAAACCCGCCTCGAGAAATTGTCCCTCTACCTCGGCCTTGCCAGGCAACTGCCGAGGCTGGGCAGCCTCCGCGCCGGGCCGCTGGAGTTTAAAATGCGCATCCACCCGTACTGCCACAATCACGGTATCGCGACTGACCCGGTGGAACTCCTTGAGCATGGCCAGCCGATGCTCGGCACTGTCGATGTATTGAAACATCTGCATGCAAACAATGCAGTCGACCGCGTTCGCCGACAATCCGAGGGTGAAGGCTGAACCCTGGAAGGTCGTGATCCGCTCAAGCAGGTTCTGCGGATGGTGCGTCTGGGCGTGATCGAGCATGTCCTGGGACGGATCGGACGCGAGGATTACCCGGTTCGCATGCTCGGCCAACACCGGCCAGAAGCGCCCGGCACCGCAAGCCACATCGAGGATCAGCCCCGGTTCGCCGGCGACCTTGAGCGCGTTGCGCAGCAACTGCTCGTCGCGCCAGAACGCCAAGCGCCGCCCCAGGCCCCGCGATCGCGGCTGACGGCAGACGCGGGCGTGTTCCTGATCGTAGCGCCGGGCGAACTCCAGTTCGATGGCGGATGGGGACTGCGCGGACATGTGCAATGACTCTTGTAGGAATAAGTACCAGCCGTAGCTTAGCGGTCGGAGCGTGAAAAAAAGGTCGAAGCCCTCATTCTTTGGCCAGCACACCATCGATCACGGCACCGCGGCACCCGGCAAACAGATCCAGATCCTGGTGGTAGACCTTGCTGTTGACCTCAAGTAGACCGAGCATCGAATGGAACAGGTTGTCCTGGCTCAAGGGCTTCTCACGGCTCATTTGCAGGCAATGGGTGTCCACCGAGAATGACTTTTGATAGCTGTCAGAGAACCAGGCGAGCATCGCGACGTGCTTTTGTTGATCCGGCGCCAGCAGGTAGGGCGTGCCGTGGAGAAACAGGTTGTATTCGCCCAGGGATTCACCGTGGTCCGACAGATAGAGCATGGCGGTATCGACTTTGTCCTGGTTGTTGCGCAACAGATCGATCAGGGTCGACAGCACATGGTCGGTGTACACCAAGGTGTTGTCGTAGCCGTTGACGATACTGTCGCGACTGCAATTGTTCAGCGCGTTGCTTTCGCAGACGGGCGTAAAGCGCTCGTACTCTTTGGGGTAACGCTTGAAATATTCCGGACCGTGACTGCCCATCTGATGCAACACCAGCACCGTGTCCTTATCCAGGGTGTCGATGAAGTGCTGCAGGCCCTGCAGGAGAATTTCATCGCGGCATTCACTGTTGGCGCACAGCACCGGGTCCTTGAGGTTGCTGACGTCGTCGAGGGTGACCCGATCGCAGGTGCCTTTGCAGCCCGATTGGTTATCGCGCCAGATCACGTCGAAGCCTGCGCGTTTGAGCACATCCAGCAAGCCCTCTTCGTTTTTTGCCGTGCTGGCGTTGTAAGCCTTGCGGCCCATGTTGGAGAACATGCAGGGCACCGACACGGCTGTTTCCGTCCCGCAGGAATGCACATCGGTGAAGGCGATCAGGCCGGCCTCCCTGTCCAGTGTTGGCGTGGTATCGCGGTCGTAGCCGAGGATGCCGAAGTTTTCCGCCCGGGCGCTTTCGCCCACCACCAGCACGGTCAAGGATTTACGGCCGCGGGTTTGCCAGGCCGGGTTTCTCCTGGCGTCTTCACCTACTTTGACAAAAGGTTGCTGCGCGGAGATCGCTTGTTCGCGCAAGTAGCTGGCCGAGGCTGCGATGTAGTTACTCGGCACCACCATCAAGCGCAACTCATGGTGATTGCGAAACAATGAAGACAAGCCCTGATAGTTAACCAAGGCTACGCCACCAATGACAGCGACCGAAGCCATACTCACCATTACTTTACTTAACAACTCGTTATGCCAGCGACGATAACTAACCGGCGTTTTCCACAACAGCCACGAAGGCAGAAGGCCCAGCAGCACAATATAAGCAAGTAACTTTATCGAGAGTAAGTCGCGTACTTCCGTCGCATTGGTCTGTGCAAAGTTACGCAGCATGCCGATGTCGATCAGCGCGCCATATTGATTCATGAAGTAAGCCACGCCGGCACTGATCATGAAGATCAGCGTCAGCACCGGTTTCATCACGAGCCGGAAAGCCAGCAGGGTCAGTACCAGGTTGAAGGCGGCCAGGATCATCACCCCGAAAGCCAGGCGCATGACGATGCCTTTGCCATCGGACGCGGTGATTGCAAACAGGTGCTGCCAAAGAACGAGATTGCAGCCCGTCAATAAAAAGGTGCTGGCAACCAGTGTCACCCACTCGGGGCGCACGGCTTTAATCTTCAACATGATGATTGGTTGTTCCTGAAAAGAAGTACCGCCGGTAAATGTGAAAATTTCATTGACCGCGACAACACTGAATTTAAGCAACCAACCATCAATTTTTTGTGAAAAAGAAGCCAACGATTAGTTGGCTTCCGGGTTCAGGCTATAACTTTAACGTTATTTGAGAATGGTTCAGGTTCTGTTCAGGCCTGATTCAAATACCAGCGCCAATCCTGCTCCCCGACCTCCCCCATGAATTGTCGGTATTCGGCACGCTTCACCGCCAGATAGACCCCGAGAAACTCAGCGCCGAACGCCTCCCGCGCCCAGCTCGACCCCTCCAGCGCGCGCAAGGTGGTCAGCCAGTCGGTCGGCAACAGTTCCATAGCCTGGGCGTAACCGTTGCCCTCCACCGGTACGCCAGGGTCGAGTTGTTCACGAATGCCACGGTGAATACCGGCCAGGATCGCCGCAGCCGCCAGGTACGGGTTGGCGTCGGCGCCACAGATACGGTGCTCGATATGCCGCGAGAACGCCGGGCCGCCGGGCACGCGCAAACTCACGGTTCGATTGTCCACGCCCCAGGTCGCCGCCAGCGGCGCGTAGCTGTTGGTCTGGAAGCGGCGATAGGAGTTGGCGTTCGGACAGAACAGCAACAATGAATCGAGCAAGGTGCCGAGCATGCCTGCGACTGCATGTTTCAGCAGCGGCGTGCCGTCCGGAGCTTCGCTGGCGAACAGGTTGTTACCGTCCTTGTCGGCCAGGCTGACGTGCATGTGCATTCCGGTGCCTGCCAGGTCATCGAAGGGTTTGGCCATGAAGCACGCCGCCATCCCGTGCTTGTGCGCCACACCCTTGACCAGTCGTTTGTAACGCACCGCTTCGTCCATCGCCTGCAAGGCATCAGTGCGGTGTTCGAGGGTGATCTCCACCTGCCCCGGCGCGTATTCGGAAATGACCGTGCGCGCGGGAATACCCTGGAGTTTGCAAGCGCTGTAGAGGTCGGCCAGGAACGGTTCGATCTGCTCCAGTTCACGCAAGCCATACACCTGAGTCGCACGCGGACGACCGCCGTCGACATCCCGCGCCGGCTGTGGTCGACCATTGCTGTCGCGCTGCTGATCCAGCAGGTAGAACTCCAGTTCCGCCGCCATGACCGGGTAATAACCGTCGGCCTGCAAGCCTTCGATCACTTTCGCCAACAGGTGCCGTGGATCGGCAATGGTCGCGGGCATGCCTTCTTTGGGGTGCATGCTGACCTGCACCGCCGCCGTCGGTATCAACCGCCAGGGCATGCGCGTCAGACTGCCGCTGATCGGGTAGGCCCGGCAATCGATATCACCCACATCCCAGACCAGCCCGGAGTTTTCCACGTCATCGCCGTTGATGGTCAGGCCCAGAATGGTACTGGGCAGTGGCCGCCCGCTTTGGTACACCGCCAGCAACTCATCGCGATGCAGCAACTTGCCCCGGGGTACGCCATTGTTGTCGAGGATGAACAACTCGAACATCTCGATATCCGGGTTCTGTTCGAGAAAGGTCAGGGCTTCTTGCTGGGAGGCGAAAGTGGTGGTGGCACTGCTCATGAGAATTCTCTTGGATTCGCGTCAGGCAAACGCACAGGCGTCGCCGTTTTGATCCAGCGCACAGCGCGGGACCTGTAGGAACAATCAACGGGAAAGGTGGGAATCCGGCGGGCGCGCGTGGCGGCAATGCCACAGCGCCCAGAAGGCGAGTTCGCAAGGAAGTGCAGGCCAACCATCCATAGAAAAAACCGCAGTAAACAGATGAGCAGCAGCCTCACACGGGCGGTTAAGTCGGTAAATCTGGATTTGAAGAACTTTGGTTCTGGATTGGCTAAACATTCCATGGGCTATTCCTGATCCAATGTGGGAGCGAGCCTGCTCGCGAAGGCGGTGTCACAGGCAACAAATAGGTTGAATGCCATGGCCTCTTCGCGAGCAGGCTCGCTCCCACAGGGGTCTGCGGTGCGTCAGTAATATTTGATTTTTAAATATCACCCCAGACTTTCTGATTTGCCGCCTCCAGGCCTCACCCGCCTAATTGGCACCTAGTCACTCAAGGTCCGATCGATGGAAAACGTCCGCGCAACCTCCCGCCCTGCCCTCTGGCTGATGGTCAGCATCATTCTGGTCGCCCTGAATCTGCGCCCCTCCATGGCCGCCGTAGGCCCTTTGTTGTCCGCCATTCGCGGCGACATTGCGCTGAGTTTCAGTCTCGCTTCGCTGCTGACCATGCTGCCCGTAATGGCGATGGGGCTGGCGATGTTCTTCGGTCTCAGCGTCAGTCAACGACTCGGCGAACAGCGCACGGTGGTGCTCTCGTTGCTGATCATCGGCGTAGCCACGGTGTCGCGCCTGTTTCTCGATTCGGCGGCCGAACTGATCCTCAGCGCCGTGCTGGCGGGTATCGGTATCGCGCTGATCCAGGCGTTGATGCCAGCGCTGATCAAGTCCCGCTTCAGCGATAACGTTTCCGTGTGCATGGGCCTCTACGTCACCTCGATCATGGGCGGCGCCGCCATCGCCGCGTCTTTCGCGCCGCTGGTCATGACCCGGACCGGCAGCTGGCGCGTGGGCCTGGCGATTTGGGCGGCGCTGGCGCTGGTAGCGCTGCTGTTCTGGTGCGCCCGGCGCTCGGGGATGCCTACGCTGGTTTCGACGTCATCGCGTCAAGAATCTTTCTTCAGCAATTCCCGCGCGTGGTTGCTGGCGATCTTCTTCGGCCTCGGTACGGCGTCCTACACCTGTGTGCTGGCCTGGCTGGCGCCGTACTACGTGGAAAAAGGCTGGAGCGAACAGAACGCCGGCTTGCTCCTGGGTTTCCTGACTGCCATGGAAGTGTTGTCCGGCCTGCTGACACCGGCCATCGCCAACCGCAGCCGCGACCGACGCCTGGTGCTGGTGGTGTTGCTGGCACTGATCATGATCGGGTTCTGCGGGCTGATTCTCGGCCCGCAACACCTGAGCCTGGTGTGGCCATGCCTGTTGGGGCTGGGCATCGGCGGGTTGTTTCCGATGAGCCTGATCGTGTCGCTGGATCACCTGGACAACCCGCGGCGAGCCGGTGGACTGACCGCCTTCGTGCAAGGCATCGGTTACCTGATCGCCGGCCTCTCGCCGCTGATGGCCGGGATGATCCGCGATCAACTTGGCAGCTTCGAATGGGCCTGGTGGTCACTGACCGGCGTCATGGCGCTGATGATCCTGATGGTCTTGCGCTTCGATCCACGGCAGTACGCCAAACACATTCACTGACTTGTTGAAGAATTTTGACAACTACCTCACGATTATCCGCGATAACTTTCCACGAGGCATTCTCCTGGCACGATCGTTCCGTTAGGATCTTTCGCACAACATTGCGCACAATCAGCGCAAGGAACGCAGTGAGACAAACGGATGCTGAACAGCAACTTGCTTAGAAAGCTCGACATGCAGGACCTCATGGTGTTTATCGCCGTGTACGAGCAAAGCAGCGTCACCGGTGTATCCGAGACACTCTGCGTCAGCCAGTCCACCGTGAGTTACTGCCTGAAAAAGCTGCGCACCAGTTTCGAAGACGAACTGTTCATCAATACCCGCGCGGGTATGCGCCCCACCTATAAAGCCAGCACCATGTACACCCACGTGCTGAAAATCCTCGAAAGCATCAACCTGTGTCACGCCGGCACCCAGACGTTCGACCCGACCTTGCAACCGGTTACGTTCAACCTCTGTGCCCCGGAGTACTTCGAGCAATTGATCCTGCCGCGCCTGTTGAAGAACTTCGATTTTTCCGAGCTGCCGGTGATGATCAACATGCACAAGTTCGAAACCGACATCCCGACCGAAGAACTGCGCGATGGCAGCCTGGACCTGGTGATTGGCTTCGGCCCGAATTTTCATCGCAGCCACAGCGATCTCAAGACTCAGGTCCTGCTGGAGGATGACTTGGTCTGCGTCCTCGATAAACGCGCCACACCGCTGCAGCCGCGTCTAAGCCTGCAAGCCTTCGTCGAGCGCCGGCATGTGTTCCCGACACCCTGGACGTCCAACACCAACATGGTCGACGGCTGGCTAGCGCAACAGGCGCAAAAACGGCAGATCGTCGCCCGCGCCAACAGCTACAGCGCGGCGCTGAAAATGATCACCAGCACCGACTTCATCGTCACCTTGCCCCGGCGCATCCAGCAATTGCTGGCCAGCGAGGCGATCTTCACGCATTGCGAAGCGCCCAACGGCCTGCCGGGTTTCACCCTCGACATGCACTGGAGTCAAAGCGCCGATCAGGACAGCGCCAATGCCTGGTTGCGCGAGCAAGTGGTGAACGCCTGCATCGAGCAGGAAGAGACCTGAGACTCAATGGCCGATGGCAATCTTGGTGTAGGACTCGCGATCGATGTCGAGAATTTCCACGGCCAGTTGGACTTCGACGCCCGTCGGCCACTGACACAGGTCCTGCACCACCGCCAGCAGACTTTCGGACAACTGCTTCTTGGTCTGCCCTGAGCGACCACTCAACAACGCCAGCTTCACATGCACAAACGCCCGCGCAGTCAATGCAGTACCGACCTTGAACGTCTCGATCTTCACCGCCCGGCTCTTGATATCGAATTCGGCGCCAAACTCACCGGAAGCCACCAGCGCATTGTTGAGCCGGATCAACGCCACATCGGCATTCAGATCAGGCAGGTTGGCGGTGTATTCCATGTGCAGATGAGGCATGGCGGAGCTCCTGAAGGTGGGCGCAAAGATCGTACATATACAGCGCCCTGCTCACTCGGGCAACGGCAACATCGCGCGCTCACTCATGAACGCCTCCAGCCGCGACCGCAACCAGCGCTCGGCCGGATCGGTATCGACATGGCTGAGCCAGACCATCGACAAGTCCAGTGTCGGTGTTTCGAAGGGGAAAGGCTCACTGAACAGCACCCCGGATGCGGCCATCGCTTCGGCGGTGTAATCCGGCAGGCTGGCAATCAGGTCAGTTCCGGCGAGCAAGGCCGGCAATGAACTGTACTGCGGCACCGAGAGCACGACATGGCGCGTACGGCCGATCTCCGCCAGCCACTCATCGGCGTAGCCACTGACGTTGGCGGTATGGGACACCAGCACGTGGGGACGCGAGCAGTATTCATCGAGCGTCAGGGGGGCATCGGAAGCATCGGCGCGCAACACATTGGGCAGGATGTGCCGCAGTAACTTGCGCTTGGCATTGGCCGGCAGACCGCGGGTCTGGCTGATGCCGACGGTGATATCGCCGGACGCCAGCAAATCCGGAATCCGCCAATAATCGACATGCTGCACCACAAACACCACTTTCGGCGCTTCCTGACGCAAGGCACGCAGCAATGGCGGCAGCAGGCCAAACTCGACATCGTCCGACAGCCCGATGCGGAAGGTCATGGAGCTGCTGACAGGGTTGAAATCATGGGTCAAGCTCAAGGCCACCGACAACGAATCCAGCGCCGGCGACAGATGCCGAATGATCTCCTCGGCCCGCGCCGTCGGCTCCATGCGATGGCCGACGCGAATGAACAGCGGATCGTTGAACATCACGCGCAAGCGGTTGAGCGCTGAACTGATGGTCGGCTGACCGAGAAACAACTTCTCCGCCACCCGCGTGACATTGCGCTCGAGCATCAAGGTCTCGAACACCACCATCAGGTTGATGTCGGCCTTACGTAATTCGTTACGATTCATCCATTGACCCCGCTCCCCCAAATCTGCCGACAGTTTAGGTAGGTGTGGCAATCGACGTCTATGCGGCGAATTGAGAAGACTGACTCAGTTTGTGTTCAAGTTTCCGAAAACTGCCAAAATGCCGCCTTACTGATTTTTCTGCTGAGTTGAATCACCAGAAGGCTGGACCGGAGGGGGGGCCGGCGCCAGCGGCGCATCTTCCTCTGGCGTTGTTTGAGGTTGAGCCGCTACCGTGGGGATGACCGGATCAGGGAAAGGCAGGAAAAGTCGGACAATCCATCCGACCAGTGACAGCAGCCCGAAGGTAACGAAGCCAAAGATCAGCCCGACAACCAGAATGCTCAAGGGGTGAATGCGCTCTGCGTCGGGGCTTTCCAGCATGTAGCGAGAAGCCTGGACAGCGACGTACAGGCAGGCCGCCACGGCTGCCAGCAGCTTTACGACCAACCAAAGCCGTTGCCATCTGTTCATGCACTCCCCCGCAGTCGGTGATTAGCACTGTGTTGCAGGATAGCTAATGAGCGGGACAGTCCCCAACCCATGGCAGGAGCTGGCCGAGATTTGCAATGCAGTTTCAGATAAGCCTCCTTAGCTGGAACGACTGGATTCAAATCTGCAGTGTCCCCCTTACCAAGGCTTCCAACCTGGGCAAAATACTCGCTTCGTCATTGCCCAAAATGGCAATCGAAGAACCACGTAACCCTGCCGACGAAGCGGCAGCTGCGTCGCCGGCCAAGGCTACTGGGCACGTAACGCCCATTTGAAGGGCACGCAGTCGCTTGTGCGCATCTGCCTGCAGTGGCGCCTGGACCAATAGTACCAGCGCGGCGGGCTGAATCGCTTTACACAGCAACGGCAGTTCTTCCAGGGGCTGGCCCGTGCCCAGCACCTCGATGCGCAGCTGGTCATTACTCATCAATAAGCCGGCGCACAACAGCTCCAGTTCGTGCGCATGGCCCGAGCCGTCCGCCAGCAGCACGCAAGCACCGTTGCTCGGGTTCATCTGCAGTCGCAATAACATCCGCGCACGCAAGAAGGCGTCCAGGAACAGCCACTGACTGCGTCGGCCGAAAGCATTGCCGGATGCCAGGCTGCGCCAGACAGGCAGCAGAACAGCCTCCAGTACCATAGCCTTCGGATAGATCGTGAATAGTTGCCCGTGAAGGCGCTCCAGCTCAGCGCCATCAAAAGCCTGCGTGGCACGATGAACTGCCTCTTGCCACTGGACCAGGGGGGCTTCGGCCGAGCCTGATGCAGCGAGCCCGGCCGTGTCCTGCTGCCGGACGAGCAAAGCGCCTATCTTGCTGATGGGCAGACCCCGGCTGGTCCAGAGCATGATGCTACGTATATGTTCGATGTCCTGTTGCGAATACAGGCGATGCCCTCCCACAGTGCGTACTGGCCGGATCAGCCCGTGGCGGCGCTCCCATGCCCGCAGGGTGATCGGGTTGACGCCGGTCAGGCTGGCGACTTCCCGCATGGGGAGCAAGACGTCGTCGGAGGCGGATTCGATGGGCTCGGTCATTAAAAGTCGTTGCATCCTGAGTGTGTCGGCATTCTAAACCAGGCATGACACTTTTTAACCAGCACCAATCGATGTTCGGCGTCCCTGCGCCCTGCCATCTAGGCATGGCTGTCGCTGACGACTACGCTGTTGGGCAAACCCACGAACCCCAGCGAGCCCGGATCATGATTGACGCCAAACTCCTGCAACTTATGGTCGAAGCCTCCAATGACGGCATCGTCGTGGCCGAGCAGGAAGGCAATGACAGCATTCTCATCTATGCCAACCCTGCCTTCGAGCGCCTGACCGGCTACAGTGCCGACGAAATTCTCTACCAGGACTGCCGGTTCCTGCAGGCAGACGATCATGATCAGGCCGGCCTCGCAGCAATTCGCGACGCCATCCGCCTCGGCCAGCCCTGCCGTCAGGTGCTGCGCAACTATCGTAAGGATGGCAGTTCGTTCTGGAACGAGCTGTCTATCACTCCCGTGCACAATGATGCCGACCAGTTGACCTACTACATTGGCATTCAGCATGACGTCAGCGACAAGATTGCCGCTCTGGAAAGGATTCAGTCACTCGAGACCGAAGTGGCCGAGCTTCGCCTTCAACTGGCAAGGCTTGGTGGCTAAAGACGAATAGCGCTAGACCGACACAAAAAGTGTACAAGAATATTGACTTGTACAATTTTCTACGTAGGATTTAGACAAACCTGTACAGTTATTTCGAATTGTACAATTTTGCCTGGAGCCTGCCATGTCTGCATATCTCCGCCATTTCGCTGACACATTCATAACTCTGAACGCTGATCGCTTGGGCCAACTGGGCGAGCTATACAGCAACGACGTTCAGTTTCGTGATCCGTTGCATCAGCTGGATGGCTTGCCGGCACTGCACAGCTACTTTGAAAAGCTGTACACCAACGTCCAGGATATCCGCTACGACCTCCTTGACGTGGATGAAACCGCCCCCGGCCACGGTTATCTGCGCTGGAACCTGCATTTCCGTCATCCACGCTTGTCCCGCGGCCAGCTGATCAGTCTGCAAGGCTGCAGCCACCTGCGCTGGGCGACACATGTCTACCTGCACAACGACTACTTCGATGCCGGCGCCCTGCTCTACGAGCACGTCCCGGTTCTTGGCGGGGTGATCGGCTGGATCAAGGGAAGGCTCGCATGAGTCGCTGCTGGCTGACAGGGGCCAGTAGCGGCCTCGGTGCCGCCCTGGCTGAATTGCTGCTGGAGCAAGGCCATGCGGTGGCCTTGGGTGGCCGGCGGGCTGAGGCACTGATGCCGCTCGTGCTGCGCCACCCTCGAGCCCTGCTTGCTACCGGCGACGTGACTGACCCACGACAGGTCGCGGCTATCTGCGAGGACATCGAGCATGCGTGGGGCGCACTGGACCTGGTGATCCTGAACGCTGGCACCTGCGAATACCTTGTGCCGGGCATGTTCGAGGCCGAGACAGTCGAGCGCGTGATGCGCACTAACCTGCTGGGGGTCAGTTACTGCCTGCAGGCGGCACTGCCACTGCTGCGCCGGGGGCAACGACCACACCTGGTGGTGATCGGCAGCTCGGTGACCTGGCTGGCGCTGCCGCGGGCTGGCGCCTATGGCGCGTCCAAGGCGGCCCTGCGTTATCTTGTCGAATCCCTGCGCCTGGATCTATACGCCGAAGGCATTGATGTCACGTTGGTCAGCCCAGGCTTCATCGACACCCCCCTGACTCAGCGCAATGCCTTTGCCATGCCACAACTCTGGACGGCCGACCGCGCCGCGCGGCATGTCGTCGCGCGCCTGACGCGACGACCGTTGGAGATCAACTTCCCACGCGTCTTCATTCTCGTCCTGCGCTTGCTTGGCGCCCTCCCAGCGCGTTGTCGCCTGGCCCTGGGCCGTCGACTGGCGCGAACCGAACAGGAATAGCGACACATGCGTATCGCCATCATCGGTAGCGGGATTTCTGGGCTGACCTGTGCCTATCTGCTGTCACGTCGCAATGAGGTGACCGTGTTCGAAGCAGCTGACTGGATCGGCGGTCATACCCATACTGTCGACATCGAATGGCACGGCCAACGCTATGCCGTGGACACCGGTTTCATCGTCTTCAACGACTGGACCTACCCCAACTTCATTCGCTTGCTGAATCGCCTGGGAGTCGTCTCGCGCCCCACCGAGATGAGCTTTTCCGTGAACGATCCGGACAGCGGCCTGGAATACAACGGCAATAACCTGGACACCCTCTTCGCCCAGCGCGGCAATCTGCTGTCGCCGGGCTTCTGGGGAATGTTGCGCGATATCGTGCGCTTCAATCGCCAGGCGGTGGCCGACCTGGATGGCCACCGCATAGAGCCAGGCATGAGTCTTGGCGATTACCTGCACACGCGAAGCTACGGGCAGCGTTTCATCCATCACTATATTGTCCCCATGGGCTCGGCCATCTGGTCGGTATCAAGGGCCGATATGCTGCGCTTCCCGCTGCACTTCTTCGTCCGATTCTTTCGTAACCATGGCCTGCTCTCGATCAGCCGACGCCCGCAGTGGCGAGTGATCGAGGGTGGTTCGCGCAGCTACTTGGAGCCGTTGTGCAAGAGCTTCGGCGGGCGCATTCGGCTCAATTGCCCGGTGACGAGCGTCCACCGGGACGACACTGGCGTGGAGATCTCCAGCGCCGCAGGCCAGGAGCGCTTCGACAAGGTCGTGTTCGCCTGCCATAGCGACCAGGCTTTGGCGCTGCTGGAGAAACCGACGAGCACCGAGCACGAGGTGCTTGGCGCCCTCACCTATGCCGCCAATGAAGTAGTGCTGCACACCGATACCTGCCTGCTGCCCCACCGGCGCAAGGCCTGGGCCAGCTGGAACTATCGCCTCGGCGGACCCGCGCACGCCCCGGCGGCTGTGACTTATAACATGAACATTCTGCAAGGCCTCGACGCCCCGGTGACCTTCTGCCTGAGCCTCAATCAGGGCGACTGCGTGGACCCGTCGCAAGTGCTGGCACGCTTCAATTATGCACATCCTCAATACAGCCTTGCCGCCATGGGGGCCCAGGTGCGTCAGGGTGAGCTACAGGGAAACCGGCACAGCTACTTCTGCGGTGCTTACTGGGCAAACGGCTTCCATGAGGATGGCGTGGTCAGCGCGCTGGACGTCGCCCAACGGTTCGGGGAGCGCCTGTGAACAGCAGCCTTTGCTACGGTTGGGTCAGCCACCGGCGTCTGATGCCACGGTTCCATGGATTCCGCTATCGCAGCGGCATGCTTTACCTGGATCTGGACGAACAGGAACTGCTGCTCGGCCTGTCCCCGCTGCTCGGCGCTTCTCGCCTGGCGCCGTTGTGCTGGCGAGAAACCGATTATCTGCCAGCCTGGACTCGTCGCGGCATGCCCTTGAAGGAAGCGGTGCGCGAAGTGGTGGCCAAGGCCCTGGGCCAGGCGCCGTGCGGCGCCATTCATTTGCTGACCCAGCCGCGCAGCTGGGGAATCTCGTTCAATCCGGTCAGTTTCTACTTTTGCCACGACAGCGATGACCTCCTGGCGGCGATTGTGCTGGAGGTACGTAACACGCCCTGGCGTGAGCGCTTTCACTACGTGTTGTCCGTGCTGCCCGGTCAGCCCCGGCAATTCTCGGTCACCAAGGCATTCCATGTCTCGCCGTTCCTGCCGATGGACATGCAGTACCACATGCGCTTCCACATCGACGGCGCGCACGTGCGCATCCACATGGAAAACCGCCGCGAAGGGCAAAAAGTCTTCGAGGCCGACCTGGCCCTGCGCCGGCAGCCGCTGGATGCCGCCGCACTGCGCCGCCACGTACTGGCCTTCCCCTGGATGAGCCTGCGCACCCTCGCCGCCATTTACTGGCAAGCCATGCGCCTGTTGCTCAAGCGCACTCCGCTCTACGCCCACACGTCCAGTCAGAGCAGCCAAGACCTTGGCCATCACGTCCACGAGGAGCCCGAGCATGTCCGATCCAACTCTGAGCGTTAGCAAATCCTTTAGCCTGGCGCCACTATTCGGCGGCCTGGCCAGAAGCGCCGTGCTCACTCAGCTGCGCAACCTGCGCCAAGGCCGTCTGCGCCTGATCTGCCAGGATCGGGAGTGGCTGTTTGGCGATGTCGGCAGCGCGCTGCACGCCGAGGTCGAGATCTTCGACGAGGCAGCCTGGGGCATGGTGGCTGCCAACGGCTCGATCGGTGCAGGCGAAGCTTACATCCACGGCTGCTGGCGCACTCCGGACCTGGCCGCGGTCACCCGCCTCTTCGTCGCCAACCTGGAGGTGCTCGACGCCCTTGAAGGCGGGTTGGCGAGCCTGGGCCGTCCGGTCCTGCGCCTGCTGCATTGGCTCAATCGCAACAACAGGCGCGGCGCGCGGCGCAACATTCTCGCCCATTACGATCTGGGCAATGCCTTGTTCGAGCGGCTACTGGACCCGACCATGATGTACTCGGCGGCCATGTTCGACAGTCTGGAGCAGAGCCTGGAGCAGGGCCAACTGAACAAGCTTGAGCGTATCTGCGACAAACTCGCGCTGCGCCCCGACGATCATCTGCTCGAAATCGGTACCGGATGGGGTAGCCTGGCGATCCATGCCGCCACCCGGCACGGCTGCCGAGTGACCACCACCACATTGTCCGACGCGCAGTACGCCCATACCCTGCAGCGCGTCCGCGATCTTGGCCTGCAAGAACGCATTACCGTCCTGCGCGAGGACTACCGCGACCTTGGCGGACGCTTCGACAAGCTGGTCTCGATCGAAATGATCGAGGCGGTCGGGCACCGCTATCTGCCGGTTTACTTCCGCCGCTGCGCGTCGCTGCTCAAGGATGACGGCTTGATGCTGCTGCAGGCCATCACCATCCGCGACCAGCGCTATGAACAGGCCCGGCGGTCGGTGGATTTCATTCAGCGGCATATCTTTCCCGGCGGTTCCCTGCCCTCCCTGAGCGTCATGCTGCAGACCGCCAGTCGGCATACCTCTTTGAACCTGGTGCACATGGAGGACTTCGGCCTGGACTATGCGCGGACCCTGCAGCACTGGCGCGACAACTTGCGTCAGTCGCGCACCGCGTTGGTCGAGCTGGGCTATGACGATACCTTTCAGCGCCTCTGGGAGTTCTACCTGTGTTACTGCCAAGGCGGTTTCGAGGAGCGCGCAATCGGCGTCGCGCAACTGCTCTGGGCAGCCCCGGCCGCACGTCGCGCATCGCTGCCGGGTGCCTGATTTGAGCCGGGCCTGGTTGATCGGTAACGCGCTATGGATGCAGGCCGCCTGGTGGGCTTGCGTGCTGAGCGAGCGGCATCCTTGGCTGCTACTGCCGGTGGTGGCAGGCCTGTTGGTGCATGTGGCTGCTTGCCCACGGCCGGGGGACGAAGCAACCGCACTGGTCTGCGTGGGGCTGACAGGCTGGCTGCTGGATGCCGGCCTGGGTGCGCTGGGCGTCTTCGATTTTGCCCGGCAACCCCTGCCCCTATGGCTGGCCCTGCTCTGGTTGGTGCTGGCCAGTGGGCTTCGCCACAGCCTGGCCTGGGCTCGACGCCCTGTGTGGTACGGGGCGCTACTGGGCCTGTGCGGTGGACCTCTGGCTTACCTCGCCGGCGCACCGCTGGCCGGTGTCGGCCTGCCTTGGGGCACCCTGGGCACGGCCCTGCTGCTCGCACCACTGTGGGCGGTCTGGATGCCGCTCATCCTGCGAATGGCTGCGCCCCGTTCATGAATCTGTTTGCCCACTAACGCAAACGCTTGCCTCGGCCCATCATTGAAGATTCACGGAAGCACCTCTGGCTGGCGGCGGAAGAACAGGATCACTTGTCCCAACTCGACGCCAAGCTTGCTCATGCTCGAGCGATTGATCATCGTGTCTTCGTCCATCAGGTACATCCAGTCGTCCAGATCAACTTCCCAATGCCTGCCGTCAACCGGCAGGTCAAGGCGATAGCGCCAGCGCAGCGCGTTGCCAGCGACCTCGCCCCTGGCCTCTCCGATAACGTCGTCCGCACGACCACGCCAATGCCCGGCGCCGGTCTGTTCCAGCGTCCAGACGCGCCGCTGACGCGTGCCATCGCTGTAGAGAAAACGCTCGTCGAGGATCAGCTGCCGGCCCTCGACGCGGCTTTCGATCCGGACATGGAAACGCTTGACCACCTCGCCCGAGCGATTCTGGAACAGACCCCAAGCCTGTACCGGCCGGGAGAAGAACGCCACCAGATCCAGTGCCGGTCGCTCCTTTGCATAGTGCTCCACGCCAATGTTGTTACAGCTGACCAGCAACAGGCTAACGAGCAGTACCAGTATTTGACGCATCTCAACCTCCTCACTCCGCCGATCCGGCCATCCCCAGCAGTTGTTGACGCAATTGCTTATCCCGGGTGCGCGGATCAAGCCAGATGTCGAAGAAGGCGCGGGCGAATGCAGGATCCTCGACCCGCCGGCGCAGTTGGCCGTCGACGAAGAAAGTGCAGCCTTTGCCGGGATGGTAGACCCCGGTAATACGCATTCCGGGCCGCACATCGACGAAGGCGCCACGCATTTCACTGGACCAGCGTTGGAGAGTTGAGTCCTCTGGACGAGCCCCTGCCATGCGACGCATTTCCTTGAGACCGGCCTCCACCAGCGTGTCCCTGGAAAAGGCACGGTGATAAGTCAGTTCGAGTGCAAAGGGCTGATCCCAGGTCAGCGGCAACCCAGCGCTCCACAACCGCGCGGTGTATAGATTTACGCCGAACCAGGTAAAGTCGCCGCTGCCCACCAGACGCCCATCGGGCAGCGCGGGACGCCAATCCGCCCAGGCAGGTAAGGCCAGTACCAGCGCGAAGAGCCAGCATCTCGACAGGCGATGTACGAGAAAGCGTCTGGAATCATCCACGTTCATTAACGTCTCTACCTTTTTAAAATTCTATACAAGACTAGCTCAATGTATAGTTTTTAGGCTGGCCGTTATAGAGATCTTGCCCACCTTTGCGCGTGGTATTGCCGCTCGCGTCGAATTGACCTACGTGCCGATGCAAGACTGACCCAACTCCGTCGGCACAATTCCAGCACAGAAAATGCTTGGCGGGGAATCAAGGACTGGGCCAGTGGCATCTCGGTAATTGGGTCAATTCAGCGTCGCCGCAACATACGCTGCTTAGAAACTGTCGGAAATCAGCCCTTGGTCGAAAAACACTGAGCTATCCAGGGTATGGGCCAAAGTATGGGCTGGGATTTTTTTCAGACACGCAGAAACGAAAAAGCCCTGAATAATCAGGGCTTTTTCGTATAGGTATGGCGGAGAGATAGGGATTCGAACCCTAGGTACCGGTGAAGGTACAACGGATTTCGAATCCGTCCCATTCGGCCACTCTGGCATCTCTCCAACGGCGCGCATCATAACAACACTTTCGCCGGAAGCGAACCCCCTAAGCGAAATATTTCTGTTCTTTCAGATGCTTGCGTCGGTTAAAGCGGTACGCCCAGACGATTGGCGACTTCTTCGTAGGCTTCGATGACGTCACCGAGGCCCTGACGGAAGCGGTCCTTGTCCATTTTCTTGCCGGTGGCCTTGTCCCACAGGCGGCAGCCGTCCGGGCTGAATTCGTCGCCCAGGACGATGGAGCCGTCGGAGAAGACGCCGAATTCGAGTTTGAAGTCGACCAGCAACAGGCCGGCGTCGTCGAACAATTTGCTCAGGACTTCGTTGACCTTGAGCGACAGTTCTTTCATGCGAACCAGTTGCTCGGCGGTGCCCCAACCGAAGGCCACGACGTGGGATTCGTTGATGAACGGGTCGCCCTTGGCGTCGTCCTTCAGGAACAGTTCGAAGGTGTAAGGGTTGAGCTTCATGCCTTCTTCGACGCCCAGGCGCTTGACCAGGCTGCCGGCGGCGTAGTTACGCACGACGCACTCGACCGGGATCATGTCGAGTTTTTTCACCAGGCATTCGTTGTCGCCCAGCAGTTTGTCGAATTGAGTCGGCACGCCGGCGGCTTCGAGTTTCTGCATGATGAAGGCGTTGAACTTGTTGTTCACCATGCCTTTGCGGTCGAGCTGCTCGATACGCTTGCCGTCGAACGCCGAAGTGTCGTTGCGAAACAGCAGGATCAAGCGGTCAGCGTCGTCGGTCTTGTAAACCGATTTGGCTTTGCCGCGGTAGAGTTCTTCACGTTTTTCCATGATGGGCTCCGCTTGCTAAGTAGGTGGGCTAGGCGATATGTCGCCAGTCGAGCCCTGAATCTTGATCGGCCAGTTGCAGCCAGTCCGGGTCGCACCCGAGGGTGTCGACAAAACATTGCCGGGCCAGCTGCGGCAGGTTGTTCTTGCTGCTCAGATGGGCCAGGACCAGGTGTTGCAGGCCTTGCCAGCCCAACTCGGACACCAGGAATGCCGCCTGGTGGTTGTTCAAATGTCCCAGTTCACCGCCCACCCGTTGCTTGAGAAAGTACGGGTAATGACCGCGAGCCAGCATGTCACGGCAATGGTTGGACTCGATCATCAACGCATCGAGGTCCCGATAGCCGTCCAGCACCTTGTTGCAATACGAACCCAGGTCGGTCAACAGGCCGAAGCGTCGCTCACCGTCACTGAACACGTATTGCGTCGGCTCCTGTGCATCGTGTGCCACGGCAATGACGCCGATGTTCAGGTTGCCGATCTGCAGTTGCTCGCCGCCAGCCAGCAGGCCAGCCGGTTCAATCGGTTTGCGCATCCCGCGCAGGGTGCCGCGACTGAGGTAGACAGGCACATTGTAACGCCGAGACAGCAAACCCACGCCATGCACGTGATCGGCATGTTCGTGGGTCACGAGTATCGCGCTCAGCTGCGCCGGGTTTACACCCAGGCGCAACAGGCGTTTTTCGGTTTCCCGCAGGGAGAAACCACAATCCACCAGCACGTACGTGTCAGCGCTGGCTATCAGCGTGCCGTTCCCTTGGCTACCGCTGCCGAGAACGGCAAAACGCATGAGATCAGCCCAGGTTGTCCTGAATCACGCTCAACACTTTGCGCGCCACGTCAGCCGGCGCCACGGTGTTGATGTTTTTCTCGACGGTGACCTGGACGGTTTCGCCAACCTTGCTCAGGCGAACCTGATAACGCTCGGCACGGGCTTCGACGGCTTCCTTGTCCGGCGCACTGCCGAACAGGCTGCTGAAGAAACCAGGCTTGTCGTCTTTCTTCTCGGCTTTTTCCGCCAGGTTGATGTAGTACAGGCCCAGGCTGCGGTTGATGTCTTCAACGCGCCATTCGCCCTGCTCCAGCGCACGACCGACGCTCGACCAGGCACGATCCAGGTCCGTACCGACGTTCAGCACAGGGTTGCCGCTGCCGTCTTCGCTCAGGCTGACGCGACTTGGCGTATCGAAATCACGGGAAGCCAGCATGGAGACCGAACCGCCCTTCTCCGAAGTGCGGCTCATGCTCGCGAGCATGTCGTCGACCAGTGCCGCGTCCAGGCCAGTGTTGACCGAACGGTTGGTAAAGGCGACGTCGGCGGTGCTGCCGGCAGGACGCTCGGCGCTGACCACATAGACTTCACTGGTATTGCGCTGCACGCCTGGCTCGATGCGGACCCGCACCCGGCTTTCGCTGTCGGTGCCGACACCGGCGGCGCTCAGGCGCTTGGCCATCGCCGCCGACAGTTCGTCGGAATGCTGCCAGGTGGTGGTGAATTCACCGGTTTGCGGGCGCTGTTCGTCCAGACGGAAACCATTGTCCTGGAAGAACTGCACAGCAACTGGCCAGACTTCGGCCGGCGGGCTTTGGGCCACGATCCAGCGCGTGTCACCGGTCTTCTGCAGCGAGTAGGCGCCAGTGGCGTCGGCTCCGGCGGTCAGTGGCTGCGGACGCGGCACGTTGTATTCGCCCTTGGCAGTGTCGTCGGCCACGTTGCGCGGGATCGGCAACAGGGGGTCCAGACGCTTGGCAGTGCTGACGTCCGGCGGCAATTGCATCGGTGCAGTCTGTTGCGCTTCCAGGTAATCGCTGCCACGGTCACGGAAATAACCTTCCGGGCCCCAGACCCATCCACAGCCACTGGTGCTGGAGATAATCAAGGCAAGTGCGGAAAGTCCGGCCAATCGCTTCATGCGTAGTGCTTCCTCAATTAAACCAGGACGCCGGACTGGCGCATGGCCTGCCGCAGCGGTTCGTGACAGGCGGCACTGAGCCAGGTGAGCGGCAGACGGATACCGTCCGGCATCAAGCCCATTTCATGCAGCGCCCATTTCACGGGGATAGGGTTGGATTCGATAAACAGGGTTTTATTGAGCGGCATCAGCTTTTCGTGGATCGCGCGGGCCGTGACGGCATCACCCTTGAGGGCGGCGTTGCACATATCGGCCATGTCGCGCGGCGCTACGTTGGCGGTCACCGAGATGTTGCCCTTGCCGCCCAGCAGCATCAGCTCGACCGCGGTGGCGTCGTCACCCGATACCACCAGGAAGTCCTTGCTGACGCCGTCGATGATGGCTTTGGCACGGGACAGGTCGCCGGTGGCTTCCTTGATGCCGATGATGTTTTTCACGGTCGACAGGCGGATCACGGTGTCGGCCAGCATGTCGCACGCCGTACGGCCAGGCACGTTGTACAGGATCTGCGGGATGTCGACGGCTTCGGCGATGGCCTTGAAGTGCTGGTACAAGCCTTCCTGGGTCGGCTTGTTGTAATACGGCGTCACCAGCAGGCAGGCATCGGCGCCGGCGATCTTCGCATTGGTGGTCAGCTCGATGGCTTCGCGAGTCGAGTTGGCGCCCGTCCCGGCAATCACCGGAATGCGCCCTGCGACCTGCTTGACCACGTAACGGATCACTTCGATGTGCTCGTTCACGTCAAGGGTGGCCGATTCACCTGTAGTGCCGACCGCCACGATGGCGTGGGTGCCGTTTTGCAGGTGAAAGTCCACCAGTTTGCTCAGGCTGTCCCAGTCGAGACGACCTTGTGCATCCATGGGTGTGACCAGTGCCACCATACTGCCCGCAATCATGCAACCGCTCCTGCCGGAAAAAGAGAGCGGTAATGGTACTGGCGCCAAGATGCTTGTACAAGCGAAGTACTGCGCTGCTGCCATTCCCCTTGGCCTCGCTTTTCGCTACCCTTCAGACTTTGATCGGTACTGATAAGCTCGTACGCCGGGTTCCAGCCTCCATTTTCGGCATCACAAGCCCCGATCCAGCGTTGCCACCCTTCGCTCTTGCCACTCTGGAGCACGTTGCAACCCTGCGGCTCGGGTTTTCTGAATTCGCATCCGCAGGCTCGCACCCGGTTAAAAAAGCCCGTAGAAGTATCGACCGCTCATCGCTTTAGGAATGCTGCATGTCCACCCCCACAGTTCGCGAACAATTCCTTGTCATCAGTGCCCTCGGCGCCAACCCCATGGAGCTGACTAACGTCCTGTGCCGCGCCAGCCATGAAAACCGCTGCGCCGTGGTCACCTCTCGCCTGACCCGTCATGGCGAGTGCAGTGCGTTGGTCCTTGAGATCTCCGGCAGCTGGGACGCCCTGGCGCGCCTTGAAGGCAGCCTGTCGAGCCTGGCCAAGAAGCACGGCTTCACCGTCAATGTGGTGCGTAGCGCGGCGCTGGAGAATCGTCCCCAGGCCCTGCCGTACGTCGCTTATGTCAGCTCGGCCTACCGCTCGGACATCATCAACGAGCTGTGCCAGTTTTTCATGGACCACAACGTCGAGCTGGAAAACCTGACGTGCGACACCTATCAGGCCCCCCAGACCGGCGGCACCATGCTCAATGCCACGTTTACCGTGACCTTGCCGGCCGGCGTGCAGATCAGCTGGTTGCGCGATCAGTTCCTGGATTTCGCCGACGCGCTGAACCTGGACGCCCTGATCGAGCCGTGGCGCCCACAAAACCCAATGTAAGGAAGCTTTCATGGCCGTTGCCATCGACCAACCGGTTGCCGACTTCGAAGCACCCGCCACCAGCGGGCAGACCATCAGTCTCGCGGGCCTCAAAGGCAAGCAGGTGGTGATCTACTTCTATCCGAAGGACAGCACCCCGGGCTGCACCACCCAGGGTCAGGGCTTTCGTGATCAGCTGGAGGCTTTCAAGGCGGCTGACACCGAAGTCTTCGGCGTGTCCCGTGACAGCCTGAAGTCTCATGAAAACTTCAAGGCCAAGCAGGCGTTTACCTTCGAGCTGATCAGCGACAAGGAAGAAGCGCTGTGTCAGCTGTTTGATGTGATCAAGCTGAAGAAGCTTTATGGCAAGGAATACATGGGGGTGGATCGCAGCACTTTCCTGATTGATAAGGAGGGTGTGCTGCGTCAGGAATGGCGTGGGGTGAAGGTGCCGGGGCATGTAGATGCAGTGCTGGCGGCGGCTCAGGCGCTGAACAAGGCCTGATTTATTGGGGCGCCTGTTCTGACGCCATCGTCGGAACGCCGCCCGGAGCAAGCTCGCTCCCACAGGATTGATGCCGTCCCTGTGGGAGCGAGCTTGCTCGCGATGAGGCCATAAAACTCACCGCATAATTCAGCAATGGCGGTTAAAGCAACGGCGCCACCACCGGCTCCTTGCGCGGCCAGGCATCCAGCACCGCTTTGAACAGCGTCGCCAGGGGAATCGCAAAGAACACCCCCCAGAATCCCCACAATCCGCCAAACAACAACACCGCGCAGATGATTGCCACCGGATGCAGGTTGACCGCTTCCGAGAACAACAGCGGCACCAGCACGTTGCCATCCAGGACCTGGATGATGCCGTAGACCGCCATCAAATAGATGAACTGATCACTCCAGCCCCACTGGAACAGCGCGATCAGCAGCACCGGCACGGTCACTACCACGGCCCCGACGTAGGGCACCACCACCGACACGCCCACCAGTAGCGCCAGCAGCGCCGCGTAGTTGAGCCCCAGCACCACGAAACCGATGTAGGTCGCGCCACCGCAAATGACGATTTCGATGCCTTTCCCGCGAATGTAGTTGGCGATCTGCCGGTTCATCTCGTGGGCGACCCGGGTGATCAGCGTCCGCTCGCGAGGCAGATAGCCGCGCACCCACTGGCCGATCATCTCCCGGTCCTTGAGGAAGAAAAACACCAGGATCGGCACCAGCACCAGGTAGATCATGATGTTCACCAGCAGTGGCAGGCTCGACAGCGAGAACGTCAGCGCCCACTGGCCGAAATTGCCGATCTCGCCCCGTGCCACTTCGATGGCCCGCAGCACCTGCTCATCGGACACCAGATGCGGATAGCGTTCCGGCAACAGCAACAGCAGCGACTGCCACTTGGCGAGCATGCCGGGCAATTCGTTGAACAAGGTGATCAGCTGATGCCAGAGCAATGGCACCACGACCACGATGAACAACAGCAGCAGCCCCATGAACAATGCAAAGACCAACCCCACCGCTGCTCCGCCCGGTATGCGCAGGCGCTCCAGCGTCACCACCAGCCCCTGCATCAGATACGCCAGCACCATCCCGGCGAGCACCGGCGCGAGCATGCCACCGAGGGTCAGTACGGCGGTGAACGCCAGAAACAGCAGCACGGCGAGCACCACGGCTTCTTCGTCGGAAAAATAGCGCTGAATCCAGTCGCGTAACACCTTGAACATCAATAATCCCTTAGAAACGAACGCAGCAGGTTCAGGCTTTTTTCAACCAGTAGCGGTAAACGCCCGCCTCATCTTCTTCACGCAGCAGCGTATGACCGGCCAATCGGGCAAAGGTGCGAAAGTCGCGCTGCGAGCCCGCATCGGTAGCAATCACCTTGAGCACCGCGCCGCTGGCCATGCGATTGAGTTCCAGTTTGGCCTTGAGCAACGGCAGCGGACAATTCAGGCCGCTGGCGTCCAGTTCGGCGTCATGGGCTACAGCATCGGTCATTGCATCACTCCGGGTCAGGTGGTCGAGGGGCTAGAATATCTGGTCCCAAGCGTGGTGTCCGGCTACAGTAAGGTCTTTGTCGACTAAGGCTTTGTGCATGACTTTTTTGCGCCCTACCCTGCTGACGCTCGCTTGCCTGCTCGCCTCACCGGGCTTCGCCGACGACCTGCCGTCACTCGGCGACGCCAGTTCTGCCATCGTCTCGCCGCAACAGGAACACCAATTGGGCCGGGCCTGGCTGGCGCTGCTACGCAGCCAGGTGTCCCAGCTCAACGATCCACAGCTCAAGGACTACGTCGAATCCAGCGTCTACCGGCTGGTGGAAACCAGCCAGGTCAATGACCGGCGCCTGGAGTTCATCCTGATCAACAGCCCGCAGCTTAACGCCTTCGCGGCGCCGGGCGGCATTGTCGGGGTCAACGGCGGTTTGTTCCTCAATGCCCAGACCGAAGGTGAATACGCCTCGGTGATGGCGCACGAACTGGCTCACTTGTCGCAGCGCCACTTTGCCCGGGGCGTCGAAGCCCAGCAACGCATGCAGGTGCCGATGATGGCCGCACTGCTGGCCGGGATCGTGATTGCCGCGGCCGGTGCCGGCGATGCCGGGATCGCCGCCATTGCCGGTACCCAGGCAGCGGCGATCCAGGAACAGCGGCGCTTCTCGCGCCAGAACGAACAGGAAGCCGACCGCATCGGCATTCTCAATCTGGAAAAAGCCGGCTACGACCCACGCTCGATGCCGACCATGTTCGAGCGCTTGTCGCGCCAGTACCGCTTCGACGCCAAACCGCCAGAATTCCTGCTGACTCACCCGGTGACCGAATCGCGGATCGCCGACACCCGCAACCGTGCCGAACAGGCCAAAGCGGGCGGTATCGAAGACACCATGCGTTATCAGCTGATTCGTGCACGGGTTCAGTTGATCTACGAAGAAACCCCTGGCCTGGGCGCCAAGCGCTTCCGCGCCCAGCTTGATGAAAATCCGAAAAACGATGTCGCGCGCTATGGCCTGGCGATCGCCCAGATCAAGGGTGGCCAGTTGAACGAAGCACGGGAAAACCTCGCATCGCTGCTGGCCAAGTCGCCGAACGAAATCATCTACAACCTGGCTCAGGTCGATCTGGACATCACCAACAATCGCCTGCCAGATGCTCAGTCCCGGGTGGAGCGGATGCTGGCCCAGTATCCGGGCAACTACCCGTTGGCCTCGGTGCGTGTCGACCTGCTGCTCAAGCAAAACCGCGCGCCTGAAGCGGAAAAAGCCCTGGAGAATCTGCTCAAGAGTCGACCGGACGATCCGGATGTCTGGTACATGGTGGCCGAGACTCGTGGCCTGTCGGGCAATATCATCGGCCTGCACCAGGCCCGGGCCGAGTATTTCGCCCTGGTTGGCGACTACCGCCAGGCCATCCAGCAACTGGACTTCGCCAAGCGCAAGGCTGGCACCAATTTCCCGCTGTCGTCGCGGATCGACGCGCGGCAACGGGAGTTGATGGAACAGGAGCGCATGATCAAGGACATGATGGGCTGACGTCTTTTGCGAGCGCATAAAAAAACCGCCCTTTCGAGGCGGTTTTTTTATGCGGCCCGAACAATAGTCCGGGCCGATACCGACAACCGGATTACTCAGCCAGTTTGAAGGTGATGAAGCTTGCGCGACCTTGACGCAGGACCCGCATCGACACCGAACGGTTCTTTGGCAGTGCCTGGGCGATATCGGTGAACTCCTTGGTGGAGCCAATCGCCTGATTGTTCAGGTGAGTGATCACGTCGCCAGGCTGCAAGCCGATCAGGGAAGCAGGGCCGTCCTGGACCTCCTTGATGACAACACCGCCTTTGAGGTCGTAGGTTTTCTTCTGCTCGGCGGTCAGCTCGGCCACGGAAACACCCAGGCGATTGCTGCTGCGCTCGAGACTGGATTTTGGCAGGGCATCCAGCTCTTTGCCTTCTTCAGGAATAGCGCCAACCGTCAGTTCGACGTTCTTGCGCTTGCCTTCGCGAATCACTTCCAGGTCCGCTTTCGAGCCGGCCTTCAGTGCACCTACCAGATGCGGCAGATCGGCGGACATGACGATCGGTTGACCGTTCATGGTCAGGATCACGTCGCCCACTTGCAGGCCACCCTTGGCCGCCGGGCCGTCATCCTGGATCTGCGCCACCAGCGCACCGGCAGGCTTCTCAAGACCGAACGACTCGGCCAGGTCCTTGTTCACTTCCTGAATCACGACGCCCAACCAGCCACGACTGACCTTGCCACCGCTTTTCAGCTGATTGGAAACGTCCATGGCCACGTCGATCGGAATCGCGAAGGACACGCCCATGAAGCCGCCCGAACGGGTGTAGATCTGCGAGTTGATCCCTACCACTTCGCCCGCCAGGTTGAACAGCGGACCACCGGAGTTACCCGGGTTGATCGGCACGTCGGTCTGGATGAACGGCACATAGTTTTCGTTCGGCAGACTGCGGCCGACGGCGCTGACAATGCCTTGGGTCACGGTATGGTCGAAACCGAACGGCGAGCCGATTGCCACGACCCATTGCCCGGCTTTCAGGTCCTGGGATTTGCCGAGCTTGAGCACCGGCAGGTCCTTGCCTTCGATTTTCAGCAGGGCCACGTCGGAACGCGGATCGGTGCCGACCAGCTTGGCTTTCAATTCGCTGCGGTCAGCCAGGCGGACGAGGATTTCGTCGGCATCGGCAATCACGTGGTTGTTGGTCAGGATGTAGCCGTCAGGCGAAATGATGAAACCCGAACCCAGGGACTGGGCCTCACGCTGACGATCACCGCGTGGCGTACGCGGTTGTGGCGGCATGCCGCGCTCGAAGAACTCGCGCAGCATCGGCGGCAAGCCCTCAAGGTCGGGCATCTGCTGGTTCACTTTACGGTCCGGCAGTTTCTGCGTGGTACTGATGTTCACCACCGCAGGCGAAGCCTGCTCCACCAGCTGCGTGAAATCAGGCAGTTCCACCGCTTGCGCAGGAATCGCCTGGCCAAGCACCAGTACGGTGGCAAAAACGGAGAGATAAGACTTCAAACTGAGTATCGACATACAGCTCCCATTACGACGAGCAGGGTTAAGCGATATGGAGCAAGGAACACCGGTCACGACGGGCCGGTATTTTTGTTCCGGGAACAACAAACAAGGCCAGAGCCGAGATGCTCTGACCTATAAAAAATTTTCGGGATATTTGCAAATGAAAATGCTCAGCAAACATTTCGACGTCTCGCAGACGAGGTGGAAATGGCCGAAAAATCAGCTCATTGCTTGCTGGTCGCAGCGCTGTCGTTACGCATGGACAGCGCAATGCGTTCAGCGGTGCCAATAGGGATTTCACCGACCACGGTGACCATCATTTTGCCTTCAGGGGTATCCAGGCGCCGCGATACTGCAACGGTCGGACCCAACTGAACGCGGGTATCGGTGACTGTTGCGCCATTCAGTGGCTCGAGAAATACCGAGAAACGGGCGAGACCATCGCCGTACATCAGACTATCGACCTGAATCTTGGTCTGCGGATCCTTGCGTGCGGAACTGCTGGTCAGCTCGAAACCGGGCGGCAACCAGTCCGAATGCCAGACTTGGGCAACCTTGGCTGCGGAAGCCTTGTCGCTATCAAGGGCAACTGTCTTGCAATCGTCGCCCGGCTGCAGATCTTTGTCAGCCAGCACGTCGGTGGTATTGAGTTGGGTGAACTGGAATCGCTCCAGCAATTGCCCTTTGTCATTGAGCAGCAATGACTTGAGAGGCAGGCCGGTTTCTTGATCCAGATGCAGTTCGAAGCCGTAGCGATGCTGATCGCGAGGCGTCAGGGAAATGATCACTGCCGAACGCCCGGCCACACGCGACTTGCCAACGACGGCAAGGTCATACCAATTCTTGAGCTTTTGAGGATCGAGTGCACGAGCAGCGGAATTCGGGGAATCCCCAAGTCCTGCGATCAGGGTGCCGCTGACGCATTGAGTATGCCCATCAATACGCACGACTTCCTGCGCCGAGCCGTCGAGCTGGAGTAAACGCTCGCGGACTTTGCCATCCTGGACGCTGTGCCAGATGTTATGGGTAGAAAAACTACCGTTACGCTCGTAGACGAAAGTACCGTGAAAGCTTTGCTGTTGCTCGGCCTGGCCCAGACGGATCAACCAGTTCCGGGCTTCGTCGGCATGGGCTGGAACAACGAACCAGCCACCGAGCAGAAGCGTAAGTAGAGGTATGGAGCGCATGGTCCTCCTTAACGGTTTTCCAGACTTGCTGCACGAGCGTAAGGCAACGCGCTCTCAGTACCTTTCAGGGCTGCCTGTTGAGCATGTTGGCGCAAGTAGCCTGGCAAACGCTGATCATGCCAGCCTGGCTGACCTTGCAATACACCATTGGCCATTGGACCGGTGGCGTCCGAACTCTCATTGTAGCCTGCCAGGACAGCTGGACCCTTGACCTGAGGAGCGGCCAGACCCTGCTGAGTGGATTGCTGGGCCAGTTCGACACCGGCGATCTCGTCCTGGTTGTACAGACGAACACCTGCCAATACCGCAACCGTAACTGAAGCAGCGACTGCCAGACGACCCAAGCTGCGCCATGGACCACGGGAAGCTTTTGCCGGTACCGCTTCATCGGCCAACGCTGCGGACACTGCCGAGGCAATATCCAGACGTGGAAGCAGCAGATCCTTGTGCATCACTGCCCGAGCGATTTGATAACGAGCCCATGTTTCACGGGTTTCAACATCGTCAAAGGCATTCAATACCCGACGCAATTCCAGTTCGTCCGCTTCGTTATCCATCACTGCGGACAGCGATTCCTGCAGGGCTTCACGACTCATGGCGTTCCTCTCTTGGCTATCGCCGCTGTCTCAGTTTTCCTGCAACAACGGCTGCAGGGCTTTATCGATGGCTTCCCGAGCGCGGAAAATCCGGGAGCGCACGGTACCCACCGGACATTGCATGACGGCCGCAATGTCCTCGTAACTCAGACCATCGAATTCACGTAAAGTTAAGGCTGTACGCAAATCTTCTGGAAGTTGCTGGATGGTTCGATGGACGGTGCCTTCGATCTCATCGCGCAGCAATGCACGTTCTGGCGACTCGAGGTCCTTGAGGCCATGATCGCCATCGTAGAACTCTGCATCCTCGGAACTGACATCGCTATCAGGCGGCCGGCGGCCGCGTGAAACCAGATAGTTTTTCGCCGTATTAATGGCGATGCGGTAAAGCCACGTGTAAAACGCGCTGTCTCCGCGAAAATTTCCAAGTGCACGGTACGCCTTGATAAAGGCTTCCTGTGCTACGTCCTGGGCTTCATGGGTGTCGTGCACGAAACGCACGATCAACCCGAGAATTTTGTGCTGGTATTTCAGCACTAGCAGATCAAATGCCCGCTTGTCGCCGCGCTGAACGCGTTCGACCAGCTGCTGATCCTCTTCCTGGGTTAGCATGAACACTCCTCGATAAGCTCGGAGGAGGCTTGCATAACTAAACAACCAGGCTTGCAAACATAGACTCGGGCTTTTCGCAAAAGTTCTCCCCCTCCAAGCAAGTTTCCTGCGGGCTCTGATTTGGCACGCACGAAAAGCGCAGCGCGAGTTGACCCGGCTGCGCGAATAATCTTGTCATCGGTTTCGCCGGTGAAGATCAAACCACGACCCAGCACTGAAAGCCGACACTGTCCCTTGATTCAGGCAACCGTCTATTGATCTTGGGTCTTTGGCAAAAGTTCCAAATATTTATAGCCGTGCCGAGCCGACATTGTGCAACCCTGAACAGAAAAAGGGTGTTAAATCCACGATACAGTCGTGTTGTCGGCGAACCATCGGAAAAATCATCCGACGAAGCGTCCCCTTTTTGCCGTCACAGTAGTTTCACAATGCCATACCAGCTCGGCTATTGTGCCGATCCACCCCTCTATATACTAGAGGGCTGTGTGGCTGTCTTGACTCGCCGATCCAGGCGTCATGCGCCAACCCCGACCCGGGTCGCTTTGAGCGGAATCCTGAAATGAGCCAACAGTTTCAACATGATGTTCTGGTAATTGGCAGCGGTGCTGCCGGCTTGAGCCTTGCGCTGACCTTGCCCGGTCATTTGCGCATCGCCGTACTGAGCAAAGGCGACCTCGCCAATGGCTCGACTTTCTGGGCCCAGGGCGGTGTCGCGGCCGTCCTGGATGACACCGACACCGTTGAATCCCACGTCGACGACACCCTCAATGCCGGCGGTGGCCTGTGTCACGAAGACGCTGTGCGCTTTACCGTCGAGCACAGTAAAGAGGCGATTCAATGGTTGATCGACCAAGGCGTGCCGTTCACCCGCGATGAACAGTCCGGCACCGAGGACGGTGGATTCGAGTTCCACCTGACCCGCGAAGGTGGCCACAGTCATCGGCGCATCATCCATGCTGCCGACGCCACGGGCGCAGCGATTTTCCGGACCTTGCTCGACAAGGCCAGGCTAAGACCGAACATCGAACTGCTGGAACAGCGGGTCGCGATCGACCTGATCACCGAAAAACGCCTGGGCCTTGAAGGTGATCGCTGCCTTGGCGCCTACGTGCTCAACCGTGCCACCGGCGAAGTCGACACCTACGGCGCGCGCTTTGTGATCCTCGCGTCCGGTGGCGCCGCCAAGGTCTATCTCTATACCAGCAACCCTGACGGTGCCTGTGGTGACGGCATCGCCATGGCCTGGCGTTCCGGCTGCCGGGTGGCGAACCTGGAATTCAACCAGTTTCACCCCACCTGCCTGTATCACCCGCTAGCCAAGAGTTTCCTGGTCACCGAAGCCCTGCGCGGCGAAGGTGCGCACCTGAAGCTGCCCAACGGCGAACGTTTCATGCAGCGCTTCGACCCGCGCGCCGAACTGGCCCCACGGGACATCGTCGCCCGGGCCATCGACCATGAGATGAAGCGCCTGGGGGTCGATTGCGTTTACCTGGACATCAGCCACAAACCCGAAGCGTTCATCAAGGCCCATTTCCCGACGGTGTACGAGCGCTGCCTCGAGTTCTCCATCGACATCACCAAGCAACCGATCCCGGTGGTACCGGCGGCGCACTACACCTGCGGCGGCGTGATGGTCGATCAGCAGGGCCGCACCGACGTGCCAGGCTTGTACGCCATTGGCGAAACCAGCTTCACCGGCCTGCACGGGGCCAATCGCATGGCCAGCAACTCGTTGCTGGAATGCTTCGTCTACGCGCGTTCGGCAGCGGCGGACATTCTTCAGCAGCTGCCCCAGGTGTCGATCCCGATCGCCCTGCCCGTCTGGGATGCGAGCCAGGTCACCGATTCCGACGAAGACGTGATCATTGCGCACAACTGGGACGAACTGCGGAGGTTCATGTGGGACTACGTCGGTATCGTGCGCACCAACAAGCGCTTGCAGCGGGCACAGCACCGCGTGCGCCTGTTGCTGGACGAAATCGACGAGTTCTACAGCAATTACAAGGTCAGTCGCGACCTGATCGAGTTGCGTAACCTGGCCCAGGTGGCAGAGTTGATGATCCAGTCAGCCATGGAGCGCAAGGAAAGCCGAGGCCTGCATTACACCCTCGACTACCCGGACATGCTGCCGGTCGCCCTGGACACTATTCTGGTGCCGCCCACCTACGTCGACTGAACTTGAGCCGGACCCGCAGGCGTCGGTGCAGATCCGCCGCCTGTGAATCCCGGGGCACACAGATCGATCTGGCATGCCGCTCACCGCGCAGACGAAAACGCAGCACCACGATCAAGGGTAGCGCCAGGCTGTCCGGGCGCAGTTGCACCGGTTGCCAGCCTGCTGCCCGGCTCCATAGCTGCCAGCCGTTGCCGTCGTGACGCAAACCGCAAAATGCCTGCGGATGCGTCAACAGAACCTGGCGCGGCAATACCCAGGCGCCGTGCGTCACGCACAGCGCTACGCCGAGCAGACTGGCCCAGACGGGTATGGACAACAGAAACAACGAAGCCAGCGCGAACAGCTGGGCCAACAGATACACCGCCAGCAGCTGCCGCGAGGCATGCCAGCGGCATTCGAACGAATTACTTGGGCTGGACACGATCCAGGATCATTCGCACCATGCGCTGCAGTTCCGGATCTTCAGATTCGGCGCGTTCCATGAACCAGCCGAACATGTCCTGGTCTTCGCATTCGAGCAGCTTGCGATAGCAATCGCGGTCGACATCGTTGAGGTGCGGATAGACCTCCTTCACGAACGGCACCAGCAACACGTCAAGTTCAAGCATGCCGCGACGGCTGTGCCAGTAGAGGCGATTCAGTTCAACATCTTCGACCATGGAGCGCTCCTCAAATAGGCGGCAAGTATACAGCCCCGGGCGGAGTCGGACACTCGGCTTTGGTCGGGCAACACCGCTCTTTTGTGAACTACCCATTTCATGGGCGCCCCCTTATGATGTCCCCCAGACTCTTTATCCTGCGATGACCCATGGCCGATTCTGCTTTTTTCTGCACCCTGTCTCACGAAGGCGTTCTCGCGGTCCGCGGCGCGGATGCCGGTAAATTCCTGCAAGGCCAATTGACCTGCAACCTCGACTACCTGAGCGCCACCCGGGCCAGTCTTGGCGCACGTTGCACGCAGAAAGGCCGGATGCAATCGAGTTTCCGCATCTTGCTCGAGGGTGACGGCGTTCTGCTGGCCATGGCCACCGAACTGCTGGAACCGCAACTGGCCGACCTGAAGAAGTACGCGGTGTTCTCCAAATCCAGGCTGACGGATGAAAGCGCCGCCTGGGTTCGCTTCGGCATCGAACATGGCGATGCGGCCCTGGCCAGCCTGGGTCTCGGGCTGCCGGCAGACATCGACAGTGTCGTGCGCAATGACGGTCTGATCGCCATCCGCGTCTCCCCGGACCGCGTCGAACTCTGGGTTGGCGCCGATCAGGCAGACGCTATCAAGGGCAAGTTGACCGCCCTGCTGGCCGAAGGCGAGCTGAATCAATGGCTGCTCGGTCAGGTCCGCGCCGGCGTCGGTCAGGTCATGCCCGGTACCCGTGAACTGTTCATCCCGCAGATGCTCAACTTGCAAGCCGTCGGTGGTGTGAGCTTCAAGAAAGGGTGCTACACCGGGCAGGAAATCGTCGCGCGGATGCAGTACCTGGGCAAACTCAAGCGTCGCCTGTATCGCCTGCAACTGGATGCCAGCGAATTGCCAGAGCCTGGCACTCCACTGTTTTCGCCGACCCATGGCAGCGCTATCGGTGAAGTGGTGCTCGCCGCCCGCGCCGAGCAAAACATTGAACTCCTGGCGGTGTTGCAAGCCGAAGCAGCAGAAGGTGGCGATATTCATCTGGCCGCGCTCGAAGGGCCAGCCCTGCACCTGCTCGACCTGCCTTATCAACTGGATCGCGATCGCGAAATCCAGCGTTGACGGCAGCACTTGGCGCAACACCCAGAGATAAGAAATGAGCAAGCTGGCGGATAAGGTCCAACAGGATTTGGTTGCGGCCATCGATAACGATGACCTGGTTCTGCCAACGTTACCGGAAGTGGCCCTGCAGATTCGCAAGGCCGCCGAAGACCCGGAAATCAGTGTCAGCACCCTGAGCAAAGTGATCAGCCGCGATACGGCGTTGTCGGCGCGCCTGATCAAAGTGGTCAACAGCCCGCTGCTGCGCGCGACCCGGGAAGTTACTGACCTGCACACGGCGATCACTCGCCTGGGCGTCAATTACAGCAGCAACCTGGCGATCGGCCTGGTGATGGAGCAGATTTTCCACGCCCGTTCCGAGGTGGTGGAACAGAAGATGCGCGACGTCTGGCGCAAGAGCCTGGAAATCGCCGGGGTCAGTTATGCGCTGTGCCGCGGCTATACCCAACTCAAGCCCGATCAGGCGGCATTGGGTGGGCTGGTGCATCAGATCGGCGTGCTGCCGATCCTGACCTACGCCGAAGATCACAATGAACTGCTGTCGGATTCGATCAGCCTGAACCATGTGATCGACCAGATTCATCCATTGATCGGCGACAAGCTGCTCAGGGTCTGGGAATTTCCGGAAATGCTGGTGCAGCTGCCGGGGAGCTACCTGGATTTCGACCGCCAGTCGGCACGGGTCGATTATGTCGACCTGGTGCAGGTGGCTTGCCTGTTTTGCTACAAGGGCACGGACCACCCGCTCGCCGGGATCGATGCGTCGAGCGTGCCGGCGTTCCAGAAGCTGGGGATTGATCTGGACAACGAGGTCAGGTGCAGGGCGCTGGAAGAATCGCGATCGATGTTTTATTGATCAAGACCGCGTCGCGTCCTTCGCGAGCAGGCTCGCTCCCACAATTGATTGCATTTCTCCAGGAGGAACTCGGTCAATGTGGGAGCGAGCCTGCTCGCGAAGAGGCCAGCACAAACACCCTCACTCCCCCGCAATAAAACTCACCCGCACCTTCAACCCCGCATGCTCGCCATCATGCAGGCTGATCTGCGCCAGATGTGCACGGCAGATTTCGCCGACAATCGCCAGGCCCAACCCGGACCCGGCCACTTGCTGATTGCGTCGATAGAAACGCTCGAACACCCGATCACGTTCCTCAAGGGGGATCCCGGGACCGTCGTCCTCGACCTCCAGCACCGCCGGCGCGGTCACCCGCAAGATCACATTGCCGCCTGATGGCGTGTGTGCCAGCGCGTTATCCACCAGATTGCTCAGCAATTCATTCAACAGCGTCGGCTCACCGCGCAGCCACACCGGTTCATCCGCTTCCAGCGCCAGGGCCACGCCACGCTTGTGCGCCAGTGGCGCCATGGCCATGCCGAGTTCGCGCGCCAACTGGCTCAGGTCCAGCAACTGCGCGCCGCCCTCGGCGATCGCCCGCGCGCCATTCTCCACCCGTGCCAGGGACAGCAGCTGGTTCGCCAGATGGGTCAGGCGATCCGTGCCCTGGGCGGCTGTTTCCAGGGTGCTGCGCCAGGTCTGCGGTTCGGTCGAGCGCAGACCCAGTTCGAGCCGGGCCTTGAGCGCCGCCAAGGGCGTACGCAGTTCATGGGCGGCATCGGCAATGAACTGCGCCTGACGTTCGAACTGCCCGCGCAGGCGTTCGGTGAAGTGATTGAGCGCGCGCACCAGCGGCCACAACTCATGTTGCACTTCCACCAGGGGCAACGGCCGCAAATCATCGGGCTGACGCTCCTCCACCGCCGTGCGCAAGCGCTCCAGCGGACGCAGGGCCGCGCTGACCGCAAACCACACCATCAACAACGCACCGATCGCCAACATTCCAAGCCGCAACAAGGTGTCCGCCGCCAGGCTGCGCGCCATGCTGACCCGCGCCTCATCGGTTTCCGCCACACGGATTTCCGCCATGCCGTTCATGTTCGGCTCGCTCACGGGCTTGAGCAGGCTCACCACGCGGACATTCTGCCCCTGGTATTTAGCGTTGTAGAAGCGCGCCAGCGCCGGATAGTCGTCCGTGCGCGGCGTACCCGGCGGCGGTGGCGGAAGGTTTTCGTAGCCGGAAATCAGCTTCTGGTTGATGTCGTTGACCAGGTAGAAAATCCGCCCGGCGCTGTCGTAGGCAAAGGTGTCCAGGGCCACATAAGGCACGTCGAGGCTGAGGCTGCCGTCGCGCTCGGACAGGCCGGCCGCGATGGTCCGCGCCGAGGCCAGCAACGTCCGGTCATAAGCGGTGTCGGCCGCTTCGCGACCGTTCCAGTACGCACTCAAACCACTGGCCAGCATCAATACCACCAGCAACAGCGCGAGGTTCCACAGCAACCGCCAGCGCAGGCTGCTGGGCTTATTATGCATCGCGGCTTTCCAGCAAATAGCCGAGACCGCGGAACGTCACGATGGCGACCGGCTGCCCGTCGAGCTTCTTGCGCAAGCGGTGGACGTAGATCTCGATGGCGTCGGGGCTGGCTTCTTCGTCCAGCCCAAACACCTGGGAGGCCAATTGCTCTTTGCTCATCACCCGGCCGGGACGGGCGATCAGGGCTTCGAGCACGGCCTGCTCGCGGGAGGTCAGCGTCAGCAGTTCATCGCCGAGGGTAAAGCGCCGGGTGTCCAGATCGTACGCCAGCACGCCACAGGTCTGCTGGCGTTCGCCGCCGAGCACGCTGCGGCGCAGCAAGGCTTTGACCCGGGCTTCGAGCTCGGTCAGTTCGAACGGCTTGGCCAGGTAATCGTCGGCGCCGAGGTTAAGGCCATGGACCCGGTCCTTGACGTCGCTGCGGGCGGTCAGCATCAGCACCGGCAGGTTCTTGCCCCGGGCCCGCAGGCGCGCCAGCACTTCGAAACCATCCATGCGCGGCAGGCCGACGTCGAGGATCGCCATGGCGTACTCCTCGCTGCTCAAGGCCAGGTCGGCGGCCACGCCGTCGTGCAGCACATCCACGGTCAGGCCGGTGCTCTTGAGCGCCTGGGCGACACTTTCGGCGAGCTGCAGATGGTCTTCGACGAGCAGAACACGCATGGATCTTTACCTCATTCAGGGATGTTCGACGCCATTCTTTGGCGCGGAGTTTACAGCCGCATCCGCCTCTGTGAACCCCGAAAACCGTGAAAGTCGGCTGAAAGGTTAGCGAAAGGTTCGATCGGTAGAGTCGGCCCACGGATGGTTTCGACTGCAAGCCATCGGCTCGTGCTTTGAAATGTAGCTCCCGAAAAGCGCCTCGATGCGTTTTCGCCAATAAGAACAATAACGAGGTACTGCACCATGCTGTCCCTACAGCTTCAAGCTCGCTCTCCCCTTCCTTTCCCATCGTTTTCGCTCGCCAGGGCCGAACCCGGCTGCACGGCGCAACACAGCCGCATCTGAAACATCCTAAAAACAACAACTCCCCTGGAGACAACAATGAATCGATCCCTGCGCCGTTTCGCCCTCGCCGCCAGCTGTGTGCTGTTTGCCGGCCAACTGATGGCCGAGCCCAAACGCCCGGAATGCATCGCCCCGGCCTCGCCAGGCGGCGGTTTCGACCTCACCTGCAAACTGGTGCAAAGCGCGCTGGTGAACCAGAAATTGCTGAGCAAACCGATGCGCGTGACCTACATGCCGGGCGGTGTCGGCGCCGTAGCGTACAACGCGGTGGTGGCGCAGCGTCCGGCCGACGCCGGCACGCTGGTGGCCTGGTCCAGCGGTTCGCTGCTGAACCTGGCCCAGGGCAAATTCGGTCGTTTCGATGAAAACGCCGTGCGCTGGCTGGCGGCAGTCGGCACCAGCTATGGCGCCATCGCGGTGAAAAACGATTCGCCCTACAAAAACCTCGACGACCTGGTCAAGGCGCTGAAGAAAGACCCGAGCTCCGTGGTCATCGGGTCCGGTGGTACCGTCGGCAGCCAGGACTGGATGCAGACCGCCCTGATCGCCAAGGCCGCCGGGATCAACCCGCGCGACTTGCGGTATGTCGCCCTCGAAGGCGGCGGCGAAATTGCCACCGCGCTGCTCGGCGGCCACATCCAGGTCGGCAGCACCGACATCTCCGACTCCATGCCGCACATCCTGAGCGGCGACATGCGTCTGCTCGCGGTGTTCTCCGAAAAACGTCTGGACGAGCCGGAAATGAAAGACATCCCGACCGCCAAAGAGCAAGGCTACGACATCGTCTGGCCGGTGGTACGCGGTTTCTACCTCGGGCCAAAAGTCAGCGACGAAGACTACGCCTGGTGGAAAGACTCCTTCGACAAACTCCTGGCCTCGGACGAATTCGCCAAGCTGCGCGATCAGCGCGAGCTCTTCCCGTTCGCCATGACCGGCCCCGAGCTGGATACCTACGTGAAGAAGCAGGTTGCCGACTACAAAGTGCTGGCCAAAGAGTTCGGCCTGATTCAGTGATCGCCTCTGTCTAGCGGCTGCGGCTCCGTACTCCCGGGGCCGTGGCACAGGAGTTTTCCATGCTCTTACAACGCATTTTCGCTTCGGTGCTGTTGCTGGCCTGCATCGGCCTGGCACTGATGGCGTGGCCGTATCAAGCGGCTTTTTCCTACGAACCGGTCGGACCACGCGCCTTTCCGCTGTTGATGCTTGGCCTGATGGGCCTTGGCCTGCTGTACATGGTGATTCGCCCGACGCCGATCGTGCACAGCGATGATGACCCGAAACTCGACCGCGAGACCCTGATCAAAATCGGCATCTGCGTGCTGCTGTTGCTGTTGTTCGCCGGGACCTTCGAGCCCCTTGGTTTCATCGTCGCGAGCATTCTGATCGGGATCCCGATGGCACGCCTGTATGGCGGCCGCTGGCTGCCCAGTACGGTGATCATCAGCCTGATGGCCATCGGTCTTTATCTGCTGTTCGACAAGTTGATGGACGTGCCACTGCCGCTGGGCGTGCTCGACGTTCTGGAGAACTGATATGGATACTCTTGGCTATTTGGGTCAGGGCTTCGGCGTCGCGCTTAGCCCGTACAACCTGGTGACCGCGCTGTGCGGCACTCTGATCGGCACCGTCGTCGGGCTGTTGCCGGGGCTGGGTCCGATCAACGGCGTGGCGTTGCTGATTCCGATCGCGTTCGCCCTCGGCCTGCCACCGGAGTCGGCGCTGATCCTACTGGCGGCGGTGTATCTGGGTTGCGAATACGGCGGCCGGATCAGCTCGATCCTGCTGAACATTCCGGGCGAAGCCTCCACCGTGATGACCACCCTCGACGGTTACCCGATGGCCCGCAAAGGCCTGGCCGGTGTGGCGTTGTCGCTGTCGGCCTGGAGCTCGTTCATCGGTGCGTTCATCGCCACCTGCGGCATGGTGCTGTTCGCCCCGCTGCTGGCGAAATGGGCGATTGCCTTCGGGCCGGCGGAATACTTCGTGCTGATGGTGTTCGCGATCGTCTGCCTGGGCGGCATGGCCGGCGATCGGCCGCTGAAGACCTTTATCGCGGCGCTGATCGGTCTGTTTCTGTCGACCGTCGGCATCGATGCCAACAGCGGTGTGTACCGTTTCACCGGGGACAACATCCATCTGACTGACGGCATTCAGTTCGTGGTGCTGGTGTTGGGACTGTTCTCCATCAGCGAAATCCTCCTGCTGCTGGAAAAAACCCATCGCGGCCAGGAAGCGGTGAAAGCCACCGGGCGCATGATGTTCAACTTCAAGGAAGCTTCGGCGGTGTTCGTGGTGAACATCCGGTGCGGTTTGCTGGGTTTCATCATGGGCGTGTTGCCGGGTGCCGGCGCGACGCTGGCCAGTGCTGTGGCCTACATGACCGAGAAACGTATCGCCGGCGCCAAGGGCACGTTCGGACAAGGCGACATGCGTGGCCTCGCGGCTCCGGAAACCGCCATCGGTGGCGCCGCCTGCGGTGCACTGGTGCCGATGCTGACCCTCGGCGTTCCGGGTTCGGGTACCACGGCGGTGATGATCGGCGCGCTGTCGCTGTACAACATCACTCCTGGCCCGCTGTTGTTCCAGCAGCAACCGGACATCGTCTGGGGCCTGATCGCGTCGTTGTTCGTCGCCAACGTGATGCTGGTGATCCTCAACATCCCGATGATCCGCATCTTCACCCGCATCCTCGCCGTGCCGAACTGGGCGCTGGTGCCGGTGATCGCCATCATCACCGGGATTGGCGTCTACGCGGTGCACGCGACCACCTTCGACCTGTTCCTGATGATCGGCATCGGCATTTTCGGCTACATCCTGCGCAAGCTGGACTTCCCGTTGTCGCCGGTGTTGCTGGGCTTCATCCTCGGCGGTCTGATGGAGCAGAACCTGCGTCGCGCCCTGTCGATTTCCAACGGTGCACTGGAAATCCTCTGGTCGAGCCCGATCACCTTCGGCGTCTGGGTGCTGACCGCGTTGATGCTGCTGATGCCGATCCTGCGGATCTGGCGCAAACGTTCGGTCGCCCGGCGCGCGCTCGCCGATGTCTGATCGAACACCGTTCAACGCCTGGTGGGGTACGCCGCTGGTTGGCGCACTGGGCGGCTACCTCGCCAGTTTGGTCGGCTGGCCGCTGCCGTGGATGGTCGGCTCGTTGCTGGCGATCATCCTGGTGCGCTGCCTGACTCCGTGGCAACTGGCGGAAATCCCTGGCGGGCGCAAGGTGGGCCAGTGGATCGTCGGCATCGGTATCGGCCTGCACTTCACCCCGGTGGTGATGGAGCAGGTGTTGAGCCACTTCGGCCTGATCTTCTTCGGTGCGTTGGTCACCAGCCTGTCGGCCGTGGTCGGGGTCTGGTTGATGCGCCGTACCGGCGAGGATCGCGCCACGGCATTTTTCTCCAGCATGCCCGGCGGTTCCGGGGAGATGGTCAACCTCGGCGCGCGTAACGGTGCGGTGCTCAGCCGGGTGGCGGCGGGGCAAAGCCTGCGGGTACTGGTGGTGGTACTTTGCGTGCCGGCAGCGTTCAAGTACTTGCTCGGCGAGGGGGCACCGGTGTTCCATCCGAGCGTCGTCGACTGGCGCTGGCTGGCCCTGCTATTCCCGGCAGGCGCCCTGGCGGCATGGCTCTGGGAACGTCTTCGTCAACCCAACCCCTGGCTGTTCGGGCCGTTGCTGGTGACTGCCGCGGTGAGCATTGGTTGGGACCTGCACATCGGCTTGCCTGATGGCGGTAGCCAGATAGGTCAATGGCTGATCGGCAGCGGGCTGGGTTGTCACTTCAACCGGCAGTTTTTCCGTCGGGCGCCATCGTTCATGGGCCGGACCTTGATCGGTACGGTGTTGACCATGTTGATCGCTACGCTGGCGGCGCTGGGGTTGAGTGCGCTGACCCATCTGGATCTGCGTTCGCTGACGTTGGGCATGATGCCCGGCGGGATTGCGGAGATGAGCCTGACAGCCGAGACCCTGCAGCTGTCGGTGCCGCTGGTGACGGCGATGCAGGTGATGCGGCTGTTGTTTGTGTTGTTTCTGGCGGAGCCGTTGTTCAAGTATTGGAACCGCAACTCAGAGTAAAGCCGCGTTGAATTCATCGCCAGCAGGCTGGCTCCCACAGGTTTTGTAATCACCGCAAAACCAATGTGGGAGCCAGCCTGCTGGCGATGCTTTTCAAATCGGTGGCAACCGCCACTCGATCGGCGTCTCGCCATTCTGTTCCAGAAACTTGTTGGTCCGGCTGAAGTGCCCGCACCCGAGAAAGCCGCGATAGGCAGACAGCGGCGACGGATGCACCGAGGTCAGCACCAGGTGCTTGGTGGCGTCGATCAGTTTCTGCTTGCTCTGGGCATGCGCCCCCCACAGCAGGAACACCAGGTGCGGCTGATGCTCGCTGACCACTTCGATGATCCGATCGGTAAAGTGCTGCCAGCCCTTGCCCGCATGGGCGTTGGCGGTGGCGCGTTCCACGGTCATGGTGGTGTTGATCATCAGCACGCCCTGGTCGGCCCAGCTTTGCAGATAGCCGTGGCTCGGGATATCGATGTTCAGGTCGCGTTTCAACTCTTTATAGATGTTCACCAGCGATGGCGGCGCCGGCACGCCCGGTTGCACCGAAAAGCACAAGCCATGGGCCTGGCCCGGACCGTGGTACGGGTCCTGACCGAGGATGACGACCTTGACCTTGTCCAGCGGCGTCGAGTTGAGCGCGTTAAAAATCATCGGACCCGGTGGATAGATCTCCTTGCCCGCCGCGCGTTCCTGTTGCAGGAAGTTACGCAACTCCGCCATGTAGGGCTGGTCGAATTCGGCACGCAGTGCCTCCTTCCAGCTCGGTTCGAGTTTGATACGGTCGTCAGCAGTCATGGTTACTTCCGGCAAAAACAATGGGGCGAACCCTAGGAAAGCCGACCATGCTTGTCAATTGATCTGACGCAGATCCGGCACTTTCTTGCACAGCGATCATACTGAACGTTCAAATTCCCGACCGAGGTCACGATGAATCTGCACTTCGAAGAACTCACCGGCACCGACGGCGCACGCATCGGCGTTGCCAGCCTGGATGCCGAAAACTCCCTCAACGCCCTGTCCCTGCCGATGATAAACGCCCTGCGCGATCAACTGGATGCCTGGGCCAAGGAACCGCAAATCGTCTGCGTGGTGTTGCGTGGCAACGGCGCCAAGGCCTTTTGCGCCGGTGGCGAGGTCCGCAGCCTGGTGGAAGCCTGTCGCGCTCACCCGGGTGAAGTGCCGCCCTTGGCCGCACACTTCTTTGCGGCGGAATATCGCCTGGACTACAGGCTGCACACCTACCCGAAACCGCTGATCTGCTGGGGGCATGGTTATGTACTGGGCGGTGGCATGGGGCTGCTGCAAGGGGCGAGTATCCGGATTGTCACGCCGAGCAGCCGCCTGGCCATGCCGGAGATCAGTATCGGCCTGTACCCGGATGTCGGCGCCAGCTGGTTCCTGTCGCGCCTGCCGGGCAAGCTCGGTTTGTTTCTCGGCCTGACCGGCGCCCATATGAACGGTCGCGATGCGATCGACCTGGACCTGGCCGACCGTTTCCTGCTCGAAGAACAGCAAGAAGAGTTGTTCGAAGGTTTGCTGCAGTTGAACTGGCAGGAACAGGTGGCGATGCAACTCAACAGTCTGCTCAAGGCCTTGCAGCAGGAGGCGCTCGGGCAGATGCCCGAAGCCCAGTGGCTGCCGCGACGTCAGCAGATCGATGAGCTGCTGGATGTCAGCGACGTACGCTGTGCCTGGAAGGCCATCAGCCAGCAGCGCGATAACACCGACCTGCTACTCAGTCGCGCGGCGAAAACCATGAGCGAAGGCTCGCCCGTGACCGCTCATCTGGTGTGGGAACAGATCGCCCGTGCCCGGCATATGTCCCTGGCTCAGGTTTTCCAGATGGAATACACCATCAGTCTCAACTGCTGCCGGCATCCGGAGTTCAGAGAGGGTGTGCGGGCACGGTTGATCGACAAGGACCAGAAACCTCACTGGCACTGGCCGGACATCAACAACGTGCCCGATGCGGTGGTGGAGGCTCATTTCCATAAGGCTTGGGAAGGTCGGCATCCCTTGGCAGACCTGTAGGAATGCTGAACAAAATGTGGGAGCGAGCCTGCTCGCGAAGAGGGAGTGTCAGATGACATCAATGCCGTCTGATAAACCGCCTTCGCGAGCAAGCTCGCTCCCACAGGTATTGCGTTTAACTCGTATTAACGGTGACCGCCTCGGCCATCGTGATCGCCGCGTCCGTTGTGGTCGCCTCGGCCGCCTCGGTTGTCCCGCCCGCCATGGCTGCGGTTGTCGTTATCCCGACCGCCGCGGCTACGGCCGTCCCAACCGCCACGGCTATGGCCATCCCAGCCGCGACTCTGATGCGCCCGATAGTCGACTCGTGGCGACGGCTGGTAATAACGCGGCGCCGATTGATACACCCGCGGCTGGTGGTAATACCGCGGAGTGGGCTGGTAATACCGTGCAGGCGGCGAATAGTACCTGCGCGGCGCCGTGTAATAACCGCCATTGGAGTAGTAAGGCCCGCCACCGGAGTAATACGGCGCAGGAGAGGTGTAGACCTCGGAACGGTAGTAGCTGGCTCCTCCATCGGAATAGGGTACGCATGCACCAAGAGACAATCCCAAAACAGCAATCAGCAGCATTCGGCGGAGTTTTATTCGACAGAGCATGGCGGCCTCCTGGACCGCGAGTGAGCCACACCAGCGACGCTGGCAGGCGACAGTCAATTATTCGGTGACTGTCGAGAGATCAGACATCGAATTCGAAATCTGGTGCGTTTGCGAAACACATTGAAACAAGACGCCGATGAAAGGTTTTTCATCCTCCATCTGCTATTAACGGTGCCAGTGGTGATATCCGCCCCGGTAATACCGCGGGCCATGGCCGCCGAAATACCGGGTGCGCCCCGCAAAGCACCTTCAGATCAGCGGCCAACACGTCCCATTGCAGTGCACTCGCGCACCATCACAAGGCAACCCCCCTTCCCTTTCCTACAGCGACTGTTGCGATTTCCTGCGGCCTAGAGCGCTTCAGCCGACTTGGCACGGCTCTCGCTTTAGCAAAGACGTGCAGGAGTCATCACAGGTTCGCGGCACCACAATTTGCAATGGCTGACTAGGGTTCCGGCTCGCTAAGGCGAGTGGCTGGTCCGAGAGTTGGCGACCTCCAGTTGAGGTTACACGGCGGGACAAAAGCCCGGGAGACAAGCCACCGTTACCGGTGCCGCGTTGACTCCTGCCCGCCCATGATCAACTGGAGAACCACCATGTCCCAGCTACGTTTACCCGCCCTGCTCGCCGCTGTCTTCGCAGCCTTCGTGAGCGTCTCGTCCCAGGCCGCCCAGAAAGACCACTTCAGCGTCTGCTGGACCCTCTACGCCGGCTGGATGCCCTGGGAGTACGCCGGCAGCCAGGGCATCGTCGACAAATGGGCGAAGAAGTACGGCATCGAGATCGATGTGGTGCAGCTCAATGACTACGTCGAATCCATCAACCAATACACCGCCGGCCAGTTCGACGGCTGCACCATGACCAACATGGACGCCCTGACCATTCCGGCGGCCGGTGGCGTCGACAGCACCGCGCTGATCGTCAGTGATTTCTCCAACGGCAACGACGGCATCGTGCTCAAGGGTGACGGCAGGAAGGTCAGCGACCTCAAGGGCATGGACGTCAATCTGGTGGAGCTGTCGGTGTCCCACTACCTGCTGGCCCGGGCACTGGACTCGGTAGACCTCACCGAGAAAGACCTGAAAGTGGTCAACACCTCCGACGCCGACATTTCCGCCGCCTTCAACACCGATCAGGTCAACGCCGTCACCACCTGGAACCCGATGCTCTCGGACATCAAGGCCAGGCCCGGGGTCACCGAAGTCTTCAACTCCAGCCAGATCCCCGGCGAAATCATGGACATGATGGTGGTCAACAGCGCCACCCTCAAGGACAACCCGGCCCTGGGCAAAGCGCTGACCGGCGCCTGGTTCGAAGTGGTCGAGCTGATGAACGCAAAAAACGCCGCCAGCAAAGCCGCCCTCGAACACATGGCCAAAGCCTCGGGCACCGACCTGGCCGGTTTCCAGTCGCAACTCGATACCACCAAATTGTTCGCCACGCCCAAGGAAGCCCTGGCCTTCTCCACCAGCAAGCAACTGCCGGAAACCATGCGCAAGGTCGCCGAGTTCTCGTTCCAGCACGGCTTGCTGGGTGAAGGCGCCAAGGACACCAGCGCCGTCGGCATGGCCTTCGCCAATGGCGTAACCAGCGGCGACAAGTCCAACCTCAAGCTGCGCTTCGACCCGACCTACGTGCAGATGGCGGCCGACGCCAAGCTGTAAACAGGAGGACTGGCCATGCGCCTGATCAATCGCCACCCTGACCGCCCCAGCCGCCTGCTGTTGGTGATCCTGCCGTTCGCCCTGGTGCTGTTCGCCTATTTCATGGGCTCGGCCGAACGACTGACGGACAACCCCAACGACAAACTGCTGCCGAGCGCCGTGCAGATGACCGATGCGGTGAAACGCCTGGCCTTCAGCGCCGACACCCGCACCGGTGAATACCTGCTGTGGCAAGACACTGCCTCCAGCCTGCGCCGGCTGGCGATCGGCCTGGGCATCAGTGCATTGGCCGGGCTGTGCCTGGGCATCGCCGCCGGAACCCTGCCGCTGTTCGGCGCGCCGTTATCGCCATTACTGACGGTGCTGTCGATGGTGCCACCGCTGGCGATCCTGCCGATTCTGTTCATCGTGTTCGGGTTGGGGGAGTTGTCGAAAGTGATGCTGATCGTGATCGGCATCACCCCCTGCCTGGCCCGTGATCTGGAACAGCGCGCCAGGGAAATCCCCGTCGAGTTGCTGATCAAGGCCCAGACCCTCGGCGCCTCGACCTGGACCTTGATGCTGCGCGTGGTCCTGCCGCAATTGCTGCCGCGTTTGCTGATCTCGTTGCGCCTGATGCTGGGCTCGGCGTGGTTGTTCCTGATCGCGGCCGAAGCCATCGCCTCCACCGATGGTCTTGGCTACCGGATATTCCTGGTGCGGCGCTACCTGGCGATGGATGTGATTCTGCCGTACGTGGTGTGGATCACCCTGCTCGCCTGGCTGATGGATTGGGGCCTCAAGCGCCTGACCCAACGGGCCTTCCCCTGGCACGAAGGTGCCCCTAAATGAGTTCTGAAGGAGCGCGGGCATGAGCTTTATCACGGTGAAAAACGTCTGGCAGCAATACGCCGATCAGGTGGTGCTCGAAGGGCTGAACCTGAACGTCAACGAGGGCGAATTCTGCACCCTGGTCGGCGCTTCCGGTTGCGGCAAATCGACCTTCCTGCGCCTGTTGCTTGGCCAGGAACGCGCCAGTCGCGGCGAGATCGTGTTGGACGGCCAGCCCCTCGCTGGCGAGCCGGATGCCAGCCGTGGCGTGGTGTTCCAGCGCTATTCCGTGTTCCCGCACCTGACCGTGCTGGACAACGTCACCCTCGGTCTCGAATTGCCACGTTCGCCACTGCTCGGACGTTTGTTCGGCAGCGCTAAAAAAGATGCCCGGGACCAGGCTTCGGTGCTGCTGCACAAAGTCGGCCTCGGCCACTCGCTGGACAGGTTCCCGGCGCAGCTGTCGGGCGGCATGCAGCAACGGCTGGCCATCGCCCAGGCGCTGATCATGAAACCCCGGGTGTTGCTGCTCGACGAACCCTTCGGTGCGTTGGATCCGGGCATCCGCAAGGACATGCACGGCCTGCTGCTGGAGTTGTGGCGCGAGACGCAACTGACGGTGTTCATGGTCACCCACGACCTGTCCGAAGGCTTCAGCCTCGGCACACGCCTGCTGGTGTTCGACAAGGTCCGCGTCGACCCGCACGCCCCCGGCGCTTACGGCGCACGCATCACCTATGACATCCCTTTGAACAGCGACCGCCGCGCCCATCGCGCTGCCGTCGACGCCCTGCCGGCACCGTTGGCAGGCACGCTTCGTATTGCTTAGAGGAATCTGCAAATGACCGATTCGACCCAACTGTTCCCGCCCTTTGCCGAAGAAATGCTGCCCGGCGGCGGCCATCGCTCATTCGTGCTCAAGCGCGGCCAACTGCTGCGCCTGACCGACCTGCGCGGCGGCGCCAACGTCAGCCTGACGCTGCTCAACGCCAATGAAAAAACCGAACGCCTGAACCTGCCCGACAGCCTCAAATGCCAACACACCGCCAAGCTGACCACGGGCCATTGCCTGTACTCGGACATGGGCCGGGTTCTGGCTGCCATCACTGCGGACACCTGCGGCTGGAGCGACAGCCTCGGCGGTGTGCTCTGCGCTGAAGAGGTCGCGCAAAAATACGGCCAGGGCCGCTATCAGGAACTGCGCAACGGCTTCTTCCGCAACGGCACCGACAACCTGCTGGTGGAGCTGGGCAAGTGGGGGCTGGGCCTGTCCGATCTGTTGATGACGCTCAACCTGTTCAGCCGGGTGAACGTCGATGAGGCCGGAAGTTTCCACTTCGTCGAAGGCAACTCCAAAGCCGGCGATTACATCGAGTTGTATGCGCCAATGGACACGCTGGTGGTGCTCACCGCGCTGCAACATCCAATGGACCCTTCGCTGGAATACGCCCCCAAACCCCTGAAGCTCAGCTGGATGAACGCCGACGCCAGCGTCGCCGAACACTGCCGCACCTCGCGCCCGGAAAACGAGCGCGGCTTCATCAACACCGACCGCCTGTTCGCCTGAGGATCGCTGCCATGTCACTTGCTATCGCTACCACTCACCAGCGGCCTGAAAATGCCGTCTACCGAGCCACCATCCCGGCTGGCGAACCCTGGCTGATGGAGGTCAAGGCCGGCCAGACCCTGCGCATCCTCGACCTGGAAGGCAACCAGGCGGTCGACACCCTGTTCTACAGCGTCGCCAACCCAAGGGAACGTTATGACGTGCAGCGCACCTTGCGCCGGCAGAACAGCGTCTACCTGAGCACCGGCAGCGTGCTCTATTCCAACCTCGGCCAACCGATGCTGACCATCGTCGCCGACACCTGCGGCCGTCACGACACCCTCGGCGGCGCCTGCGCCCAGGAGAGCAACACCGTGCGTTATGCGCTGGAGAAACGCTACATGCACAGCTGCCGCGACAACTATCTACGCGCCTGCGTCCACGATGGGCGACTGGGCAAGGGCGACATCGGCCCCAACATCAATTTCTTCATGAACGTACCGGTCACCGCTGATGGCGGGCTGACCTTTGAAGATGGCATCTCGGCGCCGGGCAAGTACGTCGACCTGCGGGCCGAGATGGACGTGATCGTGCTGATCTCCAACTGCCCGCAATTGAATAATCCGTGCAATGCCTACAACCCTACGCCGGCGGAGGTGTTGGTATGGAACTGAAATTTGCTCGTTTGCGCCGCTGGTTGTTTGCCCTGTGCCAGGCCCGTTCAAGCCAATGCCTCAAATCATCCAGACACCACTAGACCCTGTGGGAGCGAGCTTGCTCGCGATGACGTCAGCACATTCAACATTGGCGTCGACTGACACACCGCAATCGCGAGCAAGCTCGCTCCCACAAGGGGTCCGCGGTGTTCTGAAGAAAAGTGATTCTGCCGCCGGGGACGACCCCGGCGCTCATCGAAAAACTGCGGGACGGCCCGCATCCCAGGTCGAGGCTGATGCGTTATCGCCTCCGGGGGTTATGCCATGTTCGAAAAAGTCCTGATTGCCAACCGCGGCGCCATTGCCTGCCGCATCCTGCGCACCTTGGGTGAGTTGCAGGTCCAGGGTGTCGCCGTCTACTCCGAAGCCGATGCCGCCAGCCTGCATATCCTGCAGGCCGATGAAGCCCACAGCCTGGGTGACGGCGCCGCCACCAGCACCTATCTGATGGTCGTCAAGATTCTCGCCATCGCCAAAGCCACCGGCGCCACGGCGATTCATCCCGGCTATGGCTTCCTCTCGGAAAACGCCGCGTTCGCCGAAGCCTGCGAAGCCGCCGACATCGCCTTCATCGGCCCGACCCCGGAACAGCTGCGGGTCTTTGGCCTGAAGCACACCGCCCGAGCTCTGGCCAGGCAACACGGCGTGCCGATGCTCGAAGGCAGCGAACTGCTCGACAGCCTCGACGCCGCCTTGATCGCGGGGGAACAGGTCGGCTACCCGGTGATGCTCAAGAGCACCGCCGGTGGTGGCGGCATCGGCATGCGTGTGTGCCGCAGCGCAGCCGAATTGAGCGAATCCTTCGAAGCGGTCAAGCGCCTCGGCCAGAACAATTTCAGCGACGCCGGGGTGTTCATCGAGAAGTACATCCAGCGCGCCCGGCACCTGGAAGTCCAAGTGTTCGGCGATGGCCAGGGCGACGTCATTGCCCTTGGCGTGCGCGATTGTTCGGTGCAGCGTCGCAACCAGAAAGTCCTCGAAGAAACCCCGGCACCGAACTTGCCCGAGGGCATGGACGAAGCGCTTTGCGCGGCGGCGATCAAACTGGCGAAAGCGGTGAAGTATCGCAGCGCCGGGACCGTGGAATTCGTCTTCGACAGTGAAGACCAGCGCTTTTACTTTCTGGAAGTGAACACCCGCTTGCAAGTGGAGCACGGAGTCACCGAGCAAGTGTGGGGCGTGGATCTGGTGCGCTGGATGGTGCAACTGGCGGCCGGTGATCTACCGCCGTTAAGTGAGTTGAGCCAAGGATTGAAAGCCGACGGTCATGCGATTCAGGCGCGGCTCTATGCCGAGGATCCGGGACGGGATTTTCAACCGAGCCCCGGCCTGCTCACGGCCGTGAATTTTCCCGCCGCCGATGGCAAGCATCTGCGGATCGACACCTGGGTCGAAGCCGGTTGCGAGATCCCGCCGTACTTCGATCCGATGATCGCCAAGGTCATCAGCTGGGCGCCGACCCGCGAACAGGCCCGCGCCGACCTGCACCAGGCATTGGCCGACAGCTTGCTCTACGGGGTGGAAACCAATCGTGATTACCTGCGGCAGATTCTGCTCGATGCGCCTTTTGCCAGTGGTCAGCCATGGACCCGCTGCCTCGAAGGTCTGGTCTATCAGGCCAACACCTTCGAAGTGCTCAGCGCCGGCACCCAGACCAGCGTCCAGGATTATCCCGGCCGCCTCGGTTACTGGGCGGTGGGCGTGCCGCCATCGGGTCCGATGGACAGTCGCGCGTTGCGCCTGGGCAACCTTTTGCTGGGTAATGACGAAGGTGCGGCGGCGCTGGAAATCACCATGAGCGGCCCCTTGCTGCGTTTCAATTGCGATGCGGTGGTGGCGGTGACCGGGGCGGTGATTCCACTGACGTTGAACGGTGAAATCGTAGCGATGAACACGGCGCTGCTGGTTCCGGCGGGCGCCACCCTGAGCCTCGGCACGATTGCCGGCGCTGGTGCTCGCAGCTATCTGTGCCTGCGCGGCGGTCTGCAAGTGCCGGATTATCTGGGCAGTAAAAGCACCTTCACCCTGGGGCAGTTCGGTGGCCATGGTGGCCGAGCGTTGCGAGCCGGGGATGTGTTGCATGTCCCGGCGTTGGGCGATCGCCATACCGGCCTGCAACTGCCTGAAGAACAGCTCGCCGAGTTGCCTGCCGTGCGACACATCCGCGTGATCTACGGCCCTCACGGCGCACCGGAATACTTTACCGAAAACTACATCGGCACCTTCTTCGCCACCCAATGGGAAGTGCATTTCAACTCCAGCCGCACCGGCGTACGACTGATAGGACCGAAGCCGGAATGGGTGCGGGCCGACGGCGGTGAGGCGGGACTGCATCCGTCGAATATCCATGACAACCCGTATGCCATTGGCGCGGTGGATTTCACCGGGGACATGCCGGTAATCCTCGGCCCCGACGGCCCGAGCCTGGGAGGGTTCGTGTGCCCGGTGACGGTGATCGAGGCGGATCTCTGGCAGCTGGGGCAACTCAAGGCCGGGGACAAGTTGCAATTTTTCCCCGTCAATCTCAGGACCGCCCGCCACTTGGCCTTGAAATGGAATCACTGTGGGAGCGAGCTTGCTCGCGATGACGGCGGCACATCCAGCATTGATGTGACTGACACAAAGCTATCGCGAGCAAGCTCGCTCCCACAGGGGTTTGTGTCGCCGGTGATGTTGGATATTGGTCAGGACGTTACGCGGCTGGTAGCGAGACTGTCAGGCGATACGCACCTGCTGCTGGAAATCGGAGCCCCCGAGTTGGACCTCGTCCTGCGCTTCCGCGCCCACGCCCTCATGCAAGCCCTGGAAAGCAAACACCTCCACGGCGTCATCGACCTGACCCCGGGCATCCGCTCGCTGCAAGTGCACTACCAGCCGGAACAACTGCCACTGGCCGACCTGCTCGGCATCGTCGCCGGTGAATGGGATGCCGTGTGCGCCGCCCGGGACCTGCAAGTGCCCTCGCGCATCGTCCACCTGCCGCTGTCCTGGGACGATCCGGCCTGTCAGCTGGCGATCGAGAAATACATGACCACCGTGCGCAAGGACGCTCCATGGTGCCCGAGCAATCTGGAGTTCATCCGTCGCATCAACGACCTGCCGAACCTCGACGAAGTGCAGCGCACGGTATTCGACGCCAGCTACCTGGTGATGGGCCTGGGCGACGTCTACCTCGGCGCGCCGGTCGCCACCCCGCTCGACCCGCGGCATCGCCTGGTGACCACCAAGTACAACCCGGCCCGAACCTGGACCGCGGAAAACTCGGTGGGCATCGGCGGCGCCTACATGTGCGTGTACGGCATGGAAGGCCCCGGCGGTTATCAGTTCGTCGGGCGTACCTTGCAGATGTGGAACCGTTACCGTGAGGTCGCGGCGTTCGATGGCAAACCCTGGCTGCTGCGTTTCTTCGATCAGATCCGCTTCTACCCGGTCAGCGCCGATGAGCTGCTGCGCATTCGACGGGATTTCCCCCTCGGGCGTTTCGATCTGAACATCGAGCACAGCCAGTTGAATCTGGCCGATTACCAGGCGTTCCTGACCAAAGAAGCCGAGACCATTGCCGCGTTTCGCGACCAGCAACAGGGCGCGTTCAACGCCGAACGCGAGCGTTGGAACGCCAGCGGCCAGGCGCATTTCGACAGCGAAGAAGCGGCGCCGGAAGCCACCGAAGACGCACCGCTGGCCAGCGGTCAACAGAGCGTCGACAGCCACATCGCCGGCAACCTCTGGCAGGTCCAGGTGGAGGCCGGCAGCCGGGTCGCCGCCGGTGATGTACTGGTGATTCTGGAATCGATGAAGATGGAAATCCCCCTGCTCGCCCCCGTGGCCGGCGTGGTGCGCGAGATTCGCGTGCAGCCGGGGTCGGCGGTGCGCGCCGGACAGCGCATCGTGGTGCTGGAACTCGAGTGAACCCATTTTTAAAAGGATTAAACCCATGAACATCAATCTGCAACTCGATGCCCTGCGCAACGCTTATCGCGTGGGCAACATCACGCCCCGTCAATTGCTGCTGAGCCTGCGCGAAAAAGCCGCGGCGCTTAACCCGGACTACCACCTGTTCATCCACCTGCTCAGTGTTGAAGAACTGGAACCGTACCTCGCGGCTCTCGACGGTCGCGATCTCGACGACCTGCCATTGTACGGCGTGCCGTTCGCGATCAAGGACAACATCGACCTGGCGGGCATTGCGACCACGGCGGCGTGCCCGGCGTTTGCTTATGTGCCGCAGCGTTCGGCGACCATCGTCGAGCAGCTGCTGGCGCTGGGGGCGATTCCGCTGGGCAAGACCAACCTCGATCAGTTCGCCACTGGCCTCAACGGCAGTCGCTCGCCTTATGGCGCATGTCCCAACAGCGTGTTGCCGGAATATCCGTCGGGCGGTTCCAGCGCCGGTTCTTCGCTGGCGGTGGCGCTTGGGGTGGCGAGTTTTTCCCTGGGCACCGATACGGCAGGTTCCGGGCGAGTACCGGCGGCCTTGAATAATCTGGTCGGGCTGAAAGCCACCAAGGGGTTGATCTCCACGGCGGGCGTGGTGCCGGCCTGCCGCACGCTCGATTGCGTCACGACCTTTACCGCCACTGCCCGGGAAGCCAGTCAGTTGCTGGCGCTCACCGCCCACCTCGACCCGCGGGATGAATACAGCCGCACAAACCCGCTGTGGAATGACGGCTCGGCGTTCGGCACACCGCGGGCCTTCCGTTTCGGCGTGCCGCGTACACAGGACCTGGAGTTCTTCGGTTGCCCTGAGGGACCGCTGTTGTTCAGCGATGCCATCGATCAGCTCAAGGCGTTGGGCGGTGATGCCGTGGAGCTGGATTTATCGCCATTCCTGGAAGCGGCACGCCTGCTCTACGAAGGGCCGTGGGTGGCCGAGCGCTACAGCGTGGCCGGCAAGTTGATGGAGCAAAACCCCGAAGCCGTGCTGCCGGTGATTCGCGCGGTACTGGCCAAGGCGCCCGCAGTGAGCGGCGTGCAAACCTTCCGTGCCCAGTATCGCCTGCAAGCCTTGAAGGCGCAGTGCGACCAGGCGCTGGAAGGACTCGATTGCGTGCTCACCCCCACCCTCGGCCGCCCGGTGACACTGGCGGAACTGGCGGCCGAACCGGTAGTGCGCAACTCGGAACTGGGCTACTACACCAACTTCATGAACCTGCTCGATTACGCCGCCGTCGCCGTGCCCAGCGGCTTTATGGGCAATGGCCTGCCGTGGGGCGTGACGTTGTTTGGCCGGGCATTTACCGATCAGTATTTGTTGGGGGTGGCGGATACGCTGCAGCGTCAGCAAGGTTTGGCGATCCCTGCACCGACGACTGTCGCGCGCAATGATCGTGCGCGGTTGGTGGTGTGTGGTGCGCATCTGGATGGATTGGCGTTGAACTGGCAATTGAAGCGGCGCGGGGCTCGGTTGGTTGAAGCCACTCAGAGCTCTCCCGACTATCAGCTTTACGCGCTGGCCGGCGGTCCACCACTGCGCCCCGGCATGGTTCGAGTGAAGGAAGGTGGTGTCGCAATCGCAGTGGAAGTCTGGGAATTGCCGAGCAGTGAGTTGGGTTCGTTCCTGACCGGGATTCCGGCACCGCTGGGACTGGGCAAGGTGCAACTGGCGGACGGGCGTTGGGAGAGCGGTTTTATCTGCGAGGCGTATGGGTTGGAGGAGGCGGTGGATATCAGTCACCTGGGCGGGTGGAGGGCTTATCTGAAAGATCGGCGTTGATCTCCCGATTCGCGAGCAAGTCGGATCGCCGCACCGCCGCTCCCACAGGTATTGCGCGGACCTTGTGGGAGCGGGCTTGCTCCGGGCGGCGTTCCGACGAAGGCGTCGGTCCAGGCGCCATCGTCCCTGATCCGTGCCGATTCACCCCACAAATCCCGCAGTTATTTCCCCAAAGTGCCACTAGAATACTTGCCATCGGATTACTGCAACGGAATCGTCATGCCGCTTCGCTCGCCGCTGTATTCGCAACGTTCGTTGGTGCTCACGCTGATTGCATTGCTGGGCGCAGGATTCCTGGCCACTTCCTTCCTCAGCTACTACGCCTCGCGGGCGTCGATCCGCGACAGCATCGTCAATACCGAATTGCCGCTGACGTCGGACACGGTCTATTCGGAAATCCAGAAAGACCTGGTCAGACCGATCCTGATTTCCTCGATGATGTCCCGCGACACCTTCATGCGGGACTGGGTGGTCAACGGCGAAAACGACCCCGGGCAGATGACTCGCTACCTCGACGAGGTCATGACCCACTACGGCGCCTACACCGCGTTTTTCGTCTCCAACGGCACACTGACCTACTACCACGCCAAAGGTGTGCTCAAGCAGGTCAAGGTCGATGAGCCCCGCGACGCCTGGTATTTCCGCGTACGCGACATGGCCGCCCCCTACGAGATCAACGTCGACCCGGACCTTGCCAACAAGGACAACCTGACCTTCTTCATCAACTACAAGGTCTACGACTACAACAACCGCTTCATCGGCGCGGCGGGTGTCGGCCTGACGGTCGATGCGGTGATCAAGCTGATCGACAAGTACCAGCAGCGCTACCAGCGCAGCGTGTATTTCGTCGACACCTTCGGGCGCCTGGTGCTTACCGGCGCCGAAGGCGGCCCCCAAGGCGCACGGGTCGGGCAGACCCTCGGCGAACTCGACAGCATGAAAAGCCTGGTCAGCCAACTGCCCAAACCCCACAGCGGCAGTTACGAATACTCCGTCCAGGGCCAGGGCCATTTCCTCAACGTGCGCTTTATTCCGGAGCTGAACTGGTATTTGTTCGTCGACAAACGCGAAGATGGCGCCCTCAACGAGATTCGCCAGTCGCTGTACCTCAACCTGCTGATCTGCCTGATCGTCACCCTAACCGTGCTGGCCCTGCTCAACCGGGTGATCAAGCGCTATCAGGGCAAAATCCAGACTCAGGCAACCCTCGACAGCCTGACTGAACTGCCAAACCGTCGCGGCTTCGACCTGCTGGCCGCGCAAGCCATGCACGAAGCCCGGCGCGAGCCCAGGCCAATGACCGCGCTGTTGCTGGATCTGGACCACTTCAAGGCCTTGAACGACACCTACGGCCATCTGGCCGGCGATCAGGTGCTGATCGGCTTCGCACGGGACCTGGAGAGTTGCCTGCGGCACTCCGACATCGTCTGCCGCTGGGGCGGTGAAGAATTCATCGTGTTGCTCAAGGACACCGACGGTCACACCGGCAAGATGATCGCCGAGAAGATCCGCCGGCATGTCGAAGAACAGCGTTATGCCTATAACGATAAGCAACTGCGCCTGACGGTGAGCATTGGCCTGACCACCCTGCAAGCGGATGACACCTTGCACACGCTACTGTCGCGGGCCGATCAAGCGATGTATCGTGCCAAGCATTCCGGTCGTAACCGCACCTGCGTGGAAATGCCTCACTCCAGTTATGCATAGTCCTACATGAACAAGCCAGAATTCTGCCCGGCCTGCGGCGCCTCCAACGACTGCACCCTGGCCGACCCTCGAACCGCCGATCGGGCCTGCTGGTGCTACGGCGTCAGCATCGACCCGGCGGTGCTCGAAGCGCTGCCGCCTGAACTGCGCGACAAGTCCTGCCTGTGCCCACGCTGCGCTCAGGTCGAGGTGCAGTTGTAAGCAACCGCGCGGCCAATCACGTAAGATGCGCGACCCTTTTCACACCGATCTCCAGTCATGCGCGTTGACCGTTTCCTCAGCAACCTGCCCCGCTTCAACCGTCAGCAAGTGCGCCTGTTGCTGGTGGAAAAGCGCGTCAGGATCGACGGAAAAATCATCAGCGACACTCACGCCGAGGTCTCGGAGTTCAGCCGCGTCGAGGTCGATGAGCAAGTATTGCAAGTCGGCAAACCCGCTCGCTACTTCATGCTGCACAAGCCAGCCGGCTGCGTCAGCGCCACCCGCGATCCACAACACCCGACCGTACTCGACCTGATCCATGAACCGGACAAGCACGAGCTGCACATCGCCGGTCGCCTGGATTACAACACCACCGGTCTGATGCTGATCACCAACGACGGCAGCTGGTCGCGACGCCTGACCCAACCGCAGACCAAACTGCCCAAGGTCTATTACGTCGAGACCGAGCAGGCCATTGGTCCCGAGTACGCGCTCACATTCACCAGGGGCCTTTACTTCGCTTTCGAAGACCTCACCACCCAACCCGCCGAACTGGTGGTGCTCGGGCCGAAATCGGCACGGTTGAGCATCGTCGAAGGCCGTTATCACCAGGTGAAGCGCATGTTCGGCCACTTCGACAACAAAGTGTTGCGCCTGCACCGCGAAAGCATGGGGCCGCTGCTGCTCGACAGTGCGCTAAAACCGGGCGAGTACCGCGCATTGTGCACCGAAGAGATCCAAATGATCTAAGCAGGCGACCGCTCAGCAGAAGTTGTCGAACAATTCACGAAAGATACTTGCGCGAGGACGTGACCCCTGCTTGAATCAGGACGTCGGCCGAAATGTGACCGACGAGTCACAACATACTTCTAAGAAACTTTTTGCTGGTCGAGAACCCTCAGGTTCCGCTGTCCCCCGGCAGACTGCCCGCCAATAACAATACCCGTCGACCGGACTGTTTTGGATCGACATGGGCTCCAAATTCCAGGCGCATGCCTACCTGTCACAAAGCTCGTGCAATCTGATTTGCGCGCATACCCGCTTGCTTGGAGTCTTATGACATGAGGCCAGAAATCGCTGTGCTGGATATACAGGGTCAGTACCGGGTTTACACGGAGTTCTATCGCGCAGACGCCGCAGAGAAGACCATTATCCTGGTCAACGGCTCGATGGCCACGACTGCGTCGTTTGCACAAACCGTGAAAAACCTTCACCCGCAATTCAATGTGGTCTGCTACGACCAGCCCTACGCGGGCAAGTCAAAAGCCCACAACCTGCATGAGAAATTGCTGACCAAGGAAGTCGAAGGGCAGATCCTGCTGGAGCTGATCGACCACTTCGCCGCCGAACACGTGCTGTCGTTTTCCTGGGGTGGCGCCGCAACCCTGGTGGCCCTGGCCCAGCAGCCACGGCGTATCGAAAAAGCCGTGATCAGCTCGTTCTCCCCGGAGATCAACTCGCACATGCTCGACTACCTCGAGCGCGGCGTCGATTACCTCGGCAGCCGGGACGGCGACCGCGTCGGCAACCTGGTGAACAGCACCATCGGCAAACACCTGCCGACCCTGTTCAAGCGCTTCAACTATCGTCACGTCAGCAGCCTGGCCGATCATGAATACGGGCAGATGCACTTCCACATCAGCGACCTGCTGCACAGCGATCGCCAGTGCTTCTTCAAGGCTGCGCAGAAAATCAACGTGCCGGTGCTGTTCATGAACGGCGAATGGGACGAGTACACCGCCGCCGAGGGCGCCCGGTTGTTCGCCGACCATGTGCAGGACGCCACCTTCAGCACCCTGCAGGCCACCGGCCACTTTCTCGACATGGAGCACAAAGCTGCCTGCCGGGATAGCCGCAACGCACTGCTGGGCTTCCTGAAACCGGCGCCACAGGCAAGCCGACCGCGTTACCACTACGTCCAGGACCACCATGCACTGGCTATCTGAAACAGAGTCATCGCGAGCGAGCTTCGCCCTACAACGTTGAACGTATCCCTGTAGGAGCGAGGCTTGCCCGCGAACGACCGTTACGCGGTTCCTGGTTTTGATTTCCAGTGCTAAATGCAATACGTACAAAGAAAAACTTCAAATCCATGCGCACATCTGGTACAAAGTCAGCCGCTCTGAGCGGGTGTCGTATAATGGCATTACTCCAGCTTCCCAAGCTGATAACGAGGGTTCGATTCCCTTCACCCGCTCCAATCGAATTTCAGTCTCACGTCGTTTTTTGACGGGGGATGCAGGTAAAGAAAAAACCGGCCTTGATGGCCGGTTTTTTTGTGTCTGGAATTTGGTGGGATTGAGCTCATTTCTTAAGAATAAATCGCCCTTAATTTCGTTCGTCCCCTCGTCCATTTTCCGCTGGCCGATGAGTGAATGCTTCGGCAAGTAGGCGCCTACCCTGAAGCCTGGTAACGTTTTTTTCGCAAATCGCGGATTTAGTATCAAATTTTATCCAGCATTAACATTTTCACAGCTACGAAAATTATCGTTTTCGCATAAGATCGGTCTTCTGTTAGCGTTTTTCTTGCCTCAGTAAGTCCCTGCAAGCCGGCATTCTGGGGCGTGATGCCATCGGACTGGGCTTGCGGCGCTCGCCTGTGTTTGCAATTGTGGGGGGTAGACATCGATTCGCCTGAAGGCGATGAGCTGGAAATTCAGCAACGCCGACGACCTTCCCTCGCTATATGTGAACACTACCCAACCGCTGCACTCACTGCTCAGCACCGCCCGTTACAGAATTGGTGCGGTGACACAGGTCCTGGAAAACCTCGCGATGCGCGGCGACATCTCCACTGATTCGGTGATTCTCAGTGATTTCGCCCTGCTTTGCTGCATACCCTTGCGCGATGGTTGCGATGTTCTGGATGTCGTGGCGCGACGTATGGATGCGGAACCGTCTTGACGAGATCAAGCAACGATTAATGCGATAACACACCAATAAAAAGAACAGGTGACCTGTAGTGTCACCTGTCCTTTTTTGCATGAGCGAATCGCGACCGTAAACAACCGCGGGAACGGCAGCAGCACCAAGCCATCGTCCACTACTGGATAAACCCGGCTGCTGTGCCGTGTCGCCTCTGGTAACAAGTTCCTTTGGTGAGGGTGTATCAGTTTTGACATAATTTGACTCTTAGAAATAGAAAAGCCCTCTAGCCAAGGCTTTTCGGCACATTTTTTGGGAGTTGGTTGGTGTCAAAAAGGACTACGGCAGTAAGCGAAAAAATTGAATTTGCGGTGGATGACGTTTATTGCATATCCCTCAGGGATCGCTCGGATCGAAGGGAGTTGTTCCGGCAATCAGTGCAAAGCCTGATCAAAAACCCGGTGACTTTTCACGTCGTGGAAAAGAATCCTGACCCTGTTCGCGGCTGTTATGAGTCGCATCAGGAGCTGGCAAGGCTTGCCCTGGAGCGTGGACTGGACAGGGTTTTGATCTTTGAAGACGACGTAGCACCGTATGAGTTGAAGGTTGCGCCTATCCGCTGGATCAACAGGTTCATTCTGACCCGCCGGTTTCAGGTCCTGCATCTGGGCTACAGCATGGGCCGCACCTGGCTGACCTGGTTCCCGTTCATTGCCCGAGGACGCGTGGTGGCACTGCACGCCTACATCCTCTCGCGTGAAGGTTGCCAGTTGCTGGTGGACACGCCCTACAGCGGCACGCCCGTTGATGTGATTTTCAAGAAACGCATCAAGCAGCATTGCGCGTTCCCCATGCTGTTCCGGCAGCATGGCGCGGCCACGACAGGGAGCGACATCGAGACCCAGGTGAAAAACGAGGATGAATGGTGGCAGCGCAATTGGGACAGGCACCGGGCATCGCCTGTTAAAAACTTCTGGCGGACGATGCTCAGGCTGAGTTTCTGAGGGTTCGTGATGGCCTTTGTAGGAGCGAGCTTGCTCCGGGCGGCGTTCCGACGAAGATCTCAAGGGCAACGCGTTCATTCAGAAGGAACGCGTTATCGTTAACGTCCTTCGCGGGCAAGCCTCCCTCCTACAGGGGGCGGTGTCAGCGGGTTGCGACGATGAATAGACGCGGGAACGGCAGCAGTACCGAGCCATCTTCCAATGCCGGATAAGCCTGCCCGATGGCGGCCTGGTATTGTTTGAGATACTGCGCCCGCTCTGTCTCATCCAGGGGATCGAGAAACGGCCGCAAACCGCTGCCCTTGAACCACTCGACCACGCCGGAAGCGCCGCCCGCCAGCGGGTGATGGTAAGTGGTACGCCACACATCAACTCGTGAGCAGCGAGATCGCAGCATCGAGTAATAGCCGCTGGCACTTTCCATTTCGGTTCGCTGCCCGGCAGCTCCCGCCAGTTTTGCAGCCCACGGGCCGTTGGCGGCAACCTCGCGCATCAAGCGATGCGAGGGTTCGTCGAGGTTGTCCGGCATCTGGATAGCCAGGCTGCCACCAGACGCCAGCTTGCTTGCCAGTGCGGGCAACAAGGTCGCGTGATCAGGCAGCCACTGCAACACTGCGTTGGCGAAGATCACATCGAAAGGGCCGGTATCGTTCCAGGTATCAATGTCAGCCGTATCGAATTGCACCTGCGGTAAACGCTTGCGGGCGGCGTCGATCATATCGGATGAACTGTCCAGTCCCCGTACCGAGGCACTGGCGAAGCGTTGCACCAGCAACTCAGTCGAGTTGCCGGGGCCGCAACCGATGTCGATGGCCGAACGCACGTCCGTGCCGGGAATCGCCGCCAACAGGTCGCGAGCCGGGCGCGTGCGTTCATCTTCAAAAGCGACGTATTGTCTGGCGGACCAACTCATTGCGTTCTCCTGTCGGTGCATGGTCATGGGCAAGCCGCTACGATACCTCGGTCGACCCGCTCTGCCCTACCCCGCAACCTCTACTTATCCCCCTTCTCCTGCATCTGCACCGATGACTTGGTGCCATCCGTATTGTCCTTGGTTTCATTATCCGAATTGTCGAAACAGCCTTGCAACGCGAGCAGGCTGCAGCAAAGGCAAAGCGTACGGACGAGGTTCATGGTGTTCTCCAGAGTGTGGGGCATTCCAGGTAGTGACCTACGCATTAGCGAGTTGGTTGCGCCGGATTGCATCGCAGGCAATACGCGCTGCTACTCGGAACAGCCGATTTTGCCGAACGGAAAAATGTAAGCAGAATTTTCAGCGTGTCCGCGCTGTCACAAATTCAGGCGCATCCCTATAAGGAACACGGCAATGAAATTCGCAAAAATCTCGCAGAAACTCGCTCTGTGGTCCGGTAGCCCGAAGACGTTCATGAGCGCGTTGGTTCTGATTGGTCTGTGGGGTCTGAGTGGGCCGATTTTCGATTACAACGATACCTGGCAACTGATTATCAACACCTCGACGACCATCATCACCTTCCTCATGGTGTTCCTGATCCAGAACACGCAAAACCGCGATACCGACATCCTGCACCTGAAGATCGATGAGTTGCTGCGGGTCAACAAGGACGCACGGAACGCGATGCTGGGGCTCGAATTGCTGGATCTCAAGCAACTGGAAGCCTTGCGCAAACACTATCGGGCCATGGGCGAAAATGAAGTGTTCCAACTCGAAGGCCTCGTCTCCAAGGGCAAGCACAAACAGAAATGGAACGAGTGCTGAGGGCAAAAAAAACGGCGCGCGACCTGAGTCGCGCGCCGCTTATTTTTAACACTGCCGGGTTTAACACTGCTAACCGCTAACGACTGGCTTGCAGCGCCCTGGCCATCTGCAGATGGTTTTGCAGTTTGGGCAGGGTTTCTTCGGCAAAAGCCTTGATCTGCGGCACGTCGGTCGTCTGCGCCGCCTGCTGCAGTTGCTCGATGGCTTCCTGGGTGGTTTTCACCTGACTGGCCGCGTAGGCCTGGTCGAAGCTCGCGTCATCCTTGACTTCCGGCATCAAGGCTTTGGCCTTGTCGACCACCTCTTCGCGCGGGGCCACTGGCAGATCCAGTTGCTTGGCGATTTTCGCCAAGTGCTGGTTGGCCGTCGTACGGTCGTTGATGACGACGATGGTGTAGTCCTTGACCTCTTTGGACTCGGATTTCTGGTGCGCCAGGCGACTGGCTTCGATATCGGCCATGCCTTTGGCCGAGGCATCGTTGATGAATTCGGCGGGGGACTGGGCAAAGGCACTGCTGGCACACAGGCCAAGTAACGTGGCAAAACTGGCATAGCGTAATCGGGTGGCCATCCGGCTCATGGTCGCGCCCTCCTTCTGAAAAAAATTCAAGCGGGAGCTTTCGCCCCCGCCTCTCAATCAAAACTACCTCACCAACTATTTGGATTTCTGACCGCCTTTGCGGCCCATATCGGGTTTCGCAGGGTCTTTATCGACAGTCGTAGTGGTAGTTTTCCCACCTTTGCGACCGGCTTCAGACGCCTTCGTTCGATCGTTGGCGAAATTTCCCGAGTTCGAGTTTCTTGAGTTAGGCATGATTCTCTACCTCTTGGTAATGATCGCGACGAGCACAAGCCCGCATAGAATCAGAATTTCGAACAGCGCAAAGGTTTAGAAAACATGGGATCGCCGCGACGAACGGTGGCGATTTTCAGGCACCGGGTAGCAAGTGCTGCTGGCGTTTGGCGCTGTACATCGCTTCATCGGCATGCCTGAACAACTGACTTTCTTCGGTGCCATGTTCGGGGTAGTGCGCAACGCCGATGCTAGGCTGGATGTTCACGCTGTGGCCGTCCAGGCGCAAAGGCTGGGACAGGACCTGTCGGATTTTTTCCGCCACGCTGTCGGCATCATCCGAAGCGTGGATGCTGTGCAGCAACACCACAAACTCATCACCGCCGATGCGTGCCACCGTGTCGGTTTCGCGCACGCAGTGCGTGAGCCGATTGGCAACCGCCTGCAGCAGCATGTCGCCCACCGCATGGCCGTGGGTGTCGTTGACCTCCTTGAAGCGGTCGAGGTCGACGTACAGCAATGCCATCAGGCCGCCGTCCGCTCGGGCCTCGGTCAATGAAGCCTTGAGTCGCTCACGCAGCAACTCGCGATTGGGCAACTGGGTCAGTTGGTCATACCGGGCCATGCGCTCCAGTCGGGCATGCAATTGCTTGCGCTCGATCGCCGTCGCGACTTGGGCGCAAACATATTGCAGCAGTTCCTTGTCTTGCTCGGTGTAGCGCTCGCCGCCAGGCACGCTTTTGACGATCAGCGCACCAATCGTGCCGTTTTGTGAACTCAACGGTACGCCCAGCCAGCAGGGCGAATGCTGCTTGGCGATCAGTTCCTCAAACCCTTGCGGCACATTATCCAGGTCCGAGGTCAGCAGGATCGGCTGGCCACTGCGAATGACCTCGGCGCATAGCCGGCCGGTCATCGTTCCGGGCTGTTCGGGTTGCAACTCGTGGTCATCGACGTGATAAGGAAAATCCAGTTGCCCGCAATGTTCGTCATACAGCGCCACGGAGAAATTCAGTGCTGGCAGCCATTCGCCGATGATCAAATGGATGCGTTGGAACAGTGCCAGCAGGTCTTCCGCGGCGTGGGCGGCTTCGGATATCGCGTACAGCGCCGCTTGTCGGGACTCGGCCTGCTTGCGCTCGGTGATGTCACGGGCCACCGCAATGCGCAATTGATCGAGCTCCGACCAGCGGGCCGACCAGAGGATGTGCACCACCCGGCCATCCTTGCGCAGGTAGCGATTCTCGAAATTGAGCTTGGGCTCGCCACCCATGATTTCCCGAGCGGCATCAAGGGTGCGCTGCCGATCGGCGGGATGCACCAGATCGATCATCGGCTGGCCGATCAATTCGTCGGGGGTGTAGCCGAAAATGCGTTCGCAGGCAGCGCTGACAAATACGAAGCGACCTTGTTTATCGACCGCACAGACGGCGTCCAGCAAGAGATCGATGTAGCTCGCCTGGGGCGCGGAATTTCTGGTTGCCATGGTGCGGTGGGCGTTTCCGGACAATGCAGCAATAAAAAACCATCCCTGACCGATCAATACCGCTGACGCTTCCGTGCAATCAGCCTCATGCCTTGTTCGGCAGCAGCCCTGGCAACGCATGCACCAGGGCATTGATGGCAAAACCGATGAACATTACCCCGCACAACCGGGTGATTGCCAGCTCATGCCGCTGGTACAAGCTGCGCACCTGCTGTGCACCAACGATACCAATGAGGATAGCGTAGGCCATGAGGCCACCGACGAAGCTCAGGACGATCAACCAGGGCAACATTGACCAATGCAGCAGCTCGGCGCGGCTGGAGAGCAGCGCGGTGAACGTCGCGACCGCCACCGGATAAGCCTTCGGATTGGTCAGGCCAAACAGAATACCGTGCCAGAACGGCTGACGCGCCGGGCCCTGAGGCGCTTCGACACTGCTGCGACGAGCGCGAACCGCGCGCAGACCGAGCCAGAACAGGTAAAGCCCGCTGAGCACGCCCAGCACATCAAACGCGGTACTGCCGATTTCCCGCGCACCGACAATCGCGATCAACGCGGTACTGCACCAGACCACGTCCCCCAGCAAATGCCCGCAGAGAAACCCCGCCCCCGCCCGCCGACCATGCGCCGCACCGATGCCGAACACCGCCAATACCCCCGGTCCCGGCGTGATGCCATAAATAAAGCCCGAGGCGAGAACGGCCATTAGCAGCGATGGGGTCATTGGAAATCCTTTTGTACTACCGGGTGAATGGGCGCAAGTCTATATCAGGTCCCCCGGGGGGCGACTGGCTGATTGTCCAAGAACTTCATTCGTTGATCTCACACCGCAGCCACTCCACTCAAGCACTCAATCTGCCCATTCAACCAATTCAATGCCTGATCCCCTCCCCGACGCTTGTGCCACACCAGCACAAAGGTAAACGACGGAATGTTAAACGGTGGGGCAACGACGATCAGCGACTGCTCATCGATATCGCGTAAACCTCGGGAAGCGACGGTGAGGATCAAGTCCGTACCGCTGATCAATTCCGGGGCGACGCTCCAGTGCGGCAGGCTGATCGCCACGCGACGGCGTTCGCGCAGGGCTGTCAGGGCCCGTTCGATTTCCGGGGTGCCGCTGCCGCGTGCGCTTGGCGGTGGCCGGATCGAAGGTGTTCGGCGCCAGCAGCAAGTGCACCTGGGCCAGGGCTTCGGCCAGGGGCGCCATCAATTCGAGGGCTCGCGGAGTGGGGACGAGGCTGGCGCCTGCCCGCACCAGCAGCGGATCGCCAAGCAGATCGCGCAACCGCGCCAGGGCATGACTGACCGCAGGCTGACTCAAGTGCAGGCGCTCGGCTGCGCGGGTCACGTGTTGCTCGCTGAGCAAGGCGTCGAGGATCACCAGCAAGTTGAAGTCGATGCGCCGAAGATCATTCATCTGATGCATGTTCTTGATAAGAATTTGGAATTTAAATCTGCGCGACGAATACTCTAGAGTCCAGCAAAACCTGTTGGAGAAATGATCATGAGTACGTTGCAGTGGGCCGGCCTGTTTGTGCTGGCGTTTATTGCCGGGGCGGTGGTGCCCTTCCAGAGCGCGATCAACGCTAACCTCACGCGCGGCCTGGGTCATCCGTTGTGGGCGACGCTGGCGTCGTTGCTGGTGAGTATCGTGGTGTTGTTGCCGATCATGTTGGCGTTGCGCTTGCCGTTGCCGTCGCTGGCGTTCATCAGCCAGGCACCGCTGTGGATGTGGACGGGTGGCGCGTTTGGGGTGTGCTTTGTTGCGCTGGCGTTGATGCTGGTGCCGAAGCTCGGGGCGTCGGGGTTTATAGCCTTGGCGTTGGCGGGGCAAGTGGTGGCGTCGCTGGCGCTGGATCACTTCGGGTGGTTTGGGTTGGTGGAGCGGCAGATGAGCATGCCGCGGGTGGTTGGGGCTGTGTTGTTGATAACCGGGGTGGCGTTGATTCAGTTCAGCACTTCGCCGGCCAAGGCGGTGATTGCGACCTCTTGAAGGTTAAAAGATCGCAGCCTGCGCCAGCTCCTGCAGGGATGCGTGGTCCCTTTAGAAGTTGGCGTAGCCTGCGATCTTTCAAGCTCTTGTTGTCAGTACTTGTCGAGCGTGCGCAGCTTCTGCGGCAACCCCCACAACAGCAGCGCCACAGCGATCAGTGCGCAGACGCCGATCACGTACAACGCCGGGGTGGTGCTGCCGGTCAGATCCTTGATCCGTCCGACCATGACCGGGCTGACGATGCCACCGAACTGGCCGAGGGTGTTGATCACCGCGATCCCGCCGGCAGCCCCGGCACCGGCACCGGCCAGCAGTTTCGGCGGCAGGGTCCAGAAGCTCGGGATGGACGCGATGATCCCGGCACCGAGCAAGCCCAGCGCGACAATCAGGAAGGTCGTGTGGTTGGCGAAGATCCCGGCGCAGAAGAATCCTACCGCGCCCACCGCTACCAGACCGGCGACAAACTTACGGCGCTCGCCCGTAGAGTCGGACAACCGCCCGATCACCACCATGCTGATGGCGCCGCAGATGTAAGGGATGGCGGTCAGCAAACCGATCATTACCGGGCTCTCGGTGCCGGCGCTACGGATCAGTTGCGGCGCCCAGAAATTCAAGCCGTAGGACGCTATCTGAATCAGGAAGTAGATCAGCCCCAGGGTCAGGAAACCCGGGATCCGCAGCGCGGCGAGCAATGAGCCGCCACTCTTGTGTGGTTCATGGTGCGCGATGCGGCTGGCCAGCAAAGTCTTCTCCGACGGCGTCAGCCAATGTGCATCCTCGATGCGGTCCTTGAGCAACGTCAGCACCAACAAACCCAGGCCGATGCAAGGCACGCCACCGAGCAGAAACAGCCAGTGCCAGCCGCGCATGTCCATGAAGCCGTCGAGGTGTTGCAGCACCAGCCCGGAGAACGGTGCGCCGACCAGGCCGGCAAACGCCGATGACAGAAACAGCATCGAAGTGATCCGCCCGCGATAATGCTGCGGGAACCAAAGCGTCAGGTAATACAGCACGCCTGGGGCGAAACCGGCCTCCATCGCACCGATCACGAAGCGCAGCGCATAGAACTGCCATTCGGCGTTGACGAAGACCATGGCCGCGGTGGCCAGGCCCCAGGACATCATGATCCGGGCGATCCAGCGGCGGGCGCCGACCTTGTACAGCATCATGTTGCTCGGCACTTCGAAGATCACGTAGCCGACCACGAATAATCCGGCACCGAGGCCATAGGCGGTATCGCTCAGGCTCAGGTCGGTCTGCAGCTGGAACTTGGCGAAGCTGATGTTGATGCGGTCGAAAAAAGCGAACAGGTAGCAGACCATGATCAGTGGCATCAGGCGCCAGGCGACCTTGCTGACCAGGGCTTTTTCTTCGTCATGGTCAACGGCCGGGCTCGCGCCCGCATCCAGTACATTAAGGCTCATGGTGGGTCTCCAGGCGGACTTCCCTTGGGTGTCCGATTGTTTTTGTTGTCTGGTTGAAATGTTCGTAATGGCGTTTTTTTGTAGGAGCGACGCTTGCCCGCGAAGCGGTGTGTCAGGCGCTTGCGATGTTGAATGGCAGGCCGCCTTCGCGGGTAAGCCTCGCTCCTACAGGGGGGGGTCGTGAAGGGGTCAGGACGGGGTCGGGTGCAAATCGCAATTGCGTCCGGCCTTGGCCAGCTGACCGGGCACTTCGTGGCCCAGCAGTGCCGGCAATCCTCGAGACAACTTCAGCAACAGCGGCAGATCAATGCCGGTATGAATGCCGATTTCATCGCACAGGTTGACCAGATCTTCGGTGCAGATATTGCCCGAGGCCCCCGGTGCAAACGGGCAACCGCCGAGCCCGCCGAGGGCGGCGTCGAAGCGTCGGGCACCGGCCTCGTAGGCAGACAGTACGTTGCACAAACCAAGGCCGCGGGTGTTGTGGAAATGCAGGGTCAGGTCCGCTGGCGAAACCCGTTGCAATACGCGTCGCACCAATCGATCGACCTGCCGCGGATTGGCCATGCCGGTGGTGTCGGCCAGGGTAATGCCCTGGATGCCGAGTTCCTGATAAGCCTCGACGATCTGCAGGACGCGGTCCTCATCGATCTTGCCTTCAAACGGGCAACCAAAGGTGGTGGCGATACTGCCATTGAGCCGCACCTGCGTGCCGCCCACGAATTGCACGATCTCGCCGAACGCGGCAAGTGAGGCTTCGCAACACATGCGCATGTTGGCCAGGTTGTGGGTCTGACTGGCGGACATCACCAGGTTCAGCTCGTCGGCCCCGGTCGCCAGCGCCCGTTGCGCGCCTTTCAGGTTGGGGATCAACGCGACGTAGATCACCCCTGGTTGCCGGGCGATACCCTTGAACACCAGCTCACCGTCGCGCAACGCCGGAATCGCCTTGGGCGAGACGAACGAGCCCGCTTCGATGCGGCTGAAACCGGCCAGAGACAGCTGATTGATCAGCGCAATCTTGTCGACGGTGTCGACCCAGGTCGGCTCGATCTGCAGGCCGTCACGCGGGGAGACTTCCTGAACGATCAGGGTCTGGGAAAAATCAGTGATCATTGCACCACCCCTTCAGTTTTCAGCCGTTCAATATCCGACGCCGTCAGGCCGAGTCCCGCGAGAATGCCGTCGGTGTGCTGACCCAGACTCGGTCCGGACCAGTTCACACCGCCGGGGGTTTCGGACATTTTCGGCACGATCCCCGGCATCTTCACGCGGGTGCCGCCAGGCAGCTCCGCACTGAGCAGCATGTCCCGTGCCTGGTAATGCGGATCGGCGACGATGTCGGCCACCGAGTAGATGCGCCCGGCGGGAACTTCAGCGGCTTCCAGCGCCGACAGGACTTCGTCGATCGGCAAGCTGCTGGTCCAGTGGGTGATGGCCGCGTCGAGCAGGTTGCTTTTGGCGGCACGACCGTCGTTATGGGCGAACTCCGGCGCTTCGGCCAGGTCATTGCGACCGACGACTTGCATCAGGCGCTTGTAAATCGGGTCGCTGTTGCCGGCGATCACCACGTAGGCGCCATCGGCCGTGAGGTAAGTGTTGGAGGGTGCGATGCCCGGCAAGGCGCCGCCACTGCGCTCACGAATGTGGCCGAGCATGTCGTATTCCGGCACCAGGCTTTCCATGACGTTGAACACGCTTTCGGCCAGGGAGACATCGACCACCTGGCCGCCGCCCTGCCCAGTCTTGACTCGCAGCAACGACATCAACGCACCGATCACCGCGTGCAGCGACGCCAGGGAATCACCCAGGCTGACACCGACCCGGGCCGGCGGCGAACCGGGGGTGCCGGTGGTGTAGCGAATCCCGCCCATGGCTTCGCCGATGGCGCCAAACCCCGGACGATCGCGATATGGGCCAGTCTGGCCATAACCGGAAATCCGCACCAGGGTCAGGTTGGGATTCAGGGCATGGAGTACATCCCAGCCCAGGCCGAGTTTTTCCAGGGCGCCGGGCCGCAGGTTTTCGATCAACACGTCGGCGCTGGTCGCCAGCTGCTTGACCAGTTCGATGCCTTCGGGGGATTTCAGATTCAGCGCCAAGGACTTCTTGTTGCGCGATTGCAGGTACCACCACAACGAGGTGCCTTCATGCAACTTGCGCCATTTGCGCAGGGGATCGCCCTGGCCCATGGCTTCGATCTTGATCACCTCGGCGCCGAACTCGGCGAGCATGCGGGCGGCGAACGGTGCGGCAATCAGCGTGCCGATCTCGATCACCTTGATTGCACTCAGGGGGGCAGTCATCGCGGGGTACCTCTTGTTGTTCTTGGATATGAGCCAAGGCTAGAGGACCCAGGGGCGATGAATCCAACCCTCAATTGGCAACGGGCGTTCGCGAAACGCGAATGCTCATGGAGATTATCGCGACCTCAAGTCCGCCTTCGCGAGCAGGCTCGCTCCCACAAGGGATTTGTGAACACCGAACATCAACTGTGGGAGCGAGCCTGCTCGCGAAGAGGCCCGCCCATCCAATCGAGAATGATCAGGCCTGCCCGCGCAAATGCTCAAACAACATCCGACTCACCGGCGACAATCCCGCTTCATCCCGGACGACGATGATCAACGCCCGATCCGACCAGTCATCCGTCAACGGCACCGCATGCAAACCCAACGCCCGGCCAAACAGTTCATAGGCCTTTTGCGGCAGAATACCGATGCCCATGTTGGCCTGGACCATCCGGCACATGGCGTCAAAACCCGGCACATGAATCCGCAGCCGCAGCACCTTGCCGGCCTTGCGCGCCGCGGCGTGGGTGCGCATGTTGATCGAACTGGCGGCGTGCAGGCCGACGTAATCGCTGTCCAGCGTGTCGGCAAAAGCCAAGGCAGAGCGGCTCGCCAACGGATGGTCCGGCAGCATCAGCACCACCAGCTTGTCCTGTCGATACAGCACGCTGTGCAGGCCTTTGACGTCGCTGTCACTGGAGCAGATCCCGAGGTCGGCCACGCCATCGAGCACTCCCTGGATCACCCCGGCGCTGGGGCGTTCCTCAAGGTCGGTCTTGACCTGGGGATGGCGTTCGGAAAAGTCCCGCAGGTCTTCCGGCAGAAACTGGATGATCGCCGACAGGTTGGCGAGCATCCGCACATAACCGCGAATGCCGTGGCTGTGTTCGCCCAGCTCAAGCCCCATTTTCTCGACGTTGAACAGCATCTGTCGCGCATGGTGCAACAGGGTTTCGCCGGCCGGCGTCAGGGTCATGCCTTTGGCCTGGCGCACGAACAGGCTGATGCCCAGCGCCTCCTCCAGCTCCATCAAGCGCTTGCTGGCCGCCGACACCGCAATCGCCTCGCGCGTCGCGGCACGGGTCAACGTGCCTTCTTCGTGGACGGCGACAAACAGCTGGAGAGTGATCAGGTCGAGGCGGCGGATCAGGCTTTTTTGCAGCATGGAGGGCTCGATGACTTCGGTTCGACTGAGGCGGCAATATAGCCCGGTTTTAGCCCACGCCATCACAAGCCGTTGTCCTACACATAAATCTCTCGTAACACTCAGCCGTGACGGAAACAGCTGATTCAACGCCCGCCGCACATTTCGTACAGTCTGGAAAAACGCCGAACAGTGCAGCCGTCAGGTTCCCCTGCGCAGGTGTCGGCCACTGAAAAGAAGAGAAGACTTCATGAAGAGCAGCACCCTCCTCCTTGTCACCTGCTGCTCGGTTTTCCTCGCACAGTTGGGCATGAGCATTTACCTGCCGGCGCTGCCGGAGATGGCTCGAAATTTCTCCACCGACGCCTCGCAGCTTTCGTGGGGACTGGCGGTGTATCTGATTGGCATGGCGCTGCCGATGCTGTTCTGGGGCAGCCTGGGCCAGCGTATTGGCCGAAAACCGGTGCTGCTCGCCGCACTTGGCATCTATGGCGTTGGCAATCTGGCGCTGCCGCTCGGCCAGTCGCTTGAGTCGTTCCTGGTGTTGCGACTGGTTCAGGGGATTGGCGCCAGCGGGATTTCGGTGATGGCGCGGGTGCTGATTCGCGACGGTTTCCGCGGTGACCTGCTGGCTAAAGGGTTGTCCTGGCTTTCGATTTCCTTCGTGGTGGCATTGGGGATCGGCCAATACCTGGGATCAATCGTCCAGGTAGCGCTGGGCTGGTCGGCAATCTTCTACCTGTTGGGTGGTGCCAGCCTGATGATGGCAGGGGTTGTAGTGCGGGTCACGTTCCCGGTACTGCTCGAGGATAATGTTCGATTGTCCGCGTGGCCGAGCTACTGGCGCATTCTGGGTGAGCGAGCCTTTCTGTTGCCGGCCCTCGCTGGCAGTCTCGGATACGGAGTGATTATCGCATTCAATACGGCCGCGCCCCTGATTCTGCAAGGACCGTTCAACTGGTCGGCCGTGGAATACGGACTGTTGGGCTGGCCCATCAGCGTGGCGTATTTCCTGGGGGCGTTGGCGGTCAATCGATTCGTGCTTCGTACCGGTCAACGTTGGTTGATGTCTGCTGGCGTAGGGCTGGTGCTGGCTGGCGGCGCATCGATGTTACTGGGGAGTATTGCGGGCACTTCGGTGACCTTGCTGTTCTGGCTGCCATATTGCGTTGCTGTGTTTGGCCAGTCGTTGAATTACCCGATCAGCCTGTCCCTCGCCAGTGCCGGCTCGCCGGTCGGCGGTGCCTATGCAATGGCGTTGAGCGGTTTCATTCACCAGCTGATGGCGGCTGCCATCAGTGGTATCGCCAGCCTGATCGCAAACCAGCAAGCATGGCCGTTATCGCTGTTGTGCACGGTGCTGGCCTTGGGCGCAATGCTCTGCGTGATGCTCGCGCCCAGACGTAACTCCATTTAGAAGGCGCTGCGGAAAATCTCCTCGATCTGCCGCTGATTCGCTACCCGTGGATTGGTCAGGCCACAGGCGTCTTTCAAGGCATTGGTGGCGAGCATCGGGATGTCGTTGAGCTTGGCACCGAGTTCACGCAGACCGGCGGGTATTTCGACATCCCTGGCCAGGCTGCGGATCGCTGCAATGGCGGCCTGGGCACCCTTTTCCGGGCTGAATCCATGAATGTCGGCGCCCATTGCGACCGCAACATCGCTCAGGCGATCGGCGCACACCTGTGCGTTGAAGTTTTGGACGTGGGGCAGCAGCACGGCGTTGCATACGCCATGGGGCAAGTCGTAGAACCCGCCCAACTGATGAGCCATGGCGTGGACATAGCCCAGCGAAGCGTTATTGAACGCCATGCCGGCGAGAAACTGCGCATAGGCCATGTTTTCCCGTGCAGCCATGTCACTGCCGTCGCGTACGGCCAGGCGCAGGTTGTTGCTGATCAAGGTGACGGCCTTGAGGGCGCAGGCATCGGTGATCGGGTTGGCGGCGGTGGAGACATAGGCTTCGATCGCATGGGTCAACGCATCCATGCCTGTGGCCGCGGTCAGGCTTTTGGGCATGCCGACCATCAGCGCCGGATCGTTCACCGACAGCAGCGGCGTGACGTTACGGTCGACGATGGCCATTTTCACGTGCCGGGATTCGTCGGTGATGATGCAGAAGCGGGTCATTTCGCTGGCCGTGCCGGCGGTGGTGTTGATGGCGATCAGCGGCAGCTGCGGCTTGGTCGATCGATCGACGCCTTCATAATCACCGATCTGCCCGCCGTTGGTGGCGCACAAGGCGATGCCTTTGGCGCAGTCATGGGGCGAACCGCCACCCAGGGAGACCACGAAATCACAACGGCTTTCCTTGAGCAGACCCAGGCCACTGGCGACGTTGGCGGTGTTCGGGTTCGGCCTGGCGCCATCGAAGATCACCGAGTCGATGTCCTGCATCGCCAGCTTCTCGGCAATCATCTTCGCCACACCGGCCTTGGCCAACCCGGTGTCGGTAACGATCAAGGCCTTGCGAAAGCCGTACTTGCCGATGGCGGCCATGGCTTCGTCGAGGCAGTCGATGCCCATGATGTTCACGGCGGGGATGAAAAACGTGCTGCTCATGAGCGAATCTCCTGGCTGGGGCCGAATCGGAGGGCCGATCCAGCGGGTACCCACAGGATCGACCCATCGCTCACGCAGTATCTTGATCTGGCTCAAGTCTCGGTCGTGATAAAGTCGCCGCCCATCAGACCTTTAGCTTTGAGACGCCGAACGCAATGACCGATTTCCAGGATGTCGATGCACAACTTGAAGACTGGAACGCCTTGCGCGCCACCGCCTCGTACAGTGGCCTGCTGTTGGGTAACGGCGCCAGCCGCGCGGTGTGGGATGACTTCGGCTATGACTCGCTGTTCGAAAACGCCCGCACCGTCGAAGAAAAACCTCTGAGCCAGTCCGAGCTGAGTGTGTTCGATGCCATGCAGACGCGCAGCTTCGAACAGGTCCTCAGCGCGCTGAAAACCACCAGCCGGGTCAACAAGGCCCTCGCCGTCAGCTCCGCCGCCCCGCGCAATCGCTACTACGCGATCAAGGAAGCACTGATCAACACCGTTCACGCGGTGCACATCCCGTGGCGGTTGGTCGAGGCGTCGACCCTGGCGACCATCAATCAGGAACTGGGCGGCTACCGGACGGTGTTCACCACCAACTACGATTTGCTCAACTACTGGGCGATCCAGCACCAGCCGGATGCAATCAGCGACTTGTTCCAAGGGGCAGAACCGCGCTTCGACCTCAGCGCCACGGCGACCGATAAAACCCGCCTGCTGTACCTGCACGGTGGCCTGCACCTGGTGCGTAACCAGGACGGGACGGCACGCAAACTGATGTCGACCGAGGGCACGTTGCTCGGCAGTTTCGCCATCAACAACACGATCAAGACACTTGATGACGTGCCGCTATTCGTCAATGAAGGCCCGGCTCAGGACAAGCTGAAAACCATCCGAAGTTCGGATTACCTATCGTTCTGCTATGACCAGTTACTGGGGCATGGCGACGGGTTGTGCATCTTTGGTCACGCCCTGGGGGAACAGGACAGCCACCTCATACACGCCTTGCGCCAGGCGCAACCGAAGGTGCTGGCGATCTCGATATATCCGCGCAGCAAGGCGTTCATCCAGCATCAGAAGCGGCATTACGCCAAGGTGTTTGACGGGACGGGGGTTGAGTTGCGGTTCTTTGATTCGAAGACCCATGCGCTCGGTAGCCCCAGGTTATCGGTGCCCATCGAAGTCTAGTGCCTGAGGACCATCGGCCTGTTACATCCACTCAAGGCCGGCGGTCCTCGGCCCGAGCCTGGCTCTTGCTCCAGTCAGTCAGCAAGCTGTAAGCCACGGCCAACAAGGTCGGCCCGATAAACAAACCAATGAACCCAAATGCGATCAGCCCGCCAAACACCCCAAGCAACACGATCACCAGGGGCAAGTTCCCGCCCCGACTGATCAGGTAAGGCTTGAGCACGTTGTCGACCCCACTGATGATGAACATGCCCCAGATCCCGAGGAACACCGCCATCCCGTAGTCACCCTTCCAGGCCAGCCAGGCGGTGGCCGGAATCCACACCAGCGGCGGCCCCATCGGAATCAGGCTCAACAAAAACGTGACGATCCCCAGCACCAGCGCCCCTGGCACACCGGCAATCAGGAAGCCGATCAAGGCCAGCACCGCCTGAGCGGCCGCCGTCCCGATCACCCCGTTCACCACCCGTTGTACCGTTCCCGCCACCAGCTCGATGTAATAGCCGGCGCGATCACCGATCAGCCGTTGCAGCAGCCCATGAACAAACGCCGCCAACCGCGGCCCGTCCCGGTAGAAAAAGAACACGAAGACGATGCTCAACGTCAGTTCGAGAATGCCGCCGCCGATCTGCGCGCTGCGCGCCAACAACCAGTTACCGACCTGGCCCAGATAGGGCTTGATCGCCAGCATCATGGCCGCGCCCTGCTGATCGATGCTGTTCCAGATCACTACCAGCCGCTCGCCCACAAAGGGAATACTCCCCAACCAGGTCGGTGCTTCAGGCAGACCATCGACCTGCACATCCTTGATGAACGCCGTGGCATCGCGCACATGGTCCGCCAGGTTGAACCCCAGCCACACCAGCGGTGCCGCCACCAGCACCATCCAACCCATGGTCAATAGCGCTGCCGCCAGGGATTCGCGACCGTTGAGCCAGCGGGTCAGCAAACGCATCAGCGGCCAGCTGGCGAAGGCCAGCACCGCGCCCCAGAACAAGGCGGACCAGAATGGCGCCATCACCCAGAAGCTCGCGCCAAACAGCACCAGGAGCAGGATCTGCACCAACAGCCGATCGTTATTGATCATCCAAGTCTCGAAAAAAGTCAGCCAGTAAAAAAGTCGGTGAACGCGCGAACGCGTTCACCGGGTATAGCTTATCGCAACAGCTTCAGGTGCAAGCCGGCGCCGTCGACGCTGCCGGCTTCCATTCTGGCCGTACGCACACCCTGCTCGATCAGGGCCTGACGCCAGGCTTCGGCCTTCGGCCCGGAAATACTGACCCGCAACGTGGTATCCAGATTCAACCCACGGGAAATCAAACGCAGCCAGGTTTCGTCAGGGTCGCCGGTCAGTTTGGGGAAATCAAGCTCACCGGTGCTTTTGAGCTCGCGCAGCAAGGTCGCGGAAGTCGGCAGCAAATTGCCCAGCGGTGCCGCGGCGTCAAATTGTTCGACGTGCAGATAGGCTTTGCGATTGCCACGGGTGATGCTGTAAAGCGCCACCAGGGTGTTGTCCCGGGGTGCCGCCAGACGCAGCAGCAGATACGCTTGCTTATCGTCGGCACCATAGAGCTTGGCGTTGCCGAAGACATCGTTGGCCCACAGGCTGCTCTCCCCGCAATCCCGGGCCTGGCACCAGAACAGCAACTCGGCATCCTGCTTCTGCAGGGCTTCGCGGGCTGCGGTGAAGGCGTCAAGCGACGAGTGCTCCGGTGGCAGCTCGTAGGTGACCGAGGTCGCATTGCCACGGGCGCTGACCTGCCCATCGAAGCGCAGCTGGCCGCTGATCTTGCGGATCGAACCCAGCGGGTAGATCCGCTCAAGCTCGGCCGATGGGCGATAGTCGACGATCTGCGCATCGGTAACACGCGGCACGATGGGCAGGTCCTGACTGCCCGGGACATCGGCGGCAAACGACAGGGGACTGAAACAGCAAAGCGCCAGCAGACTGAGTGAACGCATGGTCAGGCTCATCGGATCAGCATGGCCTGGGCACCTTTGACAATGCTGGCATCATCGAGGCGCTCGGGCACCAGCAGACCACGCTGTACTGCCGGGCGCGCCTCCATGGTCGCCATCCAGCGCTGCAAGGCCGGCAAGCCCTCCACCTCGACACCGGACCACTCATGGCCACGAACCCATGGAAAGGTCGCAATATCGGCAATGCTGTACTCGCCCGCCAGAAACTCTACAGCTTGCAGGCGCGTGTCGAGCACTTCGTAGAGGCGCCGGGTTTCATGCTGATAACGGTCGATGGCACCCTGGAGCTTTTCCGGAAAATAACGGAAAAACACGTTGGCCTGACCCTGCATCGGGCCGATCCCGCCCATCTGGAACATCAGCCACTGCAGGACCACCGAGCGTCCCTTCGGATCCTGTGGCAGCAGCTTGCCGCTCAGCTCGGCGAGATAAACCAGGATGGCGCCGGATTCGAACACGGCAAAATCGCCGTTGCCGCGGTCGACAATAGCCGGAATCCGGCCATTGGGATTGATCTTGAGGAAGTCCTCGGATTTCTGTTCCTTTTTGTCGAAACTCAAGGCGTGCACCCTGTAGGGCAGGCCGAGTTCCTCGAGCACGATAGAGACCTTGTGGCCATTCGGGGTCGCAGCGGTGTAGAGATCTATCATGGTTGTCTCCCATTTCAACCCGCCCAGCCTCGACAGTTGCCCGGCGCAAGTCAAGGAACGGCGAAGAACCGATTGAAACAGTCTGCGACAAGGTCGGCACCGGGCTCGTCATTCAGGTGCAGATGATGGCCGCCAGGCAGCTGTTCTCGGCTAAAGGGTAGACGCTCCAGCAACTCCGGATGTTTGGCCAGCATGCCGTCAGCCGCAACCACCAGCGTTGCAGGACAGCTGACCCGCTGGACGAAGGCCATCGCCTGTTCGGTAGTCAGACGCAGCGGCGATGGCAATGTAAGACGGTTATCGGTACGCCATGTGTACCCCCCCGGTACCGGCATCAAGCCCCTTTGCGCCAACAGCTCGGCCGCTTCGCGACTGACCGCCACCAGACCTTTCATCCGTGCCTCGATGGCGCGGTCGAGGGTGCTGTAGACCGGTTTGCGTTTTTCCCGCAGATTCAGCTGCGCCTGCAGGGCCATGCCCATGCGCTCGGCGGCATTTTCGCCTTTGTCTGTAGGAGGAATGATGCCGTCGATCAGGGCCAGATGGGTCACCCGCTCCGGCAGCGACCCGGCCAGCACCAGTGAAACAATCGCTCCCATCGAGTGCCCCAGCAACCCGAAGCGTTTCCAGCCCAATTGTTCAGCCACTTGCAGCACGTCATGGGCATAGTCCCAGAGCGCGTAACCGGCACCCGCGGGCCGATGCCCGGAGTGACCATGCCCGGCCATGTCCAGGGCGACGATGCGCAACCCGTCTAGCTTCGGCGCCAACCGGGCAAAGCTGTTGGCGTTGTCCAGCCAGCCGTGCAAGGCGATCACCGGGACACCGTCTTCGGGCCCGAACAGATGCGCCGCCAATTCGATATGCGGCAGGCTCAGGCGAACTTCTTCGACGACATGGCTCATGCGCAATCCTGCTGGTGGCGACCTTCCCAGCGGCTGAACAGGTTTTTCAGCAGCGTGGCCGTGTCCTGGGGACGTTCGAGGGGAAACATGTGACCGCCGGGCATGGTCAGGGACTCGCCCAGCGGCAAGCGTGCGACGGAACTGGCGTGATGCCGCATCACCACCCGGCTCTTGTGCCCGCGAACCACCGCCAACGGTACTTTCAGCTGCCTGGCACGGCCAGGGCTGGTGTGGGGCACGCCGCGGTAGATACTGATTTCCGTGGCGGGGTCGAAGCGCAGGCGCAGCTTGTCGCCCACCTTTTGCAAACCGTGTTGCAGGTAAGCGTCGAAGCATTCCGGGTCGAAACTGCGAAACAGGGTTTTGCCAGCGAAATACAGACGCGCAGCTTCCAGATCGGCGAACTCTTCCCGACGACCCAGGGTGCGGCCGGCCGGGGTCAAGCGGTCGATGAAACCGAAGCGCTTGGCGGCGCGGATGACCCATTGATCGGCACGGGTCAGCACCGGCGAATCAAGCATCACCACCCCGCGATACAACTCTGGGCAGCGCAGGGCTGCGTGCAAGTGCAGCACGCCACCGAACGAGTGGCCAACACCCCACACCGGTTGCGGTTGTTGCTTGAGGTGATGAATCAACTCGTCGACCAGGTTGTGCCAGTTGTCGTCCGCCGGGAAACGCGGGTCGTGGGCGTGCTGCTCCAGATGAGTCACCTGATACTCGGGCGCCAGCGCCGCGAACAACTTGCCGTAGGTTCCTGAAGGAAAACCATTGGCGTGGGCGAAGAATATCTGTTGCGACATACCGGCAAATCCATGAGCGAGGACAGGCGTTGATTGTCCGTAAGAGGACGTCCTACAGCAATGACCATAACTGTCAGTAATGGTGGTAGGAAATGTCGCAAAGTCAAAAAATCGCAGCCTGCGGTCGCTCCTATACCAAGCCGGCGACCTTTTGATCTTTCATCAATCAACGCGCCGGCGGATTCTCACCCAACGGCACCACCGCCATGGTCAAGCGCGACACGCAACTGGCCTTGCCCTCGTCGCTGGTCAGCCGAATGTCCCAGACATGGGTGGTGCGGCCAATGTGAATCGGTTTGGCCACCGCCGTCACCCGTCCACTGCGCAATCCACGCAAATGGTTGGCGTTGATCTCCAGGCCCACGCAATAAAACCTGCTGGTGTCGATGCACAGGTAACTGGCCATCGAACCGACGGATTCGGCCAGCACCACCGAGGCGCCACCGTGCAGCAGGCCGTAAGGCTGGTGAGTGCGGTGGTCGATGACCATGCTGGCGGTCAAAGACGCTTCATCGAAGTCTTCGAAGCGGATATCCAGCACTTCGCCGATGGTGTTTTTCTGGATCGCGTTCAACTGCTCGATGTTGGGAGTGGTACGCCACAGACTCATTGCAGATCTTCCTTATTGGTTTTATTCGCGGCTCAATCCTGCCACAGCACCGTCTCGCTGCGCTCGCTCCATTCTGCGAACCGGGCACCATAAGCCGCTTCGATCATGTTGCGTTTGATCTTCAGGGTCGGCGTCAAAAAGCCGTTTTCCACTGCCCAACTGTCCTTGACCACCACCAGCCGATGCAAGCGTTCATGTTTGTCGAGCACGCCGTTGACCTCCTCCAGGAGCTTTTCCAGACTCGAGTGCAGGCTTGCGCGCGCCGTTGTGCCGGCGTCCTGTTGCCCGACCGCCGAGAGCACGCATAACCCCAGCGGGCCGCTCAATCCATCGCCGACCACACACACCTGCTCGATCCGCGAGTGCACCGCCAGCCGGTTTTCGATCGGTGCCGGGGCGACGTATTTGCCTTTGCTGGTCTTGAAGATTTCCTTCAGGCGCCCGGTCAGGCGCAGGTTGCCTTCGGCGTCTTGCTCGCCCTTGTCACCGGTACGCAGGAAACCGTCCTCGGTGATGGTTTCGGCGGTTTTCTGCGGCTCTTTGAAATACCCGAGCATGGTTGCGCCGCTGCGTACCAGCACTTCGCCGGACGGCTCGATGCGCACTTCCACCCCGGGGCAGGGCTTGCCGATCCAGCCGGGTTTGTTCTCGCCCGGCCGGCAGACGTGCGAATAACCGCAGCTCTCGGTCATGCCATACACCTCCAGCACATCCAGCCCCAACTTGCGGTACCACAACAGCAAGGTCTGCGGCACGGGCGCGGCGCCGGACAAGGCCACGCGAAGCGCATCCAGGCCCAACCCGGCAAGGACTTTGTGCCCGACCCGCTTGCCGATGAACGGCAAACCGAGCAGGAAGTCGAGCCGTTTCGCCGCAATCTTGTTGTATACGCCCATCTGGAACTTGGTCCAGATTCGCGGCACGCCAAACAGTGCAGTGGGCCGCGCACGGCGCAAATCAGTCAGGAAGGTATCGAGACTCTCGGCAAAGAACACGGTTTGCCCGGTATAGATCGACGCCAGTTCGACGAACATCCGCTCGGCGACGTGGCACAGCGGCAGGTAGGACAGCAGCCGGTCCGACTCGTTGAGACCGAACAATTGCGTGCCATGGCTGGTGGCAAACCCCAGATTTCCGAAGCTGTGCATCACGCCCTTGGGCAGGCCGGTGGTGCCGGAGGTGTAGATGATGGTCGCCAACTGGTCGGCGGACGGCTTGGGATCGTCCTGGATCGGCGAACTCGCTTGCAGATCATCCCAGCTGAAATCGAAAATACCGGGCGGGTGCAATGGCAGGCTGATGGTTGGCAGATCGGGATTGATCCCGCGGGACATGCCTGGCCAGTCATCGAGTTTGCCAATGAACGCCAACGTCGCCTCTGAATGTTCCAGTACCTGCGCAACGGATTCGGCCGTGAGATTCGGGTACAGCGGCACCGAAACATGCCCGGCCATCCAGATCGCCAGGTCGGCGATGATCCAGTGGGCGCAGTTTTTCGAGATCAGGGCGATGTGGCTGCCCTGGGGCAATTCCTGTGCGCGTAGCCAATGCGCGGCGCAGCGGGCCTGATGCCCGACGTCGGCCCAACTCAGGGTCTCGACTTGTCCGCCGCCCATGGGCTGGACCAGAAAGCGCTGGCGGGAATGACGGGCTTCACGCTCGTAGAAGACGTCCAGCGGCAAACGAAAAGCGGCTGACATGCGACTCGCTCCTTTGTTTCTGTTCTGGAGCAAGCGTAGTCAACCAAGCAGTTGCTTGGTTGACTATTTCACACAAAAACCAGCAACGCCGCCGACCCTGTAGGAGCGAGGCTTGCCCGCGAAGGGCCCTCGGGAACGCTAAAAGCTTCGCGAGCAAGCCTCGCTCCTACAAAAGCAAAGCCCAAAAGCAAAACCCAAAAGCAAAGCGGTTACGGGTGCTTGATGCCGTTGAGCTTCATCGCGCCCGCCAGCGGCAAATCACCCTCGAGCTCCGCGAGACCGGCGGTAGCAATCCGTTCCGGGTCTTGTACATGACCGTGCTGCAGGTAGCCCAGTAAATTGCCCACCAGCGGGTTATGGCTGACCAGCAATGCACGATCCACGGACACCAGCTGCTCCGCGACCACTTGTGGGCTGTAGTCGGGGGTCAGCCACTCGACCGTGCGGATTTCCGGCGCGAAACCCAGCGTGTCACGCACTAATTGCGCGGTCTCCTGCGCACGCCGGTAGGGGCTGGCATAAATAGCGGTGAGCTTTTTATCCATCAGTTCGGCGGCGGTGCGCAGCACCTCCTCGCGACCGTGGGCCGTCAATGCCCGCTCGGAATCAGGACCCTTGCCGTGCGGTTCGGCTTCACCATGACGCAATACCCAGAGTTTCATAATTTCGGTTCCTCATCTCGAGCCGGATGCGGCGCTGGCGCCACAACGTGCGGCGCTTCACCTTCCGGCGTACGCGGCGTCGGCCAGTCGGCAAACGGCCAGGGCTTCTGGTCGCTGTGGAAACTGCCGAAACGACCGATCTGCGCCAGGAACTGGCTCAGGCTGTCGCCGAAGTTCATCAGGCTGGCGCTCGGGGCGCCATAAATTAAACGATAGATCAGCTGCACCAGCACCACCGCCCCGAGGATGAACTGCGCCACTTGCCAGACCAGCAAGAAGACGATCATCCACAGCACTCGCAGCAGGATGGATTCGTACTTGGCTTCTACTTTCGGATCGTTCATGTCCAGCTCCCTGCCCTGTCGATATAAGTATTCAGTTGAAACCGCTGGTAGAGATGAAGTCGACGTCGGTTTTCGGTTCGCCGCGCATCAACAGTTCAATCACCTGGTTCAGCGTGCGCCCTTCGAAGAGAATCGCGTGCAGCCCGGCGACCAGCGGCATGTACACGCCAACCTCCTGGGCCTTGGCCTTGAGCACTTTCAGAGTATTGACCCCTTCGGCGACTTCGCCCAGGCGTGTCACCGCTTCTTCCAGGCTCAAGCCCTGGCCGAGGGCGAACCCGACCTGGTAGTTACGGCTTTTCGGCGACGAACAGGTGACGATCAAATCGCCCACGCCCGCCAGACCGAGGAAGGTCATGGGGTTGGCGCCCTGATTGACCGCGAAGCGGGTCATTTCCGCCAGCGCCCGGGTGATCAACATGCTCTTGGTGTTTTCGCCCATGCCCAGCGCCACTGCCATGCCGGCGATGATCGCGTAGACGTTTTTCAACGCCCCGCCCAACTCCACGCCGAAGCGGTCGGCGCTGGCGTAGACGCGAAAGGTGCGACCGTGCAGCGCAGCCTGGACCTGCTGGCAGAGGTCTTCGTCTTCGCTGGCGACCACTGTGGCAGTCAGTGCGTGCTCGGCGATTTCACGGGCCAGGTTCGGCCCGGACAGCACGCCGATGCGCGCTTGCGGCGCGATCTCTTCGAGGATCTCGCTCATCAGTTTGAAGGTGTGGGCTTCGATGCCTTTGGTCAGGCTCACCAGCATCTTGCCGCTCAACCGTTCGGCGTGCGGCGCCAGCACCGAGCGCAACGCGCTGGACGGCAACGCGACGAAGCACAGGTCGCTGGTTTCCAGGGTGGCCAGCAGGTCAGTGACGGCTTCCACGGCCGGCAGGATCTTGATGCCTTTGAGGTAACGCGGGTTCTCGCGATTGACCCGAATGGCCTCGGCCTGCTCGGGGTCACGCATCCACAGCCGGACCTGATGCCCGTTTTCGGCCAGCAGATTAGCCACGGCGGTACCAAAACTTCCGCCTCCCAGGACCGCAATTGGGCGCTGTACAGTCATATGCAATCCGTTAATCCATACCAGTGGCGATGCCGGCATTATACGGAGCAGCCCGGTGGCGGCCAGCCCCCGCATCAATTACCAACACTTGTAGGAAGAAGACCAATAAATTCAAGGAAAATGCCGCCATCGTGACTGGAAAAGTCGAACGGCTCGGTTAACATGCGCGCCAATTGTTCGCCATCAAGGATGTGTCGTGTCGTTTGGCCCCCCCTCACCTCGCTCGCCGCTGGTTCTGGCGCTGATTTTCAGCCCGCCATTATTGGCCGACGACCTGTTCCTCGACAGCGAGCCGCTACCGCAAGTGCTGACGGCCACGCGTCTGAAGCAATCGCCGGCCGCCGTACCGGGAAGCATGACGGTACTCGACAGCGAATTGATCAACGCCAGCGGCGCCCGTGATATCAGTGAACTGCTGCGCCTGGTCCCCGGGATGATGGTCGGCAACATCAGCGGCAATCAGGCGGTGGTGAACTACCACGGTACCAGTGTCAGCGAAGCGCGGCGCATGCAAGTGCTGATCGACGGGCGTTCGGTGTACCGCGCTGGCCTGGCCACGGTGGACTGGAGCGATATTCCGGTAGCGCTGGAGGACATCGAGCGCATCGAAGTTTTCCGCGGCCCGAACACCGTCAGTTATGGCGCCAATGCGCTGATGGCAGTGGTCAACATCATCACGCGCAACCCGGCCGACAGCCACGGCACGCGGATAAAACTCATCCGGGGCCAGCGTGGCATCAACGACTTCTACGCCAGCCAGGGCACCGGCTGGGATGGCGGCGATCTGCGCTTGTCACTGTCCGGCCAGGAAGACGATGGTTTCGACTCGGACCGCAATGGCGCCGACTACCGCGACAGCCGGCGATTGAACCGTTTCAACCTGGCTGTCAGCCAGGCGCTCAATGAAAATCAGAGCCTCGACTGGCAATTGAATGCCAAGGACGGAAGCAACCAGCGGCCGTATACCTACCGCCCGGTGTTCTCCGGGATTACCGCGGCGGGGAACAATTCCGACGTCATCGCCAAGGACTACGCAGGCTCCCTGCGCTGGAACCTGGACATCAATCCCGCTCACAGCCTCTATATTCAAGGCTCGGCGCAGCACTGGGATCGCCAGCAGGCCTGGCGCGCCTGTGATGCCGAGGTCTCGTTCAGCCCGCAGCTGACCGAACTCTGGCAGCTCAACCCGAACTACACCGAACGCCTGGCGCGCAACATCGAACGTTTCACCGGCCCCGGTGCACCACCCGGCACGGCGGCGGAACAAGCCCTGGCCAATCAGGTGCTCGAGCAATGGCGCAATGGCGCCAGCCAAACGCTGTGCGGCGACATCGACCAAAGCGCCCGGGAGTCGCGCTACGACCTCGAATTGCAGGACACCCTCAGCCTGTCCGACAGTCTCCGACTGGTCAGTGGCTTGAACTATCGTTACGACCGGGCAAGTTCCGAGACTTACTTCAATGGCACCCTCGACGACACGACCTGGCGGGCATTCGGCCAACTGGAGTGGCGCGCCACGGAGCACTGGTTGCTGCAGGGCGGTGCAATGTTCGAGGACACCCGATTGATCGGCAGTTCGCTGACCCCGCGGGTCGCGGTCAACTACCTGATCAACCCGCGCCACGGTTTGCGGGCGGTGTATTCGGAGGCCATCCGTTCACCGGACATGTTCGAGAACAACGTCAACTGGAGTTACCAAGTGACCAACCTGCGACCGGCCGCCTATGGCCAGTCCAGTGCCCGCTACTTCGTCAGGACCCGCGGCCCCGGCGATCTCGAACAGGAACACATGCGCTCCCGGGAACTGGGCTACAACGGTTACTTCGCCGAGTGGGGGCTGGCGCTCGATGTGAAGCTGTTCTACGACGAAATCACCGGCATGATCAGCGAACCGCTGCGCAACAATCAGTACATCGCCAGCAACTCGAACACCTCGCGCTTCTCGGGGACCGAAACCCAACTTGACTGGCGCCTGGGCAGCGCCGATCGCGTGCGCCTGACCTATGCCTACGTCGACGCCGAGGCGAGCAATCCGCAGGATGCGCAACTGACCGCCCGCAACAGTGGTTCCGCCGGCTGGCTGCGGGACTGGGGCCATGGCTGGAACAGCGCACTCTTCTACTATGGCAACGACGCGCTCAACGGCTATCGCTTCGAGCGGGTCGACACACGGATCGCCAAACGCATCGAACTGGGCAAGGCCAACCTGGAACTGGCCGGTGTGCTCCAGCAACGGCTGGACAATCAGCCCACCACCTTCGTCGACAACAACTACAACGAGCGCCGGGTGATTTACTTCAGCGCGGAGTTGGCGTTCTAAGATGCGCTATCGGTCACGGAAGATGCCAACCCTTGGCCACCTGCTGGCCGTGCTATGCCTGATAATTACCGGTCTGCTGTGCAGCCTGCCGATTCGGGCCGCCGACATTCTGTTGACCGCCGCCGAAGACAGCCCCGGCGTGCAATCCTTCGCCCAGGCCCTGAGTGCGCTTCACCCTGCCGACAGCGTGCGCTTCCAGCCACTGGCCAGTCTGCCGGCACCGGGCAAACTGCCCACCAGCACCCGTTTGATTCTGCTGGACCTGCCGAGCCTCGACTGGCGCCTGCAGGAGACCCAGGGCCCGGCGACATTGGTATTGCGCATCAGTCGCCTGCAAGCCCGCCAACGCCTGGGCGCTACCCTGCCCCCGGAATTGAGCCTGCTGTGGAGCGATCCGCCGCTGGATCGTCAGTTGCGCCTGATCCGGACCCTGCTGCCTGAGGCCAAGCGGGTCGGCGTGCTCTACGACAGCCACAGTGAATTTCTCTTGAAGGAGCTGCGCCAGGCCGCCCTGCCGCTCGGCCTTGAAATCGTCACCGAGCGCTGGGACAACACCAGTGACAGCCGTCCATTGCAGTCCTTGCTGAAAAACAGTGACGTGCTGCTGGGACTCGACGATCCCGACCTGTTCAACCCTAAGACCGCAAAAAACCTGTTGCTCAGCAGCTACGCACGGCAACTGGCGCTGATCGGCCCTAATGCCGGTTTCGTCAAGGCCGGCAGCCTGGCCAGCACCTACAGCGATCAGGGCGACTGGCTGGCGATTCTTGACCAACTGCTCGGGCAGCCACCGGCCAGCTGGCCACGCACCCATTACCCGCAGCGCTTCCAGGTCTTGAGTAATCCACAAGTGGCTCGTTCATTAGGTATTGAACAGATAGATGAAGCCTCTGTCGCAACACAGTTGGCCGCAGGAGAAAGCCACCCATGACTTTCCATCGTCGCTGGGATATCAGCACCCGCACGCAAATCATCAGTCTCGGCCCTGCCCTGTTGCTGACGTTGCTGTTGATCAGTTTTTTCACCTTCGTACGAATCCAGGACCTGCGCCAGGAACTCAACCACACCGGTCAACTGATCGCCAACCAACTGGCGCCAGCTACCGAATACGGGGTGATTTCGGGCAACAACGAGGTGCTCGAAAGCTTGCTCAAGGCCACTCTGGCCACGCCCAACGTGCGATTCCTGGAAGTTCAGGACAGCACCAACAGGATTCTGGTGTACGTCGAACAACCGTCGGAAACCCACACCCGCTCACATCAGGTCGAAGTCTTCCAGGCCCCGGTGCGGCTGCAACGCATTGCGCTACACAATGATTTTTTCCAGGGCGGCAAAGCCCCCACCGCCACGCCCACCGAGGATTATCTGGGCCGGGTCATCGTCGGCCTGTCCAACGATGCCTTCAGCCAGCGCCAGCAGGAAATCCTGTTCAAGGCGGGTATTCTGGCGTTGTTCGCCCTGCTGTTTACCTTTCTGATCGCCCGGCGCCTGGCCGGTAGCCTGTCGCAGCCGATCCGCGACATCGGCAACGCGGTCAAGGCGATCCAGGACGGCGACTATAAAACCCCGCTGCCGATCGTCGATGACACCGAACTCGGGGCGCTGTCGCAGCACATCAACAACCTCGCCAGCGGCCTCGAACAAGCCAGCCGCGAACAGCATCAGGCGATGGCCCAGTTGATCCAGACCCGCGAAGAGGCGGAAAAGGCCAACAATGCCAAGTCCGATTTCCTGGCGATGATGAGCCACGAACTGCGCACCCCGATGAATGGCGTGCTGGGCATGTTGCAACTGCTGGAAACCACCGACATGACCGAGGAACAGGTCGAATACGCGGCGCTGGCTTCGGAGTCCACCGAACATTTGCTCAAGGTCATCAACGACATTCTCGACTTCTCGCGCATCGAGCGCTCGGAACTGGAACTGGAGCACATTGCGTTCAACCTCTCGGACCTTATCGGCAGTTGCGCCCAGTCGTTCTCGTATGGCGCGGCACAACGCGGGCTGGACCTGGCACTGCTGATCCCCGACAGCATGCGCGCGTTGCAGGTGCTGGGCGACCCGACGCGGATCCGCCAGATCCTGGTCAACCTGATCGGCAATGCGCTGAAGTTCACCGAGAAAGGTCGCATCACCATCGAGCCGCAATGGCAGTCGCTGGATCACGAACTGCTCTGGTTCACCTGCACGGTGCGCGACAGCGGGATCGGTATTTCCAACGAGAACCTGGAGTCGATGTTCAATGCCTTCCAGCAGGCCGACAGTTCCATTTCACGGCGCTATGGCGGCACCGGGCTGGGGCTCCCCATCGCCCGCACCCTGGCGGAACGCATGGGTGGCACCTTGCGCGCCCAGAGTGAAGAAGGTCGTGGTTCGGTGTTCACGCTGGAAATTCCGCTGGCACTTCATAAACAGAATAAACAGACGCTGCCGACACTGACCCCACGTACGCCCACCGGCAGCGGTGATGGCGAGGGGCGCAATGTGCTGCTGGTCGAGGACAATCCGGTCAATCAGACGGTAATCGAGGCAATGTTGCGCAGCCTGGGCTTTACTGTCAGCGTCGCGACCGATGGAATGCAGGCGGTGCGCAGTGCCGAGAGTCTGATTTTCGAAGCGATTCTGATGGATTGCCGACTGCCTGTCATCGATGGCTACGAGGCGACCCGGCAGATTCGCCAGTTGCCCGGCTGTGCTGGCTTGCCAATCATCGCCCTGACCGCCAATGCCTTGCAGGGCGACCGCGAAGCCTGTTTATCGGCGGGAATGAACGATTACCTGGCCAAGCCCTTCAAACGCACTGATCTGCAGCAAATTCTGCAGCGATGGGTGCAGTAATGCTGGCCTTTCGAGCATCTGCGACTGGCGTGAAAAGCGAAAGTGCGGCAGTCTTAGGCACCCGAACAGGCCCGAAAAGGGGCTTGAAAAATAATTTCAGTGCACAAGTGTACATTCGTGTCCTTGGCGCTGTGACTTTCACCACAACGCAATAGTCTATGAGTAGGCTGCTGACTCGAGGCGCGAATGCTTCGACCGGCCGGGAAGATTTGCCCCACCTGCCGCATGGGACTATTGAGGAGCTCGCATGACCAAACAAAACGCCTTTACTCGGGAAGACCTGCTGCGCTGCAGTCGCGGTGAGCTGTTCGGCCCAGGTAACGCGCAACTGCCCGCCCCGAACATGCTGATGGTGGATCGCATCACCCATATCAGCGAAGCGGGTGGCAAGTACGGCAAGGGTGAATTGGTCGCCGAGCTGGATATCACTCCGGATCTGTGGTTCTTCGCCTGTCACTTCGAAGGTGACCCGGTGATGCCAGGCTGCCTGGGCCTCGACGCCATGTGGCAACTGGTCGGCTTCTTCCTTGGCTGGCAAGGTCTGCCGGGCCGCGGCCGCGCGCTGGGTTCGGGCGAAGTGAAGTTCTTTGGTCAGGTCCTGCCGACCGCCAGTAAAGTTACGTATAACATTCAGATCAAGCGCGTGCTCAAAGGCAAGCTGAACCTGGCCATTGCCGATGGTTCGGTCAGTGTCGACGGCCGCGAGATCTACACCGCCGAAGGCCTTCGGGTCGGCGTTTTCACCTCCACTGACAACTTCTAAGGGTTATCCGCATGCGCCGCGTCGTTATCACTGGTCTGGGCATCGTTTCGTGCCTGGGCAATGACAAAGAGACCGTCTCCGCTAACCTGCGTGCAAGCCGCCCTGGCATCCGGTTCAACCCGGAATATGCTGAAATGGGTCTGCGTAGCCAGGTTTCCGGCTCCATTGACCTTCCCCTCGAAGAGCTGATCGACCGCAAGATCTTTCGCTTCGTCGGCCATGCAGCGGCTTACGCCTACCTGGCCATGAAGGACGCCATCGCCGACTCCGGTCTGAGCGATGAGCAAGTCTCCAATCCGCGTACCGGCCTGATCGCCGGCTCCGGTGGTGCCTCCACGCTGAACCAGATGGAAGCGCTGGACATCCTGCGCGAGAAAGGCGTCAAGCGCGTTGGCCCATACCGTGTAACGCGGACCATGAGCAGCACCGTTTCCGCTTGCCTGGCCACGCCGTTCAAGATCAAGGGCCTGAACTACTCCATCGCTTCTGCCTGTGCCACCAGTGCTCACTGCATCGGTACCGCCATGGAACAGATCCAGATGGGCAAGCAGGACATCGTGTTCGCCGGCGGCGGTGAAGAAGAACACTGGAGCCAGTCGTTCCTGTTCGACGCCATGGGCGCATTGTCCAGCCAGTACAACGAAACCCCGGAAAAGGCCTCCCGTGCCTATGACGCCAAGCGTGACGGTTTCGTCATCGCCGGCGGTGGCGGCATGGTCGTGGTCGAAGAGCTGGAACACGCTCTGGCCCGCGGCGCGAAGATCTACGCCGAAATCGTTGGCTACGGTGCGACCTCCGACGGTTACGACATGGTCGCCCCTAGCGGCGAAGGCGCCATCCGCTGCATGCAGATGGCCATGTCCACCGTTGACGCTCCGATCGACTACCTGAACACCCACGGCACCTCGACTCCGGTCGGCGACGTCATGGAAATGAAGGGTGTGCGTGAAGTGTTCGGCGACAAGGCTCCGGCCATCAGTTCCACCAAGAGCCTGTCGGGTCACTCCCTGGGCGCCGCCGGCGTTCACGAAGCGATCTACTGCATGCTGATGATGGAAGGCAATTTCATGGCGGGTTCCGCCAACATCGACGAACTGGACCCGGAAGTGGCAGACATGCCGATCCTGACCAAGACTCGCGAAGATGCCACCATCAACACCGTAATGAGCAACAGCTTCGGCTTCGGTGGTACCAACGCCACGTTGGTATTGAAGCGCTGGTCGGGTAAGTAATACCCCGCCGCTTCGCTGCACACAAAAACGCCCCGACTGGTTCGGGGCGTTTTTTTTTGTTCGAAATACGGGGTCATGGCGCAGAACCCTGTGGGAGCTAGCCTGCTCGCGAAGAGGGCATCACATCAAACAGATTCATCGACTGTCATACCGCCTTCGCGAGCAGGCTCGCTCCCACAGGTTTTGCATTTAGCCTGCAGTTTCCCTGGTTAGAACATGAAGCTTTTGTCATGAAACTCCAAGCCCTGCGACCAAATGTCGCGCAGTTCGCGGGCTGCGGGATTTTCTCCGATCCTGCAAAAGTCTGTTACCAAATCCAGTCGTTTACTTAGCCAGCTAACCAAACATATAACGAAGCCCTGCACACGCCTTGCTGCAGATAACAGAGATTGGAGCTAGCAGATGACTGTAAAAGTAACTGAACGCGACGATTCACATATGTCCCACGAAGGCGTAGCCGCCGGCATCCGGATCTGGGACGTGCATCAACAAGACATGCTGGTGGGGATGTTTCACTCCGAGACGGACGCCCACAGCTACAAGGCCGAACTGGAAACACTGGAACAGCAACGAGAGCTCCAATCCGCATAAGCAATGACAGCATTGAAAACGACAAACCCCGCCATGAGCGGGGTTTGTCGTTGTTGCAGCCTTTAACGGTTTACCACATCAGATCGTCAGGGATCTGATAGGCCGCGTACGGATCGTCTTCGGCTGCGACTTCTTCGGTCTTCACATTGAGCTGCACGATACGTTGCGGATCGCGCTCCTGGATCTTCAGGGCCGCCTCACGCGGGATCACTTCATAGCCGCCGGCATGGTGCACAATCGCCAGCGAACCGTTGCTGAGCTTGTTGCGCATCAGGGTGTTGACGCAGAGGCGCTTGACCTTCTTGTCATCGACGAAGTTGTAGTAGTCCTCGGTCGTCAACTTCGGCAGGCGCGAGACTTCGATCAATTGCTTGACCTGCGCGGCGCGGGCCTTGGCCTCGGCCTTCTCCTGCTGCTGACGGTTCAGCTCCTGGTCACGTTTGACCTTCTCGGCCATGGCTTCCTGAGCTGCCCGCTGTTGCGAATCATCCAGTTCGATCTGGCCTTTGTGGGCCAGACGTTGCTGCTTCTGTTTCTCTTTGCCGACCTGCTTGGCCTGCTTCTGATTGACCAGCCCTGCTTTGAGCAACTGGTCGCGAAGGGAAATGCTCATGGTGCTTATTTCTCACTTAGGCAACTGCTCAACCGCAGCTGGGCATATTCTTTTCCTGACGTTTGGCTTCGCCCCACAAGGCGTCCAACTCTTCGAGGGTGCAATCTTCCATGGGACGGTGGGTGTCGCGCAATGCCTGTTCGATAAATCGGAAGCGTCTTTCGAACTTGCCGTTGGCACCACGCAATGCCGTTTCCGGGTCGACCTTGAGATGGCGCGCCAGATTGACCACGGAAAACAGCAGGTCACCGACTTCATCGGCAATCGCCTCCGGGTCGTTATCGGCCATTGCTTCGAGTATTTCATCGAGTTCTTCGCGGACCTTGTCCAGCACCGGCAAGGCGTCCGGCCAGTCGAATCCGACCTGCCCCGCACGCTTCTGCAACTTGGCCGAACGGGACAGCGCCGGCAGTGCCGCGGGTACGTCATCGAGCAACGACAACTGCTCAGGCGCGGATGATTTCTCTGCGCGCTCCTGGGCCTTGATCTCTTCCCAGCGCTGCTTGACCTGCTCTTCACTCAGGTGCGGAACATCCAGCGGCGCATACAGATCGCCGGTCGGGAAGACGTGCGGATGGCGGCGGATCAACTTGCGGGTGATGCAGTCGACCACGCCAGCGAATTCGAAGCGCCCTTCTTCACGGGCCAGCTGGCTGTAATAAACCACCTGGAACAGCAAATCCCCCAACTCACCCTGCAAGTGATCGAGGTCGCCGCGCTCGATGGCGTCGGCGACTTCGTAGGCTTCCTCGAGGGTGTGCGGGACGATGGTGGCGTAGGTTTGCTTGATGTCCCACGGGCAGCCAAACTGCGGGTCGCGTAGGCGGTTCATCAGGTGCAGCAAGTCTTGAAGGCTATACATCATTCATGTCTCATCACAAAAACCTGTGGAAGCTGGCCTGCCAGCGATGGCATCACCTCGACTCTCTGAAAGACCGAGGTGCCTGCATCGCTGGCAGGCCAGCTCCCACACGGAGGCATCATCACGGTGTGCGGTTACGCCGGGTCTCGATGATGTTCGGCAACTGGGAAATACGTCCCAGCAACCGCCCCAGTGCATCCAGCCCAGGAATCTCGATGGTCAGCGACATCAACGCGGTGTTGTCCTCTTTGTTGGAACGGGTATTGACCGCCAACACGTTGATCCGCTCGTTGAGCAGCACTTGCGAGACGTCACGCAACAAGCCGGACCGGTCGTAGGCCCGGATGATGATGTCCACCGGATAGGTGAGCACCGGCACCGGTCCCCAGCTGACCTGGATGATCCGCTCGGGCTCGCGCCCGGCCAGTTGCAAGACCGAGGCGCAGTCCTGACGGTGAATGCTCACGCCGCGACCCACGGTGATGTAACCGACGATCGCATCCCCCGGCAACGGCTGGCAGCAGCCGGCCATCTGCGTCATCAGGTTGCCGACGCCCTGGATCTGGATATCGCCGCGCTTGCCCGGTTTGTAGCCGGTGGCCTTGCGCGGGATGAGTTCCAGCTGTTCGTTGCCGCGTTCCGGCTCCACCAGCTGCTGCGCCAGGTTGACCAGTTGCGCCAGGCGCAAGTCACCGGCGCCAAGGGCGGCGTACATGTCCTCGGCGGTTTTCATGTTGGCCTTGTCGGCCAGCTTGTCGAAATCCACCGCCGGCAGACCGAGGCGGCCGAGTTCGCGTTCGAGTAAGGTTTTACCGGCCGCGACGTTCTGATCGCGCGCCTGCAGTTTGAACCAGTGGACAATCTTCGCCCGTGCCCGTGAGGTGGTGATGTACCCCAGGTTCGGGTTCAGCCAGTCGCGGCTCGGCGTGCCGTGCTTGCTGGTGATGATCTCGACCTGTTCACCGGTTTGCAGGCTGTAGTTGAGCGGTACGATCCGTCCGTTGATCTTCGCGCCACGGCAGTTGTGACCGATCTCGGTGTGCACGCGATAGGCAAAGTCCAGCGGCGTCGCCCCTTTGGGCAAGTCGATGGCGTGCCCGTCCGGGGTAAAGATGTAGACCCGGTCCGGTTCGATATCGACCCGCAGCTGGTCTGCCAGACCACCAATGTCGCCCAGCTCTTCATGCCACTCGAGGACCTGGCGCAGCCAGGAGATTTTCTCTTCGTAGTGGTTGGAGCCGGATTTGACGTCGGTGCCTTTGTAACGCCAATGAGCGCAAACACCCAACTCCGCCTCTTCATGCATGGCGTGGGTGCGGATCTGCACTTCCAGCACCTTGCCCTCCGGCCCGATCACTGCTGTGTGCAGCGAGCGGTAGCCGTTCTCCTTGGGGTTGGCAATGTAGTCGTCGAATTCTTTCGGGATGTGCCGCCACAGGGTGTGGACGATGCCGAGCGCGGTATAGCAGTCGCGCATTTCCGGCACCAGTACGCGAACGGCGCGCACGTCGTAGATCTGGCTGAATTCCAGACCCTTGCGCTGCATTTTGCGCCAGATCGAATAGATGTGTTTGGCCCGGCCGCTGATATCAGCATCGACCCCGGTGGCCTGCAATTCGTTCTTGAGCTGGCTCATCACGTCGGCGATGAAGCGCTCGCGATCCAGACGCCGCTCGTGGAGCAACTTGGCGATCTGCTTGTACTGATCGGGCTCGAGGTAACGGAAGGACAAGTCCTCCAGCTCCCACTTGATGTGACCGATACCGAGACGGTGAGCCAGGGGCGCATAGATGTCGAAGACTTCACGGGCCACGCGGTTGCGTTTCTCGTCGTCGGCGGTTTTTACCGCACGGATCGCGCAGGTGCGCTCGGCCAGCTTGATCAGCGCGACGCGTACGTCGTCGACCATGGCCACCAGCATCTTGCGCAGGTTTTCCACCTGGCCCTGGGTGCCCAGCACCAGGGATTGACGGGGGCTCAAGCTGGCGCTGATCGCCGCCATGCGCAACACGCCGTCGATGAGTTTGGCGACCACCGGACCGAAGCGCTGGCTGACTGCCGGCAATTCGATCTGGCCTTCGCGCACGCCGCGGTACAGAACCGCTGCAACCAACGAATCCTGATCGAGTTTGAGGTCGGCGAGAATTTCGGCGATCTCAAGGCCGGTGCGGAAACTCGAGGTCCCTTCGGACCACAGATTTTTCGCCGCATTGGCCTGTTGTTCCGACGCGCGAGCGTACTCGCACGCTTCCTTCAAGGCTTCGCGATCCAGTGCCAGATCGACACTGACCGCATGATCGAGCCAAGCCTCGAGATTGATACTGCCGTCGGTGTTGATCGGCTGGTGTGCTCTCACCTGTACCATCTTGCTTACCTTCCCTACGACGCAGATTCAATGCGTCAAAATCGCTGACCTTCGTTGCCCGTGAGCCCACGTCGGGCTGGTGCGCGGCTGCACGGGCGGGCCAGTCGGACCAGACGAGCCTTCCTAGCTCGCTTCAAATAACGCCATGGCTTCGACATGTGCCGTTTGAGGAAACATATCGAGAATCCCGGCACGTTTTAACCGGTAGCCCTGCTTGATCAATTCGACCGTGTCACGCGCCAGAGTCGCAGGGTTGCATGACACATACACCAACCGTTCGGCGCCCAGCGACTTGAGCTTGCGCACGACCTCGAAAGCGCCGTCACGGGGTGGGTCCAAGAGTACCGCACAAAAGCCTTCGCGCGCCCATTCGGCATCGGTCAAAGGCTGGGATAAATCGGCCTGAAAAAATTTCGTGTTATGCAGATTGTTGCTGGCGGCGTTGGCGGCTGCCCGCTCGACCATCGTCTGCACGCCTTCCACCGCCACCACCTCGCGAACAGCCTTGGCCAGCGGCAAAGCGAAGTTGCCCAACCCACAGAATAGATCGAGAACACGCTCTTGCGCTTTCGGCTGCAGCCAGTCGAGCGCCTGGGCGACCATCGCTTCGTTGACCGCGCCGTTGACCTGAATGAAATCTCCCGGGCGGTACGCCAGATTCAAATCCCACTGTTCAAGGCGATAGCCCAGTGTTTGATCGGCATCGACCGGTTGCGGCCCGTTTTCGCCATGCAACCACAACTGGGCTTCATGGAAGGCGCAGAAATCCTTGAGGATCGTCAGGTCGGCGTCGGACAACGGCGCCATGTGGCGCAGCAAGACGGCCAGGGACGAGCCGCTGAACAATTCCACATGGCCCAACGCCTGAGGCTTGCTCAAGCGCCGGAGCATTTCCGGCAAGCGGGTCATGATCGGCTGCAACGGCTGAACCAGCACCGGGCATTCGTTGATGGCAACGATGTCCTGGCTGCCTGCCGCGCGAAAACCGACCTCGAGTTTTTTCGCTTTCATGTCCCAGCGCACCGCCACCCGGGCGCGACGGCGGTAACCGAATTGCGGACCGCTCAACGGCGCTGCCCACTCCTGGGGTTCGACACCGGCGACCTTCGATAATTGCTCGGCCAGCATGCGTTGTTTCAGGGCCAGTTGTTCATCGTGCGGCAAATGTTGCACGCTGCAACCGCCGCAGCGACCGGCATGGGGGCACGGTGCCGGACGACGCAGTTCGCTGGCCTGGAACACGCGTTCGGTGCGCGCCTCGACCACTTTGCCGTGGGCGCCCAGCACCCGCGCTTCGACTTCTTCACCGGCCAATGCGCCGATAACGAACCAGGTGCGACCTTCGAAAAACGCGATGCCGCGACCGTCATTGGCCAGGCGCTCGATGCTCAGGCGCTGCTTTTTGCCGGTCGGGATTTGCGGCGCCTTGCTGCCGCCGGTGGGCTGGAAGCGCAGGCCTCTCTCTTGCTTGGCCATCAGTTGGGCGCGTCGAAAATGCCGGTCGACAGGTAACGGTCGCCACGGTCGCAGATGATCGCGACGATCACCGCATTTTCAACTTCTTTGGACAGGCGCAGCATCGCCGCCACGGCACCGCCCGAGGATACGCCACAGAAGATGCCTTCTTCGCGGGCCAGACGACGGGTCACGTCTTCGGCTTCGCTTTGCGCCATGTCGACGATCCGGTCCACGCGATCGGCCTGGTAGATTTTCGGCAGGTATTCCTGCGGCCAACGGCGGATACCTGGAATCGCCGAACCTTCCATCGGTTGCAGACCAATGATCTGCACGTTGTCGTTCTGCTCTTTCAAGTAGCGCGAGACACCCATGATGGTACCGGTGGTGCCCATGGAACTGACGAAATGGGTGATAGTGCCTTCCGTCTGACGCCAGATTTCAGGGCCGGTGCTGGTGTAATGCGCCTCGGGGTTGTCGCCATTGGCGAACTGGTCCAGCACCTTGCCACGGCCTTCGGCTTCCATACGCTGAGCGAGGTCGCGCGCGCCTTCCATGCCTTCCTCCTGGGTGACCAGGATCAGCTCGGCGCCATAAGCCGTCATGGCGGCTTTACGTTCGGCGCTGGAGTTGTCCGGCATGATCAGGATCATCTTGTAACCCTTGATCGCGGCAGCCATCGCCAGGGCGATCCCGGTGTTGCCCGAGGTCGCCTCGATCAGCGTATCGCCGACGTGGATCTGCCCGCGCAACTCGGCGCGGGTGATCATCGACAGCGCCGGACGGTCCTTGACCGAACCCGCCGGGTTATTCCCTTCGAGCTTGAGCAATAGGGTGTTGCTGGTGGCGCCGGGCAGGCGCTGCAAACGGACCAGCGGAGTGTTGCCGACGCAATCGGCGATGGTTGGGTACTGCAAGATCATGGCGTATTCGCAATCCAGACTGCGGGGGCGCCTATCATACCGGCAAACGCTGGAAGGCCATATCACGCAAAGTGCGGTGCTTATGGCTTATGGGAATAAGGGGTGGGTTCAGCACTCCTCTGCATGCGCGGCATTCAACGCATAGAACTCATGCAGCTTGGCTTGCAACAACTGTTTGTCCGGTAACTGGACCTGGTACTCAGCGATCAGCGCGGGCGACAGGCTGCGATTAAGGGCGTATTCGACCACTTCGTCGTCCTTGCTGGCACAGAGCAATACTCCAATGGCAGGGTTTTCGTGGGATTTGCATTCATCGCGATCCAGCGCTTCCAGATAAAACCCCAACTTACCCAAATACTCCGGTTCAAAACGACCAACCTTGAGCTCAATGGCCACCAGACAGTTGAGCCCGCGGTGAAAGAACAAAAGATCCAGGGCGAAATCCCGCCCGCCCACTTGCAGCGGGTATTGGGAACCGACAAAGCATGCTGCGCTCGAACAGAGCAGCTTTGAGCTGACGCTCCAATTCGCGCGTCGACCACTTTTCCTGGACTGCCAGACGCAGATAAAACTCACGCTCTTGCGGGTGTTTGCTCTGGGTCAGAATGAGCAGGTTGTGGGTCCAAGGTAATTGTGTCATCAGTGCTGACACTTTTTCATCGCCCCGATAAGCATCGTAAAATTGGCGCATACGGAACAGATTGCGCCGAGTAAAGCCGCGCAACCCGGGTTGCGTCTGAGCCAGATGCTCGGCCAGTTGACTGACCACTGCATCACCCCATTCAGCCAGTTCCAGCTTGCGACTGATATAAGCACCGACCTGCCAAGACAGTTCGATCAGCCGGGTATTCACCGCCTGCATGGCCTGCCGCCTGGCTGTGTGAATCAGCGCGGTGGTGGATGTGAGGGCCTCTTCGCCGGCAAGCCGGTCTCGCTCCCACTGGGGATCTGAGGTGATCACACAGTTTGTGGCCGACACCCATCCATTGTGGGAGCGAGCCTGCTCGCGAAGGCGTCATCACTGACGCCATCGGCATCAGCCACCAACCGCATATTCACCCGCAACCCCCTCCCGGCATTCTCAGCCCAAAGCCTCCCACCCTGGCGCTGCACCGCATTCCTCGCAATGCTCAACCCCAATCCAAACCCACCATCCCCTGGCCGCGACCCATCGAGGCGAATGAACGGCGAGAAGATCCGCTCCAGGTCTTCATCAGCCACCCCGCCGCCCTCATCTTCCAGCCACAGATGCCAGCAGTCGCCATCACGTCGCCCATCGAGGCGTACAACGCCGCTCTGCGGTGAGTGACGAATGGCATTACGCAGAATGTTCTCCAGCGCCTGGGCCAGGGTATTGAGATTGCCGCGCACCCAACAGGACGAGTCCACCGCGCATTGCAGCTGAATCGCCGGCCAGCCACTTTCATAGCAGGCATTTTCCGTGAGCATTTCCCACAAGGCCTGGATCTGGATCGCTTCGTCGGGCAAAGGCGCGCGTTCGGTGTCGAGCCACGCCAGTTGCAGGGCGTCCTCCACCAGCCGCTGCATCCCGTCGACTTCGCGCCCGATGCGTTCACGCAATTGCGTCAACCCTTGCTCGCTCTCGCTGGCCACCCGCAGGCGGCTCAGCGGCGTGCGCAGCTCGTGAGACAGATCGCGCAGCAATTGTTGTTGCAGGGCCACGGTGCTTTGCAGGCGTTCGGACATGTGGTCGAAGGCTCGACCCAGCTCACCCAATTCATCGGAACGGTTGGTTGTACGGCTCGACAGACGCACGCCCAGCTGGTCGGCACGCCACGCATTGGCCTGCTCGCGCAGGTTATTGAGCGGGACCACCAGCAACCGATACAGCCCGACGCACAGCAGCAAGGTGAACAGTCCGGGAATGACGCCGTTGGTGATCACGCGCCAGACCACCCGATAGCGCCCGGGTGCCAACCGCTGGGGCAATTCGATCACCAGGCTGCCGGCGGTCCGATCGCCGGGAAACGGCACCCGCAGCCACGGCAGGCCTTTTTTATGGATGGGCCAGTCCAGGCCGCGCAGAAAGGTCAGGCGCTGGATCTCCTTGTCCAACAGCGGTTTGCTGCTCAACGACTGCAAATCACTGCTAATGACGCCCGCCCAGCCTGTTTCGCGCTGTTGCATGCCCAGCAGCCAGCCATCGACGCCAGCGCGCTGGCGCTGCTGCCACGCCTGCTCGGCCTCGGCGGCATAGCGCGTCAAGGTGGCCCGGGCGTCATCCGACAGGAACTGGTTGCGCTGTTCCATGTAGCGGCCCCAGGACCAGCTCAGCCAGATCATCAACAGACAGAAGGCCACCAGCAAGCAGGCAAGCTTCCAGAACAGCGAATGCCTGCCCGGCAGATCAGACCATTTCATCGCCGGCACTCAAGACATAGCCCTTGCCCCAGACCGTACGCACTTCCCGCTCGGTGTAGCCGATGACCTTGAGCTTGCGGCGGATCTGGCTGATATGCATGTCGAGGCTGCGGTCATGGGCTGCGTAACCGCGCTGCAGCACATGCTGATAAAGGAAGGCCTTGCTCAGCACCTCATCGCCGTTGCGGTTCAGGGTTTCCAGCAGCCGATACTCGCTGCGGGTCAGGCCGGCAGCCTGTGCGCCGTAAAAGACCTCGAACAGCTCATCATCGAAGCGCAGGTTGTCCGCCGAGGGGATGCTCGGCGCAGGCGCCGGTCGCCGGTCAAGCGCCACCCGCCGCAGGATCGCTTCGATGCGCACCCGCAACTCCGCCATGCTGAAGGGTTTGGGCAGGTAATCATCGGCGCCCAGGCGAAAGCCACTGATGCGATCCGCCTCGGCCCCGAGCGCGGACATCAGCACCACCGGCGTCGAATGGCTCTGGCGCAATTGCGTCAGCACGTTCAGCCCATCCAGGCCCGGCAGCAGAATGTCCATCAGCACCACGTCGAAGGCTTGCTGGCGGGCAATGGCCAGGCCTTCCTGACCGTTCTGGCACCAGGTCACCTGAAACCCGCAGCGTCCCAGGTGCTCATGGACATAGGCACCGAGCACGAGGTCGTCTTCGATGGAAAGGATGCGCGGATGGCCAACAGAGATGGGAGTCATGAGTATCTGCAAATAATTCTCAGTTGGCGATTATTCAAGATTGGCTCGTCAGGGGCAACCCAAGGTTTGCCCTCGGCGCGAAAGCGGCCAGCCGGCCGACGAATGACTGCTTCAATTTTACCGGGATAGCCCGCGATCAAATCGCTACACTGCGCAGGTGGTGCGTGCCGCACGTAGTGCAGGTCATTGAATAGCTGGAAGCAGGAGAGATGCGTGCTCAAGAAACTGGGAATCAAAGGCCGCGTGCTGTTATTGACCCTGTTGCCGACCAGCCTGATGGCATTGGTGCTGGGTGGCTACTTTACCTGGATGCAGCAGTCCGACCTGCAAGCCCAACTCATGCAGCGTGGCGAAATGATCGCCGAACAGCTGGCGCCACTGGTGGCCCCGGCCATGGGCCACAAGAACAACGATTTGCTGGAACGCATCGCCACCCAGTCACTGGAGCAACCGGACGTTCGCGCGGTGACCTTCCTGGCGCCAGACCGCACGCTACTGGCCCATGCCGGCCCGATCATGCTCAATCCGGCGCCTCTGGGCGACGGCTCGCAGTTGCTGCGCCGCAGCGGCAACGATGCGACTCGCTATCTGCTGCCGGTATTCGGCAAGCACCGCAATCTGGCCGGTGACCTGATCCCCGATGAAGCCGACCGCTTGCTCGGCTGGGTCGAACTCGAACTGTCCCACAACGGCATGCTGCTGCGTGGTTACCGCAGCCTGTTCGCCAGCCTGCTGCTGATCGCCGCGGGCCTGGGCGGTGCGGCGCTGCTGGCATTGCGCATGGGCCGCACCATCAACCGGCCGTTGAGCCAGATCAAGCAAGCCGTGACGCAACTCAAGGACGGGCATCTGGAAACCCGCTTGCCCCCCTTGGGCAGTCAGGAGCTGGATGAACTGGCGTCCGGCATCAACCGCATGGCCGGCACCCTGCAAAATGCCCAGGAAGAATTGCAGCACAGCATCGACCAGGCCACCGAAGACGTACGGCAGAATCTGGAAACCATCGAAATCCAGAACATCGAACTCGACCTGGCACGCAAGGAAGCTTTGGAAGCGAGCCGGATCAAATCCGAATTCCTAGCCAACATGAGCCATGAAATCCGCACGCCACTCAACGGCATACTCGGCTTCACTCATCTGCTGCAAAAAAGCGAGCTGACCCCGCGCCAGCTCGACTATCTGGGCACCATCGAAAAATCCGCCGACAGCCTGTTGGGGATCATCAACGAGATCCTCGACTTCTCCAAGATCGAGGCCGGCAAACTGGTGCTCGACCATATTCCGTTCAATCTGCGCGACCTGTTGCAGGACACCTTGACCATTCTCGCCCCGGCCGCCCACGCCAAGCAGCTCGAGCTGGTGAGCCTGGTCTACCGCGACACGCCGCTGTCGCTGGTGGGTGACCCGCTGCGGCTCAAGCAGATCCTCACCAATCTGGTCAGTAACGCGATCAAGTTCACCCGCGAAGGCACCATTGTCGCCCGGGCCATGCTCGAAGAAGAACATGATGACAGCGTGCAATTGCGCATCAGCATCCAGGACACCGGCATCGGCCTGTCGAACCAGGACGTGCGCGCGCTGTTTCAGGCCTTCAGCCAGGCCGACAATTCGCTGTCCCGACAACCCGGCGGCACCGGCCTTGGCTTGGTGATTTCCAAGCGCCTGATCGAACAGATGGGCGGCGAAATCGGGGTCGACAGCACGCCGGGCGAAGGCTCGGAGTTCTGGATCAGCCTGAGCCTGCCAAAAACCCGCGACGACGCCGAAGACCTGCCGGGCCCGCCACTGCTCGGACGCCGGGTGGCCGTGCTGGAGAATCACGAACTGGCCCGTCAGGCATTGCAGCATCAATTGGAGGACTGCGGCCTCGAAGTCACCCCGTTCAATACCCTGGAAAGCCTGACCAATGGCGTGACCGGCGCCCATCAGACCGATCAGGCGATTGACCTGGCGGTGCTGGGCGTCACCAGCAACGATATGCCGCCGGAGCGCCTCAACCAGCATATCTGGGACCTCGAGCACCTGGGTTGCAAGGTGCTGGTGCTGTGTCCGACCACCGAACAGACGCTGTTCCACCTCTCGGTGCCCAACCCCCACAGCCAGCTCCAGGCCAAACCGGCCTGCACCCGCAAACTGCGGCGGGCCCTGTCCGATCTGGTCAACCCGCGCCAGCTGCGCAGCGAGCCGGGCGAACCGGTGTCCAGCCGTGCGCCTAAGGTGCTGTGTGTCGACGACAATCCGGCCAACCTGTTGCTGGTGCAGACCCTGCTCGAAGACATGGGCGCCAAGGTCCTCGCGGTGGAAAGTGGTTACGCCTCGGTCAAGGCGGTGCAGAGCGAAACCTTCGATCTGGTGCTGATGGACGTGCAGATGCCCGGCATGGACGGGCGCCAGAGCACCGAAGCGATTCGCCAGTGGGAAAGCGAACGGCATTGCACGCCGTTGCCGATCGTGGCCCTCACCGCCCACGCCATGGCCAATGAAAAGCGCGCACTGTTGCAAAGCGGCATGGACGACTACCTGACCAAACCGATCAGCGAACGGCAGTTGGCCCAAGTGGTGCTGAAGTGGACCGGCCTGGCGCTGCGCAACCATGGGCCGGAGCGTTCCAGTGACAGCCATCGCGGCGGCCACGAGTTGCAGGTGCTCGATCACGAAGAAGGTTTGCGTCTGGCGGCCGGCAAGGCCGATCTGGCGGCGGACATGCTGGCGATGCTGCTGGCGTCACTGGAAGCCGACCGCGAGGCCATTCGCTGCGCTCGGGACTCCAATGACCAGAACGCCTTGATCGAGCGCGTCCATCGCCTGCACGGCGCGACCCGCTATTGCGGCGTACCGCAACTGCGCGCCGCCTGCCAGCGCAGTGAAACCCTGCTCAAGCAACAGGACCCGAAAGCCTCCGGCGCCCTGGAAGAACTCGACCGGGCGATCAACCGCCTGGCCGCCCATGCCCGTATCAATGCTTGACTGACCCATTACCGCAGCTCCTACAGGGGTCGGGAAAACGGAGGACACGATGCGCACGATTCTTTTCAGCAGTCAGACCTACGACCGCGACAGCTTTCTCGCCGCCGCCCTGCCCGCCGGTATCGAGTTGCACTTTCAATCGGCACGATTGAGCCTCGATACGGTGGCGCTGGCGGAGTATCACGAGGTGGTCTGCGCGTTTATCAATGACGACCTCAGCGCCCCGGTGCTCGAACGCCTGGCCGCCGGCGGTACCCGTCTGATTGCCCTGCGGTCGGCCGGTTACAACCATGTCGACCTGGCCGCGGCCAAGCTTCTGGGGCTGACGATCGTACGGGTGCCGGCCTACTCGCCCCATGCGGTGGCCGAACATGCGGTGGCGCTGATCCTGGCGCTCAACCGCCGCCTGCATCGCGCTTACAACCGCACGCGCGAAGGCGATTTCAGCCTGCACGGGCTGACCGGCTTCGACCTGGTCGACAAGACCGTCGGCGTGGTCGGCACCGGACAGATCGGCGCGACCTTCGCCAAAATCATGAACGGCTTCGGCTGTCGGTTGCTGGCGTACGACCCCTGCCCCAATCCTCAGGTCGAGGCCCTCGGTGCCCGTTATTTGAGCTTGCCGCAATTGCTGGCCGAGTCGCAGATCATCAGCCTGCATTGCCCGCTCAACGAGCAGAGCAAGCACTTGATCAATCGCGAGTCACTGGCGCACATGCAAGCCGGCGCGATGCTGATCAACACCGGTCGCGGCGGCCTGGTGGATACCCCCGCGCTGATCGATGCGTTGAAAGACGGCCAACTGGGTTATCTGGGACTGGATGTGTATGAAGAGGAGGCGCAGCTGTTCTTTGAGGATCGCTCCGATCTGCCGCTGCAGGACGACGTGCTGGCCCGCTTGCTGACCTTTCCCAACGTGATCATTACCGCACACCAGGCCTTCCTCACCCGCGAGGCCCTGGGAGCGATTGCCGCGACCACCCTGCAGAACATCGCGGCCTGGGCTGTCGGTAATACTCAGAATCAAGTTGCTGGCGGCTGAACCAGATCGAAGGTCATATGCCCGCGCGATGCTGCGTTGATGTCCGTGCTAGCATGCCGCGCATATTTGGAGGACCCATGGTCGAACACGATTTCCGCTATAGCCTGATGAACCCGCAACACACCCTCACCGAATGCCGCGCCCTGGTGCCGGGGCGTTATCAAGTCACCGGCAACGGCGGCTCGATTCGCAATAACGACGTGCTGGTCGTGACCCTTAAAGGCAGCAAGGACTTGTCCATGCGCCTGACCGTCGAAACGGTTCGCCACTTGATCAACCCGCCCGGCCAATGGGTCGCGGTGGCCAGTGGTCCAGTGTTCGGCGAACTGGCGATCCACACCTGGAAAGTGAACTGCGACAGCTGCGCCAAAGAGCTGAGCTTCGAGTTCGCGGTCGATGCCACGCTGGGCAACAAGGCCGAAAAGCCGGCCGCTACCGCGCGAATCGCCGAGTTGGGCTGGACCACGGCTGGCGAGAAACACCTGTGCCCGACATGCCAGGAGCCAGCGTGATGAAACGCCTTGCCCTGAGCGCCATGGTTGGCGCCAGCCTGCTGGGCTGTGCCGCCGAACCGATACAGTTGCAACAGAACCGCAGCTACATTCTGGAGTGGATCGGCGAACGTCCGTTGATGGATTACAGCCACCTGACCATCACCCTCGGTGACGACGGTCGGGCCTATGGCAATGGCGGCTGCAACCATTGGTTCGCGCCGTACACCCTGGATGGCGACAAGCTGAGCTTCGGCAGGGTCGGCAGCACTCGCAAGATGTGCGCGCCAGCGTTGATGGAACAGGAAAAGCGTTTCCTCCAGGCACTGGAAAATGTGCAGCGCTGGGACATTTCGCCGATCGACCAGATGCGTTTCTGGCCGGCCGAAGGCAAGCCGTTGCGCTGGTGGCTGGAAGAGGGTTGATCCGACGCAAACCTGTAGGAGCCGGCTTGCTGGCGATAGCGGTGTGTCAGGCGACATGTATGTTGGCCGTTGCGCCGCCTTCGCCAGCAAGCCGGCTCCTATAGCACGGACGATCAGTTGTTAGCCTGCAACGCCTCCAGCTTCGCCATCACCCCCGCCGCCGTCTGCTCGCCCATCAACTGTTCCCGCACCTTGCCCTTGTCGTCGATGATGTAGGTCACCGGCAGCGCCTCGCTGCGCGGCAGTTCGAACAGATCGGCCGGGTCTTGCGCCAACACCGTGAATTTGATCCCCAGCTTCTCACTGGCGCTTCTCAGCTCTTCGCCCTGCACATTGTCGAAGTTGACCCCGAACACGCCGATCTGCTTGTCCTTGAGCTGATCGGCCAGCGCGTTCAATTCCGGGATCTCGGTACGGCACGGCCCGCACCATTCGGCCCAGTAGTTGAGCACCAGCCACTGCTTGTCCAGACGCTCGGCAGCGATTGCCCGACCGTTCTGGTCGATGCCGTAGTCGTTGCCACAGCCCCCCAGCATCAATGTCCCGATGATCGCCAATGCCGCTGCCAGTCGTCTTGTCATGTCGTGATCCTTGTCAAAAAAAGAATACTGCCGCGACCCATTGCCACCCAAGGTTCTGGATTACGCGCTGCCCAGTTAGAATAGCCGCCACCTTACGCAAGATGCGACCCGCACATGACCGATCTGACGCTTTATCACAACCCGCGCTGCTCGAAATCCCGCGGTGCGCTCGAACTGCTTGAAGCCCGTGGCCTGGCCCCGACTGTAGTCCGTTACCTGGAAACCCCGCTGGACGCCGGGCAAATCCAGAGCCTGCTGACCAAGCTCGGCATCAGTGCCAGGCAACTGCTGCGCACCGGCGAGGAGGAGTACAAAACCCTCAATCTGGCCGATAGCAGCCTGAGCGAGGCGCAACTGATCGCCGCCATCGCCGCGCACCCGAAACTCATGGAGCGCCCGATCCTGCAAGTCGGCGACAAAGCCATCATCGGCCGTCCGCCGGAGAATGTGCTGGAGCTGCTGCCGTGAGCGCACCCTATATTCTGGTTCTGTATTACAGCCGCAGCGGCTCGACCAATGAAATGGCCCGGCAGATTGCCCGGGGCGTCGAGCAGGCCGGTCTTGAGGCCCGGTTGCGCACGGTGCCGGCGATCTCCACCGAATGCGAAGCCGTGTCGCCGGACATCCCCGACGAAGGCGCGCTGTACGCGAGCCTCGACGACCTGAAAAACTGCGCGGGCCTGGCCATGGGCAGTCCGACCCGGTTCGGCAACATGGCGGCGCCACTCAAATACTTCCTCGACGGCACCAGCAACCTGTGGCTGACCGGCGCACTGGTGGGCAAACCGGCCGGAGTATTCACCTCCACCGCGAGCCTGCACGGCGGCCAGGAAACCACGCTGCTGTCGATGATGTTGCCACTGCTGCACCACGGCATGCTGATCACCGGCCTGCCTTATAGCGAGTCGGCATTATTGGAAACCCGCGGCGGCGGCACGCCCTATGGCGCCAGTCACCACGCCGGGGCCGATGGCAAAAGCGGCTTGAATGAACATGAAGTGGCGCTGTGCCGAGCCTTGGGTCTGCGTTTGGCCAAGACCGCGCAGAAGCTGGAGAGCTGACGTGGCCAGGAAACCGAAGATTCTACCCCCCATCGAATGGCTCGAACCGCGCGTACGGGCGATGCGTGCCATCAGCCTGCTGTGCTTTTTCGGCTTGGTGGGGCTGCTCTGCGTCTACTACCTGTTGGTCGCCGACCTGCACGGCGCACGGCCTTGGGTCATTCTGCTGATCGAACTGGTGCCGCTGCTGTTACTGGCGCCGGGAATGATCAGCGGCAGCCCGCGCGGGCATTCGTGGATGTGCTTTGTCGTGAACCTGTATTTCATCAAGGGCGCCTTGGCCGCGTTCGACCCGAACCGGCAGCTGTTCGGTGTGCTGGAGATGGGGGCAAGCCTGGCGGTGTTCTGTTCGGCGCTGTTGTTTGTGCGGTGGCGGTTTCAGTTGAATCGCAGGTTGGCGGGTGAAGGCGAAATCTCCGTCGCCTGACCTGACGCCTTCGCGAGCAGGCTCGCTCCCACACTGGATTAGCGTCGTTCACAACTCCCCTGTGGGAGCGAGCCTGCTCGCGAATGGCGCGACTCGGTCTCAATGATTCACGGTGTAAGCCAACATCATCGAAATCTGGCTCATCGCCCGCCCGCCACTCTCTTCATGCCACTGGTTGAACACATTCTGCACCGTGGCCAAATCGCGCAAACTGGTCGGCACCTTGTCGACGATCTTCTGCGCATTCAACGCCGCTACGACATCGTAGCTCGGCACAAACGTATCCTTGCCGACCATCCGCAGGAATCGCGGCGCCGACAACCCGCCCAACTGATGCCCGTGCTTTTTCAGGTAAGTCCACAGACCGACGATATCGGTCACCGGCCAATCGGCGATCAACGCACCGAAACTGCCCTTCTCATGGGCCACATCAAGGATGAACTGCGCGTTGCGCGGCACGCTCTTGAGCTTTCCCAGGTGACGGATGATCCGCGCATCCTGCATCAGGCGCTCCAGGTGTTCGGCACTCATCAGCACGACTTTTTCCGGGTCGAACTTGAAGAACACTTCTTCGAAGGACGGCCACTTGGCGTCCACCAGGCTGTGCTTGAGCCCGGCACGAAACACGCGCAATGCCATGGTCGACAGATAGCGGTCATCGCTTATCTTGCGCAATTGCGCCGGGGTCTTGGGAACGGGCAGATGGGCTTCCAGTTCAGCCGCTGAACCGAAGCGGTTCAGACAGTATTCGTGTAGCCACTTGTAGTCGCGCATGCCCTCTCCTGATGAATAAGTGAAATAGCCCCCTGTGGGAGCCAGCCTGCTGGCGATGGCAGCGGGTCAGTCAACAATGATGTGTCTGACCCACCGCCATCGCCAGCAGGCTGGCTCCCACAGTGATTGTGTTTAGATGTTTACGACGTTGACGAAACGCGAAGCGGCGGTTTCGTCGATTTTGAGGCTGGTGAAGTCGAACAGGTTACGGTCCGCCAGTTGCGACGGGATCACGTTCTGCAAGCTGCGGAAAATGCTTTCGGTGCGGCCCGGGGTCTTGCGCTCCCACTCCTGGAGCATGTCCTTGACCACCTGACGTTGCAGGTTTTCCTGGGAGCCACAGAGGTTGCACGGGATGATCGGGAATTGCTTGAAGTCGGAGTAGGCCTGGATGTCTTTTTCGTTGCAGTAGGCCAGCGGGCGGATCACCACGTTGCGACCGTCGTCGGCCCGCAGCTTCGGCGGCATGGCCTTGAGCGATCCGTTGAAGAACATGTTCAGGAAGAAGGTCTCGACGATATCGTCGCGGTGATGACCGAGGGCCATCTTGGTCGCGCCAATTTCGTCGGCAAAGGTATAGAGCGTGCCGCGACGCAGGCGCGAGCACAGCGAGCAGGTGGTCTTGCCTTCCGGGATCAGCTCCTTGACCACCGAGTAGGTGTCTTTCTCGACGATGTGGTACTCGATACCCAGCGTCTTCAGGTAGGCCGGCAGTACATGCTCCGGAAAGCCCGGCTGCTTCTGGTCCATGTTCACGGCCACGATCTCGAACCTGATCGGCGCCACCTTCTGCAAGTGCATCAGCACGTCGAGCATGGTGTAGCTGTCCTTGCCACCGGACAGGCAGACCATGACCTTGTCGCCGTCTTCAATCATGTTGAAATCGGCGACAGCCTCACCGGCCTGGCGGCGAAGGCGCTTTTGCAGTTTGTTCTGGTTGACCGTGAGAGTGCCCATGACGCGAAATCCGTGAGGTGTGACGAAAGGCCGGCATTTTACGCAAAAACGCCCCCGGGGCGAAGTGCCCACCATCCCCTGTGGGATCAATGGATTCGGTGACAGTCCCAGAGGCGATTAACAAGGGTGTTTACAGCGCGATTTGCTCTAACGCCCTGCAACCTGCGCCAGTAACTCCTTTCTATACTGCGACATAAGGTCGCACACATATCCAGACCTTTCCCTTACTCGGCCACCTTGGCCTGTAGGCGCTCCACTGGGGGGCGACGGTAAAACAAGAGGAGTGACTGGCATGATCCATCACGTAGTGGGGCTATTCACCCACCCTGACCAAGAATGGAAAGAAATTCGTGGCGATCAGGAGGAAAGCATCAGCCACATGTACCTGACCCACACGCTGATTCTGGCCGCGATCCCGGCGGTGTCGGCGTTTATCGGTACTACGCAGGTCGGCTGGGTCATCGGCAATCGAGCGCCGGTGATGCTGACGACAGAGAGTGCGCTATGGATGACGATCATGTCGTACCTGGCGATGCTCGGTGGCGTCGCGGTGATGGGCGCGTTCATCCACTGGATGGCCCGCACCTATGATGCCAACCCGAGCCTGGCCCGCTGCGTCGCGTTTGCGACCTATACCGCGACTCCCCTGTTCATAGGCGGTCTGGCGGCGCTGTACCCACACATGTGGCTGGGAATGATCGTCGGCACCGCGGCCATCTGTTACACGGTGTACCTGTTATATGTCGGTTTACCGACGTTCATGAACATTCCATCGGACGAGGGATTCCTGTTTTCGAGTTCGGTGCTCGCCGTCGGTCTGGTGGTGCTGGTAGCCATCATGGCGTTCACCGTGATTGTCTGGGGACTCGGCGTGGGGCCGGTCTACACCAATTAACGATGCTGTTTACCTAAAACAAGATCTGCCAACACAGGCCGCCATCAGGCGGCCTTTTAACGCGTTCTGGATGGTGGGCGGTGGTGACCACTCGGCACTTCGACGATTCGCAAGTCCCGAGGGTTGCGGCATACTCGACGTCTCTGGAGATCCATCAAGCATGCCCGAGCAACTCAATAGCCGCGTCGAAGACTGTTTCCAACAAGCTGAATCCTTTTTCAAACGACCTTTCAAACGCCCCGTGGTGAGCTTCAAGCTGCGCGGTCAAAAAGCCGGTGTCGCGCACTTGCACGAGAACATGCTGCGCTTCAATCCGCAGCTGTACCGGGAAAACGCCGAAGATTTCCTCAAGCAGACCGTGGCTCATGAGGTCGCGCACCTGATCGCCCATCAGTTGTTCGGCGACCGCATCCAGCCCCATGGCGAAGAATGGCAACTGATCATGCGCGGCGTGTACGAACTGCCGCCTGATCGCTGCCACACCTACGACGTCAAACGCCGCAGCGTGACCCGTTACATCTACAAATGCCCTTGTGCCGACAGTGATTTCCCGTTTTCGGCGCAGCGCCATGGGCTGGTGCGGCAAGGGCGGCGGTATTTGTGTCGGCGCTGTCGGAGCACGTTGGTGTTCAGTGGGGAGATGCGGGTCGAGTAGTGAGATGTGTGGTGCATGTGCCGGCCACTTCGCGAGCAGGCTCGCTCCCACAGAGGTTCGTCGGTGTGACATAGGGACAATGTGGGAGCGAGCCTGCTCGCGAAGGCGTCCTGATAGGCACTACATAATAACTCTGGCACGCCGCAACGCTTCGATCCGCTCAGCGCTATACCCCAACTCTCCCAACACCTGATCGGTATGCTCACCCAGCGCCGCACCGATGTGTCGCGGTTCGGGCAACCCGTCTGAAAACTTCAACGGACAGGCCATCTGCGGTTGCGTTGAGCCATCGTTGCGGGGCACTTCAGTGACCAATTGCCGCGATCGCAACTGAGGATGCCGAACCGCTTCGCCCAGGTTCAATACCGGCTCGACACAGGCATCGAGCTCGGCAAACAGCGCGCACAATTCGGCAAAGTCGTGTTTCTCGAACTCGGTCTTGAGCGCTTCCTTGAGTTTTTTCCGCTGTGCCGGTTCCGGCGACAGTCCCAAGGTTGCCAGTTCCTCCAGCCCCAGCGCGGTACACAGTTGTTTCATGAAGGGCGGTTCCAGGCTGCCCACCGATAACCAGCGACCGTCGCGGGAACGGTAATAGTCGTAGAAGCTGCCGCCATTGAGCATCTGGTCCTCCCAGTGCGGCTGCGCGCCACAGGCCAGGTAGCCGGCGCCGGCCATGGCGTTCAGACTGAACACGCAATCGGTCATGCTCACATCAAGCTGTTGTCCCAACCCGGTTTGCTGGCGAGCGATGACCGCCGCCAGCAGCCCTATCACCCCGTGCAAGGAACCACCGGCGACATCCGCGACTTGCATGCCCATGGGCAACGGTCCGCTGTCGGCGCGGCCGGTGTAACTGGCCAGACCTGCCAGTGCCAGGTAATTGATGTCATGGCCCGCCCGGTCCTTGTAAGGGCCGGTCTGACCGTAACCGGTAATCGAGACGTAGATCAGCTTTGGATTGATCGCCTTCAAGGCTTCATAACCCAGGCCCAGACGTTCCATCACCCCGGGGCGGAACTGCTCCAGCACGATGTCGTAGTCCTGCAGCAGTTGCTTGATCACCTCCAGCGCTTCAGGTTGTTTGAGGTCCAGCGCCAGGCTGCGCTTGTTGCGATTGAGGTAGGCGTGGCTGGCCGATACACCCTGATCATGGGGCGGCAGTACCCGCAACAGGTCCATGCGCTCCGGCGATTCGATGCGCAACACCTCGGCGCCCATGTCCGCCAGCAATAACGAGGCAAACGGCCCCGGCAACAATGTCGAGAAATCCAGAACCTTGAGTGATGCCAGGGGACCGAGCATGGGTTTTCTCCGTAAACGATACCCCCAGACTAGGCAGCCAATGGCGTTGCAGCAATCACCTTTTGCGTCAGTTACAGTGACCGTTGCGCTCAAATCGCACATGACAAAAAACCCGCCGAAGCGGGTTTTCTGTTGCAGCCTGTCAAGCTGTGAAGCGAGGGTTACTTGACGCTGTTCGGGGTTGGGCCTTCGGCCACGCCCAGGTCATCTTCTTCACGCTCGTCAGCGATACCGCGACCGCCGGAAGCCAGTTCGGCTTGCATCACATCGACGTCCAGCTCCTTGACCCACTTGGCCACTACCAGGGTAGCAACGGCATTACCCACCAGGTTGGTCAGGGCGCGGGCTTCGGACATGAAACGGTCGATGCCGAGGATCAGCGCCAGGCCGGCAACCGGCAGATGGCCGACCGCAGACAGGGTCGCAGCCAGCACGATGAAGCCACTACCGGTCACGCCCGCAGCGCCTTTGGAGGACAGCAGCAACACCACCAGCAGCGTAATCTGGTGAGAGATGTCCATGTGGGTGTCGGTGGCCTGAGCAATAAACACGGCCGCCATGGTCAGGTAGATCGCAGTACCGTCGAGGTTGAACGAGTAACCGGTCGGGATCACCAGGCCTACGACGGACTTCTGCGCGCCCAGGCGTTCCATCTTGATCAGCATGCGTGGCAGTACCGACTCCGAGGAGGAAGTACCCAGCACGATCAGCAGCTCTTCACGGATATAACGAATCACTTTCAGCACGCTGAAGCCGTGAGCGCGAGCGATACCGCCCAGCACCACCAGAACGAACAGCAGGCAAGTGATGTAGAAGCAGGCCATCAACTGACCCAACTGCACCAGCGAGCCCACACCGTAGGCACCGATGGTGAACGCCATGGCACCGAAGGCACCGATTGGCGCGAGCTTCATGATCATGTTGATGATGTTGAACATCACGTGGGCGAAGCGATCGATGAAGTCCAGGATCGGCCGGCCGTAGGCACCCAGGCGATGCAGGGCGAAACCGAAGATCACCGAGAACATCAGCACTTGCAGGATGTCACCTGTGGCGAACGCGCCGACGATGGTGGACGGGATGACATTCAGGAGGAAGCCAACCACGCTTTGATCGGCACCGGCGGCTACATACTGAGCGACTTTGGAGGCATCCAGCGTGGTGACGTCGATGTGCATGCCGGCACCGGGCTGCACGATATTGACCACCACCAGACCGACCAGCAATGCGATGGTCGAAACGATTTCGAAGTACAGCAACGCGTAACCGCCGGTCTTGCCGACCGACTTCATGTTCTGCATGCCGGCGATACCGCTGACAACGGTGCAGAAGATGATGGGCGCGATGATCATTTTGATCAGTTTGATGAACCCGTCACCCAGCGGCTTGAGGGCCACACCGGTCTGCGGGTAGAAGTGACCAAGCAGGATGCCGATGGCGATTGCAACGATCACCTGGAAATACAGGGATTTGTACAGTGGCTGACGAGTCGTCATTGCAAAGTTCCTCAAGAGCGTCCCGCGACAACATCCATCTGTTGTCGACGACACCTCATTTGCGAACCCTCCTGCACTGGAGGGATTTGTTTTGTCGAGCTGCGCAACGGCAGGCATCTGCTCGTTGTATCGCAAGGCGCGTGCCACCTTCGGCGAAATCCCCGCGAGCCTTTTGACATCAAGGGTTACAGGATTTTCCGGGCCGTTGAACAGTGACCTTCGCGTGGCGGAATCCCGCCAATCAGCCAAAACGCGTCCTGCAATTTGGCGGATATCCGCCTTGTTGGTCTGCGGCGGCTCCGGCTACCATTCGCTGCTCAATAGACGGACCTGCCCCATGCGCGAACGCACCATCGCCAGTCATTTCGCCCGCGCCGCCCTGGGGGGTGCGCGGCGGCGTGGATACGACTATTCGACCCTGTTGCAGCAGTTGGGTATCAGCCCCGAATTGCTCGATGAGCCGCGTGCGCGCCTCGCGCCCGAACAGTTCACCCGGTTAATTCAGGAACTGTGGCTGGCACTGGATGACGAGTACCTGGGTTTCGGGCCGGCCCCGAGCAAACCAGGCAGCTTCGCGATGATGTGTCATGCGGTGATTCATTGCCGCAACCTGGAAAGAGCACTCAATCGCGGCCTCTTGTTTTATAGATTATTCCCCGGTGCTCCGCGCCTGAACCTGACCCGCGAAGACGAATGGGTGCGCCTGACCCTGGATGATTCGCAGCTGTGGGACCCGGACCATTTTCTCAGCGAAAGCCTGCTGGTGATCTGGCACCGGCTCGGCAGCTGGATGATCGGCCAGCGCATTCGCCTCGAGCAGGCAACCTTCAGCTATCCAAGACCCGAACACGGTGCGGAATACGATTTGCTGTTTTCCTGCCCGCTGCAGTTCAAGACAATACAGAGCAGCCTGGTGTTTCACAGCCGCTACCTGAGCATGCCGCTGTTGCAGGACGAACGAACCCTCAAGCATTTCCTCGAGCGGTCCCCCGCCGACCTGCTGTCGCGCCCGGATGACGGCGACAGCCTGAGCAGCCAGCTACGCCGTTTGCTCAGCCGCGACAGTTCATGCTGGCCAGACCTGGAAACGGTGGCCGCACACCTGCACATCAGCCCGCAGACGCTACGACGGCACTTGCGTGAAGAGGGTTCGAGCTTTCAGGAACTCAAGGACCAGTTGCGCCGGGACATTGCGATTTATCACTTGGGGCGAGCGGATCTGTCGCTGCAACAGATTGCCGAGCAGCTGGGGTTTTCCGAGCCTTCGGCGTTTCATCGGGCGTTCAAGAAATGGACGGGGTTGACGCCTGGGGCTTACCGCGCGCAGGAGAATTGAGGGCAAGCTTATGATTTTGTGGTGGTTGGGCGGGCCTCTTCGCGAGCAGGCTCGCTCCCACAGGAAATCTCGGATAAACACAAATTGGCGCTCACACCGGACCACTGTGGGAGCGAGCCTGCTCGCGAATATGCCCGAAAGCACACCGAAAACCCAATCAAACAACCGGAAACTGAACCCGGAACGCCGCCCCACCCAAGGGTGAATCATCCAGAGTCAGCTTCGCGCCATAGCTTTCGATGATGTCCTTGACCACCGCCAGGCCAATGCCCTGCCCCGGATGCTGGCGGTCAAGACGTTCGCCGCGCTGCAGAATCCGCGCGCGCTGATCCGGCGGCACGCCGGGGCCGTCGTCCTCCACGCATAACTCGATATCATCGGCAGTCTCGCGCACACTAATGCGCACTTCGCCCAGACACAGGCGGTAGGCGTTCTCCAGCAGATTGCCCATCATCTCCAGCAAGGCGCCCTGCTCGATCGGCACATGACAGCGCTCCGGCAAATCGATGGTCACCCGCACCTGCTTGTCGCGATAGACCTTGTCCAAGGTGTCGCAAAGGCTTTGCAAGACCGGGCGCAAGCGCACCTGATGGCGCACCAGACCGCTTTTGCGCAGGCTGGCGCGCTGCAGCTGGTAACCGATCTGCTGGCTCATGCGCTCGATCTGGGTTTGCAGGACCCAGGCCTGATCGCGATCCTCCGGCCGCCGGGCCATGTCCTCGCTGACACCTTGCAGCACTGTCAGCGGGGTTTTCAGACTGTGGGCCAGATCATCCAGGGAATCACGATAGCGGCGGCGCTGGTCGCGCTCGCTGTGCAGCAAGCGGTTCAGGGAGCCGGTCAGACGCAGCAGTTCGCTGGGGTGTTGTTCGCTGAGGCTTTCGCGGGTGCCACTTTCGATCTCGTCCAGTTCCTGACTCAACCGGCGCAACGCCTGCAAGCCCCAGGTCAGACCGGCCCACAGCAACGCCAGCAACACCAGCAGGGCCGCGCCGAAGCCCAGATAGAGGTTTTCCCGCAGGCCTTCAAGGGTGATTTCGTACTCGCGCAGCGGTTGCAGCGCGACGAAGCTGAACGCCGCGCTTTTGCCGCCGAGCAGTTTGACCTCAACGTCATAGACGAAGAATTCCTGGCCATTATCCTCGCGAATCCTCGCGAACTCGTTACCGTGTCCGTCGTAACGGGGTTTGTAGTTGATGTTCTCTTCGAGGGTGTCTTTCGAGCGCCAGACCAGGCGACCTTCGCGGTTGTAGATGTAACCGAGCAAACGGCCGTCGGCCAGGTTGAAACGTTCATCAGGCAGTTGTGCCGGCATTTGCAAGCGGTTGTTCTCTACCCGTGCGGCGGAGATCAAGGTAGTGACGTCCGACGCCAGGCGCTGCTCGATGGCATCCTGCAGCGCCAGGCTGAACGCGCCCTGCATCGCCGGCAGCAATGCCAGCATGAACAATACCGCCAGGATCGTGGCGGCGAGCATCAGCCGAATGCGAAGAGAACGGATCAAGTGCAGCGCTCATTGAACAGATAACCGAGCCCACGCACGGTTTCGATTGGCTTGAAGCCCGCGGGTCCCTCCAGCTTTCGGCGCAGACGGCCGACCAGCACTTCGATCACGTTCGGATCGCGCTCGTCGTCATCGGGGTAAAGCTGCTCCATCAGGCGGTCCTTGGGCACCACCTGCTGGTGATGGCGCATCAGGTACTCGAGAATCCGGTACTCATACGCGGTCAGCGCCAGCGGTTGTTTGTCGAGGGACGCCTGCTTGCGATTGAGGTCGAGCAGCAGCGGCCCGGCCACAATCGTTGACTGGGTAAAACCGCTGGAGCGACGCAGCAAGGCGTTGAGCCGCGCCTCCAGCTCTTCGAACTGGAACGGCTTGACCACATAGTCGTCCGCCCCGGCCGCCAGGCCTTCGACCTTGTCCTGCCAATTGCCGCGTGCGGTGAGAATCAGTATCGGAAAGGTCTTGCCCTGCGAGCGCAGCTGACGGATCAGGTCCAGCCCGTCCATGCCCGGCAACCCGAGATCGATGACCGCCAGATCATGGTTGAACTGCCCGGTCTGATACAGCGCTTCGGTGGCGTTGGCCACGGACTCGACCACATGGCCGCTATCCGTCAGGCGGGTTTGCAGGTGATGGCGCAACAGCGCTTCATCTTCGACGACCAGCAGTTTCATAACGCCCTCCCGGGCAAATCAACATCTTGAGACATGAACGACGCACCTCGATAACTGACAGGGCGACGCCGGATCAGCCTCCTGGGTTGATCCGGTGCCGGCCTGTCGCGAACGCTTGTCAGAAAGCGTAATTAGCGGAGATGTACGCCTGGGAACTGCTGTTCATGCCCAGCGAACCCTGTTTGCTGCCGCTGTGGTCGCGCATCTCGGTGCTGGCATTGGTGCGCAGGTAACGGTAACCCAGTTCAACCGACGTGTTTTGCGAAACCTGTTGCAAAACGCCCCCCTGCGCACCATAGGTGTAACCGACGTTGGTGTCGCGGCTGAAGCCTGTCGATTCCTGACTCACTTTGGTCAACCCCGCCGAGACGCCGCCGAACAGCTTGGTGCTGCCACCGCCCGGGTAGAACAGATCGTAGCTGCCCAGCACGTTTTCCTGACGCAGTTTAATGCCATTGTGCGACCCCGACACATTGTCGTAAGTGGCGTAGTAGCGGCCCTGGTTGTTTTGCCGGCCCAAGCGCACGCCCCAGGTATTATCCTTGTCGATCACGCCGTTGGCGTTCGGGCGGTCGAGGTTATCGCTCAAGGCGCGGGACTTTTTGACCTTGTCGCTGGTCTGTCCATAAGTAAGACCGGTGAACATGTCGTCGGAGGCGAATGCTGCCGTGCTCGCGCCCATTACGGTGAATGCCAGAAGCAGTTTTTTGAATCCAGTCATGGGTGAAACTCCTCGTGAGTTACGTGTTGTTTGGCTACGGGGCAAGATTACTGACCCCACCCTGAACTCTCCCTGAACACGCGCTTAACCTGAGCTGAACCAGACTCACCCAACTGTTCAATGACTTTCTTGCAGGAGTTCCGATCATGCGTATGCTCATCGCTCTCTTCTTGCTGGCCGTCAGCGGGCTGACCCAAGCCGCCATCAAGACCCAGGAAATCCCTTATCAAAGTACCGACGGCACCCGGCTGATCGGTTATTACGCCTACGACGACGCCATCAAGGGTCAACGCCCGGGCGTGGTCGTGGTGCATGAATGGTGGGGGCTTAACGAATACACCAAGCGTCGCGCACGGGATCTGGCCGGCCTGGGTTATAGCGCCCTGGCCATCGACATGTATGGCGATGGCAAGAACACCGACCATCCGAAGGACGCCATGGCCTTCATGCAGGCGGCATCGAAAGACAGTGCGGCGTCCAGCGCACGCTTCCAGGCCGGTCTCGACCTGTTGAAGAAACAGCCACAAACCGATCCGGCCAAAATGGCGGCCATCGGTTATTGCTTCGGTGGCGGGGTGGTGTTGAACGCGGCACGTCAGGGCTTGCCACTGGCGGGCGTGGTGAGTTTCCACGGCGCGTTGGCGACCAAGACACCGGCAACGCCCGGCAGCGTCAAGGCGAAAATCCTCGTCGAGCATGGCGCTCTGGACAGTATGATCACCCAGGATAACGTGGCGGCGTTCAAGGCCGAGATGGACAAGGCCGGTGCCGACTATCAATTCGTCACGCTTGAAGGCGCCAAGCATGGGTTCAGCAACCCCGAGGCGGATCGTCTCGGCCATACCGGTCACGGCGGGCCGGACATCGGCTACAGCAAGGAAGCGGATGAAAAATCCTGGGCGGACATGCAGGCGTTCTTCAAGAAGATCTTTGGTTGATCAGGTAGACCGCGGCGCTGCCGTTCGCGAGCAAGCCCGCTCCCACATTGGATCTTTGCCACACCGAGGATCCTGTGGGAGCGAGCCTGCTCGCGAATGGCCTCCCCGCAATCTCAACCTTGGCACTACCCAGCACCCAGGCAACCCGGCAAAATGCCCGACATGAATTGCGCCCCCGCCCTACCCGCCTGCTGCACCCCGCTCGATGCCCATTGGCCGCTGCCCTTGGTGCTGCCCGATACGGTCCTGTTGGGCACCCACTTCGATACCGCGCAACTGGCCAGCGATGACTTTCAACGCTGCGCGATCGAGCCCCCGGCCAGCATCCAGCGCTCGGTCGCTAAGCGCCAGGCAGAGTTTCTCGCCGGACGGGTCTGCGCTCGAGCGGCATTGCAAGCCCTGGAAGGCCTGAGTTTTACCCCGCCCATTGGTGAGGACCGGGCACCGGTGTGGCCGTCACACATCACCGGTTCGATCACCCACAGCAGCGGACGGGCCGCGGCGATTGTTGCGAAGAAAGCCCACTGGCGCGGGCTGGGCATGGATCTGGAAAACCTGCTCGCTCCTGACCGGGCCGAACGCCTGGCCGGGGAAATCCTCACCGCGCCGGAGTTGCAGCGCATGAGTGCAGGCTGTCGGGATCAGCTGGCACTGCTGGTGACGTTGACGTTTTCGGTGAAGGAAAGCCTGTTCAAGGCGCTGTATCCGATCGTGCAGCAGCGGTTCTATTTTGAACATGCTGAAGTGCTGGAGTGGAGCGAAAGCGGTGAGGTACGGCTGCGATTGCTGATGGATTTGTCCAGTGAATGGTGTAGCGGGACCGAGCTGGATGCGCAGTTTGCGGTGATGGATGGGCAGTTGTTGAGTCTGGTCAGTATCAAGGCCTGAATATTTTCAGGGTCTTACAGGGCCTCTTCGCGAGCAGGCTCGCGAAGAGGCCCTCAAAAGCAACAAAGATCTCAACGCTTCTCCTGATTGCGCGGCCAACTCAAGCTGAAACAAGCCCCACCCAGACTCTTGCTCTTGCTGATCAGCGCACGCCCGCCATGCCAATGGATGATCCGTCGCACGATGGACAACCCCAACCCATGCCCGCCCGAGGCACGGGTGCGGCTGTCATCCAGGCGCAGGAACGGAGTGAAAATCTTCTCCCACGACGTTTCCGGCACGCCCGGCCCGTCATCCTCGACATCCACCCGACAGCGCTGCTGCCCCACCTGATAGCTGACGGTCACCTGCGATTGAGCGTGGCGCATGGCGTTGCTCACCAGATTCTGCAACGCCCGGTGCAAGTAGCGTGGCTCGGCCTCGACCCAGGCGTTGTCGCAATCGGCTGCCGACAGGCACAGACCGCGCCGCACCGTGACTTCAGCGCGCAGCGGTGCCAGCTCCTCGATCACCTGATTGACCAAGGCATCCAGATCGACTCGCTGGAAATTCAACGCTGGCGAGCCCTGCTCCAGCCGTGCATAGGTCAACATCTCGTCCACCAGTCGATCGAGATCCTCGATGTCGCGGTCCATGCCCTCGCAGTATTTTTCCAACGCTTGTGCGGTAGTGGCCGAACCGATCATTTCCAGGCCAAAGCGCAGGCGTGCCACCGGTGTGCGCAACTCATGGGACACGGCACGCACCAGTTCGCGCTGAATCGCCAGCAATTGCTGCAAGTGCTCGGCCATGCCGTTGAACGCCGAGGCCAGGCGCCCCACCGAGTCCGCGCCGCGTGCCGGCACCCGGGTTTCCAGGCTGCCCTTGGCGATGCGCGTGGCCGCGGCTTCCAGGCCTCGCAAGCGGCGCTCCAACTGGCGCACCAATAAATAGACGATCAAACCGATCAGGCTCAAACCCAGGGCCGCGATCAGCACCAGCCATTGCGGCGGATAAGGATTCATCTGATACAGCGGGCCGATCTCCAATACCCAGGGCGTGCCGACCATGCCGGCAAACACGCGGATCGAGTCGCCGCCCTTGCCCAGGGCCATTACCGTATCGCCTTCGGACACCCGGCGGCTCTGGTCTTCGTCCATGTCGGCCTGATCGACCGTGACCAGCTGCAGATCAAAGCCGAAGCCCTTCTCTTTCTTTAATTGCGCCAGGCGCCTGGGCTGCTCGGCCACCGGGACGCGCACCAGTTCATCCGCCAGCAGGTAAATGGTCGCGCGCGCCAATTGCTCGCTGATCTGCTGCACCTCGCCTGTCAGCACCAACTGCTCCTTGTCGCTGACCAGGCGGTAAACCTTCGCCGCGTGCGGACCGGTCTGCTCCACCAGAGCCTGACCGCGCAGCACACGGGTGCGTTGCGTGAGGTCGAGGCCGGTCTGATCGAAGGTCTTCAGCGCCAGGGGAATCCCCAGCAGTCGCTCCCACACCAGCAGGGCTCGGTGGCGCTCGGTCTGGTTCATCGGTTGCAGGTTGTCGGCCATCAGCGAAAACGTGCCATGGGCCAGGCGTTCACGGTATTGCTCGCTGCGCACCTCGTTGAGCATGTGCAACGCCAGTACGCCCAGTACCGCCACAAGAATCAACGCCGCGCACATGCCACCATAGATGCGCAGGAAGATCGAATTCACAGGGTGCAGGCCTCTGGGACGAACAAATAGCCTTTGCTGCGGATGGTCTTGATCAGCCGCGGGTGCTCCGGGTCGTCGCCAATCTTGGGGCGGATACGCGAGATGCGCACATCGATGGAGCGATCCTGGCCGTCATAGCCGATGCCACGCAACGCGGTGAATATTTCCTCCCGGGACAGAATGCGCCCGGCGTTGGCCACCAGCAGCCACAGCAGGTCGAACTCGGCGCTGGTCAGCTCGATGCCTTTGTCATTGAGCCAGGCTTCGCGCAAGGCATTGTCCACCACCAGCGGACCGAACTGCAGGCGCCGGAGCTTTTCCGGGGTTGCTTCGGGCACTTCACTGCGCCGCAGCAATGCCTGGATGCGCGCCAGCAGCAAGCGTGGGCGCACCGGTTTGCAGACATAATCGTCGGCGCCCAGGTCCAGGCCCAGAATTTGATCGGTATCGTCGCTGCGGGCCGTGAGCATCAGGATCGGGCCATCAAAACGATCGCGGACCTTGCGGCAGATGCTCAGGCCATCCTCGCCAGGCAACATCAAGTCCAGAATGACCAGATCCGGTTTCTCATTGATGATGCGCGCCGCAGCCAAGGCGCCGTTGCCTTCGATCGACACACGCAGACCGTTGGCCTCCAGGTATTCGCGGGTCAATTCGGCCAGACGCTGGTCGTCCTCCACAATCAATACCTGCCAGGCTTCTTGCTCCACGGTGACCTCTGCTTGCCAACAACTCGAAATAAGGAGGAACCACCCGTCTTTTTGTAATGATCAGGGCGGATAAAAATGCGTCTGCACTGGCCGATGGTATAAACGCCGCTCGCCGAGAACACAAGCTGGTAAATGCGTTCGGACAAGCCGGTTTTTTGTGATAGGGTTCGCGCCCTTAAAAATCCAAACGACTGTTTTCAATCATTGAAAATCGATCCAAAACGGTCCGCTCCAGCAGCGTCGCGGCTTACACGCTCGATGCGCCTTTCACACACAATTTACGCACAGGTTTATCCACAGGCAGTACGTTGCAACACCCCTAGAAACGCATTATCTTGTAGCACTGCGCGAAAAAAACCCTACATGTAGGGTTTTTGCTAAAAAGCCCAACCACATTTCAGACCAGAAACTCAAGCGCTTTATTGCCTGTTAATGGTTGAACCAAGCATGATTTTACAAGCCCAAACCGCACTAGCGGATGGCACCGTTTTTTCAGGCCAGAACGGCCAGAACGGTACGGGTGTTGCAGTCATTACTGTCACCCTGAAAGGAATCCGGTTTTGAGCCCAGGCTCGCAGCCAAAGACTTCGGCAAGGAAGCGGCACCATTAGCCTTTTTTCCTACTGTCCCGAAGTTGTTATGCCCGACGCCTGTCGGTTGTAGTGCTTCAGGACAGAACGGTGGGCACCGTGATGGTGCCCAAACAAACATAGAGAATGTGGAGACAACCCCCCATGCAAACCGACACAACTCGCGAGAACCCGCAGGGTACCTTGCCGCAGGCCGCTGATTCGACTTCGGATCTGTCCGCCACCGCGCCTGGTCAGCTGCGCGTGATCAAGCGTAACGGCACTGTCGTTCCTTATACCGATGACAAGATCACCGTCGCTATCACCAAAGCGTTCCTCGCAGTTGAGGGCGGTACCGCTGCCGCCTCGTCACGAATCCACGACACCGTTGCCCGCCTGACCGAACAAGTCACCGCGACCTTCAAGCGTCGCATGCCTTCGGGCGGCACCATCCACATCGAAGAAATCCAGGACCAGGTCGAACTGGCCCTGATGCGTGCCGGCGAGCAGAAAGTGGCGCGCGACTACGTGATCTACCGTGATGGTCGTTCGAAAGAACGCGCTGCCCACGCACCGGCCGAAGAAGCAGTCAACGCTCACCCGTCGATCCGCATCACCCGCGCCGATGGCACCTTTGCGCCCCTGGACATGGGCCGCCTGAACACCATCGTCACCGAAGCGTGCGAAGGCCTGGAAGAAGTCGACGGCGACCTGATCCAGCGCGAAACCCTGAAAAACCTGTATGACGGCGTGGCCCTGACCGACGTCAACACCGCCCTGGTGATGACCGCCCGTACCCTGGTTGAACGCGAACCGAACTACTCGTTCGTGACCGCGCGCCTGCTGATGGACACCCTGCGTGCCGAAGGCCTGAACTTCCTGGAAGTCGCCGAGAGCGCGACCCACCATGAAATGGTCGACCTGTACGCCAAGGCGCTTCCAGCCTATATCGCCAAGGGTATCGAATTCGAATTGCTGAACCCGGTCCTGGCCACCTTCGACCTGGAAAAACTCGGCAAGGCGATCAACCACGAGCGCGATCAGCAGTTCACGTACTTGGGCCTGCAAACCCTGTACGACCGTTACTTCATCCACAAGGACGGTATCCGTTTCGAACTGCCGCAAATTTTCTTCATGCGCGTGGCCATGGGCCTGGCGATCGAAGAGCAGAACAAAGAAGACCGTGCGATCGAGTTCTACAACCTGTTGTCGTCCTTCGACTACATGTCCTCGACCCCGACCCTGTTCAACGCTGGCACCCTGCGTCCACAGCTGTCGAGCTGCTACCTGACCACCGTGCCGGACGACCTGTCGGGCATTTACCACGCGATTCACGACAACGCCATGTTGTCCAAATTCGCCGGTGGCCTGGGCAACGACTGGACCCCGGTGCGTGCATTGGGCTCGTACATCAAGGGCACCAACGGCAAATCCCAGGGCGTCGTGCCGTTCCTGAAAGTGGTGAACGACACCGCCGTTGCCGTCAACCAGGGTGGCAAGCGCAAAGGCGCTGTCTGTGCCTACCTGGAAACCTGGCACATGGACATCGAAGAGTTCATCGAACTCCGTAAGAACACCGGTGACGATCGTCGTCGTACCCACGACATGAACACCGCCAACTGGATCCCTGACCTGTTCATGAAGCGCGTCTTCGATGACGGTCAGTGGACCCTGTTCTCGCCATCCGAAGTGCCGGACCTGCACGACCTGACCGGCAAGGCCTTCGAAGAGCGCTACGAGTACTACGAAGCCCTGTCCCAGTACCCGGGCAAGATCAAGCTGTTCAAGACCATCCAGGCCAAAGACCTGTGGCGCAAAATGCTGTCCATGCTGTTTGAAACCGGCCACCCATGGCTGACCTTCAAAGACCCGTGCAACCTGCGCAGCCCGCAGCAGCACGTCGGCGTGGTCCACAGCTCGAACCTGTGCACCGAGATCACCTTGAACACCAACAAGGACGAAATCGCCGTTTGCAACCTGGGCTCGATCAACCTGCCGAACCACATCGTCAACGGCAAGCTGGACACCACCAAGCTGCAACGCACCGTGAACACCGCCGTGCGCATGCTCGATAACGTGATCGACATCAACTACTACTCGGTGCCGCAAGCGAAGAACTCCAACTTCAGGCACCGTCCGGTCGGCCTGGGCATCATGGGCTTCCAGGACGCGCTGTACCTGCAGCACATTCCTTACGGTTCCGACGCTGCCGTCGAGTTCGCCGACAAGTCGATGGAAGCGGTCAGCTACTACGCGATCCAGGCTTCCTGCGACCTCGCCGATGAGCGCGGCGCCTACGAGACGTTCCAGGGTTCGCTGTGGTCCAAGGGCATCCTGCCATTGGACTCGCAACAGATCCTGATCGAGCAACGTGGCCAGCAGTACATCGATGTCGACCTGAACGAATCCCTGGACTGGGCACCGGTTCGCGCCCGTGTGCAGAAAGGCATTCGTAACTCCAACATCATGGCCATCGCACCGACCGCCACCATCGCCAACATCACTGGCGTGTCGCAGTCGATCGAACCGACCTACCAGAACCTTTATGTGAAATCGAACCTGTCGGGCGAATTCACCGTGATCAACCCGTACCTGGTTCGCGACCTGAAGGCTCGCGGTCTGTGGGACTCGGTCATGATCAACGACCTGAAGTACTACGACGGTTCGGTGCAACAGATCGAGCGCATCCCGCAAGAGCTCAAAGCGCTCTACGCGACGGCTTTCGAAGTGGACACCAAGTGGATCGTCGACGCGGCAAGCCGTCGTCAGAAGTGGATCGACCAGGCTCAGTCGCTGAACCTGTACATCGCTGGCGCTTCGGGCAAGAAGCTGGACGTGACCTACCGCATGGCCTGGTACCGTGGCCTGAAAACCACGTACTACCTCCGTGCCCTGGCCGCAACCAGCACCGAGAAGTCGACCATCAACACCGGTAAGTTGAACGCTGTTTCCAGCGGCGGCAACCACGGTGACGATTCGGTCCTGGCAGCCCCTGCCGGTCCTGCTCCAGTGCCGAAGGCTTGCGCCATCGACGAGCCGGATTGCGAAGCTTGCCAATAAGCTGAGCCGGTAGGCGCCGAAAAGCGCTTTACCTGAAACCCCCGATGAGCCTCTGGCTTATCGGGGGTTTTCTTTTGCCCGACACAAAATCCCGGTGACAAAAAAGCCCCTCTTCCGAGGGGCTCTTTGTAAAACGCTATCCGCCAGCCAACTTCACGCCATCTGAATAATGGTCTGCATGATGGTGCTCTGGGTGGAGATGGTCTTGGCATTCGCCTGGTAGTTGCTCTGACCCTTGATCAAGTCGACCAGTTCGTTAGTCAGGTTGACGTTGGACTCTTCCAGAGAGTTGGATTCGATCATGCCCAGGGTCCCGCTTTGCGGCGCATCGAAGCCTGGAATGCCCGACGAATCGGTTTCTTTCCAGCTGGAGCCGCCTACAGGCTGCAAACCTTGCTCATTGGTGAAGCTGGCGAGCGAGATCTGACCGATAGCCTTGGTCTGGTAGTTGCTGAAGTTGGCCAGCAACACACCGCCGCGGTCGATGGTCAGGCTGGTGATCTGGCCGGTGGCGTAACCATTCTGCGCAGGAATCGAACGCGCGGTATCGGCGTTGAACTGCGTCGTGCTGCCCATGGAGATGGTCAAGCCCTCCGGGCTGGCGGCGGCGCCGTTAGGCTTCCAGACGCCGGCGGTCACAGTGCCCGGAGTCCAGCCGGTGATCTTCAGATCGTTGCCGAGAGTCGCGGTGGGTGGAGTGGTCGGCGGCGTCACCGGAGTGCTGACCGAAACCAGCTTGCCGCTCGAATCGAACGTCATGGTCGAAGGGATCGCAGGGTTGGCAAGGACAGCAGGGGTTCCGGGGATGGCTGGGGTACCAGGGGTAGCAGGAACAGCAGGGGTGCCAAGGTCACCAGGGATAGCAGGATTAGGAGGGATGGCAGGGCTGCCAGCAGTAGCAGGAACAGCAGGGATCTCAGGGGTAGCAGGGATAGCAACGACAGCAGGGTCGGTACCATCCGGGTTGCGGCCATCGATCAGGGTGTAGGTGTCCCACGTATTGGGGCCCGTCTTGACCATGTATTGATCCATGACGTGCTGGTTACCCTGGCTGTCGAAAACCGGGGTGCTGAATTGCTTGGTGAAGGTGGCTTGCTTGGACGGATCGAACCTGTTGGCGGCAATCGACTGATCGATCACGTCAGCGGTGGAGTTCAGGTTGATCGTCGACGACACGGTGGTGGTAGTTTTCGGTGCCAGGTTCGACGTATCGATGCGCAGGTCGGTCAACACACCGTTCTGAATCTTGCCGTTGGCATCCACACCGTAGCCCTGCAGACGCGCAGAGCCGTCGGTGTTGGTAACGTAGCCTTCCTTGTCGACCTTGAACGTACCGGCACGGGTGTAGGACAGCGAACCGCTGTCATTCAGTACGAAAAAGCCGGAACCGTTGATGCCCATGTCCAACACGTTGCCGGTGTTGTTGATGTCGCCTTGGGTGAACTGTTGGGCAACGTTGGCCAGGCGCACACCGCTACCGACGGCCTTGCTGCCGGTCCCCAGCTTGCTCGCCGAGTAAACGTCCTGGAATTCGGCACGGGACGATTTGAAACCGGTGGTGGCGACGTTGGCGATGTTGTTGCCGGTCACGTCCAGTTGTTTGTTGGCTGCATAGAGACCGCTAAGGCCGATATTGAAAGACATATTCCACTCCGTTGTGCCGTGTTAGTCGGCTCTACATACCAATGGTTTGTACTTTGGACAGGGCGACGCTGCCCAACCCGGCCAGGTTGAGCATCAACTCACCGCCGGTCTGGCTGATGGTCACGCTGTTAACGGTGGCCGGCAGATGGGTGATCAGCGCTACAGCCTTGTCATCGATGGTGGTCGAAGCGGCGAAGGTGTAAGTGCCCGACTCAACCGTTTTGCCGGCATCGTCCTTGCCGTCCCAGATGAAGCTGGCGTTGCCGGCTGCCTGGCTGCCCAGGTCGATGGTGCGAACGGCCTTGCCGTCCTTGTCAGTGATCTTCAAGGTGGCGCCGGCCACTGAATCCGGGATCACCACCGTACCGGTCATGCTCTTGGAGGTGTCGACCACGGCTTTGTCGCCCGGTGCGACGACCGAACGTCCCACCAGCGAGGAAGCCTGCAATGCCTGGGACGAGTTGTAGTTGCCGGCAATGCCCGTCACGGTGTCGTTGAGCGTGGTGATCCCCTCCAGGCTACTGAACTGCGCCAACTGGGCGACGAACTCGCCGTTGTCCTGCGGCTCCAGCGGGTTCTGGTTTTTCAGCTGGGTGACCAGCAACTGCAGGAACGCATCCTTGCCCAGGGCTTTTTTGCCGGTGGCGCTGCCCGTTGCCGAGGCCAGGCCGTCGGCATTGGTGTTGGTCTTGATCGAGGAGTTGGCCAGGATGTCGTTTAGGTTCAGACCACTGGTGGTATCGATAACACTCATCTGAGTCGTCCCTTATCACTGACCGAGGGTCAGAACCTTCTGCATCATGGTTTTGGCGGTGTTCATCATTTCGGCGTTGGTCTGGAACGAACGGCTCGCGGAAATCATGTCAGCCATCTCTTCCACCACGTTGACATTGGGGTAGTAGACGTAGCCCTTGGCGTCGGCGGCCGGGTGGTTGGGCTCGTAACGTGCGTCCAGATTGCTCTGGTCTTCGACCACGCCCAGCACTTGCACGCCTTGGCCGGCCGCGCCCTGGTCCTGGAACAGCGAATCGCTGCCGCCACTCTGGCTGCCCTGGAGCATGGTGGCGAACACCGGGTGACGCGCGCGATAGGTCTGGTCGATGCTCGACGAGACCGTCTCGGCGTTGGCGATGTTACTGGCGACGGTGTTCAAGCGAGTGGTCTGGGCACTCATGCCGCTACCGGCAATGTTGAAAACGCTGGCGAGGGACATGAATCATTCTCCACGAAGGGCTGAGATCAACCCTTTGAACTTGCTGTTGAGCAGGGTGAAACTGGCCTGGAAGTTGACCGAGTTTTGCGCATAGGCCGATTGCTCAAGCTGAGCGTCCACGGTGTTCTGGTCGATCGACGCTTGCATCGGCGTGCGATACAGCAGCGACTCGTCGCCATCGCCCAGGCCTTCGGCTTCGATATGCCGGCTGCTGGTCATATTCAAGGCGAAATGACCGCCCTTGGTCTTTTCGTTCTGCTCGGCGAGCACCTTCGAGAAGTCCAGATCCCGAGCCTTGTAGTTCGGGGTGTCGGCGTTGGCGATGTTGTTGGCCAGGACTTCGGCGCGCTTGGCGCGAAAGCCCAAGGCCTGTTCGTGGATACCGAGCGCTTTATCGAAGCTGATGCTCATGTCGGGAAACCTTCGGGTGACCTGATTTTTCGTACAATGGACATAGCAAGCGTCATGCCAAATTCAGAAATGCCCGTAAACCGGGGCTTTAGGGGCGGGGGCAAGCCGGCAATGCCAGAAAAGCGGCAACCGGTTTCCGCTGGCTGCCGCTTTTCTGCCGCTTCACACGGTCTGGAGAATACCGCCTGACCCTGTGGGAGCGAGCTTGCTCGCGATGGCGTCGTGTCAGTCAACATCTTCGTCGCCTGACACTCCGCTATCGCGAGCAAGCTCGCTCCCACAGGGGATGGGTGGTGGGTTTGAGGAATGAGCAGGCAAAAAAACGGGAGCCCCTAGGACTCCCTTTTTTTTGCTACCGCCCCATCACTTAGCCTGGTAAATAATCCCCGGACTGCACTGGACCATCTGGTAATGATCCGGCAAACCGTTCAGCGCTTCGGACGCGCCGAGGAACAGATAACCACCGCGCTTCAACGTCCCGTGAATCCGCAACAGGATGTCTTTCTTCACCTCGGCGGAGAAGTAAATCAACACGTTGCGGCAGAACACGATGTCGAACTTGCCGAGGGCCGCGTAGCTGTCCAGCAGGTTGAACGAGCGGAACTCCACCCGACTCTTGATCGGCGCCTTGATGGCCCAGCGTCCCGGTCCCTTGGGATCGAAATAACGCTGCAGGCGCTCCGGCGACAGGCCGCGGCCAATGGCCAAGCTGTCGTACTCGCCCGTCTTGCAGTTGTTCAGCATGGTCCCGGACAGGTCGGTGGCAACAATTTGCACGCCCATCTTCAACTGGCCCAGGTTGACCCGCTCGAACTCATCGATGGACATCGACAGCGAATAGGGTTCCTGGCCCGACGAGCACGCCGCCGACCAGATCCGCAGGCGCTGGCCGGGGGCAGCCTTGATCGCTTCGGGCAGCACCTTGTTCTTCAAGACTTCAAACGGATAGGTGTCACGAAACCACAGGGTTTCGTTGGTCGTCATGGCATCCACCACCATTTCACGCAGGCCACTGCGCGGCTGGGTCTGGATGCGCTGCACCAGTTCACCCAAGGACTTGATGCCTTGCTGTTCCATCAGTTTGTTGAGACGGCTCGAGACCAGGTACTGCTTGTTTTCACCGAGCAAAATGCCACAGGCTTTTTCCAGGAAGACCCGGAACTGTTCAAAATCCAAATTACCCGTAGACAAAGATGCCGCCTCTTAAATCGTGTAAACCGCCAGGGGCAAAACGCCCCTAGCTGATATCTGCTGCCTTGATCCGGTCGACCACCCGGGAGGCCAGGTCATCAGGACGGAATTTGGCCAGGAAGTCATCGGCACCGACTTTCTTGACCATCGCCTGATTGAACACACCTGACAACGAAGTATGCAGGATGATATGAAGCTTTTGCATGCGCGGGTCGTTGCGGATCTCGGCCGTCAGCGTGTACCCGTCCATTTCCGGCATCTCGATGTCGGAAATCATCATCAGGAACTCTTCTTCCGGCTTCTTGCCCTCGTCGACCAGCTTGCGCAGGTAGTCCAGCGCCTGCCGACCGTCGTTCAACGCGACCACTTCGACACCGACCGTTTGCAGGCAACGCGAGACCTGCTTGCGCGCCACCGACGAGTCATCGACTGTCAGCACGCGTAAGGACAACGCCTTGTGCTGGGTCTCGACATCCACCACGCCGACGGAAATCGCTTCCGGCGTCGGCGCCACTTCCGCCAGCACTTTCTCGACGTCGATGATTTCCACCAACTGATTGTCGACCCGGGTCACCGCCGTCAGGTAATGATCGCGTCCCGTGCCCTTGGGCGGCGGATGGATCTCCTCCCAGTTCATGTTGACGATGCGTTCCACCGAGCGCACCAGGAAACCCTGGGTCTTGGTGTTGTACTCCGTGATGATCACGAAGGGATTGCTTTGATCTTTCAGCCGACCGGAACCGGTCGCCATCGCCAGATCGAGAATCGGAATAGTCGCCCCACGAATACTCGCCACTCCGCACACGACAGGATTGGATTTGGGCATCAGGGTCAGCTTGGGGCATTGCAGCACCTCACGAACCTTGAATACGTTGATTCCATACAGCTGCTGGCCGTCGAGACGGAACAACAACAGCTCAAGGCGATTCTGCCCTACCAGTTGCGTGCGCTGGTTTACCGAATCCATTACACCAGCCATGCCCAGACTCCTACACCAACGCTAAGTGTGTTGCGACGCACATTCATCACTAAACGGCACGGCGCTTGCTTTTTAACTCTTATGAACACAGACCCGACATTTTTCCGACGCCTGACATCACCATACCGCAGAGTGCTCTGTGCGATGTCGGCCGTGTGCTTGTTCACCGCCGGCAGCCCTGCCCTTGCTGACGCAGTTACCTTGCCTGACATGCTTATCGGCGTGACCCAGGGCTTTCTTGAATTCACCGTAGAAGACTATCTGGCGACCAGTCAAACCGAAGGCCGTTACGAGATCCAGGTCAATCAGCTCGATCCGCGCCTGCGCATGCCGATGTGCGACAAGGAATTGACAGCGACCCTCGAGAGCCCGGCCAGGCCGCTCGGTCGGGTAACGGTCAAGGTGCGCTGCGAGGGCAGTTCGCCCTGGACGGTCTTCGTACCCGCTCAAGTGCGCCTGTTTCGCGACATTGTGGCCACCACCCGGCCCCTGCGCCGCGCCGATATCGTCGAGCCGCAAGACGTGACTTTGCGTGAGCGGGACATTAGCCTGATCAATCAGGGTTACCTGACCTCGCTCGACCAGGCCATCGGGCAAAAACTGACCCGACCAATGGTCGCCGACCAGGTCATCACCCTGGTGCATATGGAACAGGCTGAAGTCATCAGCAAAGGCGACCAGGTAGTGATAACTGCCCGCAGTGGTACGCTCAGCGTGCGCATGCCGGGTGAAGCCCTGTCCAATGGTGGCTTGCGTGAACAGATTCGAGTGAAAAACCTCAACTCCCAGCGGGTCATCAAGGCGCAGGTTGTCGCGCCAGGCCAGGTGGAAGTGGCCATGTAGGGCTCTGGTTAGTGAAGATGTGGCGCACCACTCGACTGTTACCTAAACTGTGCTCCAGGCAGGGCAAGCGCTGACGCGCGCAAGCTCATTGAGAAATGAGCCTAAAGTTTTCCCGGGTATGGCCGAAAACATGGCAAGCGTCCAAATACCCAGAGGTTTTTTACCATGGTCATCGATTTCAGCCGATTGAACAGCTCCTCGTCACTGACGGGCAGTACACGTACCAGCGTTGCCAGGGAAACCGCCGAAGCCGGCAAATCCGCGCCGCTGAACACTCCGGCCGAACAGGCCAGTACCGTCAAAAGCGGGGAATCGGTACACCTCAGCAATGAGGCTCAAAAGTTGCAGAAGGTCACTGACTCGCTGCGCGATCAGCCTGCCGTCGACAAAGCCCGGGTGGCCGAGTTGAAAGCAGCGATTGCCGATGGCAGCTATAAAGTCGACAGCAACCGTGTAGCCAGCAAACTGCTCAACTTCGAAGCCCAGCGCTAGGCCACGGCCCGCGCCAGGCTTTTGGACGCTTAAAACCCAAGGCCAGCCATGCACGACACTAATTTGCTGCAACTGATCACCGACGACTTTGCCCCAGCGCAACAACTGCTTGAGTTACTGCAAACCGAGTCCCTCGCCTTGCACGGTCGTGACATGCGACTGCTCGAAGACATTCTGGCGCGCAAGCAGGCATTGATCATTCTGCTCGAGCAGCATGGCCGCAAGCGCAGTGAAATCCTCGCCAGTCTCAACCTGCCCACCACTCGCCAGGGCCTTGAGCAGTTGGCCAGCCAATCGAGCATCGGTGAGCAATTGCTGACGCAAAGCGATGTGCTGACCGACCTTCTGGCCCAATGCCAGACCGCCAACCTCAGCAATGGCCAGTCGATCGTGATGCAGCAGGCCGCCACGGCCACCCAGCTGAAAATTCTCACCGGCGGTGAGCCGCCCGCGCTCTACAATGCCAGCGGATCATTCTCCACGCTCGTAAAGCCGCGCCCGCTCAGTCAGGCTTGAGCCTGCTTCATGAGCACGCCCTATCAAGACGCGAAACATGCTGGCAAAATGCTGGCTAGCCGCAGTCATATTTTGTCTGGAGATTGATGAACCGTGTCCAATGCCTTAAACGCGGAAGATGCTCCGCAGCCACCCAAGGTGCTCTCCACGCCCCTGGAAATCTCCGGCAACCTGCGTCAGCTGCAAGAGAGCCATGACCCGCTGATCATTACGTTCCATGAACGGACCCAGCGCTTCCAGAGCTATCTGGTGGACATCGACCGTGAACGCAAAACGATCGCCCTGGACGAAATGATTCCCCGCGACGGTGAACGCTTCCTGCTGGCCGGCGAGCCATTCAAGGTCGAAGGCTTCCACGACGGCGTGCGCATTGCCTGGGACAGCAACGGCCCACTGACCCTCGACGATTCCGGCGATACCCGCTGCTACCGCGGCCCCCTGCCCGATCAAGTGGTCTACCATCAGCGGCGCAATGCCTTTCGCGCCGCGTTGAAGCTGGCACAATTGGTCAACGTCAATCTGGACGGTGAAAAGCTCAAGGCACCGATCAGCGGTAAATTGCTGGACATTTCCGCCACCGGTTGCAAGTTACGCTTCGAAGGCGACATCAGCAGCAGCCTGCAGCTTGGCCAGGTTTACGACCGCTTCGCCGCCGCCCTGCCCTTTGGTAAAATGACGGCACCGGTCGAACTGCGGTACCTGCACTTCGAAGAAAGAATCTCCACCACCTTCGCCGGCGTGCGCTTTCACAACATGAGCGGGCTGGTGCAGCGCCAGGTCGAGCGGTTCGTCTATCAACTTCAGCGCGAAGCGCGGCGCTTCGACAAAGACGACCTCTGAAACGAAGCACCATAAAAAACGGGCAGCCCCTTGCGGTGACTGCCCGTTTTTTTATCCCAGGTTTCAAGGATCAGCTGTCAAGGCCTGGCCTCGGTAAAGCTTTGCTCACGCCCCAGGTCAGTGTCATCCGGGGACGAATCGGTTTCAGTCTGCGTTTCGGTCTCCGTTTCAGGTGCGGGGTCCGGCTCGGGCTCGATCGGGTTCTGCATCTGCTCCTGCACCACCTGCTCATCGACCCGTGGATCAAGACAGGCCACCAGCGGTGAACTCGACATGCTGTCCGGCATGGCGACGTGATGCAGCGGCGCATCGTCCACCTGGTGCAGGTTGGTCACCGCTTTAGGGCGGATCCGCCATACCAGCACCAACGCGAAGAAACTGAAGAAGGCATACAGCATCTGGCTGCCGAACAGCTTCATCAGCACCCCCGCCACCAGCGGTCCGATACTGGCGCCGACACCATAGGTCACCAGCAGCATCGCCGTCAGGGATACCCGACGATCACCCTCGACGTGGTCATTGGAGAACGCCACTGCCAACGGATACAGGCAGAACTGAACCAGCGAGCAGAGGAAACCGGCGAGGAACAATACTTCCAGCGGCACCTGCTTCATGATCGCCAATGGCAATGCCGCCAGCGCCAGGCTGAAGGCAAAACAGCGGATCAACAGCGCCCGGTCATAACGATCGGACAGCCAACCCAGCGGCCACTGCACCAGCAGGCCGGCGAAAATGCAGCTACCCATGAACAGACCCACTTGCTCCGTGGACAAGCCTTGCTGCGAGGCGTACAGCGGCGCCAGGCCGTAGAATGAGCCGACGATCAGCCCCGCCCCCAGCACCGTGCTCAATGATTGCGGCACGCGCTTGATGAAGAAGCGCGGCTCCATCGGCGCCGGGTGCAAGGCTGCCGGGTGAATCCGCTGGGTCAGGGCCACCGGCACCAGACAGAGGGCGAAGCACAGGGCGACCAGCATCAGCAGTTCCAGACCCAGGCCCGGATGCATGACCAGAATCAGCTGGCCCAATACCAGCCCCAGGTAGGACGCGATCATGTAGCCGCTGAATACGATGCCACGCTGTTTGGCTTCCGCCTGCTCATTGAGCCAGCTTTCGATGACCATGTACTGGCACATCATGCCGAGGCCGACGATGACCCGCAGAAACAGCCACGCGGGTAGCCAGTCCACCAGGCCATGGCCCAGCACCGCCGCGCCGACAATCCCGGCACACGCCGAATAGGCTCGGATATGCCCGACCCGGGCGATCAGCCTGTGGCCGATCTTGCCGCCCAGTACCAGGCCGAAATAGTTGGCCGCCATCAACGCACCGACCCACAGGCTGTCGACATTATCGGCGGCCAGGCGCAAGGCCAGGTAAGTACTCAGCAAGCCTGAGCCGATCAACATCATCAGCGAGGCGAAATAAAGCGCTCGAAAGGGTTTCCAGATTTGGCGCATCGGCGTTCCGAGCGGCTCCTTGCAGTGAGAAACGGACTATCCGAAAAGATAGCCCGGTGTCGACGGATCGTCAGGCCTGGGCCGCTAAAACACGCCGCTCCCAGGGAGTAATTTCATCAAAGAAGCTGGTCAACTCCATGGTCTTCGAAGCGACGTAGCCTTCGATGAACTCCTTGCCAAACAGTTCCTTCGCCAATTGACTACGTTTCAGACGCTCGAGAGCGGCATGCAAGGTACACGGCAATGAAAGATTATCCGGCACCTGGAATTCGCCCTGAATCGCCTCGCTTGGCTGCAGTCGGTTTTCGATGCCATATAACCCCGCCGCCAGGCTCGCGGCAATCGCCAAATACGGATTGGCATCCGCTCCCGGCAAACGGTTTTCGACCCGACGCGCCAGCGGCGAACTGGCCGGAATGCGCAAACCGGCAGCACGGTTGTCGTGGGACCAGCAGGCATTATTCGGTGAGGCGAACGGATGACACAAACGCTGGTAGGAGTTCACATTCGGCGCGAACAGTGCGGTGAAGTCCGCCATGCCCGCCTGCTGACCGGCAATGAAGTGACGGAAGGTCGCGGTCGGCTCACCGCTCTCGTCGCTGAACACGTTACGCCCGGTGCCGATCTCGACGATGCTCTGGTGAATGTGCATCGAACTGCCTGGGGTGTGTGCCAGGGGCTTGGCCATGCACACCACGTTCAAACCATGCTTGAGCGCGACTTCCTTGAGCAGGTGCTTGAACAGGAAGGTCTGGTCGGCCAGCAGCAACGGATCGCCGTGCAGCAGGTTGATCTCGAACTGGCTGACACCCATCTCGTGCATGAAGGTATCGCGGGGCAAGCCCAGGGCCGCCATGCAGGCGTAGACTTTGCTGAAGAACGGCCGCAAGCCATTGTTGGAACTGACGCTGAACGCCGAGTGACCGTCCTCGCGGCGCCCGTCCAGGCCTACCGGGGGCTGGAAGGGTTGAGTCGGGTCGGGGTTGGGGGCGAAGACGAAGAATTCCAGCTCGGTTGCCACCACCGGGGCCAGGCCGAGGGCTGCATACCGCGCGATGACGGCCTTGAGCTGGCCGCGGGTGGACAGATTTGAGCGCTCGCCGGTCAACTCATCCGCATCACAAATGGCGAAGGCTCGCGGTTGATCGCTCCAGGGCAAGCGGTGGATCTGCGCAGGATCGGGAACCAGCGCCAGGTCGCCGTCATCGCTGCCGTAGAAACGCGCTGGCGGATATCCGCCCATGATGCATTGCAGCAGCACCCCACGGGCCATCTGCAAGCGCCGTCCTTCGAGAAATCCTTCGGCGGTCATCACCTTGCCACGGGGTACGCCATTCAAGTCCGGCGTGACACATTCAATCTCATCAATGCCCGTCAATCGTTGCGCGAGTGAACGCTGGCCATCGGTCGTCATGACGCAATCCTTGTTATTGTGCGAGCCGCGAACGGCGACCGTACAAAATAGGCTCCGCCTGTTCGGAATATCAAGCACCGGCAAACAAAATACTTCATGGCGGATGAACACGTCCTTGCAGGAGTCGGCTTGCTGGCGAATACGTGATACAGGTGCACCGGCATCGGGCTGTCCGAGTATTTGCAGTTGCCTGGCCATCAGGACGAAACTGCGCAAATCCGAAAATCATCGACGATCAGAAAACGCTTTTGGTGATACGAGGGTGACTCCGATTTCGGAGCTATATATTTGAAGGCGTTATTGAAAAACGGGATTATCCTGACCTATTGATGTGCCCTGCCCGTCGCTTGAACTCAAGACGCTTTCCGTCGCTGCCAAAGGCCGAAGTCATGACCACCACTCCCAAGCGTTCGGACACTGTTTCCGAACAAAACGCCTTGCGCCCCGGCACCCTGGATTTTCCGGTGGTGGGCATTGGCGCGTCGGCCGGCGGACTGCAAGCCATCAAACTGTTCTTCGAAAACATGCCGCAGGACAACGGCATGGCGTTCGTGATCATCCTCCATCTATCCCCCGACCACCAAAGCATCGCCGACAAAATCATCCAGGAATCGACCAAGATGCCGGTGCTGCAGGTCACCGAAACGGTGCCCATCGAGAAAAACCGGGTGTATGTCATTTCACCGGCGCAACGGCTGGCGATGAATGATGGATTTCTTGAAGTCCGCCCCTGTGACCCGGGTCAAGGGCGCCATGCGTCCATCGATCTGTTCTTCCGCGACCTGGCCGATGTGCACCGCGAGCGGGCATTTTGTCTGGTGCTGTCAGGCTCGGGTTCCGATGGTGCTGTCGGGTTGTCGCGTATCAAGGAACAGGGTGGGGTCACCCTAGCCCAGGCACCGGAAGACGCCGAGTTCGACAGCATGCCCCGCGCAGCCATCGACACGCACCTGGTAGACCTGGTGTTGCCAGTGGTGGAAATGCCGCAAAAGCTGCTGGAACTGTGGCGTAACTCTCAGGAAATCAACTTGCCTACCGCCAACGACCCCGAACTGCACGCCATTGCCGCCGCGTCCGAACGCGAAGCCGTGGTTGCCGAACAATGGCTGCACGACATTCTGATCCAGTTGCGCACCGGCACCGGCCATGATTTCAAGCACTACAAACGCGCCACCGTGTTGCGCCGGATTGAACGCCGGATGCAGGTCACCGCCCAGCCGGACCTGGCTTCCTACTACCGCTTCCTGCAAAACAACCCCGAGGAAACCAAGGCACTGCTGGGCGACATGCTGATCGGCGTGACCAACTTCTTCCGCGACCGTGAGGCCTTCGAAGCCCTGGAGCGGGATGTCGTGCCGCAGCTGATCAGCGCCGTGGTAGCGGCGCAACCGGAGAAAGACGAGATCCGCGTCTGGTCCGCTGGCTGCTCCACGGGCGAAGAAGCCTACAGCCTGGCGATGCTGCTCAACGACCAACTGCAACTGGACAGAAGCGCGGCCTCGTTTCAACTGTTTGCCACCGACATCGACGAGCGCGCCATCAGCGTCGGCCGGGCCGGGCTGTACCCGCAAGCGATCGTTACCGACGTACCGCCCACGCGGTTGCGCCATTACTTCGCCAAGGAGAACGACCACTATCGAATTCGCAAGGAAATTCGCGAAAAGGTCCTGTTCGCCAAACACAGCCTGTTGTCCGATCCGCCCTTCTCGCAAATCGACCTGATCGTTTGCCGAAACCTGCTGATCTACCTGGATCGCGAGGTGCAACGGGAAATCCTGCAGATGTTCCATTTTGCCCTGCGCCCCGGCGGCTTCCTGTTTCTCGGCTCTTCCGAGAGCGCGGACGCGTGCCATGAACTGTTCGCTCCGGTAGACAAGCGCAACCGGATCTTCCGCGCCAAAACCGGCACGGCCAACAGCCGTCGCACCCCGACCATGCCCCGCGGTGGCTACGTGCGAACCAGTGTTTCCCAACAGGCGCCGAAAAACAGCCAGCCGCGTAAATTGTCCGTCGCCGATATTCATCAATGCGCCCTGGAACAGTCCGCGCCACCGAGCATGATCGTCGATGCCAATGCCGACATCCTGCACATGAGTGAGAGTGCCGGACGCTTCCTGCGGCATGTCGGCGGTGAATTGTCGCGCAACTTGCTGACGCTGATTCTTCCGGAGCTGCGCCTGGAGATCCGCACCACGTTGTTCCAGGTCCAGCAGAGCGGCCAGCCGGTCAAATCCCGCGAAGTGCCGATCAAGCGCGAGGACCGGCGCTACTTGATCGATCTGGTCGTCCATCCCTACAAGGATGAAGAATCGGACGGCGACTACGTGCTGGTGATATTCGATGAGGTAGAGGTCGACCCTTCGGAATTGGCGGCGACCACCGTGCTACAAACCGAAGGCCAGGTGTTGTCCAACCTGGAGCGCGAACTGCAACGCACCAAAATGCACCTGCAGGACACCATCGAGCAATCGGAAGTCTCCAGCGAAGAGCTCAAGGCTTCCAACGAAGAAATGCAGGCGATCAACGAAGAATTGCGTTCGACCACCGAAGAGCTGGAAACCAGCAAGGAAGAACTGCAGTCGATCAACGAAGAGTTGCTGACGGTCAACTACGAACTGAAAACCAAGGTCGAAGAAACCGACAAGATCAACGACTACCTGACCAACCTGATCGCTTCCACCGACATCGCCACGGTGTTTGTCGATCGCTGCATGCGTATCAAGTGGTTCACCCCGCGTGCCACCGACATCTTCAGCATGTTGCCGGTGGACACCGGTCGCTCGTTGCTCGACATTACCCATCGCCTGCACTACGACGACCTGGCCGCCGATGCCGCACAGGTGTTCGAATCCTTGAACATGATCGAGCGCGAAGTCAGCAGCAACGACAACCGCTGGTACATCGCGCGCCTGCTGCCCTACCGTTCCAGCGAAGACCACATCGACGGTACCGTCCTGACCTTCATCGACATCAGCAAACGTCGTGCTGCCGAAGAAGAGCTGCGCCTGGGCGAAGAACGCATGCGCCTGGTGGCTGAGAGTACCCGCGATTACGCGATCATCACCCTCGACGAGCTGGGTATCATCACCAGCTGGAACAAAGGCGCCCAGCTGATCTTCGGCCATAGCAAGGCCGAGGCTGAAGGTGCCTATTACGACTTCATCTTCTGCGCCGACGATCGCGCGGCCGGGGTACCTGAAAACGAACTGTTAGCGGCGCGTACTCATGGCCACAGCGAAGATGAGCGCTGGCACCTGCGCAAGGACGGCAGCCGCTTCTATTGCAGCGGCGAAGTGACGCTGCTAAACGGCGACAACCTCAAGGGCTATGTGAAAATTGCCCGGGACCTGACTGGTCATAAACGCCAGCACGAAGAGCAGAGCCAGCAACTGACGACTGAGTGGGTTGACGATCCTGTTGGTCGACGACTCTGCTGACGTGCTGGAAACCTTGAAAATGCTGCTGGAGATGGAGGATGCGCAGGTGATTGCCTTCGATCTTCCGGTGGCGGCCCTGGACGCGGCAAAAAATACCCGTTTCGATCTGATCATTTCGGACTTGGGCATGCCAGTCATGAGCGGCCATGAGTTGATGAGCGCCCTGCGTCAGTTGCCTCACGTCAAGGATGTGCCGGCCATTGCACTGACGGGCTATGGAGCCCACAGCGACATTCAAAAATCACGGCAATCGGGCTTTGACCAGCATATTGGCAAGCCGGTGTCCTATGATGACCTGATTGAAACCATCGAGGCCTTGCGCCAGTTACAGCGGTGAAACAAGCTCAGTCGAGGTAGGCGCGCTGCACGCTGGCGCGCCGGTCGATCGCCTGCCTGAGCCGCTCCTTGTGATCGGCCCACATCCTCGGATCAACCTTGGTTGAGCGCATCAAGGCCAGCATGGCGGTCTTGGCAGCCCGGTACTCTGCCCACGCATCTTCGGACCTGAGCTTCAAACGCTCGCGCGGGGTCATCTCCATGCGCCTCAATGCCAATACCGACTCATCGGTGATCACCGTATTCAAGGTCAGTTGCACCCGATGCGGCGCGACGAATCCTTGAGTGTCCACGACAATCTCTCTTGCCCGCTGGGTGCCCCACTTCAAGGCTGCACAGTGGTGCTCGCCGACATGCCGGTCATAGAATTCTTCGCCAATCGCCCAGCCGTCGGTACCGTAGACGCCCACGAATACCTGGGTCAGCCCCTCATGATTGATCCGCGCATGGACCTCGATTTGTACGCCATCGCCGAGGATTTCTTCGTGAGAGTGGAGGGGTAAGCGTCTATTGGTCCATAACCAGAACTGGGCACCTCTGCGTCGCATCGGATTCACTCCATGAATGGTCCCTGGAGTAAGGCACAGCACGGAAAGACTTTCCATGTAGGTCGTCGGGCGGGTCTTTTATCGTCACGCCGCTTTTCTGCGGACAAAAACAAAACCCCTACCTGCATACGCAGATAGGGGTTTCGGAATTTAATCTTGACGATGACCTACTCTCACATGGGGAAACCCCACACTACCATCGGCGATGCATCGTTTCACTGCTGAGTTCGGGATGGGATCAGGTGGTTCCAATGCTCTATGGTCGTCAAGAAATTCGGGTACTGAGTCGTGACCAGATGGCCTCGCTTCAGCAAATTGGGTATGTGATAGCTTTCGGTGTTTGCAAGATTCGAACTTTCGGTTCATTTCGTCTTCACACACCGCAATCTGATGCTCTTTCGAGTAGTCAAATTGCTTGGGTGTTATATGGTCAAGCCTCACGGGCAATTAGTATTGGTTAGCTCAACGCCTCACAGCGCTTACACACCCAACCTATCAACGTCGTAGTCTTCGACGGCCCTTCAGGGGACTCAAGGTCCCAGTGAGATCTCATCTTGAGGCTAGTTTCCCGCTTAGATGCTTTCAGCGGTTATCTATTCCGAACATAGCTACCCGGCAATGCCACTGGCGTGACAACCGGAACACCAGAGGTTCGTCCACTCCGGTCCTCTCGTACTAGGAGCAGCCCCTCTCAAATCTCAAACGTCCACGGCAGATAGGGACCGAACTGTCTCACGACGTTCTAAACCCAGCTCGCGTACCACTTTAAATGGCGAACAGCCATACCCTTGGGACCGGCTTCAGCCCCAGGATGTGATGAGCCGACATCGAGGTGCCAAACACCGCCGTCGATATGAACTCTTGGGCGGTATCAGCCTGTTATCCCCGGAGTACCTTTTATCCGTTGAGCGATGGCCCTTCCATACAGAACCACCGGATCACTAAGACCTACTTTCGTACCTGCTCGACGTGTCTGTCTCGCAGTCAAGCGCGCTTTTGCCTTTATACTCTACGACCGATTTCCGACCGGTCTGAGCGCACCTTCGTACTCCTCCGTTACTCTTTAGGAGGAGACCGCCCCAGTCAAACTACCCACCATACACTGTCCTCGATCCGGATAACGGACCTGAGTTAGAACCTCAAAGTTGCCAGGGTGGTATTTCAAGGTTGGCTCCACGCGAACTGGCGTCCACGCTTCAAAGCCTCCCACCTATCCTACACAAGCAAATTCAAAGTCCAGTGCAAAGCTATAGTAAAGGTTCACGGGGTCTTTCCGTCTAGCCGCGGATACACTGCATCTTCACAGCGATTTCAATTTCACTGAGTCTCGGGTGGAGACAGCGCCGCCATCGTTACGCCATTCGTGCAGGTCGGAACTTACCCGACAAGGAATTTCGCTACCTTAGGACCGTTATAGTTACGGCCGCCGTTTACCGGGGCTTCGATCAAGAGCTTCGCGTTAGCTAACCCCATCAATTAACCTTCCGGCACCGGGCAGGCGTCACACCCTATACGTCCACTTTCGTGTTTGCAGAGTGCTGTGTTTTTAATAAACAGTCGCAGCGGCCTGGTATCTTCGACCGGCATGAGCTTACGGAGCAAGTCCTTCACCCTCACCGGCGCACCTTCTCCCGAAGTTACGGTGCCATTTTGCCTAGTTCCTTCACCCGAGTTCTCTCAAGCGCCTTGGTATTCTCTACCCAACCACCTGTGTCGGTTTGGGGTACGGTTCCTGGTTACCTGAAGCTTAGAAGCTTTTCTTGGAAGCATGGCATCAACCACTTCGTGTTCTAAAAGAACACTCGTCATCAGCTCTCGGCCTTAGAATCCCGGATTTACCTAAGATTCCAGCCTACCACCTTAAACTTGGACAACCAACGCCAAGCTGGCCTAGCCTTCTCCGTCCCTCCATCGCAATAACCAGAAGTACAGGAATATTAACCTGTTTTCCATCGACTACGCTTTTCAGCCTCGCCTTAGGGACCGACTAACCCTGCGTCGATTAACGTTGCGCAGGAAACCTTGGTCTTTCGGCGTGGGTGTTTTTCACACCCATTGTCGTTACTCATGTCAGCATTCGCACTTCTGATACCTCCAGCAAGCTTCTCAACTCACCTTCACAGGCTTACAGAACGCTCCTCTACCGCATCACCTAAGTGATACCCGTAGCTTCGGTGTATGGTTTGAGCCCCGTTACATCTTCCGCGCAGGCCGACTCGACTAGTGAGCTATTACGCTTTCTTTAAAGGGTGGCTGCTTCTAAGCCAACCTCCTAGCTGTCTAAGCCTTCCCACATCGTTTCCCACTTAACCATAACTTTGGGACCTTAGCTGACGGTCTGGGTTGTTTCCCTTTTCACGACGGACGTTAGCACCCGCCGTGTGTCTCCCATGCTCGGCACTTGTAGGTATTCGGAGTTTGCATCGGTTTGGTAAGTCGGGATGACCCCCTAGCCGAAACAGTGCTCTACCCCCTACAGTGATACATGAGGCGCTACCTAAATAGCTTTCGAGGAGAACCAGCTATCTCCGAGCTTGATTAGCCTTTCACTCCGATCCACAGGTCATCCGCTAACTTTTCAACGGTAGTCGGTTCGGTCCTCCAGTTAGTGTTACCCAACCTTCAACCTGCCCATGGATAGATCGCCCGGTTTCGGGTCTATTCCCAGCGACTAGACGCCCTATTAAGACTCGCTTTCGCTACGCCTCCCCTATTCGGTTAAGCTCGCCACTGAAAATAAGTCGCTGACCCATTATACAAAAGGTACGCAGTCACCCAACAAAGTGGGCTCCCACTGCTTGTACGCATACGGTTTCAGGATCTATTTCACTCCCCTCTCCGGGGTTCTTTTCGCCTTTCCCTCACGGTACTAGTTCACTATCGGTCAGTCAGTAGTATTTAGCCTTGGAGGATGGTCCCCCCATATTCAGACAAAGTTTCTCGTGCTCCGTCCTACTCGATTTCATGACTAAGAGATTTTCGCGTACAGGGCTATCACCCACTATGGCCGCACTTTCCAGAGCGTTCCGCTAATCTCAAAGCCACTTAAGGGCTAGTCCCCGTTCGCTCGCCACTACTAAGGGAATCTCGGTTGATTTCTTTTCCTCAGGGTACTTAGATGTTTCAGTTCCCCTGGTTCGCTTCTTAAGCCTATGTATTCAGCTTAAGATACCTAACTTATGTTAGGTGGGTTCCCCCATTCAGACATCTCCGGATCAAAGTCTGTTTGCCGACTCCCCGAAGCTTTTCGCAGGCTACCACGTCTTTCATCGCCTCTGACTGCCAAGGCATCCACCGTATGCGCTTCTTCACTTGACCATATAACCCCAAGCAATCTGGTTATACTGTGAAGACGACATTCGCCGAAAATTCGATAATACTCAATTAAGAGCAACTCACAAATTTTACCTTAGCCTGATCCGTTACCAGTGAAAGTAACGTTCAGTCTATCTTTCTATCACATACCCAAATTTTTAAAGAACGATCTAATCAAAGACTAGAAATCAATATTCGCCATGGAATATTCATTTCTAAACTCTAACGAAAAAGACAACCTTATGGATGTCTATCGCCTCTACAGTGAATCAAGCAATTCGTGTGGGAACTTATGGAGCAGCTGATGTCGTCGATTAAGGAGGTGATCCAGCCGCAGGTTCCCCTACGGCTACCTTGTTACGACTTCACCCCAGTCATGAATCACACCGTGGTAACCGTCCTCCCGAAGGTTAGACTAGCTACTTCTGGTGCAACCCACTCCCATGGTGTGACGGGCGGTGTGTACAAGGCCCGGGAACGTATTCACCGCGACATTCTGATTCGCGATTACTAGCGATTCCGACTTCACGCAGTCGAGTTGCAGACTGCGATCCGGACTACGATCGGTTTTCTGGGATTAGCTCCACCTCGCGGCTTGGCAACCCTCTGTACCGACCATTGTAGCACGTGTGTAGCCCAGGCCGTAAGGGCCATGATGACTTGACGTCATCCCCACCTTCCTCCGGTTTGTCACCGGCAGTCTCCTTAGAGTGCCCACCATTACGTGCTGGTAACTAAGGACAAGGGTTGCGCTCGTTACGGGACTTAACCCAACATCTCACGACACGAGCTGACGACAGCCATGCAGCACCTGTCTCAATGTTCCCGAAGGCACCAATCCATCTCTGGAAAGTTCATTGGATGTCAAGGCCTGGTAAGGTTCTTCGCGTTGCTTCGAATTAAACCACATGCTCCACCGCTTGTGCGGGCCCCCGTCAATTCATTTGAGTTTTAACCTTGCGGCCGTACTCCCCAGGCGGTCAACTTAATGCGTTAGCTGCGCCACTAAGAGCTCAAGGCTCCCAACGGCTAGTTGACATCGTTTACGGCGTGGACTACCAGGGTATCTAATCCTGTTTGCTCCCCACGCTTTCGCACCTCAGTGTCAGTATCAGTCCAGGTGGTCGCCTTCGCCACTGGTGTTCCTTCCTATATCTACGCATTTCACCGCTACACAGGAAATTCCACCACCCTCTACCATACTCTAGCTCGTCAGTTTTGAATGCAGTTCCCAGGTTGAGCCCGGGGATTTCACATCCAACTTAACGAACCACCTACGCGCGCTTTACGCCCAGTAATTCCGATTAACGCTTGCACCCTCTGTATTACCGCGGCTGCTGGCACAGAGTTAGCCGGTGCTTATTCTGTCGGTAACGTCAAAACAGATACGTATTAGGTAACTGCCCTTCCTCCCAACTTAAAGTGCTTTACAATCCGAAGACCTTCTTCACACACGCGGCATGGCTGGATCAGGCTTTCGCCCATTGTCCAATATTCCCCACTGCTGCCTCCCGTAGGAGTCTGGACCGTGTCTCAGTTCCAGTGTGACTGATCATCCTCTCAGACCAGTTACGGATCGTCGCCTTGGTGAGCCATTACCTCACCAACTAGCTAATCCGACCTAGGCTCATCTGATAGCGCAAGGCCCGAAGGTCCCCTGCTTTCTCCCGTAGGACGTATGCGGTATTAGCGTCCGTTTCCGAGCGTTATCCCCCACTACCAGGCAGATTCCTAGGCATTACTCACCCGTCCGCCGCTCGCCACCAGGTACAAGTACCCGTGCTGCCGCTCGACTTGCATGTGTTAGGCCTGCCGCCAGCGTTCAATCTGAGCCATGATCAAACTCTTCAGTTCAAACATCTTTGGGTTTTTAAGAAACCCTAAACTTGGCTCAGCAATCGTTGGTTACATCTTTGATTTCTCGCGGAGTAACTTGTGATGCTGATAATCTTGTTGACTATCAGTCTGACTCCACAAGCACCCACACGAATTGCTTGATTCAGTTGTTAAAGAGCGGTTGGTTAAGATCTTTCGTCTCAACCGAGGCGCGCATTCTACGCTTTCCTCTGCTGCTGTCAAGCGGTTATTTTCAGAAGTTTTCAAAGTTTCCTTTGCAACTTCAACCACTTGCGCTTCCGATCTCTCGTCAGCGGGAGGCGAATTCTACAGCGTTAGTCGCTGCTGTCAACACCTCTTTTACACCGCTTCGACCGAGAAGATCGAATCGTTAACAAGGCGACAACACACTGCCCTACCAACTCCTTCCAGGCTTCGATGATCTGAAGCACCCCGCTGCCGAAAACTGCCTAACTCTTTGTTTACCAAGGAGTTTTCCGTTTCGACTGCGCCGGAAGTGGGGCGAATTATAGACTTCCTGAATCTGCCGTCAAGCGTTAATTCTGCTTCCCCATCAATAATTAGCCAAGGGCCGCAAAACTGCCCTCCTCCTACAGGAAAGCAATCCATGCCTTCTATATAGAAGAATCGTCAGTCCATCACATCAAGCCATGCAGCGTATTCGAGTCAGCACCCCAACAACAAAAAAGCCCCGTCAGAAAATGGCTACCTGAGCGGGGCTTTCGAACGCCTGAAATCCCTCGCCAGTCACGAAGCTGTTGAGGGGATGCAAATTTGCCGGCATTGAATATATGGTGTCCCAGGGCAGGTTCGAACTGCCAACCTTCCCCTTGGGAGGGTCAATTTAGAAGCCACCCCGCTTGGGAAAACCTTGTAATTACTGGACTTTTCGTCCGGTTGCGTCCGTGAAAACGGCGCCGTACAGGTCTTTTTGCGCCACGGTGCTGGCACGGAGTTGTATTGCTTGAAAACGAAGATCACCCAAAAGCTCATCAGCAGCCTGCCTACCGAGCCGAAGGCTTACCGGGTGCATGACACCGTACAGCCAGGCCTGTTCATCCGTGTGCTGCCGAGCGGGCATAAATCCTACATGGTCACCTGGGGGCGCAACAAGAATGCCACCCTCGGCCGCGTTGGAGTGATAACGCTTGATCAAGCGCGCACCGAGGCAGCCCAATATTTGGCAGATGCGCACGCCCACGGGGAATCGGTGGCTATCACTCAAGGCCGGAAAGGCGCCGCCCTCCCCACCCTGCGCCAATTCATCGACGACACCTATATGCCCTGGTTCGAGACTCACCATAGAGGGCATGAGAAAACTCTACACACGCTCAACAACAACTTCGACGCGATCATGCCCCAGCGCCTGGGGGCATGATGCATAGTTGCACGCGACCCAGACGCAATAAATGGGCGAGGTAGGCGGTTGGCAATGGCAATGGCAATGGCAAAGGAGATGAGTCGCCATTCATCGGGTTTCAGGGGGCATCATGCCGCATCAATTTTCAACAGTAGCGTCGCTAAACCAAAGGACACGGATCTCCACGTAGCGACGGCGGATACAACATTCTGCAAGCTAAGAGCTGTTGAGTTGATCTGTAACGTGCGCCGAGAGGTCGCCAAATATCCGGCGCGCAATTAAAATGCATTATTAACGAATACAGACGGTATCGATACATGGCCGAAACGACTCACCAAACTAGCATTGTCAATTGCTCCGCCTATAAGGCTGGAAAAAACTAGATAGCTTCCCCATAGATGATATAAGCGAAGTTATTAAAGAGCCCAACACGTTCGTATGGATTGGACTGCTGGAGCCATATGTTGAGCTGCTGGCAAAAATGCGGGAGGAATTTGGACTGCACGAACTCGCCATCGAAGATGCGAGAAATGCGCATCAAAGCCCAAAGCTGGAAGAGTATGGTGATTCGCTATTTGTAGTCCTGTATTCAACTAAGCTTGTTGAAGGAAAAATAAAAATTGGTGAGACCCATATCTTCGTTGGGGCCAATTTTATAGTGACTGTCCGTCATGGTGACTCACTCAGTTACCAATCGGTACGCCAGCGTTGTGAGAGCACAACGGACCGGCTCGCTCAGGGCCCAGGGTATGTGCTTTACTCAATCATTGACTTCATTGTAGATCAGTATAAGCCTTGCATGGAATATCTTCAGCAAGAATTCCGGCGCTTAGAAGAAGAATTGTTCAAGGCTTCACCTGAGAAAGATAATCTGCAAAGCTTTTATAAACTAAAGAACGAGATTTTGATACTTGAAGCTGCGACCTTACCATTGATTGATATCTGCACCCGACTGCTAAGATTTCATGGCGATATCATCCCCAAGGAGTCTAGAGTGTATTATAGAGACATTCTTGATCACGTTGCTCGTATCACTCAGGGATGCGAACGCATGAGGGAAATGATCAATGCGGCAATGCAAGTGGCATTGGCTCAAGTTACCATTCGACAGAATGAGGTCGTCAAGAGACTGGCTGGATGGGGTGCCATTCTAGCGATACCCACTATGCTCTTCAGCCTGTACGGCATGAATTTTGAGTTCATGCCTGAACTGCATTGGAAGTTTGGTTATCCGGCTACTCTCATCGGGGTACTAGTAGGCTGCACCACCCTGTACCGCAAGCTCAGGCGGGTAGGATGGGTTTGACCGAGGGCATTTCAGAGGAAATTTAGAAGTCGATAAGGACGGTAAGGTAACGCGTGGATCCGCAGATCGCTTGTGACCGACTCGATCAGGGCATCCCACCAACAGGGCGCAGATCGTACCCTGTTGTGGACGCCATCATATGGCGCGAGAAGGTCTATAGGCTGCCTTCGACATCTTCCAGGCTGAACGTCTCGGAGTGGTCGTCATAGGAGAAAATTTCAGCGTAGCGCCCCCACGCAATCACGCTCTCCAGTGTTTTCTCCACAAACGCCTCAGTGAGTGAGTCTTCCAGTTCCTGCTCAAAGCGCACCCGTGGCGCCCGGTGCCCGTATCGTTCCTGCAACACCTGCCGAATGCGGGCGGCCAGTGGTACGTGCTTGACCAGGTGCTCGGCAAAGAGAGTTTTGCGCTCCTGGGTGCCGTACTCCGCGAATAACTTGCCGGCCTCAGTCAGGGTGATGTCCGCGCCCTTGAGTTCAGCGAACCCCAGGTATTCGAGCATTTCGGCGACAGGGAACAGGTCGTCCACTTCCAGCAAGCGCCGTTCTGCAACGTCTTGCAGGCCGGCATGCCCGTTATAGGGTTCGGCAGCGAGGGTTTCGATCAGGCCGGCCATGAGGTTGGTGGAGACTTCTGGCAGCGGACTGCCCATCGTCAGTTCGGCTTTGCCGGTGCTGGCGTCAGCCCTGCGGCGGTCGGTCATCAATGCATAGATGTCGTCGACCATTTGCCTAAAGGTCGGGTCCAGCCGGTTGCGTGGATGGACGAAGGACACTTTGATTTCTGCCACGACTCGGCCAGGGTTGGATGACAAGACCAGAATGCGGTCGCACATCAAAACGGCTTCTTCGATGTTGTGCGTCACGATCAGGATGGATTTGATCGCGCTTGGCTTCTATATGCATGACCCACCGAGAATGGGCAGGGTCCATGGCCGGACGCTCCTTTGGTGGCTTGAAATTGGCTTCTGGGCTGGAAAGCGAAGTGATAGCCTGGCTGTAACGCCATCAAGCCATCAGATTGTGTGTTGCCGTTGCTGGTGAGCTAGACGTTAACGCATAGCTTTCCGAGACCGAATTATACGTATCAAAATGTTACAAATGGGTAAAATTAACGTAACTTTTGAAGCTTAAAGGATCACTGATTTGCGTAGTGATAGATGCTCCGCATCCACTATGTGCCTACCTGTTTGGCAGTCGTAAGCAATTTGGTCATGCAGCTTATTTCGGTCACGCCCAGTTCAAAGCTGGTCTTGGAGCCGCCCAAATCATCGCATACCAACTTGCCGTTCCAGCCTTGCGGGAAGTTGCGATTGTGCTCGCCTACGCGGCTTGGGCTGAAGTCGTAATCCAACGCCTGCGCTTGCAGCAGCCAGCAGTTGGTCGTCATGGGTATGACCTGGAGGCAGAGCAGCCGAACCGTAATCGCCGCAGGGCAAGGGATCAGGCCACCGGTTAAACCGAACATGATGACCTGACCCGTGGTCACCTCACGGTTGGTAAAGCGCTTACGAATATCGTTGGCATGCGCTCGTTCATGTGCATCCTGATAGCCATCAATCGACGGCTCCAAGCCTTCCAGTTCGGAATGCGCATGCCCGTGATCTGCTGCTGGACTGCTCGTATGCGTATAGCGTCACGGAGGCGCGCAGCTTATTGCCGCCGAAAGCACACATCTTATCGAACGCCTTGTGACTGACGGGAAGATGCTGGCAGTCGAGTGCCTGACGGTGCTGACTGTGATCAATGTCCGGGTCATGCAGGTAAACGAAGTCTTCATCGTAGTCAGTGACAATGACCCAGTGCGGGGCTTTCGAGCGAGTCAGACGGTAGCTACTGATCAGCACCAAGGGTTGACCGCCGGCCTTCAGCGTGAGGGCCAGATCCAGCTGGTTGCTGCTGACCTGCTCCACATCGCTCTGCTGAAGTTCCGTGCAGAACTCTTCGTGTACCAGGCGAATAACCTCCTTTTTATGTTCGTCGCGCACGCCGTCGAGAAATAGCGGACCTGCGATACTCACTTGCAGGCGTACGCGAAACCCTCGGCGCCAGGCCGCCAGTGCCAACCCTTGGGGGCTGCAACCGCCGTGCCCCGAAGTCATGAACACCGTCGTGGCTTCACGCCAGATTTGCAGTTCGTCCCTACGCTCGATTAAACGATCGGGTTGCAATGCCCTCATGGCCATCAAGAGGCAAGCCGGGCCGCAGGTAAATTCAGTGGTCTGTTGGTAATAGGGCACTTGGAATTCACGGCTTTCCCGATGTTGCAGAATGCGCTTCTCCAAACGCAGCGCATGCACATGGTCTTCGTAGTAGTTGTGGACCACAGCGAAGCGTCGGTATCCATTGCGCTCATAAAGACTGATAGCCACGGGATTATCCGGTCGGACTTCCAGTCGCAGGTAGGCGCAGTCGTGTGCGCGAGCACAATCTTCCGCCTGATCCAATAGCTGCTTTCCAAGGCCGAGGCCACGACTGTGGGTGGCGATGGCGATTGAGTACAGACGCGCCAGGGAGGTTCCACGGTGAAACAGGACCAGGCAGTAGCCCATCAGCTGACTCCCAGCTTGCGCAACGATCAGGCTGGCATGGGCTCGGCTAATCATCCACTGAAAACTGCGAGGAGTCAGCCGATCATAGGTAAAGCACTGGTTTTCCAATTCCAGCAGAGACTTCAGATCATCTTGTGTAGCCTTGCGAAATAACAGGTTCATATAGCCGCCGTAAAAGTTGCGTAATGAAACGAGACATTTTTAAAGGATCGTGCTTAATAGATAAGGACTTGTTCTCCAACGGACCTTCTCATATGTCAGCAGTACAGGGTGATTTGCGTGAAGTATCAGAGCAAAATCGACTAGCGGCAATATCAAACCTTAATTATTTACCGGGTACACCTAAAAGGTCTAGCCAGGTAGTTATTATTGTTGAGCGCAAAGAAGACTGGGCCTCTTATTTCCCCTCAGAGGATGTGATGAGTGCACAGGAGTATCTCGAGCAGCCCCTTGAAAGCGAAGCCGGCAAGCGTGTTCAGGTTATTAACCTGTGTCGGAGCTACAAGTACTTAGGACACGGGTATTATTGTTCATTACTGGCGGAAGCACGCGGCCATAAAGTTATTCCATCTGTGCGAACCATCAGCGAGCTGACCCGAAAGTCACTGTATGGCCTGGCGCTGGATGATCTGGACAAAGCTCTCGACAAAGCACTGAACAACCACCTTTATAGTAATACCGAAGGATTCACGCTCACTCTATACTTTGGTAAAACCAACCTTGAGCCCTTGCAGGAACTGGCGCGACAAATTTTCGAAATATTCCCATGTCCGATTCTCTTGGTAGAGTTCCGCAAAAGCAATAGTTGGCGCATCGAAGGAATAAAGTCTGGCGTCTTGCAAAAATTACGCGAAGATCAAGAGGATCAATTTGCCAATTCGCTGGACAGTTTCAGCCGCAAGATATGGCGAATGCCGCGTTCACCACGCGTGGCCCGCTACGACCTGGCCATTTTGCATGACTCGCAAGAAGCGTTGCCGCCTTCCAATGCCAAGGCACTGGAGAATTTTATCCGGGTCGGCAAAGGCTTGGGTATTGATGTCGATCTGATCGAAAAGAAAGACTATTCACGAATCGCCGAGTATGACGCCCTGCTGATTCGCGAAACCACCAGCGTGGATAACCACACCTATCGCTTCGCCAAGAAGGCGGAAAGCGAAGGTCTGGTAGTAATGGACGATCCCGCTTCAATCTTGCGCTGTACCAACAAGGTGTACCTGACTGACCTGCTCAAAAGCCATCAATTGGGTATGCCGGCAACCGAGATTCTTTACAAGGAACGACCGGAAGACTTTGAGCGAGTGGGTGAACGCCTGGGCTTCCCATTAGTACTGAAGATTCCCGATGGCTGTTTTTCCCGTGGCGTAATCAAGGTCGAGAGCCAACAGGCACTGCTGGAAGCCACCGCTGAGCTATTCGAACACTCGGTGCTGTTGCTGGCTCAGGAGTTCTTTTACACCGAATACGACTGGCGCATCGGCGTGCTCAACCGCAAACCGATTTTCGCTTGCCAGTACTTCATGTCCAAAGGTCACTGGCAGATTTACAACCACAAAGCCAAGGGCCAGGACATCAATGGGGAATGCCGCACCCTGGCGGTTCACGAAGCTCCGCGGGCAGTGGTGGAACTGGCGGTAAAAACGGCCAACCTGATCGGTGATGGTTTGTACGGCGTCGACTTGAAGCAGTCCGGCGATAAGGTGGTGGTGATCGAAGTGAACGACAACCCAAACATGGACGCCGGCATCGAAGACGCTTACTTGCAGGACGATTTGTATTCACTGGTGCTGGAAGAATTCGTCCGGCGCCTGGAACTCAAACGTCGCGGCCAGGCGTGGTGAATGCTTGATCCGACACGCATCCTGCAAGACACTGACTTCCTCAATCGATAACGCCAGAGGTCAGATGTGATCAAGAGTTTTCAACTCGCCAATGGAGTGCTGGTATCGGTTGAACACCTCAATGCCGACGTGATGTTGTTCAGCAATCCCGATATCGCAGAACGGGATCTACTGCGCAGCGATTTCAAACTGGACGATCACGCGTTGGCTTCGGCGCTGGATCCTGACGAAGTCTCACGCATCGAATTCCACCCGGATAATCTGTTTTTGATCTGGAAGCGTCCGGAAAGTTACTCGGGCGGAGAAAGCCTGGCCTTCGAGGTCTCGTCGTTCGGCTTACTGTTCTCTAAAACACGCTTGCTGGTCATCGCGACCGACGATTCCCAGTTGAGCGGACTGGGGGAGCGGCACCCCTTGCACACACCGTTGGATGTGCTGTTGGACATGCTGTTCAACAACCTCCACCACTACTTGGGCCACCTCAAGGTGATCAAGATGGTGGCTCGCGAGTTGCAGCAGAAATTCAACTCCTCGATGGAGAATCGACATCTGATCCAGATGTTTAACCTCAGCGAAAGCCTGATCTATTACATCAACGCGATTCACAGCAATGGCGCTGTCCTGACCCGGCTGCGCAACCATGCAGAAAAAGAGCACTTCAGCGTCGAGGCGATCGCGCTTATCGACGATCTGATCATCGAGAACAACCAGTGCAACAAACAGGCGGAAATCTACTCCAGGGTGTTTGCCGGCTTGATCGATGCACGCGGCAATTTGATGAACAACACCATGAACAACCTGCTACGCAAACTGACGCTGATCAATGTGGTCTTCCTGCCTCTTAACCTGATCGCCAGCATTGGTGGCATGTCCGAGTTCAGCATGATGACCTCAGCCCTCCCCTGGTGGGTTGCCTATCCACTTTTTCTCACGGGAATGCTGGTTGCCGGGGGCCTGATGGTCATCGCGCTCAAGCGTCTGACGCGTGGTTCATCCAGCATGAATGGCCCGCATTGAACTCTCGAGGCGCTGCACAGGCAGTGCGGCAGCTTCGACCTTCTCGCGCTGCCGCCCCATGAGCCCCCTTGGATGAAGACTCTTTACATCTCAACCTGTGTGCCCAGCTCTATCACCCGATTCAACGGCAAATTGAAGTACTTCAGGTTGCTGTTGGCGTTCTTGAGCAAAAATGCGAACAGGCTTTCTCGCCAACGAGCCATACCGATGCGTTTGGTCGGAATGACCGTCTCTCGGCTGAGGAAATAGGTCGTGCGCATCGGACTGAAATCCAGCTCAGCCAAGTGACAGAGACTCAACGCCAAGGGAACATCGGGCTCCTCGATAAAACCAAAATGCAGACTGACCCGGAAGAAGCCTTCACCATAGGCTTCAACCTCGAACCGCTGTTCAGCACTCACGCGAGGGCTGTCTTCAGACACGACAGTGAGCAACACCACCTGCTCATGCAAGACCTGGTTATGCAGCAAGTTGTGCAGCAACGCATGCGGTACAGCGTCGGCCCTGGCCGTCAGAAACACCGCCGTGCCTTGTACGCGATGAGGAGGCTGCATACGGATACTGGCGATGAATAATGGTAGAGGCAGCGCGGTTTCATCCAGATGCTCAACAATAATTTTTCTACCCCGCTTCCAGGTGGTCATTAAAATGAACAGGCCAATGCCGGCAATCACTGGAAACGCACCGCCTTGAAAAATCTTTGGTGCGTTGGCCGCGAAATACAGACCGTCTACCAGCAAAAATCCGAGCAGCATCGGGATGGCCAACCAGCGCGGCGTTTTCCATAGGAGCAGGACGACAGCAGAGGACAAGATGGTGGTGATCAACATGGTTCCCGTCACCGCGACGCCATAAGCGGCGGCCAAGGCACTGGAGGACTCGAAACCAATCACCAGCAGCACGACACCGACCATCAACGCCCAGTTAACCGTGCCGATGTAGATCTGCCCCTGCTCCTGGCTGGAGGTGTGCTGGATAAACATGCGAGGGACGTAACCCAGTTGAATGGCCTGGCGAGTCAGAGAGAAAGCACCGGAGATCACGGCTTGAGAAGCGATGATGGTGGCCAGAGTGGAGAGCGCGACCATCGGTAACAGTGCCCATTCAGGCGCCAGCAAATAGAACGGGTTGCGCACGGTCTCCGGGTTTCCCAGGATCAAGGCGCCTTGGCCGAAGTAATTGAGCACCAGGCCAGGCAGCACGAGAATAAACCAGGCACGAGAAATCGGCTTGCGGCCAAAGTGCCCCATGTCGGCATACAGCGCTTCCGCCCCGGTCAATGCCAACACTACAGCGCCCAAGATGGCCACACCCATACCCGGATGAACCACGAAAAACTGCACTGCCCAAGCAGGGTTGAGTGCTTGCAGCACTTCGGGGCGCTGCAAAATACCGTAAATCCCAAGCGCACCTAACACCACAAACCACAGCACCATGACCGGACCAAACAGGATGCCGATTCGAGCCGTACCATGTTTCTGTATCAAGAACAGTGCCACCAGAACAATCACTGACAACGGCACAACCCAGTGCTCGATTCCGTCAAACGCTAGCTGAAGTCCTTCAACCGCAGAAAGCACCGAAATGGCCGGGGTGATCATACTGTCCCCGTAAAAAAGCGCCGCACCGAACAAGCCGAGCAGTACCAGTACCTTGCTCATGTGCGGATAAGGTGCTGCCGCGCGACGGGCTAACGCCGTCAACGCCATAATGCCGCCTTCGCCCTGATTGTTGGCACGCAGGATGAACAGAACGTATTTGATCGAGACCACCCAGATCAGTGACCAAAAGATCAACGACAGAATGCCTAGCACCCCGTCGTGATTTACCTGAACTCCGTAGTGGCCGGAAAATACTTCTTTCAGCGTGTAGAGGGGGCTGGTGCCAATGTCCCCGTAAACCACTCCGACAGCGGCGACGATCAAGCCCACTCCTGACGTTTTGGATTGGGAGTCTGCATGTGCACTGGTCACTGTTTCACTCAAGGGTCGCTTCTCTCAAATTGCGGGGAGGAAGTGCATGCCATCCTTGGGCAATACGATTTGCCAGGGTCATTGGAAACGCAAGGCACATGGACGATCTAAAATCGCGGCCAGTATCGTTGCGAGTAGAAACACCTACCGTAAAGAAAGCGTAAAAATTTTACGGCAATTGCGCAGTCACTTCCCACGGCTTAGCCCGCTCTTCTGATTCACGCCCCAAATGGCAGCGCTTGAATTTCTGGCTTGATCCACACCAGCAAGGATGGTTTCTACCAGTCTTCATCAAGCCTCCTGCTTTCACCGAAAGATAATTTTCACAACGAAAAAGCCCCGAAAGGACATCCTTAGCGGGGCTCTATTTGTAGCTGCTGCTGCCACCCTGCTGTCACGGACTTTTAAGCTGTGAGGCGACATAGGCTGGAAGCATTAAATTATATGGTGTCCCAGGGCAGGTTCGAACTGCCAACCTTCCCCTTAGGAGGGGGATGCTCTATCCAATTGAGCTACTGAGACACAAATCACCCCGCGAACGCGCAGTGATGGACGGCGAGCATGTTAACGGGCAGGCCTGCGTTTGTCATGTCGTCCGTGGGCTTTTTAAGTGTAGGCAGATACTTCAAGGCCTAACGGCGCCTCTGACCGTGCAAATTGCATCACCCCAAAAAACCACCATTGCAACTTGCAAGGATCACGTCTCGTATTTTCGCTCTAATCATTTGATTTATAAAGAGTTAATGCCATTTAGAGTTTTGGCATGGTGGCTGCTTCAGTTCCTCCATGGAACAACGGAGGTCAACCCTCATGAACAGCGCCCTTTTACTCTCGAATGCGATCGCCCTGGCAGTCTTGCTGGGCTTTCATTTTGCCCCCGAGAACAGCACTGAGCCGGTTGCCCAACGAACACCTCACTACCTCCAGCTACAAAAAGCACCGCAGCTGGCCGTCATCACCGATCAGACCGGCTTTTCAAGCCAGGAAGTGAGCCAGGACAAGATCCTGGTGCCAGCGCAAACTTCCGAACGACTCGTATTCTGAATCACCCTGCCAGGAGCACAGCATGTCCAAATCAGCCGCAGGATTTTTCATCCTGACTCTACTGAGCGGCCTTATACATTTGTCCTGGGTCGACGACATGGTCGTCACCCCGCCTCTCATAGCCTGCGTCATATTTGGCACCCTGTTTATGTTGGCCTTGATCCTCGGGCGCAAAATCAAGTTCGATCCGGTATTACGCTAATACCGTTCACCAGATCGTCATCGCGACCCGGCACAGCTCCAATCCAGCGCACCATCCATCTGTAATCGCTTCTCAGTACGCAGTTCTCCTAGCAAATCGGCCATTTGCCACTATCCTGTACTATAAAGGGAACAGGGAGTTAATCCGCATAACATGCGCCTTCGGCGTCTTCGGACATCACCGCAAGGGCAACCGGACGCGGCCAGTGATACGGACGTGCAAACTTTCCAACCAGTCCGCATTTCTGACAATAGGTGCTGGCATAACGCCTTTAGCCAGTTCAATATTTGTCACAGAATTGACGCCAATGAACTGGCTTTCTTGAGGCATGATGCGAGCCTCTATCAATTCAGGTTGAACATTTGGCCTAAGAGCTTGTCCTATCTGACATCCTGCGGCCAGTCCCGAGAACCGCTCCCCTGAACTAACCGGTTAAATATATGCGCCCATTGAAACAGGCAATCTATTCCAGCCGCACGGCTGACAAGTTCGTCGTACGTCTGCCAGACGGAATGCGTGAACGCATTGCCGAGGTGGCTCGCAATCATCATCGCAGCATGAACTCCGAAATCATCGCGCGCCTTGAGCAGAGCCTTATTCAGGAAGGCGCCCTGGGTGAAGAACTGAGCATGCGCCTGGACAGCCCTGAGCTGTCACTGCATGAGCGTGAACTGTTGCAACGCTTCCGCCAACTTTCCCACCGCCAGCAAAACGCCCTTGTTTCGCTGATTGCCCATGACGCAGAAATGGCCGCAGACGCCTCCTGATTCATCACGAAAGTACAAGCCAGCTTAGTCGCTGGCTTTTTTTTGCCTGAAATTCAGGCACAAAAAACCCGCCAATCAGCGGGTCATGCCGGACTGCAGGAGCGAGCTTGCTAGCGAAGGTCTCAAGGACTACGCATTCATCAGGAAGAACGCGATATCGTTAACGTCCATCGCGAGCAGCTTGCTCCTACAATAGAAAACAACCGGAAAGTCAGAGCAGGAAAATCGTCGCCAACCCAAGGAAGATGAAGAAGCCCCCACTGTCGGTCATGGCGGTGATCATCACACTGGCGCCCATCGCCGGGTCGCGCCCAAGCCGTGCCAGGGTCATGGGAATCAACACCCCCATCAAGGCTGCAAGCAACAGGTTGAGCGTCATGGCCGCGGTCATTACCACGCCAAGGGACCAGCTGCCATAGAGCAGATAGGCAACGACCCCGATCACCCCTCCCCACACCAGGCCATTGATCAGGCCTACCGCCAACTCCTTGCGCATCAGACGCGAAGTATTGCCCGTGCTCACCTGATCCAGCGCCATGGCGCGAACGATCATGGTGATGGTCTGGTTGCCGGAGTTGCCGCCGATACCCGCCACGATCGGCATCAATGCCGCCAGCGCCACCAGCTTCTCGATGGAGCCTTCGAACAGCCCGATCACGCGGGATGCAATAAAGGCGGTGATCAGATTCACTGCCAGCCAGGCCCAACGGTTGCGCAGGGATTTCCAGACAGAGGCGAAGATATCTTCTTCTTCACGCAGACCCGCCATGTTGAGCACTTCGCTTTCGCTCTCTTCACGGATCAGGTCGACCATTTCATCGATGGTCAGACGGCCTATCAATTTGCCGTTCTTGTCGACGACGGGCGCCGAGATCAAATCGTAACGCTCGAACGCCTGGGCGGCGTCGTAGGCATCTTCATCCGGGTGAAAACTCACCGGATCGCTGGCCATGACTTCAGCCACCTGTTTTTCCGGGTCATTGACCAGCAAACGCTTGATCGGCAACACGCCCTTGAGCACGCCACCGTAATCGACCACGAACAACTTGTCCGTGTGGCCTGGCAGCTCCTTCAGGCGACGCAGGTAGCGCAAGACCACCTCGAGACTGACGTCCTCACGGATCGTCACCATCTCGAAGTCCATCAGCGCACCGACCTGCTCCTCGTCATAGGACAGGGCCGAACGCACGCGCTCACGCTGCTGGCTATCCAGGGTTTCCATGAGCTCATGGACGACGTCTCGCGGCAGCTCGGAAGCCAGGTCAGCAAGTTCGTCGGCATCCATGTCCTTGGCAGCGGCCAGGAGCTCGTGATCGTCCATATCGGCGATCAGGGTTTCACGAACCGAATCGGATACTTCGAGCAGGATGTCGCCGTCGCGATCAGCCTTGACCAGCTGCCAAAGCGTCAGACGATCGTCCAGCGGCAAGGCTTCAAGGATGTAGGCAACGTCGGCGGAGTGCAGGTCATCAAGCTTGCGTTGCAGCTCGACGATATTCTGCCGGTGAACCAGGTTCTCGACCCGTTCGTGATGCGGACCTTCCTGGCGATGAGTCAGGTCTTCGACCACCCGCTGACGCTGCAGCAGCTCAACGACTTGAGCGAGGCGGTCCTGCAGGCTTTCTTGTGTTTTCTTTACTTCATTTTGAGACATAGGCGAACTCCACTCCCAGCAGCGGAGCGCGCCGGAAGGATCAATCAGTCAATTCGTGATTGGAAAAACGGTTTACTGAGTAACTACTGGGTAAGTCCATGGAGGTATTCCATAAGCCCCGGCGGGGCTGACGGGCGCAATGATACACCGCCCGACGGTTTTTGAACGTTAAAAAATCGCGGACGAAACAAGCGGTTGCAAGACATACCTGACTACCGTCCTTATCTCTGAAAATGCGACGACTCTTTCTGAGAATAAAACACAACCCGCTCGAAAAATGTGGCAGCCCGCTCCCCCAAAGAATCCCGGGGAACGATTCCGCATCATGGGTAGACGCCGGCATGAGCCAGCAAGATTGTCGAGAAAGCGCAGGGGGCACCCGATGAATCCAGCGTTCGAATGTTCGACCACCCGTTACCGCTACAAATTCAAGTGAAGTCGCAGTGCGCAGGTCGATTCGACAAGAAAGGATCAATCACAGAAAAAGCCAAACTCCAGACGGCAAAAAGCCCGCTTTGAAGGCGGGCTTTTTGGTGTTTGGTGCACTCGACAGGATTCGAACCTGTGACCGCTCGGTTCGTAGCCGAGTACTCTATCCAGCTGAGCTACGAGTGCATTTGTGTTTTTATACCAGACCACAACTGGCTGAAGCAAAGTCATTCACATTGCTGCAAACAACTCTTAAATGGTGCACTCGACAGGATTCGAACCTGTGACCGCTCGGTTCGTAGCCGAGTACTCTATCCAGCTGAGCTACGAGTGCATTTGTTGCCGCGCATTATAGGCCGTTGAATCTTTTTGTAAAGCGCTTTTTTCTAGTAATTTCAACAACTTACCGAAGAAGCCAGATTACAACGTACTACGCAAATAATGGCGGAGAACGGGGGATTCGAACCCCCGACACCCTTTTGAGGTGTACTCCCTTAGCAGGGGAGCGCCTTCGGCCACTCGGCCAGCTCTCCGCAACACGGGGCGTATATTAACCAGCTTCTTCCCCGTTTGCAAACATAAAAAACGATAAAAATTAATGGCTTGGTTCTTCGTCCTTCTCTTTCTTTATACGCAGGTAAATTTCCTCACGGTGGACCGCAACCTCTTTCGGGGCGTTGACACCGATTCGCACTTGATTTCCTTTGACGCCGAGCACGGTCACAGTGATTTCTCCATCACCGATAATCAGGCTTTCTGCGCACCGACGAGTCAGAATCAGCATACCTTTCTCCTCACGCATTTCATTTCAGGGACAACAGTCTGCAAAAAAAAGGCACTCGACCTACAACCGGAACGATCGCAGCCCTACATGCCTGAGTATTGACTAGCGCGAGCAAAAGAACAGCCTTGAGTCACACCATTCAAAAAAACGAAGGGCGCGGTCAGACCGCGCCCTTGGACAAACGCATCACTCGCCCTGGCGGGCCGGTGCGTCCAGTTCGAAAGCCGTGTGCAGCGCGCGCACAGCCAGTTCCAGGTACTTCTCTTCGATCACCACGGAGACTTTGATTTCCGACGTCGAGATCATCTGGATGTTGATGGTTTCCTTGGCCAGTGCTTCGAACATGCGGCTGGCTACGCCCGCGTGGGAGCGCATGCCAACGCCAACGATCGACACCTTGGCGATCTTGGTGTCGCCGATGACTTCACGGGCACCCAGCTCGCCAGCGGTTTTTTCCAGCACGGTCTGCGCCGCCTGGTAGTCGTTGCGGTGCACGGTGAAGGTGAAGTCGGTGGTGTTATCGTGCGCAACGTTCTGCACGATCATGTCGACTTCGATGTTCGCGGCACTGATCGGGCCGAGAATCTTGAAGGCAACGCCCGGGATGTCTGGCACGCCACGGATGGTCAGCTTGGCTTCATCGCGGTTGAAAGCGATACCGGAAATGATCGGCTGTTCCATGGTTTCCTCTTCATCAATAGTAATGAGGGTGCCCGGACCCTCCTTGAAGCTGTGCAGTACGCGCAGCGGAACGTTGTACTTGCCGGCGAACTCGACCGCACGGATCTGCAACACCTTGGACCCGAGGCTGGCCATTTCCAGCATCTCTTCGAAAGTAATCTTGTCCAGGCGCTGAGCCACGGACACTACGCGCGGGTCGGTGGTGTAGACACCGTCGACGTCGGTGTAGATCTGGCATTCGTCAGCCTTCAGGGCTGCCGCCAGCGCCACGCCGGTGGTGTCGGAACCGCCACGACCGAGGGTGGTGATGTTGCCGTGTTCGTCGACGCCCTGGAAACCGGCGACAACCACCACACGACCCGCCTTCAGGTCACCGCGAATCTTCTGGTCATCAATCTGCAAGATACGCGCTTTATTGTGCGCGCTGTCCGTCAGAATCCGCACCTGGTTGCCGGTGTAGGACACCGCTGGCACGCCACGCTTGATCAGCGCCATGGCCAACAATGCGATCGTTACCTGCTCACCGGTGGAGACGATCACATCCAGTTCACGGGGAACCGGTTGGCCGTCGCCACTGATTTTCTTGGCCAGATCGATCAGACGGTTGGTTTCGCCGCTCATTGCTGACAGCACAACCACCAGGTCATCGCCGGCTTCGCGGAATTTCTTAACCTTGTCGGCGACCTGCTCGATTCTCTCGACAGTGCCGACCGAGGTGCCTCCAAATTTCTGTACGATCAAAGCCATTTCAAAGCCGCCTCTGCCCATGAAGGGCGCCCAAATTATCACTCAAACAGCGTTCCGGCCCGCCACTAGACTGCGGGCCGGACACTGCCTTATAAACCCTGCTCTACAAATGGAACAGTCAGGGCCAATGCCGCATCCAGTGCGCCAGCGTCGGTACCGCCGCCCTGCGCCATGTCTGGACGACCACCGCCCTTCCCGCCCACTGCCGCAGCGGCTTGCTTCATCAAATCACCGGCTTTGAGTTGGCCAGTCAGGTCTTTGGTCACGCCAGCAACCAGCACGACCTTTTCCTCATGGACACTGCCGAGCAGGATCACTGCGCGGCCGAGTTTGTTTTTCAGTTGATCGACCAGCGCCAGCAGCGCCTTGCCATCCTGACCGTCCAGACGCACGGCCAGCACTTTCACACCTTTGACGTCCAGCGCGGAAGCCGACAGATCGTCGCCCGCTGCGCTGGCAGCCTTGGCCTGCAACTGCTCGAGTTGCTTCTCCAGCAGACGGTTGCGCTCCAGCACAGCCGACAGCTTGTCGATCAGGTTATCGCGGCTGCCCTTGACCAGGTTGGCCGCTTCCTTGAGTTGTTCTTCGCCAGCGTTCAGGTAGGCCAACGCCGCGGCACCGGTGATCGCTTCGATACGACGCACGCCGGAGGCCACACCGCCTTCGCTGACGATTTTCAACAGGCCGATGTCGCCGGTACGGTTGACGTGGATACCACCGCACAGCTCGACGGAGAAATCGCCGCCCATGCTCAGTACGCGCACGCTATCGCCGTACTTCTCGCCGAACAGCGCCATGGCGCCTTTCTGCTTGGCGGTTTCGATGTCGGTTTCTTCGGTTTCAACCGCGGAGTTCTTGCGGATCTCGGCGTTGACGATGTCTTCCAGCGCCTTCAACTGCTCAGGCTTGATGGCTTCGAAGTGGCTGAAGTCGAAGCGCAGGCGCTGACTGTCGACCAACGAGCCTTTCTGTTGAACATGCTCGCCCAGCACCTGGCGCAAGGCGGCGTGCAGCAAGTGCGTCGCCGAGTGGTTCAGCGAGGTGGCGTGGCGCACTTCGGCATCCACGTGAGTCTCTACCGGCGCGCCGATGGTCAGGCTGCCCGATGCCAGCACGCCGTGATGCAGGAAGGCGCCACCGGTTTTGGTGGTGTCGCGCACGTCGAAGCGCGATGCACCGGCCTGCAGGTAGCCACAGTCACCGATCTGACCGCCCGACTCGGCATAGAACGGGGTCTGGTTGAGGACAATCACGCCCTCTTCGCCTTCGCTCAATACGTCGACCGCCTGGCCATCTTTATAGAGGCCAACGACTTTCGCCGAACCGCTGGTGGCTTTGTAGCCGGTGAACTCGGTAGCGACATCAACCTTGACCAGGCTGTTGTAGTCCATGCCGAAGGAACTGGCGGAACGGGCGCGCACGCGCTGGGCTTCCATCTCGCGCTCGAAACCTTCTTCGTCGATGGTCAGGCTGCGCTCGCGAGCGATGTCGCCGGTCAGGTCCATCGGGAAGCCGTAGGTGTCGTAGAGCTTGAACACAACATCGCCCGGTACCACGTCGCCTTTGAGTTCGGACAGGTCCTGCTCGAGGATTTTCAGGCCCTGCTCCAGGGTCTTGGCGAACTGCTCTTCTTCAGCCTTGAGGACGCGCTCGATGTGCGCCTGTTGGGATTTCAGCTCAGGGAAGGCTTCGCCCATCTCGGCGACCAGGGCTGCAACGATCTGGTAGAAAAAGCTGCCCTTGGCCCCGAGTTTGTTGCCGTGACGGCAGGCGCGACGAATGATCCGGCGCAGCACGTAGCCGCGGCCTTCGTTGGACGGCAGCACGCCGTCGGCAATCAGGAAGCCGCACGAACGAATGTGGTCGGCCACGACTTTCAAGGAAGCCTGAGCGTCGTTGGTGCAACCGATGGCCTTGGCCGACGCGTTCAACAGGCTCTGGAACAGGTCGATCTCATAGTTCGAGTGAACGTGCTGCAGCACGGCACTGATCCGCTCCAGGCCCATGCCGGTGTCGACCGACGGTGCTGGCAGCGGGTGCAACACGCCATCGGCCGTGCGGTTGAACTGCATGAACACGTTGTTCCAGATTTCGATGTAGCGGTCACCGTCTTCTTCCGGCGAGCCCGGTGGGCCGCCCCAGATGTCGGCGCCGTGATCGTAGAAAATCTCGGTGCAGGGACCGCACGGGCCGGTATCGCCCATGGTCCAGAAGTTGTCGGACGCGTACGGTGCGCCTTTGTTGTCGCCGATGCGAACCATACGCTCGGCCGGTACGCCGATTTCCTTGGTCCAGATGTCGTACGCCTCGTCATCGCTGGCGTAGACGGTGACCCAGAGCTTTTCTTGCGGCAGGTTCAGCCACTGCTCTGAGGTCAGGAAGTTCCAGGCGTAGGTGATCGCGTCACGCTTGAAGTAGTCACCGAAGCTGAAGTTACCCAGCATTTCGAAGAACGTGTGGTGACGGGCGGTGTAACCGACGTTTTCCAGGTCGTTGTGCTTACCGCCGGCGCGTACGCATTTCTGGCTGCTGACGGCGCGGGTGTACGCGCGCTTTTCCTGGCCCAGGAAACAGTCCTTGAACTGGTTCATCCCCGCGTTGGTGAACAGCAGGGTTGGGTCGTTGCCCGGAATCAAAGAGCTGGAGGCTACACGGGTGTGGCCTTGCTCTTCGAAGAAGCGAAGGAAGGCTTCACGGATTTCTGCGCTTTTCATAGGTTCTTCCACGGAGGCTGCGGCCAAAGGCCTGTTCGAAACGTCAACAGACGAAGCGACGGCAAAGGGCCGCATTATATCGGCCCTGCGCGCGGGGTACAGCGTGTTTATACGATAGAAACAGTCAATTGGACCGGTAACGCTGTCAGTTGCGCGAAAACTCGACGAATGCCGCTACGACCTGTCCGATCTGGATGCGGCTCACATCCATGTGCGTGACCATTCTCAGGCGTGCGGCAGCGCTGATCTTGATCCCGCGCTCGGCGGCGAAGGCCTTGATCGCCTCGGCCTTGTCACCCATGTGCACATAAACCATGTTGGTCTGCACCGGCTCGACCTCATAACCGGCCGCTCGCAGGCCGTCAGCCAGGATATGCGCATTGGCGTGATCGTCGGCCAGGCGCTGAACATTGTGATCCAGCGCGTACAGCCCCGCCGCCGCCAAAATCCCGGCCTGACGCATGCCACCGCCGACCATCTTGCGCAGGCGGCGCGCCTTGCCGATCAACTCCACCGTACCACAGAGCACCGAACCGACCGGTGCGCCCAGGCCTTTGGACAAACACACCGAAACGGAATCGAAATACTGAGTGATTTCCCGCGCATCGACGCCCAGCTTGACCGCGGCGTTGTACAACCGCGCGCCGTCCAGGTGCAAGGCCAGGCCGTGTTCACGGGTAAAGCTTTGAGCCCGGGCCAGATACTCCAACGGCAACACCTTGCCCTGCATGGTGTTTTCCAGCGCCAGCAAACGGGTGCGGGCGAAATGGAAGTCGTCCGGCTTGATCGCGGCCGCCGCCTGGGCCAGATCCAGCGACCCATCGGCCTGCACCTCCAGTGGTTGCGGCTGGATCGAACCCAGCACCGCCGCCCCGCCGCCCTCGTACTTATAGGTGTGAGCCTGTTGGCCGACAATGTACTCGTCACCGCGCTCGCAGTGCGCCATCAGGCCCAGCAGGTTGCTCATGGTGCCGGTCGGTACGAACAGCGCGGCGGCAAAACCCAGCCGTTTTGCCAACTCGGCTTCCAGACGATTGACCGTCGGATCTTCGCCATAAACGTCGTCACCGGTGGCCGCTGTGGCCATCGCATGGAGCATTCCGGCGGTCGGTTGGGTGACGGTGTCGCTGCGAAGATCGATAACACTCATGAATCTGGCCTCGGTAAGCAGGGGAAAATCCCTTTCAAGTGGGAATTACTGCGGTCATGCCGACGAATAATCAACCCTTGCACAGCAAAAGGCTGCTTGAGCCAACAGAAAAGTCGATAGCAATCATCAGATAGCAGCCATGCACAGGTGAGAAATATGTGTTAAAAACGCTGCGCCGCCAAACAATCTGGCGGCACAACGTTCTCAGGGCGGGGTGCAACTCCCCACCGGCGGTAATTGCGCGCAATGCGCATAGCCCGCGAGCGCTTGGCGACAACCACGGCTTCGGCGGTGATTGGCGACAAGGTCAGCAGACCCGGTGTGATCCCGGGGCCGACGGTTACAGTCCGGATGAAGAGAGAACGGGATTGGCGCCAAAGGGCCGTCCGCAGGCATTCGTGCGAGCGTGCGTACCCTTAAATCCCATTCGATTCATAAGCCCTGTTTTTTACACAAACAGGAGTCAGAACATGCAACCCACCGCAATCGATAGCAAAAGTAAAAACCATCAGGGCGAGCGCGTTGCGTTCATCCAGGCCTGCTGGCACAAGGATATCGTCGACCAGAGCCGCAAAGGCTTCGTCGCTGAAATGATTGCTCAGGGTTATCAGGAATCGGAGATCGATTTCTACGAAGTCGGCGGTGCCTTTGAAATCCCGCTGCACGCCAAGTTGCTGGCCAAGTCCGGCCGTTATGCCGGCATCGTCGCCGCGGGCCTGGTGGTCGATGGTGGCATCTACCGCCACGAATTCGTCGCCCAGTCGGTGATCAGCGGGTTGATGCAGGTTCAGTTGGAAACCGAAGTGCCGGTGTTTTCGGTGGTTTTGACCCCGCACCACTTCCATGCCGGCGAAGAACATCAGAAGTTCTTCTTCGAGCACTTCGTGCACAAGGGTCAGGAAGCGGCGAAGACCTGTGCCGATACGCTGCACAAGATGCGGGCGTTGCGTCGTAGTGAGCACCGCGCGGTAGCCGTTTAACACACAAAAGCCGTGGTTTGGTGGGGTCTTTTGCCCCCCCCTGTAGGGGCGAGCTTGCTCGCGATGGTCGTGAACGATAACGCTGGGGGCCTGATACCCCGCAGTGTTCTCACGTTTATCGCGAGCAGGCTCGCTCCTACAGGGGGGTTTATGTCCAGCCGAAGATCGTGGTCAGGCCAGGTTTTCGTCGGTGGTCGGCACGATCAGGATGCCGGCGCGCAGGCCGTTCTTGACCTTGGGGTTGGGGAAGATGATCCGGGCGCCCTCCTCCTCGATGATCCAACGGGTCTGGGCAATGTCCTCGGCCAGCAGATAACCCACTTCCAGTTGCGAAAAGTTTTCGATGTCCGCCGGCAGGTTCAGGCGGAAATTATCGCTGTGCTTGATGATTTCCCGCGCCACGCTAAATAGCTGCAAACCGTCCAGCGGCGCTTCGGTCAGCGGCGGTTCGTTGCCTTCGATGATCTGTTTGAGGCGGGTTTCCAGCAGGTCGACGTTGACGCCGTCGTTCTGCCCGAACGGCCGCGCCTTGCCCAACTCGAGAGTGAAGGATTCGGCACCGAGCTTGTCGTAGGTGTAGGAGCTGAAGACGATCGAGGGTTTATTCTGCAGCAGCACCGCTTCCATGCCAGCGGCGCGCAGGCGAGCCAGCTCCTGGCGAGAATGCTGGCGGCCCTCTTTCCAGGGGTACAAGGCGAACTGCTCGATTTTCGAACCACGGATTGCCGTGTGCAGGTCATAGTGCAAGCGGTTGCGATCCGGCAGGCTGAAGAAGCTGGCCGCCAGCCGCTCCAGTTCACAAGCACGCAGGGCTTCGGAGCCGCTGCTTTGTTCATGTCGGCCGTTGAACAGCCGATTGACATCCTGCTCGACAAAACGCTCGCCCTTGCGAATCGCCTCGGGGTTGCCGAACAGGAACAGAATACGTGCGCGCGGTTTAACGTCACCGCGGGCGATGTCATGCAACAGGCGGTCGAGCAACTCGATCGGCGCGGTCTCGTTGCCATGGATGCCGGCTGACAGCAGCAGGTCCAGGCCATTGTCGCGCGCTTGCGGAGGCCGCACTTCCAGCGCCCCCTCGCTCAACCAGCGCATCCGCACGCCTTCGACAGTCAGTTGAGTCTTCTCCGCCGGTTCGCGGCCGGCGAGGGTCAGTTCAAGCAGTTTGCCGAGGGCGAGCATAAGCGGTTTCCTTAGTGGTCGTGGGCGCAATCCGGGCCGTGCACGTGGTCTTCGTCACCGACTTCGGCCGGCTCCATTTCCAGTTGCAGACTTACCAGATTAGTTGCCAATGGGCGCAGCAGCAGGTTGGCGTATTCAGCGTCACCTTCTTCGACGTCCACTCCGATCAGCAGCTGGCCGCGGCCATCCTGCTGGATCCACAGCTCTTTGCCTTGCCACATGACCGCGACGCGGGTGCAGGACGTTTCCAGTTGCGTGCCGTCGGTGTCTTCAAGGATCAGCTGCAGGGTATCGCTCATGTTTTTTTACGCTCTCTAAAGGAGATGAATCGGCGCGTGCAGCGCCGACTCTCAATTGATCTGGAATGGATAAACCGCGCCCAGTTTAAGGATTTGCGTCAGTTCATCCAGTGCCGTCCGGCACTCAAGCAGCAATTGCGGGTCCGCCAGATCGTTTTCGGTCATGCGGTCGCGATAGTGCTTGTCGACCCATTCGGTCAACGAGCCGTACAACGGTGCCGTCATGATAACCCCTGAGTTGACGGCAGCCAGTTCGGTTTCGTTGAGGGCCACGCGCAACCTCAGGCAAGCAGGGCCACCGCCGTTCTGCATGCTTTGCTTGAGATCGAACACCTTGACCTCGCGGATCAGCCCGCCGGAGCTGGTCAAACCCTGCAGGTACTGCCAGACCCGCTCATTGCCACGGCATTCTTCCGGCACGATCAACAGCATGGAGCCGTCAGGACGCGTCAGCAGCTGGCTATTGAACAAGTAGGAACGAACTGCGTCCTCCACGGTAACGGCGGAACGCGGTACGCAGATCGATTGAAATTTCCCACCGACTTTGGCGAGTTTTCCCTGCAGTTCAGCCAGCATCTGTTCGGTGTCGAGGAATGCATCCTCGTGATAGAACAGCACTTCGCCATTACCCACCGCGATCACGTCGTTGTGGAACACGCCCTGATCGATGACCGAAGGGTTTTGCTGGGCGTACACCACACCTTCTTCGCTCAAGCCATGCAGGCGGGCGACCGCCTGGGAAGCTTCGAGCGTCTGGCGTGCCGGGTACTTCTGCGGCGCCGGGTAACGGGTGTCGAACGCACTGCGACCGAACACGAAGAACTCGACGCCGGCTTCGCCATATTCACGGCAGAAACGGGTGTGGTTGGCCGCGCCTTCGTCACCGAACTGAGCCACGGCCGGCAATGCGGCGTGGTGCGCGAAGTGTTGCTGGTCAGCGAACATCGCCCCCAGCACGCGGCTGGTGGTCGGGTGCTCGATGCTGCGGTGGTACTTGCAGTTGAGGTTGGCGGCGGTGAAATGTACGCGACCGTCCGCGGTGTCGGCGCTTGGGCTGACGGTGGCGGCGTTGGCGACCCACATGCTCGACGCCGAGCAACTGGCAACCAGCAACGGCATGGCGTCCCTGGCGGCTTGTTCGATCACTTGCGCATCGGTGCCACTGAAACCCAGGCGACGCAGGGCGGCCACATCAGGGCGCTCCTGGGGTGCCAGGACGCCTTGCTGAAAGCCCATCTCCATCAGCGCTTTCATTTTCGCCAGGCCTTGCAGCGCCGCTTCCTTGGGGTTGGAAGATTGCTGGCTGTTGCTCTGGGACGCGACGTTGCCGTAGGACAGGCCGCCGTAGTTATGGGTCGGCCCCACTAGACCGTCAAAATTGACTTCATAGGATTTCATCAGCGAGGCTCCACGAGAATCTGTTGTTATGGCTTCAGTAACTATTCAGTAAGACCGCGGCGCGGCCATCGCCAGCAGGCTGGCTCCCACAGTGACTGGGTGGTACACAAAATGTGTGAACACCACCGAACCTGTGGGAGCCAGCCTGCTGGCGATGGGCATCACGCCATCTTCACGCCGGGCGTCAGGGTCGCTGGCAACGTCAGGCTCGGGGTTTCCAGCGAGGCCACCGGGTACGCGCAGTAATCCGCGGCATAGTAGGCACTGGCGCGGTGGTTGCCCGAGGCGCCGACGCCGCCGAATGGCGCGCTGCTCGCCGCACCGGTCAGCTGCTTGTTCCAGTTGACGATACCGGCGCGGCTTTCCAGCCAGAACTGCTGGTAACGCGCTTCGGAATCCGACAGCAGACCGGCCGCCAGGCCGTAGTCGGTGTCGTTGGCTTCAGCAATCGCGGCTTCAAAATCAGCGTAGCGGATCACTTGCAGCAGTGGGCCGAACAGCTCTTCGTCAGGACGATCGGCCACGGTCGTAACGTCCAGAATGCCAGGGGTGAGCAAGGCTGCCTGAGCCTGCGGTTGAGTCATCTCCAGCAGCGCCACAGCACCGTTGGCCAACAGATGTTCTTGCGCTTCCATCAGGGCTTTCGCAGCGCCGAGGGAAATCACCGAACCCATGAACGGCGCCGGTTGCTGATCGAACGGGCCGACCTCAATGGTCGAACTGACTTCAACCAGGCGCGCCAGCAGCGAATCGCCCCAGGCGCCCTGTGGCACCAGCAAACGACGGGCACAAGTGCAACGCTGGCCGGCGGAAATGAACGCGGACTGAATGATGGTGTAGACAGCGGCATCGAGGTCAGCCACTTCATCGACCAACAGCGGGTTGTTACCCCCCATCTCCAGCGCGAGGATCTTGTCCGGACGGCCGGCAAACTGCTGGTGCAGGTGATTGCCGGTGCGGCTTGAACCAGTGAAGAACAGGCCATCGATGCCTGGATTCGCCGCCAGGGCGATCCCGGTTTCCCGCGCACCCTGCAGCAGGTTCAACACGCCTGCCGGCAGACCGGCTTCGATCCAGCACTTGACCGTGAGCTCGGCGACTTTCGGGGTCAGCTCGCTGGGTTTGAACAGCACGCTGTTACCGGCCAACAGCGCCGGCACGATGTGACCGTTGGGCAAGTGACCGGGGAAGTTGTAAGGCCCGAACACCGCCACCACGCCGTGTGGCTTGTGGCGCAGCACGGCGGTAGCGTCGCCCAGCGGGCCGCTCTTCTCGCCGGTACGTTCGCGGTAGCTCTGCACCGAGATCGCAATCTTGTTGACCATGCTGGTGACTTCGGTGGTCGCCTCCCACAGCGGTTTGCCGGTTTCCTCACCGATGGTACGCGCCAGTTCGTCAGCGTGATTTTTCAACGCGGTGGCAAACGCCTCCAGTACTGTGATGCGTTCTTCCAGGGTGCGCCGAGCCCAGCCCGGGAACGCTTGACGCGCGGCTTGCACGGCCGATTCGACCTGAGCGGTGGTGGCGCCCTCGCCGTCCCACAGTACCTGCTGGGTCACCGGGTTCAGCGACTGGAAGGCTTCACCCTGACCGGCCAGCCATTCACCTGCGATGTATAACGAATTCATTATTTCGACTCCCGGGCAGCGGACAACGGAACGGCGCGCACTTGATCGCCGGCGTTGAGTTGAAGACGTTTGGCGGTCAGTGGATCGACCACCAACGTGCCGGCGGCGAAGCGTGCGGGAGCAGCCGTGATCCGGCAGTCCTCGCGCTTGCGGTTGTGAATCAGGAAAGGCGTGGCGTCGTCACCCGGCGTACCGACGGCCAGGACCAGCGGCTGGCTTTCGCGGATCGCACGGATCTTGCCGGTTTCGCACTCCACCGCAGGGCCTGCGTCGAAAATATCGACGTAGCCCTGGTAGCTGAAACCTTCGCTCTTGAGCATCGACAGCGCCGGTTCGGTGTCCGGGTGGACCTGACCGATCACGTTGCGCGCGTCCGGTGACAGGAAGCAGGTGTACAGCGGGAATTTTGGCATCAGTTCGGCGATGAACGCCTTGTTACCGACCCCGGTCAGGTAATCGGCCTGGCTGAATTCCATCTTGAAGAAGTGTCGGCCCAGGCTTTCCCAGAATGGCGAACGCCCGGCTTCGTCGGACATGCCGCGCATCTCGGCGATGATCTTGTTGCCGAACAAATGCGGGAACTCGGCGATGAACAGCAGCCGCGCCTTGGCCAGCATGCGACCGTTGAGGCCGCTGCGGTAATCGGCGTGCAGGAACAGCGAGCACAGTTCAGAGTTGCCGGTCAGGTCGTTGGCCAGGAACAGCGTCGGGATCTCCCGATAGATGTTCAACTCTTGCGAGGCGCTGACGGTCAGGCCGACCCGGAAGTTGTACCAGGGCTCACGCAGGCCGACGGCGCCAGCGATGGCGGAAATGCCCACCACGCGGCCGTCGTCGTCTTCGAGTACGAACAGATAGTCCGCATCGCCCCGCCCGGCTTCGCCGCGAAAGGTCTTCTCGGCCCAGCCGACCCGATGGGCCAGACGTTCTTCGTTGGCCGGCAAGGTGGTCAGGCCGGTGCCGGTGCTGCGGGCCAGGTCGATCAGAGCGGGTAAATCGCTGCTGCGTACGGGACGAACGATCATGCTATCTCCTCAAACGGGCCGCTTGCGCCTCCCGTGAAACTTCGCTGCTTTTCCAAGCATTCTTTTCCAGGCGTGGCAGCAGGCGTTAAACCGCCACCAGGCGCACGCTGGCACCTTCACCGACGCCCAGCGCTTCGGCTGCTTCCAGATCCAGGGTCACGGGTTTGCCCGGCGCGTAGTCGAGCTCGAGCAACACGGCGCGGTAATCCTGCAACTGGGCGTTGGCCACCAGGTACTGACGACCGGCGCCTTTGACCGGCTCACCGATTTTCACCGGGACCACACGGCTCTGGGCGATCGAGCGGATCCCCGAGACACGGGCATGCAGGGTCGGGCCGCCGTCGAAAATATCGATGTAGTGATCGGTCTCGAAGCCTTCGCGCATCAGGATGTCGAAGGTGATCTGCGCCCGCGGGTGCACCTGGCCCATCGCTTCTTGCGCGGTGTCCGGCAGCAGCGGCACGTAAATCGGATAATGCGGCATCAGCTCGGCCAGGAACGTGCGGCTCTTGAGCCCGCACAAACGCTCGGCTTCGGCGTAATTGAGGTCGAAGAAGTTGCGACCGATGGCGTCCCAGAACGGCGAGTCGCCATTTTCATCGCTGTAACCGACGATCTCGGTCACCACCGAATCGGCAAAACGCTCCGGATGGCTGGCCACGAACAGCAAGCGCCCACGGGAGTTGAGTTCCGACCAGGCCGAACCCACCAGCTCCGGCAGCACGTAGAAACTGGTCAGCAAGCTGTTGCCGGTCAGGTCGTGGCACTGGGAGAGCACGTGGATCTTGTTGTGGATCTTCAGCTCGCGGGAGGCGTGCACGAAGGTTTCATTGCGAAAGCTATAGAACGGCTCGGAATACCCGGCCGATGCCACGATCGCCGAGCACCCGGCCAGTTTGCCGGTGGCGGTGTCTTCGAGGACGAAGAAATAGCTCTCTTCGCCGTTGAAGCTGACTTCGGCGGCAAACGAGGCTTCGCTTGCGGCGATCTTGTCGCTCAGGCGTTCAACGTCATCCGGCAAGGAAGTGACACCAATCGGGCTGTCCGCAGCCAGACGCTGTACCTCGCCCAGATCAGCCATTTGCGCGGGGCGCATCACCAGCATGGTGTCACTCCTTTCTCGAAAAACTCTTTGAGGAAAATAAGCGGGGCCCTTGTAGGAGCGAAGCTTGCTCGCGAAGGTGTGTCAGCCACCGCGATGTCGGCTGACACACCTTCGCGAGCAAGCTTCGCTCCTACAGAAAAGCGGGCCCTGCATGAAAATTGGGTTCGACGCCTGAAAGGTCAGGCGCCGAAGGGTCTATCAGGCTTGGGTCAATTTGGCCGCAGCACGCTCGAAACGATCCAGGCCGGCATCGATATCGGCATCTTCAACCACCAGGCTTGGCGCGAAACGAACCACGTCCGGGCCGGCTTGCAGAATCATCAGGCCTTCTTTTTCAGCGGCGTTGAAGATGTCCTTGGCCTTGCCTTTCCAGGCATCGTTCAGCACACAGCCGATCAACAGCCCCAGCCCCCGGACCTGGGTGAACAGGCCGTACTTCTCGCCGATCTGTTCCAGGCGGGCCTTGAATTTGTCGTGCTTGGCGTTGACGCCCGCCAGCACTTCAGGGGTGTTGACCACGTCGATCACCGCTTCGGCGACCGCGCATGCCAGCGGGTTGCCACCGTAGGTGGTGCCGTGGGTGCCGACGACCAGGTGTTTGGCCAGGTCTTCGGTGGTCAGCATCGCGGCGATCGGGAAACCGCCGCCCAGGCTCTTGGCGCTGGTCAGGATGTCCGGGACCACACCGTAATGCTGATAGGCGAACAGCTTGCCGCTGCGGCCCATACCAGTCTGCACTTCGTCGAAAATCAGCAGCGCGTTGTGCGCGGTGCACAGGTCACGGGCACCTTGCAGGTACTCGAGTTCCGCAGGAATGACACCGCTCTCGCCCTGGATCGGCTCCAGGACCACAGCGCAAGTCTTGTCGGAAATGGCGGCTTTGAGCGCTGCCAGATCGTTGTACGGCACATGGGTGATACCGGTGATTTTCGGACCGAAGCCGTCGGAGTATTTCGACTGGCCACCGACGTTCACGGTGAACAGGGTGCGACCGTGGAAGCTGTTGAGCGCGGCGATGATTTCGTACTTCTCGCTGCCGAAACGATCGAAGCCGACGCGACGGGCCAGCTTGAAGGCGGCCTCGTTGGCTTCGGCGCCGGAGTTGCAGAAGAATGCGCGCTCGGCAAAAGTAGCGTTGATCAGCTTATGGGCCAGGCGCAGCGCCGGCTCATTGGTGAATACGTTCGACACGTGCCACAGCTTGTTCGCCTGCTCGGTCAAGGCACCGACCAGCGCCGGGTGCGCATGGCCCAATACGTTGACGGCAATCCCGCCAGCGAAGTCGATCAGCTCGCGGCCAGACTGGTCCCAGACGCGGGAACCGGCGCCACGCACAGGAATGAATGCGGCAGGCGCATAGTTGGGAACCATTACCTGGTCGAAATCGGCGCGTTGTACCGCAGCGTGCTCAACGGACATCGGAGTCTCCTGAAGAGGAACACTCGCCTGAAACTGGCGAGCTTGGTGAGGATTGTAGGGACAGTTTTGTGCCCGGCCTTGCCGCCAAGCGACAACTTCTTATAGCGCAAACCCCGGTTTCAACCGGGTTTACGGCAATGCGACAAATAGCGTCGCAAAGGCGCAGTTTAACTGTCCGACGGGATTAGCGGCAGCGTTGCCGGAATTTGATGTGCAGAACTCGCCCGCACCCTAAATATGTACCGCACGCTGATCGTCACTTCCTGATTTCCTTGGGTATTCGCTAAACACTCAAGGACGGACACAATGCAACAACCTGAAGGATGGCAACCCACAGCCGCAAGCGACGCTGACTATTCGCAACACCCCGATAGCCATTATCAGCCTCTCAAAAACGCAATTCCCGAATGGCTTGGCAAGGCATCGCCTGCCAGGCGTCAGGTACTGAAGAACGCTCAGCCCCGACTTCCGGGCAAGCTCACCACTGCGCCCACCGCGCAGCATCGGGAGCTGATGGCACTCAACGCCGCACACTGGACCGCACAAAGTGATATCGACAAACGCCTGGAACACCTGCAAGACGCCAGCGCCTTCGCCGAGCCCTTGCTCAAAGCAGCTTTGAAACGTCACTTCGGCCTGGACCTGGACGTCAGGAAAACCTTCCTGCGCCTGTATATACCCGTGACGACGCCTGGGTTTGCGATCAAGACCGGCGCCCGCGCCTGGACGGTTTCGCTGCTGGATGCGGCGCTGCATAACTTCGAAGAGAAGGAAACCGAAGACGCCGCCTACGAAACCGATTCGACCTTCATCACCGAACCCTCTGCGACCGGGCAGTTCGACACCCTGCCCTTGATCAAAGGCAAGCTGAGTATCCCGGCCTTTACCAAACTGTGCCGAGAGCTGGATATCGGAAGCCAGTACACAACCTATCTTAACGACAACCTCGGTTTTTCCGACCCGGTCGCGGCGTCGGTAATGAAGCTCAAAATAGACGAGAGCCAACAAGCCGCCTTGAAAGCCGCCCTGCAATTGGCGCGGATGACGGGCGACATCGGGGAGAGTTACTTTCGTCTGGTCAGCGGTTTGGCCGACGGCCTGCAAGGCATGCGGCTCAATGGGCAGGCCTTGTTGTGTCACGACGTGACCATGCTCAGCGCCCCTCTCACCGGCATCGTCGTATTTGCCCCTGACCTGAATCAGGTTCAAACAGTGGCCAAAGTGGTGGCCTATGTGCCGGATGACCCCGAGCACCCGATCAAGGAATACGACTCGGCGCTCGAGATGGTCATCGAACTGACCCGTCAGCTGCGCTCGAAGGATTATCAGCACTTCTTCAGTCGGTTCGTGAATCACGAACAGCGAGGTTTTTTCTTCGCCAGCCTCAATGACCGCCTGACCAAAGTGACGTGGCATCCGCCCATTGCCGGTAGCTCAGAGCCGACGTGGAGGGAAACCCCCATCGACCGTCCCAATCTGCAGACGGCATTCATGCCGTTCAACGACAATCTGTGGCAACACCTCTATCAGGCCAAGCTCAACAAGATCCTTAATGACGCCGGGGTCATCGCCGTCCCGACTGCAAAAGTCGATCAGAAAGCCCGCTGGGCACTTTGGGATTCCCTGGTCAACATCGCCTCGTCGATTCTCCAGACCGCCGCGTTCATCATTGCGCCGTTCGTGCCCGTGCTGGGTGAAGCGATGATGGCTTACATGGCCTATCAGCTGCTCGACGAAGCCTTCGAAGGGATCGTCGAATGGGCCCAGGGCCGAACCACCGAAGCGTTCGAGCACTTTATGGGGACCGTGGAATCGCTGATACAACTGGGAGTGTTTGCGGTAGGTGGCGCCATTGGCGCGGGTGAGTACCGCAAAGTCTTGCCCAAAGAGATCGTCGCCTTCATAGACCGATTCAAGCCTGTCGAACTGCCCAATGGTCAAACCCGGTACTGGGAGCCGGACCTGACCCGCTACGAGCACAAAAGCATTCCTGGCGCGGACTCCAGTCCCAATGAACTGGGCCTGCATCAGCACCAGGGAAGTCAACTGCTGCCCCTCGAAGACGCGCACTTTGCGGTGAGCGAAGGCCCGATCCCCGGCCAGTACCAGATTGAACATCCGACCCGGCCCGACGCCTACAAACCGTCAGTGCGACATAACGGCGACGGCGCGTGGCACACCGAACTCGAACAACCGCTGGAGTGGGACAAACCCACGGCGTTGCGCCGCATCGGCCATTCGGTCGAATCGTTTTCCCCAGCCCAGCGCGAGACGATCCTTCAGGTCAGCGGCTTCAACGAAGATGCCCTGCGCAAAATGCATGTCGATCAGGAACCACTGCCGCCGCTGCTGGCCGACAGCATCAAACGCTTCAAGATCGATCAGGACCTGCAACGATTCACCGATTACCTGGATAGCGAACTGCCCGAGGAGTACCTGCGCACCGATCCGGTCACCCAGCTGCAACTGCTGACTGACCACGGCCGATGGCCAACCAGCAAACGCCTGCGTTTCATGGATCAACAGGGAGAACTCGTCTGGCAGTCTTCCACTGACGAAACCTTGCCGCTGACAGAGATTCGTCAGGACAGCCTGATAGGCGGCGACCTGCTCAAGACCCTGCTTTATTCCCTGGATGAACAGCAAGCCAAAGCACTGCTGGGAGAAGAGTTCGGCGGCCCGACGTTCACCCTGGATGTGCGCACCCGGGCATTGAGAAAACAGATGGCCCAGCTCGCCCGACAACAACGAACCTCAATGTTCGAAACACGCTACAAGGCACTCGAGGTCAATGAAGACCCGCTGGCACAGCAGATCGCGCAACACGATCCGCAGCTGCCGGCCAGTGTCACGCGTGAATTGCTCAATACCGCCACCGGCGAGGAGCTGCTACAAATCAGTGAAGGGCAATTGCCGCAACGCCAACAAGACCTCATGCAGCTGGCCAATCAGGAAGTGCGCGTCACCCGTGCCTATGAAGGGTTGGAGCTGGACTCCGTGAGCAATCCGGATACCGATACCCTGGCCCTGCACAGCCTCCAACGCTTGCCAGGCTGGACCGGCGAGGTGCGCATCGAGATCCGCGACCAGGCTTTTAAAGGGCCGATGCTGGACAGCACCGGACGTGCAGATGCGTCCCATCAGAAAGTCCTGGTGCGTCAGACGGATGGCACCTATCAACCCTACAACGACCGCGGCCAGGTACTGCATTCGGTCACCGACTTTTACTCCAGTGTTTTGCACGCCCTGCCGGACGCCGAACGTCAGGCCCTGAACATCCACATAGGCCAGGGAGAAAAGCTGAAAAATGCGATCCGCGAGCGACCTCTTGAGCGAAGCGAGCTGCGATTGGCGATTACACCCCAATCGGTTCCAGAGCCGGCCATTGACACCTTGCGTCTGGTGGGCACGGAAGGTTATCGACACCTGCGGTCCGAGCTGCCTCGTACCCTGGAAGACAGGGTAGGAGAGGTTTATCCGGGGCTCCCCCCCGAGGAAGTGCAGGCGTTGATTGCCAGCCTGCAGGATCATCCGGCAGGTGTGCGCGGGGAACTGACTCGCCTGCGCAACGAATACACCCGACTCAGCGATGACCTGCGCCGCTGGGAGACCGACGTACCGACCATCGATCCCGCCAGCAACCTCCCACTGACAGCCGATCAGCACCGCGCGGCCTTGCACAGTCGCTCGGCACTCAGAAACGCTATCCAGCGTTGCTGGCGCAGGCAAACACGAGGGCCGGCCGGGTACTCGCTCCTGATAGCGGATCCGATACTGGGTGAGCTTCCGAAACTGGACGCCGACTTCAGCCATGTTGCCTCGCTGTCCCTCAATGGCAACGCCAGCACCCAGGCCGTCGATCCTTTTTTGCAGCACTTCCCAAGGTTGCTGTATCTGGACGCGCAGAACCTCTCACTGCCGAACCTGCCACAATCCATCACTTCAATGCCGACACTTCGACAACTGATAGCACGTAACTGCGGCATTACACTCTCTCCCACTGACCAGCAGATACTCTCTTCATTACCCGAGCTGTCCCTGCTGGATCTTCAGGACAACCCGCTGACGCTCCCCCCCGACATACACACCATGACTTCGCTGCGTTACCTCAATCTGTCCAATACGGAGATTTCCACGCCGCCAACCGGTCTGCTGGATCATCCTCAACTCATCGTCGGCAGATTCGATGGCAACCAGATCACCGAAGTGCCTGACGCGCTTTTCAATTTAGCCAGCCCCCTCAGTGACGGATTTGATTTTGCGGGCAACCCGCTGTCCGCGGCCACCCGAGAGAAGGTGAAGATCCACTACCAACGCACAGGGAAACACTTCGGAATTCTGGCCGAGCAGGCGGATATCGATCGCACGACGTCCCTGTTTCCAGACCTGGATGCCGACCAGGCGACAGACCTGCTGTATCGCTTGCCCGGGACGCTGGAGCAAGGTCGAGTTCAACTCACCAACTGGGAGACCGAGATCGGGCAAATGAAGGATGAGCTCGAGCTATGGGTCAAAAACATTCCTGAGCGCGATCTCTCGACCGGACAGCCTCTCAATCTCAATGAGCAGTTCAACGAACAGCGCGCCAGAGAAAGGTTCGGACAACAGCTGGAGCAGGCATGGCGCAGCAGATTGAATGATCAGTTCGCCACCTCCCTGGCGTTCATGGGTGACATGCCAGTCCTTACTGCGGATTTCAGCCATGTTTCCAGTCTGGCCCTGACTGGCAACACCAGCATTTCTGCTACCACCCCCTTCCTGCAGCGCTTCCCGAGCTTACGGCGTCTGGATCTGCGTGACTTTGCACTGGAGCAAGTGCCCCAGGCAATCACCAGCATGCCGGAGCTCGACACATTGGTACTGGACGATTGCGCCGTGGTGTGGACCTCCGAAAGTCAGGCAGCGCTTTCCTCATTGAACAACCTTGCCAGCCTGGAACTGATCAACAATCCACTTGGCACCGCACCTGATGTCACTGCTCTGCCCGGGTTGACCTACATCGACCTGTCCAATGCCGGTATTTCCGAGGTTCCCGCCAGCCTGGCGGAGCATCCAGGCCTGAGTACCGCCATTTTCAATGGCAACCTGATTACCGAGCTGCCCGACGCCCTTTTCAAGCTTCCCGCCAGCCGCAGTGACGGGTTTGACTTTGCGAATAACCCGCTATCGGCAGCCACCCGGCAACGCATCAAAACTTACTTCCGTGAAACCGGGCAAGACTTTGGAGTACGAGCCGCCCAGGCCGACATCGACCTGGCCAGGGAGTTGTTTCCAGCGTTAGACACGCAAGACGCCAGTGATGTGATCTATGACTTGCCCGGGACACTGGACGATGGCCGGCTGCGACTCGAACGCTGGAGAGACGAATTCACACAACTGTCCGGTGACCTGGCGACCTGGGCACGCGAAGTTCCTTCGCATCACCCTGTCACCGATGAACCGCTCGACGCCAATCAGATGTATGCCGAGCACGTTTCGAGAGCAGAGTTCGGGCAAAAACTGGAACAGTTCTGGCGTCGTCGACCCGATGTATCCCGGATGCGGGACGACCGCCTGGTAGCCAATCTGACCTTCTCGGGTGACATGCCGCGGCTGAGTGCGGATTTCGGCCATGTCTCCAGCCTGACCCTCAATGGCAACGATGCAATTCGTGCAACTGGCCCATTCCTCGACCTTTTTCCGAATCTGCACAGTCTGCAAATGCACGAATTCGCTCTGGGCCAAGTGCCCCAGGCCATCACGCGCATGCCCAACCTCAAGGAGCTGACACTGAGCAAATGCCGCGTGACCATCACGCCCGAAGGCCAGTCAGCGCTTTCATCTTTGAGCGAGCTTTATGTTCTGAACCTGAGTGACAATCCACTGGCGATCGCTCCCGATATCGAAACCATGGCTGAACTGAACGACATCCGACTGTCCAACACCGGTATTTCCAGCCTGCCAAACGGTCTCACCAGCCGTCAGTATCTAAGAACCGTGATTCTCAATGGCAACCAGATCACCGAACTGCCCGAGGCCTTCTTCGATCTTGACCTCGATCTCGCCGAAGGGGTCGACCTCGCCAATAACCCGTTGTCCTCAATCAGTCGGGAGCGGATAAAAACCTACTACGCAAAAAACGGAAACGACTTCGCCGTGCTGGCCGACCAGGCCGACATCGATCGCGCACAAGCCCTGTTTCCAGACCTGGATATCGAAGACGCGAGTAATGTGATCTACAAACTGCCCGGAACGCTGGAAGACGGCCGTACTCAGCTGTTGCACTGGGAAGCGGAAATTGCCCGGCTCACCAGTGACCTCCGCACCTGGGCCGATGACATTCCAACGCATAACCCTTCGACGGGCGACGCATTGAGCCCCCTCGACAAGCGTGCGGAGCGCATAGCAAGAAACGAATTCAGCCAGGCATTGGAGCAATGCTGGCGCCAAAGGTTTGTAGAAAAAACGCTCAAGTCAGACCTGGCCTTTATCGGCGATATGCCAGCGCTGACAGCAGACTTCAGCCACGTCTCGACGCTGGCTCTCAACGGCAACACTGCATTGGGTGTCTCTTCCCGCTTTCTTGAATGCTTTACGGGTCTGGAGCACCTGGAATTGCGCAATTTGGCCATGGGCCGCGTGCCTGAGGCGATCACCGGCATGCCATCCCTTGAAAGACTGGTATTAAGTCATTGCGGCGTCGTACTCGACGCCGAGGGACAGGCCGCACTGTCCGCGCTCCCACGCCTGGAAATGCTGGACCTGTTCAATAACCCACTGACCCAGGCCCCGGATGTAGCGGCCCTGCCGACCCTGACTTATATCGACCTCTCAAGTACTGGCATTGACAGCGTTCCTGCCGGCCTGTCGAGCCATCCCCGGCTTAAATTTGCCATTCTGAGCAACAATCAAATAACTGAAATACCGCACGGCATTTACAACCTTTCCGCCGCGGTGGGCGAGGGCTTTGATTTCGGCAACAACCCGCTCTCCGAAACGACTCTGGAGCGGATTAAAACTTACTACCAGCGCACAGAAATAGACTTGGGAGTATTGGCCGCCCAAGACGATATCGATCAAGTGAAAGCGTTATACCCCGGTTTTGATAATGAACAGGCAAGCGATTTTATCTATCGCCTGCCCGGTTCGCTGGCCGACGGACGCGTCGAACTGGCGCGCCGGCAAGCCGAAGCCGCCACCTTGATCAGCGAGCAGCAGCTTGATGCACATTGATCTTTCCCGATAACTCCGGGCCATGGGAGTCATTTCCATGGCCCGCTCACGCCTGGACTAGCCGCGCTCGGAAGGTGCCGAAGACAACTCGAACGGACTGCTGCTGCGCCGCTGGTTGCGGTCTTCGCGCGGCGTGGCGCCGAAGAAGTTGCGGTAGGCGCTGGAGAAATGCGGCCCCGAAGAGAAGCCACACGACAGGCCGATCTGGATGATCGACTTGCTGGTTTGCATCAACATCTGCCGGGCCTTGTTCAGGCGCAGCTCCAGGTAGTACTGGCTCGGCACACGGTTGAGGTATTGCTTGAAGATCCGTTCCAGTTGCCGACGGGACACGCACACGTGCTGGGCGATTTCGTCGGTGGTCAGCGGCTCCTCGATATTGGCTTCCATCAGCAACACCGCCTGGGTCAGCTTCGGATGGCTGGAGCCGAGACGGTTCTGCAGCGGAATGCGCTGGCGCTCACCGCCCTCGCGAATGCGTTCGACCACCAGCTCTTCGGAGACCGCACCGGCCAGTTCCGCACCGTGATCACGGGCCAGCACCGCCAGCAACAGATCGAGTACCGACAGGCCGCCACACGCGGTCAATCGATCGCGATCCCAGTCGAACAAATGGCTGGTGGCAATGACTTTCGGGAAGCGCTCGGCGAAATCGTCCTGCCAGCGCCAGTGCACGGCGGCGCGATAACCGTCGAGCAAACCGAGCTGCGCCAACGGGTAGACACCGGCCGACAGACCGCCGATCACGCAACCGGCACGCACCAATTGCTTCAGCGCACTGCTGAGCGCCGGCGCCAGTGTGGTCGGCGGCTCATCGGCGAGCAGGAACAGTTTCTGGAAGTGCTCGAGCTTGCCGGCCCAGGGTTCACCCGGCAATTGCCAGGCGCCTTCGGCCTGCGGTTCGGCCTGCAGGAACGACAGTTCGTAGACCACCTCCGGATGCACACGCTGAGCAACACGCAAGGCCTCCTCAGCCAGCGCAAGCGTCAATGCTTTAGTGCTGGGCCAAATCAGGAAACCAATTCGATGGGCAGTCATGGCGGGCAATCCGAAACGAAAACAGTGATGAAGGCATGGGCCAATGCTAGCCCGTAAATGAACGCAAATCTCAAAACCGATGGAGATCAAACTGTGGGAGCTGGCCTGCCAGCGATGGCGGCGTGTCTGTGCCAGAGATGCAAACTGGCCCACCGCTATCGCTGGCAGGCCAGCTCCCACAGGGATCGGGGCCAGCCTTCAGGTTGCGAAGCATGCACTATCCCGGTGCGTAACGGGAGCGATTACTTCAGGCTGCCCGAGAGGAATTGTTGCAAGCGTTCGGACTGTGGATTGACCAGCACCTCACGCGGGTTGCCGCTTTCTTCGACGACGCCTTTGTGCAGGAACACCAGCTGGTTCGACACTTCCCGGGCGAAGCCCATTTCGTGCGTCACCACCACCATGGTCCGGCCTTCAAGGGCCAGGGACTGCATGACTTTCAACACGTCGCCGACCAGTTCCGGGTCGAGCGCCGACGTCGGTTCGTCGAACAGCATCACTTCCGGTTCCATCGCCAGCGCCCGGGCAATCGCCACGCGCTGCTGTTCGCCGCCGGACATGTGGCCGGGGTAGGCGTCCTTGCGATGGGCCACGCCCACCTTGTTCAGGTACAGCTCGGCCTTCTCGCGAGCTTCGGCCTTGGACATGCCGAGCACGTGGACCGGCGCTTCCATGATGTTTTCCATCGCGGTCATGTGCGACCACAGATTGAAATGCTGGAACACCATCGACAGGCGCGAACGCATGCGTTGCAGCTGTTTCGGGTCGGCCGCCTTCAGCGCGCCGTCCTTGTTCGCCACCAGCTTCAGCTCTTCGTTGTTGAGCAGGATCTTGCCCGCGTGGGGCTGCTCGAGCAGGTTGATGCAGCGCAGGAAAGTACTTTTGCCAGAGCCACTGGAGCCGATGATGCTGATCACATCGCCAGCCGCCGCTTTCAGGGACACGCCCTTGAGCACTTCGTGACTGCCATAGCGTTTATGCAGGTCTTGGACTTCAAGTTTGTACATGCGGTCGGTTCTCACAAAAACAGTCAGTCAGTCGTTGAGCAAGCGCCCGTGCCGCAGCGCTTCGCGCCCCGCCACCTTGGCCAGCCAGAAACCGGGTTGGGCATAACGCAGCCGTTCAATGGCAAACAGCACCCCGGACGTACCAGCACACACCGTGCTGACCCGATCCGATAACGGATCGATCACTTCGAAAATCTCGTCGCCGGCCTCGATCCACTCGCCGGGTTTACGCAAGAAGCTGATCACGCCCGGGTGCGGCGCGAACAGCAATTCGGTGCCTTCGAACGGCAGGCCTTCGCACGCCTCATGCGCTGGTTTCGGCCATTCGCCGCTGATCAGCCCCTGCTCGGCGAGGAACGCCAGGATGCCTTCGGCGTAAGCTTCGGATTCAGCGCGACCGGTGTCAGCCTGACCACCCAGTTCGATGGTAGTCGCCAGGCACGCCAGCGGAATCTGCGCATCCGGAAACAGCCGTGACAGGCGCAGCCACGACAGCGAGCAGGCTTCGTCGAAGGAACTGCCGCCGGAATCTTCCGCCAGCAAACCCACCTTCACATTCAGATGCGCGGCGAGCGAACGCCATTGCGGCCAGTGCTGCGGCAAGGCGTACATGTGCAGCGCCGCGTCGGTGTCGCAATGCAAGTCCAGCACCACGTCGGCAGTGCAGGCATGGCTGAGCAAGATGCGCTGCATGCCTTGCAACTGACTTGTAGCCTGCGGCAACGCGTCGAGCACATCGCTCATGGCCTGACGGATCAGGCGGATATTGGCGTGCGGATCATCGCCCAGATGGCCATCCAGCGCGGCGGCAACCGGCGCGCTCAGCTCGACGAAATCGCGGTTGAAATTCTTGCCGCTGCCCGCTTCGAAACGGCCTTGATGATTGCCTTGCAGCAACTGGCTCAGACCCAACGGGTTGGCCACCGGCACCAATTCAATCACACCATTGAGCAAGCCTTGGGCTTCGAGTTCGGTCAGGCGCTTTTTCAGCTCCCAGGCCGTGCGCATCCCCGGCAATTCATCGGCGTGCAGGCTGGCCTGGATATAGGCCTTGCGTTCGCCACTGCCGAAGCGGAACACCGTAATCTGGCGTTCGCTGCCCAGGTGGTTCCACGGCAATGCATGATCGATGCGTTCCATATCAATGCTTCCGCGGGGCCATATAGCCCAGCCAGCGGCGCTCGGCCAGTTTGAACAGGCGCACCAGGATGAAAGTCAGGCACAGGTAGAACACGCCAGCGGTGATGTAGGCTTCGAACGGCAGGTAGAACTGCGCGTTGACCGTGCGCGCGGCGCCGGTAATGTCGATCAGGGTCACGATGGACGCCAGACTGGTGGTCTGCAACATCATGATCACTTCGTTGCTGTACTGCGGCAGCGCCCGGCGCAGGGCCGACGGCAGCAGGATGCGCTTGTACAGCTTGTAGCGCGACATGCCCATGGCCTTGGCCGCTTCGATCTCGCCATTGGGCGTGGCGCGCAGGCTGCCGGCGATGATTTCGGCGGTGTAGGCGCTGGTGTTGATCGCGAAAGCCAGGCAGGCACAGAACGTGGCGCTGGACAGCCACGGCCAGAGGAAGCTTTCGCGCACGGCTTCGAATTGCGCCAGACCGTAGTAGATCAGGAACAGCTGCACCAGCATCGGCGTGCCGCGGATCACGTAGGTGTAGAGCCAGGCCGTCATGTTGACGACCGCGTTCTTGGAGACGCGCATCAAGCCCAGCGGCAAGGCACACAGCAGGCCGAAAAACAGCGACAGCGCGAGCAACTTGAGGGTGGTCACCAGGCCGCCGAAGTACAGCGGCAGGGCCTCCCAAATGACGTTGTAGTCGAAGATCATAGATCAGCCGCCCTTACGCCTACCGAGTAGCGCTTCTCAAGGTGACGCAATGCCAGCAACGAGACGCTGGTGATCACCAGGTACATCGCCGCCACTGCGAGGAAGAAGGTGAAAGGCTCGCGGGTGGCATCCGCCGCCTGCTTGGCCTTGAACATCATGTCTTGCAGACCCACCACCGAAATCAGCGCGGTGGCCTTGGTCAGGACCAGCCAGTTGTTGGTGAAACCGGGAATTGCCAGGCGAATCATCTGCGGCACCAGCACCCGGAAGAACACCTGGAAACTGCTCATGCCATACGCCACGCCGGCTTCGGCCTGACCTTTGGGAATGGCCATGAAGGCACCACGGAAGGTTTCCGACAGGTACGCCCCGAAGATGAAGCCCAGGGTGCCGATACCGGCCGCCAGCGGGTTGAGGTCGATGTAATCGTCAAAACCCAGCATCGGCGCGACGCGGTTGAGCAGGTCCTGACCACCGTAGAAAATCAGCAGGATCAGTACCAGGTCGGGAATCCCGCGGATCACCGTGGAATACAGGTCGCCTAGCCAGGCCAGCCAGCGGATCGGCGACAGACGCAGCGCAACGCCGATCAGCCCCAGGACGATGGCCAGGACCATGGACGACAAGGCGAGCTGAAGCGTCAACCATGCGCCATCGAGGATGACAGCCCCGTAGCCTTTCAACATGATTCAGGTCCTCGAAAGTTGGGATGAAAAAATGGCGCAAACCTCAGAGATCCTGTTGCTTGCGCCATTTCTGACGGGTCGTCGGGACGGATTACTTGCCGTAGATATCGAAGGCGAAGTACTTGTCCTGGATTTGCTTGTACTTGCCGTTCTCGCGAATGGCCGTGATCGCGGTGTTGATCTTGTCTTTGAGCGCGTCACCCTTGCGCACTGCGATGCCGATGCCGTCGCCGAAGTACTTCTCGTCGGTGAAGGCCGGGCCCACGAAGGCGAAACCTTTGCCGGCGTCGGTTTTCAGGAAACCGTCATCCAGCAGCGTAGCGTCTGCCACGGTGCCGTCGAGGCGGCCAGCGGCCACGTCGAGGTAGATTTCGTTCTGCGAACCGTAAGGCTTGATCTCGGCACCCAGCGGGGCGAGGACTTCGCGGGCGAAACGCTCGTGGATCGAACCACGTTGTACGCCGATGTTCTTGCCCTTCAGCTCAGCCAGGCTGTCGCTGACTGGAGTGCCGGCCTTCATGACCAGGCGAGCCGGGGTGTTGTAGTACTTGTTGGTGAAGTCCACGGATTTCTTGCGGTCTTCGGTGATCGACATGGACGACAGAATCGCGTCGATCTTGCGCACCTTGAGGGCCGGGATCAGGCCGTCGAACTCTTGCTCGACCCAAGTGCACTTGACCTTCATCTCTTCGCACAAGGCGTTGCCGATGTCGTAGTCGAAACCAACGATGCTGCCGTCCGGCGCTTTGGAAGCGAACGGAGGGTAGGCCGCTTCGATACCAATTTTCAGAGGCTTTTCATCGGCAAAAGTTGGCAGGGACAGCACGGACAGTGCCAGGGCGCCAAGCAGCACGAGTTTCTTCATCTTGGGACTCCATCGGTAAAGGGCTAAAACGGCAGAGTGAGCGACAGCCCAATATGCGAATGAGTGAACCGCAAAGCAGTGCTGCGTCCTGGGAAACCGCGTTGTTTTCAACGCGAGCAACGACGAGCGAGTGATCGGCATTCTAACGACAGGCCCGAAGCCGATATTTCTTCAATGCGACAACAAATTACAGATGCACCGAGAAAGCGGTTTGGGCGCGTTGACAGCTGTGCAATTTCATGCAAGAGCAAAAGACAGTGAACCGATCATAGTTGCAAATTGCGGGCCTATTATTGGCAAAGCCTTCTAATCCGGCAAGCGTAGCGTCATACCTAATTTTTTATGAAGGCGCAGGACGTCCGAAAGTGAGACTTTGCGTTTCCCAAGGCCCCGTAACGGCGCGAGCGGTTACACATTCAGTTACTTGAAGGGGGATGGGTAACAGTGGGAATTGGCTTACGGGTGAAGCCGATAATTATTGGTCGATGTTTATTTAGCGTCTGACAGATCGCCATCGCTAGCAGGCTAGCTCCCACATGGGAACTGCGCTCGGTTCAAATTGTGAATCCACTGGAGATCCTTGTGGGAGCTAGCCTGCTAGCGATGAGGCCCGAATGCCCCCCCACAAAAACCCCAGACAAAAAAAGCCCCACCCGGCGCAATGCCGGGCGGGGCTTCGATGACTCAGGAACGCCAGGTTAAGCGACGTTCATGATCTTGTGTTCATCAATCAAATGCTGCACCACACCCGGATCCGCCAGGGTCGAGATATCCCCCAACCCATCGTACTCAGCCGTGGCAATCTTGCGCAGAATCCGGCGCATGATCTTGCCCGAACGGGTTTTCGGCAGCCCCGGCGCCCACTGGATGACATCCGGTGAAGCAATCGGGCCAATCTCTTTACGCACCCAGTTTTTCAGTTCCAGGCGCAACTGCTCGGTCGGCTCTTCGCCACCGATCAGCGTGACGTAGACATAAATGCCCTGCCCCTTGATGTCGTGCGGCACACCCACCACTGCCGCCTCGGCGACTTTCGGGTGGGCAACCATCGCGCTTTCGATCTCTGCCGTACCCATGCGGTGCCCGGACACGTTGAGCACGTCATCCACACGACCGGTGATCCAGTAGTAACCATCGGCGTCACGACGCGCACCGTCACCGGTGAAGTACATGCCACGGAACGTCTTGAAGTAGGTGTCGACGAAGCGGTCATGGTCGCGATACAGCGTACGCGCCTGGCCCGGCCACGAATCGAGAATCACCAGGTTGCCCTCGGCCACGCCTTCGATGATGTTACCCAGGTTATCCACCAGGGCCGGCACCACGCCGAAGAACGGACGCGCCGCAGAACCCGGCTTGAGACCGTGAGCACCCGGCAACGGGCTCATCAGGGTGGCGCCGGTTTCGGTCTGCCACCAGGTGTCGACGATCGGGCAACGGGACTGCCCGACATTCTTGTAGTACCAATCCCAGGCTTCCGGGTTGATCGGCTCACCGACCGAACCCAACAGGCGCAAGCTACTGCCATCAGCACCTTCAACAGCGGCAGTGCCGGACGCCATCATTGCGCGAATCGCGGTCGGCGCGGTGTAGAGGATATTGACCTTGTGCTTGTCGACGATCTTCGCCACCCGGGTGATGTCCGGATAGTTCGGCACGCCTTCGAACAGTAGCGTGGTCGCGCCGTTGGCCAGCGGGCCGTAGACGATGTAGGTGTGGCCGGTGATCCAGCCGACGTCAGCGGTGCACCAGTAGACTTCGCCAGGGCGATAGTCGAACACGCGCTCGTGGGTCATCGCCGCATACAGCAGGTAACCGCCGGTGGTGTGCTGCACGCCCTTGGGCTTGCCGGTGGAACCGGAGGTGTAAAGGATGAACAACGCTTCTTCGGCGCCCATCTCTTTCGGCGCGCAGACACTGCCCGCCACTTTCATCAGGTCTTCGTACCAGATGTCGCGATGCTGGTTCCACTTGATGTCGCCACCGGTGCGCTTGCACACGATGACTTTCTGCACGCTGCTGGTTTCCGGGTTGGTCAGCGCGTCATCGACGTTGGTCTTGAGCGGGATCTTCTTGCCGGCACGAACACCTTCGTCAGCGGTGATCACCACTTTGGAGCGGCAGTCGATGATCCGGCCAGCCAGGGCTTCCGGCGAGAAACCACCGAACACCACCGAGTGAATCGCGCCGATCCGGGTGCAGGCCAGCATGGCGACCACGGCTTCGGGGATCATCGGCATATAGATAGTCACCACGTCGCCGCGGTGCACATCCTGGCCGCGCAGGGCGTTGGCGAACTTGCAGACTTCTTCGTGCAATTCGCGGTAGGTGATGTTGCGGCTCTCGGCAGGGTCATCCCCTTCCCAGATGATCGCGACCTGATCGCCGCGCTCGGCCAGATGACGGTCGAGGCAGTTGTAGGAAACGTTGAGGGTGCCGTCAGCGAACCACTTGATGTCGACATGGTGATCGTCGAAAGAGGTCTGCTTCACCGTGGTGAAAGGCTTGATCCAGTCGAGACGCTTGGCTTGCTCGCGCCAGAATCCGTCCGGGTTGACGACCGACTGCTGGTACATGGCCTTGTAGGTGGCCTCGTCAGTCAGCGTGTTGGCTGCTACCTCGGGACGAACGGGATACAAAGAAGCCGCACTCATCTTTCTTACCTCGGTGGAATAGTTGTTTTTGTATGACCCAGTTGTAGCCGGACCGGGCCTATAGAACCATTCGACGATGGTAGTAACAAGCCCCTACAAATTACCGTGATAAGCCCGAAACCCACCCCCCAAACACCCCGCAACCCTCCGTAGGAGCGAGCTTGCTCGCGAAAAACCAGAGAACACCACGGGCCGTCAGACCGCACGCATTATCGCCCACACCCCACACGAACAAACCCATTCCCCCACCGTTATCCGATGATTGTTACAAAATTTGCCAAAGGTGTTTATCAAAAGCCCACCTATATGAATCCACCCCCCACCCCTAAAATCAGCCCCGCCAACAAGGCACCGTGATTAACCAAGTCGCAGCCCCCACAAAGGCAGTTAATCCAAAACTCTTCAACAAAGTTCCACACGCAACCCCAAAAAGGTTGCGTGACCCCACTCGACCTTTGAAAGGTAACCCTGAAATGAAAGCTTTATTAGTTCTGGCCCTCAGCAGCCTGTGCGCAACCGCCATGGCAGACGAGGTGCCGACTGATGTCGCACAGCAACAACCGGCCATCGAGGAATACACTTACTCCACCGACCTGGACATCGCCAAAGTCATATCGATGAGCGAAATCCCCAACGTCTGCGAAGTTGTTCCGGCAAAAATGGAATACGACGACTCCAAGGGCCAGCGTCACATTCTGCGTTACAGCGTCATGGGCAACGGCTGCTCCAACGGCTGATCCTCCGCTCTCCTTTTCCCAAGGTTCGACCCACCCGATCGCCCTCCTCGGCAAATGAAGCGTCGAACCTTATATCGATTAAACCGATTGTTTTAAGCATCTATTTGCGCTTTTTAATCGAACTCATCGGCGTAATATGAATTCCACACCCAAGGCACAAAACGCCAACGAACCTGGAGCCAACACCATGAAAACCAAACTGATCCTCGCCCTGACCCTCTCCGTCCTGGCCGCCAACACCTTCGCCGCCGACGGTTACGACCGCACGGGTTCGGCTGCCTACACCACCTCGGCGGCTGTCGCTTCTGACGGTTACGACCATACCGGTTCGGCGTCCTTCGCCTCCGACGGTTCCGATCACACCGCAGCCGGCAAACTCGCCTCGGATGGTTTTGATCACACGGGCGCCGCCAAAGTCGCTGCTGACGGCTTCGATCACACCGGCGCCGCCAAAGTCGCTGCCGATGGTTCTGATCATGTAGGTGCTGCTCGCCTCAGCTGATCCTCGAGTGCGACTTCACAGCCCGACTTCGGTCGGGCTTAGTTGTGTCTGGAGCTACCGAAAAACGACTAAAAACACAAGATGTAGTGAAAAAGTCGATTTTCTGGCTGTTTTTTGAACAAAAAAAATCTTCGGCAAAATTTATGAAAAAAAATCTGCACCCGCGATATCCAGCCAAAGCCCTGTAAACCCTCGCTCCGACCGAAAAACCCCTCATTCTCGACTGCCCCATGCGCGGATTCGCCCCACCACGGCCGCAAAAATTTCCCTATAATGCCGCCTTAAACGGGCCTGCAATATCCCCTTACAGGGATAACAGCCAGTCTGAAGCCCACGCCGAAGTCTTCACAGATTTCTGCGCCCGTCAGAGGCTCTCGGAACCCCGTACAAAATTATGTTTATTTGCCTGCGTGTACCGCTGCAAAAAACGCTATCCAATGCGGCCAGTACGGTCGTGTGAAAAACCAACCTATCAGTTTTCACACGGGCATCTGGCCCTCACGCAGGAGACGACACGTCATGCTGAGCTGGGACGAATTCGACAAAGAAGACAGCGGCGAAACCGTTGTAAAAGGCGCCAACGCCGGCCACGCGACTGAAGCCAACATGGACCGCCTCGACACCGCTGGCGGTGTTGCTGCTCAAGAAGCTCGCGCCGTTACCGCGTCCGACTCCGCCGCAATCGCCCGTGCCAAAGCAGCCCTGGACAACCTCGACATCGCCGAAGGCCTCGCCGAACTCGAAGGCGCCTCCGCCCGTGTCGCCGTCGACGAAAAGCGCATGATCAACTGCCGCGCCGACCTCAACCAACTCGTACCTTTCAAGTACGACTGGGCTTGGCAGAAGTATCTGGACGGTTGCGCAAACCACTGGATGCCGCAAGAAGTCAACATGACCGCCGACATCGCCCTCTGGAAAGACCCGGAAGGCCTGACCGACGACGAGCGCCGCATCGTGATGCGTAACCTCGGCTTCTTCTCCACCGCCGACTCCCTGGTAGCCAACAACCTGGTCCTGGCCGTGTACCGCCTGATCACCAACCCGGAATGCCGCCAGTACATCCTGCGCCAGGCGTTCGAAGAGGCGATCCACACCCACGCCTACCAGTACTGCATCGAATCGCTGGCCATGGATGAAGGCGAAATCTTCAACATGTACCACGAGATCCCATCGGTCGCGAAAAAAGCCACCTGGGGCCTCAAATACACCCGCTCGATCTCCGATCCGAAGTTCGAAACCGGCACCGTCGAAACCGACAAAGAACTGCTGCGCAACCTGATCGCCTACTACTGCGTCCTGGAAGGCATCTTCTTCTACTGCGGCTTCACCCAAATCCTCTCCATGGGCCGCCGCAACAAAATGACCGGCGTCGCCGAGCAGTTCCAGTACATCCTGCGCGACGAATCCATGCACCTGAACTTCGGCATCGACGTGATCAACCAGATCAAAATCGAGAACCCGCATTTGTGGGATGCCGAGATGAAGGAAGAAGCGAGTCAGATGATTCTGCAGGGGACTCAGCTGGAGATTGAATACGCTCGCGATACCATGCCTCGTGGGGTGTTGGGGATGAATGCGGCGATGATGGAGGACTACCTCAAGTTCATCGCTAACCGTCGTCTGTCGCAGATTGGTCTCAAAGAAGAGTATCCAGGGACGACTAACCCGTTCCCTTGGATGAGCGAGATTATGGACTTGAAGAAAGAGAAGAATTTCTTTGAGACTCGGGTTATTGAATACCAAACCGGTGGTGCGCTTAGCTGGGATTGATTCCCGAGCTCGCCGCGATTTGACGATCTCAATCTGAATCGACAAACCGAAAAAGCAAAAGCCCCGATCTGATCGGGGCTTTTTTATGGGTCAGTGAATGTACTTTTTTCACCCCTACGATACGAAACTAAATTTCCTACAGCACTTACGGCTGCTTCCGCATTGATGCCCATTAAAATCACCTCTAATCTCCGTTGCAGGTGCCTAAGAAACGCCCAACGTAGAAGCAACTTCCTCACACAGAAATGCGCTTGTCTCAAAGACATACGTACAACTTTGTGTTTGAAAGAATGCTTGTTGGGATGTTCTTAAGTCCTCTACGTCGGGTTCTGGCCCACTCCAAATACATACGTAGAGGTTCGGGAAAATGCCTATATCAATTCCACTCCGTTCTCCCTCCGCTTCGGAGATCGGTCATGCATGATCAATTCATCCCAACGATATTCATACGCCACAACCTCCCCCTCCACGCCCTACTTCTCGAAAACCAGACGTGGTTTTGCGCCCGTGATCTGGGTCGCTTGATAGGCGTGCATCTGAATGATCGTGTGGTCAGCAAGCTTGATGAGGATCAGCGCCAGACCTTGTTGATTGATTACTACGGTCAACCAGAAAAACGGTTGATGCTCAGCGAGTCCGGTGTGTATGCATTGTTGGTGTATCACTACGCACCGGGGCATAGGTTGCTGCGTGAGTGGTTGACTCATCACGTGGTACCGACACTACGCGATTCGGGACAGTCGAAAAATGCGGATCGGCCAATGATGAGTTTGATGGACTGGCGGGAGATGTCGTTGAGCCTGTTGCATTGGCAAGATGAAGGCTGGATTAGACTTCGTGATATGCCTTATCTACTGCTCAATCGCACGCGGCGGCGAGTGCCCGTGGTAAAGCCTTGGTGGCGGAAAGTTTTGGAGGTGTTTCAGTCTTCGAAGCATTTGATTGGTCAGCGCTGAAAAGCGCTTTGTAGGACCGACCGTAAGAATCGCTACTTTTTTCTGTAGGAATTTTCGTAGACAGTCGTGATGGCCACTCAGTATCGTCCGAGGGTTTTCTACCCTCGGCGATTGTATGGATACGAAAAAGAGCAACAGCGATTGGAGCGACGCGGAGATTCAGGCTGCGGTAGATGCCTATCTCAGTATGTTGTCACGCGAGCAGAGCGGTCAGACGGTCAATAAGGCTCATGAGAATCGTGTCCTGCGCGAAGGGGCCTTAGCAGGCCGCACCAAAGGTTCGGTTGAGTTTCGGATGCAGAACATTTCTACCGTGTTGGAAGAACTTGGGCGAAAGCGCATTGTGGGCTACAAACCCGCCAAGAATGTCGGCGCGAATGTTATTCGCAGCATTCGCGACGCGCTGAACGCTCCTAGTCCTTTAACGCCCGAGGACTTTGCCCCGACGGCTGATGAAGCGACGCTTGAACAACGCGCCATCAAACTTGAGAAGCAATCGTTCAAGGGCGAACCGAAAGGGATTTTAAAACCCCAACAAGTTCCGAGCTCGGGCAACTCTTTTGTACGAGATCCTGAGGTTAGAGCCTGGGTGCGGAAAGAAGCCAAGGGCATCTGCGAGGGTTGCGCAAAGCCGGCTCCATTTGAAAAGGACGGCAGGCCGTTTATGGAGGTTCATCACGTTAAGCATTTAGCGCAGGAAGGTTCGGATCGTCCGAGCAATGCTGTGGCGTTGTGCCCGAATTGTCATCGCCGCTGTCACCATTCTAGTGACCGGGATGAATTCACTGCTCAGCTTTATGAGAAGGTGGGCCGGCTGGAAGAGGAATGAGTGGCTGATCGAATCTGTGGCGAGGGAGCTTGCTCCCGTCGACTGCGGAGCAGTCGCCAAGTAAACAACTGAGTATGTCTGACTCACCGCGTTGCTGGATTTGGGGCTGCTGCGCAGCCCAGCGGTAGCAAGCTCCCTCGCCACAGGGGGATGAGAAGCGCGTGGGCTTCCCCTAATAAATGACCTCACAGGCTGCCGTCAAATCTATCAATAGTTCTGTCAGGCTTCGTTCTTAGGAGCGAGCTGGCTAGGGGTGGCGTTTCGGCGAAGGTTTTGAGCGATGATGCGTGTATCCAGATGCCCAGTGGCGTTCTTGGGTTTTTCGCGAGCAAGCTCGCTCCTACAGGGCCGGTGGCTTGTTGCGGGTTTTGCGGGGTTTTGAAAACAGTCAGTGCAACTCGGCCCGCCTCTCGCTATTAATAGCCTTTCCCACTCAAGTACTTGAGCTCGCCATGAAATTCGACCTCGCCTACTGCCTCAGTCTCGACGACAAGCTGTCGATCTATGACGTGCGCGATTTGAATTTCGACGAGACGATGGCGTTCGATTCCGCCAAAGAGCACTTCCAGTGCCCCAACGATGCTTGTCGATTGGCGTTCGATGCAGCGAATGTGTTGGGGACGTTCAACGCCAAAAATGTGAATTACGTGCGCACGCCGCACTTCAAGAACATACCCAGCACCCGGCATGTTGAGGGTTGTCCTTATGTCAGCCTGAAGACGCCAGCGTCGGGCGTGGAGGCGGATGGTGCGGAAACAGATGACAGTCGCGAGGAACATTTCCCGTCGGAGTTGTTGCTGACTCGGCGTGAGTATGTGCGCAAGCCGTCCAGCCCGGCGGTGGCGGCGGATGTCATGCGGGATGATCCCAAACCATTTTCAGCGGTCAATGACGTCGATCATCCGACTCGCGATTCAGCGCCGGACAAGACCAGTGTCTTCGCCCACCCGGTAGAGTGCTTCGTGTCGAACTTCGAGGGCAAGGAGTTGCTCAAGCGCATGCCGCTGAAGATTGGCGAGCATACGGCGCCTTATGCATCGTTCTTCAAGAAGATCGAGTATCTGCAGGACAACAAGGGACTGATCTACTGGGGCAGGATCAAGGAAATCAAAGACTACACCCAGAGCTTTCGCATCGATTTCGAGCAGAAGGTCTGGTTCAAGCAAGCGGACGAGGCGAAGAAGAAGCCTTATTCGGTCAACGTTTACCTGAGCAAGAAGCTGATCGAGAACTACCGCAAGCGCAAAGCGTTTCTGGAAGAGATCAAGCATGCCATCGACAGTGATGCCGAGTTGTACTGCTTCTTCTATGGTGTGACGCCGGAGTTGCAGCAGGTGCCGAGCAAGAAGAACCCCGAGCAGACGTTCGGGGTGTTCAGTGCCAATATCGAGAACCTGGATCACTTCATTATTCGTGAGGCGCCAGGGTTGGAGGGCAAGTGATCCGAATCACAGCGCTGGCTTATTGCGCGTCAAGTTGTCTTTGCAGCGCCATATCTCCTGCTTCACTTCGTCACGTCGATCCCGCGCAGCCTGAATGCCGGTTTCATCGAGTCCGCAATATTGCCGGCCCCCGTGAGCCATCATTTCCTCATCCGGGAAGTAATGGTCTTTATGGCCTTTGCCGAAGGCATATTCTTGCGAATACGCCTGCTGATTCCAACTTTACCTGGCGCACATACTCAGCATCACCAAAACCAACAAACCAACAAACCAATATAGACCCGCGCATGCATTCGGTCCGGTAGCCGTCCGATCCATGGTGTTGCCAGCCTGATCCCCAGCAAGGATCCCAACGTCAATATCGCAAACGCCAACACATCCACGTAACCGACAAACCACGGCCCCAGATCAAATTCGGTGAAGCGAGCCATCGCCATGTAAGTCAGGGTCCCAGCCACCGCCACCGGCAAACTCAGAGGATTGGCCATGGACGTCGCCCGGGTCATGCTCAACCCGCATCGCCGCAACAGCGGCACAGTCATGACGCTCCCGCCTACACCGAGAAACGTGGCAATAGCGCCGATTCCTACGCCACCTCCAGACACTTCCACCCTCCCCAACCGCCGTGGAATGGCGTCATTGGATTGCGTCAGAAAGCCGCGTCTGAACAGACAGTCAACAATGGTCACGCCCAGGTAGGCAATGAACGCATACCGGATCACCTCGCCGCTCACCCACATTGCCGCGGCGGCGCCGATGATTGAGCCCATGCCGATGAATCCAGCCAATGGCCATACATAATGGCGAATGAGATGACCGGCTCGGCGGTGTTTTGCCGTGGCCATCAGCGCGTTGACGATCATCACGCAGGTCGAGGTGGCCACGGCAATGTGCATTGCCGATTGGCCGATGGGGTCGTCTGCGCCGTGGCTGGCCATGAGCATGCGGTAGAGCAATGGCACGACGACGAAGCCGCCGCCGAAGCCGAACAGCACGGCGGTGATGCCGGTCATGCAGCCGAACAGTGCCAGCAAGAGATAGAACATTGTGTTTCATCCGTGGGTTGAGAGCGGTCGACGATAGAGCGAGGCGACTTGGCCTGCTTCAGCAAGTCGGCCAATAATGTGTTCGTTTACGCCAACCGCCGGGTGCTGCTTCGATGCGCAATGTTTCGATTGATCTGCTGGATGACACTCCACGGCGAGTGGTAGCCATCGGCACGGATTATCCCCATGGTCATTTGTTGCCTCGGCATACGCACCGTCGGGCGCAGTTGTTGTACGGCGCCAGCGGGGTGATGCAGGTCAGCACCCACGACGGCAATTGGGTGGTGCCACCGCAACGAGCGGTGTGGATTCCACCGGGGGTGGCCCATGAGGTGTTGATGCTGGGGGTGAGTACTCGCAGCTTGTACATCGAACCGGGAGCAGTGGACTTGGGGCTTCGTTGCCAGGTGATCAGTGTTTCGCCGTTGCTGCGGCATCTGCTGATGGAGGCGGTGGAGATGGCGCTGGAGTACGAAGAAATCGGCCGCGATGGCGCATTGGTCGACTTGCTGCTGCATGAACTGTCGCGTAGCGCTCACCTGCCCTTGCACATTCCGCTGCCCGTCGATGCCCGTCTGCTCGGGTTGTGCCAGGGCTTTTTGCAGCGGCCCGACGCGCATCAGGCACCGCAGCAATGGGCGGATCAGTTACATATCAGTTTGCGCACGTTCAATCGTCTGTTTCGCCAACAGACCGATCTGAGTTTCAGCCAGTGGCGGCAGCGGGCGTGTGTGGTGCTGGCGCTCGCGCGATTGGCCGTGGGTGAACCGGTGACGCGCATTGCCCTGGATTTTGGCTATGAGAGTCCGGCGGCGTTTTCGACCATGTTTCGCCGGGTGTTGGGGCAGCCACCGTCCGTCTGGTTGGAGGGTGTGAAATAGGATCCATCAAAAAATGAGTTTGATCCGGGGGCAAAACAACTGTACAAAAACACAGTATATTTTGAACCGACACTCTCGAGCCCGGAGAACACCATGGCCTCTCTTGCGATGAAAATTACCCTGGAACGTATCGCCCTTTTCCAATTCACCCCCACACACTGCGCCCAGGCCCGGGCGATGCTGGGTTGGAGCGTTGAAGAGCTGTCTGAGGAATCCGGTGTTTCGGTTGACGCCATTCAACGGTTTGAAGCCGAGCGCGAGGTGCTGGATGTAACCCGGCTGGCGTTGGCTTATCGGTTTGAATCGGAGGGCTTGGTGTTCTTCCCGGGTTTTGCACCGGGGAGAGGGATGAATGTGAGGGGGTCGACGCCGAATCCGGTGGGGCGGCCGGATTTTGCGATGGTTGAGTGACACAGGTAGTAGCTCTAATACTCGATGAGCATCCGAGCTACGACCTGTTCCGCACCCGTCAATACCTACGGAATAAACGCCGGTGCCCGCCGCGCACGAGACACTTGTTCATAACCGTAAGCCAGCGCCAGAAGCGTGGCCTCGCTCCAGCGTGCACCGAAGAAGTACACCGAGGTAGGCACCCCGGCATCGTCTATCCCCGAAGGCATCATGATGCCGGGATACCCCGCCAGCGGGGCCACGTTCAAGCCGGGTGAACCGACGTCCAGCACCAGGGCATCCAGTTGATGGGTGACCAGCAAGCTGTCGATGGCGGCCGCATTTTCACTTTGGATTTTTTGCCACAACTGGTTGTACGTGCGCTCGTCAAAATCAATGTCGTTGGCTGCGCTCAACGTGGTTTGTCCATAACCTTCGGCGCCGGGAGAGTTATCGTTGAATTTCACAAGATCCTCCAGGCTCCGTGCCGCAAGGCCTTTGCGCGTTGCCAGATAGACGGGAAGGTTGCGTTTGATACCCATCGAGAACGCCTCCTCTACCCCTTTTGATTCAGGATCGATGAACTCCACCGGAATCAAGGTGGCGCCTGCAGCCTGCATGATTTCCAGCGCCAGGGAAAACTGAGGGTCGATTTGTTTCGCCTCGATGCTGGTATCGAACTTGATCGGGTAACCGATGCGCCGTCCAGCCAGGGCGTTCGGTTGCAGTAGTTGCGTATAGTCCACGCCGCGCACGGAATGTGGCTTTTTGACGGGTTCGGCGCCGTCATTGCCCGTCATGGCATTTAACAGCAGTGCAGCCTCGCGAACGGTGCGCGTCATCGGCCCAGGTGTATCGGTTTTGTCCGTCACGGGAATGATGCCGCTACGACTGAGCAGGCCCACGGTAGGCTTGAGGCCCACCACGCCGTTGAGGGATGCCGGGCAGATGATCGAGCCAGAGGTTTCCGTCCCGACAGCCAAGGGTGCAAAACCCGCGGCGACGGCAGCGCCGGAGCCCGAGCTGGAACCGCAGGGGGTTTCACTCAACACGTGCGGGTTCTTGGTTTGTCCGCCGCGGCCACTCCAGCCATCGGGGATGGCAGGGTCGCGAAAATTGGCCCACTCGCTGAGGTTGGTTTTACCCAGGATGACAGCCCCGGCGGCTCTGAGCCTTTGCACGATAAAGGCATCCTGCGCGGCAGGTTGCCCGACCATGGCCAACGAGCCGGCACTGGTCTGCATCTGGTCGGAGGTATCGATATTGTCTTTGAGCAATACCGGAATTCCGTGCAGAGGACCGCGCACGTGTCCTTGTCGTCGCTCCTGATCCAGCGACTCGGCAATGGCCAATGCGTCCGGATTGAGCTCAATGATCGCGTTGATCGCCGGCCCCCGTTTATCCAGCCTCTCGATCCGCTGTTGCAGGTGCTGCACCAGCACTACAGCACTCAGCTGGTCGCGCTCCATTCTCTTGTTGATTTCATCGACACTTAAATACTCCAGCCTCGATTCAGCTGCCGCTATTTGCGCAAGGGTTGCGCTGGCGATCGAAAGCAGGACAAGCGGGACCAGCCGCGTCATGCAGGCTTTTAATGTCACATCCATGTGAAAAAGATCCTTGTGATAATTGATGGCGAGTGATTGAGCTCACTCGGTTTCCAGCCTACAGACGCCGCTGAAAATGTCCGTCATCACTTATCGCTGGATCCTGTACGAATACTCGCACCCATCTGTAGCCGCTTCAGCCGACACTCTGTTGGTACGTCCGCTGCTCGACCTCATCCCACCAGGTGCTGCCGCGCTGTGGATAGTTCACATTAAACGCTTGGCCCATTTGCGGCGTGGCGATCGAAACATTGCGCTCCCAGGCCAGTGCCAGAATCCGGTCAAACGGCTCGTACCAGGCATGCATCGACAAATCGAACGTACCGTTGTGAATGGGCAGTAACCACCGTCCTTTGAGATCGATATGCGCTTGCAAGGTTTGCTCTGGCTGCATGTGCACATGGGGCCACTCGACGTTGTAGGCGCCTGTTTCCATCAGCGTCAGGTCGAACGGCCCATAGTGTTCACCGATGCGTTTGAAGCCGTCGAAGTAGCCGCTGTCGCCGCTGAAGAAGATTCGCGTATCGCCGTCGATCATCACCCATGAAGCCCACAACGTGCTGTTGCCATCGAACAGGCCACGGCCGGAAAAATGCTGCGAAGGCGTAGCGATGAACTGCAGGCCATCGACCTCGGTGCCCTGCCACCAGTCCAGTTGACGCACTTTGCCGGGGTCGATCCCCCACTTGATCAAGGTATCGCCAACGCCCAACGGAGTCAGGAAGTAGCGGGTCTTGTCCGCCAGTTTAAGGACCGCCTGAGAATCGAGGTGGTCGTAGTGATCGTGGGACAGGATCACCGCTTCAATCGGCGGCAGCTCTTCCAGGCTGATGGGCGGCTGATGAAAACGCTTGGGGCCGGCCCATTGCACCGGCGAGGCGCGTTCGGCGAAAACCGGGTCGGTGATCCAGAATTTGTCCCGCAGTTTGAGCAATACGGTGGAATGGCCAAGGCGGTAGACGCTGTGATTGGGGGCGGCAATCAAGGCGTCTCGAGTCAGGTTCTGAACCGGAACGGGCGCAGTCGGGCGGGTGTTGTTCGGTTTGTGGAAGATCACGTTCCACAGGATGCGCAAGGTTGTACGAAAGCCTTCGCGCTGCACCGGGGCATGGTTTCGGTACTGCCCTTGGGTCTGGCGAGAGGCTTGGGGTGTGGAGGCGTTGTCCGCCGGGGAAATTGAACAGGCCATGACTGAGGACTCCAGGAAAACCGCATGAATCGCGGCTCTCTGCTTTGAAACGATAAATGGCCAAGCACGCACGCATTAGCCGAAAAGCTCTATTTTTACTGCACAGGATTAACAGAGCGTTACACTGCACAGTGTAGTTTCTAGGTTGCATCAATGCCGATCACAAGTAAACTGCTCAGTGTAATTCTTTACCTAATCCTTACGAAGCGTTCCCATGACTGCTCCACAGCGCCTCACCGATCGAAAACGTGCAGCCATCATTCAGGCGGCGATTGCCGAATTCCGTACCAACGGCTTCGACATCACCAGCATGGACAAGATCGCCGCCACCGCGGGGGTGTCGAAGCGCACGGTGTACAACCACTTTCCGAGCAAGGAAGAGTTGTTCGCCGAAATCCTCAATCAGTTGTGGGCGCGGCTGACTGCAGAACCGGAAACGTCCTACCGCCCTGACCTGCCCCTGCGCGACCAGATGCGCCGGATGCTGATGGCTAAATTGCAGATGATGGGCGATGACAATTTTCTCAACCTGGCCCGGGTCGCCATCGCCGCCACCATCCACTCCCCGGAGCGGGCGCAAAACATGGTCGCGCGGATGGGCGAACGTGAAGAGAACCTGACTCTGTGGATCCGTGCCGCCCAGGCCGATGGCCGTTTGAAACCGGTTGACCCGGAATTTGCCGCGCAGCAGATTCAAGGGATGCTCAAATCCTTTGCGTTCTGGCCACAGATTTCCATGGGCTTACCGGGTCTGTCGCCCGAGAGGCAGGCCACCGTGGTGGAGTCGGCGCTGGATATGTTTCTGGCTTGCTACCAGGTGTAACTCAAGCTTGAGCGGTAACAATTGTTGAGCTCTTCAGGCCGCCTTCGCGAGCAAGCCCGCTCCCACATTTGATCTTTGTTGTTCACACATTTTGTGTACGACCCGGATCCCCTGTGGAAGCGGGCTTGCTCGCGAAGGGGCCCGCTCAGACACCGCAAAACTCAGCCAGACACCAAACTGCGCACCGCCGAAATCTCCGGCACTTCCCGCCGAGCCATATACACCCGCAACGGCTCGGTGATGTTGATCCGGTCATCGATATTCTGATCCAGCAGCAACTGGATCAACTCGCGCTTGAGCGTCATGGCTTGCTCCGGGCCGGGCGCCCAGACGAACTCACTCACAGGAATAATGCCGTCATCGGCCACGTCCATGCCGAACGAGTCTTCGCTGAAACGAACGATGTACTGGCCGGTCTTGCGATTGAGGCCGACGAAGCCTTTGAGTTGGTCAGCGGCCTGGCAGATAAGCTGGGAAGTGATGCGCATGGTAAACCTCACAAAGGGTCGCGAAGGACCGGTGATCGATGGTTTACACGCAAGGCAAGCGAAGGGTTTTTCCCTCTGTCGGGGAAACTGCCGGGGCCAAGGGTACTGCAAAGAACCGCACAAAAGCGCGGAAAAATCTGCTTTGAACAGGTTTATGTCGGTCTCGCGATAGCGCCGGCGGCGCTCAGTTGTTAAAAGAGAGCTCTTTGAAAAACTGCGAAAGGACCTCGACCCATGCCTGTCAACTTCACCCAAAGCGCCCTGCTGCTGAGTGTGCTGCTCGGCCTCGGCCAGGCACAGGCCGCCAGCGAACCCAGCCCCACCGCACTGGCGACCCGCCTGGGTATCCCGCATCCGGCCGTGATCGCCCACCGTGGCGCGTCTTTCGATGCACCGGAGTCCACCGCCCCGGCTTACAAACTGGCGCGCGATCTGGGCGCCGACTACCTGGAGCTGGACTTGCAGCGCAGCAAGGACGGCGTGCTGTTCGCCCTGCACGACGACAACCTGCAACGCACTACCGACGTCGCCACCAAATTTCCGGAGCGCAAGGACAGCCCGGCCAACGCCTTCACCCTTGCCGAACTGAAAACCCTCGATGCGGGCAGCTGGTTCAACAGCGCTTACCCGGATCGCGCCCGTCCGGCCTATGCGGGTTTGAAAATCCTGACCCTGGACGAGATCATCGACATCGCCCAGGGTAACCCGCTGCACAAGCCGGGCCTGTACATCGAAACCAAGGAACCGAAGCAGTTTCCCGGTCTCGAACGCGACCTCAAGGAAAAACTCCAGGATCGCGGCTGGTTGAGCCCGACCGGTTCGAAGTTGGTGAAAAGTGAACTGGCAGTCGGCCAGGGCAAAGGCAAGGTGGTGTTGCAAACATTTGAGAAGGGCAGCCTTGAACTGCTGGAAAAGGAAATGCCGCAAGTGCCGAAGATCCTGTTGCTGTGGGTCGGCGAAGGCAGCATCGAGCCCAAGTCCAAGGTGACTTTTGCCGAGTCCGGCGACAAGGACAAAGCGACGTTTTATGCCAAGCAGCAACCGAAGGACAAAGCTGAATTCCAGCGCTGGGTCGAGTATGCCAAGGCCCAGGGCGCGATCGGCACCGGCCCGTCTGTCAGGCTGACCCAAGGGGGCGATCAGAGTTATTCGGACCTGGTGCAACCGTGGATGAACCAGTACACCCATGATCAGGGCTTGCTGGTGCATGCTTACACTGTCGACGATGCAGTGGATTATCAGATAGTCATGGACGCCGGCGTCGATGGCATCTTTACCAATCGCGCCAGCGAATTGCTCAAGTTTTATAAACGGCCGGCGGCGGCGAGTGTTACGCAGTTGTTGCAGAACAATGGGTATTGATTTTGCGCCTGGCGATACACCGAGTCGCCTGCTTCGCTGGCAAGCCAGCTCCTACAGGGGCTGCGCAAACTTTACGACGCGGTTTTAGGAATTAAGGGTGAATTAAGTTGCCACAGTTAATCTGATCCCACTTAAACAGATCATCCAAGGAAAGAATCCCATGAAAACCCTGACTGCCTTGTTCACCGCTGCTGCCCTGACCCTCACCGCTGGCCTGGCCCAGGCCGATGTTCCTGTCGACCAGATCCCTCAGTTGGTCAAAGACGGCAAGATCAAGCCGCTGGAAGAACTGAACCAGATCGCACTGAAGTTGCACAAGGGTGCCACGATTACCGACAGCGACCTGGACAACCACTTCAACGGCTACGAATACGAAGTCGAACTGCGTGATGCCAAGAACGTCGAGTGGGACGTGGATCTGAACGCCGCCACTGGCGAAGTCCTGAAAAACAAAAAAGACGACTGATACACACATCAAAAAGCCGCACGACTTTCGGGTCCGTGCGGCTTTTTTGCATCTTGCGGCAGCCGATCCCCAACACCATCAATCAAGTGACGCCAACCTCGCGCCAGCCCGCTGGAACTCCTCGACACGCCTCGGCATCCTGCAGCGAGAACAACGTACATGGGTCAAACAGCGGCAGCAGACATCGCCACCATCGGTCGCATCGGCGCGGTGCCCGCCATTCTTCAGGTGATCCGCGAAATGACCGGCCAGCGCTTTGCCGCAGTGGCCCGCGTCACCGAAGATTCCCGCCGAGCAGGGCACGATCTTTACCTTCAGCCTGCCCACACCGAAGTGAACAGGTATTGAGCCACTGATCAGGCGCTCAAGCGCGCCGTCACCTCGTTCAGCTGCCCCGACAACCCGTGCAGATTGTGGCTGGCCGCTTCGGTACGCTGCACGTTGTCCAGGTTGGTACTGGCGATGCTGGTGATCTCGCTCAGGTTGCGCGAGATGTCTTCCGCCACCGAGGTCTGCTCTTCGGCGGCCGTGGCGATCTGGCGGTTCATGTCGCGAATGGCTTCCACAGCCTGGGTGATGCGTTCCAGCATGGCGCCTGCCTCGGTCACTTGCTGGACACTTTCCTCGCTGCGCGACTGGCCGCTTTCAATCGCCTGGGCTGCGTCCACCGCTCCGGTTTGCACGCTTTGTATAATCTGGTTGATCTCGATGATCGACGCCGCCGTCCGCTGGGCCAGGCTGCGCACTTCATCGGCCACCACGGCGAAACCACGCCCGGCCTCACCCGCGCGAGCCGCTTCGATAGCCGCGTTGAGCGCCAGCAGGTTAGTCTGCTCGGCGATGCCGCGAATCACTTCCAGCACTTTGCCGATGCGTCCGCTGTCGGTTTCCAGACGACGGATGACCGTGGCGGTGTTGGCGATTTCTCCGCGCATTTGGGTGATGGTGTGGATGGTGCCCTGCATGACTTTCTCGCCCTGCTGCGCGCTCTGGTCGGCATCGTCGGCGGCACGGGCGGCGTCGACGGCGTGGCGCGCGACTTCCTGCGCGGTGGCGGACATTTCGGTCATTGCCGTGGCCACCTGATCGGTACGGTTGAACTGCTCGTTGGTGCCACCGGCCATGAGGCTGGCGATCGCTTTGAGCTCACCGCTGGCGCTGTCCAGATCCTTGGCGCTGACCTGCAAACGGCTGAAGGTGTCGGCGAGAAAATCGCGAAGGGTATTGGCCGCAATCGCTAATTTGCCCAACTCATCCTGACGGTTGCTGGCCACACGCTCGGCAAACCTGCCCTGACTGAGTTGCGCCACGTACTCGATCAGCTTGCGGATCGGCACCACAAGGTTGCGGTTGATCAGCCACAGGCTCAACAGGCCGATCAACAGCCCCGAAGCGAGCATCACCACAATTCCCGACAGCACCGTCTGATCAGCGCTGGCACTGATCAGTTTCGACTGCTCGGCGCCCTGCTGGCGCAACTCGCTGACCAGTTCGCTCATTTGATCGCTGGTCGCACGGTCCACGCCCTTCACCGCAGTGTCACCCGCGGTTGGATCGGCACCGGCTGCCACGTACGCATCGCGCCCCTTCCGATACGCCGCGCCTAGCAGACGATGTTCCTCACGCAGACGTTCGATGCGGGTCTTGAGTTGCGGCTCGATGCCCTTCTGCCCGGCCAACTCCCCGAGGATGCCCTGTACATCGCGCTGACGGTCTTCGAATTGTTTCCAGTACTTTTCCAGGTCCGCCGGTTGTTTGCCGCGCAGCAGGACGTTTTTCCATTCCTGAACCTGCACCTTGAATTGCAAGTTGGCTTCATCGATCAATTGCGAAGTCTGCAACGGGCCTTCGATCAGCTTGGCGTAGCTCTGAACACCGCTGGACAGAAAGTGAAAGCAGGCCAGGGCGATCAACAACATTGCGAACAGACTGCCGCTCAGCAGGGCGAGAATTTGCGCTCTCAAGGACTTTTGCAAAAACATCGGAAGGTACTCGTGACAGGAGTGAGGTACGCCTTGGGTAAGACGTAAAGTAGTTGGGACATCCCTGTCTGCGACCTTGGCAGATGGCCGAAGGCGCGCAATCTAACCCAAGCGTAATCGGCGTGCCAGAGCGGTTCTTGAGATTAATTCGACCAATGGCAGAGCAATCGTCTGCGTTATTTAACTGTCACAAAACCGTCATCGCGGCTTGCGATGATGTGGCTCAAGGGAACCTGTGAAACCCGCGACAGGCGCCTCCTCGCAGCGAGCCTCCATGAACCACAGCATCGATCAAAGTCATCGCGACCCGGACCTGTTCGGTCTGCTGTACGGTTTCAGTTTCCGCCCCGGCGAACGCGGTCGGGAAATCGATTCGGCCAGGGCCTTGCAGTGCCTGGATCAGCCGGATGACAGCGACGAATTTCTCTGGCTGCACCTCAACCTCGCACATGCCGCGTGCGAGCGCTGGATGAAAAATCATCTGGAGTTGCCCGAAGAGTTTTTTGAAGCACTGCATGAAGGCTCGCGTTCGACGCGTATCGAGCACGTCGATTCGGCGCTGCTGGCGGTGGTCAACGATGTGGTGTTCAACCTCAGCAGCATGGTGTCGTCCGATGTGTCGACCCTGTGGGTCTGTGCTCGCAGCCGGCTGATCATCAGCGCGCGCCTGCAACCACTGCATTCGGTGGATAAATTGCGCTCGTCGGTGAAGGCCGGCGAGTGCTTTCGCTCGCCGCTGGAATTGCTGGTGCATTTACTGCGCGATCAGGGCGAAGTGCTGACGCAGATCGTGCGCAAGACCAGCCTCAGTGTCGACCAGATCGAAGATGAATTACTGTCCTCACGATTGTCGACCAATCGCGCGGAACTGGGCGCCAACCGCCGGGTGCTGGTGCGCCTGCAACGCCTGCTGGCGCTCGAACCGGGCTCGTTGCTGCGGTTGCTCAATCGGCCGCCGCAGTGGTTGCAGAAAGAGGACGTGAAGGAGTTGCGCAAATCCACCGAGGAGTTTGCGCTGATCATCAACGACCTCACGGCACTGGGGGAACGGATCAAGCTGTTGCAGGAAGAAATCGCCGCCAACCTCAATGAACAAAGTAACCGCACCTTGTTCACCCTGACCGTGGTCACGGTGCTGGCGCTGCCGATCAACATCATTGCCGGGTTCTTTGGCATGAACGTCGGTGGGGTACCGCTTTCCGGTGACCCTGAGGGGTTCTGGATCCTGGTGGCATTGGTCGCGACCTTTACCGTGATCGCCGGGCGCTGGGCGTTTCGCAAGCGGCAGGATTATTGAGTTCTCTGTAGGAGCGAGCGGCGCGGCGATCCGAGGAGCTGCCGCAGGCTGCGATCTTTACTTTTATCCATCGAAAGAAGTGCGCATTACCACCCGCTCACGCACCACGTCATACGCCCAGTGATAAACGTAGGTGTACGGCAGGAAAAACAGCAACACGCCAATGTCCAGCAGGAACGCTTGCCACAGGCTGATATTCAGCCACCAGGCTATCAGCGGCACGCCGACGGCGACCAGCCCGCCTTCGAACAGCAACGCATGTACCACGCGAAGCCAGGCGTTACGCACCAGGGCAAGACGCTTGAGCGCGCGGTCGAACAAGCCGTTGAAGATCACGTTCCAGGCCAGGGCCAACCCTGCGATTGCAATGGTCGCCACGCCCATTTCCAGCATCGGTTTGTCCATGACCCAGGCGAGCAACGGGGTGCAGATCAGCACCGCCAGCAGTTCGAAACCCATGGCCTGGAGAATACGTTCAGTGATGGATTTATTGGCGTTCATGGCCAGACTCCTTGAGTGACTGTGGTTGCCATGGTCTGTCATCACGCCGATACTTCATAATCAATAACCATCGATCAGGGCGATAGTTCATGGCCTCTCACGAAGTGCTGCTGGCGTTCGTCCAGGCGGCGACGCAAGGCTCGTTTTCCGCTGCGGCGCGCAAGCTGGGCCGCAGTCAGTCGACCATCAGCGCGGCGGTGGCCAGCCTGGAAATCGACCTGAACCTGACCTTGTTCGATCGCAGCAGTCGCAAGCCCGGTCTGACCCCGGCCGGGCACGTCGTGTTACAGCGGGCCGAAGAAATCCTGGCCGCCACCAGCCGCCTGGAAATGACCGCCAGCCAATTGGCCGAGGGGATCGAGGCGAAACTGACGGTGGCGCTGTCCGACACCTACCAGTCCGATCGCTTCGAAGCGGCGTTGAGTACCTTCGAACAGCGATATCCGGACCTGGAACTCGAATGCCTGATTGCCGAATGCGATGACCTGGTGGCGCTGGTGCAAAGCGGTCGAGCCCATGTCGCCTTCGCCGAGAGGCAAGACAGCTACCCGCCGGACCTGCTCAGCTCAACGGTGGACGAACGCACGGAAATCGCCCTGTTCGTAGCCCCTGAACATCCGTTGGCAGCGTTGGCAAAGGTGGATCAGGACGTGCTGCAGCAGCATCGCGAACTGCGCCTGGCGACCATCGTCAATCCCTATGAAAGCCGGGCCAAGGGGCGTGTCTGGTCGGCGCCGAGTTACCTGATGCTGCTGGAAATGGCTCAAGGCGGATTCGGCTGGGCACCCTTGCCCCGGTGGTTGGTGGAGCGCTTTGGGGCGGGGTCGTTGCAAGAGATTCAGGTGCGTGGCTGGCCGAAGACCGTGTCGGTGGACGCGCTGTGGTCGAGCCTGCATCCGCCGGGGCCAGCCGGGAGTTGGTTAATCAGCAAAATGCTGGAATAGCGGTGCCGCCATTCGCGAGCAGGCTCGCGAAGAGGCCCGCAAGATCACCTCACTCCATCGCCTTGAGCCGCCCCTCGATAAACCGCCGCTCCGGCACCTGCTGCGTCAATTCCAACGCCCGCCGATAAGCCTCGCGCGCCTGCTCCACCCGCCCCAACTGCCGACAAAACTCCGCCCGCGCCGAATGCGCCAGGTGATAATCCAGCAGCTCACCACGCTGCAGAATCCCTTCAATCAAGATCAACCCCGCCAACGGTCCATCCCGCTTGGCCAACGCCGCCGCCCGGTTCAGCTCGATCACCGGCGAAGGCAGGGCTCGCAGCAGCACGTCATACAGACCGACAATCTGCGGCCAGTCCGTCTCCTGCGCCGTCGGCGCTTCGGCATGCACCGCCGCGATCGCCGCCTGCAGGCAATAAGGCCCGAAACGCCCGGTGGTCAGCGCCTGCTCCACCAGCGTGCAGCCTTCGGCAATCATCCGGGCATCCCACAACGAACGGTCCTGCTCATCCAGCACAATCAATTCACCACTCGCCGAAGTCCTGGCCGGGCGCCGCGACTCGTGCAACAGCATCAGCGCCAGCAGGCCCATCACCTCCGGTTCCGGCAGCAACTCGACCAACAACCTGCCGAGCCGTATCGCCTCGCGGGTCAAATCCTCACGGGTCAGTTCGGCACCGACGGACGCCGAATAGCCTTCGTTGAACACCAGGTAAATCACCCGTAGCACGCTGTCGAGGCGCTCGGGCAACTCGGTCAGGGTCGGCACTTGATAGGGGATTTTCGCGTCACGGATTTTCGCTTTGGCCCGCACAATGCGCTGGGCAATGGTGGTCGGTGCCGAAAGAAAGGCCCGGGCGATTTCTTCGGTGGTCAGGTCGCAGACTTCCCGCAGGGTCAACGGCACCTGGGCGTCCGCCGCCAGTGCCGGGTGACAGCAGGTAAAAATCAGGCGCAGGCGGTCGTCTTCCACGTCTTCGTCACTCCAGTCGGCCTGCTCCAGTGCCTCCAGTTGCGCGATCAACATCGGCCGGGACGCGTTGAACCGCGCACGCCGACGCAACACGTCAATGGCCTTGAAGCGGCCGGTGGACACCAGCCAGGCACGCGGATTGTCCGGCACACCGTCGCGCTGCCAGCGCTCGACCGCGACGAAAAACGCCTCGTGCAAGGCTTCTTCGGCAAGATCGAAATCGCCAAGCAAGCGGATCAGGGTCGCCAGGATCCGCCGTGAGTCTTCACGGTAGACCTGCTCGACCCGAGTCGTAACCGAGACGTCAGGCATCAGTCCGGCAGGCCTGCGGCAGGCTGCTTGCTACAAGGTTGCGGGTTCATGCAGATCTCCTGTTTTTTGATGGTTGTTCAGGGATTCAGCTGGCGAACGGGACGCACCTCGACACAACCGACCCGGGCCGCCGGGATGTTGCCGGCGACCTGGAGGGCTTCGTTGAGGTCCTTGGCATCGATCAGGTAGAAGCCGGCCAACTGCTCCTTGGTTTCGGCGAACGGGCCATCGGTGATCGACATTTTCCCGTTGCGCATGCGCACGGTGGTCGCGGTCTGCACCGACTCCAGCGCTTCGGCCGCGATCATCCGGCCGCTGCCCTGGATCGACTCGGCGTAGGCCATGCATTCGGCGTCTTTCGGGCTTTCGGGCTGCGAGTGCAACTCGAGCTCGTTGCTGTAGACCAGGCATAGATATTTCATGGACGCTCTCCATTTCTTGAGGCTCTGCCCTAATCGAACTGATCAACTATGGCTGCAGATTGGCATGTTGGCGCGGCTTGCCGATCAACAGCCCGAGGATCAGGGTTCCAGATTGAACAGCGCAGTGCCGCTCATCATGTCGAACGGGGCTGACCAGTGTTCGTGGACGATGCGCCATTGTCCGGCTTCGCGCCGATAACAGGCGGTCACGCGCATCCAGCAGGCCTGGGTTTCGCCCTTTTCATTGGTGCCACCGCAATGGGCCAGCCAATGGGCGAAGGCGATGTGCTCGTCCACCACGATATTCATATGGTCGAAGTCGAACGTGTGCGCGCCCTGGCACATTTCCATGCACTCCAGCCAATGCGCGCGGTAGGCGGCCTTGCCCCGAAATTGCAGGGCCTTGACTGCGTCGTAGGAGACGATGTCGTCGGCGTACAGGGCCATGATTTTCTCGACATCCTTGGCGATGACCGCCTGACGATAGGTGTCGATCAGGGTCTGGATTTCGTGGGTAGCGTTCATGGTGGTTCTCCGTGTTTTTTGTTGTGAAGACACCCTTTGTCGTCTGGCTGAACGCCAAATCGACAACTCAAATAAAAATAATCCATCGGCGCAAACTCGTTAGAATTCGACAACAATTGGTAATGGAAAAAGGATACTCCAGTGACAGCCAGACTCGTGCCTTACGAAAGCCTCAACGCGCTCCAGCGCCGGCAGATCGAGGCCATTGAAGTACACAAAGAACAGATCAGGTTCTCCGGCGACATCCACGGTGCACTGCACACCCTGCTGTCAAAGCCCGGCCCCGGCGTCAAAGGATTTGCCCTGCTGGCCGAGGGTATTCCGGTGGCCTTCCTGCTGCTCAAACGCCCGCCGGTGCTGCCGGCGTGGGCCGACGAACACAGCGCGACCCTGCATGCATTGCAAGTGGATCGCCGCGCTCAGGGCAAAGGCTATGGCAAGGTCTGTCTGCAAGCCTTGCCCGAAGTGGCGCGTCAGGCCTGGCCGGAAATAAAGGGGCTGGAGTTGTCAGTGGATGCCGACAACGAAGCGGCCATCGCGCTTTACGCAAAACTGGGCTGGGTCGACAGTGGCGAAGCCTACAAGGGCCGGATCGGTTACGAGCGGCGAATGGGTCTGGTCTTCTGATGGGCTCAGCGACACACTGAACACAAAATCCCTACAAAATACTTGGCCCGCTGCCTGTCAACCGGGCGGGCCTACGTATATAAAAGCACCCCAATGCAACAACGCAGGCCAGGATCAGGGCGTCACCCTGTCGAGGATTGACACCACCGGCTCCCTTTACGAATTTTGTTTTATTTGCACAGACTCGGGCTCAAGCGCAGCATATCCAACCCTGTATCGGCCCAACGCTCGGCTTCGGCGTGCAGTTGAAAACTGTCGGGCGCCAATAGCCACTGGTACAGGATGCCATCGATGTACGCATGCAGGCTGATGGCGGCGCGGTCTGTGTCGAGGTTTTCCGGCAACTGTCCCCGATTCACTGCATTACTCAAGGCCAGGGCGATCCGCACATTGCAATCGAGACTGGCCACCTGGCGCTGCTGGCGCAGGTCGCACATTTCATCGGTGAATTCGCACTTATGAAACAGAATCTCATTGAGCCGTCGGGTTTTCGGGTCCAGGGCAACTTGATGAAACAAATGAATCAGCAGCTTGCGCATGCAACCCAGCGGATCAAGTTCTTCTGCGCTTTCGCTGGCCTTGGCCATTTCATCCAGCGGCTCATGCAGGGTGTCGAGCATGGCCTGCACCACGGCCGCCTTGTTGCTGAAATGCCAATAGATGGCCCCGCGCGTGACGCCGGCCAGGGTCGCGATTTCCGCCAGTGTCGTGCGCGCCACGCCCCGCTCGAAAAAGGCTTTTTCGGCCGCCTCGAGTATCTGGCTACGGGTTTCTTGAGCTTCCTCTTTGGTACGACGGACCATGGCAGTACAACCTCAATCAGGATGCTTCAGCGATGTCTGAATATCAGCTGAATAAAAGTGGGGCGAGCGCTCTCAGGCGTCATCCCCGGCCTACAATTCGAACCCTTGAACAACTTTTGTAACGGTATGGGTACGCGGCGAAGCTATTTACAAACAACCATGAACGTAAGTATATTACTTAGCAAGCTACTTATCTACTCAGCGCACAATTTTTAACCTTCCACCTTTCTTGTGCGCGATTTGCGCGCCTGACCCGAGGATTTTCATGCAATTCAAGCCAGCTGTTACCGCTCTGGTCACCGCCGTCGCCTTGGCAACACTGCTTAGCGGATGTAAAAAGGAAGAGGCGGCGCCTGCCGCACCGCCCCCTCAGGTCGGCGTCGTAACCCTGCAACCCCAAGCTTTTACTCTTACGTCCGAGCTGCCGGGCCGCACCAGCGCGTTCCGCATCGCCGAAGTTCGACCTCAGGTCAACGGCATCATTCTCAAGCGTCTGTTCAAGGAAGGCGGCGACGTCAAGGCCGGCCAGCAGCTGTATCAGATCGATCCGGCCATTTATGAAGCCACCCTGAAAAGCGCCCAGGCCAACCTGCAACAGACCAAGTCGATCTCGGATCGCTACCAGCAGCTGGTCAAAGAACAGGCTGTCAGTCGCCAGGAATACGACACGGCCCTGGCCAACCGCCTGCAATCGGAAGCGACCATGCAAAGCGCCCAGATCAATGTGCGCTACACCAAGGTTTACGCGCCGATCTCGGGCCGTATCGGCCGTTCTTCGGTCACCGAAGGCGCGCTGGTGACCAACGGCCAGGCAGACGCCATGGCCGTTATTCAGCAACTCGACCCGATCTACGTCGACGTGACTCAGTCGTCGGTTGAACTGCTCGAATTGCGCCGCGAACTCGAAAGCGGTCGCCTGCAAAAGGCTGGCGACACCGCCGCGGCGGTCAAGCTGATGCTCGAGGATGGCAGCGAGTACCAACAACCGGGCAAGCTCGAGTTCTCCGAAGTCTCGGTCGACCAGACCACCGGTTCCGTGACCCTGCGTGCAGTGTTCCCCAACCCAAACCACACCCTGCTGCCCGGCATGTTCGTTCACGCCCGTCTGCAATCCGGCGTGAACAGCGCGGCGATCCTCGCGCCGCAACAAGGCGTGACCCGCGACCTCAAAGGCACCCCGACCGCACTGGTCGTCGGCCCGGACAACAAGGTCGAACTGCGTCAGCTCAAGGCCAGCCGCACGGTGGGCAGCCAATGGCTGATCGAGGATGGCTTGAAGGCTGGCGATCGCCTGATCACGGAAGGGCTGCAATACGTCAAGCCTGGAGTGGAAGTCAAAGCCACTGAAGCCACTAACGTCAGCGCCAAGAACCCGGCCCCCGCACAGGTAGCTGAAAAAGCTGCCAGCGGCAAAGGGGAGTAAACCATGTCCAGATTTTTTATCGACCGTCCTATTTTCGCCTGGGTCATTGCCCTGGTGATCATGCTGGTCGGGGCACTATCGATCCTCAAACTCCCGATCAACCAATACCCGAGCATTGCGCCTCCGGCCATTGCGATCCAGGTGACCTACCCGGGCGCGTCCGCACAAACCGTGCAGGACACCGTGGTGCAGGTGATCGAACAACAGCTCAACGGCATCGATAACCTGCGTTATGTCTCTTCGGAAAGTAACTCCGACGGCAGCATGACCATTACCGCGACCTTCGAGCAGGGCACCAACTCCGATACCGCGCAGGTTCAGGTCCAGAACAAACTGAACCTGGCCACCCCGCTGCTGCCGCAAGAAGTGCAACAGCAGGGCATCCGCGTGACCAAGGCAGTGAAAAACTTCCTGATGGTGATCGGCGTGGTGTCGCGTGACGGCAGCATGACCAAGGACGACCTGTCCAACTACATCGTGTCGAACATGCAGGATCCGATCTCGCGGACCGCCGGTGTCGGTGACTTCCAGGTCTTCGGTGCCCAGTACGCGATGCGGATCTGGCTCGACCCGGCCAAGCTGAACAACTACAACCTGACCCCGGTGGACGTGAAAACCGCCATCGCGGCGCAGAACGTCCAGGTGTCGTCCGGTCAACTCGGCGGTTTGCCGGCCGTGCAAGGCCAGCAACTGAACGCGACGATCATCGGCAAGACCCGTCTGCAGACGGCCGAGCAGTTCAAGGCGATCCTGCTCAAGGTCAACAAGGACGGTTCGCAAGTGCGCGTCGGCGACGTGGCAGATGTCGGTCTGGGTGGTGAAAACTATGCGATCAGCGCCCAGTTCAACGGCAGCCCGGCGTCCGGCCTGGCGGTGAAACTGGCCACCGGCGCCAACGCCCTCGACACGGCAAAAGCCCTGCGCAAGACCATCGACACCCTCAAGCCGTTCTTCCCGCAAGGGATGGAAGTGGTGTTCCCGTACGACACCACGCCGGTGGTGACCGAATCGATCAAGGGCGTGGTTGAAACCCTGGTCGAAGCGGTCGTGCTGGTGTTCCTGGTGATGTTCCTGTTCCTGCAAAACTTCCGCGCCACCGTCATCACCACGATGACGGTACCGGTGGTATTGCTGGGTACCTTCGGCATCCTCGCGGCATTCGGTTTCAGCATCAACACCCTGACCATGTTCGGCATGGTGCTGGCCATCGGCTTGCTGGTGGACGACGCCATCGTCGTGGTGGAAAACGTCGAACGGGTCATGAGTGAGGAAGGCCTGTCACCCAAGGAAGCCACCAAGAAATCCATGGGGCAGATCCAGGGCGCACTGGTCGGTATTGCCCTGGTGCTGTCGGCGGTACTGCTGCCGATGGCGTTCTTCAGCGGCTCCACCGGTGTGATCTACAAGCAGTTCTCGATCACCATCGTCTCGGCCATGGCCCTGTCGGTACTGGTCGCGCTGATCTTCACTCCGGCACTGTGCGCCACCATGCTCAAGCCGATTCCCAAGGGCGAGCACGGCACGCCCAAACGCGGCTTCTTCGGCTGGTTCAACCGCAGCTTCGACCGTGGTGTCAGAAGCTACGAGCGTGGCGTGGGCAACATGCTCTCGAACAAGGCTCCGTACCTGCTGGCATACATCATTATTGTGGTCGGCATGATCTGGCTGTTCACCCGCATTCCAACGGCGTTCCTGCCGGAAGAAGACCAGGGCGTACTGTTTGCCCAGGTGCAGACCCCGGCCGGCTCCAGTGCCCAGCGCACCCAGGTGGTGGTGGACGAGATGCGTGAGTTCCTGCTGCGACCGAGCGCGGACGGCGGTGAAGGCGATGCAGTGGCCTCGGTGTTTACCGTGACCGGCTTCAACTTCGCCGGTCGTGGCCAGAGTTCGGGTATGGCGTTCATCATGCTCAAACCCTGGGACGAGCGTAACGCTGACAACAGCGTGTTCAAACTCGCGGCCCGGGCGCAGCAGCACTTCTTCACCTTCCGTGACGCCATGGTGTTTGCATTCGCACCGCCGGCGGTTCTGGAGTTGGGTAACGCCACCGGTTTCGACGTGTTCCTGCAGGACCGCGCCGGTATCGGTCACGACAAGTTGATGGAAGCGCGCAACCAGTTCCTCGGCATGGCAGCGCAGAGCAAGATCCTCTCGCAAGTGCGTCCCAACGGCCTGAACGACGAACCGCAATATCAGCTGGAAATCGATGACGAGAAGGCCAGCGCCCTGGGCGTGACCCTCACCGACATCAACAACACCTTGTCGATTGCCCTGGGCAGTAGCTACGTGAACGACTTCATCGACCGCGGTCGGGTGAAGAAGGTTTACGTGCAAGGCGAGCCAGGTGCACGCATGAGTCCTGAAGACGTGAAGAAATGGTATGTGCGCAACAGCGCCGGCACCATGGTTCCGTTCTCGGCCTTCGCCAAGGGTGAATGGATCTACGGTGCACCGAAGCTGTCGCGTTACAACGGCGTGGAAGCGATGGAAATCCTCGGTGCCCCGGCGCCCGGCTATTCCACCGGTGAAGCCATGGCCGAAGTCGAGGCCCTGGCCAAGAAGTTGCCGGCCGGTGTCGGTATTTCCTGGACCGGCCTGTCGTACGAAGAACGTCTGTCGGGCTCGCAAGCGCCTGCGCTGTATGCGTTGTCGCTGCTGATGGTGTTCCTGTGCCTGGCGGCGTTGTACGAAAGCTGGTCGATCCCGATCGCGGTGATGCTGGTGGTGCCGCTGGGGATCATCGGCGCGCTGATGGCGACCAGCCTGCGCGGCCTGTCCAACGACGTGTACTTCCAGGTGGGGCTGTTGACGACCATTGGCCTGGCGGCGAAAAACGCCATCCTGATCGTCGAGTTCGCCAAGGAACTGCATGAACAAGGGCGTAGCCTGCGCGATGCGGCGATCGAAGCCTGCCGGATGCGTTTGCGACCGATCATCATGACCTCGCTCGCCTTCGTGCTCGGTGTGGTACCACTGGCCATCTCCACGGGCGCAGGTTCAGGTAGCCAACATGCGATCGGTACCGGGGTGATTGGCGGTATGCTCACGGCCACGATCCTGGCGATCTTCTGGGTCCCATTGTTTTTCGTCACTGTGTCGGCCATTGGGCAGCGCAAAACCGCTGACCAGGATGACGCTCTCGAACCTTCTAAAGAGGCTGGCTAATGAGCAAGTCGCTACTCTCCATCGCAATCGCGGCCCTGGTGCTGAGCGGTTGCTCACTGATACCTGATTATCAGCGGCCTGAAGCGCCGGTGGCAGGGCAGTACCCGCAGGGCCCGGCGTATTCGCCGGCCCAGGCGCCTGCCCAGGCCGCCGCCGAACAGGGCTGGAAGCAGTTTTTTCATGACCCTGCACTGCAGCAGCTGATCCAGGTCGCCCTGGAGAACAACCGTGACCTGCGGGTCGCGGCGCTGAACATCGATGCCTTCGCGGCGCAGTACCGCATCCAGCGTGCGGACCTGTTCCCGGCGGTGTCGGCCAATGGCACCGGCAGCCGGCAGCGGGTCCCGGCACGGGCTTCGCAGACGGGCGAAGCGGGCATCACCAGTTCCTACTCGGCCACGGTCGGCATCAGCGCCTATGAACTCGACCTGTTCGGTCGGGTTCGCAGCCTGAGCGAAGAAGCCCTGCAGCAGTACTTCGCCACTGAAGAAGGACGCCGCAGCACGCAGATCAGCCTGGTGGCCAGCGTGGCCAACGCTTACCTGACCTGGCAGGCTGACAAAGAGCTGCGCAAACTGACCCAGGACACCCTCGGTGCGTTCGAGGAGAGCTTGAAGCTCACCGCGCGCAGCAACGAAGTCGGTGTGGCATCGGCCCTGGACCTGGCCCAGTCGCGTACCTCGGTGGAAAACGCCCGGGCGCAACTGGCCCGGTACACCCGTCAGGTCGCCCAGGATGAAAACAGCCTGGTGTTGCTGCTAGGCACCGGTATCCCGGCCAACCTGCAAGCCGCCAAGCCGCTGTCCGACGATCTGTTGAGCGAAGTTCCGCCCGGCCTGCCGTCGGACTTGCTGCAACGTCGTCCGGACATCCTCCAGGCCGAGTACAACCTCAAGGCGGCCAACGCCAACATCGGCGCGGCACGGGCTGCGTTCTTCCCGAGCATCAGCCTGACGGCCAATGCCGGCTCCCTGAGCCCGGACCTGTCCGGCCTGTTCAAGGGCGGCTCGGGCACCTGGTTGTTCCAGCCGCAGATCAACCTGCCGATCTTCAACGCCGGTAGCCTGCGCGCCAGCCTGGATTACTCGAAAATCCAGAAAGACATCGGCGTGGCGAACTACGAGAAGTCCATTCAAACGGCCTTCCAGGAAGTCGCCGACGGCCTGGCTGCCCGCCAGACCTATACCGAGCAGCTGCAGGCCCAGCGTGACTTCGTCACCGCCAACCAGGACTACTACCGCCTGGCCGAGCGTCGTTACCGCATCGGCGTCGACAGCAACCTGACCTTCCTCGATGCCCAGCGTCAGCTGTTCAGTGCCCAACAGGCGCTGATCACCGACCGTTTGGCGCAGTTGACCAGTGCGGTGAATTTGTACAAGGCACTGGGGGGTGGCTGGAACGAGCAGACCGCGAAAGTCGAGCCGCAGAAAGAAGAAGCGCCGAAGCTGAAGTTGTTCTGATAGCGCGGTGAAAAAAACTGGAAGCCCACCTTTTTGGTGGGCTTTTTGTTGGCTGCGGGAAAAGTTGTGCTGGCCCTACTGGCCCCATCGCGAGCAAGCTCGCTCCCACAGGTTCAGCGGGGTTCACAACGCGTATGTGCAGCTCGGACCCAGTGGGAGCGAGCTTGCTCGCGATGGGGCCAGTGCAAGCAACACATAACATTCAGTCAATCTTACGTTCGATTATCGCCCAAAACCCGTTTTGTCTGATTGAACTAACTAGTACATTCCCCGCACCATTCGCCCCACAAAACCAATAACAACAGGTTCGACACCATGTCCCAGCGCCCTGCCCTCTCCGGCTGATCCCGCCCTGCTGTTCCCGATTTCGAATCTTTGGACTGCAACCCCAGGTTGCGGCATCGCCCCGTTTCATCTCCAAAAATCAGAGAGACCGAGCCCATGACGCCTTCCACCGCGCCGTATTTTTTCCCCAGCCTGATCGCCATCGCTCTGGCCAGCAGCACCCTGCCCGCCGCGGCACAGGAATCGGGTTTTGTCGAAGGGGCCAAGGTCAACCTGAACCTGCGCAACTTCTACATCAACCGCAACTTCACCAACCCGACCAGGGCTCAGGGCAAGGCCGAAGAATGGACGCAAAGCTTCATCCTCGACGCCAGGTCCGGGTTCACCCAGGGCACCCTCGGGTTCGGCATGGATGTACTGGGGCTGTATTCGGTGAAACTCGACGGCGGCAAAGGCACTGGCGGCACGCAATTGCTGCCGCTGGACAGCGACGGTCGCCCGGCGGACAACTTCGGTCGCACCAACGTGGCGTTCAAGGCCAGGCTGTCCCAGACCGAAGTGAAGGTCGGCGAATGGATGCCGGTGCTGCCGATCCTGCGCTCCGACGACGGCCGCTCCCTGCCGCAAACGTTCCGCGGCGGCCAGATCACTTCGAGGGAAATCGACGGCCTGACCCTCTACGGCGGCCAGTTCCGCGCCAACAGCCCGCGGGACGACAGCAGCATGGGCGACATGTCGATGACTGGCCAAGTCGCCTTCACTTCAGACCGTTTCAACTTCCAGGGCGGCGAATACCTGTTTAACGACAAACGCACCCAGATCGGCCTGTGGAACGCCGAACTCAAGGACATTTACAGCCAGCAATACGTCAATCTGGTCCACAGCCAGCCGATTGGCGACTGGACCCTGGGCGCCAACCTCGGTTTCTTCTACGGCAAGGATGACGGCAGCGCCCGGGCCGGTGAGCTGGATAACAAGACCTGGTCAGGCATGTTCTCCGCCAAATACGGCGGCCACACCTTCTACGTCGGCCTGCAAAAGCTCACCGGCGACAATGCCTGGATGCGGGTCAACGGCACCAGCGGCGGCACCCTGGCCAACGACAGCTATAACGCCAGCTATGACAACGTCAGGGAGAAGTCCTGGCAGCTGCGCCACGACTACAACTTCGTCGCACTCGGAGTGCCGGGCCTGACCCTGATGAACCGTTATATCAGCGGCGACAACGTGCACACCGGCACCCTCACCGACGGTAAGGAATGGGGTCGCGAAAGTGAGCTGGGCTACACCGTACAGAGCGGAGCGCTCAAGGACCTGAACCTCAAATGGCGTAACTCGACCATCCGCCGCGACTTCAGCAATAACGAGTTCGATGAGAACCGGGTGATCGTCAGCTATCCGATCAGCTTGTTGTAAACACACGAACTTGTGGGAGCGGGCTTGCTCGCGATGGCGATTTATCATTCAGCAGAGATGTTGGCTGTCAGACCGTCTTCGCGAGCAAGCCCGCTCCCACTTTCGACCGCATTCTTTCTGGAAGGACTCGGTTAAATGTGGGAGCGAGCCTGCTCGCGAAGGGGCCAGCTCAGGCACCGCAAATCACCAGGATCACTCCCGCGACTCGACCCCCAACTCGTCCCACACCGACTCCGCCAGGTGGATTGTGGCGTTCGCCGCCGGGATGCCGCAGTAGATCGCGCTCTGCATGATCACTTCCTTGATCTCGCCGCGGGTCACGCCGTTGTTGGCGGCGGCGCGCAGGTGCAGTTTGAGTTCACCCTCGCGGTTCATGCCGATCAGCATGGCGATGGTGATCAGACTGCGAGTGTGGCGCGGCAGGCCCGGGCGGGTCCAGATGTCGCCCCAGGCGTGGCGGGTGATCATCTCCTGAAACTCCGAGTTGAACTCGGTCAGGGCATTTAGGCTGCGGTCGACATGGGCGTCACCGAGTACCGCGCGACGGACGTTCAAGCCGTCGTCGTAACGTTGTTTCTCGTCCACGACAATCCCCTTAACGAGCTGACAAAAATGCCAGTACCCGTTCGCTGAACGCAGCGCCGGCCTGGACGTTGGACAGGTGCGCGGCGTAGAACTCGGCGTACTCGGCGCCCTGCACGTGCTCCTGGATGAAGTGCCCACCGGCTGGCGGCGTAACCGCATCTTCGGTGCCAGCAATGACCAGCAACGGTACCTTGATCGAGGACAGCTGTTCACGGAAGTCGGCATCGCGAACGGCGGCGCAATTGGCGGCATAGCCTTCAGGCGAGGTGGCCGCAAGCATATCGGTGATCTTCTTCGCCGCTGCGGGATTGGCTTCGGTAAAATCCGCGGTGAACCAGCGCGCAATCGAGGCATCGCGCAGCGCGACCATCGCTGCAGCGCCGTCACGCAGCACGGTTTCAATGCGCGGGTTCCATACCGACGGGTCGCCGATTTTCGCCGCGGTATTGCACACCACCAGTTTGTGCAGACGCTGGCCGGCGTTGATCCCCAGCCATTGGCCGATCAAGCCGCCCATGGACAGGCCGCAGAAATGCGCGCGCTCGATGTGCAAGGCGTCCAACAGTGCCAGGACGTCCTGGCCCAGTTGCTCGATGCTGTAGGGCCCCGGCGTGACCAGCGACTTGCCGTGGCCACGGGTGTCGAAACGCAACACCCGGAACTGTTCGGTGAACGCCGCAATCTGCGCGTCCCACATGTGCAGGTCGGTGCCCAACGAGTTGGACAGCACCAGCACTGGCGCATCGGCCGGCCCATCGAGTTGGTAGTTCAGTTCGCCCTCGGCGAGTTGTACGAAAGCCACAGCAATCTCCTTCAGGCAGTCAACGCAGAATGTTCAGCCACTGCTCGTTCGACCCAAGTATGGGCCTGACCGAGGTAATGGGCGGGGTCCAGCAGATGATCGAGTTCAGTGGCAGACAGCTCGGCGGTCACTTGCGGCTCGTCGCCGAGTACCGCGCGCAGATGCCGTCGTTGCGCCACGGCGCGCTTGCAGCATTGTTCGAGCAGATGATGGGCGGTGTCGCGGCCGACCCGTTGCGCAAGGACAATGCTCACCGCTTCAGCCAGCACCAGGCCCTGGGTCAGATCGAGGTTGCGGGCCATGCGATCGGCATCCACTTCCAGTCCGCCGGCAACCAGCAACGCTTGCTGCAACGCACCGGATACCAGGCAGCAAATCTCCGGCAGGGTTTCCCATTCGGCATGCCACAGGCCCAGGCTGCGCTCGTGTTCCTGAGGCATGGTGCTGAACAGCGTCGACAGCAGGCCCGGCACCCGGGTCGCGGCACCGATCAGCACCGCTGCGCCCACCGGGTTGCGTTTGTGCGGCATGGTCGAGGAACCACCCTTGCCCGGCGCCGAAGGCTCGAAGACTTCGGCGGCTTCGGTCTGCATCAACAGGCTGATGTCGCGGCCCAACTTGCCGAGGCTGCCGGCGATCAAGCCCAGCACCGAACCGAACTCCACCAGGCGATCGCGCTGGGTGTGCCAGGGTTGTTCGGGCAAGGTCAGTTGCAGTTCTTCGGCCAGCGCTTGAGCAATCGGCAGCGCCTGTTCGCCCAGGGCGGCAAGCGTGCCGGAGGCCCCACCGAATTGCAGCACCAGCAGTCGCGGTTTGAGTTCTTGCAGGCGCTGGCGGCTACGGGTCACGGCGCCCAGCCAACCGGCGATCTTCATGCCGAGGGTGACCGGCGTCGCATGTTGCAACCAGGTGCGCCCGGCCAGCGGCGTGGCGATGTAGCGCGAGGCCTGGGCCGCGAGGATGTTTCCCAGTTGCGCCAGGTCGCTTTCAATCAATGCCAGCGCTCGGCGCAGCTGCAGCACCAGGCCGCTGTCCATCACGTCCTGGCTGGTGGCGCCCAAATGCACATAGCGCTCGGCCTCGGCATGCTTTATCGCGATCTGCTTGCCCAGCGCCTTGACCAGCGGAATCGCAGAGTTACCCGCCGTGGCAATTGCCTCACCGAGGGCGACGAAGTCGTATTGCTCGGCCCGACAAGCCGCTTCGATGGGTGCGACGGCAGACGGCGGAATCAACCCGACCCGCGCCTCGGCCCGGGCCAGTGCCGCTTCGAAATCGAGCATGGCCTGAACCCGGCCCTGATCGCAGAACACGTCACGCATATCGCGGGCAGTGAAATAGGCATCGAACAATTGATTGCCCGGTCGCTGGTTCATAAACAGTCCCTGGAGGCGTGGGCCGGTCAGGCCCACGGGAAAAATGATCAAATATCGGTGTGCAAATATTTCGCCTGCTTCGGAAGACGCAGGCTGAACAGGAACGCCACCGCCATCATCACCGTCACGTACCAGTAGAAGGAGTTTTCCAAGCCCACGGCTTTGAGACTCAAGGCCACATACTCCGCCGAACCACCAAAGATTGCATTCGCCACCGCATACGCCAGGCCGACACCCAATGCGCGCACCTCCGGCGGGAACATTTCGGCTTTCACCAGGCCACTGATGGAGGTGTAGAAGCTGACGATCGCCAGCGCCAGGGTAATCAGCACAAAGGCCAGGAACGGACTGGTGTTACTTTTCAGGCTCAGCAAGATCGGCACGGTGCACAAGGTACCGAGGGCGCCGAACCAGAGCATCGACTTGCGGCGACCGATCTTGTCCGCGAGCATGCCGAAAAACGGCTGCATGCACATATACAGGAACAGCGCGCCGGTCATGATGTAGCTGGCCGTCTTGGCGTGCATGCCGGCGGTGTTGACCAGGTACTTCTGCATATACGTGGTGAAGGTGTAGAAAATCAGCGAGCCACCGGCGGTGTAACCCAACACGGTAATGAACGCGGCTTTGTGGTCGCGGAACAGCGCCCGGATGCTGCCGGCGTCCTTGTTGTCGCGCATTTCCTTGCTGGTGGTTTCCTTGAGCGAACGACGCAGGAACAGAGAAACCAATGCCGCCGCCGCACCGACCACGAACGGGATCCGCCAGCCGTAGGCGCGCAGATCGTCTTCGGTGAGAAACTGTTGCAGGACCACCACCAGCGACACGGCCAGCAACTGCCCGCCGATCAGCGTTACGTACTGGAACGAGGCGAAGAAACCGCGCTGGCCCCTGAGGGCGACTTCGCTCATGTAGGTCGCCGTGGTGCCGTACTCACCGCCTACCGACAAGCCCTGCAGCAAGCGGGCGAACAGCAGCATGATCGGCGCCCAGACGCCGATGTCCTTATAGGTCGGCAGGCAAGCGATGAGCAACGAACCGAAGCACATCATCAGAATCGAGATCAACATCGAATTCTTGCGCCCGTGTTTGTCCGCGACCCGGCCGAAGATCCAGCCACCGATAGGCCGCATCAAGAACCCGGCGGCGAATACGCCGGCCGTGTTGACCAGCTGCACCGTGGGGTTGTCGGACGGAAAGAACGCTGGCGCGAAATAGATTGCACAAAAGGCGTAGACGTAGAAGTCGAACCATTCGACGAGGTTGCCCGACGAGGCGCCGACAATCGCAAAGATCCGTTTGCTGCGCTCTTCACGGGTGTAGTGCGCTGGAATAGCGGTGGGGGTAGTCATGGATATTCACTCTTTGGGGACCGTGAGAGTCTAGACACAATTTGCAACAGTCCCGTTCCACAGAAGCACTGGCAACATACATCCCCTGTGGGAGCGAGCTTGCTCCCACATGGATTGATGGTGTTCTCTCAATAGTCGAAAAACACCGTCTCGGCATCGGTGCCCTGCAGGATGACATTCCATTGGTACACACCGGACGCATCCTTTTTCGCCAGCAAGGTAGCGCGGCGCTCGGCAGGTACACATTCGAGCAGCGAATCAGCCACATTGGCCGGCTCGCCCTCAAAGTAGATCCGCGTCAGCAAGTGCTTGACCAACCCGCGGGCAAACACCAGCACCACCAGGTGCGGGGCCTGGGTCGTACCTTTGAGGCCTTGCACCGTACCCGGCTTGATGGTGGTGAAGCGGAAACGCCCTTGCGCATCCACCGGCACCCGGCCGAAGCCTTCGAAGTTCGGGTCCAGGGGTTTGTCCTGATCGTCTTCGGGATGGTCGTACTTGCCAGCGGCGTTGGCCTGCCAGACTTCCAGCATCGCGTCGTTGACGACATCGCCGTTGCCATCGATGACCTGCCCGGTGATCGCCACGCGCTCGCCGAGGGTTTGTTCGACGGTCAGGTCTTCGCGGTTCAGCCAGGTCAGACCAATGTGGTAGTACGGCCCGACGGTGTGGGACGTAGTCGCGTTCAGCGTCATCTTATTTCTCCATCGGCGTGGCTTCGCGGCCGCGCAGGACGATGTCCCAGCGATAACCGAGGGCGTAGGAAGGAATGGTTTTTTCCAGGTCGAAACTGGCGATCAGGCGCTCTTTGGCGGTGGTATCCGGCACGCAGTTGTAGATCGGGTCATATGCCAGCAACGGGTCACCGGGGAAATACATCTGGGTGACCAGGCGCGTCAGAATGCTCGGCCCGAACAGTGAGAAATGGATATGCGCCGGGCGCCACGCATTGTGATGGTTACCCCACGGATAGGCACCGGGCTTGATGGTCTGGAACTGGTACCAGCCATCGGCATCGGTCACGGTACGGCCGGTACCGGTGAAGTTCGGGTCCAGCGGCGCATCGTGCAGGTCGCGATCATGGTTGTAGCGACCGGCGGCGTTGGCCTGCCAGATCTCCACCAGAATCCCGGGCACTGGCAAACCGTCCTCGTCCAGAACGCGGCCGTGGATGATGATGCGCTCGCCCTGCGGTTCGCCCTGATGTTGAGCGGTCAGGTCGTTGTCCTTTTCGCTGATGCGCTCGGCGCCGATGGTCGGACCGGTAATTTCCGACAGCGAATGAGGCAAAAACACCAGCGGCTTGGACGGCGAGCGACGGTTGGTGGATTGGTAAGCCGGGTGCAGGTATTCCGGCTGAGTGCCCGCCTGCGGGCGACGGTAACCAGGCTTGTCAGTCATGGAGCATTCCCTCAGATCTTATTGTTGCAGGTGACGTGTCAGACGCGTTCGATTGCCAACGCCAGACCCTGGCCAACGCCGACGCACATGGTCGCCAGACCTTTCTTGCCACCGGTCTTTTCCAGCTGATGCAGCGCAGTCAGCACCAGGCGCGCACCGCTCATGCCCAACGGATGGCCCAAGGCAATGGCGCCGCCGTTCGGGTTGACCTGGGCCGCGTCGTCCGCCAGTCCCAGTTCACGCAACACGGCCAGGCCCTGGCTGGCGAAGGCTTCGTTGAGTTCGATCACGTCGAACTCGCTGACGGCCAGGCCCAGGCGTTCGGTCAGTTTGCGCACCGCGGGCACCGGGCCGATGCCCATGACCCGAGGCGCGACACCGGCGCTGGACATGCCCAATACTTTGGCACGCGCCGTCAGGCCGTGTTTCTTCACTGCGTCGCCGGAGGCCAGGATCAGCGCGGCCGCACCGTCGTTCACACCCGAGGCATTGCCCGCCGTAACGGTTTTGTCTGGACCGTTGACCGGTTTGAGCCTGGCCAGGGTTTCCAGGGTGGTGTCGGCGCGAGGATGCTCATCCTGGCTGACGACACTTTCGCCTTTCTTGTGGGCAATGCGTACTTCAACGATTTCTTCGGCGAAAAATCCTGCGGCCTGCGCGGCGGCGGTACGTTGCTGGCTGCGCAGGGCGAAAGCGTCCTGATCCTCGCGGGAGATTTCGTAATCGTCGGCGACGTTGTCGGCGGTCTGCGGCATTGCATCCACGCCGTACTGGGCCTTCATCAACGGGTTGATAAAGCGCCAGCCGATGGTGGTGTCTTCAAGTTTCATGTTGCGCGAGAACGCGGCATCGGCCTTGCCCATCACGAACGGCGCGCGGGACATCGACTCGACGCCACCGGCAATCGCCAGCTCCATTTCGCCGCTGGCAATGGCCCGGAACGCGGTGCCGATGGCATCCATACCCGAGGCGCAGAGGCGATTGAGGGTCACGCCGGGAATGGTTTCCGGCAGGCCCGCCAGCAGCAACGCCATGCGCGCCACGTTACGGTTGTCTTCGCCGGCCTGGTTGGCGCAACCGAGGAACACCTCGTCCACCGCATTCCAGTCCACCGACGGGTTGCGCTCGATCAGCGCCTTGATCGGCACGGCGGCCAGGTCGTCGGCGCGAACGGCCGACAGGCCACCGCCGAATCGGCCGATAGGGGTGCGAATCGCGTCGCAGATATAAACGTCACGCATCATGCTTCTCCGGGTGCTTGGCCGTGGGCCGCGGCAGTGCGGGCTTCCAGATCGCGCAGTGCCTTGAGCTCGACTTCGGTCGGCTCGGCAGTGTTTTCAACGTGTTCGGCAAAACGAATCGCCCAACCCGTGGCAGCGGTCACTTGCTCGCGGGTGACGCCCGGGTGCAGTGCAGTGACCACGAACTCGTGGGTATCCGCTTCCGGCTCCATGATGCACAGGTCAGTAATGATGCCGACCGGACCTGCGCCTGGCAGACCGAGACGCTTGCGGGAATCACCGCCCTCGCCATGCCCGACCGAGGTAATGAAGTCGAGCTTGTCGACAAAGGAACGCGCCGACTGCTTGAGGATGATCAGCACGCTTTTAGCGGAACCGGCGATCTCTGGCGCGCCACCGGCACCCGGCAGGCGGACTTTCGGCGCGTGGTAATCACCAACTACGGTGGTATTGATGTTGCCGAAGCGGTCGACTTGCGCGGCGCCGAGGAAGCCGACGTCAATGCGCCCGCCCTGCAGCCAATAGCGAAAGATCTCACCGGTTGGGACCACGGTGTCGGCGGTTTCCGCCAACTCACCATCACCGATCGACAACGGCAGTACGCTCGGCTTGGCACCGATCGGGCCCGATTCGTAGATCAGCACGACATCTGGCGACGAGGTCAGACGTGCCAGGTTGGCCGCTTTCGACGGCAGGCCGATGCCCACGAAGCACACCGAACCGTTCTTCAGGCGGCGGGCGGCGGCGACGGTCATCATTTCATTGGTGGTGTAAGTCATTACTTCGCCTCCGAAGCAGCGGCCAGCTTGGCCTGGAACTCGCTGAAGTCAGCGCAGCCATGGATGTACTCGTTGATCCAAGCGGTGAACGTCTCACGGTCGCGGGCAATCGGATCCCAGGCCTGGTAGAAACGGTTATCGCGCTCGTTGTAGCCGTGGGCGTAGGACGGGTGCGCGCCGCCGGGGACGTGGCAGACCGCGCTCAGGGCCCAGGTCGGCAGGACACAAGAGTTCATGGGTGCATTGAGGTCGTCGACGATTTCTTCGACCGTGACGATGCAACGCTTGGCGGCCAGCGCGGCTTCTTTCTGCACCCCGAGAATGCCCCAGAGCAGCACGTTGCCTTTGCGGTCGGCTTTCTGCGCATGAATCACGGTGATGTCCGGTCGCACCGACGGCACGGCCGCCAGCACTTCGCCGGTGAACGGGCAAGTGACGGTCTTGATCAGCGGGTTGACCTTCGGCAAGTCGGAGCCGGCGTAGGCGCGCAGCACAGCGAAAGGCAGGCCCGAAGCGCCAGCGACGTAGGCATTGGCCAGGTCGGCGTGGCTGTGTTCTTCGATTTCCAGCGCGTGCGGCCACTGTTTCTCGACGGCGTCGCGCAGACGGTGCAGTGAACCGACGCCCGGGTTACCGCCCCAGGAGAAGATCAGCTTGCGAGCACAACCGGCACCGATCAACTGGTCGTAGATCAAGTCCGGGGTCATGCGCACCAGGGTCAGGTCTTTTTTGCCCTGGCGAATGATTTCATGACCCGCCGCGGTAGGGATCAAGTGAGTGAAGCCTTCGAGCGCGACAGTGTCTCCGTCGTTGACGAATTGCTTCACCGCGTCGTGCAGGGAAAGGATTTCAGCCATGGGGCAGGCTCCCGTGTTGTTATGAACCGACAGTGGTAGAAAAAGGCGCGATGCGCAGCGCCGGAATGACTGAAAGAGTAAGCCCCTGAAAAATCCCAAACAATCCGATAATCGACTGAGTGTTCGTTTATCGAACACATTGTTGTCTGCCTATCGACCTCAAAAGCTTCGCGAGCAGGCTCGCTCCCACAGGGAAACACAATCAACTGTGGGAGCGAGCCTGCTCGCGAAGAGGCCATCAAAACCACTTGAGATTCCGGATCAGACTGTCAGGTCGCATCCGCGTGACTGACCATGCCCTTGATCACCACCGCCGTCGTCGCCACTGCCGCCGGAATCACCAGCGCCGTCAACACCTGCTCGAAGTTCCAGCCCAGGCCCAGCAACGTTGCGCCCATCCACGCACCGAGAATGGCGCCGAAGCGGCCAATCCCGAGCATCCACGACACACCGGTCGCCCGACCCTGGGTCGGATAAAACCGTGCCGCCAGGGATGGCATCGCCGATTGCGCGCCGTTCACGCACATCCCGGCCACCAGCACCAGGGTCGCCAGTAACGTGATGTTGCCCAGGCTCTGCCCCACCGCGTAGGCAAACACCCCGGCCAGCAGGTAGAAAATGCCGATGACCTTGTGCGGATTAAACCGGTCCATGGCCCAGCCCACGCCCACCGCGCTCAGGACGCCACCGAACTGGAACAGCGCCCCGATGAAGGCCGCCTGCTCCATGCTGGCGCCGCTGTCGCGCATCAACGTCGGTAGCCAGCTGGTCAGCAGGTAAACGATCACCAGGCCCATGAAATAGGTGAGCCACAGCAACAAGGTGCCGGCGCTATAGGTGCCGGAAAAGACCACCGCGAACACGTTGCGGGCCTTGACGATTTTTTGTTCCGGCACGCTGAAGCTGGAGGCCCGGGCGACGACCGTCGGGTCGATGGGCGCCAGGGTCTTGCGCACTTTGTCCGTGCCGCGATTGCGCACGACCAGATAACGCGCCGATTCCGGCAGCCAGAACAGCAGGACCACAGCCAGGATCAGCGGCAGAATCCCACCGATCAGCAGCAGGCTGTGCCAGCCGAATGCCGGAATCAGTTTGGCCGAAATAAAGCCGCCACCGGCCATGCCGAGGTTGAAGCCACAGAACATGCTGGTCACCAGCAGGGATTTGTTGCGCTCAGGCGTGTATTCCGACAGCAGCGTCGTGGCGTTAGGCATTCCGGCGCCCAGCCCCAGACCCGTGAGGAAGCGCAGTACCAGTAATTGATCGACGTTGGTGCTGTAGGCCGATGCCAGGCTGAAGGCGCCGAACAACAGCACCGCGCCGACCAGGACGACTTTTCGTCCGAAGCGGTCAGCCAATGGGCCGGAACCCAGTGCCCCGAAGACCATGCCGATCAATGCGGCACTCATCACCGGGCCGAGGCTGGCGCGGTCGATACCCCAATCCTGGGACAGGGCTGGCGCAATGAACCCCATCGCCGCGGTGTCGAGGCCATCGAGGAAGACAATCAGGAAACACAGGATCACCACTCGCCACTGATAGCGCGAAATGGGTTGAGCATTGATGAAGGACTGCACATCGAGGCAGTTCCCTACAGCGGACTGAGGCTGGTTCATTATTCTTTTATTCCACGCAAGAACGCAGTCGGACAGGAGTCAGCCTAGGGCTGACGCTGTCGCGACATTAGTGATCCTGGTGAAAGAGCGTCAATTCGCTAAATGCGACTCTGTGCGATTATCGAACAGCTTAGGCGAAGAGCTGCGCACTCAGGTCTCGACTGGCGCTCAGCAAACCCGGCAGAAAACGTTGCTCCAGCTCATTGCGGCTGACCCGGCCGGCGTGAGTACTGACATTCAATGCCGCCACGACTTGCCCGGACGCGTCGTACACAGGAACGGCGATCGAGCGCAGGCCTTGCTCGAGTTCCTGGTCGACAATGCACCACCCTTGCCGCCGCACTTGCTGCAGACATTCGAGCAATGCCTCGGGGGTGTGCAAGGTACGACTGGTCTTGGCTTGCAGCTCCGCGTGATCGAGGTATTCACCCAGCGAAGTATCATCCAGCGCGGCGAGCAGAATCCGCCCCATCGAAGTGCAATAGGCCGGCAGGCGTCCACCCACCGACAAATCGACTGAAATCAGACGCTGGGTGGTGGCGGAGCGGGCGATATACAAGATGTCGTCACCCTCCAGGGTGGCCATGTTGCAAGCCTCGTGAAGTTGCTCGCTCATCCGGTCCAGGTACGGCTGGGCAGAGACCGCCAGCGGAGTCGAGGACACGTATGCATGGCCCAGGGTCAGTACTTTGGGCAGCAGCGAATAGGTGCGGCCGTCAGTAGTGGCATAGCCGAGCTTGATCAGCGTGTGCAGGCAACGTCGCACCGCAGCGCGGGGAATCTCCGTGCGGTGGCTGATCTGGGCGATGGTCAGGTGCCGTTTGCGCTCCTGGAACGCTTGCACCACTGCCAGGCCACGGGCCAGGGAAGTCATGAAATCCGGGTCGCCGGTCATGGCCTGAATCCGCTTGGCCGGCGACGCAACAATCGGCGGCGCCACTGAAGCGAAGGAATTGCGCATCTGGTCGTTCATATCAGGTCCTTTTCCCATACGGATCACCAACTATTACAAGCGGCTCCCGGCGTCCTGCACAAGCCGTAGCGCCCTGCAGTGGGCGATTATCGAACACTCAGCCGATTATCGCAATCGATGGGATCAAGCACCCGGTGAGGTCATTACCCTTCCCTCTTAAGTCACGACTGTCGGGCGCACATCAATGGCCAATATAGATGTCTTTATGTGATCGACTTAATGGCGTCAGAAAGACACCGCTGTTAACCTGACATCCAGGGCATCCTAGTTGGCCTTGAACTTGCGAATAACAAAACAATCACACATGGAGAACCACTTTTAACTCCCGGGAGATAGTGTTCTTCGAATCGACCGCTATAATACAGTTCAGTGGTGACCGGTTTTTACTTGCCGAATTCGCCACCCGGTAGCGCGATGTCCCATCACCGCTACCCGCAGCAAGCGCCAGACGCTCATTTACATGCAACGGCTACGCGCTTGCTGAAACAGGAATCTGATGCTACGTCAGCTGTTTGTTTCTGGTGCCGTGGCCGCCTGCAACATGGAAGTATTGATCGCAATGCCCAAAAAGAACGATGCCTTCGCGGCTTTGTCTTTCGGCGAGCGTGGTCAATGGTTTGATGCAGCGCGTTTCACCAGAATTAACCCTCATCTCAATCAGGTAGCACTGTGACGAAAGACGAACTGCGCGCGGAACTTGAGCGCCAGGAACAACGCTACAAGGAAGTTTACGGCGGGGCAGTTACCACCTACGCCGCTCAGCCCGAACCGGAACGCAAGCCTTGGCGCAAACGCGCCACCGTTCAGGATCAGGCATTCACTCAAGAATTGCAGAAGATGGAAAAGGAACTCAAAGCCGAAGAGCCGTGACCGCTTCGGCCTGAATCTTTTCATGGGCCTGTGTCTGCACCCGTTACAAGCGGCGTGTATCGATGTTGCCTTTTCGCGCCCGTTAACCGCGGGCAGCGGCCGCCTCAGCCACCGGATGAGGTAAATGGCTTATGTCTGGCCCTCTTTTCAGATATTTCACACAAGTGTTGAAGCTTCTCGTTCCAACGAGAGAAACCCTTGTGCCTGTGGGCTTTCCAAAGGAATTCAATGACTTGTAAACCCCGGTAAAACACGGGGGCCCAAGGTATTTTTACAAATTAATTCGTTGAAGAATGTTACCGATGAGCAGCAAGTGCATCGATTTCCGGTCTTTTCTGGCATAATCGCGCCCCCTTACGACCGGGTCAGAAAACCTTCATGATCGATTTATTCAGCGGACTGGATGCTTGGGTGCTTGTGAGCCTCTTGCTCGCCCTGGCCTTTGTCCTCGCCTTCGAGTTCATCAACGGCTTTCATGACACCGCTAACGCGGTGGCCACTGTCATCTACACCAAAGCCATGCCGCCTCATCTGGCGGTGTTCTTTTCCGGTGTGTTCAACTTTCTCGGCGTGCTGCTGGGCGGGGTTGGCGTGGCCTATGCCATCGTCCACCTGTTGCCGGTAGAGCTGTTGATCAATGTGAACACCGGTCACGGGCTGGCCATGGTGTTCTCGTTGCTTGCCGCCGCCATTACCTGGAACCTGGGTACCTGGTATTTCGGCATCCCGGCTTCCAGTTCCCACACGCTGATCGGTTCGATCCTCGGTGTCGGCCTGGCCAACGCCCTGATCAACGACATTCCATTGGCCGATGGCGTCAATTGGCAGAAAGCGATCGATATCGGCGCCTCCCTGGTGTTCTCGCCGATGGCCGGTTTCCTGGTCGCAGCCCTGATCCTGATCGGCCTTAAATGGTGGCGTCCGCTGTCGAAGATGCACAAGACGCCGGAACAGCGCCGCAAGATCGACGACAAGAAACACCCGCCGTTCTGGAACCGCCTGGTACTGGTGATTTCGGCGATGGCCGTGAGCTTTGTGCACGGCTCCAACGATGGCCAGAAAGGTATCGGCCTGATCATGCTGGTGCTGATCGGTATCGTGCCGGCGCAGTTCGTGCTCGACCTGGGCAGCACGACGTACCAGATCGAGCGGACTCGCGACGCGACCTTGCACCTGAGCCAGTTCTACAAGCGCAATGTCGATACGCTGGGTGAATACCTGGCCCTGGGCAAAAGCGTGGAAGGCGATCTGCCGGAGAAATTCCGTTGCAACCCGCAACAGACCGAGCCGACCATCACCGCCTTGCTTGGCACCCTCAAGGGTGTAGCCGACTATCACTCGCTGCCGTCGGAAAGCCGTATCGAAGTGCGTCGCTACCTGCTGTGCCTGGATGACACGGCGAAGAAAGTCGGCAAGCTGCCTGGCTTGGCGGCCCGTGAAAAGGCTGACCTGGACAAGCTGCGCAAAGACCTGACCACCACCACCGAATACGCCCCGTTCTGGGTGATTCTGGCGGTCGCCCTGGCCCTCGGCCTGGGTACCATGGTCGGCTGGAAACGCGTGGTACTGACCATCGGCGAGAAGATCGGCAAGCAGGGCATGACTTATTCCCAAGGCATGTCGGCACAGATCACTACCGCTAGCCTGATCGGCATGGCCAACATCTTCAGCCTGCCGGTGTCCACCACCCACGTCCTGTCCTCGGGCGTGGCCGGCACCATGGTCGCCAACAAAAGCGGCCTGCAAGGCGGCACCGTCAGAACCATCCTGCTGGCCTGGGTCCTGACCCTGCCGGCCACCGTGGCGCTGTCCGCTGGCCTGTTCTGGCTGGCATCGAAAGCGCTCGGCAGCTGATTCACAGCTGAAGAAAAAAAGGCGCGTTCCGTGAGGTTCGCGCCTTTTTTATTGCACCTGTCCCGTCCTGAATAAGGTTTACACCTGTTTCAGGACTAGACAACCCTACTTCCAAACCCCACCAATCCACTGTGGTAGTACATCTTCAAAAATCGGGCAAAAAAAAAGGCGACCGAAGTCGCCCAAAATGCCTTGCGTGCTCATTGCTTCCAGAAAGACCTACGATTTGCGCTTATGCGAATCCTTCCAGATAAAAAATCCAAACCCTGCGAAAAACAGAACCATGAGGCCGACTGTCAGCACTCCGGCGATCACCACATTGTCGAGGAACATGCTGGCTCTCCTGCTGTTGCCCTGTTGCGATGGAGCCAAGGTAACCAATCGGGCAGAAGAGAAAATTGACCGGGATCAATGTCGCCCGAGACTGGGCGTAAAGGAGGGAGAAAATTGACCTGCATCAACGGATGCAGGGGGGGCATCAACGCTTTTTCGGTTTGTTTTTCGGCTTTTTCTTCGCTTTACCCAACGGCATGGCCTGCTCAAACGCCTGACGCACTTCGTTCAGGCGTTTTTCGTTGAGGTCATGAACCCGCTTTGCGCGTTCCGTGTTGAGGTCGATCAGCTTGTCGTCTTGGCTCATGGCATTCAGTGCATCGCTTGGCAGGTTTGACTTAATAATGCGGTCTGACGGCAACCCTGAACAGCCATCGACTCAAATCTTGATATCAACCCACAATCCCTGACGCGGCTCGTCCTCAATCAGCGGCACGACCGGCACGGTATTGTCGGCGTTGAGCTCAGTCCCGGGAATCGCCAGGTGAACTTCAGCGCCTTCATCCGCTTCACGACGACGCTTTTCCCGCTCCTGCTTGCGACGCTGCTCCTCGCGCAACTGAAACGCCGCTTCTTCCGGATCGCGCTGCTGCAGGTCGATGGTGCTTTCGCTGGAGCTTTCCTGCACCGGCACCACAGGCGGGATATCCGGACGCGGGCGGACCGGGTCGAGCTGTGAGGTGATCGGAACCGCACTCAAGGGGAGCATCGGTGGCAGCATAAGATGAGTCTCCTGTCTGCAGGCTGTCGGCTGCGCAGATGGCGACTTGAGCCATCGGTCGCAAACTGTGACCCGGTTGGCACCAATAGGTGCCCCGGCCTGCCCCCTTCGCATGGGTAGTCTAAGGTAATAGCGTCAGTTTTATGAGAGTCCTTTGGCCCTGAAGCCCTCATTCCGTTAAGATAGCCGGCTTTTTCAAGGTGGGAGTCAGGCAGCATGGCGCAGCAGTATCAACCGGGGCAACGCTGGATCAGTGACAGCGAAGCCGAGCTGGGTTTGGGCACCGTTCTGGCACAGGACGGGCGCTTGTTGACCGTGCTCTATCCGGCCACTGGCGACACTCGCCAGTACGCGCTACGGAATGCGCCCCTCACTCGTGTGCGGTTTTCGCCGGGCGACTCGATCACTCACTTCGAAGGCTGGAAACTGACCGTACAGGAAGTCGATGACGTCGACGGCCTGCTGGTCTACCACGGCCTCAACGCGCAGAACGAAGTGGTGACCCTGCCGGAAACCCAGCTGTCGAACTTCATCCAGTTCCGCCTGGCCAGCGACCGTCTGTTCGCAGGCCAGATCGATCCGCTGGCGTGGTTCTCCCTGCGTTATCACACCCTGGAACACACCAGCCGCCAATTGCAGTCCGCGCTGTGGGGCCTGGGCGGCGTGCGCGCGCAACCAATCGCGCACCAGCTGCACATCGCCCGTGAAGTCGCCGACCGCATTGCGCCGCGGGTATTGCTGGCGGACGAAGTGGGTCTGGGCAAAACCATCGAAGCCGGCCTGGTGATCCATCGCCAACTGCTCTCGGGTCGCGCCAACCGCGTGCTGATCCTGGTGCCGGAAAACCTGCAGCACCAGTGGCTGGTGGAGATGCGCCGGCGCTTCAACCTGCAAGTGGCGCTGTTCGACGAAGAACGCTTTATCGAAAGCGATGCCTCCAACCCGTTCGAAGACACCCAGCTCGCGCTGGTTGCACTGGAGTGGCTGGTGGACGACGAGAAGGCCCAGGACGCGCTGTTCGCCGCCGGCTGGGACCTGATGGTGGTCGACGAAGCTCACCACCTGGTGTGGCACGAAGACAAGGCCAGCCCCGAGTACACCCTGGTCGAGCAGCTGGCGGAAACGATCCCTGGCGTATTACTGCTGACCGCAACCCCGGAACAACTGGGCCAGGACAGCCACTTCGCCCGTCTGCGCCTGCTCGACCCGAATCGTTTCCATGACCTGCACGCCTTTCGTGCCGAGAGCGAAAACTATCGCCCGGTGGCCGAGGCCGTTCAGGAGCTGCTGGACAAGGGGCGCCTGTCGCCCGAAGCGCACAAGACTATTCATGGCTTCCTAGGCAACGAAGGCGAAGCGCTGCTGACCGCGGTCAACGATGGCGACACCGAAGCCAGCGCCCGTCTGGTCCGCGAACTGCTGGACCGTCACGGCACCGGCCGCGTGCTGTTTCGTAACACCCGTGCCGCGGTGCAGGGCTTCCCGGAGCGCAAACTGCACCCGTACCCGCTGCCGTGCCCGGACGAATACCTCGAACTGCCGCTGGGTGATCACGCCGAGCTGTACCCGGAAGTCAGCTTCCAGGCCCAGCCGGACGCCAACGAAGAAGAACGCTGGTGGAAATTCGACCCGCGCGTCGAATGGCTGATCGACACCCTGAAGATGCTCAAGCGCACCAAAGTGCTGGTGATCTGCGCCCACGCCGAAACCGCCATGGACCTGGAAGACGCCCTGCGCGTGCGTTCCGGCATCCCCGCAACGGTGTTCCACGAGGGCATGAACATCCTCGAGCGTGACCGCGCCGCCGCCTACTTCGCCGACGAGGAATTTGGCGCGCAAGTGCTGATCTGTTCGGAAATCGGCAGTGAAGGTCGCAACTTCCAGTTCTCCCATCACCTGGTGCTGTTCGATCTGCCATCGCACCCGGACTTGCTGGAACAGCGTATCGGACGTCTGGACCGGATCGGCCAGAAGCACATCATCGAACTGCACGTGCCGTACCTGGAAACCAGCCCGCAAGAGCGGCTGTTCCAGTGGTATCACGAAGCGCTGAACGCCTTCCTGAATACCTGCCCGACCGGTAACGCCTTGCAGCACCGGTTCGGCCCGCGCCTGCTGCCGCTGCTGGAAAATGCCGACGACGGCGAGTGGCAAGCACTGATCGACGAAGCCCGCGCCGAGCGCGAGCGGCTGGAAGCCGAGTTGCACACCGGCCGTGACCGCTTGCTGGAGCTCAACTCCGGCGGAGCCGGTGAAGGTGATGCGCTGGTCGAGGACATCCTCGAGCAAGACGATCAGTTCACCCTGCCGATCTACATGGAAACCCTGTTCGACGCCTTCGGTATCGACAGCGAAGACCACTCGGAAAACGCCCTGATCCTCAAGCCGAGCGAAAAAATGCTCGACGCCAGCTTCCCTCTGGGCGACGACGAAGGCGTGACCATCACCTACGACCGCAACCAGGCGCTGTCTCGCGAAGACATGCAGTTCATCACCTGGGAACACCCGATGGTTCAGGGCGGCATGGATCTGGTGCTGTCCGGTTCCATGGGCAACACCGCCGTGGCGCTGATCAAGAACAAGGCGCTGAAACCTGGCACCGTGTTGCTGGAACTGCTCTACGTCAGCGAAGTGGTTGCCCCACGCTCGCTACAACTGGGCCGTTACCTGCCGCCGGCCGCTCTTCGCTGCCTGCTTGATCCCAATGGCAACGACCTGTCGGCCCGGGTCTCGTTCGAAACCCTGAACGACCAACTGGAAAGCGTGCCCCGCGCCAGCGCCAACAAGTTCATCCAGGCCCAGCGCGATCAGCTGACACCACGGATCAACGCCGGCGAAGAGAAGATCTTCCCGCGTCACGCCGAGCGCGTGGCCGAAGCCCAGCGTCGCCTGGCAGCCGACACCGACGAAGAACTGGCACGCCTGACCGCGTTGCAAGCGGTCAACCCGACCGTGCGCGACAGCGAACTGATTGCCCTGCGCAAACAGCGCGAACAAGGCTTGGCCATGCTCGACAAGGCGGCGTTGCGACTGGAAGCGATCCGGGTGTTGGTCGCGGGTTAAGTCCCCCTGCTCCACCGGTGAAAAAGAAGGCCCGCAGTGATGCGGGCCTTTTTTTGTCTGCTTGATTATTGTGCTGTTGCCGATGGCCTCTTCGCGAGCAGGCTCGCTCCCACAAGGATCTGATGTGGATACATTATTTAAGGACACCACTAATCAACTGTGGGAGTGAGCCTGCTCGCGAAGGCGATCAGGCTGTCGCCGCAGTAACCCCAGGCTCAACCATCGCCACCAACCCATCCTTCATCCGCTTGGCATCGCGCACAAAACACCGCGAAGCCAGGACCAGAAACACCATCGTGAAAAACAACGCCACCGGAATCAGGTACATCGCGTCATGCAGGCCCACCGCCTTGAACGCCTCGGTCATCTGTTCGGCACCGGCCGACAGCATGGCGGCATGGGCGAAGTGATCGGACAGAGCCCCCACTACCACCGGCCCCAACCCACCGCCGAGCAAATACAAACCGGCAAAGAACAGGGCCATCGCCGTCGCCCGCAGGCGCGGTTCGACAACGTCCTGAATCGCCGTGTAAACGCAGGTGTAGAAGTTGTAGGCAAACAACCAGCCCAGGCTGAACACCGCGACAAACACTCCGATCTCGATCCGCCCCGAATGCAGGGCCCAGGCCGTGCACACCGTCGAGATGATCAGGCTGAATGCCGCAAACAGCAGGCGACCATTGGCTATGCGCTGGTGAATCTTGTCGGCGACCCAGCCGCCCAGCGTCAGACCGAACAACCCGGTCACGCCCACGATCACCCCGGTCGCCACCGCCGCGTCCTGCAGCGGCATCAGGAAATAGCGCTGCAGCATCGGCACCAGGAACGAATTGCAGGCATAGGTCGCGAAGTTGAAGCACAGCCCCGCCATCACCAGCCACAGGAAGGTCGGTACGGCCAGGACGCGACGGATCGGCCGGTCCACACGTTCCTGCGAGACTTGCACGCTTTCGGCGGCACCGCGTTTGGGCTCCTTGATGAAGAACATGAAGACCGCCAGGATCAGCCCCGGTACCGCCGCGATAAAGAACGGCGCACGCCAGCTGTCGAACGCCTTGACCATCCAGCCAATGGTGAAGAAGGCGAGCAATAACCCCAACGGCAGGCCGAGCATGAAAATACCCATCGCCCGCGCGCGGCGGTGGGCCGGGAACAGGTCGCCGATCAGTGAGTTGGCAGCCGGCGCGTAGCTGGCTTCGCCGATGCCGATGCCCATGCGCACGATCAGGAAACTCCAGAAGCTGCCCACCAGCCCGTTGACGGCAGTCAGCGCGCTCCACGTCGCCAGGCCCCAGCCCATCAGCTTGCTGCGCGAGCCGGTATCTGCCATCCGCCCCAGCGGCAGACCGGCGATGGCGTAGACGATGGTGAATGCAGTGCCGATGATCCCCAGCTGAAAATCGCTGAGGTGCCATTCCATGCGGATCGGCTCAATGATGATGGCCGGAATGGTGCGGTCGAAAAAGTTGAACAGGTTGGCCAGGAACAGCAGGAACAGAATGCGCCAGGCATTCGCCGCTTGGGTCGAGTTCTGCATGGGTCCGTCTCTTTTATTGTTATTGGAGACATCACTGTCCCGGAACCTGCAATCTAGTCAGACCCGCCGAAGCTGTCTGTAATTATTCGTAAAGCTGATATCTGCCCATGGCCGCTGGCGTGGGCCATGCAACGATTTATTTCTAAAGGCCCTGACAATCATTCCAAAATCATTGACATTGATTTGCCACTACCGCTCCCGGTCGTGACATGCACTCCTATACTCCAACGCATTCGCCAGAATTTATGGCGTTGGCTGGATGAGAACGAACGGGGCGTGCTATGGAGTGGCTTGGTTTGCATTTCATTACCGAGCTAACAGCGAACGGGCATCTAATACTCAATTGCACACACAGCCCCTTTCTGGTGCTGGTGGCGTATCTGGTTGCCTGTGCGGGCAGTTTCGCCACCCTGGACATCGCCGAACGGGTCGGCAATGCGCAAAAATCCGCCTCGCAACGTCTATGGCGCTGGGTCGGTGCCGGGTGTCTGGCTGGCGGAATCTGGACCATGCACTTCATCGGCATGCTGGCGTTCCAGGCACCGATCGAAATCCACTACGAGCTGCCCATCACCCTGCTTTCGCTGCTGATCGCCCTGATCGCTTCGTGGCTGGCGATGCTTACGCTCAGCCATCCGCACCTGAGCCTCTGGCGATACTTCCAGGCGTCGATTTGTATCGGGCTTGGCATTGCCGCCATGCATTACGTGGGCATGGGCGCCATGCGCTCGAATGCGGTGGCCTACTATCAACCCGCGCTGTTTGCCCTTTCAATCGTGATCGCTATCGGCGCCAGCCTGGCAGCCTTGCTGATCTCGAGTCGTCTGCGCAATGGCACCGGACTGTTCCATTCACTGCTCAAATACAGCGCCAGCCTGGTACTTGGGGCAGGCATTGTCAGCATGCATTTCACCGGTATGGCCGCCTTCAATCTGGTGCTGCCCACGGGCAGCCTGCACACGCTGCCCGGCGATAACAATCACCTGCAACTGGGGCTGACGGTGGCGGTGATGGCGTTGCTGATCATCGGCAGTAGCATCAGCGCGGCCCTGGCGGACAAGAAGCTGCAACACAAGGAATGTGACCTGCAGCGGGTCAATACCCTGCTCCGTCAACTCGATCAGGCGCGCATGTCGCTGCAACAGGTGGCGCACTACGATGCCTTGACCAACCTGATGAATCGCCGCGGTTTCAACCAGGTCTTCGCCGAAAAGCTGATCGAGAAAACCAGCGAAGGCGGCATGCTGGCCGTGCTGTTCCTGGACATCGACCATTTCAAGCGGATCAACGACAGCCTCGGCCATGACGCCGGTGACGAATTGCTCAAAGTCCTGGCCGGCCACATCAAGGACTCGGTGCGCGGCCACGATGATGTGGTGGCGCGCTTCGGTGGCGACGAATTCTGCATCCTCATCGGCCTGCACGATCGCGAAGAGGCACGACACATGGCCCAACGCATCATGTTGAAAATGAAAGAACCCATCTATCTGTCCGGACGACGCATGGTCATGACCACCAGCATCGGCATCAGTCTGTTTCCGGAAGATGGCAAAACGTGCGAAGAATTGTTGAAAAACGCCGATCTGGCGCTGTATCAGTCCAAGGGCAGCGGCCGCAACGGCCTGAGTTTCTTCAGTGCCCACCTGAAAACCCGCGCCCCCCTGGAGTTGCAGCTGGAAGAGGAGTTGCGCAGCGCCCTGCGCGAGGATCGCGGACTGATGCTCCATTACCAGCCGATCTATGACCTGAAGACTGGCCAGGTCAGCAAGCTTGAAGCACTGATTCGCTGGCAACATCCGGTCCACGGCCTGATGGCACCGGACCGGTTCATCGCCATCGCCGAAGCCAATGGCCTGATTGCCGAACTGGACTATTGGGTGCTGCGCAAGGCCTGCGAGGACTTGGGCGAGTTGTCACGCCAGGGCTGCGAAGAACTTCACATCGCGGTCAATTGCTCGCCCCTGAATCTGGCCCGCGAAGATCTGGCCGATGAGATTGAAGACGCGCTACGAATCGTCGGCGTGGCGCCGCAACGGCTCGAACTGGAAGTCACCGAGAATGCGCTGATGGGTAACATTGCCCATACGCTGGAGGTATTGCACCGGATTCGTGCCCTCGGTGTCTCGCTGTCGATCGACGACTTCGGCACCGGTTACTCCTCGCTGGCCTATCTCAAGCGCCTGCCGCTCGATACCCTGAAGATCGACCGCTCGTTCATCAAGGACATTCCCCAGGCCACCCAGGACATGCAAATCGTCCAGGCGATCATCGTCATGGCCCACAGCCTGCATCTGCAGGTGGTCACCGAAGGCGTCGAAACCTTCGAGCAGTACGCATTTCTCGAGCGCCATGGCTGTGACTTTGTCCAGGGTCACCTGCTCAGCCGTCCGGTGCCGCTGAGTGAATTGCATCCGGTGCTGAACGAAATCAATCAGCGCCAGCACGCCCGCCCGGTCAACCCTCTGAGTCTGGCTGGCGGTACAGCTGCACCAACGTTGACGGGTCCTTTTCCAAAAAACCCTGGCCCCCATGCAGGCGCATCAGTTGTGCGGCCAATCCGCTGATGGGCGTGGCCGAGCCCTGTTCACGGGAAAATTTCACCGCCGTGTCGAGGTCCTTGAGCAACGTCCGTACGTGCCATTTCACCGGTTCGAAACGACTCTCGGCCATTTGCGGCGCGAGTATCTGCAACGGCCTGGAATCGGCAAAACCACCGGCCAGGGCCTCGGCGATCAGGCGGGCTTCGACGCCGGAACGCTCGGCCAACGCCACCACTTCGGCGATCACCAGCGCATTGCAGGCGACAATCATCTGATTGCAAGCCTTGGTCACCTGCCCTGCCCCGACGGCGCCCATGTGGGTCACGCGCTGGCCGAGGCTCATCAGTACTGGCCTGACTCGCTCCAGATCCGTCGCTTCGCCGCCGACCATGATCGCCAGGCTGCCGGCCTCAGCGCCGGCCACTCCGCCGGACACTGGAGCGTCCAGCCAGCTCATGCCGGTCTGGCTGGCCAGCGCTGCCGCCATTTCCCGCGTCGCGGCAGGGTCCAGGCTGGAGAAATCCACCAACAGTTGGCCGCTTTGCGCACCTTGCGCCACCCCCGCCGCGCCAAAAACCACCTCGCGCACCACTGCAGTGTCCGCCAGGCATAACATCACCACCTGCGCGTGCTGGCACAGTTCAGCGGCCGTGGCGACCTGTCGCGCGCCAGCCTCGACCAGCGGCGCACACTTGGCCGGATTGCGATTCCACACGGTCAACGGATAACCCGCGGCCAGCAGGCGCCGGCACATGGGCAAGCCCATCAGGCCGATCCCGGCAAATCCGAGCGACGGTAGCGTTACCATGCTTTAACCTCTTTTCAATTGAAGATCGTCAAATGCTGGCCGCAAAACCCAGTGTCTTGCTCACAATCTGAAACAATTAAGCAGCACCAAGGCAGCGCAATAAACTGTTCCCGTTACGCGCACGTCACCCTCGCCAAGACCCTTCTGTGGCCTTTCTTCACGGCAACATGCCATCACGCTACTCACCTACACACTTTTATCCGCCAAAAGCGACGCACCAATAATGTGCGCACCTCAGCTCGTCGCCCTTTCCTGGATCAGAATCCACGGCGAAACCACCACCGCCCACAGCTCGGGATCACGTTCGAAAAGATCCAGCGCCCGCGTTTCAGAGAGCTTGGCGAGCTGGTCGGCGGCCAGCCAGGCAGCCACTTTCTCGCCCTCATCCGTCGCCACGGCCTCGGCGGCGGCGATCAAATCAAGGCCCGGGTCGACCCATAACAGGGCACCTTTGGCGAAGAACGGTTCAAGCTCCTTCCAGGTGATGGATGCGGTTTCACCAAGCAGCTTGGCATAGAGGGTGCTAGGTTCTTGAGTCATGGGTCCTGTCCGGGAAAATAATCGTCGTCATCATAACGTCGGTGCTCTGGCAGAAAAACCCGGATGCAATTGAGTCACCGAACGAAAAGAGCAGGAACGCCAAGGATTGCTGATACTTCAGCTATAACCCCCGCCGCAATTCTGTCTTTTTCTTTCAATTAAGCGACACCCTCAGGATTTGCCCCCTGGCGCCAGCTTCCCAGGCTGACAATCAGCGCTCTACACTGTACCGGTACAGTTGCCGGGGGCATTTTCCGGAGGATATCGAAGATATCTGACCCGGTTCTGCTGCTACGGCGCCAGGACTATAAAAACTACAACAGCAAGAGTGGAGCACTATGACTAAGGCTACTAAGCAGATTTCCAAACTGTTTGCCGCTATGGTTCTGGCCGGGGTGGCCAGCCATTCGTTCGCAGCCGACACCATCAAGATCGGCATCGCCGGCCCCAAGACCGGCCCTGTAGCCCAATACGGCGACATGCAGTTCAGTGGCGCCAAAATGGCCATCGAACAAATCAACGCCAAAGGCGGCGTAGACGGCAAGAAACTGGAAGCCGTTGAATACGATGATGCCTGCGATCCAAAACAAGCCGTGGCTGTTGCGAACAAAGTCGTCAACGACGGCGTCAAGTTCGTCGTCGGTCACCTGTGCTCCAGCTCCACCCAACCGGCTTCGGACATTTACGAAGACGAAGGCGTGATCATGATTACCCCGGCTGCCACCAGCCCGGACATCACCTCCCGTGGTTACAAAATGGTGTTCCGCACCATTGGTCTGGACAGCGCCCAGGGCCCTGCCGCCGGTAACTACATCGCCGACTTCGTAAAACCTAAAATCGTTGCCGTGCTGCACGACAAGCAGCAATACGGTGAAGGCATTGCCACCGCCGTTAAACAGACTCTCGAGAAAAAAGGCACCAAGGTTGCCGTGTTCGAAGGCATCAACGCCGGCGACAAAGACTTCTCCTCGATGATCTCCAAGCTCAAGCAAGCCAACGTCGACTTCGTCTACTACGGCGGCTACCACCCGGAGCTGGGTCTGATCCTGCGTCAAGCCAGTGAAAAAGGCCTGAAAGCCAAGTTCATGGGTCCGGAAGGCGTGGGTAACGACTCCATTTCGCAGATCGCCAAGGACGCTTCCGAAGGCCTGCTGGTGACCCTGCCGAAATCCTTCGACCAGGATCCGGCCAACATTGCCCTGGCTGATGCGTTCAAAGCCAAGAAAGAAGATCCAAGCGGTCCGTTCGTGTTCCCGTCCTACTCGGCAGTGACCGTGATTGCCGAAGGCATCAAGGCCGCCAAGAGCGAAGACACGGCAAAAGTGGCTGAAGCCATTCACGCCGGCACGTTCAAAACCCCGACTGGCGACCTGAGCTTCGACGCCAAGGGCGACCTGAAAGACTTCAAGTTCGTGGTTTACGAGTGGCACTTCGGCAAGCCAAAAACTGAAGCCAAGCCTCAGTAAGGCGCTGCCTGACTGACTGCCAACAAAGCCCACGGCGTGCCGTGGGCTTTGTTTTACGAACGTATTGGGCCGCGCTGGCGTGATCCGCCAGTCTCCCCACCTGAAAATCTCAAAACCGTCATCAGCGGTTCGCTGGCAAATCTCGAATTCGAAGTGGGTGCAGATCCATGGGGCTCGAGGGGGAAAATGACTCCACCAGTGAAATGCGTATCAGGTTTTTAGGAGCGCTGTAATGCCTGACATCTATCACTTTTTCCAACAGCTGGTTAATGGTCTGACCATTGGCAGCACGTATGCCCTGATCGCCATCGGCTATACGATGGTTTACGGCATCATTGGAATGATCAACTTCGCCCACGGCGAGGTGTACATGATCGGTTCGTACGTGGCGTTCATCGCCATCGCCGGGCTGGCCATGATGGGACTCGACAGTGTTCCGCTGTTGATGACCGCCGCTTTCATCGCGACCATCGTCGTGACCAGTGCCTACGGCTACAGCATCGAACGGATCGCCTACCGCCCCTTGCGTGGCAGTAACCGACTGATCCCGCTGATTTCCGCCATCGGCATGTCGATCTTCCTGCAGAACACCGTTCTGCTGGCGCAAGACTCCAAGGACAAATCCATCCCCAACCTGATCCCTGGTAACTTCTCCATCGGGCCAGGTGGCGCACAAGAAGTGCTGATTTCCTACATGCAAATCGTGGTGTTCGTGGTGACCTTCGTCGCCATGCTCGGCCTGACGATGTTCATCTCCCGCTCTCGCCTGGGTCGCGCCTGCCGCGCCTGTGCCGAAGACATCAAGATGGCCAACCTCCTGGGCATCAACACCAACAACATCATCGCCCTGACCTTCGTCATCGGTGCCGCACTGGCAGCGATCGCCGCCGTGCTGTTGAGCATGCAATACGGCGTGATCAACCCGAACGCCGGTTTCCTGGTCGGCCTCAAGGCCTTCACCGCTGCGGTACTGGGCGGTATCGGCAGCATTCCCGGCGCCATGCTCGGCGGGATCGTGCTCGGGGTGGCGGAAGCTTTCGGTGCCGATATCTTCGGCGACCAGTACAAGGACGTTGTCGCGTTCGGCCTGCTGGTTCTGGTGTTGTTGTTCCGGCCAACCGGCCTGCTGGGCCGTCCGGAGGTTGAAAAAGTATGACTAGGAATCTTAAACAGGCGTTGTTCAGCGCGCTGTTGGTTTGGGCAGTGGCGTATCCGGTACTCGGTCTGAAACTGACCATCGTCGGCATCAACCTCGAAGTCCATGGCACCAGTGACGCCACACTGATCACCATCGCCGTGTGCTCGGTATTGATGTTCCTGCGGGTGCTGTTCGACCAGCAGATCAGCTCGGCCTGGCGTTCTTCGCCAAGCATGCCGCTGATTCCGGCCAAGGCGAGTAACTTCCTGACCCTGCCGACCACCCAGCGCTGGATCATCATTGCGTTGATCGCGGGTGCCCTGATCTGGCCGTTCTTCGGCTCTCGCGGGGCGGTGGATATCGCCACCCTGGTGCTGATCTACGTGATGCTCGGCCTTGGCCTGAACATCGTGGTCGGCCTGGCCGGGCTGCTCGACCTCGGTTACGTTGGCTTCTATGCCGTCGGCGCCTACAGCTATGCGCTGCTGTCGCACTACTACGGCCTGAGCTTCTGGATCTGCCTGCCGATCGCCGGCCTGATGGCGGCCACCTTCGGCTTCCTGCTCGGTTTCCCGGTACTGCGCCTGCGCGGTGACTACCTGGCGATCGTGACCCTGGGCTTCGGTGAAATCATCCGTCTGTTCCTGCGTAACCTGACCGGCCTCACCGGTGGCCCGAACGGCATCAGCAACATCGAGAAGCCCACGTTCTTCGGCCTGACCTTCGAGCGTAAGGCGGCCGAAGGCATGCAGACCTTCCACGAGTACTTCGGCCTGGCCTACAACTCGATCAACAAGGTGATTTTCCTGTACCTGGTTGCCTTGTTCCTGGCCCTGGCTGCGCTGTTCGTCATCAACCGCCTGCTGCGCATGCCGCTGGGCCGCGCCTGGGAAGCGTTGCGTGAAGATGAAATCGCCTGCCGTGCGCTGGGCCTCAACCCTACGGTGATCAAGCTGTCGGCCTTCACCCTGGGCGCCAGCTTCGCCGGTTTCGCCGGCAGCTTCTTCGCCGCCCGCCAAGGCCTGGTGACACCGGAGTCCTTCACTTTCATCGAGTCGGCGATCATTCTTGCCATCGTGGTGTTGGGTGGCATGGGCTCGCAGCTGGGTGTGATCCTGGCCGCCGTGGTGATGATCCTGTTGCCTGAAATGATGCGTGAGTTCAGTGAGTACCGCATGTTGATGTTCGGCGCCTTGATGGTGCTGATGATGATCTGGCGTCCTCAAGGCCTGCTGCCCATGCAACGTCCTCACATGGAGCTGCGCAAATGAGCCGCGAGATCCTTAAAGTCGAAAATCTGAGCATGCGCTTCGGCGGCTTGCTGGCGGTCAACGGCGTGGCCCTGACCGTGAAGGAAAAACAGGTAGTGGCGCTGATCGGCCCCAATGGCGCCGGCAAGACCACGGTGTTCAACTGCCTGACTGGCTTCTACAAGCCCAGTGGCGGCAGCATCCTGCTTGATGGTCAGGCAATCGAAGGCTTGCCCGGCCACAAGATCGCCCTCAAAGGCGTGGTGCGCACCTTCCAGAACGTGCGGTTGTTCAAGGACATGACCGCGGTCGAGAACCTTTTGATCGCTCAGCACCGTCACCTGAACACCAACTTCCTGGCCGGCCTGTTCAAAACCCCGGGGTTCCGCAAGAGCGAGCGCGAGGCCATGGAGTTCGCCGAGTACTGGCTGGAAAAGGTCAACCTCACGGCGTTTGCCAACCGTCCGGCCGGCACCCTGGCCTACGGTCAGCAACGTCGTCTGGAAATCGCCCGCTGCATGATGACCCGTCCGCGGATCCTCATGCTCGACGAACCGGCTGCCGGCCTGAACCCGAAGGAAACCGAGGACCTCAAGGCGCTGATCAGCATGCTGCGTGAAGAGCACAACGTCACCGTACTGCTGATCGAACACGACATGAAACTGGTCATGAGCATTTCCGACCACATCGTCGTGATCAACCAGGGCACCCCCCTGGCCGACGGTACGCCGCAACAGATCCGCGACAATCCTGAAGTGATCAAAGCCTACCTGGGGGAAGCGTAAATGCTGCAATTCGAAAACGTTTCCACCTTCTACGGCAAGATCCAGGCCCTGCACAGCGTCAACGTGGAAATCCGTCAGGGCGAAATCGTCACGCTGATCGGTGCCAACGGTGCCGGCAAGTCGACCCTGCTGATGACCCTCTGCGGTTCGCCGCAGGCCCACAGCGGCAGCATCCGCTACATGGGCGAAGAGCTCGTCGGGCAGACCTCGGCGCAGATCATGCGCAAGAGCATCGCCGTCGTGCCGGAAGGTCGTCGGGTGTTTGCCCGCCTGACCGTGGAAGAAAACCTCGCCATGGGCGGTTTCTTCACCGACAAGGGTGATTATCAGGAGCAGATGGACAAGGTTCTCGGACTGTTCCCCCGCCTGAAAGAGCGCTTCGCCCAGCGTGGCGGCACCATGTCCGGCGGCGAACAACAGATGCTCGCCATCGGCCGGGCGCTGATGAGCAAGCCCAAACTGCTGTTGCTCGACGAGCCTTCGCTGGGTCTGGCGCCGATCATCATCCAGCAGATCTTCGACATCATCGAACAGCTGCGCAAGGACGGCGTGACGGTGTTCCTGGTGGAGCAGAACGCTAACCAGGCACTGAAAATCGCTGATCGCGCGTACGTTCTGGAGAACGGTCGGGTGGTGATGCAGGGCACCGGTGAAGCGCTGTTGACCGACCCGAAAGTGCGTGAAGCGTACCTCGGTGGTTAAGCCTTTGCGGTAATGAAAAAACGGCCTTCGGGCCGTTTTTTTTATGCCTGCCCCTATTCCGACAACACAGCCCCCTGTAGGAGCGAGCTTGCTCGCGATGGTCGTGAACGATGACGCTGGCTGCCTGAATGCACGTGGCGCTCTCAGGTTTTTCGCGAGCAAGCTCGCTCCTACAGGGGTTGTGTGATCAGTTAAAGCCTGTCCAACGCCTCCCCACTGCGCTTGAACCAGCCAATCAAGTAATCCGCCAGCACCTGGGTGCGTCTGGGCAAGCCACCCTGATAGGGATGTACCAGGTACATCGGCATTTTGCGGGTCTGATAATCGCGCAGGAGCCAGCGCAATCGTCCGTCAGCCAATTCCGTTTGCAGCAAATACGACGGCAAACGCGCAATACCGGCGCCGGCCAGTGCCGCTTTCTTCAGCAGACTGTAATGATTGCTGGCGAAAGGTCCCGACACGCGAACCCGCAATAACTCGTGTTGCTGATGATAAAGCCACTCTTCGCGGCCGCTGTAATGGCTATTGAGCAGACAGCGCTGTTCGACCAGGTCCTGTGGCGTCGATGGCTCGCCGTATTGCTCAAGATAGGCCGGGCTAGCGCAGGTCATCTCGTGCCAGGCCAGCAGGGGTCGGGCGACCAGCCGCTCGTCATTGCCCACCTCGGAGCGAACGGCGAGATCGAAACCGTCACGGGCCAGATCACGGTAGTCATTGCTGAGGTCGAGTTCGATCTGCACCTCGGGATAGGCGTGGGAAAACTCCAGCAACAAGCCGTCGAAGAAAGTTTCCCCCAGCGAGACCGGAACCGTCATACGCACCGGCCCGGCCATATCGTCCTTCAACCGCGCCAACGCCTGACGGGCCCGCTCAACCTGTACGACCAGCGCCTGGGCTTGCGGCAACAGCGCCGCGCCGGCGGCGGTCAAACTCAAGCGGCGCGTGGTGCGTTGCAGCAAGACCACCGAAAACTTCGCCTCCAGCAGGCTGATGCGTTTGGACAATTGGCCTTTGCTGCAACCCAATTGCTGCGCCGCCAGGGTGAAGCTCCCCGCTTCGATCAATACCGCAAACGCCGTCAGATCATCCATTTCGCTCATGGATTGTTTCCTTTTGAAAACCAAAGGTTGCCTATTAGCACGCTTATCAGCGGAAAAAACCACTCCTACACTGAGCCCTCTTTCATAGCTCACGAGGATCAGCACCATGAAAATTCTTTTGATAGGCGCAGGCGGCACCATAGGTACAGCGATCGACAAGGAGCTGTCCGAGCGCCATGAGGTCATCCGCATCGGTCGCAGCAGTGGTGATTTCCATGTGGATATCAGTGACAGCGCCTCGATCCGCCAACTGTTCGAACAGACCGGCAAGTTCGATGCGCTGGTTTGCGCCGCCGGTAACGTGACCTTCGCGGCACTGAATGAAATGACTGAAGACAGTTTTGCCCTGGGCCTGAAAGACAAGCTGATGGGCCAGGTCAACCTGTTGCTGATCGGCCGTGAATTCGCCAATGACGGTGCCTCGTTCACCTTCACCACCGGCGTGCTCAGCCACGACCCGATTGCCAGCGGTGCCTCGGCAGCCCTGGTCAACGGCGCCATCGACAGTTTCGTTCGTGCCGCCGCGATCGAATTGCCGCGCGGCCTGCGCGTCAACTCGGTGAGCCCGAACGTGCTGGTCGAAGCCATGGGCAAGTACGCGCCGTACTTCCGTGGCTATAAGCCGGTTCCGGCAGCCGATGTGGCGCTGGCCTACGCCAAAAGCGTCGAAGGCCTGCAGACCGGCCAGACTTTTCACGTCGGCTAAACCAGCACAACCTGTAGGAGCCGGCTTGCTGGCGATGGCGCCCTCAAGATCGCCATCGCCAGCAAGCCGGCTCCTACAGGTTGATCGATGCACCCAAATCATGAGCCGGCGGGGTTGTGATGAGCGGTCATGCTGAGTAACGTGTCGGCACTTGTCTGGAGAACCAAAGATGCGTGTCGCCCGTTCCTTAGTCCTTGTCGCCCTGCTTCCGCTGTTCGCTGCCTGCCAATTACTCGATGGACCGCGTGAAAGCGCTTCCCAGGCGGGACAAACCCGCCTGCAGGGTCAACTGACGGCGGCCGACGGCAAGCTGCTGTTTGTGCCATGCAACGAACAACGCAGCTACGTGGTCAACGACACCGGTGGCACCAGCGTCCTGCAAGAGGCCGCCACCCTGGCCAATGCCCGGGGCAAGCTGTTCGCCGACGTGCGTGGCCGAATCGTTGCCAATGGAGCCGATAACCGGCTCGATCTGCAGCAGCTCTACCGCGTCGAGCGTTCCGGCACCGCCTGTGACGATCCAGACTTCAAGAAGTTGATCCTGCGTGCTGCCGGCCACGGTCCTGAGTGGAACGTCAGGGTCAGCGCCAAAGGCATGATCATCGACCGCGTCGGTCAAAAGCCATTGGCGGTGCCGTACGTTGAAGAACAATTGGGCGATGGCCGCTTCAACCTCAGCACCGAAGCCAATAACCAACACATCGAGCTGTGGGTCACGCCACAACGTTGTGTCGACAGCACCACCGGCAGTGTCCAGCACATGAGCGCCGAACTGCGCATCGACGGCAAGGTTCAGCGTGGCTGCGGGTATTTCGGCGGATCCCGGGACGACTGATCGTTTAAGCCTCACGGGAATGCGCCTTTGGGGCTTATAATCGCCGGTTTCATACGCCTTGGCGCAGTTGTGCGCCCCGCGAACCGGATCCCGTCATGTTACGAATCACTGAACTCAAGCTGCCGATCGACCATCCCGATGAAGACCTGCGCCCTGCCATCGTGCAGCGCCTGGGCATCGCCAGTGATGACCTGCTCGATTTCACCTTGTTCAAGCGCAGCTACGATGCGCGTAAAAAGTCTTCCGAACTGTGCTTCATCTACACCATCGACCTCAACGTTCGCGATGAGGCGGCGCTGCTGCACACGTTCGCCGATGACCGTAACGTCAACGTGGCGCCGGATGTCAGCTACAAGGCGGTCGGCCAGGCGCCGGCCGACCTGCAGCAACGCCCGATTGTCGTAGGTTTCGGGCCGTGCGGGATTTTCGCCGGGCTGCTGCTGGCACAAATGGGCTTCAAGCCGATCATTCTCGAGCGTGGCACCGAAGTGCGTCAGCGCACCAAGGACACCTGGGGTCTGTGGCGCAAGAGCGTGCTCAACCCGGAGTCCAACGTGCAATTTGGTGAAGGCGGCGCGGGGACGTTCTCCGATGGCAAGCTCTACAGCCAGATCAAGGACCCGAAATTCATCGGGCGCAAAGTCCTGCACGAGTTCGTCAAGGCCGGCGCACCGGAAGAAATCCTTTACGTCAGCAAACCGCATATCGGCACGTTCCGCTTGACCGGCGTGGTGGAAAACATGCGTGAGCAGATTCGCGCCATGGGCGGCGAAGTACGCTTCCAGCAACGTGTTACCGACGTCTTGATCGAGGACGGTCAGCTGGTCGGCGTCGAACTCAACGGCGGCGAGCAAATTCATTCGAAACACGTGATTTTGGCCTTGGGCCACAGCGCCCGGGACACCTTCCGCATGCTCCACGGTCGTGGCGTGTTCATGGAAGCCAAGCCATTCTCGGTGGGCTTTCGCATCGAACATCCGCAGTCGCTGATCGACCGCGCGCGCCTGGGCAAGTACGCCGGCCACCCAAAACTCGGTGCCGCCGACTACAAACTGGTGCACCACGCCAGCAATGGACGTTCGGTCTACAGCTTCTGCATGTGCCCGGGCGGCACCGTGGTGGCGGCGACCTCCGAGCCGGGTCGCGTGGTCACCAACGGCATGAGCCAGTACTCGCGTAACGAGCGCAACGCCAACTCCGGGATCGTCGTCGGCATCACCCCGGAAGTCGATTATCCGGGCGGCCCGCTGGCCGGGATCGAGCTGCAGGAACGCCTGGAATCCCACGCCTTTGTGCTGGGCGGCAGCAACTACGAAGCGCCGGCGCAACTGGTCGGCGACTTTATCGCGGGCAAGCCGTCCACCGAGCTGGGCAGTGTTGAACCGTCCTACAAGCCGGGGGTTGCCCTGGGTGATCTGGCGCTGGCGTTGCCGGCATTTGCCATCGAAGCCATCCGCGAAGCCCTGCCGGCGTTCGAGAAGCAGATCCGTGGTTATTCGCTGCACGACGCGATATTGACCGGGATCGAAACGCGCACTTCGTCGCCGCTGCGGATTACCCGTAACGAGTCGATGCAGAGCCTGAACGTGAAGGGCCTTTTTCCGGCGGGTGAAGGCGCGGGTTATGCGGGCGGGATTCTGTCGGCGGGTGTGGACGGGATTCGGATTGCGGAAGCGGTAGCGCGCGATATCCTTGGTCTCGAGGCCTGACCAAAAACCCACGATCGACACATTTCCCCGTGGGAGCGAGGCTTGCCCGCGAAGAACGATAATGCGGTCTTCCAGATAGACCGCGTCATCGTTCTTCGCGGGCAAGCCTCGCTCCTACAGGGGGGTTGTGTCGAGCTTAGATATTGGCGCGCAGCACAGTGTCCGGCAGCGGTTCGCCGCGCTCGGCGCTAGCCGCCACCGCGGCCATCAAACCACTCAATTCGTACCCCTGAGCCTTGAGCCAATCCTGATCGTAATAGGTGGTCGCATAGCGCTCACCGCCATCGCACAAAATCGCCACGATCGACCCCGTCTCGCCCGCTGCAACCATCTGCTGAGCCGCCATCAATGCGCCGATCAGATTGGTCCCGCTGGATCCGCCTACTCTTCGCCCCAAGTGCTGCGCCAGGTAATGCATCGCCGCCAGGGACAGGGCGTCCGGCACTTTGACCATCGCGTCGATCACCTTGGGCAGGAACGACGCTTCCACCCGGGGCCGACCAATGCCCTCGATTCGCGAACCATGATCCAGGCGCAGGCTGGCGTCGCCCGTCTGGTAGTAATCGAAAAACACCGAACGCTCGGCATCGGCGCATAGCACGCGGGTGCAATGCTGGCGATAACGCACGTAACGCCCGAGGGTCGCGGTGGTGCCGCCAGTGCCGGGACTGGAAATAAGCCAGCTCGGTTCGGGATGCTGTTCGAAACGCATCTGCTGGAAGATCGATTCGGCGATATTGTTGTTGGCGCGCCAATCGGTGGCGCGCTCGGCGTAGGTGAACTGGTCGATGAAATGCCCGTCCTGCTCGCGGGCCAGACGTTCGGATTCGGCATAGATCTGCGTCGGATCATCGACCAGATGGCTCTTGCCGCCATAGAACCCGATCTGCTCGATTTTCTCTTTGGAGGTGGTCGCGGGCATCACCGCGATGAACGGCAAGCCCAGCAAACGAGCAAAATACGCCTCCGAAATGGCCGTCGAGCCACTCGACGCTTCGATCACCGGCGCACCGGGTTTGAGCCAGCCGTTACACAGCGCATAAAGGAACAGGGAACGGGCCAGCCGATGTTTCAGGCTACCGGTGGGATGACTGGACTCGTCCTTGAAATACAACTCGATGCCCGCAAAACCCGGCAACGGCAAGGGGATCAGGTGGGTATCGGCACTGCGCTGGAAATCGGCTTCGATGATCCGGATGGCTTCGCGGGCCCACTGTCGGTTGTCGCTCATGGTGGTTTTCTCGTCGAGTCGGCCTTTGTGCAAGGCTCAGCAGACAAGCTTAGGAAAGATCCTACATCACGCACAGATACAGCTGAGGTTCAATACGCCCGGCAACTGCTAGGCTCAGCTCCGAGTCGGCCATTACCGTTGTAACGGTATATAACAAAAAAGAATATAACTTTTGTTTTAACAACTAACGGTACGGGTTAGGGTGTGCCACCTTTTGAACCAATCGATGGAGAGCGACCTTGCCTCTGCGTAGCACTTTCACGCGTTTCTTTCAGTTGGAAGCTGCCAGCGGTCTGTTACTGATCGCCGCTGCAGCCCTGGCTTTGATCATCAACAACTCTGCGCTGTCGTGGCTCTACAGCGGCCTGCTGGATACCCCCGTGGTCGCCCAGATCGGCGCGTTGAAAATCGCCAAGCCCTTGCTGCTGTGGATCAACGACGGTCTGATGGCCATGTTCTTCCTGCTGATCGGCCTGGAAGTGAAGCGCGAAGTGCTCGACGGCCAGCTGTCCAAGCCGTCACAGATCGTCTTGCCCGGCGCGGCCGCCATTGGCGGCATGGTGGTACCGGCGCTGATCTACTGGTTTCTCAACCGCGATAACCCGCCAGCTCTCAGCGGCTGGGCCATTCCGATGGCCACCGACATCGCCTTCGCCCTCGGCGTGCTCGCCCTGCTGGGCAAGCGGGTGCCGGTGTCGCTGAAACTGTTCCTGATGACCCTGGCGATCATCGATGACCTTGGCGCCATCATCGTCATCGCGATCTTCTATTCAGGCGCATTATCGACCCTGTCCCTGGGCCTTGCCGCCGCCTGCATCGTGGCACTGATCGCGATGAACAGACTGGGCGTGGTCAAGCTCGGGCCGTACATGATCATTGGCCTGATCCTGTGGGTCTGCGTCCTCAAGAGTGGCGTCCACGCCACCCTGGCCGGCGTGACCCTGGCCTTCTGCATTCCGCTTCGCACCCGCAATGCCGAACCTTCGCCGCTGCTGACCCTGGAGCATGCCCTGCATCCATGGGTGGCCTACGGCATCCTGCCGCTGTTCGCCTTCGCCAACGCCGGCCTGTCCCTGAGCGGCGTCACCGTCGAAAGCTTCACCCACGACGTGCCGATGGGCATCGCCGTCGGCCTGCTCCTGGGCAAGATGCTCGGCGTGTTCGGCCTGACCTGGCTGGCGGTGAAAATCGGCATCGCCGCCCTGCCCCAAGGCGCCAACTGGGGCCAGGTACTGGGCGTGGCGATCCTCTGCGGCATCGGTTTCACCATGAGTCTGTTTGTTGGCTCCCTGGCGTTTGTGCCGGGCGCCAGTGAATACGCCGGGATGGATCGGATGGGGATTCTGACGGGTTCGATTCTGGCGGCGGTGATCGGGTATGCGGTGACGGCAGTGGCGAGTCGCAAGCACGCGCTGTAGGAGCAAGCTTGCTCGCGATGGACTCCTGAGCGACGCATTCATTCAGGCAGTACGCGTTATCGTTGGCGTCCATCGCTAGCAAGCTGGCTCCTACAGGGGGAGATGAGATCACCCGCCACTCCAATCTTGCATCCGAAAAAAAACCCCGACCAGTCACCTGATCGGGGTTTTCTTTTGCCTCGTCCGGCTTAATGCGAAACGCGGCTCGTACCATCCACCGTGGCAATCCGCACACGCTCGCCAACACGGAACACTTCGTTTTCCTGAACCTGTTGCACGTAGGCGCGCATGCTGCCGTCGTCTTCACGGACGGTGATTTCCACGCCCTGGGTGCGGGTCAGGCCTTCTTCGGTTGCGGAACCGAGCAGACCGCCCGCCACTGCGCCGATGACGGCTGCAACGATACTGCCGCGACCGCCGCCGATGGCGCTACCGCCGACACCGCCTACAACTGCGCCAGCTGCGCCGCCGATCGGGGTCTTGGTGCCTTCGATTTTTACCGGACGCAATGCTTCAATGGTGCCCATGCGAATCGTCTGTACACGACGCGCTTCGTCACGGGAATAGGAGTCACCGGTCAGGTTCGATTGGCAGCCAGTGAGCAACATCGCCATGGTGGAAAAGGAAGCAACCAACAGAACAGACTTACGCATAGCATTAACTCCAAAAAGACAGGTATTCATTAAACTCCGCAGCATGACGCCTGTCACGGCATCGCCCGGATAAAATTGGTTTCATTCAGTTCCGGTACAGACGCCCTCGCAAACTCACCACACAGTAGCGGCAAATTCCGGGATCTGCCCCGCTGACTCAAGGATTGTCATGGATTACTTCATCATTGTCGTCACCACTGTCGCCGGCCTGTACTTCCATGGGTGGTTGTACGTACGGATCAAGCGCTGGATGGACCGCGATCTGGCGTTGGCCCTTGCTGGCAGCGATGAGCATAAGAAAGCCTTCATGCTGCAACAATTGGCAAACGCTCAGGCGCAGAAGATCAAGCGTCGGGACCTGCCCCAGTGGCTGGAGGCCGCTGCGGCAGGCTATCCCGCTCGGTAGACTGCTCAGGGTGCCAGACGTTCAAGAATCCAGTTGGCGCCCAGACGGTAGTTGAGGCGATCGTGCAGGCGGCTCGGACGGCCCTGCCAGAATTCGATGCGCTCAGGCAGCAGGCGATAACCTCCCCAATGCTCGGGGCAGTGAGGCTGGGTGTCGCTGAAGCGTTGCTCGGTGTTCTTGAGCAGCGCTTGCAGTTCGTCACGATCAGCAATCACGCGACTTTGCGGTGAAGCCCAGGCACCCAGCCGGCTGCCCAGCGGCCGGACTTGAAAGTAGGCATCGGACTCCTCGGGCGTTACCTTCACCACCCGACCCTCGATGCGCACCTGGCGCTCCAGGGCCGGCCAGAAAAAGGTCATGGCCGCGAACGGGTTCGCCGCCAGGTGCTGGCCCTTGGCACTGTCGTAGTTGGTGAAGAAGGTGAAGCCCTGCTCGTCCAGTCCCTTGAGCAGCAGGATGCGGCAATGCGGCCGACCGTCCTGATCGACGGTGGCCAGGGTCATGGCGTTGGCTTCCACCGGCGCCTGCTCGGTTTTCACCGCGTCGGCGAACCACTGATGGAACAGCGCGAACGGCTCTGCCGGGGCTTGCGCCTCCGTCAGGCCATCACGGGTGTAGTCGCGACGCATATCAGCCAGGCCCTGGGTCATGGCGCATTCCTTTTGGTTAACGGATCACTTTTTTGCAGCTTCGGCAGCTGCGACTTTCTTGTCGGCGGCTGCGGCTTTGGCTGGCGCGGTCTTTTTCGCCGGCGTTTTAGCCGGTGCTTTCTTGGCTGGAGCCTTGGCAGCTTTCTTGGCTGGCGCCTTCTTCGCAGCAGGTACAGCGGCTTTCTTCGCGGCTGGCGCAGGAGTGACCGGCGCGGCCACTGGCTTGACGTCCTGAGCGGCGACCAGGCGTATTGGCGCCGGGGCCGGCATGTTGTACTTGCTCAGCAGCGCCACCATGGTGTTCTGCGGGGTCACCAGCAGTTCCACGCGACGGTTCAAGGCACGACCTTCATTGCTGTCGTTGGCAGCACGCGGGGCTTCACCGCCCATGCCACGCAACATCAGGCGATCACGTTGCAGACCGCTGAGACGGAAAATCGCGGCCACGGACTGGGCACGCTCCTGACTCAGCTTCACGTTGGCCGGTGCGGCGCCTGACGTATCGCTGTGACCGAGCACCAGTACGGCAGTCTTTGGATCGACTTCGAGAATTTTTGCAACCCGGGTGAACGGACCGAGCGTCACCGGCAGCAGCATGGCCGGACGGTCAGGGTTGAACGAGCCTTCTACCGGCGCGGTGACCACCAGAACGTTTTCACGGCGCTCAAGCTGCAGATTGCTGTCTTTGATGGCTGCGCGCAGACGCGGTTCGTAATCGTCGAGCCAGGCCTGGGTGACTTTCGGATCAGGCATTGGCACGGCTTTGGCGGTGCTTTGCTCCTTGCCACCGAACGGCCACCACCATTTGCCGCCGGCAGCGGCCTCAGCCTTGGCCACTTCGACCGGTTTGGCTTCAGGTTTTACTTCCGGCTTCTTGTCGAGCACCTCTTCGGAGCCAAACGGCCAGTACCATGGGCTGGCGCTTTCAGCCTTGGCGACAGGTGCAGTCGCGGCAGGCTTGAGGGGAGCCGGGGCTGCTGCTGGAGCCGGTTCTTTATTGGCGACTTTGTCGGACGAACCGAACGGCCACCAGCTGCTGCCATCCGAATCATTTTGTGGAGTTTGTGCGCAACCGGTAATGGCGAAGCACAGGGCCAAGGCGAGGGTTTTATTGGATGACATTGGATTTCCACAAAATGAAGTAATGAAAAAACAGGCCGGATTGACCCGGGATAAACAGACGCTTTGAAAACATAAAGGCCTTTGGGTTCCGGCCCTGGAACCCTTGAGCAGGATTTACAGACAAGTGGCCAGTATCCGCGCCAGCTTTTGCGCCCGTGGATCCATCAAGACGTACGGCCCCAGGGTATTTGTCACAAAACCGAAGGCCACGTCGTATTCAGGGTCGGCAAAACCGGTGGAACCGCCCGCGCCCGGATGGCCGAAGGCACGAGGGCCAAGGCCGTAGGTCGCATTGGCGACGTCCGGTTGATCCAGCATGCAACCCAGGCCGAAACGGGTCCGGGTCAGTAAAGTCTTGTCTTCGCCGAGGCTGTGTTCGCGGGTCAGCTCATCAAGCATCTCGCTTTCCAGCAGGCTGCCGTCGAGCAAGCCGGCGTAGAACCCGGCCAGGCTGCGGGCATTGCCGTGGCCATTGGCCGCCGGCTGCTGCATCCGACGCCACTCTGGCTTGTTGGTGCTGGTCATGATCGACGGCGGGTTGGTGAACGCCCTCGTGGTCATGGCCGTTGGCTCGCGCATCGTCACTTGCAGCAAGCGCTGGGCCGCGGCATCGCCGACACTGCCCTTGCCCCGGGCAATGTGCGCCACGCGGTGAAACTCTTGATCCGCCAGGCCGACATGAAAATCCAACCCTAACGGCTTGGCAACCCGCGCCACGATGGCCTCGCCCGGCCCTCGGCCGTCGGCACGCCGCAGTAACTCGCCGACCAGCCAGCCGTAGGTTATCGCGGCGTAACCATGACCCTCACCCAGCGTCCACCACGGGGTTTCGGCGGCCAGGGCATCGACCATGGTTTGCCAGTCGTAAAGCGCTTCGGGTGCCAGCAGTTCGCGCAGCGCCGGCAGACCGGCCTGGTGGCAGAGCAATTGGCGCAGGGTCACGGATCCTTTGCCGGCGGCAGCAAACTCGGGCCAATAGCGGGCAACCGGGGCGTCCAGTTGCAACTTGCCTTCGGCCACCAATTGCAGGGCGGTGACGGCGGTAAAGGTCTTGGTGCAGGAGAACAGGTTGGCGATGGTGTCGCTGTGCCAGGCTTCGCTGCCATCCTTGTCGGCACTGCCGGCCCAAAGATCGACCACGGTTTCACCGCCGATCTGGATGCACAACGCTGCGCCACGTTCCTGGGGATCGTCGAACAGCGCCGCGAACGCCTCACGCACCGCTTCGAACTTTAGATCGTAATAACCCTGAATCTGCACCCGCAACTCCCTTGGATAAACGCACTATAAAGTGGCCCGCATTGTTCCAGCCATTGAGGGTTTTGGGAACAGGGGCGGGCTCGGCGGTTGGTCGCCTTTGCCTAGATCAGCAATTCATGGCGTCTTTTCCTCGGCCTTGGCCTTCCCGGCCTCTTTGCCCAATTGATCAACGATCGCCAGGTTGCTCTTGCGCACACTGTCGACAAATCCCTGGAACGGCAGATCGGTAATGCCCACCAGGCCAAAGTGACCGTTCTCACCGTCCTGCAGACGCCCGGTCACCGGTTGATCGAGGTACTGGAACCAATGCACCCCGACAATCGACGGCTCGCTCATCGCCTGTTTGAGGAAGTTCGCGTAGGCCGGCCCACGGTCTTCTTCCTTGGCCAGTTGCGTCACGCCACCCCAGAACGGGCCGCGATCGGCGGAGCCGAAGTTGAATTCGGTGATCAGCACCGGTTTGTCCAGGCTGCGCAACGCGGCGAAGTCATAACCGTCCTGCGGTTTCAGGGTGTACATGTTGAAACTCAACACATCGCAATACTGGGCGCAGGAGGTCACGGCTTCCGGGGTGCTGATGGCGAAGCGGCCGCCCAGCAACATCTGGTTCGGCGCATGCCATTTCAGCGAATCGGAAATGGTCTTGAAGTAAGTGTCGGCGAAGACCTTCTGGAAGTATTTGAAATCAGCTTCGATTTCCGGGTATTCAGCGCTCGGCAATGGCGGCACGAAGCCCGGGTCTTCCATCAGTTCCCAGGCCGGCAAATCGATGCCCCAGGCTTTGGACAGGCCCGCCTGGTTGCGGTATTTGTCCCGCAGCTGCTTGAGGAAGGCGCGTTTGGCCGGCACGTCGGTGGTCATTCTCAAGGTGCCATAGGCCAGCGCGTAACGGGCCTTCGGGTCGTCGCCGGGACCGGCCCAGGCCAGTTCGTTATCGGCGAAGTAGCCGATCAGCCACGGATCGTCGCGATGGTCGCGGGCAGCGATGGCGACGGCACGTTCGGTAGCCATGGCGAACCGCGGATCGAACGGGTCGGGCATGCCGCCCCACCAGTCGCTGCCGGTGCTGATACTGGCGTAATCACCGACGATCGACAGCGGCAAGGTATAGGGCACCCGGTCGGAGTTGGCCAATACCGGAGCACTCCAGTTACCGACGGTGTTGAAGCCCCAGGCCTGCAGGCGGTCAAGCGCATGGTTGGCCCATTGCTTTTCATCGACCACGGCCTTGCACGGCTCGGCGGCTGTCTGTTCAGCGGTTTGTACGACCGTTGCTGCAACGGCCTCGGACTTCGTCGCTTCGGCGACACCGGCCTTGGACTCGGCAGCTGCAGGTGCGGCGGGTTGCTCGGCGGCCTTGTCGACCGTCGACTCGACCGCGTCGGCCTTGGCCGCCTCGGCGACACCGGCCTTGGTGTCGCTGCCCAGGGCGCAAGGTTCGCCATACACACGCTGCAAGTTGGCCCCATAGAAGTCGTACCAGCGACCGGCGTTATACCCACGGCCCTGATCGGCACCGTTGCCTCCGCGGTTGTCGCCTTCGCCATAGTGACTGGCCAGCAGCTCATCGGGTTTTGGCAGGGATTCGAACATCCATTCGCGACCGGCGATGTAGGTCCGATTGACGTCCGGAGTCACGGTGTTGACCCCAAGCGAGTAAAACGGATGCCCTTCTGGGGTCACCAGGTACCAGCGCCCGTCACGTTTTTCGGTGCGGAAAAAGCCACTGGCCTTGAACACCGGGCCTTTTTCCCTGCCTCCGAACCTGTCCAACGAGGACTTCTGACGCTCGGCCAGCCAGGTTTTCAGCTGTTGCTGTTCCTTGGCGGCGACGCTTTTGAGTTGTTCGTCGTTGCCGATCTTCTCTGGCCATTTGCCGCGGGTGGATTGCCCGTAAGCGTCCACCAGGCCGCCATAAGCCGCTTTGGTCACCGCTTCGCCATCCTGCACGCCGAACCGCTCGAGCAGAATGCTCTGGGCGACTTTCGGCTGATCCATCGACAAGGTCACCGACACCACCTGGCTGCGCTCCAGCTCACCCGCGCTGCTGGCCAGCAATACGCGCTGGCCGTCAAAGGTCATGGGCATCGGCGGCCCGGCTTTCATGCCCAGGCTCAATGGCGTAAACGGCTGCAGCGGCACGAGCAAGGTTTGCGCAGGGCCGGCCGGCAGATCGACGCGGCTGACCAGGGTCTTGCCGTCGTTGCTCTGGATTTTCACGTGCAGGGTCACGGCCCAATTCATCGCGCTTTGAATCCGCAGGCTCATGAAACCCGACTGCGACCAGTCCCAGGCACCGGTTTGCGGGCTCAGGCGCAAGGTTGGCTGCGCCGCCGGGTTGAACGTCACCCGGCGCAACACCTCGCCTTCAGCCGTTTGTTCGGCGTTGGCTTGCGGCAGGCTGGCATCCTGAGTCGCCACCTGGACCACGTCGGCGGGGCGCACGAAGTTGAACAGCGTCTGTTGGCCGGCGGGGGCCGCCAGCACAGGGGCTGCAAACATCAGGACAAAAACAGCAGGCAACGAACGGCGAATCATAGGAACGAAGTTCTCCCTAACGACCTTCAATGGGCCAATGGAATAGCGATGGTAGAGAGATAGACAACAGGTTGGGCAAAATTGCCCAGCCCTGTTTCAGGAAATTTCACGACGGAATGGCGGCAACGCATTGAGGATCGCCTTGCCGTAGCGCTGGGTCACCAGGCGCCGATCGAGCAAGGTGATGGTGCCGCGGTCTTCTTCGGTGCGCAGCAAACGCCCGCAGGCCTGGACCAGTTTCAGCGAGGCATCCGGCACGGAGATTTCCATGAACGGATTGCCGCCACGGGCTTCGATCCATTCCGCCAGCGCCGCTTCGACCGGATCGTCGGGCACCGAGAACGGAATCTTGGCAATCACCACGTGTTCGCAATACGCACCGGGCAAGTCGACCCCTTCGGCGAAACTCGCCAGGCCGAACAGCACACTGGAATCCCCGCCATCGACCCGCGCCTTGTGCTTGTTCAGGGTTTCCTGTTTCGACAGGTTGCCTTGAATGAACACTTGCTTGCGCCAGTCGCGATCCAGGCCGTCGAATACGTCCTGCATCTGTTTGCGCGAGGAGAACAGCACCAGGGTGCCACGGGAACCTTCGACCAATTGCGGCAGATCGCGAATGATCGCGGCGGTGTGGGCCGGCGCATCACGCGGGTCGGCCTTCAGGTCCGGTACCCGCAGCACACCGGCATCGGCGTGGTGGAACGGGCTCGGGACTACGGCGGTGACGGCTTTTTTCGGCAGGCCGGCGCGCATCCGGAAACGATCGAAGGTTCCGAGGGCGGTCAGGGTCGCCGAGGTTACCAGCGCGCCATAGGCCACGTTCCACAGGTTGCGTCGGAGCATTTCCGCCGCGAGGATCGGGCTGGCGTTGACCTCGATGTCGAACAGCGAACCGCTTTCAGCCAGGGTCAGCCAACGGGCCATGGGGGGGTTGTCTTCCGGGTCTTCGACGGTGAAGGCGGTCCACAACTCCCAGTTGCCCGAAGAACGGGACAACAGACTGCCGAACAGCGGATACCACTCTTCGGCCTGGTTGCTGGCGATGCCGATGTTGACCTCGCCGTCCATGCCTTCCTTGAGCAGTTCGGTAAGCCGAGTGAACAGGTCGGTCAGACGGGCAAAGCCCTTCTTCAGTTCGATGCCCATCTCGCGCATATGCTCGGGAATCACCCCGCCGACGAAACGGTGCCGCGGCCGCTCGCGGCCTTCGACGTCTTCGCCGGGTTTGAAATCGGCGACCTGCTCGCAGGCGGTGAACATGAACTGCTGCTGGGTCTTGATCTCCCGCGCCAGCTCCGGCACCTGTTCGATCAGCTTGCCCAGATCCCCCGGCAGCGGGTGTTGGGCCAGTAATTTGGTCAGGTTCTTGGCGGTGGTTTCCAGCCAGTCGGCGGTGGAGCGCAGGCGCGTGTAATGGGCGAAGTGGCCGATGGCCTTGTCCGGCAGGTGATGACCTTCGTCGAACACGTAGATGGTGTCGCGCGGGTCCGGCAGCACCGCGCCGCCGCCGAGGGCCAGGTCGGCCAGGACCATGTCGTGGTTGGTGACGATCACGTCGACCTTGCCCATGCCTTCGCGGGCCTTGTAAAAGGCGCACTGGCCGAAGTTCGGGCAATGGCGGTTGGTGCACTGGCTATGGTCGGTGGTCAGGCGTGCCCAGTCGGCGTCTTCCAGGGCGGTAGACCAACTGTCGCGATCGCCGTCCCACTTATTGCCGGCGAGCTTCTCGATCATGCTGGTGAACAGCTTCTGGCTGGCCTCGTCGACCTCGATCTTGAAGCCGTCTTCTTCGAACAGCTGCGCCGTGGCGGTTTGTGCGTGGCCTTCCTGGAGCAACATGTCGAGCTTGGACAGGCACATGTAGCGCCCCCGCCCCTTGGCCAGGGCAAAGCTGAAGTTCAGCCCGCTGTTGCGCATCAGGTCGGGCAGGTCCTTGTAGACGATCTGCTCTTGCAGGGCCACGGTGGCCGTGGCAATCACCAGGCGCTTGCCGGCGGCCTTCGCCGTGGGGATGGCCGCGAGGCTGTAGGCCACGGTTTTACCGGTACCGGTGCCAGCTTCCACCGCGACAATCGCGGGGTCGCCACTGCGCCGGCCTTCGTCGTCGGTGTCGATGGCACCGAGGACCTTGGCAATTTCGGCGATCATCAGGCGTTGTCCGTAGCGCGGCTTGAGGCTCTTGGCTTCGAGAAAACGCGAGTAGGCGCCCTGGATCGTGGTTTTGAGTTCGGTGCTGATCATGGATTGTCGGGCGCAAAAAACGCTGGATAAATTTTCAGTGGTTCGGTTCGGTCGCTATCATACCCCGCTAATTAATCCCGCGCAGAACGGAGTACCTCAATGACACCTTTTGGCATCGTTTATACCCTGCATGTCCTGTCCGCCCTGGTATGGGTCGGCGGCATGTTTTTCGCCTGGATGGTCTTGCGCCCGGCGGCGATGAAGGCGCTGGAGGGGCCTGCCCGGTTGAAGCTGTGGGTAGAAGTGTTTCAGGGTTTTTTCCGCTGGGTCTGGGTGGCGGTGGTACTTCTGCCGATCAGCGGCGTGGGCATGATTCATATGCAGTACGCCGGTTTTGAAACCGCGCCGCGGTATGTGCAGGTGATGATGGGGTTGTATGTGGTGATGACTGCGCTGTTTATCCGGATCCAGGCGTTGTTGTTGCCGGAATTGCGCATGGCGGTGACGGCGCAGGACTGGCCGACGGGGGCGGCGGTGCTGGGGAGGATTCGCAGGTTGGTGGGGATTAATCTGTTGGTTGGGTTGGTGCTGGTGGCAGTGGCTGCGGCCAGGCCTATGTTTTGAGGCGGCTGGACTGACGCCTTCGCGGGCAAGCCTCGCTCCTACAGGGTTTGAGTCGTGCAAGACATTGCGAACGACACAAACCCGTAGGAGCGAGGCTTGCCCGCGAAGACAATCGATCAAACGACACATATCTCAGGAATGGATTACAACCGCTGAACAGTCACCGAACCTTCCGCACCCGCAGGCCCCGGCTGGCCGTCATCGCCAGGGCGCCCGCTCTTACCGCCATCGGCCTTGTATACGAAACAGCCCTTGGCCTTGCCACCCGCCCCCGGCTTGCCGCCAGGGCCGGCCAGCCCACCGATGCCGCCGGCGACCTGGACCTTGATCTGTTCTATCGGGTAATCGCGCGGCACTTCCAGCCGGACCAACGCCCCCGACGCTCCCGGCTGGCCGTCGCTGCCATTGCTGCCATCGGCTCCGCGACCGGCCTGGCCCCAGGTGCAACCCGGCGCCTGTCCGTTGGCCCCATCGAGACCGACAAAACCCGGTGCACCCGCACCACCGCGCGCGTCCACCGACAATTGTGGCGCATTCAGTGCCTTGATCTGCAACGTCAGGTTGCGCCCGGAACGGGCAGCCTTGAGGTAGGTTCCCGGCGCACCGCGAGCGGTGATCTGACTGCCTTCGGACAATTGCGCACGACTGACCTTCAGCGCCAGGGCCTGTTCGCTGGGTACGATCGCGATCCGCGCTTCACGCCCCATGTGCAACTGGTCGACGGACACTTCGGTCACGTTTGAAGGAATCAACAAGGTGCCGTAATCCGCCACTTCCAGGCGTTCCAGATGCAAGGTGCTGGCGGTATTGGGCAAACGCATCAGCGAGTTGGTTTCAACGCTTACCACCTGTGCGCAGGCCAATGGACTGACGAGTGCGGCGAGCAGACAGAGTTTACGCATGGGAAGCCTTCGATACGGTGGGAGCCGGAATGGTTTGCAGGTGGAAAACGCCGAAGAAGAGGATTTTCAGGCGATCAAGCCATGGGTGGGGGCGGCCTCTGAGGCTGCGAAAGCAAAATACCGCCTCAAGCAGATGAAGGCCTGCCAATAGGGTACCAGCCATATTGACCAGTAAATGCAGCGGATTGATAAACGGCATGAGCAGGTTGACCAGCACCACCAACCAGAACAGCAGGGTCAACAGCTTCCCCAGCCACCAGAACACCTTCATACGCTCCCTCCGTGAGAATTATTCTTTGCACGCACAGTAACGGCTTCCACACGGGATAAGCCAGAGGGCAATGTGCAAATTCTTCCGGAAGGTGCCCAATGGCCGCCGGACCTACCAAGATGTCTGTCCGACGGCTCTATGACGGGCCTCAGCGATTGATGTGCAACTCCACGCGACGGTTTTGCTCACGCCCCGCGTCTGTTTCGTTATCGGCCACCGGCTCGAGCTCCCCGCGGCCTTCGCTGGTGAGTTTGTTCGCCGCCAGGCCCCGGCTCAACAGATAGTCCGCCACGGCGCTGGCCCGCCGTTCAGAGAGTGCCTGGTTGTAGGCGTCCGAGCCTTTGCTGTCGGTATGACCGATCACCTTGATGCTCACCACATCGGCGCCTTGCAGTTTGCTCATCAGCGAATCCAGCTTGCTTTGCGCCGAAGGGGTCAGGTCGGACTTGTTGAAGGCAAACAGCACGTCGTCTCTGAGGACGATGACTTCGGCGCGTACCGGTTCAACGGGTTTCACGCTGACCGGATACTGTGGCAACGGACACCCGTGATGCTCGACGGGAGTGTCGGCGGGGGTGTCAGGACAGCGATCACGACGATCGAAGACGCCGTCGTCATCTTCGTCGCCATCCTGGGCGAAACAGATCAAACCACCGGTCAAGATACCGAGCGCCGCTCCACCAGCCGCCCAACCGCTACTTTGCAAAGCGCCCAGGCCCCCGCCGACCAGCCCGCCGACGACGCTGCAGATCGGCCAGGTTCGTTGATTCAAGGGGGCGGTGCCATCGCTGTGAGTAGCGCAACCGGTCAACAGACTGCCAAGCAGCAGAACCGGCAAGACGGTCCTTGTGAGAACACTCATGGTGAAAGCTCCTGTGTTACCGGCCGATGCCGGTTACACAGGAGTAAAGACCCGCATCCGCGACTGCACAAGCCGCGCAATGCGAGGGGCCTAGCGGTTGATTTTGATTTCGGTGCGACGGTTCGACGCACGACCGTCAGCGGTTTTGTTGTCGGCAACCGGCTGGCTTTCACCGGCACCCGTCACGGACACAAAGCTGCTGCGTGGTACACCCTGGGAAATCAGGTATTCGACCACCGAGTGCGCGCGACGATCCGACAGTTTCTGGTTATAAGCGTCACTGCCCACGCTGTCGGTGTGACCGGTCACGGTCAACTGGGCGGTACTGGCCTCCTGTTTCAGGCGGGTGGCGATGATGTTGAGTACATCCTTATCCGAAGGGGTCAGTGTGGCTTTGTCGAACTGGAAATGAACATCGCGGATGACGATGACTTCTTCCTTGACCACCACAGCCTCTTCGACCACTGGCGCAGGCACCGGTGGCGGGCAACCATCGGCATCGACCTGTACGCCTCGAGGCGTACCCGGGCACTTGTCGCGGCTATCCGGCACACCATCGCCGTCTTCGTCGCCATCGCCGTGAACCCAGCAATAGGCCGCAGCCGTGCCGCCGATCAGCAGCGCGCCATACCCTGCCCATGCCGAACTCTCGGTTGCGCCGAGCCCCGCACCCACGACACCGCCGACTGCCGCACAGGTCGGCCAGTCGGTTTTCTGCAAACCTGCACAACCAGTCAACACACTGGTTAGCAGAACCAAGGGTAATGCTGTCCGAACTATGCTCATCTAGTTTTCTCCTGAGGGATCGGCTTGAAACCGATTCTAGGGAGTAAAGACCCGAGTTTTAATCTCCGCCAACAATAGGCTATTGCCGTTTCGTCCTGTGTTTCCCGGCTGATCGGCACTTTTAACCTGATACAGCTCTATATCTGGACCTGTGGGCAGGCTAGTCTTGGCGCTCTGATTGAGGATCTTCGATGATTGCAGGTTATTCTCCGCGCACGCCCCAGCAAGCGCTGGCCGCTTTGCTCGATCGTTACGCCCCGCTGCGCCTGTTGCTGATTGGTGCCAGCCAATTCCCCGCGCTTGAAGCCTTCAAGCTCGCCCATCCGGACACCTGCGTGGCCCACGCGGCACCCGGGCCGTTGCCGGCTGAACTGGCGGCACGCCGGTTCGACCTGGCGCTGGTGGTCGATTGCCTGGAACATTTGCCTAAACGCGACGGCCTGAACCTGTTGGGCGGGATTCGCAACCTCAACGCCAGCCGCATCGCGGTGCTGGCGGACTTGCCGGCCAGTGGCTGGCAAGAAACCGACTTCTTCTCTTTAGCCCTGCAAGCCAGCGAACGCTTCCAGCGCGACGAGCAGGTGCTGACACTGTTTACCTACGATCTGCTTGACTATAAACAAGTACCCGACTGGCTCAATTCGCGGTTCTGGGCCAATCCGGAAAACTTCGGGAAATATTGGTGGTAACGCAATGAGTACATCCATTTGCCCTTGCGGCAGCGGCACCCTGCTGGACGCCTGCTGCGGTCATTACCATGCCGGGCATCCGGCGCCTTGTGCCGAAGCCTTGATGCGTTCGCGCTACAGCGCTTATGTGCTGGGCCTGATCGATTATCTGGTGACGACCACCTTGCCTGCGCAACAGCCAGGCCTGGACCGGCAGTCCATCAGCGACTGGAGCGCCCAAAGCACCTGGCTGGGCCTGGAAGTAGAGAGTTCCGAGGTCCTCGGCGGTCAGCCGGAACACGCATTCGTCACTTTCACGGCGCGCTGGCACGACGGCGGCGGCGAACACAGCCACCGCGAACGCTCATCGTTCGTGCAGAACGCCGGCCGCTGGTACTTCATCGATCCCACCGTGCCACTCAAGGCCGGGCGCAACGATGCCTGCCCATGCGCCAGCGGGCAGAAATTCAAGAAGTGCTGCGCGGGGTATTTCGCCGCGTGAAGTGAGGTCAAAAGCCGACGGCCTTCGACAGCTCCTGCATTTGGTCGGCGTACTGCCGAAGGCTGCGATCTTTTAAAGACTAAACTGGTGTTCAAGGGAGAAATTCGACCATGATCACCCGCCGGCTCGCATTGCATCTGCTCGCCCTGCTCCTGTGTCTGGGGCTTGGCGGCTGCGCGTCCTGGTTCGGCGACGATCTGCCAGAGCCGCAGGTGCATCTGGTCAAGGTCGAAGTCGTCCAGGCCAAGCTGATGCAGCAACGATTCCTCCTCTACTTTCGCGTCGACAACCCCAACGACAGCGACCTGACAGTGCGCGGCCTCGAATATCGCATCCACCTGGGCGACATGCTGCTGACCGAAGGCGAGCACGAACACTGGTTTACGGTCGGTCCCAAGCGCAGTGCGTACTTCAAGGTACCGGTTCGCACCAACCTGTGGCCCAAGGTCCGGGATCTGGTGAAACTGCTGAAGAAACCCGATCAGCCCATCCCCTACCGTCTGGAAGGCGAAATGGAAACCGGTTTATTCATCGCGCACTACGTGCACCTTGCGCGCAATGGCGTGATAATCCCCGCCGATTTAATTCCGGAGCAACCTCGATGACCCAGCAACCTCATGTCCATGGCCCTGACTGCAACCACGATCATGACCATCACGAGCACCATGATCACGACCAAGGCCATGTCCACGGCCCGAACTGCGGCCACGCCCACCAGGAACCGGTGCGCAACGCCCTGAAAGACGTCGGCCGCAACGACCCGTGCCCATGCGGCAACGGCAAGAAATTCAAGAAGTGCCACGGGGCCTGAGGCTTCTGGCGAAGATTTTCTTCGCCTGTTGAATCGCCTTCGCGAGCAAGCCCGCTCCCACAGGGGTCCTGTGAACGACATACCCCCTGTAGGAGCGAGCGATGCGACGACCCGACTTGCCCGCGATGGTGGTCAACGATAACGCGCCCTTTCTGACAAAACCGCGGCGCCATCGCGAGCAACTCACTCCAAATCCTGAAATAACCTTACCCCCCGCTTGCGCGCCCACCTCCTGCTCACTAACGTAGCGCCTTTACTGACGCTACCCCCGCAGGAGCTTTGCCATGGCCTCGCCAGCCCTCACACATTTTCTTCCCCGGTTCGGCGTTGCCGCAGCAGTGGCCGGTGTTTTGAGCCTGACCGGTTGTCAGACCTGGAACACCCAGGACACCCTTCCGCCAGCCACCGGTGTACAGCCGCTCAAAGGCCTGGCGCAGAACGTTTCGGTGCGGCGCAATGCCATGGGCGTGCCGTTGATCGAAAGCAGCAACTTCCACGACACGCTGTTCGCCCTCGGCTACGTGCACGCCACGGACCGCATCGCGCAAATGGTGACCTTGCGCCTGCTGGCACAGGGCCGTCTATCGGAGATGTCCGGTTCGGACCTGCTCGACGCCGACCGCTACATGCGTGCGGTCAACCTGAAAAAGAGCGCGGGCGAGCTGTATAAAGCGTCGTCGCCGCGCCTCAAGCGCTTTTTCGAGGTCTATGCTCGTGGCGTCAACGCTTACCTGTTCCGCTTCCAGGACAAGCTGCCGGCGGACCTCGCCGCCACCGGCTACAAGCCTGAATACTGGAAACCGGAAGACTCGGCGCTGATTTTCTGCCTGCTCAATTTCAGTCAATCGGCCAACCTGCCGGAAGAAATTTCCTCGCTGATGCTGGCCCAGACCGTCAGCACCGACAAACTGGCGTGGCTGACTCCGTCCGCGCCCGATGAAAAACTGCCGGTGGCCGAAGCCGAGAAACTTCAGGGCATCAAGCTCAACGGGCAGATCCCGGGCCTGGCGCAAATCAACAAAGCCACCGGCCAACTGTCGGATCTGAACCTGCTGGGCGCCACTTCATCGAACAACTGGGCGATTGCCCCGCAACGCAGCCGCAGCGGTAAAAGCCTGCTGGCCAGCGACAGCCATGGGCCGCTGGGCGTGCCGTCGTTGTTCAGTTACGTGCAGATTCGCGCGCCGAAGTACCAGGCTTCCGGTGCGACCGTCGCCGGCTTGCCCATGGTGCTGGGCGGTTTCAACGGCAAGGTGGCCTGGAGCATGACGTCGGTCATGGGCGATAACCAGGACCTGTTTCTGGAAAAAATCAAACGCCAGGGCAACGGACTTTCCTACGAAGTTGGTGGCAAATGGCAACCGGCGATCGTGCGCAACGAAACCTATTTCGTCAAAGGCCAGCGGCCGATTCGTGAACCTGTCTACGAAACTCGCCATGGCCCACTGCTCAACAGTGCCCAGGGCGCCGCGCTGGCCAACGGCTTCGGCCTGGCCTTGCAGACGCCGAACTTCACCGACGACAAGACCCTGGATGCGTTTTTCGACCTGTCCCGGGCGCAGAACGTCGAAAAAGCGTCGGATGCCAGCCGCGAAATCCGCGCCATGACCCTGAACCTGGTCTTCGCCGACGCCAGCAACATTGGCTGGCAAGTCACCGGTCGCTACCCGAACCGTCGCGAAGGCGAAGGCCTGCTGCCCTCCCCGGGCTGGGAAGGCCGTTACGACTGGGACGGTTACGCCGACCCGATGCTGCACCCCTACGATCAGGATCCGGCCCAAGGCTGGCTCGGCACTGCCAACCAGCGGGTCATTCCCCATGGCTATGGCATGCAGCTGTCCAATTCCTGGTCGGCCCCGGAACGTGGCGAACGCATGGCCGAACTGGCTGGCGCGGGCAAACATGACACCCGCAGCCTGATCGCCATGCAATATGACCAGAGCACTACGTTCGCCGCCAAGCTGAAGAAAGTGTTCGCCGCGCCGGGCATGGCCCAGCCGCTCAAGCAGGCCATCGACGCATTGCCGGCTGCCGACCGCGACAAGGCTCGCGAGGCACACACCCGCTTGATGGCGTTCGACGGCAAACTCAGTCCGGTCTCCGCCGACGCGGCGATCTACGAACTGTTCCTCCAGGAAAGCACCCGGCAGATCTTTCTCGACGAACTGGGTCCGGAAAACAGCCCGGCGTGGAAAGCCTTTATCGCCAACGGCACGTTGTCCTACGCAGCTCAGGCCGATCACCTGCTGGGCCGTGAGGACAGCCCGTTCTGGGATGACACTCGCACGGCGCAAAAAGAAGACAAACCGGCGATCCTCGCTCGCAGCCTCGCGGCGGCTATCAGCGCCGGTGACAGTCAGCTGGGTGGCGATCACAAAGCCTGGCAGTGGGGCAAACTGCACCGCTACGAATGGAAGAATGCCAGTGGCCAGGTCGTGCGCGGTCCGCTGGCGGCGGGCGGCGATCACACGACGCTCAACACCGCGGCATTCACCTGGGGCCAGGATTTCAACACCACCCTGGCGCCGGCCATGCGCATGATCGTCGACTTCGGCCAGGCTGAACCCCTGATGGGACAAAACGGTACAGGCCAGTCCGGCAACCCGGCGAGTGCGAACTACCTGGACAGCATCGATCCGTGGCTCAAGCGCCAGTACATGAGCTTGCCGATGCAGCCGCAGAACTTTGACAAGGTGTATGGGAGCAAGCGGTTGACCCTGACACCGGGCAAATAAGCGTCACCGCGACCTGTGCGGGAGCGGGCTTGCTCGCGAAAGCGGTGTGTCATTCAACAGCAATGTCGACTGATACGCGCTCTTCGCGAGCAAGCCCGCTCCCCCAGTTGAATGTCGTTTGTCCCAAGAATCCCGATAGAACTTCTCGCCTCGCGCCCACCTCATAGCTAACAAATCCCTCCATTTTTGGTAACAAACATGGACCTTGTTATCGCCCGTCCCGAAGGTCTGTACTGCCCCGCCGGAGATTTCTATATCGATCCCTGGCGCCCCGTCGAACGCGCGGTGATTACTCACGCCCATGGCGACCATGCCAAGGGTGGCAACCAGCACTATCTGGCGGCGGCTCCCGGCGAAGGCATCCTGCGCACTCGCCTGGGGGCCGATATCAATTTGCAAACCCTGCCTTACGGCGTTCCACTGGCTCACCATGGCGTGACCTTGAGTTTCCATCCCGCTGGGCACGTGCTCGGTTCGGCCCAGGTTCGCCTGGAATACGGTGGCGAAGTCTGGGTCGCCTCGGGGGACTACAAGATCGAGCCGGACGGCACCTGCGCACCGTTCGAACCCGTACGCTGCGACACCTTCATCACCGAATCGACCTTTGGCCTGCCGATCTATCGCTGGCAGCCCCAGGCGCAGGTCTTTGCCGAGATCAATCAGTGGTGGCAAGCCAATGCCGCCGCCGACAAGGCCAGCGTGTTGTTCTGCTACTCCTTCGGCAAGGCGCAGCGCATCCTCCATGGAATTGACGCCAGCCTCGGCCCCATTCTGGTTCACGGCGCGGTAGAACCCTTGAACAGGGTGTATCGCGAGAGCGGTGTCTATCTTCCACCAACCATCTACGCCGGCGAGCTGAAAAAGAGCGACCCGATCATGCGCAAGGCGTTGGTGCTGGCCCCGCCTTCGGCTGGCGGCAGCACCTGGATGCGACGCTTCGGCGACTACAGCGACGGCTTTGCCAGTGGCTGGATGCGTTTGCGCGGCACACGTCGGCGGCGCGGTGTCGACCGCGGCTTCGTCTTGTCCGACCACGCCGACTGGCCCGGCCTGCTGTGGGCCATCGAGCAAACCGGCGCGGAACGGGTGATGGTCACCCACGGCTCGGTCGCCATACTGGTGCGCCATCTGCGTGAGCAAGGACTCGACGCACAGAGTTTCAACACCGAGTACGGCGACGACGAGGAAGAAACTCCGATCATCGAACCGGCACTCGCCGAGGTGCCGACATGAAGGCCTTCGCCCAGTTGTATGCCGAGCTCGACGCCACGACGTCGAGCAACGCCAAACTGGCGGCGATGCAACGTTATTTCGCTGAGGCTGCTCCAGGAGATGCGGCGTGGGCGGTTTACTTTTTGTCCGGCGGACGCCCCCGGCAATTGGTGCCGGTGCGTATCCTGCGCGAACTGGCGGTGAAGTTTTCCGGCCTGTCGACGTGGCTGTTCGAGGAGAGTTATCAGGCCGTCGGCGATCTGGCGGAAACCATTTCGCTGGTACTGCCAGAAGCAGCCCACAGTTCCACGGATGGCTTGGCGGTGTGGATCGAAGACAAGCTGTTGCCACTGCGCGGCGAACCACCGGACGTGCTCGCCGAACGACTTCCGGCGCTCTGGTCACAACTGGACCGCCCCAGCCTGATGCTCTGTATCAAACTGATCACCGGCAGTTTCCGCGTCGGCGTTTCCAAGCTGCTGGTGACGCGCGCCCTGGCGGCCATGGCGCACCTCGACAGCAAACGCGTGGCGCAGCGGCTGGTGGGCTATACCGACCTGTCCAATCGTCCGAGCGCGGCCAGCTATTTGAAGCTGATTGCCGCCGAATCCTCCGACGAGCACGCCCAACGGGGCGGCCAGCCCTATCCGTTTTTTCTGGCCCATGCGCTGTCACAGCCGGTCGAACAGTTTGAAGCCCTGCTCGGCCCCGCCAGCCACTGGCAAGTGGAATGGAAGTGGGACGGCATTCGCGCCCAAGTAGTCAAGCGCGAAGGACGCCTGTGGATCTGGTCGCGCGGCGAAGAACTGGTGACCGAGCGTTTCCCCGAACTGAACAGCCTGGTTCACTGCCTGCCTGACGGCACCGTGATCGACGGCGAAATCGTTGCCTGGAAAACCGTTCGACCGGACACCGAGGATGCCTTCGATCCACAAGCACCCGCCGCGCCCGCGGTGCAACCCTTTGCCCTGCTGCAGCAGCGCATTGGCCGCAAGATCCTGGGCAAGAAAATCCTCGACGAGGTGCCGGTGGTGATACTCGGCTACGACTTGCTGGAATGGCAAGGCGAAGACTGGCGCAACCAGACCCAAAGCCAACGTCGCACTCAGCTGGATCAGGTGATTGCCACCTGCGCCAACCCGGTGTTAATGCCCTCGCCGGTGCTCAACGGTGACGATTGGTTCGACCTCGCCCGACAACGGAAAGCGTCCCGCAGCCTGGGTGTCGAGGGCATGATGCTCAAAGCCAGGGATGCACTCTATGGCGTCGGCCGGACCAAGGACATGGGCGTCTGGTGGAAATGGAAAGTCGACCCGTTCAGCGTCGACGCGATCCTGATCTATGCGCAACGGGGGCATGGCCGCCGAGCCAGTCTTTACAGCGACTACACCTTCGCCGTGTGGGATGGCCCACCCGGCGCCAGCGAACGCACGCTGGTGCCGTTTGCCAAGGCCTATTCGGGCCTCTCCGATGAAGAAATGCGCCAGGTCGACAGCATCGTGCGCAAGACCACGGTGGAGAAGTTCGGACCGGTCAGCAGTGTGAAGCCGAGCCTGGTGTTCGAGCTGGGGTTCGAGGGGATTGCCCTTTCGAAGAGGCACAAGAGCGGGATCGCCGTACGGTTTCCGCGGATGCTGCGCTGGCGGCAGGACAAGTCGGTCGAGGAGGCTGACAATCTTGGCACCCTGCAGGATTTATTGGGCTGACGGTGTTCTTGTGGGGGCGAGCCTGCTCGCGAAAGCGGTCTTTCAAACCCATTTAATTTGACTGACTCCCCCTCTTCGCGAGCAGGCTCGCTCCCACAGGGGATTTATGCCGATTCGAACCAAAACGGTGCAGTCTTTTTCCAGCGCCCAATTTCGTGCATAAATCCCTCCCCGTCATTTCTTGTACTACCTTTTAAACGCTTGTTCGGGACTCTGGTTCGGAAATTGCTACTTTCATAGGGTCTTACGCTTTCCAGTAACAATAATTCTGCGCCACAAGCGCTCATATTGGTTTTTAGGGATTGAATAATGAAAAAAGCATTGCTGACCCTTTCTGCACTGGCGTTGTGCATGGCTGCGGGCTCCGCCGTGGCCAAGGAGTACAAGGAATTGCGTTTTGGGGTTGACCCTTCCTATGCACCGTTCGAGTCGAAAGCGGCCGACGGTAGCCTGGTGGGCTTCGATATCGATCTGGGGAACGCGATCTGCGCCGAGCTGAAGGTCAAGTGCAAATGGGTCGAGAGCGATTTCGACGGCATGATTCCGGGCCTGAAGGCCAACAAATTCGACGGTGTGATCTCTTCGATGACCGTCACCCCGGCTCGCGAAAAAGTCATCGACTTCTCCGATGAGCTGTTTTCCGGTCCGACCGCTTACGTGTTCAAGAAAGGGTCCGGCCTGAGCGAAGATGTCGCTTCGTTGAAGGGCAAGACCGTAGGCTACGAGCAAGGCACCATTCAGGAAGCCTACGCCAAGGCCGTGCTGGACAAGGCCGGGGTCAAAACCCAGGCCTATCAGAACCAGGATCAGGTGTATTCCGACCTGATGTCCGGTCGCCTCGACGCGGCGATCCAGGACATGCTGCAAGCCGAACTGGGCTTCTTGAAGTCGCCAAAAGGCGAAGGCTACGAAGTCAGCAAGCCGGTCGCCAGCGAACTGCTGCCGTCCAAAACAGCTATCGGTATCTCTAAAGGTAACAAAGACCTCAAAGAGCTTTTGAATAAAGGTATCAAAGCGTTACACGACGATGGCACCTACGCCACCATTCAGAAGAAACACTTTGGCGATCTGAATCTGTACAGCGGCAAATAATGCCCGGCGCCCATCTCGCGATGGGCGCTTTTTTCATCCGATCAGGTTGCTGATTTATGTTCGAAAATCTACTGCAGGATCTGGGGCTCTCAGCCTTCAGCCTCAAGGGCTTCGGTCCGTTGCTGATGGAAGGCACCTGGATGACCATCAAATTATCGGTGTTGTCACTGTTGCTGGCCGTGTTGCTCGGTCTGCTCGGGGCCAGTGCCAAGCTGTCAAAAGTCAAGCTGGTGCGCATCCCCGCCCAGCTCTACACCACGCTGATCCGCGGCGTGCCGGACCTGGTGCTGATGCTGCTGATCTTCTACAGCCTGCAAACCTGGTTGACGACCTTTACCGATTTCATGGAATGGGAATATATCGAGATCAACCCGTTCAGCGCCGGGGTCATCACCCTGGGCTTCATTTATGGCGCGTATTTCACCGAAACCTTCCGTGGCGCGATCCTCGCCGTCCCCCGGGGCCAGGTTGAAGCGGCCACCGCCTATGGCCTCAAACGCGGCCAGCGTTTTCGAATCGTGGTGTTCCCGCAAATGATGCGTTTCGCCCTGCCCGGCATCGGCAACAACTGGATGGTAATGCTCAAGGCCACCGCGCTGGTCTCGATCATCGGCCTCGCCGACCTGGTCAAGGCGGCCCAGGATGCCGGTAAAAGCACCTATCAACTGTTTTACTTCCTGGTGCTCGCCGCATTGATTTACCTGCTGATCACCAGCGCCTCCAATGTCGTCCTGCGCTGGCTTGAACGTCGCTACGCCGCCGGTACCCGGGAGGCCGTACGATGATCGAACTCTTGCAGGAATACTGGAGACCCTTTCTTTATACCGACGGCTACAACATCACCGGCCTGGCCATGACCATGTGGCTGCTCAGCGCTTCGATCTTCATCGGTTTCGTGGTGTCGATCCCGTTGTCCATCGCCCGGGTTTCACCGCACTTCTACATCCGTCTGCCGGTGCAGTTCTACACCTACCTGTTCCGCGGTACGCCGCTGTATATCCAGCTGCTGATCTGCTACACCGGTATCTACAGCCTGGCCGCGGTGCGTGAGCAGCCAATACTCGATGCGTTCTTTCGTGATGCGATGAACTGCACGATCCTCGCATTCGCCTTGAACACCTGCGCCTATACCACGGAGATTTTTGCCGGGGCGATTCGCAGCATGGCCCATGGTGAGGTCGAGGCGGCCAAGGCTTACGGGCTGACCGGCTGGAAGCTGTATGCCTATGTGATCATGCCGTCGGCCCTGCGTCGCTCGTTGCCTTATTACAGCAACGAAGTGATCCTGATGCTGCACTCGACCACCGTGGCGTTCACCGCGACCATCCCGGATGTGCTGAAAGTCGCGCGGGACGCCAACTCGGCGACCTTCCTGACCTTCCAGTCGTTCGGCATCGCCGCGCTGATCTACCTGACCGTCACCTTTGCGCTGGTCGGCCTGTTCCGCCTCGCCGAACGCCGATGGCTGGCCTTTCTCGGGCCGACCCACTAGGACTCATTCGCTTCAGGAAACACAGAATGCGCCACCAGATTCATGACCTGCTGGCCCCGGTGCCGGGGACTGCACGACAGATTCACAGCTTCCACTTCGGCCCGACCTCGGCCCAAGGCAAGATCTACATCCAGGCCTCCCTGCACGCCGATGAAATGCCCGGCATGCTGGTGGCCTGGCACCTCAAGCAGCGCCTGGCGGAACTTGAAGCCGCCGGCCGCCTGCGCAGCGAAATCGTGTTGGTGCCGGTGGCCAATCCGGTCGGGCTGGAACAGGTGCTGATGGATGTGCCCCTGGGCCGCTACGAACTGGAAAGCGGGCAGAACTTCAACCGCTGGTTCGTCGATTTGAGCGAAGAAGTCGGCAATGCGATCGAGGACCAGCTCGGCGACGATCCGCAGCGCAACCTCGAACTGATCCGCGGCAGCCTGCGTGAGGCGCTGACGCGCCAGGGCGCCGCCACGCAACTGCAATCCCAGCGCCTGATTCTGCAAAGGCTGGCCTGCGATGCCGACATGGTGCTGGACCTGCATTGCGATTTCGAAGCGGTCGCGCACCTCTACACCACACCCGAGGCCTGGCCGCGGGTCGAGCCGCTGGCCCGCTACATTGGCGCCGAAGCCAGTCTGCTGGCCACCGATTCGGGCGGCCAGTCGTTCGATGAATGCTTCACCCTGCTCTGGTGGCAGCTCAAGGAGCGCTTTGGCGAACACTTCGACATTCCGCTGGGGAGCTTTTCGGTCACCGTCGAACTGCGTGGCCAGGGCGACGTCAACCACCCGCTGGCCAGCCTCGACTGCCAGGCGCTGGTGGACTATCTGATTCACTATGGCGCCATTGCCGGGGAGCCTGCGCCCCTGCCCGAACTGCCCTACCCGGCCACACCGCTGGCCGGCGTCGAACCGGTGGCCACTCCAGTCGGCGGATTGCTGGTGTTTACCGCGCTACCGGGCGAGTACCTGGAAGCCGGACAACAGGTTGCCGAAATCATTGACCCGATCCTGGACCGTGTCACCCCCGTTCATTGCGCCGCCGCCGGGCTGATGTACGCCCGCTCGCTGCGACGCATGGCTACTGCTGGCATGGTGATCGCGCACGTCGCGGGCACCGAAGCCTATCGCAGCGGCTACCTACTTTCGCCTTGAGGATGCATGCCCCATGTACAAACTGACCATCGAAGGTCTGCACAAGAGCTATGGCGACCATCATGTGCTCAAAGGCGTTTCGCTCAAGGCCAATACCGGCGACGTCATCAGCCTGATCGGCGCCAGCGGCTCGGGCAAAAGCACGTTTCTGCGCTGTATCAATTTTCTTGAACAACCCAACGAGGGCACCATGAGCCTCGATGGCCAGAACATCCGCATGGCCAAGGACCGCCACGGCATCCATGTCGCCGACGCCGATGAACTGCAACGGATCCGCACCCGCCTGGCCATGGTGTTCCAGCATTTCAACCTGTGGAGCCACATGACGGTCCTGGAAAACATCACCATGGCGCCACGCCGGGTGCTGGGTTGCAGCAAAGAGGAAGCCGAAGACCGCGCGCGGCGTTATCTGGACAAGGTCGGGCTGGCGGCGCGCGTGGCTGATCAATACCCCGCATTTCTGTCCGGCGGCCAGCAGCAACGCGTCGCGATTGCGCGCGCATTGGCCATGGAACCGGAAGTCATGCTGTTCGACGAACCGACCTCGGCACTCGACCCGGAGCTGGTGGGTGAAGTGCTCAGGGTGATCCAGGGCCTGGCCGAAGAAGGCCGGACCATGATCATGGTCACCCACGAAATGAGCTTTGCCCGCAAGGTATCGAGCCAGGTGCTGTTTCTGCATCAGGGTTTGGTCGAGGAAGAAGGCGCGCCGGAAGACGTGTTGGGCCAGCCGAAGAGTGAGCGGCTCAGACAGTTCCTCAGCGGCAACCTTAAGTAACGGTACACGAAACCTCCCTGTGGGAGCGGGCTTGCTCGCGAAGGCGGTGGCACATTCAACATCGATGTGCCTGTTACACCGCTTTCGCGAGCAAGCCCGCTCCCACAAGAACAGCGCAATTAAACTTGTCCCATTGCGCCGTGGTCACTGAAAGAAGACTTTCAGAGCGCACACGGCCGGCATGGGAACCTCCCCTGACTTCGCAAAACAGTGGTTCACCGCTCGCAGCTGGAAGCCGTTTGCCTTTCAGAAACAGGTGTGGACTGCGGTCAGGAACGGACAGTCCGGTTTGCTGCATGCCAGCACCGGTGCCGGTAAAACCTATGCCCTGTGGTTTGGTGCACTTCAGCGCTTCGCCCGCGCCGCGCCCTCTGTGGATATACCTCGCAAACGCAAACCGGTAGCCGAACCGCTGACTGTCCTGTGGATAACCCCCATGCGCGCCCTGGCTGCCGATACCGCCCGCGCGCTGGAAGCGCCGCTGCACGACTTGCAGATCCCGTGGAGCATCGGCCTGCGCACCGGTGATACCGGCAGCGCCGAACGAGCACGGCAGAGCCGGCGCCTGCCCACCACGCTGATCACCACCCCGGAAAGCCTGACCCTGATGCTGGCCCGCGCCGATGCGCAGACCGCGCTGTCGACCTTGCGCATGGTGGTGGTCGACGAATGGCACGAATTGCTCGGCAACAAGCGCGGCGTGCAACTGCAATTGGCCCTCGCCCGCCTGCGCCACTGGCATCCGCAGCTGATCGTCTGGGGCGTTTCCGCAACCCTGGGCAATCAGGCCCATGCCGAACAGGTACTCATCCCCCAAGGCGGTGGTATCAGCGTGCAGGGGCAAACATCCAAGGCGCTGCGGGTCGACACTTTGCTGCCGCCCGCCATTGAGCGATTCCCGTGGGCCGGGCACATCGGGCTGAAAATGTTGCCGCAGGTTGTTACAGAGATCGATTCCAGCCCCAGCAGCCTGGTTTTCACCAACACCCGTGCCCAATCGGAGATCTGGTATCAGGCGATATTGGAGGCGCGCCCCGATTGGGCCGGGTTGATCGCCCTGCATCACAGCTCGCTGTCCCGGGATACCCGCGACTGGGTCGAGCGGGCGCTCAAGGAAGGTCAGCTCAAAGCCGTGGTCTGCACCTCCAGCCTGGACCTTGGGGTGGACTTCCTGCCCGTCGAGCGGGTGCTGCAAATCGGCTCGGCCAAAGGCGTGGCGCGGCTGATGCAGCGCGCGGGACGTTCCGGTCATGCGCCGGGCCGGGTGTCGCGGGTGACGCTGGTGCCCACCCACAGTCTGGAATTGATCGAAGCCGCCGCGGCACAGGACGCGGTGGCGCAGCGCCGGATCGAGCCCCGCGAGTCGCCGCACAAGCCGCTGGATGTACTGGTTCAACACCTGGTCAGCATGGCATTGGGCGGCGGTTTTTTACCCGATGAGTTGTACCAGGAAGTGCGCGGGGCTTGGGCTTATCGCGACCTCACAACCGAGGACTGGACCTGGGCCCTGGCTTTCGTCCGCCACGGCGGGCTTTCCCTGACGGCCTATCCGGACTATCGCCGGGCAGAACCGGATGAGCACGGTGTGTGGCGCGTGACGGACGCGCGATTGGCCCGACGGCATCGCATGAGCATCGGCACCATCGTCAGTGATGCGAGCATCCAGCTGAAGTTCTGGAGCAAGGGCGGCGGCGGCAAGCAGTTGGGCAGTGTGGAAGAGGGCTTTATCGCCAGGCTCAAGCCCGGCGACGGCTTTCTGTTTGCCGGGCGCTTGTTGGAGTTGGTCCGGGTGGAAAACATGACCGCTTATGTCAAACGCAGCGCCACGAAAAAAGCCGCGGTGCCACGCTGGAATGGTGGGCGCATGCCGTTGTCCAGCGAGTTGGCGCACGCCGTGGTGGCGCGCTTCAGTGCAGCGGCCCAAGGCACCTTTATCGGCCCGGAAATGCAGGCCCTGCGCCCGCTACTGGAGGTACAGCAACGCTGGTCCGGATTGCCCACCGAGACCACTCTGCTGGCCGAAGTGCTGAAATCCCGCGAAGGCTGGCACCTCTTCCTCTACCCGTTTGCCGGACGCCAGGTGCATCTGGGGCTGGCGAGCCTGCTGGCCTGGCGAGTCAGCCAACGGTTGGCCGTCACGTTTTCGATAGCGGTCAACGACTATGGCCTGGAACTGCTCAGCGCCACCTGCGTCGATTGGTCCAGGCATCTGGATCCTGAACTGTTGAGCCCTGAGTATTTGTTGAAGGACGTACTCGCCAGCCTGAATGCAGGCGAATTGGCGTTGCGCCGCTTTCGGGAAATCGCGCGCATCGCCGGACTGGTGTTCGCCGGCTATCCCGGCGCGCCGAAAAGCACGCGCCAGGTGCAGGCGTCGAGCAGTTTGTTCTTTGAAGTATTCAAACAATACGACGCTGGAAATCTGCTGTTGACCCAGGCCGGGGAGGAGGTCCTGCGGGAGGAACTGGATATTCGTCGTCTCGAACAAACCCTGGAGCAGCTCAATCGATTGAAACTGGACCTGCATCAGCTCAAACGCCCGACGCCCCTGGGGTTTCCTTTACTGGTGGAGCGCATGCGCGAAAGCATGAGTTCGGAAAAACTCGCCGATCGCATCAGACGCATGGTCAGCGATCTCGAAAAATCTGCCGAAACCGGGAAAGCCTGATGAATACGCCCTATCCGGTCCGCCTAGGGGGTGAAGAACTCTGGTTGCTGCCGGAGAAGGCTGTCTATTGGCCGGCGCAACAGGCCTTGCTGATCGCCGATGTGCATTTCGGCAAGGCTGCCGCTTATCGGAGCCTCGGCCAACCGGTACCTCAGGGAACCACCGCCAGCAATATCGCCGTATTGAACGGCTTACTGGCAGCCCTGCCCTGTCGGCAGCTGATTTTTCTCGGGGACTTTCTGCACGGTCCCGGTTCTCACGCAAAATCTACGCTAAGCGCTTTACTCGAGTGGCGAGAACAGCACCGCGACCTGCCAATGACCCTGATCCGTGGCAACCACGACAAGCGCGCCGGAGACCCGCCCGCGTTACTGAACATTCGCGTGGTGCCCGAGCCTTTGCTGCTGGGGCCGTTCGCCTTGCAACACGAGCCTACCCCTCATATGAGTCGGCACGTGTTGGCCGGCCATGTGCACCCGGTCTACCGATTGAAAGGTCGAGGACGGCAAAGTCTGCGTCTGCCCTGCTTCAGGCTCGCAGATGAAATCAGTCTATTACCCGCCTTCGGCGCGTTTACCGGGGGTTATCAGGTAGAACTGGATGACAGTTGCAGGATATTCGTCATTGGCGACAACGAAATATGGCCAGTCAGCCTGTAGGCGCAAGCTTGCCCGCGAAAAACCCGAACCCGCCGAGGGTGTCAGGCTTACACATCATCGCTGACGACCACCCTGTAGGAGCGAGCTTGCTCGCGAAAAACCCGAGTCCCCCACGGGGTATCAGGCTTGCCCCATCATCGCTGACGACCACCCTGTAGGAGCGAGCTTGCTCGCGAAAAACCCGAGTTCCCCACGGGGTATCAGGCTTGCCGCGTCATCGTTGACGACCATCGTCGGAACGCCGCCCGGAGCAAGCTAGCCCCCAATGATCAAGCAACAGGCGCGGGAGGCGGCTCATCCGGCAGGGTGGGCTCGCCAGGTTCTGTCGGCTGTTCGTTGGGGGTATCGGGATCAGGCTGGCCGGGGATGCCCCCTGCCATCATTGGCGGGTGTGCCAGCAGGGACCAGGCCATCACGCCAACCTGATTGGGCTCAAGCCTTGCCAGTTCGGCACTTATTCGCGGATCGATCTTCATGGGACACTCCTGAGCAATGGCCTCGTCCGCTGTACGCGAACCGGGCAGTACACCCAATAGAGTGTCTACCCGCTCAAGAATTCCCGCTGACCGTCCGATGGACCCAATCAGGTGCGTGGCAGAGTGACGCCGCGCTGGCCCTGATACTTGCCGCCACGGTCCTTGTAGGAGACTTCGCACTCTTCGTCGGATTCGAAAAACAGCATCTGCGCCACACCTTCATTGGCGTAGATTTTCGCTGGCAAGGTGGTGGTGTTGGAGAATTCCAGGGTCACATGGCCTTCCCACTCAGGCTCGAGCGGCGTCACGTTGACGATGATGCCGCAACGGGCGTAGGTGCTTTTACCCAGACAGATGGTCAGCACGTTTCGCGGGATACGGAAAAATTCCACGGTGCGCGCCAGGGCGAAGGAGTTCGGCGGGATGATGCAGACGTCGCTCTTGACGTCGACAAAGCTCTTCTCGTCGAAGTTCTTCGGATCAACGGTCGCCGAATTGATATTGGTGAACACTTTGAATTCATCGGCGCAACGCACATCGTAGCCGTAGCTCGACACACCGTAGGAAATCACTCGCTCGGCGCCTTCGCCGCGGATCTGGCGTTCGACGAAAGGTTCGATCATTCCGTGCTCTTGCGCCATGCGGCGAATCCACTTGTCCGATTTGATGCTCATGGCGGGTGTCCTGAATAGCGAGGTGGAAAAATTCTGTCCGGCATCTTACCGGGCGCGCCGCCGGGTTCAAAGTCCGAGGCACAATTCTCGCCATCCGCCCCTTAATTTGCGGGACTTAGCCGCCATGCACTGCACCGTCAGTCACGAAAATAGAGAAACCTTCGCAAGAAACATTGGCACGTTCCGCAAAAAGGGTTAAGGTGGCGCCACTGTGCTGCTTGTGTCACTGAGAATCTCTACACGATATGTTGAATTTCGATCCAACCATCTACAAGAATTTTTCCTGCTCTTTGCACTCAGTCTCGTCCAGGGTTCTTCCTGTGTCGCAGTTATCTTTGTTCAAGGAGTTACACCATGTCTAATCGCCAAACCGGTACCGTTAAGTGGTTCAACGATGAAAAAGGCTTCGGCTTCATCACTCCACAATCCGGTGACGACCTGTTCGTTCACTTCAAAGCTATCCAATCCGACGGCTTCAAAAGCCTGAAAGAAGGCCAACAGGTTTCTTTCATCGCTACCCGCGGTCAGAAAGGCATGCAAGCTGAAGAAGTTCAAGTTATCTAACTTGTACTTGCTTTAGTAAAAAGCCCCGCCCTCAAAAGCGGGGCTTTTTTGTGCCTGTGTGTTTTTGCCGATCAATCTCATTGATTGGGCTGACGCCTTCGCGGCAAGTCCGCGAACGGCCTCGATGAACCTGATCGAAGCTTGCTCGCGAAGAACGTCAACAATGACGCGCGCAGTCTGGATGAACACGCCGCCCTGTAGGAGCAAGCTTGCTCGCGAAGGACGTTAACGATAACGCGTGCTGTCTGGATGAACGCGTCATCCTCGGGTTCTTCGCGAGCAAGCTCGCTCCTACAGGGAGCGAGGTTTACCAGGTGACGCCAAACCCTGCGGTATAGCGGGTCTTGCTAAGGTCAGCTTCATCGCTGCCGGTGATGATGTCCTTCTCGGCCTTCAGGTTCAGCGACGCCCAATCGGTCACCTTGTAGCGCAGCCCGACTTCGGCATCCAGCGCATAATCCGCCACGTTGCCCAGCGGCTTGCCCACCTCGCCATTGGTGAAGAACTCCACCTTCTTGCCGACCAGGTAGCGGTTGTAGTCCCACTTCATGGCAACAGAGTAGAAGTTGTCCTTGCCGCCATCGCTGTATTCATAGTCGGTGCGGTTGAGCAGCGAGCCCAGGGAGAATGCACCCAGCTCGTCATCCCAGAACTGGTAACCGGGACCGGTACCGACGGTGCGCTGACGGGCAAGGTCTTCGACCTTGTCACGCTTGTAGACCAGACGACCCTGCCAGAACCATTTGTCGGTCAGGAAGCGGTCGAGGGAGTACTCGCCCCGCCAGTTGTCCGTGGTGACCACGTCATCCTGGAATTCGCGGTTGTACTCGCCTTCCGCGATGTGGCGCCATCTGCCATGGCGGGCACTGGTCTTGAAGTCGACGTCGTAATCATCGGTGTCTTTTTCCGCCCGCTGATAATCCAGCGCCATGTCGACATTACCCTTCCACACCAGATCTTCGACCACCGGCTTGGGCTTGAGCATCTGCTGGATACTGGCCAGTTCCACGGTCTTGGGACCGTCGCCGTTGGCAAGGGTCACCTTGCCGTCTTCCGCGGCATGCAGGGCCTTGGCCTTCTCGCCGGTGTAGGCATCCTGTTTGACCAGCAACTGCTGATCGCTTTCCAGGGTTTTGACCTGTTTCCAGTCGATCGGGACCGCACCGGCGTATTCGGTCTGAATCAGTAATTTACCACCGTCGAACAGGGTGATCTTGCCGCTCAGCTTGTCACCGTTCTTCAACCAGACGGTATCGGCGAGCAAGGGTGTGGAAGCAGTGAAGACAGCGAGGCACAGCAGGGTTCTGGACACCATAAGCGAATACAGGCTCAAGATTGCGAAAAAAAGTCGGCATTATCCGTAGGAAAAGGACTGTGGATCCGTAGGAATAAAACCCTAGCAAGGACTGACACGACTATTTCTATTGAGTTCATTTCTCAATTGGTGATTCAGGAATTACTCTACAGACGGTAATGCGAACCTCCCCAGGAACTCCGGACGTGACCGACTCGACCGCTGAAAATGAAAGCCCGGCGCAAATCCGACGCACGGCGCTCTATCTGACCCTGGCGCAGGTGCCCGAGGGCAAAGTCGTGAGTTATGGCCAACTCGCAGAGTTGGCGGGCCTGGGGCGTGTTGCCCGCTGGGTCGGACGAACGTTGAGCCAACTGCCCGGTGACAGCAAATTACCCTGGCATCGCGTACTCGGTGCCGGCGGGCGCATCAGCCTGCCGGTGGGCAGCCCTTCGGGGGACGAACAGCGCGCGCGTTTGCGCATGGAAGGCGTCAGTATCCTGAATAATCGTGTTGATATTCAGCGCCATGGCTGGCGCCCGGTAGAGCACAGCGGTTAGAGTGCGCGCTTTGTTTCCGTAATTCTTGAGGCAGACTCCAGCCCATGCCCCGTAAAACCTGGCGCGCCGCGCTCGCCGCCTATGCCAGCCCTTCAACGCTTGTACTGTTGTTGCTTGGTTTCGCCGCCGGCCTGCCTTACATGCTGGTGTTTTCGACACTTTCGGTCTGGCTGCGTGAAGCCGGTGTGGCTCGCGAAACCATCGGCTATGCAAGCTTGATCGGTCTGGCCTACGCCTTTAAATGGGTCTGGTCACCGCTGCTCGATCAATGGCGCCTGCCGTTGCTCGGCAAGCTCGGTCGCCGACGCTCCTGGCTGGTGCTTTCCCAGGCACTGGTGATTCTCGGCCTGATCGGGATGGGTTTCTGCGACCCGCAAAAGCACTTGTCCTGGCTGATCGCTATCGCCGTGGTCGTCGCCTTCGCCTCCGCCACGCAAGACATCGCGGTCGACGCCTATCGCCTGGAAATCGCCGACGACAGCCGCCAGGCAGCGCTGGCCGCCAGCTACATGGCCGGTTACCGGATCGCCGCATTGCTGGCCACCGCTGGCGCGCTGTTCTTTGCCGAAGGCTTCGGCTCCACCGGCTTCAATTACCAGCATTCGGCCTGGGCCGGCACCTACATACTGTTCGGCGTGTTGATGGTCCCGGCGCTGCTGACCTCCTTTTTCATGCGCGAACCGCCGGTGCCCCTGCGCACCCAACTGCAAGCCGGGCGCTACAGCTTTGTGCATCAACTGGCCTCGGTCTTCGTGCTGATCGTACTGCTGGTGTCCGTACCGGCCATGTTCACCCAGCTCTACAACACCGACTTCGCCAGCGTGCTGTTCCAGGGCGAGAGCCTGCTCGACCTGCTGCTCGAAGACCGCGCCTTCCTGCGGGCAATCCTCTACATCACACTGACCGCACTGTGCCTGTCAGCCATGGGCCGCCGCGGCCTGGCACCGGTGCTGACGCCGGTCAACGACTTCATCCTGCGCTACCGCTGGCAGGCGCTGCTGCTGCTCGGGCTGATCGCCACCTACCGGATGTCCGATACGGTCATGGGCGTGATGGCCAACGTGTTCTACATCGACCAGGGCTTCACCAAGGATCAGATTGCCAGCGTCAGCAAAATCTTCGGCCTGATCATGACCCTGGTCGGCGCCGGCATGGGCGGCCTGCTGATCGTGCGTTTCGGCATCCTGCCGATCCTGTTCATCGGCGGCATCACGTCGGCCGGCACCAACCTGCTGTTCCTGATGCTCGCCGACATGGGCGCCAACCTGAACATGCTGATCGGCACCATCTCCCTGGACAACTTCAGCTCGGGCCTGGCGACTTCGGCGTTCGTCGCCTACCTGTCGAGCCTCACCAACCTCAAATTCTCCGCCACCCAGTACGCACTCCTCAGTTCGATCATGCTGCTGCTGCCACGCCTGATCGGTGGCTATTCAGGGGTGATGGTGGAGAAATTCGGTTATCACAACTTCTTCCTGATCACCGCACTCCTGGGTGTTCCGACCCTGGTATTGATCGCCGTGCACTGGTACCAGGAGAACCGCCGCGCCGGTCCGACACCGACGCCGGAGCCGGTCCCGACCCAGGTCGCGGAAGAATCGTAAGCGCCGAACACAGCAAGATCGCAGAAGGGCCGACGATTGCGCCCTTCTGCCACCCCGCCGACCGCACGCCTGTACGCCAGCAGATCTCACCCGTACAATGCCCCGTCATTTCTCGTCATCAGCAACCGACAACGGCCAACCATGCGCACCAGTCAATTTTTGCTCGCCACACAGAAAGAAACGCCTTCCGATGCCGTAGTCATCAGCCATCAGCTGATGCTGCGCGCCGGCATGATCCGCAAACTCGCCTCGGGCCTGTACACCTGGCTGCCGATGGGCTTGCGAGTGATGCGCAAGGTCGAAGCCATCGTTCGTGAAGAAATGAACGCCGCGGGCTCTCTTGAAGTGTTGATGCCGAGCACACAACCGGCTGAGCTGTGGCAGGAATCGGGTCGCTGGGAAGAATACGGCCCGGAATTGCTGCGCTTCAAGGATCGCCATGGTCGCGACTTCTGCGCCGGCCCGACCCACGAAGAAGTGATCACCGACCTGATGCGCAACGAGTTGAGCAGCTACAAGCAGCTGCCGATCAACCTGTATCAGATCCAGACCAAATTCCGTGACGAAATCCGCCCACGCTTCGGCCTGATGCGCGGCCGCGAATTCATCATGAAGGACGCCTACTCCTTCCATGCCGACCAGCCTTCGTTGCAGGTCACTTACGATCGCATGTACCAGGCGTACTGCAATGTCTTCACCCGCCTGGGCCTGAAGTTCCGTGCGGTTGAAGCCGACAACGGTTCCATTGGCGGCGCCGGTTCCCACGAGTTCCACGTGCTGGCCGAATCCGGTGAAGACGATATCGTCTTCTGCAACGGCTCCGACTACGCGGCAAACATCGAGAAAGCCGAAGCCGTGCCACGGGAAACGTCCCGTGCCGCACCTGCCGAAGAGCTGCGCCTGGTCGACACGCCGAACGCCAAGACCATCGCGCAACTGGTCGAAGGCTTCAATCTGCCGATCGAGAAGACCATCAAGACCCTGGTAGTCCACGCTGAAGAGCCGGGCAAGCTGATTGCCCTGATCATCCGTGGCGACCACGAGCTGAACGAAATCAAGGCCGCCAACCAGCCAGGCGTTGCCAGCCCGCTGGTGATGGCGTCCGAAGCCGAACTGCGCGACGCCATTGGCGCCGGTGCCGGGTCCCTTGGCCCGCTGAACCTGCCGCTGCCGATCATCATCGACCGTTCCGTCGAGCTGATGAGCGACTTCGGCATCGGCGCCAACATCGACGACAAGCACTACTTCGGCGTGAACTGGGAGCGTGACCTGCCGGTACCGACCGTGGCCGACCTGCGCAACGTCGTGGCCGGCGATCCAAGTGCGGATGGCAAGGGCGCCCTGGAAATTAAGCGCGGCATTGAAGTCGGGCACATTTTCCAGCTGGGCAACAAGTACAGCAAAGCGATGAAGTGCGAAGTGCTGGGCGAAAACGGCAAGCCGGTCACCCTGGAAATGGGCTGCTACGGCATTGGCGTGTCTCGCGTGGTGGCTGCGGCCATCGAACAGAACAACGATGCAAACGGCATTATCTGGAGCGACACCCTGGCCCCCTTCCAGGTCGCCCTGGTACCGCTGCGCTACGAAACCGAACAGGTTCGCGAAGCCACCGACAAACTGTATGCAGAACTGACTGCAGCCGGCTTCGAAGTGCTGCTGGACGACCGTGACAAGAAAACCAGCCCGGGCATCAAGTTCGCGGACATGGAGCTGATCGGCATTCCGCACCGGATCGTGGTCAGTGACCGCGGCCTCGCCGATGGCAATCTGGAATACAAGAGCCGCACCGAGCCCGAGGCGCAAGCGCTGCCGGTCGCTGAAGTGCTGTCTTTCCTCCAGGCCCGTATCCGCCGCTGACACCAGATAGAGAAGTCATGTTCAAGCGAAACACCTTAGGCCTCAGTGGTGCCGCCTTGTGCGGCGCCCTGCTGGTCAGCGGCTGTGCCAATCACATGTCGCAACGCAGCGAGCACGAGGAGCGTGTCGAGCGCAAATTGCTCGATCACAGCCTGCAGATCGATGTCGGCGAGCCCAAGGTGCTTGAGCTGCCGCAACGGCGGGTGAAAATCCACGAGCAGAAGACCTTCGAAGTCACCGAATTCGAAGTCACGCGCCACTATGATCGCTACACGCCGTACCAACCCTGGCGGGAGGTCTACGAGATTCCGCTGGGCGCGGTGGCGGTGGTGGGCGGTGTCGGCGCGAACGTGGTCAACGTGTTCGCCCTTGGCAACCTTCCAGACAGTGTCACCCGGGACTGGTTCAGCTACGGCTTCGACGGGCTCAACCCGTTCATGAACGCGCAGTCCAATGGTCGTGCGCAACAGAACCTGGCCGGTATCGACGAAGTCCAGCTGGACAAGCGCACCGAGTACTCGAGCCTGCCGTGGAGCGAGCGCCCGGTAGAGGTCAAGGCCGGCAAGGAAACCTTCCAACTGAGCACCGACAAGAACGGCATTTTGCGCCTGAACTTGTTGGACAGCCCGTTCGCCGAACATGACATCAATCATCTGAGCCGACTGCTGATCACTGTCGCAGACGCCCAGGACGACGTGCACTCCGACTCGTCCCTGGCGGTCAGCAGTGGATTGCGCGGCAAACTGCTCGAAGCCCATGGGCTGATTTACGACGACCTCGAAGACGACGAAGTGAGCCAGTGGGTACACCGGGTCAAGCGTCTGTCGGAATTGGGCCTGGAAGAAGAAGCCACGGAGCTGGAGCAGAGCCTGATCGAGCTGACTCGCAACGATCCGGAGTTACAGACCGAATTCCTCAAGTCGTTGACCAGGGATGCCGGGCGACTGGTGGCGGATCCGGGGCCGAATTAAGAGCAAAAGCTTCGTCGGAACGCCGCCCGGAGCCGGCTCGCTCCCACAAGGAACCGCGTTCTAATCAGAAAGGATGCGGGCAAATGTGGGAGCGAGCCTGCTCGCGAAGGCGGCCTCACATTCACCGCTACACGAAAACTGCCACTACCGCTCAAACAACTCCATCTGCTCAAACCCACCGCGCAAATCCTCCAGCCTGACCCCGATCCCCAACAACCGCACCGGCTTGCCGCCGCGATTGAACGCCTGGGTCAGCAACAACTGATAACTCTGAAGATCCCGCCCTGCCCCGGCCTGCTCCAGCGTGGTCTGGGTAAAGTCATGGAATTTCACTTTGACGAACGGCTTGCCCGGCCGATAACTGCTGTCGATCCGCGCCATGCGTCCGGCCAAGGTCTCCAGCAGTTCGGGCAGTTTATCCAGGCAGCTCACCAGATCCGGCAGATCCTCGTCATAGGTGTTTTCGACACTGATCGACTGTCGACGACTATCGTTATGCACCAGACGCTCATCGATCCCACGGGCCAGGCTCCAGAGTCGCTCGCCAAAGCTGCCGAATTCCCGCACCAGCGCCAACTTGTCCCATTCGCGCAAATGCGAGCAGTCGACAATACCGAGCCTGCCCAGCTTGTCTGCCGTCACCTTGCCTACGCCGTGCAACTTGCTCACGGGCAAACCACTGACGAAGTCCTCGACCTGATCCGGCGTGATGACGAACAAGCCGTTGGGCTTCTTCCAGTCGCTGGCGATCTTGGCGAGAAACTTGTTCGGCGCCACGCCGGCCGAGACGGTGATGTGCAACTGATTGGATACCCGGCGCCGGATGTCCTGGGCAATGCGCGTGGCGCTACCACCGAAATGCGCGCAATCCGACACATCGAGGTAGGCCTCATCCAGGGAAAGCGGCTCGATCAAGTCAGTGTAATCGCGAAAGATCGTGTGAATTTCCTTCGACGCTTCTCTATAGGCGTCCATGCGCGGCTTGACGATGGTCAGGTCCGGGCACAGTTTCAAGGCATGCCCCGACGACATGGCCGAACGCACGCCATACGCCCGCGCTTCGTAATTGCAGGTAGCGATCACCCCTCGCCGCTCCGCCGCCCCGCCCACTGCCAGAGGCTTGCCGGCCAGGCGGGGGTCGTCGCGCATCTCGATCGCGGCGTAGAAACAGTCACAATCGACGTGAATGATTTTTCGCTGGGTCATATAAAAGCGGTATTCATGGCGAAGAAATGGAGTCATGGCCTGCCGGACAGGCAGTATCTCACTGACACCTGTATATAGCACCAGTACTGGGAATGTTCTTTTCCATACGTAGGACAAGTACCGGGTGAATTTAATTTCTCTATCGAACAACCCCCTCCAATAGAGCTGCAGGCCTTGCCACATCGGCCTTACAGGCTTCCCGACCCACCCTCATGGAGAGCTAAGCGATTGACCATTAACAGGTTTTTTCAGGATTAGGGTTGACACACCCGCCATCCGCTGTAGAATGCCGACACACAGACGCGGGATGGAGCAGTCTGGTAGCTCGTCGGGCTCATAACCCGAAGGTCGTCGGTTCAAATCCGGCTCCCGCAACCAAACATCAAGAAAGGCTACTCGAAAGAGTGGCCTTTTTTGTGCGCGTCTATTTTGTGCAGGTGCAGCGCTCACCATTGGTAACGCAGAAAAGAGAAATCGTTCTGATTCCTGAACTTAGCTCTCCCCTGCCGCGTTTTGCCATTCATTTGCACTTATTTGACCAGGTTCAGGATTAACGGTTGACACACCGCCGTTCGCCTGTAGAATGCCGCCACACAGACGCGGGATGGAGCAGTCTGGTAGCTCGTCGGGCTCATAACCCGAAGGTCGTCGGTTCAAATCCGGCTCCCGCAACCAAACATCAAAAAAGGCTACTCGAAAGAGTGGCCTTTTTTGTGTCCGTTGAAAAAGCCCTTCGCAACCTTGATCTATCATCGTCCAGCACACCTGTTCGGGCCTCGAGTGCGCTAACGCCAAACTATGCTCGATCGCACATCGCCGGATCCCGGTGAGAGGGATCAATATTTGTAACTATTTTTTTCCACAGGGATTGGTAACTTGGCTGGATACCCCCATCCTGTCGCGCACAATCCAAGAGGTGATTGATGCGCGCCAACTCGTCTGATCCACAAGACACCGTCACAAAGACAATCAAGGCCGAGCGTCTGCGCTTGCTCGATCTGGTCAGTAAATACCGTCACCCCATAGGTCTGGCGGTCACCCTGCTATTGTTCGCTATCGCGCTGATCGCCTGTCGTCACCTGTTGAGCGAACTCGATCTGTACGCGCTGCACGACTCGATTCTCGAAGTACCGAAACCGGCGCTGCTCGGCGCGCTGGCTGCGACCCTGGTCGGCTTTATCATCTTGCTGGGCTATGAATGGTCGGCCAGTCGTTATGCCGGCGTGACCTTGGCGCCGCGCATCCTCGCCCTGGGCGGGTTCACCGCGTTCGCCATCGGCAATGCAATCGGTCTGTCGATGCTCTCGGGAGGCTCGGTTCGCTACCGTTTATATGCACGTCATGGCCTGGGGGCTTCGGAAGTCGCCCACATGACGCTGTTTGCCAGCCTTTCGCTGGGCTGTGCGCTGCCGCCGCTCGCGGCGCTCGCCACTCTCAGTGATCTGCCTGCCGCTGCCGCCGCCCTGGGTCTGTCCGAGACCTTGCTCGGCGCGGTCGCTGCCGCCGTGCTGCTGCTCTTTACGGTGCTGGCCATCGGCATCTACCGTCGTCGCCTGCCGGAACAGCCTTACCCGGACAATCTGCTGGTCAAGGTCGGTCGCCGCACCTTGCGCCTGCCAGGGCGTCGCCTGACCTTCCTGCAATTGCTCATCACCGCTCTGGACGTGGCTGCCGCCGCGACCGTGCTCTATCTGTTGCTACCGCAAGCGCCGCCGTTCGGCGCTTTCCTGCTGGTGTACCTGCTGGCCCTGGCCGCGGGGGTGCTCAGCCACGTTCCCGGCGGAGTCGGGGTGTTCGAGGCGATTCTCCTGGCGGCCTTCGCCGACAAGCTCGGCGCCGCGCCGCTGGCTGCTGCGCTGCTGCTCTATCGCCTGATCTATGTGGTGTTGCCGTTGCTGGTGGCCTGTCTGCTGCTGCTGATCAATGAAGGGCAGCGACTGTTCCAGACACGTCAGACCCTGCGTGCCGCGTCCGGCCTGGCCGCACCGATTCTGGCGGTGCTGGTGTTCCTGTCCGGCGTGGTGCTGCTGTTCTCCGGTGTGACGCCGGAAATCGATACGCGCCTGGAGCACATCGGTTTTCTGATTCCGCATCGACTGGTCGACGCCTCGCACTTCGGCGCCAGCCTGGTCGGCGTGCTTTGCCTGCTGCTGGCTCAAGGTCTGCGCCGACGCCTGTCGGCGGCGTGGATGCTCACCACCATTCTGTTGCTGGTGGGCGCCCTGCTCTCGCTGCTCAAGGGTTTCGACTGGGAAGAAGCCTGCCTGATGACGCTGACCGCGAGCCTGCTGGGGGTTTTCCGCAGCTCGTTCTATCGCCCCAGCCGCCTGACCGAACTGCCCTTCTCGCCGCTGTACCTGGTGTCCAGCCTGTGCGTGCTCGGTGCGTCGATCTGGCTGCTGCTGTTCGCCTATCAGGACGTTCCCTACAGCCATCAACTCTGGTGGCAGTTCACCCTCGACGCCGATGCCCCCCGTGGCTTGCGCTCGCTGCTCGGCGCCACCGTCCTGCTGCTGGTGGTGTCCCTGACCTGGCTGCTGCGCACCGCACGCCCGGTGATCCATCTACCGACCACCGAAGAGCTGGACCGCGCGGTAAAGATCCTCATGGCCTCGGCCCAACCGGATGGCGGCCTGGCCCTGACCGGTGACAAGGCGCTGCTGTTTCACCCCAACGACGAAGCGTTCCTGATGTACGCGCGCCGCGGTCGCAGCCTGGTGGCTCTGTATGACCCGATCGGCCCGGCCCAGCAACGGGCCGAGATGATCTGGCAGTTCCGTGACCTGTGTGACCTCCACCACGCCCGCCCCGTGTTCTATCAAGTGCGCGCCGAAAATTTGCCGTACTACATGGACATCGGCCTGACCGCGATCAAGCTTGGCGAAGAAGCCCGGGTCGATCTGCAGCGCTTCGATCTCGAGGCCAAGGGCAAAGAGATGAAGGACCTGCGCTACACCTGGAACCGCGGCACCCGCGATGGCCTGTCGCTGGAGATCCATGAGCCGGGGCAAGCGCCCATGGATGAACTCAAGGTGATTTCCGATGCCTGGCTGACCGGCAAGAACGTGCGCGAGAAAGGCTTCTCCCTCGGCCGTTTCAGCGATGACTACCTCAAGCATTTCCGCATCGCGGTGATTCGTTTCGAAGGGCGCCCGGTGGCCTTCGCCAACCTGCTTGAGACCTACAGCCATGACCTGGCCAGCCTCGACCTGATGCGCGCGCACCCGGACGCTCCGAAGCTGACCATGGAGTTCATGATGGTCGGCCTGATCCAACATTATAAAAATCATGGATACGCGCGCTTCAGCCTGGGCATGGTGCCGTTGTCGGGGTTGCAACCCCGTCGTGGCGCACCGCTGACCCAGCGCCTGGGCTCGATGGTGTTCCGCCGTGGTGAGCAGCTCTACAACTTCCAAGGCTTGCGCCGCTTCAAAGACAAGTTCCAGCCTGACTGGGAACCCCGTTATATGGCCGTGCCCGCCGGACTCGATCCGCTGGTTGCCCTGGCCGACACTGCCGCCCTGATTGCGGGTGGCTTGACTGGATTGGTGAAACGCTGATGATTCAACGCTCCCTGCGGTATGTACTGGCCACACTGGTAGTGCTGGCCCTGATTCTCGGTGGCGGTTACTGGTACCTGAAACGCCCGGCACCCGAACCGACCCTCGAACAGCTGACGCCGGCCGACGGTGCGGCGATGACTCGAGTCATCCCCGGCAACACACCGCGCGCCCAGGTGCTGGTGGCGGTCAACGCTGAGCAGAAACTGAGCGATAAACAACTGCTGACCCTGAGCCGCAGCGGCTCGGCGCAGATCGTCCAGGTGATCCTGCCCAAAGACTGCCTGCTGCAAAGCCGTGCCCTGCAATCGGGCCTGAGGGCACTGAACGGCCCGGCGACCCTGGTCAGCGGCATCGGCCCCGGTGCCGTGCTGGCATGGCGCTGGCTGTCCGAGCAGAAGAACGATAAAGCCCAGGCCGTGTCGGTGGACCTGGCCCTGGAAAAACCCGGCTGCACCCACCTGCTGCCAAAAAGTGCCGCCCATGGTCACTGGCTGGCGGCCTGGAACGACAACCCGGACGACACCAGCGCCGGCTTCGTGCGTGACCAACCCAATGCCGAAACCCGCATCAGCGACTACGACATCAGCCTGCCGCAAGTGCTGAACAACGAACTGCGCAAACTCCTGGTCGGTGGCGACAAAGCCGCCGGCGGCCTGCAGATCCCGGTGGTCGAAGTCCCGGCCGGCCAGGCCCGGGACACGGTCACCCTGTTCCTCTCCGGTGACGGCGGCTGGCGCGACCTGGACCGCGACGTGGCGGGCGAGATGGCCAAGATCGGCTACCCGGTGGTCGGCATCGACACCCTGCGCTACTACTGGCAGCACAAGAGCCCCGAGCAAAGCGCCCTCGACCTGGCCGAACTGATGCAGCATTACCGGCAGAAATGGGGCACCAAGCGCTTCATCCTGACTGGCTACTCGTTCGGTGCCGACGTATTGCCGGCGATCTACAACCGCCTGGAGCCTGCGGAGCAACAACGGGTCGATGCGATCATCCTACTGGCCTTCGCCCGCACCGGCAGCTTCGAAATCGAAGTCGAAGGCTGGCTCGGCAATGCAGGCAAGGAAGCCGCCACTGGGCCGGAAATGGCCAAGCTGCCGCCGGAGAAAGTGGTGTGCATTTATGGTGAGGAAGAAGTCGATGAGAGTGGCTGTACTGACAAGACGGCCGTCGGTGAGGCGATGAAACTGCCTGGTGGGCATCACTTTGATGAGAACTACCCGGCTCTGGCTCAGCGGTTGGTGGATGTGATCGAGAAGCGCCAGGCGAAGGAAACGGCGCTGTAGGAGCAAGCTTGCTCGCGATGGACGTCAACGATAACGCATTCATCCTGGATGAACGTGTTGCTCTCGAGTCCTTCGCGAGCAAGCTCGCTCCTACAGGTGATCAGGCGCCCCGGCCACAAAAAAGCCCCCGCTGCCTTCACGGCAACGGGGGCTTTTTGATGAGGGTTACATTTCGACCTGGGTACCCAACTCAATCACCCGGTTCAACGGCAGATTAAAAAACCGCAAATTGCCATTGGCGTTCTGCAACATAAAGGCGAACAGCGCCTCGCGCCAGCGGGCCATGCCTTCGAGCTTGGAGGCGATGACCGTCTCGCGGCTAAGGAAGTAGGTGGTGCGCATCGGGCTGAAGTCCAGGTCATCGAGATGACACAGCTTCAGCGCTTGCGGTACGTCCGGCTCATCGATGAAGCCAAAGTGCAGGATCACCCGGAAGAACCCTTCACCGTGGGATTCAACTTCAAAGCGTCGCGTCGGCGGCACTCGCGGAATGTCTTCGTAGACCACCGTCAGCAGCACCACTTGCTCGTGCAACACCTGGTTATGCAGCAGGTTGTGCAACAACGCGTGGGGCACGGCGTCCGGACGCGCGGTGAGGAACACGGCGGTGCCCTGGACGCGATGGGGCGGTTGGACGGCGATGCTGCTGATGAAGATCGGCAGCGGCAATCCGCCCTCGTCGATTCGATCGACCAGCAGTTGCTTGCCGCGCTTCCAGGTAGTCATCAGCACGAACAGCACAATACCGGCGATCACCGGGAATGCCCCGCCCTGAACGATTTTCGGTACGTTGGCGGCGAAGTACAGGCCGTCCACCAACAGGAAGCCGAGCAACACCGGCACCGCGAGGATCGGTGGCCATTTCCACAACAGCAACATCACCGCCGACACCAGGATGGTGGTCATCAACATGGTGCCGGTCACCGCGACACCGTAGGCCGAGGCCAGGGCGCCGGAGGATTCGAAGCCCAGCACCAGCAGGATCACGCCGACCATCAGCGACCAGTTTACCGCGCCGATATAGATCTGACCCTGTTCGGCACTGGAGGTGTGCTGGATGTGCATGCGCGGAATATAGCCAAGCTGGATCGCCTGGCGAGTCAGGGAGAACGCCCCGGAGATTACCGCCTGGGAAGCGATGACCGTCGCCATGGTCGACAGGCCGACCAACGGGATCAGGGCCCAGCTTGGCGCCAGCAGGTAGAACGGATTGCGCGCGGCTTCCGGATCACCAAGCAACAGCGCCCCCTGGCCGAAGTAGTTCAGCACCAGTGCCGGCAACACCAGGATGAACCACGCGCGGGCAATCGGCTTGCGACCGAAGTGGCCCATGTCGGCGTATAGCGCTTCGGCACCGGTCAGCGCCAGCACCACCGCACCGAGAATCGCCACGCCCATGCCCGGGTGCACGATGAAGAAACGCACGCCCCACACCGGGTTCATCGCCTGCAACACTTCCGGATGCTGCAGGATGCCATAGACACCCAGCGCCCCCAGCACCACGAACCAGGTGACCATGATCGGACCGAACAGGATGCCGATGCGTGCGGTGCCGTGGCGTTGAATCAGGAACAACGCCACCAGCACGATCAACGACAGTGGCACCACCCAATGATCGATGCCCTCGAACGCCAGCCCCAGCCCTTCAATGGCCGAGAGCACGGAAATCGCCGGGGTGATCATGCTGTCGCCATAGAACAGCGCCGCGCCGATCAACCCGCAGACCACCAGCAAGGTACGCAACCGGGCATGCCCCGCGGCCGCCCGCCGCGCCAGCGCGGTCAAGGCCATGATCCCGCCTTCACCCTGGTTGTCGGCGCGCAGGACAAACATCATGTATTTGATCGAGACCACCCAGATCAGCGACCAGAAGATCAGTGCCAGAATCCCCAGCACCCCGTCATGGGTGACGGGCACCCCATAGCCACCGGAAAACACTTCTTTGAGGGTGTACAGCGGGCTCGTGCCGATATCGCCGTAAACCACTCCGACCGCCGCGACCAGCATGCCGATCGGCTTGGCCGCCGAATGCTCGGCACCCGCCGCCTGACTACTTGCCTGACCCATCCACCACTCCTACATCCAGACCAGAATCGCTTGGGAAAAAACACTATGCTTTGCCGCGCAGCATGCGCTGTTTTACTTACTGTTACAGACGTTTTGTTGACTACAGGAAATCGGCAAGGTGTAACGGCGCGAAGCATAGCGCAGCACTCGTCGTATTTCGCTGCATAAAGCTGGTCAAGTGCGCTCCCCATCGCTAGAATTGCGCACTTTTTGATCAGAGGCGCACCCAAGCGCCCGTCTGTCGCCTTGCCGTCTTCGGCTGGAGGCGCTACCCCATACCGAGGTTAGACATGTCCACCACTCCTGCGCCAGCCAATCCAAAGGTTGGTTTCGTATCCCTGGGTTGCCCAAAAGCACTGGTCGACTCCGAGCGCATCCTTACCCAGCTGCGCATGGAAGGCTATGACGTCGTGTCCACCTATCAGGACGCCGATGTCGTGGTGGTCAACACCTGCGGCTTTATCGATTCGGCCAAGGCCGAGTCCCTGGAAGTGATCGGCGAAGCCATCAAGGAAAACGGCAAGGTCATCGTGACTGGCTGCATGGGCGTCGAAGAAGGCAACATTCGCAAGATTCACCCAAGCGTGCTGGCCGTGACCGGTCCGCAGCAGTACGAGCAGGTGGTCAACGCCGTGCACGACGCCGTGCCGCCGCGCCAGGATCACAACCCGCTGATCGACCTGGTGCCGCCGCAAGGCATCAAGCTGACCCCGCGTCACTACGCCTACCTGAAGATTTCCGAAGGCTGCAACCACAGCTGCAGCTTCTGCATCATTCCGTCGATGCGCGGCAAACTGGTCAGCCGTCCGGTCGGTGATGTATTGGACGAGGCCCAGCGCCTGGTCAAGGCCGGCGTCAAAGAGCTGTTGGTGATCTCGCAAGACACCAGCGCCTACGGCGTCGACGTGAAATACCGCACCGGTTTCTGGAACGGCGCGCCGGTGAAAACCCGCATGACCGAACTCTGCGAAGCCTTGAGCACCCTCGGCGTCTGGGTGCGCTTGCACTACGTTTACCCGTACCCGCACGTCGACGAGCTGATCCCGCTGATGGCCGCCGGGAAAATCCTGCCGTACCTGGACATCCCGTTCCAGCACGCCAGCCCGAAAGTGCTCAAAGCGATGAAACGCCCGGCCTTCGAAGACAAGACCCTGGCCCGCATCAAGAACTGGCGCGAGATCTGCCCGGACCTCATCATCCGGTCGACCTTCATCGTCGGCTTCCCTGGCGAAACCGAAGAAGACTTCCAGTACCTGCTGAACTGGCTGACCGAAGCCCAGCTCGACCGTGTCGGCTGCTTCCAGTACTCGCCGGTCGATGGCGCACCGGCCAACGACCTGGATCTGGACATCGTGCCGGACGACGTCAAGCAAGACCGTTGGGATCGCTTCATGGCGCACCAGCAGGCCATCAGCTCGGCCCGCCTGCAAATGCGCGTCGGCCGTGAAATCGAAGTGCTGGTCGATGAAGTCGACGAGCAAGGCGCGGTCGGCCGCTGCTTCTTCGATGCCCCGGAAATCGACGGTAACGTGTTCATCGACAACGGCAGCAACCTGAAGCCGGGCGACAAGGTCTGGTGCAAAGTGACTGACGCCGACGAGTACGATCTGTGGGCCGAACAGATCTAAACTAAAAAAATACCCATAGCCCCGCTCTCTTGATGAGATGCGGGGCTTTTTTACGTCTATCGTTTGCGGGAGAAAGGACTCGCACGATCAACCGCCAAAAGGGGCATTCGGCCATGCGCCAACATTCGGTCATCCATACGCCGAAACAGAGCGACTACAAAGAACTGACGCAGGTCTGGGAAGCCTCGGTGCGCGCCACCCATGACTTTCTGCCGCAGAGTTACATCGAACTGCTGAAGAACCTGGTGCTGACCCGCTACCTCGACGCGGTGATGCTGATCTGCACCAAGGACTCGCGCCAGCGCATCACCGGGTTTGCCGGGGTGGCGGCGGGCAAGATCGAAATGCTCTTCATCGACCCGACGCATCGAGGCCAGGGCCTGGGCAAACAGCTGTTGCGTTATGCCATGGAACACTTGAATGCTTACGAACTGGACGTCAACGAGCAGAACCCGCAAGCCCTGGGGTTCTACTTCAAGCAGGGGTTCGAAGTGATTGGCCGCTCGGAAGTCGATGGCATGGGGCAGCCCTATCCATTGCTGCACATGCGTTTGCGCCAGAACCAGCAGCGCTCACAACATGCCTGACACACCATACCCCCCCTGTGGGAGCTGGCCTGCCAGCGATGCAGACGCTACGGTTTGTCAGATAAACCGAGTTGATGCAATCGCTGGCAGGCCAGCTCCCACAGGAAATGCAACCGCATTGAAATGGAGCCGGGATTAACCGGCGCCAGGCAGGTACAATGCCCACCCCTTTTTTGTTACGGCCCTGTCATGACTGACCCGATTCGTCTCTCCAAACGCCTCATCGAACTCGTCGGCTGTTCCCGTCGGGAGGCTGAGCTGTTCATCGAGGGCGGCTGGGTCACCGTGGACGGTGAAGTCATCGATGAGCCGCAGTTCAAGGTCGACACCCAGAAAGTCGAGCTCGATCCCGAGGCCAAGGCCACTGCGCCGGAGCCGGTGACCATCCTGTTCAACGTCGCAGCGGGCATGGACGCGCAAACGGCCATGGCGACCATCAGCGCCGAGACCCTGAGCGAAGAACACCGCTTCAGCAAACGTCCGCTCAAGGGCCACTTCCTGCGCCTGACCGCCAGTACCGACCTGCAGGCCAACGCCAGCGGCTTGCTGGTGTTCACCCAGGACTGGAAGATCCTGCGCAAGCTCACCGCCGACTCCGCCAAGATCGAGCAGGAGTACGTGGTCGAGGTTGAAGGCGACATGGTGGCTCACGGCCTCAATCGCCTGAACCACGGTCTGACCTACAAGGGCAAGGAACTGCCGCCGGTCAAAGCCAGCTGGCAGAATGAAAACCGTCTGCGCTTTGCGATGAAAAACCCACAACCGGGTGTGATCGCCCTGTTCTGCCAGGCCGTCGGCCTGAAGGTCGTCGCCATCCGTCGTATCCGCATTGGCGGTGTCTCCATTGGCAAAGTGCCCGTGGGGCAATGGCGCTACCTGTCCGGCAAAGAGAAGTTCTAAGACTGCTCACGCCGCCACACATTTTGGTGCCACCGTTTTTTGCGCGGCGCCCACTGCTGAATACCAGGACTGCACACCATGATTCATAACGACGTACTGCGCAGCGTGCGCTACATGCTCGACATCAGCGACAAGAAAGTCATCGAGATCATCAAGCTCGGCGGCATGGACGTCACCCTGGAAGACCTGGTGACGTACCTCGATAAAAAAGAGGAAGACGAGGAAGGTTTCGTACGCTGCCCGGACGAGGTCATGGCACATTTCCTCGATGGCCTGGTGATCTTCAAGCGCGGCAAGGACGAAAGCCGTCCGCCGCAGCCGATCGAAACGCCGGTGACCAACAACATTATCCTGAAGAAACTGCGCGTGGCCTTCGAACTGAAGGAAGACGACATGCACGCGATCCTCAAGGCCTCCGAGTTCCCGGTGTCCAAGCCTGAGTTGAGCGCGCTGTTCCGCAAATTCGGCCACACCAACTACCGCGCGTGCGGCGACCAGTTGCTGCGCAACTTCCTCAAGGGCCTGACCCTGCGCGTGCGCCCACAATAAGCGCACGCCTGCTCTGCAGGAGCCGGTTTGCTGGCGATGGCGACCTTCAAACGCCATCGCCCTGTAGGAGCTCGGCTTGCCGGCGATGGCGACCTTCAAAGCGCCATCGCCAACAGGCCGGCTCCTACAATGGTGTTCGCAGGCTGTATGCCCCCCCATTCCTCGCAAAAATAGTGGCTCCACTTCCGGCGGCTGACGACTAGGGTGTAGTGACCCTCAGCCCTCAGGATTCGCCATGCACCCCTACTTTTCCCTGCAAGGCCGCACCGCCCTGGTGACCGGCGGCACCCGTGGTATCGGCAAAATGATCGCCAAGGCCTATGTCGAAGCCGGCGCCACCGTTTACGTCTGCGCGCGGGACGCCGAAGCCTGCCAGCAAACGGTTGATGAACTGAGCGCACTCGGCCGTTGCCACGCCGTGGCGGCCAATCTGGCGACCGAAGACGGCGTACATCAGCTGGCCACACGCCTGGGTGAGCAGATCAGCCAGTTGGATATTCTGGTGAACAACGCCGGCACCACCTGGGGTGCGCCGCTGGAGAATTACCCGGTCAAGGGCTGGGAAAAGGTCATGCAGCTCAACGTGACCTCGGTCTTCAACTGCATTCAGCAGTTCTTGCCCCTGCTGCGCAAGGCGGGTTCCCAAGCGAATCCGGCGCGGATCATCAACATAGGCTCGGTGGCCGGGATTTCTTCCTTTGGTGAACAGGCTTATGCCTACGGGCCGAGCAAGGCTGCCCTGCATCATATTGTCGCGGATTCTGGCGCGGGAGCTGGTGAGCCAGCACATCAACGTCAACGTGATTGCGCCGGGGCGCTTTCCGAGCAAGATGACGCAGCACATTGGCAATGATGAGCAGGCGCTGGCGGAGGATACGGCGTTGATTCCGATGAAGCGCTGGGGGCGGGAGGAAGAGATGGCGGCGCTGGCGATCAGTCTGGCGAGTACGGCGGGGGCTTACATGACCGGGAATATTATTCCTCTGGATGGTGGGTTCAGTCTTTAGATCGGCGGCGCGGCCTTCGCGGGCAAGCCTCGCTCCTACAGGTCGGGTTCAGTCTTTAAATCGGCGGCGTGACTTTCGCGAGCAGGCTCGCTCCCACGGGGACTTGCTGTGTTCACCAATGTTGTGACCACCAGAGACCAACTGTGGGAGCGAGCCTGCTCGCGAATACTGACCAACAGGCACCACCGATCCAGTGGTCGATCGGGTTATCATGCCCACCCTCATCCCCCTTCGACCCCAACCCATGACCTACAGCGTTTCCCCCGTCGGCTTCGTGCGCTCCTGCTTCAAGGAGAAGTTCGCCATTCCGCGCCAGCCGCAACTGGCTCCTGCCGCCCGCGGTGTTCTGGAACTGGTGGCGCCGTTCGATCAGGGTGATGCCGTACAGGGTCTGGAGCAGGTCAGCCACGTCTGGCTGCTATTCCTGTTCCATCAGGCCCTGGAAGAAAAACCGCGCCTGAAAGTCCGCCCTCCTCGCCTCGGCGGCAACAAATCCATGGGCGTTTTCGCCACCCGCGCGACGCATCGGCCCAATGGCATTGGCCAATCGGTAGTCAAACTGGACAAGGTCGAGGCCAACCGCCTGTTCATTTCCGGCATCGACCTGCTGGACGGTACGCCGATCCTCGACATCAAGCCCTACGTGCCTTACGCCGACATCATCGACACGGCCTCCAATAGCATCGCCAGCGCCGCGCCGCAATTGATTCCTGTGCAGTGGACGGATTCGTCACTGCAACAGGCACACGGGCACGCTCAGCGCCTTGAAGAGCCGTTGGTTGAGTTGATTGAACAGTGTCTGGCGCAAGATCCGCGGCCGGCGTATCAGACGCCTGCGCCTGAGCGGGAATATGGGGTGCAGTTCTGGGATGTGGATGTGCGGTGGCATTACCCTGAGGCAGGGATGATCCGAGTTCTCGAAGTCATTCCCGCGAAGGTCTGAACGCCATAAACGAAAAAGCCTGCATGACCTTCTCAAGTCATGCAGGCTTTTTGTAGGAGCTGGTTGTTAACGATAACGCGTGTTTACCGGGTAAACACGGCGCACTCAAGGCCTTCGCAGGCAAGCCAGCTCCTACACAGGTGACCTGTGCTTACTTTTCCACAAACGCCCGCTCGATCAGGTAATCACCCGGCTCGCGCATCCGCGGCGAGACTTTCAGGCCGAAGCTGTTCAACACTTCGCTGGTCTCGTCGAGCATGCTCGGGCTGCCGCACAGCATGGCGCGGTCATCCTGCGGGTTGATCGGTGGCAGGCCGATGTCGCTGAACAGCTTGCCGCTGCGCATCAGGTCAGTCAGGCGACCTTCGTTTTCGAACGGCTCACGGGTCACGGTCGGGTAGTAGATCAACTTGTCACGCAGGGAATCGCCGAAGAACTCGTTCTGCGGCAAGTGCTCGGTGATGAACTCGCGGTAGGCGACTTCGTTGACGTAACGCACGCCGTGGCACAGGATCACTTTCTCGAAACGCTCGTAGGTTTCCGGGTCCTGGATGACGCTCATGAACGGCGCCAGACCGGTACCGGTGCTGAGCAAGTACAAATGCTTGCCAGGCTTCAAGTCGTCCAGCACCAGCGTGCCCGTAGGCTTCTTGCTGATGATGATCTCGTCGCCTTCCTTCAGATGCTGCAGCTGGGAAGTCAGCGGGCCATCAGGCACCTTGATGCTGAAGAACTCGAGATGCTCTTCCCAGTTCGGGCTGGCAATCGAGTAGGCGCGCATGAGCGGCCGGCCGTTGGGCTGTTGCAGGCCGATCATCACGAACTGACCGTTCTCGAAGCGCAGGCCCGGATCGCGGGTGCACTTGAAGCTGAACAGAGTGTCGTTCCAGTGATGAACACTGAGGACACGCTCGTGGTTCATGTTGCTCATGTACGTGGGACTCCTGGAGATTTGTCTGCGCGTGCTCTGCGCCGGCTCTGCGAAATATGAGCTGATGTGTGCAATTGCATCGCATTCTAATGGCAGCGACAATATCTGTTAACTGGATTATTAAGATAAGGGTTATCGGTTATATAGATATGCGATTTACTCTCCGTCAACTTCAAGTATTCGTCGCCGTCGCCCAGCAGGAAAGCGTATCCCGTGCCGCGGGTCTGCTCAACCTGTCGCAATCGGCGGCGAGCACCTCGATCACCGAGCTCGAGCGCCAGTGCAGCTGCCAGCTGTTCGACCGCGCGGGCAAACGGCTGAGCCTCAATGCCTTGGGCAAACAGCTGCTGCCGCAAGCAGTGGCCCTGCTCGACCAGGCCAAGGAAATCGAAGACCTGCTCAATGGCAAGTCCGGGTTCGGCTCCCTGGCGGTCGGCGCGACCCTCACGATCGGCAATTACTTGGCGACCCTGCTGATCGGCAGCTTCATGCAGCGTCACCCGGAAAGCCAGGTGAAGCTGCATGTGCAGAACACCGCCAACATTGTGCAGCAAGTCGCCCACTATGAAATTGATCTGGGTCTGATCGAAGGCGATTGCAGCCATCCGGACATCGAAGTGCAGAGCTGGGTCGAGGATGAGCTGGTGGTGTTCTGCGCGCCGCAGCATCCGCTGGCCAAACGCGGCACGGCGACCATGGATGAGCTGAGCCACGAAGCGTGGATTCTGCGCGAGCAAGGCTCTGGCACACGACTGACGTTTGACCAGGCCATGCGCCACCATCGCAGCGGACTGAACATCCGCCTGGAACTGGAACACACCGAAGCGATCAAGCGTGCGGTGGAATCAGGCTTGGGGATTGGCTGCATTTCGCGGCTGGCACTGCGCGATGCATTCCGCCGCGGCAGCCTGGTGCCGGTGGAGACCCCGGACCTTGACTTGGCGCGACAGTTTTATTTCATCTGGCACAAACAGAAATATCAGACCTCGGCGATGCGCGAATTCCTCGATCTGTGCCGCGCCTTCACCGCAGGGGTTCAGCGCAGCGACGAGATCGTGCTGCCCACCATCGCTTAAAGCAGGATCACCGCCCACACCAATGCGATCATGGTCAACGCCACCAACTGCGCGGCGCTGCCCATGTCTTTCGCATTCTTCGACAGAGGGTGCAGCTCAAGGGAAATGCGGTCGATGGCTGCCTCCACCGCCGAATTGAGCAACTCGACAATCAATGCCAACAGACAGACGGCAATGAGCAGCGCCTGCTCGACACGGCTGACGTTCAGGAAGAACGAAATCGGGATCAGGATGACGTTGAGCAGCACCAGTTGCCGAAAGGCCGCTTCGCCGGTGAAGGCTGCGCGCAGACCATCCAGCGAGTAACCGGAGGCGTTGAGGATGCGTTTGAGGCCGGTTTGGCCTTTGAAAGGTGACATAAGAGTTGGCACTGACAAAAAAGGAGTGGGAAAGCTAGATCAAGCCTGGTCAAAAAAGCGTGAACGGTGACGCTTTAGTGGCTCGAAATTGACTCAAGTTGTTGCAGCAGCAAGGCCGCCTGGGTCCGGGTACGCACATTCAGCTTACGGAAAATCGCCGTTACGTGGGCCTTGATCGTCGCTTCGGAAACGCTCAGTTCATAAGCGATCTGCTTGTTCAGCAAACCTTCACAGACCATGGTCAGCACCCGAAACTGCTGGGGTGTCAGACTGGCCAGGCCTTCACTGGCAGCCTTGGCTTCGGCGGAGACACTCACCGCCTCGAAGGCTTGAGGTGGCCAGAACACATCGCCATCCAGCACCGCTCGCACGGCTTTCTGGATAACGCTCAAGTCACTCGACTTGGGAATGAAACCGCTGGCACCGAATTCCCGGGACTTGACCATGATCGATGCCTCTTCCTGAGCCGAGACCATGACCACCGGAATCTGCGGATACTGACCACGCAACAACACCAGTCCGGAAAAACCGTAGGCCCCCGGCATGTTCAAGTCCAGCAGTACCAGATCCCAGTCGGCTTTTTCGTCGAGACGGGTCTCAAGCTCGGCAATGCTCGCCACTTCCACCAACCGGACATCCGGACCGAGGCCCAAGGTCAATGCTTGATGCAGGGCGCTACGAAAAAGAGGATGGTCATCGGCAATCAGGATTTCGTATGTGGCCATTTTTCTAATGATCCTGTTTTTCAAACGAGGTGCAGCCACGGAGCTGCATCAACAGGGCACGTTCAACGCCAATCACGTAGCTATTCACGTAAAGAATACGGCGTATCAAACCTGGCCGCGCCCTAATCGGCGCCAAGCATGCCCAGCGAAGCCGGGGTGGTCAAGCGACGTAGCCCCTCCGGCTGCCTGCAGTATGGGCGACTCTCAGCACGTCACCGGGGCCGCGTTCTGCACGAAGGGCATCAGCTCGGCGTGTGCCGGTGTTGCGACGTTCATGTCCAGCTGATGTTTCGCATCGAGGTAATGTTGACTGAACACATCAAAATAAGCGTCCAGTGCCGACGCTGCCTCGACATCGCCCGCCAGGTCAAGGCACAGCGCCGCCACTTCGGCCGTGCACAAGTGCTCGCTGCGGGTCGACCGGCGCAACCGGTACCGTGAGAGCTTTTCGGGCAGCAGGCTGAGGATCGGCAGCGCATCGAAATAGGGGCTTTTGCGAAAAATCTTCCTGGCTTCGGTCCAGGTCGCGTCCAGCAGAATGAACAGCGGCCGTTTGGTGCTATCGACCTCGACACCATGGGTCACTCGCTCGGGCGCGACGTACTCGCCCGGAAATACCAGATAGGGCTGCCATTGCGGATCGGACAGAAGCTGCAACAGTCGCTGATCGACTTCGGTCCGCGACCAGATGAACGCATGGTTGTCACGCACCACATCGGCGATCAGCCAACCGGTATTGCTCGGCTTGAACACTTCCTTGTTGGTCATGATCAGGCACACCCCGGAGCGGGTCTCGACCTGTGGACGCCAGGCACACAGGCAGTGGCTTTCGATCACACGGCAGGCACGGCAGCGTATGGCCCGCCAGCCACGGGCCTGAATCGGCTTGATGCCCTCCTCTTCGCGCTCGTCGCGCAGGCGCGCTACGGCATTCAAAGCGAAAGGCTTGATTGCATGGCTCATCGCAGGCAACACCGGAAGGGGAAGAAAATCGACACGAAAAATACTCGGCAAGGCATCAAGGTGCCGCAGTTTATCAGACCAGCCGGCGCAAGCCTGTACCGTCCAGGCCTGCTCCCCTATAATTCGCCGCCACTGAACGCACAGTCATGTGGCTGGTCGAAACACCAGTCACTGAACCAGGAGAGTTTCATGCTGCGCCTTATCGTTCCTACCGCCGCCGTTTTGCTGGCGTCGTCCTTCAGCGCCCAGGCTGCTTCCTTGAAAGACATGGAACTGAGCAAAATGCTGCAAAACGTTGCCGCTCAAAGCAGCGTCGGCACTCCACGAGCGATCAACGAAGACATTCTCGATCAGGGCTATACCGTTGAAGGTAAAGAGTTGATCAACCACCTCAGCGTCCAGAGCACCCACGCTGACAAGATGCGCGCCGACCCGAAAGCGGTTTATTTCCAGCTCGGCTCCACCGTCTGCAACAACCCGGGCATGCGCAAGCTGATGGCCAAGGGTGCAATCATGCGTTACGAATTCACCGAGGTTAAGACCAACCGTCCGGTCGCGAGCGAACGCTTCCAGGAATCCGATTGCCCGAAAGCGGCACCCGCGAAGAAAAAGTAATCATTGGGAATTGGCGCGCCGCTGCTCATCCTCGGCGCGCAGTTCTGCCAACAGCGCCTGCAAATAACATGAGCGCCGCTCGGCGGCTTCAAGGCGCCGGCAACACTCCTCCTCGAGACTCAAATGATGGTTCTCGGCCGATGACTTCAGCAATCGATACAACTGGGTATCGATTTCGATTTCCAGAATGACTCTGGACATTGCTTCCCGCCTCCGTGCACCTCGCCCTTGTTTGAGCGATAAAATCCTTCAACTGCTTATGCCGTGCGTCCAGCCGTTGACGCAAAGATGTCGTGTCACGCTTGTCATTTAGTAAATCAGAGTGATGGCGAGTCGGCTTAGCGTTCAGACGAGCGGTGAAATCACCTTGCATATCGTCAATAAGCGGTTGCCATGAAAGACATTGCGGCGCAATGATCAAGTCAGCACAAAACGCTGCGAGGGTCTAGATTCATAGTGTTCACGTTCAATTTTCCGGCAGGAAAAGGGGCTGCCTGTAGCTTGTCTTGTTGTGCGAACGTTTCTTTCATCCAAGGAAAAAACAGAGCCTGTATGGCTGACTCGATGCCTACTCGAGTCAGGTGGATCGCCCAGGCACAGGCCTGGGCAGACAGCGACACATGAGGTGTCGCGGCACTGACGACTGCTGTGTCGGGGCCAAGGGTTCTGTGCAGAAGGAGAAGCTGAATGCCTTACCAACCGAATGACCTCCTGAGCCGTCATTTTGAAGAAAGCGGCCACGACCTCACCAGCAAGGTCGAAGAGCAACTCAACCTAGTTTCACCCAACAGCCCGAATATCCCCATCTACCGCGACATGATCCTGACCGTGCTGCGCATGGCCCAGGAAGATCACAACCGCTGGAACGCCAAGATCACCCTGCAAGCCCTGCGCGAACTGGAACACGCCTTCCGTGTACTGGAACAGTTCAAGGGGCGACGCAAAGTCACGGTTTTCGGTTCGGCCAGAACACCGATAGAACATCCGTTGTACGGCTTGGCCCGAGAGCTCGGGGCCGCGCTGGCCCGCTCTGACCTGATGGTCATTACCGGCGCCGGTGGCGGCATCATGGCGGCAGCCCATGAAGGTGCCGGCCTGGAGCACAGCCTGGGATTCAACATCACCCTGCCCTTCGAGCAGCATGCCAATCCCACCGTCAATGGCACCACCAACCTGCTGCCCTTCCACTTTTTCTTCACCCGCAAACTGTTCTTCGTCAAGGAAGCCGATGCACTGGTCCTGTGTCCCGGCGGTTTCGGCACCCTGGATGAAGCGTTGGAAGTGCTGACGCTGATTCAGACCGGTAAAAGCCCGCTGGTACCGGTAGTACTGCTGGATGCGCCGGGCGGCAAGTTCTGGCAAGGCGCCTTGGACTTCATTCACCAACAACTGGCGGAGAATCGCTACATCCTGCCGACCGATATGAAGCTGTTGAGCCTGGTCTACAGCGCCGAAGAGGCGGTGGAGCAGATCAATCAGTTCTACAGCAACTTCCACTCCAGCCGCTGGCTCAAGCATCAGTTCATTATCCGCATGCACCACAAGCTCAGCGACGATGCGCTCGAACACATGCAGGAGGCATTCGCCGACTTGTGCCTGAGCGATCACTTCCACCAGCACGCCTACAGCGGTGAAGAGCACGACGAACCGCAGTTCAGCCATTTGGCGCGACTGGCTTTCACGTTCAACGCCCGTGATCATGGACGCCTGCGGGAACTGGTGGACTACATCAACCTGCCGGAAAACTGGGCACAGTCACAACCCCAGGCGCAACAACGCACGCGGGAACCGTCAAAGGTTACGTGAGGCAAAAAAACGGCCCGCTATTGAAATAGCGAGCCGTTTCAGTCAATCGTCCATCCCTCGGCCGCTGAACAAGCGGCTGATCATCTCCATGGAATACCCCCGATAACTCAGGAACCGGCCTTGTTTGGCGCGCTCCCGTGCATCGATAGGCAAATGTCCGGAGAACTTGCGCCGCCAGGTATCTTCCAGTTGTTCCTGCCAATTGATACCGCTCTCGCGTAACGCGAGTTCGATGTCAGTACGTTGCAGTCCGCGCTGGCCCAACTCTTCGCGGATACGCAAAGGGCCATAGCCGGAACGGGCACGGTAGGAAACGAAACTTTCGAGGTAACGGGCTTCGGACAACAGCCCCTCTTCCGTCAAGCGGTCGAGTGCGGTGTCGATCATTTCAGGGGGAGCGCCGCGCTGACGCAGTTTACGCGTCAGCTCGACTCGACCATGCTCGCGTCGCGCGAGCAGGTCCATTGCAGTACGCCGCACTGCGACGAGTGTATCGAGTACGGCGGTCATCGGATCAATCAGATATCAGCGTCAGCCAGGTCATCGGCAGTCTCTTTGACCGGCGATGCCTTGACGTCCGGCGCCGGAGTCAGCAGCTTGTCGCGCAGTTGCTTCTCGAGGGTCGCGGCGATGTCCGGGTTTTCTGCCAGGTACTTGGCCGAGTTGGCTTTACCCTGACCGATCTTGGTGCCGTTGTAGGCATACCAGGCACCGGACTTCTCGACGAAACCGTGCAGAACACCCAGGTCGATCATCTCACCGTTGAGGTAGATGCCCTTGCCGTAAAGAATCTGGAACTCGGCCTGACGGAACGGCGAAGCCACCTTGTTCTTCACGACTTTGACGCGGGTTTCGCTACCAACGACTTCATCACCTTCTTTAACCGCGCCAGTACGACGGATGTCCAGACGAACCGAAGCGTAGAACTTCAGCGCGTTACCACCGGTGGTGGTTTCCGGGCTGCCGAACATCACACCGATTTTCATGCGGATCTGGTTGATGAAGATAACCAGGCAGTTGGCGTTCTTGATGTTACCGGTGATTTTACGCAGCGCCTGGGACATCAGACGGGCTTGCAGGCCCACGTGCATGTCACCCATTTCGCCTTCGATTTCAGCCTTTGGTACCAGCGCTGCCACGGAGTCGACGATGATCACGTCAACCGCATTGGAACGCACCAGCATGTCGGTGATTTCCAGGGCTTGCTCGCCGGTGTCCGGCTGGGAAACCAGCAGGTCGTCGACATTGACGCCCAGTTTGCCGGCATATTCAGGGTCGAGGGCGTGCTCGGCGTCGACGAATGCGCAGGTCGCGCCGGCTTTTTGAGCCTGGGCGATCACCGACAGTGTCAGGGTGGTTTTACCCGAGGATTCAGGACCGTAGATTTCAACGATACGGCCTTTTGGCAGACCGCCAATGCCGAGCGCGATGTCCAGACCCAGAGAGCCAGTGGAGATAGCCGGGATCGCCTGACGGTCCTGATCGCCCATACGCATTACGGCACCCTTGCCGAATTGACGTTCGATCTGACCCAGGGCCGCAGCCAAGGCTTTCTTCTTGTTGTCGTCCATTAAAGTCCTCACGTAATCAATAAGGCCTGACGGCCAACACCTGTATAAGTAGCCAGTATTATTCCACAGCGCTTGAGGATCGCCTACCCCTGATTTGAGATTTCTGCGGCGGCATGCCGTAGCAGCCCCTCTAGCGCGGCCTTCACCGTTTGTCGGCGGACCTCGTCGCGGTTGCCGGGCAAGTGCTGCACCTCGCTGAATACCCGCTCGCCAACGCCCCAGGCCAGCCACACCGTGCCTACCGGCTTGCTGGGAGACCCGCCATCCGGCCCGGCCACCCCACTGACCGCCACGGCAAAATGCGCCCGGCTTTTTTCCTGCGCGCCCCGGACCATCGCCTCGACCACCTCGCGACTGACGGCCCCAACCGTGGCAAACAACTCGGCAGGGACATTCAACTGTTCGGTCTTCTGGCGATTAGAGTAAGTGACATAACCCGCCTCGAACCACGCCGAGCTGCCCGGAATGCGGGTAATCGCCTCGCTGATCCCGCCGCCGGTACAGGATTCGGCGGCAGTGACGTGGGCATTGAGAACCTGCAGGCGTCTGCCAAGTTCCGCGGCCAGCTGGGTGATTTCTTTCACGGCACTCTCCTGATCGGGCTGAATGGGACTACCGTACACGAGCGGATTGCGCTTGCAAGGCTCGGAAACGATCAAAATGTGTGTGGCCTGACCCGCTCTCCCATGGCGTGAAGTCGGACCTCAAGGCTTGTGGTCCGGGTCATCGGTCTGCACTTCGACAGCGCCGATGCGCCTGGCGATCCATCGCTCATACAGCCCGATGACCACCTCGGTACCGGCCATTGCGGTGAGGCAACCAATGGCACACGCCATCCAGGTCGAGACACCGCCGGCGTGCAGCACCATGATGGCCGAGAAACCGCAGATCATGCTGGAGCCGGAGCGCAACCCCACGCGTCGAATGAGTGAATGTCCGCGCACGCCATCCTTGTCCGCCCGCCACATCTCGCCGGCCACTCCACCCAGTAGGATGAATACGATCACCACCCACAGCGGCATGTCCAGCATCGCTTGCTGCTCGATTGTCATTTCATGCCTCCTGCTGATAATGAACATGGCGGCTTCACGAAAGCCTCTGCAGCCCAAGAATATGCACCAATGCATATCTGGTCAACGAATTTATGCAGCAATGAACAATGCCAATGCATTGGCGCATACGCCTCATGAAACAAGGCGATAAAAAACCCGCTCGATTGGCGGGTCCCGGATGATCGCGACGTAATTAACGGGCGTACATGCCCCACCAGAAAACATGACCGAGGATGACGATCTGTTCTTCCTGGATTTGCTGGAAGCTGTAATCCTCGTCCGGATGTTCGTCACGATTGAAGCTGCGCAGGCGAATGCCGCTGGGCAGGCGATACAGTTGCTTGACCCTCAGCTGGCCATTGTGATTGATGGCATACAGGTCGCCATCAATGATATCGCCGATCCCGCACTTCGCCGCATTGACCCCGACCGTAGCGCCGTCGCGCAGTACCGGCAACATGCTGTTGCCGCGCACCGTCACACATTTGGCCTGGTCGAACTGCACGCCGTTGTGACGCAGGCTGCGCTTGCCGAAACGCAGGCTGGAGCGCTCGCTCTCCTCGATGACAAATCTTCCTGATCCTGCTGCCAATTCAACCTCACGCAGAAAGGGGACCGACACCTCGTCATCATCGACGGGTGTATCGTCGTCCCACAGGCTTATGTCCTTGAGCTCCGCATGCAAGTGATCACGCCCGGCAATGGCGGCGACCGCGATATCCACGCGGCCACGCAACCGGTCGGTGCTCACGGCGAAGTACTCGGCGATCTTCGAGATGTGCTTGTCCGAAGGATCGACGATCTTGCCGTTGAGGATCCGTGACAGAGTGGACTGAGGCACGCCGGTACGCCGGTGAAGCTCCGTGGGGGAGATCCCGTGTTGATCGAGCAGTGCTCTCAAGACAGTAGAAACATTGCGTTTTTGCATAGGCGCATAGTGCGTGTTCTTTTTGCGGAAGACAAATGCCAAATTGCATAAATGGCGCACGGATCGTGCATAAACAGGAGAAACGCATTGCGCGGCTTTCATGCCTGCGTCCGGCGGACCGCCCATGGTAACCTTGCGCCCATCGCGGAAAAGCCGGGTCGATGCCCCTCCTTTGCCCTACACCTTTCAACGAATTTGCCTGATTATCCGATGAATAAAGCGCTCTCCGATCTGTCCTCCCATACGCCAATGATGCAGCAGTACTGGCGCCTGAAAAACCAGCACCCCGACCAGCTGATGTTCTACCGCATGGGCGACTTCTACGAGATCTTCTACGAAGACGCGAAGAAGGCCGCCAAGTTGCTGGACATTACCCTGACCGCCCGCGGGCAGTCGGCCGGCCAGGCGATTCCGATGTGCGGGATTCCTTACCACGCCGCGGAAGGTTACCTGGCGAAACTGGTGAAGCTCGGCGAGTCGGTGGTGATCTGTGAGCAGGTCGGCGACCCGGCCACCAGCAAAGGGCCGGTGGATCGCCAAGTGGTGCGGATCATCACGCCGGGTACGGTGAGTGACGAGGCACTGCTGGATGAGCGTCGGGATAATCTGATCGCAGCGGTACTGGGTGACGAACGCCTGTTCGGCCTGGCCGTGCTGGATATCACCAGCGGTAACTTCACGGTGCTGGAAATCAAGGGCTGGGAAAACCTGCTGGCGGAACTGGAGCGGGTCAATCCGGTGGAATTGATGATCCCCGATGACTGGCCCAGGGATTTGCCGGCAGAGAAACGTCGCGGGGTTCGTCGCCGTGCACCGTGGGATTTCGAGCGTGACTCGGCGCTGAAAAGTCTTTGCCAGCAGTTTTCCACCCAGGACCTGAAAGGTTTCGGCTGCGAGAACCTGACCCTGGCCATCGGCGCCGCCGGTTGCCTGCTCAGCTATGCCAAGGAAACCCAGCGCACCGCCCTGCCCCACTTGCGCAGCCTGCGCCATGAACGCCTGGATGACACCGTGGTGCTGGACGGCGCAAGCCGTCGCAACCTCGAGCTGGACACCAACCTGGCCGGCGGTCGCGACAACACGCTGCAATCGGTGGTCGATCGCTGCCAGACCGCCATGGGCAGCCGCCTGCTGACCCGCTGGCTGAACCGCCCGCTACGTGACCTGACCGTATTGCTGGCGCGCCAGACCTCGATCACCTGCTTGCTCGACGGCTACCGTTTCGAAAAACTGCAACCGCAGCTCAAGGAAATCGGTGACATCGAGCGGATCCTGGCGCGGATCGGCCTGCGCAATGCCCGTCCTCGTGACCTCGCTCGCCTGCGCGATGCACTCGGCGCACTGCCGCAATTGCAAGTGGCGATGACCGAGCTGGAAGCCCCGCACATCATTCAACTGGCGAAGACCACCAGCACCTACCCGGAACTGGCGGCGCTGCTGGAAAAAGCCATCATCGACAACCCGCCTGCGGTGATCCGTGATGGTGGCGTGCTGAAAACCGGTTACGACAGCGAACTTGACGATCTGCAATCGCTCAGCGAAAACGCCGGGCAGTTCCTGATCGACCTGGAAGCGCGCGAGAAGGCCCGCACCGGCCTGTCGCACCTGAAGGTCGGCTACAACCGCATCCACGGGTACTTCATCGAGTTGCCGAGCAAGCAGGCCGAATCGGCGCCCGCCGACTACATCCGCCGCCAGACGCTCAAAGGTGCCGAACGCTTCATCACGCCGGAACTGAAGGCGTTCGAAGACAAGGCACTGTCAGCCAAGAGTCGGGCCCTGGCCCGGGAGAAGACGCTCTACGAGGCGCTGCTCGAAGACCTGATCGCCCAATTGCCACCGTTGCAGGACACCGCCGCCGCACTGGCCGAGCTGGACGTGCTGAGCAACCTGGCCGAACGCGCCCTGAACCTCGACCTGAACTGCCCACGCTTCGTCGACGAGCCGTGCATGCGCATCAGCCAGGGTCGTCACCCGGTGGTCGAGCAAGTGCTGACCACGCCGTTCGTGGCCAATGACCTGAGCCTGGACGACAACACCCGCATGCTGGTGATTACCGGACCGAACATGGGCGGTAAATCCACCTACATGCGCCAGACCGCCTTGATCGTGCTGTTGGCCCACATCGGCAGTTTCGTGCCGGCGGCCAGCTGCGAGTTGTCCCTGGTGGACCGCATCTTTACCCGGATCGGTTCCAGCGATGACCTCGCGGGCGGGCGTTCGACCTTCATGGTCGAAATGAGCGAAACCGCCAACATCCTGCACAACGCCACCGAGCGCAGCCTGGTGTTGATGGACGAGGTCGGTCGCGGCACCAGCACCTTCGACGGCCTGTCCCTGGCCTGGGCGGCGGCCGAACGCCTGGCGCACCTGCGGGCCTACACGCTGTTCGCCACCCACTACTTCGAGCTGACGGTGCTGCCGGAAGCCCAACCGCTGGTGGCCAACGTGCACCTCAATGCCACCGAGCACAACGAGCGCATCGTGTTCCTGCACCACGTGCTGCCGGGGCCTGCCAGCCAGAGCTACGGCCTGGCAGTTGCGCAACTGGCCGGTGTGCCGAGCGAAGTGATCGTGCGTGCTCGCGAGCACCTGGGACGGCTGGAAGCCACCGCCCTGCCTCACGAAACGCCCAAGCCAGCCAAGGGCAAACCGGCCGTGCCGCAGCAAAGCGACATGTTCGCCAGCCTGCCGCATCCGGTGCTGGATGAACTGGCCAAACTCAATCTGGATGACATGACTCCGCGCCGCGCGCTGGAAATGCTCTATACACTAAAGACACGGGTCTAACGCACTTGCCTGCAAGCTGTTAGAATCTCGCGCGGTTTGGGATGCTGCTGGCTAATAGCCTGGCCAGCAGACTATCGCTCCCGAACCTGGCGACCCCAACGTGAAGGGGCTCCGCTGCCGCCGCCTGAGGAGAAATCTAGAAATGACCTTCGTCGTCACCGACAACTGCATCAAGTGCAAGTACACCGACTGCGTAGAAGTCTGTCCGGTGGACTGCTTTTACGAAGGCCCGAACTTCCTGGTGATTCACCCGGATGAGTGCATCGACTGCGCACTGTGCGAACCGGAATGCCCGGCCGTGGCCATCTTCTCCGAAGATGAAGTTCCGGAAGACATGCAGCAATTCATTCAGCTGAACGTTGAGCTGGCGGAAATCTGGCCCAACATCACCGAGAAGAAAGAATCGTTGCCCGATGCCGAAGAGTGGGATGGCGTCAAAGGCAAGATCAAAGACCTCGAACGCTGATTACTCTGGCGTTCCCGAAAAGGCCCCTTGCGGGCCTTTTTGCTTTATTGCGGACAAAAAAAGGGGCGGTTTCACCCGCCCACATTTTTTCCCTGGTCCTTGTGTTCCTTTTCATCGTCCTGATGAATCGCTTCCTGCGATGTCCTTTTCCTTCATCCTTGAAGGCTGTGTCTGTCCGTCGACACCACCTGGATATTAGCGATTTCCCGGCCAGGAGCAATCCGCCGGCAACGCCAAAAGCGCCTGTCATATACTCGTAACTTAATAAAATAAGCCTATCAATCAAGCGGATAAGTTGCTTGCCGGATGAATAGGGACGACTGCCACACTGTAAAAATACCGAACACTTACAGAAGGGTAAGCAAAGACTTACAGCACGAGACTACAAAGCCGAGGTGAGGTGGAAAGCCAGGCAAAACCGGTTCGCAGATAACAAAAAACCCCGAACCAGTCGGGGCTTTTGTTGCATGCCTGGCAACTACTTACTATTGAAACAGTGACTCGCTCGACAGGCCATTCTTCTCGAGAATCTCCCGAAGACGCTTCAGGCCTTCAACCTGGATCTGTCTGACCCGTTCCCGGGTCAGGCCAATTTCCAGGCCTACATCTTCCAGCGTACTGCTCTCGTGTCCGCGCAGGCCGAAGCGGCGGATGACCACCTCGCGTTGCTTGTCGGTCAGTTCCGAGAGCCATTGATCGATGCTCTGGGACAGGTCGTCATCCTGCAACAGTTCGCATGGATCGGTTGGGCGATCGTCGGTAAGGGTATCCAGCAGGGTTTTATCCGAATCCGGGCCCAGCGAGACGTCGACCGAAGAAACCCGCTCGTTCAGGCCCAGCATGCGCTTGACCTCCGCCACCGGCTTTTCCAGCAGGTTGGCGATTTCTTCGGGCGAGGGTTCATGATCGAGTTTTTGCGTCAGTTCCCGTGCAGCACGCAGGTACACGTTGAGCTCTTTGACCACATGGATCGGTAACCGGATGGTCCGGGTCTGATTCATGATTGCGCGCTCGATGGTCTGACGTATCCACCAGGTCGCGTAGGTCGAAAAGCGGAAGCCACGTTCAGGGTCGAACTTCTCTACTGCCCGGATCAGCCCGAGGTTGCCCTCTTCGATCAGGTCCAGCAGCGACAGGCCACGATTGACATAACGCCGGGCGATCTTCACCACCAGCCGCAGGTTACTTTCAATCATGCGCTTGCGCCCGGCCGGATCTCCACTTTGCGACAAGCGCGCAAAATGAACTTCTTCTTCGGGGGATAGCAGAGGGGAAAAGCCGATCTCATTGAGGTACAGCTGCGTGGCATCGAGTGCCCGCGTGTAGTCAATGTACTTGTGCTGCTTTAGCGTGGCGGAGTGTTTGGATTTGGCACGAACGGAAGGTGGAGCAGCCCCTTCATCATTCGACATCGAATCCGTACCGATGCCGGTCTCCATAAGGAGAACCTCATCGTCGATGTCAAACTCCGGCACTTCTTTACTGAGAGCCATTGTTATAGTCCTTTGGTGAGTTCGACCTCAGGCTCAAGCGGCGCCTTTATCCCTGGCAACGCTGGAGCCTGTTCCCTCTACGTGACGGAACAGGCTGGAAAGCGATCAACGACGTGGCAGGAATTGCAGCGGATCTACAGGTTTACCCTGTCGGCGAATCTCAAAGTGCAGTTTCACCCGGTCTGTACCCGTGGACCCCATTTCGGCAATTGTCTGTCCGACTTTGACCTGCTGCCCCTCCCGAACCAACAGCCTGCGGTTATGTCCGTAGGCACTGACGTAGGTATCGCTGTGTTTGATGATGACTAATTCGCCGTAGCCCCTTAAGCCACTCCCGGCGTATACCACCGTCCCATCAGACGCAGCTAAAACAGGCTGTCCCAAATCCCCGGCGATATCAATTCCTTTATTCAAACTCCCGTTTGAAGAGAATTTTCCAATGAGAATGCCATTAGATGGCCATCCCCAGCCGGTCGGGGCCGGACCCGCTGCCGGCATCGGAATGGCCGCTGGCTTGTTCGCGACGGACGGTACAACTACCGCTGTGCCGGTAGTGGCACCGCCAGCGGGACGACGGAAGACGGTGGTTTTACTCGATGAAGAAGGCGTCGTATTGGACGAACTGACCACGGTTGTCGGCGCTGAACCGCTGCGACCATCAAAGCGGATCGTCTGGCCTGGATGGATCGTGTACGGCGCTGGAATGTTATTGCGTGCGGCCAGGGCCTTGTAGTCCCAGCCGTAGCGAAAGGCGATGGAGAACAGGGTGTCCTTGGGTCGAACGACGTACTGCCCGGTCGTGACTGCCGGACGCTGGGCTACGGATTTGTTGCGGTCGATGACACGCACTTCGCTCGATTTGTTGCTGGAACAACCGACCAGCAAGGTGCTCAAGACGAGGCCAGTCACCAGGCGCTGAAAGCTCGTTATACTCATTCGCTGCGCAATGACTGTGAGACTCACCCGCCGCTCCCTTTGTGGTGGCTGAAAATGTGGATTGCCGTGTTCCGGCAGAATGTCGCAAGTATAACGGGCCGTGCAGCCTTTACCTTTAATGCAGCAAGGCACACGTTTGCTACCTGTCGATGCGCCTGTTTAATTGATCGATGCCGCTGTAAGACAGGGACAATCGAAGAGAATTCAGCGCGTCGAAACAAATGCTCAGGCCAGTGGCCCATTGAGCAATGGAACGAAGCGCACAGACCCGAGAATGCGTCTGGAAAAGCCCTGCTCTTCGCGAATGATCAACATCAATTGTTGAACCTCACCGGACCCGACCGGGATCACCAGGCGCCCCTGTGGGGCCAACTGATCGAGCAACGCCTGAGGAACTTCAGTCGCTACCGCGGTGACAATGATGCCGTTGTATGGCGCCAGTGCCGGCCAGCCTTCCCAGCCATCGCCCCAGCGAAACACCACGTTGCGCAAGTTGAGCTCGACCAGACGCTCCTTGGCCCGGTCCTGCAGAACCTTGATGCGCTCGACCGAAAACACCCGCTCGACCAATTGCGACAGGATCGCGGTTTGATAGCCCGAGCCGGTGCCGATCTCCATGACCTTGTCCAGCGGGCCGGCTTCCAGCAGTAACTCGCTCATGCGAGCCACCATGTAAGGCTGGGAGATCGTCTGGTTGTTGCCGATCGGCAACGCCGTGTCTTCATAGGCACGGTGGGCCAGCGCCTCGTCAACGAAAAGATGACGTGGGGTACGGCGAATCACCTCCAGCACCTTGGCGTTGGAAATGCCTTCTTCATACAAACGCTGGATCAGGCGCTCACGGGTCCGCTGGGAGGTCATCCCGATGCCGCGATGCAGCATGTGGTCTTGTTCACGAGCCATTAGCGCAGCCCCTCCAGCCAGCCATCTAGGCTTCTGAAAGCATCATTGAAGGTGCGATCCAGTTGCAGTGGGGTAATAGAAACAAAGCCCTGCATCACCGCATGGAAATCGGTGCCCGGGCCGCCATCTTCGGCGTCCCCTGCCGCGGCGATCCAGTAACCGGATTTGCCACGCGGATCGACCACTTTCAACGGTGCCGCAGCGCGAGCGCGATGGCCGAGGCGAGTCAGTTGTATTCCGCGGATGTGGTCCAGCGGCAGATTGGGAATGTTCACGTTCAGCACCGTGCGCGGTGGCAGATCGAGGTCCGCGTGAGCCTCCACCAGTTTGCGCGCAAAATAAGCGGCTGTGGAAAGGTTCTCCACTTGCCGGGAGACCAACGAAAACGCGAACGAAGGGAGCTCCAGGAAACGTCCTTCAAGGGCTGCAGCGACGGTGCCGGAATACAGCACATCGTCCCCCAGGTTGGCGCCCAGGTTGATGCCGGAAACCACCATGTCCGGTGCTTGCTCCAGCAAACCGTTGAGACCCAGGTGCACGCAATCGGTGGGCGTGCCATTAACGCTGATAAAGCCGTTGGCCAGGGTTTGCGGGTGCAACGGACGGTCGAGCGTCAGCGAACTGCTGGCGCCGCTCTTGTCCTGGTCCGGGGCGATAACCACGCATTCGGTGTAATCCGCCAGCGCAGCATAAAGCGCGGCGAGACCGGGTGCGGTTACCCCATCGTCGTTAGAAATCAGAATACGCATGGGCTGTCCGTCTGCCCCACCGGCACCAGATCGACGAGTTCGCGCACCAATACAGTGGCGAAGCATCCGGCCGGCAGGACGAATTCCAGTTGCAGAATGTCAGGTTCGGGATAATGCCACGTCAACCCAGCAATGGGCAGCCGCAGGATGCGACGTTCGTGGCTCATTCCGGCATTGATCAACCAATCGCGAAGATCCGCCTCGCGTGCGGCGATTGCCTGTTCTAATTCATGGACAGCGCCCGAGGCCGGCGAGTCACCTTCGCCCCACTGCGGACCGGTCGGGTGCAGGTCGAGAATCGCCAGACGCGGGTCGCTGCACTCGGCCTCGCCGGCCGGAAAGAAACTGCGGCTGTCGGTGAACGCCAGCAAATCGCCGACCTGGGCGCGCTGCCAGGTGCCATCGGCGACACGCGCCGCCAGCGCTTGGTTAAACAGAAAACTACGAGCTGTTGAAAGCAGGCGTGAACGCACGTTGCGCTGCTCCGGCAAAGCCTTGCGCGCGGCCCAGGCACGGGCATCGATCACATTGCCGCCGTCAAACCCGAAGCGCTGGGCGCCGAAATAATTGGGAACACCTTGCCTGGCGATGAGTTGCAGACGCTCTTCGATCGCCGCCTTGTCGCCCGCGAACTGAGTCAGGCGCAAAGTGAAGCCGTTGGCCGAATGGGCGCCGCGCTGCAGCTTGCGTTTGTGCCGACCGGTCTTGAGAATTTTCAGCGTGTCGTTTTCTGCGGGCGACAAATCAGGATCAGCCTTGCCCGGCAGCTGTACGCTGAACCACTGACGCGTCAGCGCCTGACGGTCCTTGAGGCCCGCGTAGCTGACCGTTCGCAATGGCACACCCGCGGCCTTGGCGATTCGCCGTGCCGCTTCTTCGGTATTCAGCCCGCGCTTTTCCACCCAGATCCACAGGTGCTCGCCATCGCCACTGAGGGGGATATCGAGCACTTCATCGACCTGAAAATCTTCCGCTGTCGCTTTCAGTACGGCACTGCCGAGGGCTTCACCGTAGGCGCGCGGACCGAGCAATTGCAGGTCGTTCATGCGCGCAGCAACAAGGCAACGCAATGCACGGCAATGCCTTCTTCGCGACCGACGAAGCCGAGCTTTTCGGTGGTGGTGGCTTTCACGTTCACTTGATCCAACTCTACTTGAAGATCCGCGGCAATCAGCGCGCGCATCGATTCGATATGCGGGGCCATTTTTGGCGCCTGGGCAACAATGGTGTTATCGACGTTGCCGACTTTCCAACCCTTGGCGTGGATCAGTGCGACGACGTGACGCAACAGCACGCGGCTGTCGGCGCCCTTGAATGTGGGGTCGGTGTCCGGAAAATGCTTGCCGATATCACCCAGCGCCGCAGCGCCGAGCAAGGCATCGCTCAAGGCGTGCAGCAGGACGTCACCGTCGGAGTGAGCGAGCAGCCCGAAGCCGTGTGCGATGCGCACGCCGCCCAGAGTAATGAAATCGCCTTCAGCGAAACGGTGCACATCATAGCCGTGGCCAATACGCATAAAAAAACGCCCCGATTTTTGTCAGGGCGTGATTCTACCTGCATTAGACGAGGGGGTGCTCTCAATTAGTTTCCCCTCCGCGTTGTCGCCTTAAAGCGGGCCAGGCAAGGCGCAGGCCGCTGGAAATGGTTGTTCCCTTTCCAAGGCCTGCAACGCAGCCTGGCCCGCTTTAAGGCACAACCCGAAGGGCCGGGCCTGCTGTTGTGCAGGGCTGCGTTGCTCGAAGCTTATTTGGAACGACCAAACCACGCTTCTCGCGCCTTGCCCTGCACAACAGCAGACCCGGCGCGGTGGGGAAACTAACTGAGAGCACCCCCTAGGGCGCGTCCGTGATGTTGCAAGTGCTCGTCGATGAAGCTGGCGATGAAGAAATAGCTGTGGTCGTAGCCCGGCTGCAGACGCAGCGTCAGCGGATGACCCGCCAGTTTGGTGGCCTGCTGCAAGGCTTCAGGCTTGAGCTGGGTGGCGAGGAAATCATCGCGATCACCTTGGTCGACCAGCAGCGGCAATTTCTCGTCAGCCTCGGCGATCAATGCACAGGCATCCCATTCACGCCATTTCGATCGGTCTTCTCCCAGGTAACGAGAGAAGGCCTTTTGACCCCAAGGGCAGTCCATCGGATTGTTGATCGGCGAGAACGCCGACACCGACTGATAACGCCCCGGATTGCGCAAAGCACAGACCAGCGCGCCGTGGCCGCCCATGGAGTGACCGCTGATACCGCGCTTGTCCGATGCAGGGAAATGGGCTTCGACCAATGCCGGCAATTCCTGCACGACATAGTCATGCATCCGATAGTGCCGCGCCCAGGGTTCCTGGGTGGCATTCAGATAAAAACCGGCACCGAGGCCAAAATCCCAGGCGCCATCCGGATCACCCGGGACATCGGGACCACGAGGACTGGTGTCCGGCGCAACGATGATCAGCCCCAGCTCGGCGGCCATGCGCATGGCGCCAGCCTTTTGCATGAAGTTCTCGTCGGTGCAGGTCAGGCCGGATAACCAGTACAGCACCGGCAGCTCGCCGCCCTGCTCCGCTTGCGGCGGCAGGTACACGGCAAACACCATGTCGCAGCCGAGCACGTCGGAGCGATGCCTGTAGCGTTTATGCCAGCCGCCGAAGCTCTTCTGGCAGGAGATATTTTCCAGGCTCATGTCCGACCTCAGAAATGAATGACGCTACGGATGCTTTTGCCTTCATGCATCAGGTCAAACGCCTTGTTGATATCTTCCAGGCCCATGGTATGGGTGATGAACGTATCCAGCGGTATTTCGCCGGTTTCGGCCATTTCGACATAGCTCGGCAATTCGGTACGGCCACGCACGCCGCCGAACGCCGAACCGCGCCAGACGCGACCGGTGACCAGCTGGAATGGACGGGTGGCAATTTCCTGACCAGCGCCGGCGACACCGATGATCACCGATTCGCCCCAACCCTTGTGGCAGCACTCAAGCGCGGCCCGCATCAATTGCACGTTGCCGATGCACTCGAAGGAAAAGTCGACGCCGCCATCGGTCATGTCGACGATGACTTCCTGGATCGGCCGGTCGAAATCTTTCGGGTTTACACAATCGGTTGCACCCAACTGCCTGGCGATCTCGAATTTGGCCGGATTGATGTCGATCGCGATGATGCGACCGGCCTTGGCTTTGACCGCGCCGATGATCGCCGACAGACCGATGCCGCCGAGGCCGAAAATGGCGACGGTATCACCCGGTTTTACCTTGGCTGTATTGATCACCGCGCCGATGCCGGTGGTGACACCGCAGCCCAGCAGGCAGACTTTTTCCAGTGGCGCTTCTTTGGGAATTTTGGCGACCGAAATTTCCGGCAGCACGGTGTATTCGGAAAAAGTCGAGGTCCCCATGTAGTGGAAAATCGGCTGACCCTTGTAGGAAAAACGCGTAGTGCCATCCGGCATCAGGCCTTTGCCCTGAGTCGCGCGAATCGCCTGGCAGAGGTTGGTCTTGCCCGACAGGCAGAATTTGCACTGGCGGCATTCCGGGGTGTACAGCGGGATCACATGGTCACCGACCGCCACGGAGGTTACGCCCTCGCCGATCGCTTCAACCACCGCGCCACCTTCGTGACCGAGGATCGACGGGAAGATGCCTTCCGGGTCAGCGCCGGACAGGGTGTAGGCGTCGGTATGGCAGACACCGGAAGCAACCACTCGCAGCAACACTTCACCGGCCTTGGGCATGGCGACATCGACTTCGACGATCTCGAGGGGTTTCTTGGCCTCGAAGGCTACGGCAGCGCGCGACTTGATCATGTGCATTCTCCAGTGAATAAGACGAGACAGGGAGTGTAATACAGCGCCGTACGGTGAATAATCCGGACAAAAGCAAAACATTATTGCTACACAGGGATAATCATCGATGTCCGAAAACCGCTGGGAAGGTATCGACGAATTCGTCGCGGTCGCCGAGTGCAGTCAGTTCACGGCGGCCGCGGAACGCCTCGGGGTTTCTTCCTCTCACATCAGTCGACAAGTCGTACGCCTGGAAGAGCGCCTTCAGACACGTCTGCTTTATCGCAGCACCCGGCGCGTCACCCTGACTGAAGCCGGGCAAACTTTCCTGCAGCACTGCCAGCGCTTGCAGGATGGCCGCGAAGAAGCCTTGCGCGCGGTCGGCGATCTGACCAGCGAACCCAAAGGCATGCTGCGCATGACCTGCGCCGTGGCCTACGGCGAACGCTTTATCGTGCCGCTGGTCACGCGTTTCATGGGGCTATATCCACAGTTGCGTATCGACATCGAACTGAGCAACCGCCAACTTGACCTGGTCCACGAGGGCCTGGACCTGGCGATCCGCCTGGGTCGCCTGCAGGACTCTCGGCTGGTGGCGGCACGTCTGGCGCCACGGCGAATGTACCTGTGCGCCTCACCGTCCTACCTGGAACGCTATGGTCGCCCGCACAGTCTGTCGGAACTGAGCCGCCACAACTGCCTCATCGGCAGCTCGGACATGTGGCAACTGGAGCAGAATGGGCGGGAATTTTCCCAACGGGTGCAGGGAAACTGGCGCTGCAACAGTGGGCAAGCGGTGCTGGATGCGGCGTTGCAGGGGGTTGGGTTGTGCCAGTTGCCGGATTATTACGTGTTGGAGCATTTGAAAAGCGGTGCGTTGATTTCACTGCTGGAAGCGCATCAACCGCCTAATACGGCGGTGTGGGCGATTTATCCGCAGCAGCGGCACCTGTCGCCGAAGGTGCGCAAGCTGGTGGATTACTTGAAGGAAGGGTTGGCCGAAAGGCCGGAGTATCGGAGCTGATTTATTTCTGTCAGCGGCGATTAGCCCAACGCTGGCGTAACCACTCTAGGTCTTCGGGGCGCGTAACTTTGAGGTTATCGGATCGACCTTCGATCAGCCGCGGTGCAAGACCCGCCCATTCCATCGCCGAAGCTTCATCGGTGATGACAGCATCGGCCACCAGGCTGTCGGCCAACGCCCGATGCAACGCGCCAAGGCGAAACATCTGCGGCGTATAGGCTTGCCAGATCACACTGCGATCCACGGTTTCGACGACACGGCCGTGTTTGTCGACCCGCTTGAGGGTATCGCGCGCTGGTACCGCCAGCAGACCACCCACCGGGTCGTCCACCAACTCACTGAGCAACTTGTCCAGGTCATCACGACTCAGGTTCGGCCGCGCGGCATCGTGGACCAGCACCCAATCCTCATCGTCAGCGCCTTGCGCATGCAAATGCAGCAACGCATTGAGCACCGACCCGGAACGCTCGTTGCCGCCCTCGACCCGCTGAATACGCGAATCGCCAGCACAGGCCAGATTCGGCCAATAAGGATCATCAACAGCGAGACTGACCACCAACCCTTTCAGGGCAGGATGATCAAGGAAACAGCCAAGGCTGTGTTCGAGAATAGTGCGCCCGCCCAGTTGCAAGTATTGCTTGGGACGGTCCGCGGCCATACGGGCACCGACGCCCGCGGCAGGAATCACGGCCCAGAAGGCCGGTAACGGGAGGTTCATTGAGCCAGCTGGTAAAGGGTTTCACCATCCTTGACCATGCCCAGCTCATGACGAGCCCGTTCTTCAACGGTCTCCATGCCCTTTTTCAACTCGCTGACTTCAGCGTCCATCACCCGGTTGCGCTCAAGCAGACCTTCGTTCTCAGCGTGTTGATCTGCAATCTGCTGAGTCAGCTCCGCCACTTGCGCCAGGCTGCCATTACCCACCCACAGGCGGTATTGCAGGCCAGCCAGCAGCAGGAGCAAAACGAGGAACAACCAATTGGGACTGCGCATCGAATATCAGGTATCCAGTGAAAAAAGACAGCCATGCAAAACTATGAAGCTGCTGATAGCACGAAGCCTGGAAGACCCAGGCTTGTGCTTGTAAGGCATCAGATTAGCGGCAAGTTCATCGCTGGTGCGACTTTTCCGACACTATCTGTTGTCTTTTTACTCTATCAGCCGCGGAATTCGCTGCGACCGTTGTACTTGGCTTTGCCATTCAACTGCTCTTCGATACGCAGCAATTGGTTGTACTTGGACACGCGATCGGAACGGCACAGGGAGCCGGTCTTGATCTGGCCAGCCGCGGTGCCCACAGCCAGGTCGGCAATGGTCGAATCTTCGGTTTCGCCGGAGCGGTGCGAGATCACAGCGGTGTAACCAGCCGCCTTGGCCATCTGGATGGCTTCCAGCGTTTCGGTCAGGGTGCCGATCTGGTTGAACTTGATCAGGATCGAGTTGGCGATCTTTTTATCGATGCCTTCTTTCAGGATCTTGGTGTTGGTCACGAACAGGTCGTCGCCGACCAGTTGGACTTTCTCGCCGATCTTGTCGGTGAGGATTTTCCAGCCGGCCCAGTCGGACTCGTCCAGACCGTCTTCGATCGAGATGATCGGATAACGCTCGGTCAGGCCTTTCAGGTAGTCAGCGAAACCTTCGGCGGTGAACACCTGGCCTTCGCCGGACAGGTTGTACTTGCCTTCTTCGTAGAATTCGCTGGCCGCGCAGTCCAGGGCCAGGGTCACGTCGGTGCCCAGCTTGTAACCGGCGTTGGCCACCGCTTCGGAGATCACTTTCAAAGCGTCTTCGTTCGAAGCCAGGTTAGGTGCGAAACCACCTTCGTCGCCAACAGCAGTGCTCAGGCCACGGGCCTTCAGAACGGCTTTGAGGTGATGGAAAATCTCGGTGCCCATGCGCAGACCTTCCGAGAACGACTTGGCGCCAACCGGCTGCACCATGAATTCCTGGATGTCGACGTTGTTATCGGCGTGCTCGCCACCGTTGATGATGTTCATCATCGGAACCGGCATCGAGTAAACACCCGGGGTGCCGTTCAGGTTGGCGATGTGAGCGTACAGCGGCAGGTCCTGGTCTTGTGCTGCTGCCTTGGCTGCGGCCAGGGAAACGGCGAGGATCGCGTTGGCGCCCAGGGTCGCTTTGTTTTCGGTGCCATCGAGCTTGATCATCGCGTGATCCAGGGCTTTCTGGTCGCTTGGGTCGGTGCCCAGCAACAGATCGCGGATCGGACCGTTGATGTTGGCGACGGCTTTCAGGACGCCCTTGCCCAGGTAACGGCTCTTGTCGCCATCACGCAGCTCGAGTGCTTCACGCGAGCCAGTGGAAGCACCGGACGGCGCGCAAGCGCTACCGATGATGCCGTTATCGAGAAGCACGTCCGCTTCCACGGTGGGGTTGCCACGGGAGTCGAGAACTTCACGACCTTTGATGTCGACGATTTTTGCCATTGTTGTAAACACTCCAAAGTTGACGAAAACGCTCTGTACTGATCGATTTATAACTTGTGGGTCGCATTGTTGCATAAGACCGGCTTGCTAGCGGCGCCCTCTCAGGCCCCATCGCGAGCAAGCTCGGCTCCTACACGGAGAAAATGAGGTTTACGCGGTCTCTACCGTCGGAAAACTCTTCACCAGTTCGTCCAGAGCTTTGAGCTGGGCCAGGAACGGCTCCAGTTTGTCCAGTCGCAAGGCGCAAGGGCCGTCGCATTTGGCGTTGTCCGGGTCCGGGTGGGCTTCGAGGAACAGACCGGCCAGCGACTGGCTCATGCCGGCCTTGGCCAGGTCAGTGACCTGGGCCCGACGACCGCCGGCGGAATCGGAGCGACCACCAGGCATTTGCAGCGCGTGGGTCACGTCGAAAAACACCGGGTACTCGAACTGCTTCATGATGCCGAAGCCGAGCATGTCGACGACCAGGTTGTTATAGCCGAAGCTCGAACCGCGTTCGCAGAGGATCAACTGATCGTTACCCGCTTCGACGCATTTGCTCAGGATGTGTTTCATTTCCTGAGGTGCGAGGAACTGGGCTTTCTTGATGTTGATCACCGCGCCGGTCTTGGCCATCGCGACCACCAGGTCGGTCTGGCGCGACAGGAAAGCCGGCAGCTGGATGATGTCGCAGACTTCAGCGACGACCGCGGCCTGGTCAGGCTCGTGGACGTCGGTGATGATCGGCACGCCGAAGGCTTGCTTGATGTCCTGGAAAATCCGCATGCCCTCTTCCAGGCCGGGGCCACGGTAAGAGGTCACGGAGGAACGGTTGGCCTTGTCGAAGCTGGCCTTGAATACGTAAGGGATACCGAGTTTCGCGGTCACCTTTACGTACTCTTCGCAGACCTGCATCGCCATGTCGCGGCTTTCCAGCACGTTCATGCCACCGAACAGCACCATTGGCTTGTCGTTGGCAATCTCGATATCGCCTACACGGATGATCTTCTGCGCCATTGGAATTACGCCTTCTTCTGGTGTTGGACCAAAGCTGCTTTAACGAAACCGCTGAACAACGGGTGACCGTCGCGTGGTGTCGAGGTGAACTCGGGGTGGAACTGGCAAGCGACGAACCATGGATGATCCGGGGCTTCAACCACTTCTACCAGCGCACCATCACCGGAACGACCGGAGATTTTCAGACCGGCTTCCATGATTTGCGGCAGCAGATTGTTGTTCACTTCGTAGCGGTGACGGTGACGCTCGACGATCACGTCCTTGGCGTAGCAATCGTGCACCAGGGAACCTGGCTCAAGCAGGCAATCCTGAGCGCCAAGGCGCATGGTGCCGCCCAGATCGGACGATTCGGTACGGACTTCAACGGCGCCGGTGGCATCTTCCCACTCAGTGATCAGGCCCACGACCGGGTGACCGCTGGCACGATCGAACTCGGTGGAGTTGGCGTCTTTCCAGCCCAGCACGTTACGAGCGAACTCGATCACGGCCACTTGCATGCCCAGGCAGATGCCCAGGTAGGGAACCTTGTTTTCGCGAGCGAATTGAACGGCAGTGATCTTGCCTTCCACACCGCGCAGACCGAAGCCACCCGGTACCAGGATCGCGTCGACACCTTCGAGCAGCGCAGTGCCCTGGTTTTCGATGTCTTCGGAGTCGATGTAGCGCAGGTTGACCTTGGTGCGGTTGCTGATGCCGGCGTGACTCATCGCTTCGATCAGCGACTTGTAGGCATCCAGCAGTTCCATGTACTTGCCGACCATGGCGATGGTGACTTCATGCTCCGGATTGAGCTTGGCGTCGACCACGGCTTCCCACTCGGACAGATCGGCGCCGCCACATTGCAGACCGAAACGCTCGACGACAAAATCGTCCAGGCCCTGGGAGTGCAGGATGCCCGGGATTCTGTAGATGGTGTCGGCGTCTTCCAGCGCAATCACCGCACGCTCTTCAACGTTGGTGAACTGTGCGATCTTGCGACGCGACGAGAGGTCGATCGGGTGATCGGAACGGCATACCAGCACGTCTGGCTGCAGGCCGATGGAACGCAGTTCCTTGACCGAGTGCTGGGTAGGCTTGGTTTTGGTTTCGCCGGCGGTGGCGATGTACGGCACCAGCGTCAGGTGCATCAGCATCGCGCGCTTGGCGCCGACTTCGAAACGCAGTTGACGGATCGCTTCGAGGAACGGTTGCGATTCGATGTCACCCACGGTGCCACCGATCTCGACCATGGCCACGTCGGCATCGCCGGCGCCCTTGATGATCCGGCGCTTGATTTCGTCGGTGATGTGCGGGATCACCTGGATGGTGGCGCCCAGGTAATCACCACGGCGCTCTTTGCGCAGGACGTGTTCGTAGACACGGCCCGTGGTGAAGTTGTTGTTCTGGGTCATGGTCGTGCGGATGAACCGCTCGTAGTGGCCCAGGTCCAGGTCGGTCTCGGCGCCGTCGTGGGTGACGAACACTTCACCGTGCTGGAACGGGCTCATGGTGCCCGGGTCAACGTTGATGTACGGGTCCAGCTTCAGCATGGTGACCTTAAGTCCCCGCGCCTCCAGGATGGCCGCCAATGAAGCCGATGCGATGCCTTTCCCCAATGAAGAAACAACACCGCCCGTGACGAATATGTAGCGCGTCATGAAAAACCCTAGAAGTCTGCGTTAAAGCGGTCCGAGCCGCCGGGGAAAGCGAAGGAAGGCCGAAGCCCCCGATCACCTGCATTAATCACAGTGCATCTTTCAAAAAAACCGCCGCGTTGGGACAGACCGGAAGGTGAAACACCGGTACGTTGCTCGCTACACATTTTTTGGAATCGCCCAGCAAAGACTGCTTGGTAATCGGCAACTCCTGCAATTCAGGCGAATCCACAGAAGTTGTATCAAGAAGGGAGCGTAGTCTACCGGAAAGCCCCTTTCAGCTCAAACCTTGATCGCAGGTGGTGGCTGCCAATGCAAATGCCAGCCTTCCTGTGTATTGCCATTCAAGCCCCGCAGGTTCGCCACCGCCAGCAATTGCGCCCCTCGGTAGAGCAGCGGCAATCTGCCACGGGCGAAGCCCGGTACGCCGCGTTCATTGAGCAAACGCTTCAAGTCCCGGTGACCGCGATCAGGCAGATGCATGACTTCTCCCCCTTCACGATAGCGGATCTGCAGTGGCCCATCGGGGATCTGGCCGGTGAGTTCGAGGACACCGTTGTCCGGCAACTGCAGCGGTAGCGAGGGATCGGTCCAGGTGCCGGCGGCGGGTGCAGCGCGCAACCAACTGCCGGACAACCACCAGATACGCCCACCCGACCGATGCAGTTCACCCTCCTCCAGGCGCCAGATCGGACGAGCATCGCCGGTGGCATCGCGCAAATCCTCCCAACCCGACCAATGGTCGCTATCTGGCAGGCGTGTCAGTGCGCCGAGCCAGTGACTCAATGCATTGCGCTGGCGAGCGGTGGAGAGCTTTGTGAGCGACGCCAGCTCAAGCGACGGTAATCCCAGCCAGGCGAAATCACTGGCCGAGCCGGCCTCAGCCAGATCAATTTGCGCCAGCTCATCGAGCAATCCCAGCGCTTCACTCAGATGCGTGGCGCTGCGGGCCATGGTCGCCATCGCTTGCGGCCAGCGCTCGGTCATTACCGGGAAAACCTGATGACGCAGGTAATTGCGCGAGAACTGCCGGTCCTGGTTTGAAGGGTCCTCGATCCAGCTCAGCCGATGCTCGGCGGCGTAGGCCTCCAATTCTGTCCGCGAGACATCAAGCATCGGACGAAGCAGATGGCCTTTGCCCAGCGGACGCTGACGTGACATCCCCGACAGCCCCCGCACCCCTGCGCCACGCAACAGCCGAAACAACAGGGTTTCTGCCTGATCGTCACGGTGCTGTCCAGTCAACAGCACCTCATTGGCTCGAGTGACCCCGATGAACGCACCATAGCGCGCCTCCCGGGCGGCACGCTCAAGACTGGCGCCGGGCCCTACCTGAACGCGAATCACCTGCAGCGGCACACCCAGCGCATCACACACCGATTGGCAATGTTCCGGCCACGCATCAGCCGCAGCCTGAAGGCCGTGATGGACGTGGATGGCGCTCAGCGCCGGTAAGGATTCTTTTTTGGCGAGGTGTGCAAGAAGGTGTAGCAGGACGGTGGAGTCGAGGCCGCCGGAGAAGGCGATGTGCCAAGTTGAAGCATTGCGCCAGGGTGCCAGATTCAGCAGAAGCCTGGCAGACAGATCATTCTTGGATGAGCTCATAGTGTTCACTTCGCCCAAATCAAATGTGGGAGCGAGCTTGCTCGAGATCGCGGTGTAACAGCCAACCTATTTGTTGAATGTTAAGCCGCCATCGCGAGCAAGCTCGCTCCCACATGGGTATAGCGAGGTCAGATCAGAGACCGTAGCTCATCAGACGCTCGTAACGACGGGCCAGCAGCGCGTCATTGTCGAATTTCTTCAGCATCGCCAGTTGCGAGCTCAGCTCGGCACGGATCGAGGCTGCTGCCTTGGCCGGATCACGGTGGGCGCCGCCCAACGGCTCGCTGATCACCTTGTCCACGATGCCCAGGCCTTTGAGGCGCTCGGCGGTGATGCCCATGGCTTCAGCGGCATCCGGTGCTTTTTCGGCGGTTTTCCACAGGATCGAGGCACAACCTTCCGGCGAGATCACCGCGTAGGTCGAGTACTGCAGCATGTTCAGCTGATCGCAAACGCCAATCGCCAGCGCACCACCGGAACCACCCTCACCGATCACGGTGGCAATGATTGGGGTTTTCAGGCGAGCCATGACGCGCAGGTTCCAGGCGATCGCTTCGCTCTGGTTGCGCTCTTCGGCGTCGATGCCCGGGTAGGCACCCGGGGTATCGATGAAGGTCAGGATCGGCATTTTGAAGCGTTCGGCCATTTCCATCAGGCGGCACGCCTTGCGGTAGCCTTCCGGACGCGGCATGCCGAAGTTGCGGCGAACCTTCTCACGCACTTCACGGCCTTTCTGGTGACCGATGATCATCACCGGCTGGTCGTCCAGACGGGCAATGCCGCCGACGATCGCAGCGTCATCGGAGAAGTGACGGTCGCCGTGCAGTTCGTCGAACTCGGTGAAGATGTGTTCGATGTAGTCCAGGGTATAGGGACGTTTCGGGTGACGCGCCAGACGTGCGATCTGCCAGCTGGTCAGCTTGGCGAAGATGTCTTCGGTCAGCGTGCTGCTTTTGTCCTGCAGGCGGGAGATCTCATCGCCGATATTCAGCGAATTGTCATTACCGACCAAGCGCAACTCTTCGATCTTGGATTGCAGGTCGGCGATCGGCTGTTCGAAATCTAGAAAATTCGGGTTCATAGGCGTCCGTCTTGGGTCGACGTCCAAGAGAGCTTGGGCCGGCCGGTTGTCTATTCGCGCCCTACCTTAAGGGACAGGCGCGTTCAGGTCGAGATTAAAAATGCGGGTCGAGATCAGGCCACGTTCCTGGTAGAGAAAAATGCGGCCTGACCGTCAACGGTATTGGAGGAAGACGTTGTCTCGCCCGAACTGGTCACGCAGGGCTTGAATCAACGCATCCGCCGGGTCGATTCGCCAGGTCTCGCCGAACTGCAGCAAGGCCTTCGCATCAGGACTCGTGTATTCCATGGTGATCGGGCACGCACCGCGGTGACGCTTGAACAACTCGCCCAGCCAGCGTAGCTGATCGCCTTTGAGATCCTTGGTGTGCAACTTCAGGCGCAGGCTTTCGGCCAGGTTGGTGCGCGCATCTTCCATGCTCATCACCCGCTTGACCCGCAGCCTGAGGCCACCGGAGAAGTCATCGTTGCTGACCTCGCCTTCGACCACCACCATCGCGTCGGTCTGCAACAGCGACTGCGCGGAATGGAACGCATCGGCGAACAGCGAAGCTTCGATCCGGCCAGAGCGGTCGTCAAGGGTGATGAACCCCATCTTGTCGCCCTTTTTGTTCTTCATCACACGCAGGGCGATGATCATGCCCGCGACCGTCTGGGTATCCCGGGCCGGCTTCAGGTCGATGATGCGCTGACGGGCGAAACGGCGGATCTCACCTTCGTATTCGTCGATCGGGTGACCGGTCAGGTACAGGCCGAGGGTGTCTTTCTCCCCTTTTAGGCGCTCCTTGAGGGTCAGCTCCTTGGCCTTGCGGTGATTGGCGTAGACATCGGCGTCTTCTTCGACGAACAGGCCGCCAAACAGATCCACGTGACCACTGTCGTGGGTACGCGCGGTCTGTTCGGCCGCCTTGATCGCCCCTTCCATGGCGTTCAGCAACACCGCCCGATTGCGGTCGATGTTGGCCTGATAGGCTTTCTGTTCGTCATGGAAGTAAGGACCGAGACGGTCCAGCGCACCGCTGCGGATCAAACCGTCCAGCGTGCGCTTGTTGATGCGCTTGAGATCGACACGGGCGCAGAAGTCGAACAGATCCTTGAACGGGCCTGCCTGACGCGCCTCGGTGATGGCCTCCACCGGACCTTCGCCCACGCCCTTGATCGCGCCGAGGCCGTAAATGATGCGGCCTTCGTCGTTTACGGTGAACTTGAACTCCGAGGTATTCACATCCGGCGCGTCGAGACGCAGCTTCATGGTGCGAATTTCTTCGATCAAGGTCACGACCTTGTCGGTGTTGTGCATATCCGCCGACAGTACCGCGGCCATGAACGGCGCCGGGTAGTGTGTCTTCAGCCACGCGGTCTGGTACGACACCAGGCCATACGCGGCGGAGTGGGATTTGTTGAAGCCGTAACCGGCGAATTTTTCCACCAGGTCAAAAATGTTGCCGGCCAGGTCGGCATCGATATTGTTGGTCTTGCAACCCTCGATGAAACCGCCGCGCTGCTTGGCCATTTCTTCGGGCTTTTTCTTACCCATGGCCCGACGCAGCATGTCCGCACCGCCGAGGGTGTAACCGGCCATGACCTGGGCAATCTGCATCACCTGTTCCTGATACAGGATGATGCCGTAGGTCGGTGCCAGCACCGGCTTGAGGCCTTCGTACTGGTAGTCCGAGTGCGGGTACGCGAGTTCGGCGCGACCGTGCTTACGGTTGATGAAGTCGTCAACCATGCCCGATTGCAACGGGCCGGGACGGAACAGGGCCACCAGTGCGATCAAGTCTTCCAGGCAGTCGGGCTTGAGCTTTTTGATCAGCTCTTTCATACCGCGGGACTCGAGCTGGAACACCGCGGTGGTTTCTGCCTTTTGCAGCAGCTGGTAAGTCGGTTTGTCATCCAGCGGGATGAAGGCGATGTCCAGCGGTGGCTCATCGACCTTGGCGCGATCGCGGTTGATGGTTTTCAGCGCCCAGTCGATGACCGTCAGCGTCCGCAGACCGAGGAAGTCGAACTTCACCAGGCCCGCGGCTTCAACGTCATCCTTGTCGAACTGGGTCACCAGGCCGTCACCGGCCTCATCGCAATAAATCGGTGAGAAGTCGGTCAGCTTGGTTGGCGCGATAACCACACCACCGGCGTGCTTGCCGACGTTACGCACCACGCCTTCCAGCTTGCGCGCCATTTCCCAGATTTCCGCGGCTTCTTCGTCGACCTTGATGAAGTCACGCAGGATTTCTTCCTGTTCGTAGGCCTTTTCCAGGGTCATGCCGACTTCGAACGGAATCATCTTCGACAGACGATCCGCCAGACCGTAGGACTTGCCCTGCACCCGCGCCACGTCGCGGACCACAGCCTTGGCCGCCATGGACCCGAAGGTGATGATCTGGCTCACCGCGTTGCGACCGTACTTCTCGGCCACGTAGTCGATCACCCGGTCACGACCGTCCATGCAGAAGTCGACGTCGAAGTCGGGCATGGAGACCCGTTCCGGGTTAAGGAACCGTTCGAACAGCAGGTCATATTCCAGCGGGTCGAGGTCGGTGATCTTCTGCACATAGGCCACCAGCGACCCGGCACCCGACCCCCGGCCCGGCCCCACCGGCACGCCGTTGCTCTTGGCCCACTGGATAAAGTCCATCACGATCAGGAAGTAACCGGGGAAGCCCATCTGGATGATGATATCCAGCTCGAAATTCAACCGGTCGACATAGACCTGCCGCTTGGCTTCGTAGTCTTCGGTGGTGTCCCTGGGCAGCAGAACGCTCAAGCGCTCTTCCAGGCCGTCGAAGGACACCTTGCGGAAATACTCGTCGATGGTCATGCCATCGGGAATCGGGAAGTTGGGCAGGAAGTGCGTGCCCAGCTTCACTTCGATGTTGCAGCGCCTGGCGATCTCGACGGTGTTTTCCAGCGCTTCGGGAATGTCGCTGAACAGCTCGGCCATTTCCTCGGCACTTTTGAGGTATTGCTGATCGCTGTAATTCTTCGAACGTCGCGGATCGTCGAGGGCGCGGCCCTCACCGATGCAGACGCGGGTTTCGTGAGCGGCAAAGTCTTCCTGCTTGATGAACCGCACGTCATTGGTCGCCACCAGTGGCGCGCCGATTTTCTCGGCCAGGGCCACGGCGCCGTGCAATTGTTCTTCATCGTTGGGGCGATTGGTGCGCTGGATTTCCAGGTAGAAGCGATCCGGGAACACCGCCATCCATTCGCGCGCCAGGTTTTCCGCTTCGGCCGGATTGCCACTGAGCATGGCCAACCCGATCTCGCCTTCTTTTGCCGCCGACAGCATGATCAAGCCTTCGCTGGCTTCGGCCACCCACTCGCGCTCGATGATGACCGAGCCATTGCGCTGGCCGTCGATGAAGCCGCGGGAGATCAGTTCGGTCAGGTTGCGATAGCCGACGGCGTTCATGGCCAACAGGCTGATCCGGCTCAGGGCGTTATCCGGATCCTTGTTCGACAGCCACAGGTCGGCGCCGCAGATCGGCTTGATCCCCGCGCCCATGGCGGCTTTATAGAATTTGACCAGGGAACACATGTTGTTCTGGTCAGTGACCGCTACGGCAGGCATGTTCATGCCGACCAGGGTCTTGACCAGCGGCTTAATCCGCACCAGACCGTCGACCAGGGAATATTCAGTGTGCAGGCGTAGGTGAACGAATGAAGCCGGCATAGTGATCCTGTCTAGAAACGTGAAGACAACAAGGCCCGGATTGTACCGGGCCTTGATAAAAACATCAGCCTGCGACTAACTGACTATCAGGTTTTCCCGCGCCTCATAGGCCAGGCGTACCGGGGCGAACGAACGCCGGTGAATCGGCGTCGGACCCAGGCGGGCCAGCGCTTCCAGATGAACGGGGGTCGGGTAGCCTTTGTGGCCGCCAATGCCGTAACCCGGGTAAACCAATTCGAAAGCCGCCATTTCACGGTCGCGACTGACCTTGGCCAGGATCGATGCCGCGGCAATGGCTGGCACCAGGCCATCACCCTGTATCACCGCTTCGGCGCGCATCGACAGTTTCGGGCAACGGTTGCCGTCGATCATCGCCAGTTTTGGCGTGATGTGCAGGCCTTCGACGGCGCGCTGCATGGCCAGCATGGTGGCGTGAAGGATGTTCAACTGGTCGATTTCTTCGACTTCGGCGCGAGCGATGCACCAGCTCAGGGCTTTTTCGCAGATTTCGTCATAAAGCTTTTCGCGTCGGGCCTCGGTCAGCTTCTTCGAGTCATTCAAACCGAGTATCGGACGGCTCGGATCGAGAATTACCGCAGCTGTCACCACGGCGCCACAAAGTGGACCGCGACCGACCTCATCGACACCGGCAACCAATTCTTCGACTTGCGCGACCAAGGTGAAATCCAGCCCCATCTGCATGCTTGTTTTTTTCATTGTACTTGACCGATCAGCTTCAGCACTGCGTCCGCAGCCTGGTTGGAGGCATCCAGACGAAGGGTCCGGTGAATTTCATCAAAGCCGCGGGTCTGCTCTTCGCCACCCTCGATCAATGGCGACAAGGTCTGGGCCAGTGCTTCGACCGTCGCATCGTCCTGCAGCAACTCGGGCACCAGCAATCGCTGGGCCAGCAGGTTCGGCAAGGAGACGTACGGGCTTTTCACCATGCGCTTGAGAATCCAGAACGTCAGGGGCGCCAGGCGATAAGCAACCACCATTGGCCGCTTGTACAACAAGGCTTCCAGCGTCGCCGTTCCGGAGGCAATCAGCACGGCGTCGCAGGCCGCCAGCGCCAGATGGGATTTGCCGTCGAGCAAGGTCAGTGGCAGATCGCGACCCGCCAGCAACTCTTCAAGCTGCTTGCGCCGCTCGGGGCTGGCGCAAGGCAGGACGAAGCGCACGCCTGGGCGCAGGGCCCGCAGACGCTGGGCGGTATCGAGGAACAACGCACCGAGACGACCCACCTCGCCCCCGCGACTGCCAGGCATCAGCGCGACCAACGGTCCTTGGGGCAAGCCAAGCTCGGCACGCGCGGCGGCGCGATCGGCTTCTAGCGGGATCGCATCGGCCAGGGAGTGCCCGACAAACCGCACCGGCACGCCTTTCTCTTCATAGAATTTCGCTTCGAACGGGAACAGCGTCAGCATCAGGTCGCAGCCTTCGCGAATCTTCAGCACCCGCTTCTGCCGCCAGGCCCAGACCGACGGACTGACGTAATGCACGGTCTTGATCCCGGCCTGACGCAGCTTGAGTTCGATATTGAGGTTGAAGTCCGGGGCATCGATGCCGATGAACACGTCCGGCTTCTCGGCGATCAGGTCCGCGACCAGCTTCTTGCGGCGCTTGAGCAACTCGCGCAGCCGGCCCAGCACTTCCACCAGGCCCATGACCGACAGACGTTCCATGGGGAAATACGGGTTCAGGCCTTCGGCCTGCATCAACGGCCCACCGACACCAATGAACTCCACCGCCGGATGCCGCGTCTTGAGCGCACGCATCAGACCGGCGCCGAGAATGTCGCCGGAAGCCTCACCGGCCACCAGCGCTATACGCAGATTAGCCATGATTAACGAGTGATGCCGCGGGTCGAAGACTGGATGGAATCACGGAACACCGCGACTTCCGGGAACTGGGCCGAGGATTCGGCCAGCTCGGCGAGCGCCTGCTCAACCGTCAGGCCCTGGCGGTAGACCACCTTGTAGGCACGACGTAATGCGTGGATCGCGTCTTCACTGAAACCACGACGGCGCATGCCTTCGAAGTTCATGCTGCGGGCTTCGGCCGGGTTGCCGAACACCGTGACGTACGCTGGAACGTCCTTGCCAATGGCGGTACCCATGCCGGAAAAACTGTGGGCGCCGATGTGGCAATACTGGTGAACCAGGGTAAAACCGGACAGGATCGCCCAGTCCTCGACATGCACATGGCCCGCCAGCGCAGTGTTGTTGACCAGAATGCAGTGGTTGCCGATGACGCTGTCGTGGCCGATGTGGGCATAGGCCATGATCAGGTTGTGATCACCCAGGGTCGTTTCCGAACGGTCCTGGACGGTTCCGCGGTGAATGGTCACACCTTCGCGGATGACATTGTGATCACCGATGACCAGGCGCGTCTCTTCACCCTTGTATTTCAGATCGGGGGTGTCCTCGCCTACCGAAGAAAACTGGTAGATGCGGTTGTGCTTACCGATTCGGGTCGGGCCTTTGAGAATTACATGCGGCCCGATCACTGTCCCCTCGCCGATTTCCACACCTGCGCCGATGATCGACCAAGGGCCGACCTCGACGTCGGCGGCCAGTACGGCCGTCGGATCGATGATTGCGCGAGGGTCAATCAAACTCATAGTTTGCGTTCCGCGCAGATGATTTCAGCGGAGCAGACCGGCTTGCCGTCGACCGAAGCCTGGCACTCGAACTTCCAGATCTGGCGCTTGCAGCTCAGGAACTTGGCTTCGAGGATCAACTGGTCGCCCGGCAGCACTGGCTGACGAAAGCGCAGCTTGTCGGAGCCGACAAAGTAATAGAGGGTGCCATCGGCCGGTTTCACGTCGAGCATTTTGAAACCAAGGATCCCTGCAGCCTGAGCCATTGCCTCGATGATCAACACGCCTGGCATGATCGGATGCGCAGGGAAGTGACCATTGAAGAACGGCTCGTTGATGCTGACATTCTTGTAGGCGCGAATGCGCTTGCCTTCCACATCCAGTTCCACGACCCGGTCCACCAGCAGGAACGGGTAACGGTGAGGCAGGTATTCGCGAATCTCGTTGATGTCCATCATTTCGGGGGGAAGCCTATGTAAAGATTGGAAACGCGCGACTGACGCGCGCTCCTCTAGCAAATCAAGGAGGCAGTCTAGCGGCTGTGCACACTTGATATGGAAATGGTATCAGCCATCTGATGAAGCATTATCGTCAGGGGTCACTTCCCCTACTCGCTTTTCCAGCTGTCGCAACCGCCGCGCGATATCATCGAGCTGACGCAGGCGTGCCGCGCTTTTGCGCCATTCGGCCGCCGGCTGCATGGCCGTACCGGAAGAATAGGAACCCGGTTCGGTAATCGAGTGGGTCACCATGGTCATCCCGGTGATGAAAACCTTGTCGCAAATTTCGATATGCCCCACCAGCCCGACGCCACCGGCGAGCATGCAATGCTTGCCGATTTTGCTGCTGCCGGAAATCCCTACACACGCGGCCATGGCCGTGTGGTCACCGATCTGGACGTTGTGGGCGATCTGAATCTGATTGTCCAGCTTAACGCCATTACCGATGACAGTATCGGCCAACGCACCACGGTCAATCGCAGTATTCACGCCGATCTCCACATCGTCACCTACCAACACACCACCGACCTGGGCGATTTTCTGCCAGATGCCTTTCTCGTTGGCAAAACCGAAGCCTTCGCCACCCAGCACCGCACCGGATTGAATCACCACCCGCTTGCCGATGCGAACATCGTGATACAGCGTGACGCGCGGGGCGAGCCAGCCACCCTCGCCGATCTGGCTGCGAGCACCAATGAAGCAATGCGCGCCAACGGTCACACCGGCAGCGATATGGGCCGCGCTCTCGATAACGGCAAAGGCACCGATACTCGCCGCCGGATCGACCACCGCATCCGCCGCCACTACCGCTGTCGGATGAATACCGGCAGCCGCCCTGGGTTTTGGATCGAACAGGTGGGAAACACGTGCGTAAGCCAGGTACGGATCAGGTACCACCAGTGCTTCACCGGCGAAACCTTCAGCGTCAGCGGCCTTCAGCAACACGGCTGCAGCCCTGCTATCGGCCAGGTATTTGCGGTATTGAGGATTTGCCAGAAAGCTCAACTGAGCTGGGCCAGCCTCTTGCAAAGTGGCTAGCCCAGTAATTTCCTTCTCCGCGTCGCCACGTAGCGTGGCGCCGAGGAACTCGGCCAACTGGCCGAGCTTTATAGTCGCTGTCATGGATTACTTCAGCTGATTCATGCGCTCGATAACCTGGCGAGTGATGTCGTACTGAGGCTTGACATCAATCACTGCGCCACGCTCGAAGACCAGGTCAAAAGCACCTTTCTTGATGACTTCTTCCACAGCGCTGTCGAGTTTCGGCTTGAGCTGCTTCAGCATTTCACGGTCGGCAACGGCTTTGGCTTCGTTCAGCTCCTTGGACTGGAACTGGAAGTCACGGGCCTTTTGCTTGAACTCGAGTTCCAGGCGTTCACGCTCGCCTTGCTGCATCTTGTCGCCGCCCGCCATCAGACGATCCTGGATGCCCTTGGCGCTGCTTTCCAGCGTCTTGAGCTTGGACAACTGAGGGCCGAATTTTTTCTCGGCATCCACGGCGTATTTCTTGGCCGCGTTGGATTCCAGGAGTGCCATCTGATAGTTCAGAACGGCGATTTTCATGTCGGCAAAAGCCGGACCTGCTACCAGTACGGTCGCCAGGAGAACCAATTGAGTCAACTTACGCACGATGTACTCCTACAAAATCCATTGTCGTTATCTTGGGTCAGACGCTTAGAACGTCTGGCCGAGGGAGAATTGGAACACTTGGGTTTCAGCCTCATCCGGTTTCTTGATTGGCATGGCCAACGCGAAGCTCAGAGGACCCAGTGCGGTGACCCAGGTCACGCCGACACCGACGGAACTGGCCATGTTGCTCAGACTGATATCGTTGCACTTCGTATTGGACGACGAACCGTTTGCGTTGGTGGTGTCTTCGCACTTCGAGTCGAAGACGTTACCCACATCCCAGAATACCGACGTACGCAGGGAACGTTGATCCTTGACGAACGGCAGAGGGAACAGAAGCTCTACACCGCCCTGGATCAGGACGTTACCACCAAACGGCAGCGGATCCTGGTCCGGATCGGCCAATGTACCCGGGTTTGTACCACGACTAGGCGTACTGCGCGGACCCAGCGTACTGTCCTTGAAGCCACGAACCGAGTTGAAACCACCAGCATAGTAGTTTTCATAGAACGGCAAGCCATCGGTCGAACCGTAGCCATCGCCATAACCCAATTCGGTGTGCAGGCGCATGGTGTAGTTCTCGCTCAGCGGCTGGAACACCTGGCCGCGGTAATCGAGCTTGAAGAACGACAGGTCGCTGCCAGGCGTGGTGGTTTCCAGCACCAGGCTCTGGGAACGACCGCGGGTGGCGAGCACGCCCTTGTTCAGGGTGGACTCCGACCAACCGGCCGAGGCCTTGAAGTTCAGGTAGTTGTCGCCTTCCTTGTTAACGAAGTCGAAGATTTCGTCAACGGTGTAGACGCCTGTCTTGATCTTGTCTTGTTGCGCAGTCAGGCCGAAGGTCAGGCGCGACGTTTCGCTGATCGGGTAGCCGACGCTCACGCCAGCACCCAGGCTGTCTACGGCATAGCTGGCGACGTCGACATCGAGATCGTCGTAGTCAGTGGTGCGATAGAAGGCGTTGTAGCCCAGGCTCACGCCATCGGCAGTCCAGTACGGGTCGACATAACCGAAGTTGTATCGGCTCTGGTATTCACTGCGGGTCAAACCGACGCTGACCTTGTTACCGGTACCCAGGAAGTTGTTCTGGGTAATCGAACCACCGAGGATCAGACCGGCGCTCTGGGCGAAACCGACACTGGCGGTAATCGAACCGGAAGCCTGCTCTTCAACGCTGTAGTTCACATCCACCTGGTCGTCGACGCCCGGCACGGCCGGCGTTTCGACGTTGACTTCCTTGAAGAAGCCCAGGCGCTCAAGACGGGTCTTGGACTGGTCGATCAGGTAGGTCGAAGCCCAGCCACCTTCCATCTGACGCATTTCACGGCGCAGCACTTCGTCTTCGGACTTGGTGTTGCCGCGGAAGTTGATGCGGTTGACGTAGGCACGCTTGCCCGGATCGACGGCGAAAGTGATGTCTACCGTGTGATCGTCATTGTGAGGCTGAGGCACGCCGTTGACGTTGGCGAAGGTGTAACCCTCGTTACCCAGGCGGCGGGTGATCAGTTCGGACGTGGTGGTCATCAGCTTGCGCGAGAACACTTGGCCTTTCTGCACCAGCAGCAGGGACTTGATCTGGTCTTCAGGGACTTTCAGGTCGCCGCTCAGCTTGACGTCACGAACGGTGTACTTGTCGCCTTCGTTGACGTTGACGGTGATATAGACGTGCTTCTTGTCCGGGGTGATGGACACCTGGGTCGAAGCGATATCCATGTTGATATAGCCACGGTCCAGGTAGTAGGAGCGCAGACGCTCCAGGTCACCGGACAGTTTTTCACGAGCGTACTTGTCGTCGTTCTTGAAGAACGACAACCAGTTGCTGGTCTTGAGTTCGAACAGGTCGATCAGGTCTTCATCGGCGAAGACGGTGTTACCCACCACGTTGATGTGCTGGATAGCCGCGACGGTGCCTTCGTTGATGTTGACCTTCAGCGCAACGCGGTTACGCGGCTGCGGCACCACTTCGGTGTCGACGGTGGCCGAGTAACGACCCTGGGCGACGTACTGGCGCTGCAGTTCGTTACGCACGCCTTCGAGGGTGGCGCGCTGGAAGATCTCGCCTTCAGCCAGACCGGATTGCTTGAGGCCCTTCATCAGGTCTTCAGTGGAGATCGCTTTGTTACCCTCGATCTCGATACTGGCGACCGAAGGACGCTCGACTACCGTGATCACCAGGACGTTGCCATCACGCCCCAGCTGGATATCCTGGAAGAAACCGGTTTTGAACAAAGCACGAGTGGATTCCACCAGGCGACGATCGTCGGCCTGTTCACCGACGTTCAACGGCAAGGCACCAAAGACACTACCCGCGGAGACCCGCTGGAGGCCATTGACGCGAATATCAGAGATGGTGAAGGACTCGGCGTGAACTTCGGCGATCATCAATACGGAGAGAACCGCAGTTAGCAGCAGACGTTTCATGAAGTCCTTTCTTATTCCAACTGGCAATAAACAAACTGCCGCAAAATGCGGCAGATTCGCAATTCAGCGAAGCGTTACAGTCGACCCAGATCATTGACCAGAGCAAGCAACATCACCCCGACCACCAAACTGATACCGATCTGTATCCCCCAACCCTGCACCCGATCCGACAAGGGGCGACCACGCGCCCACTCGATCAGATAAAACAACAAATGCCCCCCATCCAGTACAGGAATGGGCAACAAATTCAGAACACCCAAGCTAATACTCAGATAAGCAAGGAAATTCAGGAAATCAGCGACACCCGACTGGGCAGAAGCGCCCGCCACTTTAGCAATGGTTATCGGTCCACTCAAGTTTTTTACCGAGAGCTCACCGAACAACATTTTCTTGAGCGAATCGAGGGTCAGCACGCTCATGGTCCAGGTGCGTCGAGCACCCTCCCCGATCGCAGCCACAGGACCGTAGCTGACCTCGCGAATCATCTCCGGTGGCCAATCGACAGCTTTCACCCCGGCCCCCAGGTAACCACTGGGCGCCTTGCTCCCGCCGCGGGCCGCCAGCGTCACCGGGACGTCGATTTGAGCCCCGTCGCGCTCGATGCGCAGGGTGATTTTGCTATCCGGGCGCAAACGGACGATATCGACCACTTGCTGCCAGTCATCCAGTGACTTGCCGTCCAGGGCCACCAGTCGATCGCCGGTCTTCAGCCCTGCAGCCTGGGCCGGGCCTTTTGGATCGAGTTCGGCCAGCACCGGTGGCAGGACCGGACGCCACGGACGAATGCCCAGCGAGCGGATCGGATCCGGCTCATCGGCGCCCTTGAGCCATTTTTCCAGCACCAGTTCACGAGGCGATTCGGCCGTGGAGCCTTGCTCGCGCACCAGCAACTGAAGTGAACCGCTCTCGCCAAGACGACGCACCAGCTGCAGGTTCACCGCGGCCCAGCCGGAAGTGGGCTCGCCATCGATGGCAATGATCTCCTGACCGGCGCTCAAACCTGCCTTGGCGGCGATACTTCCGGACTCGACGGCGCCGATGACAGGCCGCACCTGCTCGCTGCCGAGCATGGCGACTACCCAGAAAAAAAACATCGCCAGGAAAAAGTTGGCAATGGGACCCGCCGCGACGATAGCGATGCGCTGACGGACCGTCTTGCGATTGAAGGACTGATCGATCTGATCGGCAGGGACTTCGCCTTCGCGCTCGTCCAGCATTTTCACGTAACCACCCAGCGGGATGGCGGCGACCACGAATTCAGTGCCTTGCTTGTCGTGCCAGCGCAGCAACGGCATGCCGAAGCCCACGGAAAAACGCAGCACTTTGACCCCACAGCGACGTGCGACCCAGAAATGGCCGAATTCGTGGAAGGTGACCAGCACACCCAAGGCTATCAGGGTGCCGACAATCATATAGAGCGCGCTCATCTACTTTCTCCGCAATCCTGTTCGTTGCTGCGTGGGCCGACGTTTTGCAGCATTTACCGCCCGTGACGACTCAACCATTGCCCGGCCAGCACACGCGCCTTCGTGTCCGCCGTAAACACCGCGTCGAGATCGCCCACCGCCACTACCGGCTCGAGATTCAACACTTCCTCGATGATACTCGCGATTTCCGGGTAACGAACCCGTCCGTCGAGAAAGGCCGCGACAGCAACTTCATTGGCCGCATTGAGCATGGCCGGCGCGCTATTGCCCGCTTCGGCCGCCTGGCGCGCAAGGCGCAGGCAAGGGAAGCGCTCTTCATCGGGGGCCTGGAAATCCAGGCGCGCGATGGCAAACAGATCCAGCGGCGGTACACCCGAGTCGATCCGCTCCGGCCAGGCCAGTGCATTGGCGATGGGCGTACGCATGTCCGGGTTGCCCAACTGGGCCAGCACCGAACCATCGATGTAATCGACCAACGAATGAATCACGCTCTGCGGGTGAATCACCACCTCGACCTGGGACGGCTTGGCATCGAACAGCCAGCAGGCCTCGATCAACTCGAGCCCCTTGTTCATCATGCTGGCCGAATCCACCGAGATTTTGCGCCCCATCGACCAGTTCGGATGGGCACACGCCTGATCGGGGGTAACATGCACCAACTCAGCCATGGGTGTCTGTCGGAACGGACCACCCGAGGCCGTCAGTAAAATCCGACGCACGCCGACCGCCCCCAGACCACGGGCGAAATCCCGTGGCATGCACTGGAAAATCGCGTTGTGCTCACTGTCGATCGGCAGCAGCACCGAACCGCTTTTGTGCACGGCCTGCATGAACAGCGCACCGGACATCACCAGTGCTTCTTTGTTGGCCAGGAGGATTTTCTTGCCGGCTTCGACGGCCGCCAGGGTCGGACGCAAGCCCGCCGCACCGACGATAGCCGCCATGACGGCATCAACCTCGGGGTCGGCCGCTACCTGACACAGCCCCTCTTCTCCCACCAGCACCCGGGTCGACAGGCCCGCCGCATGCAAGTCATCCTGCAAGCCTCGGGCCGCGCTCGCTTCAGGCACCACGACAAACCGTGGCGCATGACGCACGCACAGTGCCCGCAGCTCACTCAAGCGGGTGAAGCCGCTCAGGGCGAAAACCTGATAACGCTCGGGATGACGTGCAATGACGTCGAGCGTGCTCAAGCCGATCGAGCCGGTTGCACCCAGAACGGTAATCTGTTGAGGGCGGCTCACGGTGCGGCCATCCACAGCAATACGGCAAACACCGGAATCGCCGCCGTCAGACTGTCGATGCGGTCCAGCACGCCGCCGTGACCTGGCAGCAGGTTGCTGCTGTCCTTGATCCCGGATTGACGCTTGAACATGCTTTCGGTGAGGTCACCCACCACCGAGATAAACACGATCACCGCGGCACAGATCAGACCGATCAGCATCTGGGCGAAACTCCAGTCGCGAACGATCCCGACGATGGCCGTGATCACCAGGCTCAGCGCCAGCCCGCCATACACGCCTTCCCAGCTTTTGCCGGGACTGACCTGAGGGGCCAGCTTGCGCTTGCCGAACGCCCGGCCGGAAAAGTAAGCACCGATATCGGCACCCCAGACCAGCACCATCACCGCCATGATCAGCCAGTTACCCAAGGGCTCCTGCTTGATCTGTACCAGCCCTTGCCAGGCCGGCAACAAAATCAGCAGGCCGATCACCAGCTTGCAGGCGGCACTGGCCCAATGTCCGCTGGAGCGCGGGTAGGTCAGTACCAGATAGGTCGCAACCCCCCACCACAGCACCGAAGCGCCCAATACCCACGGCGCCAGCCCCGGCACGATGTGCATGACAAACAGCATCAACGCGACCACCACCGCATAGGCAACGCGGATCGGCTGCTCGGTGAAGCCCGCCAGGCGAGCCCATTCCCAGGCCCCCAGGGTCACGACCAGCCCGATGAACAGCGCAAAACCTGAGCCTTCCAGCAGGAAAAACCCGCACAGCGCAATCGGTAGCAGGATCAGTGCGGTGATGATTCGTTGTTTGAGCATTAAACCCGGGCTCCAGCCTCGACCTGCTCGCTCGTTTTACCGAAGCGGCGCTGGCGAGAAGCGTAATCGGCCAGCGCGTTACGCATGGCATCGTGTTTGAAGTCCGGCCAGAACAGGTCGGAGAAGTACAACTCGGCGTAAGCCAGTTGCCACAGCAGGAAGTTACTGATGCGATGTTCACCACCGGTACGGATGCACAAGTCCGGCAACGGCAGATCGCCGGTGACCAGACAGGTTTGCAACAGCTCTGGAGTGATATCTTCCGGACGCAGATGCCCGGCCTGAACTTCTCGCGCCAGACGCTGTGCGGCTTGCGCGATATCCCACTGGCCGCCGTAGTTGGCGGCGATCTGCAGGACAAAGCGATTGGCGCCCACCGTCATGGCCTCGGCCTCGCGCATGGCAGCCTGCAGCTCCGGGTGGAAGCGCGAACGGTCGCCGATAATGCGCAAACTGATGTTGTTGTCGTTCAGGCGCTTGGCTTCGCGCCGCAGCGCCCTGAAGAACAGATCCATCAAGGCACTGACCTCGGCGGCCGGACGCTGCCAGTTCTCACTGGAGAAGGCGAACAGCGTCAGCACTTCGACCTTGGCCTCGGCACACACTTCGATCACTGCCCGAACGGCATCCACACCCGCTTTATGCCCGGCGACACCCGGCATAAAGCGTTTTTTCGCCCAACGATTATTACCATCCATGATGATCGCGACATGGCGCGGCACCGCAGTCGGCGCACTCTGCTTGATCTTATCCATGACAACGCGACCCTTATACGGCCATCAGGTCTTTTTCTTTCTGCGCCAGATTCGCATCGATTTCAGCCACGTACTTCTTGGTCAAATCGTCGATCTCGCCAGTAGCGCGGCGCTCTTCGTCTTCGCTGATTTCTTTTTCCTTGACCAGATCCTTCAGCGAGCTGTTTGCGTCACGACGGATGTTGCGCACGGCAACACGGGCGTCTTCAGCCACATCACGAGCCTGCTTGGTGAAACCCTTGCGGGTTTCTTCGGTCAGGGCCGGCATGGAGATCAGCAACAACTCACCCAGGTTGGTCGGGTTGAGATTCAGGCCTGCACTGCCGATGGCTTTGTCGACGGCACCCAGCATGTTGCGTTCGAAGGCAACGACTTGCAGGGTACGAGCGTCCTTGACGGTGATGTTCGCCACTTGCTTGATCGGAGTGTCGGCACCGTAATACGGCACCATCACGCCCTCAAGAATGCTTGGGTGCGCCTGGCCGGTACGAATACGGCCGAAGTTGTGCAGCAGCGATTCGACGGATTTTTTCATGCGCTCTTGAGCGTCTTTCTTGATTTCGTTGATCATTGTTGGCCTTCCTCGATCAGGGTCCCTTCAGCGCCGCCGTGCACGATGTTCAGCAGGGCGCCGGGCTTGTTCATGTTAAATACGCGCAACGGCATCTTATGGTCGCGGCACAGGCAAATGGCGGTCAGATCCATCACGCCCAGCTTGCGATCCAGCACTTCATCGTAAGTCAGATGATCGAACTTCTCTGCATGCGGGTCTTTGAATGGGTCAGCGGTATAGACGCCGTCGACCTTGGTCGCCTTGAGCACCACATCGGCATCGATTTCGATTGCACGCAGGCAGGCTGCCGAATCGGTAGTGAAGAACGGGTTACCCGTACCCGCCGCGAAGATCACAACCTCCTTGGCGTTCAGGTGGCGCATGGCTTTGCGGCGATCGTAGTGATCGGTCACACCGACCATGGAGATGGCCGACATCACGATGGCCGAGATATTGGCACGTTCCAGCGCATCGCGCATCGCCAGGGCGTTCATCACAGTGGCCAGCATGCCCATGTGGTCGCCGGTGACCCGATCCATGCCGGCCGCGCTCAGCGCCGCACCGCGGAACAGGTTACCACCACCGATCACCAGACCTACCTGAACACCGATGCCGACCAATTGACCGACTTCCAGCGCCATGCGATCCAGAACTTTCGGATCGATCCCGAACTCTTCCGAGCCCATCAGGGCCTCGCCGCTAAGCTTGAGTAGAATGCGTTTATAGCGAGCCTGATAACCACTGCCCTGCTGAGCCATTGCGAATCTCTCCTGCGGCGTATTTTAAAAAATTCTTTGCGAGCTGTTTACAGCTGGCTGTTCACTCTAGCTTGGCGCTGCTTCAGCGCCATCGGAACATGGCTTTGTAAGCCAGTTCCAAAGGGAAACCAATTAAAATTTGGTACCCCATCTGAAAAGAGGCTGCGCGCGTGAGCGGGCAGCCTCTTCAGGGCGACAGTTGAAAAACCGTCTTATTGCTTGGCGGCAGCCAGCTGGGCAGCAACTTCTTCAGCGAAGTTGTCGACCGGCTTCTCGATGCCTTCGCCTACTTTGAAGTAGGTGAAGGAAACGATTTCTGCACCGGCTTTCTTGGCCAGTTCGCCAACCTTGATTTCAGGGTTCTTGACGAACGCCTGCTCAACCAGGCTCGCTTCAGCCAGGAACTTGCTGATACGGCCCTTGACCATGTTTTCAACGATGTTTTCCGGCTTGCCGGCGATCTTGTCAGCGTTGAGGGTCAAGAACACGCCTTTCTCGCGCTCGACCGCTTCAGCGGAAACTTCCGATGGCAGCAGGAATTCAGGGTTGGTGGCCGCTACGTGCATGGCGATGTCCTTGGCCAGCTCAACAGTGCCGCCCTTGAGCACAACCGCAACACCGATCTTGTTGCCGTGCAGGTAACCACCGACAACATCACCTTCAACGCGAGCCAGGCGACGGATATTGACGTTTTCGCCAACCTTGCCGACCAGAACCAGACGGTCAGCTTCTTGAGCTTCGATCAGCGGAGCGACATCAGTCAGCTTGTCAGCGAACGCTTTTTCAACGCTGGAAGCAACAAATGTCTTGAAGTCGTCCTGCAGAGCCAGGAAGTCGGTCTGCGAGTTCACTTCCAGCAGAACGGCGGATTTACCGTCTTCCTTAAGAGCGATAGCGCCTTCAGCAGCCACGTTGCCTGCTTTCTTGGCAGCCTTGATGGCGCCCGAAGCACGCATGTCATCAATGGCTTTTTCGATGTCGCCGCCGGCCTTGGTCAAGGCCTTTTTGCAGTCCATCATGCCTTCGCCGGTGCGCTCGCGCAGTTCTTTGACCAACGCTGCAGTAATCTCTGCCATTTCAAAAATCCTCTTGGATAGGTTTTCAACCATTCCACCCGATCGATCGGGCGATCAATTCTTCCCGAACCACCCTTGTCAGCTGCTGCACGTTACAGAGGCTGTAGCTGCGCCGCTCACAAATGGTTTTCGAGGTGGCAAAAAGGGGGCCAAGCCCCCTTTTTGCTTACTGAGTCAACGCCTGGGCGTCAATTACTCAGCTGCAGCTGCCGGAGCTTCTTCAACGAACTGCTCGGTGCCACCAGCAACGTGGTTGCGACCGCGGATTACTGCGTCAGCCATCGAACCCATGTACAGCTGGATAGCGCGGATTGCGTCATCGTTGCCTGGGATGATGTAGTCAACGCCTTCCGGGCTGCTGTTGGTATCGACTACGCCGATAACCGGGATGCCCAGCTTGTTGGCTTCGGTGATCGCGATGCGCTCGTGATCAACGTCGATAACGAACAGAGCGTCTGGCAGACCGCCCATGTCCTTGATACCACCCAGGGAACGATCGAGCTTCTCAAGATCGCGAGTGCGCATCAGCGCTTCTTTCTTGGTCAGCTTGGCGAAAGTACCGTCTTCGGCTTGCACTTCAAGGTCACGCAGACGCTTGATGGAAGCACGGATGGTTTTGAAGTTGGTCAGCATGCCGCCCAACCAGCGGTGATCGACGTACGGCGAACCGCAACGTGCTGCTTCTTCAGCAACGATCTTGCCAGCGGAACGCTTGGTGCCGACGAACAGAATCTTGTTTTTGCCCTGGGCCAGGCGCTCTACGAAAGTCAGAGCTTCGTTGAACATTGGCAGGGTTTTTTCAAGGTTGATAATGTGGATCTTGTTACGCGCGCCGAAAATGTACTTGCCCATTTTCGGGTTCCAGTAACGGGTCTGGTGACCGAAGTGCACACCGGCCTTCAGCATATCGCGCATATTGACTTGGGACATGATAGTTCCTTGATAAGTCGGGTTTGGCCTCCACGTATCCCAATGACCAACCAGCAGCAGAAGCTGAAGGCACCCAGGTCATCGTGTCGACACGTGTGTGGATTTAGGCTTTTCAGGGGATCCCCGGAAAGCGGCGCATTTTATACCACAAGGCAGGGAAAAACGGAACCCGGATTCTGAAATCCCGGCCAAGGCTTTTATTCCACGCCCAGGAAATCGCCAGGAATGCACCATTCTATAGAGAGAAGCGACGCACAGATGCTCAGATTTGCCCTGTTGGTCTGATAGAATCGGGTTTTTCAGGGCCGCGGGATCGATCGCGCAACGCCCATTCTGTTTTAGCAAGCGCCATCGAGCGCAGAGAGAGCCTGTATGACCGTCACCCTCAAAACCCCGGAGGACATCGCAAAAATGCGTGTCGCCGGCAAACTGGCCGCCGATGTGCTGGAAATGATTGCCGAATATGTCAAACCAGGTGTCACCACCGAAGAGCTGGACCGCATCTGCCACGATTATATCGTCAACGAGCAGAAAGCCATTCCAGCCCCGCTCAACTACAAGGGCTACCCGAAGTCGATCTGCACCTCGATCAACCATGTGGTCTGCCACGGCATCCCCAACGAAAAGCCTCTGAAGGATGGCGACACCCTGAACATCGATGTGACCGTCATCAAGGACGGCTACCACGGCGACACCAGCCGCATGTTCCACGTCGGCACCGTGCCGGTCTGGGCCGAGCGCCTGTCGCAAGTAACCCAGGAGTGCATGTACAAGGCCATCGAAATCGTCAAGCCCGGCTGCCGCCTGGGCGACATCGGTGAAATCATCCAGAAACACGCGGAAAAGAACGGTTTCTCGGTGGTTCGCGAATTCTGCGGTCACGGCATCGGCAAGGTCTTCCACGAAGAGCCGCAGATCCTGCACTACGGTCGCGCCGGTACCGGCATGGAACTGAAGGCCGGCATGACCTTCACCATCGAGCCGATGATCAACCAGGGCAAGGCTGACACCAAGGTGCTGGGCGACGGCTGGACCGCGATCACCAAGGACCGCAAGCTCTCGGCACAGTGGGAACACACCCTGCTGGTGACCGAAACCGGTTACGAGATCTTCACCTTGCGTGCCGACGACACCATCGCGCGCGTTTCGGCCTGATCCGGGCTGCGCAGCGCTCAACCTTATAGAAGCTCCCAGCCTTATAGACAGGAAAGCCAATCGATGCCGCAGGTGGATCCCGAACTCTTCGACCGAGGCCAGTTCCAGGCTGAACTGGCCCTGAAGGCCAGCCCGATCGCGGCCTTCAAGAAGGCGATCCGCCAGGCCCGCGAGGTGCTTGACGGTCGCTTTCGCAGCGGCCGGGAGATACGCCGGCTGATCGAGGACCGCGCCTGGTTCGTCGACAACATCCTGCAAAAGGCCTGGGAGCAGTTCGACTGGAGCGAAGACGCCGACATCGCGCTGGTCGCGGTCGGCGGCTACGGTCGCGGCGAGCTGCACCCTTATTCCGATATCGATCTGCTGATCCTGCTGGACAACGCCGATCATGAAATTTTCCGTGATTCCATCGAGCGTTTTCTGACGCTGCTGTGGGACATCGGCCTGGAAGTCGGCCAGAGCGTGCGCTCGGTGGACGAATGCGCCCTAGAGGCCCGCGCCGACCTGACGGTTGTCACCAACCTGATGGAAAGCCGCACCATCTGCGGCCCCGAGCGCTTGCGCCAGCGCATGCTGGATGTCACCAGCACCGCGCACATGTGGCCGAGCAAGGACTTCTTCCTGGCCAAGCGTGCCGAGCAAAAGGCCCGTCACCACAAGTACAACGACACCGAATACAACCTGGAACCCAACGTCAAAGGCTCGCCAGGTGGCCTGCGGGATATCCAGACCATTCTCTGGGTGGCCCGTCGCGAATACGGCACCCTGAACCTGCGGGCACTGGCCGGGGAAGGTTTCCTGGTCGAGAGCGAAAACGCCCTGCTGGCCTCCTCCCAGGAATTCCTGTGGAAGGTTCGTTACGCCTTGCACATGCTCGCCGGCCGCTCCGAAGACCGCCTGCTGTTCGATCACCAGCGCAGCATTGCCGGGCTGCTGGGCTTCCAGGGCGACGACGCCAAGCAAGCCATCGAAAACTTCATGCAGCAGTATTATCGGGTGGTCATGAGCATTGCCCAGCTCAGCGACCTGATCATCCAGCACTTCGAAGAAGTCATTCTCGCGCCGCAAGACCAGACGCCGCCGCAACCGATCAACTCGCGCTTCCAGCTGCACGACGGCTATATCGAGGCGCGCAACGACAACGTGTTCCGTCGTACGCCATTTGCCATGCTCGAAATCTTCGTGCTGATGGCGCAGCAACCGGAAATCAAAGGCGTACGTGCCGACACCATTCGTCTGCTGCGGGAAAACCGGCACCTGATCGACGACGATTTCCGCAATGACATTCGCAACACCAGCCTGTTCATCGAGCTGTTCAAGTGCAAGATCGGCATCCATCGCAACCTGCGCCGGATGAACCGCTATGGCATCCTCGGGCGTTATCTGCCGGAGTTCGGCTTCATTGTCGGGCAGATGCAGCACGACCTGTTTCACATCTATACGGTCGACGCCCACACCCTGAACCTGATCAAACACCTGCGTAAGTTGCAGTACACCCAGGTGTCGGAAAAATTCCCGCTGGCCAGCAAGCTCATGGGCAAGCTGCCCAAGCCGGAACTGATCTACCTGGCCGGTCTGTACCACGACATCGGCAAGGGCCGGCATGGGGATCACTCGGAAATCGGCGCGGTGGACGCCGAAGCCTTTTGCCAGCGCCACCAGTTGCCGGTGTGGGACAGCCGCCTGATCGTCTGGCTGGTGCAGAATCATTTGCTGATGTCGACCACCGCCCAGCGCAAGGACTTGTCCGACCCGCAGGTGATCCACGATTTCGCGCAGATCGTCGGCGATCAAACCCACCTCGACTATCTGTACGTGCTGACTGTCGCCGACATCAACGCCACCAATCCGACGCTGTGGAACTCCTGGCGCGCCAGCCTGTTGCGCCAGCTCTACACCGAGACCAAGCGCGCCTTGCGCCGCGGCCTGGAAAACCCGGTGGACCGCGAAGAACAGATCCGCCAGACCCAGAGCGCCGCCCTGGACATTCTGGTGCGCGGCGGCACCGATCCGGACGACGTCGAGCAACTCTGGGCGCAACTGGGCGACGACTACTTCCTGCGGCATACCGCGGGCGACGTGGCCTGGCACAGCGATGCGATCCTTCAGCAGCCGGCCGACGGCGGGCCATTGGTGCTGATCAAGGAAACCACCCAGCGCGAATTCGAGGGCGGCACGCAGATATTCATCTATGCGCCGGATCAGCACGACTTTTTCGCCGTGACCGTGGCCGCGATGGACCAGCTCAACCTGAACATCCACGACGCCCGGGTCATCACTTCCAGCAGCCAGTTCACCCTCGACACCTACATCGTGCTCGACACCGACGGCGACTCGATTGGCGACAACCCGACGCGGGTCAAGCAGATCCGCGACGGCCTGACCGAAGCCCTGCGCAACCCGGACGACTACCCGACCATCATCCAGCGTCGGGTGCCACGCCAGCTCAAGCATTTCGCCTTTGCGCCACAGGTAACGATCCACACCGACGCCCAGCGTCCGGTGACGGTGCTGGAACTCAGCGCTCCGGATCGGCCGGGCTTGCTGGCGCGGATCGGCACGATCTTCCTCGAGTTCGACCTGTCGCTGCAGAACGCCAAGATCGCCACCCTCGGCGAGCGCGTGGAAGACGTGTTCTTCATCACCGATGCGAACAATCAGCCGTTGTCCGACCCGTTGCTGTGCAGCCGCCTGCAGGATGCGATCGTCGAACAGTTGACCGTCAACCAGGAATCCGAAATAAAACTGTCGCGAATCAGTATCTGAATCAACAAATATCCCCCTGTGGGAGCGAGCCTGCTCGCGAATGGCCGTCAACCTCTACATAACTGTCGATTGACCCACCGCATTCGCGAGCAGGCTCGCTCCCACACTGAACGAGGCCCCCATGAACAACGCTCTGAACCAGTTGCAGCCCTACCCGTTCGAGAAGCTCCGCGCCCTGCTCGGCAGCGTCACGCCAAACCCCGACAAGCGCGCTATCGCGCTGTCCATCGGCGAGCCGAAGCACCGTTCGCCAAGCTTCGTCGCCGAAGCCCTGGCGAGCAATCTGGATCAGATGGCCGTGTACCCGACGACCCTGGGCATTCCAGCCCTGCGCGCGGCCATCGCCGCCTGGTGCGAACGCCGCTTCAGCGTGCCGAATGGCTGGCTTGACCCGGCGCGCAATGTGCTGCCGGTCAATGGCACCCGCGAAGCGCTGTTCGCCTTTACCCAGACCGTGGTCAACCGTGGCGACGACGCGCTGGTCGTCAGCCCGAACCCGTTCTATCAGATCTATGAAGGCGCGGCATTCCTTGCCGGGGCCAAGCCGCACTACCTGCCGTGCCTGGATGAAAACGGCTTCAACCCCGACTTCGATGCGGTTTCACCGGACATCTGGAAACGCTGCCAGATCCTGTTCCTGTGCTCGCCAGGCAACCCGACCGGTGCGCTGATCCCGGTTGAAGCCCTGAAGAAACTGATCGCCCTGGCCGACGAATACGACTTCGTGATCGCCGCGGACGAGTGCTACAGCGAACTCTACTTCGATGAACAAACGCCGCCCGCCGGCCTGCTCAGTGCCTGCGTCGAACTGGACCGCAAGGACTTCAAGCGCTGCGTGGTGTTCCACAGCCTGTCCAAGCGCTCCAACCTGCCGGGCCTGCGTTCGGGCTTCGTCGCCGGTGATGCCGACATCCTCAAGGGCTTCCTGCTGTATCGCACCTACCATGGCTGCGCGATGCCGGTTCAGACTCAACTGGCCAGCGTCGCTGCGTGGAATGACGAAGTACACGTACGCGACAACCGTGCGCTGTATCGCGAGAAATATGATGCTGTCCTGGAGATCCTCGGCCCGGTCATGGACGTGCAGCGTCCGGACGGCGGTTTCTACTTGTGGCCGAACGTGGAAGGCGATGATGAGGCGTTCTGCCGTGATCTGTTTGTCGAAGAACACGTGACCGTGGTCCCGGGCTCCTATCTGTCACGGGACGTTGAGGGTGCCAATCCGGGTGCCGGGCGCGTGCGCATGGCACTGGTTGCGCCGCTGGCCGAATGTGTAGAGGCGGCAGAGCGTATTCGCGCCTTTATCCAGCGCCGCTAGGAGCGAAGCTTGCCCGCGAAAGCGCTGTGTCAGATCAGACGCCCTCGCGGGCAAGCCACGCGCCTGCAGGGTCGGGGGTCATTTGACCTGACCAAGGTTGGCTTCACTCAAGTCCAGCTCGACCAGCACTTCGCGCAACACGTCATCACCAATCTGGTGCTGACGACTGAGCTTGTACAATTCCAGGCGCTGCGCCCGCAGCGCCTTCAAGCGTAACCGCCGCTCCAGCAAATCCATCTGAAACGCCAGTGCCTGGGCTTCGGCAGAATCGTTGAACACCTCCAGCTGATGCCGATACTCGGACATGATCCTTGCCTTGAGTTCAATCGCCAACGCCGCCTGCGCCGCATCCTGGGGACTGGCCTCTTCAGCTTCGAGCGCATGGATCGCCGCTTCCGCGGTCTTGCGCCAGGCCTCGCGCACTTCGTTGCGACGCTTGTCATCGGGGCTTTTTTCGATGCCGCGCAGCAACAGCGGCAAGGCGATACACGCGGCGACCAGCGACAACAGAATCACTCCGGCAGCGATGAAAATCAGCAGATCCCGCTCAGGAAAGGCATCTGCCCCCATCAACAGCGGCACCGACATCACGCCCGCCAGCGTCACCGCCCCGCGCACGCCGCCAACCGTCAGCAACCAGCAGGAGCGCGCCGTCGGCACCTGGGTCATTTCGCCCTTACCGCGCCAGCGTCGTAGCAGAATCGACAAGCGCCAGATGCTCTGCACCCAGATAAACCGCAACACCAGCAGCACCAGGAAAATCGCCACCACGTCCAGGCAACGGTAGAACAATGTCGGCCACAACGAGGTTTCATGGCTGGCCACGGCCTTGATGATGTCCGGCAGCTGCAGGCCCAGCAGCAGATCGAGCCAACTCTGCATCATCCCCGCCGCCACCGCCGACAGGATGCCCGAGGCACCAAGCCGTTCGGCCAGCACGTAGGCCGCAAACGGCAACAGCAACATGAACACCACGTGTGTCGCCGGATCATCCCAGCCACGGGCAATCATCCACGACCGCAGGCGCCCCACCAGCCAGCTCAGCGCCACACCGACGGCCAGGCCGCCGATCGCGACCAGGACAAAGGTCACACTGGCGTTGGCCAGCGAGAACACGCCGGTCACCGCCGCAGCCAAGGCAAACTTGAAGGTCACCAGGCCCGAAGCATCGTTCATCAGCGCCTCGCCCTGGAGCATGTGCATCAGCGGCGTTGGCAAGCGGTTCTGGGAAATCGCCGAGACCGCCACGGCATCCGTGGGCGACAACACCGCCGCCAGGGCAAACGCCACTGGCAGCGGAATGCCCGGTAATAACCAATGAATGAAATAACCGGCGCCCACCACGGTGAACAACACCAACCCGACGGCCAGGGTCAGGATCGGCCCGCGCAGGCGCCACAACTCACGCTTGGGCATGCGCCAGCCGTCGGAGAACAGCAGCGGCGGCAGGTACAGGAAAAGAAACAATTCGGGATCCAGCGCCACATGCAACCCGAGGGTTGGCCAGGCCAGCAAGGCACCCGCGGCGATTTGTACCAGTGGCAAGGGTAATGGAATCACTCGTCCGACCAGGCGTGAAACGCTGACCAGCATCAACAGGATCAGGACGGTGTAAGCGGTTTGCATAAAACGGGGTTCCCGTACAATCGACAGCATTGAAGTGCCATATTAGCCGCTTGGACTGGTGCCGACCTTTACACCAATGTCGCATCGCCAGGAAACACCACGAAACATTTGCGGGGTTTTTGGTGGCAAAACAACCAGGCCGACGCGAAACCGTCCGGTCATGGCATAATCCGTCACCATCAAATTCCAGCACCTGCAAAGGGGGCAATTCCTTGACCGTTTCAAGCAAAACGTTGCACCTTTTCGGCATCAAAGCCTGCGACACCATGAAAAAGGCGCGCACCTGGCTCGATGAACACGCTGTCAGCTATGACTTTCATGATTACAAAACGGCCGGAATCGACCGTGAACACCTGACCCAATGGTGCGATGAGCACGGCTGGCAAGCGGTGTTGAACCGTGCAGGCACGACCTTTCGCAAGCTCGACGACGAACGCAAAGCCGATCTCGACCAGCGCAAAGCCATCGAACTGATGCTCGCACAACCCTCGATGATCAAGCGCCCGGTGCTCGATCTCGGTGACCGAACCCTGATTGGCTTCAAGCCAGATATCTACGCGGCAGCTCTCAAATAAGGCAGCCCGTTCAATTTTGTTAGAGGTATTTACATGTCCACTACCCTGTTCAGCCTGGCCTTTGGTGTCGGCACTCAAAACCGTCAAGGCGCATGGCTGGAAGTGTTTTACGCGCAGCCACTGCTCAACCCGTCGGCCGAGCTGGTCGCCGCCGTCGCGCCGATCCTGGGCTACAGCGAAGGCAACCAGGCCATCACCTTCACCATCGCCCAGGCTTCGCAACTGGCCGACGCGCTCAAAGGCGTTGACGTGGTCCAGGCCGCCCTGCTCACCCGTCTGGCCGAAAGCCACAAGCCGCTGGTGGCGACCCTTCTGGCCGAAGATGCGCAACTGTCTTCCACGCCTGAGGCTTATCTGAAACTGCATCTGCTGTCCCATCGCCTGGTCAAGCCGCACGGTTTGAACCTTGCCGGAATTTTCCCGTTGCTGCCGAACGTGGCGTGGACCAGCCAGGGCGCCATCGACCTGGCCGAACTGGCCGAGCGTCAACTGGAAGCCCGCCTGCGTGGCGAGTTGCTGGAAGTATTCTCGGTGGACAAGTTCCCGAAAATGACCGATTACGTGGTTCCGGCCGGCGTGCGTATCGCGGATGCGGCACGTCTGCGCCTGGGCGCCTATGTCGGCGAAGGCACCACCGTGATGCACGAAGGTTTCATCAACTTCAACGCCGGCACCGAAGGTCCGGGCATGATCGAAGGTCGTGTCTCTGCTGGCGTATTCGTCGGCAAGGGTTCGGACCTGGGCGGCGGTTGTTCGACCATGGGCACCCTGTCGGGTGGCGGTAACATCGTGATCAAGGTCGGCGAAGGCTGCCTGATCGGCGCCAACGCCGGTATCGGTATCCCGTTGGGCGATCGCAACACCGTTGAATCGGGCCTGTACGTGACCGCGGGCACCAAGGTGGCGTTGCTGGACGAGAACAACACACTGGTGAAAGTGGTGAAGGCCCGTGAACTGGCCGGCCAACCGGACCTGCTGTTCCGCCGCAATTCGGAAACCGGTGCCGTGGAATGCAAAACCCACAAATCGGCCATCGAACTGAACGAAGCGCTGCACGCTCACAACTAAGCAGAGCGTCACACGATCACCTGTGTAGGAGCGAGCTTGCTCGCGAAGAACGTAAGGACGACACGTGCTGTCTGGTGCCGCGCGTTATCGTTAGCAAGCTCGCTCCTACATTAGGTCAGGCGTACACCCGCCCATGTTCACCAGGGCCCGATAGCATGATGATTCCTTCTCCCTGGCGCGCCGATTTTCCGGCCATCGCCGCTCTGCAACGGCAAGACCAGACCTATCTGGACAACGCCGCCACCACACAAAAACCTCAAGCCCTGCTCGATGCCCTGACGCATTACTACGCCAACGGCGCGGCCAACGTGCATCGGGCGCAACACCTGCCCGGCGCCCATGCCACCCAGGCGTTCGAGGACAGCCGCCGCAAAGTCGCCCAATGGCTCAATGCCGGCGATTGCGGGCAGATCATCTTTACCCATGGCGCAACGTCTGCCCTGAACCTCCTGGCTTACGGCCTGGAACACCTGTTCATTCCGGGCGATGAAATCGTCATCAGCGCCCTGGAGCATCACGCCAACCTGCTGCCCTGGCAGCAACTGGCCCTGCGCCGCGATCTGAAGCTGGTGATCCTGCCGTTGGATGCCAGTGGTTTGATTGATCTTGATGCCGCCGCGCAGTTGATCAATCCTCGAACCCGCCTGGTGGCAGTCAGTCAGCTGTCCAACGTGCTCGGCGCCTGGCAGCCGTTGCCCGCGTTGTTGGCGCTAGCCCAGACCCACGATGCCTTGACCGTGGTCGATGGCGCCCAAGGCGTGGTACATGGTCGACATGACGTTCAGGCGCTGGGTTGCGACTTCTATGTGTTTTCCAGCCATAAGCTCTATGGCCCCGAGGGCCTGGGCGTGCTGTTCGGGCGCGATAAAGCGCTGGAGCAACTGCACCACTGGCAGTTTGGCGGTGAAATGGTGATGGATGCCCATTATCACGACGCCCGTTTTCGCCCGGCACCCCTGGGTTTTGAAGCGGGTACGCCGCCGATTGCCAGCGTGATCGGCCTGGGGGCGACCCTGGATTACCTTGCCGGGCTCGACCAGCAAGCCGTGTCCGCCCACGAAGCGGCGCTGCATGACTATTTGCTCAAGGGCCTCGAGGCGCGCAACGGCATTCGCCTGCTGGGCAAACCGCAGCTGGCCCTGGTCAGTTTTGTCGTCGAGGGTGTGCATAACTCTGATTTGGCCCATCTGCTGACCGAACAAGGGATTGCCGTGCGCGCCGGCCATCACTGCGCCATGCCGCTGCTGAAAAGCTTCGAACTGGCCGGGGCGATTCGGGTTTCGCTGGCGCTGTACAACGACTCCGAAGACCTGGAACGATTCTTTGAAGCGCTGGATCAGGCGCTGGAGTTGTTGCGATGAGTTTGCCTGCCGATGCAGTTACCGCGTTCGAAACCTTTCAGGCGGCCGCTGGCTGGGAACAACGGGCGCGGCTGCTGATGCAGTGGGGCGATCGCCTGCCCGTGCTGAGCGATGTGGATAAGGTCGAAGCCAACCGGGTGCATGGCTGTGAAAGTCAGGTCTGGTTGGTGGGCGCGTTGCAGGATGGGCACTGGCAGTTCGCCGCGAGCAGCGATGCGCGGTTGATTCGCGGGCTGGTGGCGTTGTTGCTGGCGCGGGTCAACGGGTTGTCGGCGGTTGAATTGCAGCAGGTGGATTTGCCGGAGTGGTTCAATCAGCTGGGGCTGAGCCGTCAATTGTCGCCTTCGCGAAGCAATGGCCTCAACGCCGTGTTAACGCGGATGAATGAGTTGGCCGGTTAATCGCCTTCGCGAGCAGGCTTGCTCCCACATTGAAATGCGAAACCCTGTGGGAGCGAGCCTGCTCGCGAAGGGGCCATCCGCCGCACCGATCAAGCCTCAGGTTTGACCCGATCCGCCGGCCGCCGCACCCCAGCCACAATCTTATCCACAGCCTTGGTCGCCGCGACCATGCCAAACGTCGCCGTCACCATCATCACCGCGCCAAACCCTCCCGCGCAGTCCAGCTTCACGCCATCCCCGACAAAACTCTTCTGCAGACAGATGCTGCCATCCGGTTTCGGGTAGCGCAGTTGTTCGGTGGAAAACACGCACGGCACGCTGTAATGCCGGGTCACCGTGCGTGAGAAGTTGTAATCGCGGCGCAGGGTCGAGCGTACTTTCGACGCGAGCGGGTCATTGAAGGTGCGATTCAGGTCGCACACCTGGATCAGCGTCGGGTCGATCTGCCCGCCCGCCCCGCCGGTGGTGATGATCTGGATTTTGCGGCGTTTGCACCAGGCGATCAGTGCCGCCTTGGCGTTCACACTGTCGATGCAGTCGATCACGCAGTCGATGTTCGGCGTGATGTACTCGGCCATGGTCTCGCGGGTGACGAAATCCGCCACCGCGTGCACCGTGCAGTCCGGGTTGATCCCGCGCAGGCGCTCGGCCATCACCTCGACCTTGGGCTTGCCGACGGTGCTGTCCAGCGCGTGCAACTGACGATTGGCGTTGCTGACACAGACATCGTCCAGGTCGAACAGGGAAATTTCGCCCACGCCACACCGGGCAACGGCTTCCGCCGCCCAGGAGCCGACGCCGCCGACACCGACGATCGCCACATGGGCCGCACGCAAGCGCTCCAGGCCTTCGATGCCATACAGCCGGGCGATGCCAGCAAACCGCGGATCTTCTGTACTCATGACCATTACCCCAAAAACCGGCGCGCATTATAGGGCCGAAGGCAGCCAAGAGCATCCCTGGGCTATGAACGGTGTCCCGATTACTGCAATCAGGCTACGCAGTAGCAAGAATTTACCTACAAAGGCCAACGAAAGAACTTAAGTCGAGTTGGATTGCCAAATGTAGGGCATTTCCCTGTCAGCTGTACGCTCAGGGAATGCCCGGTGTAGGATGCGCGCCCCTTGGCACTCGCCGACCGGTCCTTCGTTCCACAGCCTTTGGAACCTGAAATAGCTATGTCATCGCGTAAATTTGGACTCAACCTGGTGGTGGTGCTCGCCATCGCTGCCTTGTTTACCGGCTTCTGGGCGCTGATCAATCGCCCGGTCACCGCCCCCAACTGGCCAGAACAGATCTCCGGCTTTTCGTACTCGCCCTTCCAGCAAGGCCAGTACCCGCAGAAAGAGCAATACCCGACCGACGATGAAATGCGTCGCGACCTGGAGATCCTGAGCAAGCTGACGGACAACATCCGTACTTACTCGGTGGATGGCACCCTGGAAAACATTCCCAAACTGGCAGAAGAATTCGGCCTGCGGGTAACCCTGGGCATCTGGATCAGCCCGGACGAGGAGCGCAACGAGCGCGAGATCACGCGTGCGATCGAGATCGCCAACAGTTCACGCAGTGTGGTTCGCGTAGTTGTAGGCAACGAGGCGATATTCCGTAAGGAAATTACCGCCGCGGAACTCAGCATTATTCTCGATCGCGTCCGCGCGGCGGTGAAAGTGCCGGTGACCACCTCCGAGCAGTGGCACGTCTGGGAAGAAAACCCCAGCCTGGCCAAGCACGTCGACCTGATCGCCGCGCACGTCCTGCCGTACTGGGAACACGTTCCGATGGAGCAGTCCGGGCAGTTCGTCCTCGATCGCGCCCGGGACCTGAAAAAAATGTTCCCGAAAAAACCGCTGCTGCTGTCGGAGGTTGGCTGGCCGAGCAACGGCCGCATGCGCGGTGGCGCCGACGCGTCACCGGCGGACCAGGCGATTTACCTGCGCACGCTGGTCAACAAGCTCAACCGCCAGGGTTTCAACTACTTCGTGATCGAAGCGTTTGACCAACCGTGGAAGGCCAGTGACGAAGGTTCGGTGGGCGCTTACTGGGGCGTGTTCAACGCCGCACGGCAGCAGAAATTCAACTTTGAAGGACCGGTCGTCGCGATCCCGCAATGGCGTGTACTGGCTGTCGGTTCGGTGGTGTTGGCCCTGTTGTCCCTGACCCTGCTGATGATCGACGGCTCGGCCCTGCGTCAACGCGGCCGTACCTTCCTGACTTTCATTGCGTTCCTTTGCGGTTCGGTGCTGGTGTGGATCGGTTATGACTACAGCCTGCAATACAGCACCTGGTTCAGCCTGACGGTGGGCTTCCTGCTCGCCCTTGGCGCGCTCGGGGTGTTTATCGTGCTGCTGACCGAGGCCCACGAACTGGCCGAAGCGGTCTGGACCCACAAGCGCCGGCGCGAATTCCTGCCGGTGGTGGGTGATTCGGACTACCGACCGAAAGTCTCGATCCACGTCCCTTGCTACAACGAGCCGCCGGAGATGGTCAAACAGACCCTCAACGCCTTGGCCAACCTCGACTATCCGGATTTCGAAGTCCTGATCATCGACAACAACACCAAGGACCCGGCGGTTTGGGAGCCGGTGCGCGATTATTGCGAAACCCTCGGCCCACGCTTCAAGTTCTTCCACGTCGCACCACTGGCCGGCTTCAAGGGCGGCGCGCTGAATTACCTGATTCCGCACACCGCCAAGGACGCCGAAGTGATCGCGGTGATCGACTCGGACTACTGCGTCGACCCGAACTGGCTCAAGCACATGGTGCCGCACTTCGCCGATCCGAAAATCGCCGTGGTGCAGTCGCCACAGGATTATCGCGACCAGAACGAGAGCACCTTCAAGAAGCTCTGCTACGCGGAATACAAAGGCTTCTTCCACATCGGCATGGTCACCCGTAACGACCGCGACGCGATCATCCAGCACGGCACCATGACCATGACCCGGCGCTCGGTGCTCGAAGAGCTCGGCTGGGCCGACTGGTGCATCTGTGAGGACGCCGAGCTGGGCCTGCGCGTATTCGAAAAAGGCCTGTCGGCGGCGTATTACCACACCAGCTATGGCAAAGGCCTGATGCCCGATACCTTTATCGACTTCAAGAAACAGCGGTTCCGCTGGGCCTATGGCGCGATTCAGATCATCAAGCGTCACACCACCAGCCTGTTGCGCGGCAAGGGCTCCGAGCTGACCCGTGGCCAGCGTTATCACTTCCTCGCGGGCTGGTTGCCGTGGGTCGCGGACGGCATGAACATCTTCTTCACCGTCGGCGCGCTGTTGTGGTCGGCGGCCATGATCATCGTGCCGCAGCGGGTCGATCCGCCGTTGCTGATTTTCGCGATCCCGCCATTGGCGCTGTTCGTGTTCAAGGTCGGCAAGATCATTTTCCTCTACCGTCGTGCGGTCGGGGTCAACCTCAAGGATGCATTCTGCGCGGCACTGGCCGGGCTGGCGTTGTCGCACACCATTGCCAAGGCGGTGCTGTACGGCTTCTTCACCAGCAGCATTCCGTTCTTCCGCACGCCGAAAAACGCCGATAACCACGGCTTCTGGGTGGCGATTTCGGAAGCACGCGAAGAAGTGTTCATCATGCTGCTGTTGTGGGGCGCTGCGTTGGGGATTTACCTGGTGAACGGCATGCCGAGCAACGACATGCGCTTCTGGGTGACCATGTTGCTGGTGCAGTCGCTGCCGTACCTTGCGGCGCTGATCATGGCGTTCCTGTCTTCGCTGCCCAAACCTGCGGCCGAAGCCGAGCCTCTACCAGCGGTCTAAATCGCTGCGGATGCACTAAACGGCGGCCAATGGCCGCCGTTTTGCTTTAAGATAACCGCCATTTTACGCGCCTTGCCCCAATGGCCTGACCACAATTCCTGTGGGAGCGAGCTTGCTCGCGATGAGTCCGTCACATTCAACATATATGTTGTGCGTGGTTACGCCATCGCGAGCAAGCTCGCTTCCACATTGAGAGCTTCCGGAGTTTTCCATGACGGCCCACGCCGACCTTTCGCCGACCCTCCAACTCGCCATCGACCTGATCCGCCGTCCGTCCGTGACACCGGTCGACGCCGATTGCCAGAAGCAGATGATGCAGCGCCTGGGCGATGCCGGGTTCAAGCTCGAGCCAATGCGCATCGAGGATGTGGATAACTTCTGGGCCACCCACGGTAAACATGAGGGTCCGGTACTGTGCTTCGCCGGCCACACCGACGTGGTGCCGACCGGCCCGGTAACCGCCTGGCAGATTGACCCGTTCAACGCGTTGATCGACGAACACGGCATGCTCTGCGGTCGTGGTGCGGCGGACATGAAAGGCAGCCTGGCCTCGATGACGGTGGCAGCCGAGCGCTTCGTCGCCGACTTCCCGGATCATAAGGGCAAGGTCGCTTTCCTGATCACCAGCGACGAAGAAGGCCCGGCGCATCACGGCACCAAGGCGGTGGTTGAACGCCTTGCGGCGCGCAAAGAGCGTCTGGACTGGTGCATCGTCGGCGAACCGTCGAGCACCACGTTGGTAGGTGATGTGGTCAAGAACGGCCGTCGCGGCTCTCTCGGCGCCAAATTGACCGTGCGCGGCGTGCAGGGTCACGTGGCCTATCCGCACCTGGCGAAGAACCCGATCCACCTTGCCGCCCCGGCACTGGCCGAACTGGCCGCCGAGCACTGGGACCACGGCAACGACTTCTTCCCACCGACCAGTTTCCAGATCTCCAACGTGAATTCCGGCACCGGCGCGACCAACGTGATCCCGGGCGACCTGGTGGCGGTGTTCAACTTCCGCTTCTCCACCGAGTCCACCGTCGAAGGCCTGCAAAAGCGCGTCGCCGACATCCTCGACAAGCATGGTCTGGACTGGCACATCGACTGGGCGCTGTCCGGCCTGCCATTCCTCACCGAACCCGGTGCGCTGCTGGATGCCGTGGCGTCGAGCATCAAGGACGTGACCGGACGCGAAACAAAGGCCTCCACCAGCGGTGGCACCTCCGACGGTCGCTTCATCGCGACCATGGGCACCCAAGTGGTCGAACTGGGCCCGGTCAACGCGACCATCCACCAGGTCAACGAGCGTGTGCTGGCCGCCGACCTCGACGTGCTGACCGAAATCTACTACCAGACCCTGATCAAGTTGCTCGCCTGATGCTGGCCTGCCCGATCTGCAACGAACCGCTGAATGCGGTGGACAACGGCGTGGCCTGCCCCGCCGGGCATCGTTTCGACCGTGCGCGCCAGGGTTACCTGAACCTGTTGCCGGTGCAGCACAAGAACAGCCGCGACCCTGGGGATAACCTGGCGATGGTCGAAGCCCGCCGCGACTTCCTGAACGCCGGCCATTACGCGCCGGTGGCCAGGCGCCTGGCCGCGCTGGCTGCCGGCTATGCACCGCAGCGCTGGCTGGACATCGGCTGTGGCGAGGGTTACTACACCGCGCAAATCGCCGAGGCCTTGCCCAATGCCGATGGTTACGCGCTGGACATCTCCCGGGAAGCGGTCAAACGTGCCTGCAAACGCAATCCGCAGCTGACCTGGTTGATCGCCAGCATGGCACGGGTGCCGTTGGCCTCTGGCAGTTGCCAATTTCTCGCCAGCGTCTTCAGCCCGCTGGACTGGGAAGAAGCCAAGCGCCTGCTGAGCCCCGGCGGTGGTTTGATGAAGGTCGGGCCGACCCGCGGCCATCTGATGGAATTGCGCGAGCGGTTGTATGAGGAAGTGCGCGAGTACACCGATGACAAGCATCTGGCGTTGGTGCCGGAAGGCATGGCGCTGCAGCACAGCGAAATACTGGAATTCAAACTGACGCTGGAAAAGGGTCAGGATCGGGCCAACCTGTTGGCCATGACGCCCCATGGCTGGCGTGCCAGTGCCGAACGCCGGGCGGCGGTCATTGAGCAGGCTGAACCGTTCGAGGTCACCGTGTCGATGCGTTACGATTACTTTGTACTTCAATAATTTTTGGTCTTGAGCAACAGCTTGAGGCCGGCTAAATCCGCGAATGGATTTTTCAGACCCGCAGTGAGGACATCCATGCGCCAACCGGATATCGAGATTTACCTGAAAGACGCCGACGTCGACTACAAGGCCATCGCGGCCTGGCTCGGCCAAGCGTTGGGCCCGTGCACCGACTGGGTGCAGAAAGGCCAGACCTACAAGTGCAAGGCCGGCAACGTGCCAGTGACCTGGCTGCCGAAAGCCGTGGGCAAATGGAACAGCCTGTACCTGGAAAGTGACCAGACGCCGTGGGAAGACGACATCGCCTGCGCCCGCGCCGCGTTTGCCGCGCTTAACGTTGAAGTGCGCTGCGCACCGGGGAGCTGGGTCGAGGAAGAAGGTGAAGAGTCGGCCGATCGCTGGATGCGTATCAGCGCCGATGGCGAAGAAGAAATCACCTGGAAGACTGCTTAAAACCTGACAGCTGTACCTGTGGAGTGCCCAAAATGGCAGGCCACAGGGAGATCCATGTGGGAGCGAGCCTGCTCGCGATAGCGTCCTTTCAGTCAACATTGATGTTGAATGTCAGTCAGCTATCGCGAGCAGGCTCGCTCCCACAGTGGTTTTTGGTGATCTGAAGATCGGGTTTACAAGCCTACGACATCCTCGGCCTGCAACCCCTTCTCACCAGTCACCACCCCATATTCAACCTGCTGCCCCTCAGCCAGCGAGCGGTGCCCTTCACCGCGGATCGCACGGTAGTGCACGAACACGTCCACCCCGTCCTCGCGCTGGATGAAGCCATAACCCTTGGCGTCGTTGAACCACTTCACATTGCCGGTTTCGCGCGTAGCCATGTCTCGTAACCCTTCTTTTTATTTTGAGCGGTCGAGTATATGACAGTCGCGAAATCTCTCAACTCAACTTTACTTTACCGCTTTTTTGCCGATTTTCAGCGAATACGGCACACTATCGGCCGCCCGAGCAATTGCTCGGTTTTATTCACTCACGCAGAAGCCGTATGACCCGTTCCCCGCTCCGCCGTCTTGTGTTTGGCACCCTGCGCCGACTGTTGTACCTCTGGGTTCGCTCGGAGACGATCAACCAGTCGTCGCTCACCCTCAACCTCGACCGCAGCCGTCCGGTGTTCTACGTCCTGCAAAACCCTTCACTGACCGACCTCGCCGTGGTCGATACCGAGTGCAGCAAGGCCGGCCTGCCTCGCCCGGTGCTGCCGGTATCGGTGGGCAACCTGGTGGAACCCGCCGCGTTTTTCTACCTGACACCCGCGCCCGACTGGCTTGGACGACAGGACAAACGCGGTGCGCCACCGACCCTGACCCGCCTGGTCAGCGCCCTGAGCCAGAACGCCGCCGAAGACGCGCAGATCATTCCGGTCAGCGTCTTCTGGGGCCAGTCGCCGGACAGCGAGTCGAGCCCGTGGAAACTGCTGTTCGCCGACAGCTGGGCGGTCACCGGGCGCCTGCGCCGCTTGCTCAGCATCATCGTGCTGGGACGCAAGACCCGGGTGCAATTCTCGGCGCCGATCCAACTGCGCGAGCTGATCGATCACAACAAGGGCCACGAGCGCACCGTGCGCATGGCCCAGCGGATCCTGCGGGTACACTTTCGCAACCTCAAAGCAGCCGTGATCGGCCCGGACATCTCCCACCGCCGTAATCTGGTCAAAGGCCTGCTCAATCAGCCACTGGTCAAGCAAGCGATCCTCGACGAAGCCGAGCGCGAGAACATCTCCCCGGAGAAAGCCAAGGCCCAGGCCCTGCGCTACGGCAACGAGATCGCCTCGGACTACACCTACACCGCGATCCGTTTTCTGGAAGTGGTGCTGAGCTGGTTCTGGAACAAGATCTACGACGGTATCAAGGTCAACCACATCGAAGGCGTGCAGAAAGTCGCCCAGGGTCACGAAGTGATCTATGTGCCGTGCCATCGCAGCCACATCGATTACTTGCTGCTGTCCTATCTGCTGTTCCGCAACGGCCTGACCCCGCCGCACATCGCCGCCGGGATCAACCTCAACATGCCACTGATCGGTAGCCTGCTGCGCCGCGGCGGTGCGTTCTTCATGCGTCGCACCTTCAAGGGCAACCCGCTCTACACCTCGGTGTTCAATGAATACCTGCACACCCTGTTCACCAAGGGTTTCCCGGTGGAGTACTTCGTCGAGGGCGGTCGCTCGCGCACCGGGCGCATGCTGCAACCGAAAACCGGGATGCTCGCGATCACCCTGCGCAGCTTCCTGCGCTCGTCACGCATGCCCATCGTGTTCATTCCGGTATACATCGGTTACGAGCGGGTGCTGGAAGGCCGGACTTACCTCGGCGAGCTGCGGGGTGCGAGCAAGAAGAAAGAATCGATCTTTGACATCTTCAAAGTCATCGGCGCCCTCAAACAGCGCTTCGGCCAGGTGGCGGTGAACTTTGGCGAGCCGATCAAACTGGCGCAATTCCTCGACAGCGAACAGCCGGATTGGCGCGAGCAGGACCTCGGCCCGCAGTTCAAACCGGCCTGGCTCAACGAGACCACCAACCGTCTCGGCGAAAAAGTCGCGCAGCATCTGAATGAAGCCGCGGCGATCAACCCGGTCAACCTGGTGGCGCTGGCGTTGCTGTCCACCAGCCGCCTGGCCCTGGACGACCGCGCGATGGCGCGGGTACTCGACCTGTACCTGGCGCTGCTGCGCAAGGTGCCTTATTCGCCGCACACCACCTTGCCGGAAGGTGATGGTCGGGCATTGATCGACCACGTGAAGGACATGGACCTGCTGTCCGAGCAGAACGATGCCCTGGGCAAGATCCTGTACCTGGACGAGCAGAACGCTGTCCTGATGACCTATTACCGCAACAACGTGCTGCACATCTTCGCCTTGCCATCGTTGCTCGCGAGCTTTTTCCAGAGCGCTTCGCGCATGAGCCGCGAGCAGATCCTGCGCTACACCCGGGCGCTGTATCCGTATCTGCAATCGGAACTGTTCATTCGCTGGCCCCTGGAAGAACTCGACGCGGTGGTCGATCAGTGGCTCGCAGCCTTCGTCGAGCAAGGCCTGCTGCGGTTCGAGAACGACGTCTACCTGCGTCCGGCGCCGAGCTCCCGGCATTTTGTGCTGCTGACGCTGTTGTCGAAAAGCATTGCCCAGACCCTGCAACGCTTCTACATGACCGTTTCCCTGCTGCTCAACAGCGGCCAGAACAGCATCAGCGCCGAAGAACTGGAAGACCTGTGCACGGTGATGGCCCAGCGCCTGTCGATCCTGCATGGCCTGAACGCCCCGGAGTTCTTCGACAAGAGCCTGTTCCGCCACTTCATCCAGACCCTGCTCGACCTGGATGTGCTCAAACGCGATGAAGCCGGCAAACTGGGTTATCACGTACTGCTCGGTGAGCTGGCCGAAGGCGCGGCGAAACGGGTGTTGCCGGCGGAGATTCGTCTGTCGATCCGCCAGGTGGCGCTGCATCGCAGTGAAGATGCGGCGGATCAGGTCGCGGCCCCGGCACAGACCGACTAAATTCCCACGGGCGCCAGGCTTTTTCTGGCGCCTTCCATACGGAGATCTTCGATGAAAAAACTTTCTCTATTGGCCATCGCCACCCTGCTGGGCGCCTGTCAGTCGATGCAACCTGCCGCCAAAACCAGCCTTGACGGTGAAGTGTTCTACCTGCAGCGCATCGCCCTGCCACCGAACGCCACTTTGAGCGTCAGCCTGCAGGACGTGTCCCAGGCCGACGCCCCCGCCGTAGTCCTCGACGAACAGAAAGGCCCGATCGAAGGGCAGGTGCCGCTGCCGTTTCATCTGAGCTACGATCCGGCACAGGTCAAACCCGGCCATCGTTATTCGGTTAGCGCGCGAATCGAGGTGGACGGCAAACTGATGTTCCTCAGCACCGACCATCACGCCGTGCAACTGGATGGCAGCGACCCGCAGTCGCTGAAAGTCCGCGTCCACGCCGTCCGCTAATTCTTTCGAACAAGGAAGCCACCATGCTTCGCCCTACCCTTCGTCTCGCCGGTTTGTGCGCAGGCATGATGTTCTGCGCCAGCGCCCTGGCCCTGTCGCTCAGCGACCTGTCGCAAAAAGACGCCACCGGTGGCCTGAAAGATGCCCTGACCCAGGGCGCGCAACTGGCCGTTAAACAACTCGGCACGCCGGGCGGTTTCGGCAACAACCCGGAGGTGAAAATCGAACTGCCGGGCAAACTGGGCAAGGTCGCCAGCAAAATGAAAGCCTTCGGCATGGGTGCTCAGGTTGACCAACTGGAAACCAGCATGAACAAAGCAGCGGAAACCGCCGTGACCCAGGCCCAGCCGATCCTGGTCGACGCAGTGAAGAAAATGAGCGTGGAAGATGCCAAGGGAATTCTCAGCGGCGGCAATGACTCGGCCACTCAGTACCTGAGCAAAACCAGCCGCGAACAAATCCGCGCCAGGTTCCTGCCGATCGTCAAGCAAGCTACCGACCAGGTTGGCCTGGCCAAGCAGTACAACTCGTTCGCGGGCCAGGCAGCAACGCTGGGTGTTCTGGATGCGAAGAGTGCCAACATTGAAAGCTATGTCACTGAGCAGGCGCTGAATGGTTTGTTCGAGATGATCGGTAAACAGGAAGAGTCCATTCGCCAGAATCCTGCGGCGGCGGCGACCAGCTTGGCGAAGAAAGTTTTCGGAACACTCTAAGCCTCAACGCAAAACCCGGTGGGAGCGAGCTTGCTCGCGATGAGGCCGTGTCAGTCGACATGAACTGTGACTGACACACCGTAATCGCGAGCAGGCTCGCACAATGATTCAGGTTGTCGATGCGGCCCGCAGAAAGAACACCCACTCACGTCCCATCTTGCGCTTCTCGAACAGGTTCAACGCCACCAACCCGTTCAAGGTTGCCGATGCTGTGTTGTAGGAGCAGTCCAGGTTCTCCTTCACATTGACGGCCGTAAACTCCTTGGCCATACCGCTTTTTGCCACTTGGTATACGGCTCGCTGTTTCTCAGTGAGCTGGTCGAAAATGCCTGACTCCAATAGCCATCGATCAAAACTGTCGGCATAGGCCAGGCTTTTCCGATAAGCCTCGGTAAACCCGCTGACAGCCCGCAGGATGACCGAGCACTGGAACTCGATGAAATAAGTCAGGTCCAGTTCGTCAGCTTCGGTATTAAGGTACGACCGCCCGTACTTCACCGGCGCGCTACGCAGCAAAATACTGATCGCGATGTAGCGAAAGGCCGAGAAGTCATTCTTGAACATGAACCAGTAAAACAACGCTCGCGCGACCCGACCGTTGCCATCGCGAAATGGGTGCTCGTAGCCCAGGGCAAAATGCAGCGCGATGCCTTTGATCAACGGATGAAGGTATTGCACCTGATCGGGGTCGTTATGGGACTGATTGATCCACTGCGACAGCATCTGCAGTCGTGAGGCGAGCCCTGCTGCCGGGGGCGGCGCATGGACGGTATTGCCTTCGCCATCCTGCACCACTACTTCATCGTTATCCCTGAACTCCCCTGGCGAATATTGCCCATCGTCAATGCCCGCCACACCAACGCGATGCATCGCCGTAATCAGCTCGATACTCAAGGGGTCGTAACGCTGCTCCCAGGCGAAGTTCATCATCCTGTAATTGCCGATCACCATGCGCTCATCCGGCGTGCGTGGCAGGCGCTTGCGCTTGAGCATATCCTTGGCCACCCGGGTGGTGGTCGCCGCGCCTTCGAGTTGGCTGCTGCTGATGGCTTCGTCTTCGATAAGATCGTTGAGTAGATAACTGAAGTGGGCGTGCTCACCAATCTGGCTGGTCATGTACTCCAGCGCTGCAGTCGTCGCTTGTCGATCAACGATGGAAATCGCTTTTTGCGCCAGAGGCGTCAGCACAAACTTGCCCCACTCAATCGGCTCGCCCAACGGAAGAAGGTTTGCGTACTGGGCGGTCCGGGCTTTCTTGACCAATGCCCAGCACAAGTTCGAATCCAGCCCCGGTGCCCAGCGGTAGCGCAATTCGTCAAATGGAAGGTAACGCCCCTGATCGTCCAGCGGCTTGAGCAGTGCGAGGTAGTCCGAGAGGCGTTCCTTGTGGGGTGATCGCGCCAACAGGTCGAATACCGGGTCGGTTCTGCCCTTGAGCGCGGGGGGCTTTTTCATTGGCGTTGTCTCAGAAATTCATGAAACTGAGTCCTGAGTACAGCACTTCGATCTACAAGTCTCAATATCAGACAAGTCTGAGATAGGCGTAGGAACAAAGTTCGCTGGCGACGACCCATGACTCCGTCAGCCTGATCGGACAACGGTCATTCATACAAAGGCCGCTCGGTCAGCCGCGCACGGCCATGGATCGCCCGAAGGCCGCCAGGATCAAAAGATCAAACCGGCTCTTTCTTGACTCTGAACCAAGCCGCATACAGCGCCGGCAGGAACAACAGCGTCAACGCCGTCGCCACGATCAACCCCCCCATGATCGCCACCGCCATCGGCCCGAAAAACACACTGCGCGACAGCGGAATCATCGCCAGCACCGCGGCGAGCGCGGTCAACACGATCGGCCGGAAACGCCGTACCGTGGCCTCGATGATCGCTTGCCAAGGCTTGAGCCCGGAGGCGATGTCCTGCTCGATCTGGTCCACCAGAATTACCGAGTTGCGCATGATCATCCCGGACAGCGCGATGGTGCCGAGCATGGCGACGAAACCGAATGGCTGACGGAACACCATCAGGAACAAGGTCACACCGATCAAGCCCAGGGGCGCAGTCAGAAACACCATCACCGTGCGCGAGAAACTGCGCAATTGCAGCATCAGCAAGGTCAGTACCACCACTATGAACAGTGGCACGCCGGCCTTCACCGAGTTCTGCCCGCGGGCCGAGTCTTCCACGGTGCCGCCGACATCCAGCAGATAGCCATCCGGCAGTTCGGCACGAATCGGATCGAGGGTCGGCATGATCTGCTGCACCAGGGTCGCCGGCTGTTCCTTGCCATAGATGTCGGCGCGGACCGTGACGTTGGGCAAGCGGTTGCGGTGCCAGATGATGCCTTCTTCGAAACCGTACTCCAGGGTCGCGATCTGCGACAACGCCACGCTGCGGCCGTTGTCGGTGGGTACCGCCAGGCTGGGCAGCAACGACAGCTCGGTGCGTTCATGCACCGTGCCGCGCAGCAGGATCTCGATCAATTCGTTGTCTTCGCGGTACTGGCTGACGCTGGAACCGGTCAGGGAGCTTTGCAGGAACCGCGACAGGTTCGCGGTGCTCACGCCCAGCGCCCGGGCGCGGTCCTGATCGATATTCAGGTACACGACTTTGCTCGGTTCTTCCCAATCGAGGTGGACGTTGACCACGTGAGGATTCTCGCGAACCTTGGCCGCGACTTTGCGCGCCAGCGCACGGACTTCCTCGATGTGCTCGCCGGTGACCCGGAACTGCACCGGATAACCCACCGGCGGACCGTTCTCCAGACGAGTGACCCGCGAGCGCAAGGCCGGGAACTGTTCATTGAGGGTTTCGATCAGCCAGGCACGCAGGGGTTCGCGGTCCTCGATGGTCTTGGCCAGGACGACAAACTGGGCGAAGCTCGCCGCCGGCAGCTGCTGATCCAGCGGCAGGTAAAAACGCGGCGAACCGGTGCCGACGTAGGCCACGTAATTGTCGATCCCCGCGTGATCCTTCAGCAGTGCTTCCAGGCGTTTGACCTCTTCGGCGGTGTTGCTCAGGGAGGCGCCTTCGGCCAGTTTCAGGTCGACCATCAACTCCAGGCGACCGGAAGCCGGGAAAAACTGCTGCGGCACAAAGCGGAACAGCACGATCGAGCCGATGAACAGCACGACGGTCAGCAGGATCACGGTCTTGCGCCAGCGCACACACCACTCCACCAACCGCCTGACCCGTTGATAGAACGGCGTACCGTAAGGGTCCGGTTGGCCGTTGCCGGCACCGTGTTTGGCCGCATGAATTTTCGCCAGATCCGGCAGCAGTTTTTCCCCCAGATAGGGCACGAAAACCACCGCGGCAATCCACGATGCCAGCAACGCAATGGTCACGACCTGGAAGATCGAGCGGGTGTATTCACCGGTGCCCGATTGCGCGGTGGCGATCGGCAGGAAACCGGCCGCGGTGATCAGCGTACCGGTAAGCATCGGGAACGCGGTACTGGTCCAGGCGTAGCTGGCGGCCTTGATCCGGTCGAAGCCCTGCTCCATTTTGATCGCCATCATCTCCACGGCGATGATCGCGTCATCCACCAGCAACCCCAGGGCCAGTACCAGCGCGCCGAGGGAAATCTTGTGCAGGCCGATGCCGAGGTAGTACATGCAGGCGAAGGTCATCGCCAACACCAGCGGAATCGCCAGGGCGACCACCATGCCGGTGCGCACGCCGAGGGAAAAGAAGCTCACCAACAGCACGATTGCCAGGGCTTCGACCAGCACTTGAACGAACTCGCCGACCCCGGTTTTCACCGCGGCCGGCTGGTCGGACACCTTGCGCAGCTGCATGCCGGCCGGAAGGTTCTTCTGGATTCTGGCGAACTCGACTTCCAGCGCCTTGCCCAACACCAGAATGTCGCCACCCTGCTTCATGGCCACCGCCAGACCGATGGCATCTTCGGCCATGAAGCGCATGCGCGGCGCGGGAGGATCGTTGAAACCACGGCGCACATTCGCGACATCGGCGATGCGGAACGTGCGATCGCCGACGCGGATCGGGAAGTTCTTGATCTCGTCGACTGTCTGGAAATTCCCCGACACCCGTAGCTGCAAGCGCTCGCTGGTGGTCTCGAAGAAGCCGGCGGTGGACACCGCGTTCTGCTCCTCAAGCGCTTGCTGTACCGCCGCCAGGGGCAACCCGAGGGTGGCGAGTTTGACGTTGGAGAGTTCGATCCAGATCTTCTCGTCCTGCAGCCCGAGCAGATCGACCTTGCCCACGTCCTTGACCCGTTGCAGCTGGATCTGGATGCGGTCGGCGTAATCCTTGAGCACCGCGTAGTCGAAGCCGTCGCCGGTCAGGGCGTAGATATTGCCGAATGTCGTGCCGAACTCATCGTTGAAGAACGGCCCCTGAACACCCGGCGGCAGGGTGTGGCGGATGTCGTTGGTCTTCTTGCGGACCTGATACCAGAGCTCGGGAATGTCCACCGAATGCATGGAATCGCGGGCAATGAAGGTGACCTGGGACTCGCCAGGCCGGGAGAACGACACGATGCGCTCGTACTCGCCGGTTTCCATCAACTTCTTTTCAATACGCTCGGTCACCTGGCGCGACACTTCCTGCGCCGTCGCCCCCGGCCAGATCGTGCGGATCACCATGGCCTTGAAGGTGAACGGCGGGTCTTCGCTCTGGCCAAGCTTGGTGTAGGACAGTGCTCCGACGACCGCCAGCAACAGCATCAAGAACAGTACGATCTGGCGATTACGCAGCGCCCATTCGGAAAGATTGAAACCCATCGGGGATTACTCCTTGTCCGCCAGATTGACCACGCGGTTGGAGCGATCCACCGGGCGCACTTGCTGCCCTTCGAGAAGCACATGGACACCGGCCGCCACCACCCAGTCGCTGGCATTCAGGCCTTCGAGCACCGGCACGGTTTTCTCGCCGAAGGCACCGACCCGCACCGGGGTCTTCTTCAAGGTGTTGTCGGGACTGACCACCCAGACGTAGGTCGCGCCGTTTTCCGCGGTCAGCGCGGAAAGCGGTACGGACAGCGTCACCACGTCGGCGGCTTGAACGAATACCCGGGCGCTCTGGCCCAGTTCGGCAGGAACCTTGCCGCCGATGAAAGCAATGCGGGCGGCAAAGGTGCGGGATTTCGGATCGGCGGCCGGGGACAACTCCCGGATGCGTCCGGCGAAACGTTGATCGGGCTGAGTCCAGAGTTCCACCGACACCGGCTGACCGACCTTGAAACGGCCGAAGCCCTGCTCCGGCAGGCTGATCAACACTTCGCGCTCGCCATCGGTGGCCAGGGTAAACACGGTTTGCCCGGCTGCCACCACTTGCCCGACTTCTACCGCACGCTTGGCCACCACACCGTCCTGAGGAGCGCGCAACACCGCATAGCTGGCCTGGTTGGTCGAGACATTGAACTCGGCCTTGATCTGTTTCAGGCGGGCTTCACCTGAACGGAAGAGATTTTCCGCATTGTCGTACTGCGAACGGCTGACCATCTGCCGGTCCATCAGGGTCTTGTAGCGATCGCGCTCGGCGCGCACCAGGTTGAGATTGGCCTCGGCCGCAGCGACCTGGGCGCGGGTGGCTTCCAGTTGCAGGCGCACATCCTGGGGATCGAGTTCCGCCAGCGCTTGGTCCGCCTTGACCCGCTGGCCCTCTTCGACCAGTCGTCGGCTGACTTTGCCGCCAATGCGAAACGCCAGCTCCGGCTCAAAGCGCGCCCGTACTTCACCGGGAAAGCTGTCGAGCGCCTGGGCCGACGGCTCTGGCTGCACCACTAGGGCCGGTCGAACGGTGACTTGAGGCGCCTCTTCGTGACCACACGCAGACAGGAACAACGCCAGACTGACCGGCAACGCGAGGGGCAAGGCATAGCGGAACATGGTGAACGACCTTTCGCCAATGGTGCTTGGAATAATTATACTGAGCAGTATGTTATTAATAGCAAACTCACCAGTCCAGTATTAAAAGCGAAGTATGTCGAACAATCTTTCAGCACCCAACGGTCCGGGCCGGCCCAAGGATCTGGCCAAGCGCCAGGCAATCCTCGATGCGGCGAAAATCCTGTTCTTGAGTAAGGGTTATGCCAACACCAGCATGGACGCTGTGGCGGCCGAGGCCGGGGTGTCGAAGCTGACCGTCTACAGCCATTTCAACGACAAGGAGACACTGTTTTCCGCCGCCGTCGTGGCCAAATGCGAAGAACAATTGCCGACGCTGTTCTTCGAGTTGCCGGACGGCATCGCCCTGGAAACGGTGCTGCTGAACATCGCGCGTGGCTTCCATCAACTTATCAACAGCGACGAATCGGTGAACCTGCACCGGCTGATGATGACCCTGGGCAGCCAGGACCCGAAGCTCGCGCAGATTTTCTTCCAGGCCGGACCAGAGCGCATGCTGCATGGCATGGAGCGCTTGCTGGGCAAGGTTGATCAGAGCGGTGCGTTGAGCATCGACAAACCGCGCAATGCGGCGGAGCATTTCTTTTGCCTGCTCAAGGGTGCGGGGAATTTTCGCTTGTTGTATGGGTGTGGCGAGCCGTTGACCGGGGATGCGGCGGAGAGCCATGTGCGGGAAGTGGTGGGGTTGTTTATGCGGGCTTATCGACCGTAAGCAGTCTGATAGTTTTTGAGTGTCTGGCCGGACCCTTTCGCGAGCAGGCTCGCTCCCACAGGGGATCTATGTCAACCACAGATCCCCTGTGGGAGCGAGCTTGCTCGCGAAGGGCGCGACACGGTCTCAGGGCTTCAACGCCTTCTTCGGATAAATGTCATACCGACTGGATTTCCCGTCCAGCGCATGACTCGGCTTCGGCCCCGCTATGCACGGCGCCTTGCGCGGGCGCTTGACCACCACCCGGTGACTGGCCAGCGCCAACGCTGCTTCGAGCAATGCCGGCGCGTCGGGATCATCCCCCACCAGCGGCCGGAACAGGCGCATTTCCTTCTTCACCAACGCGGTTTTCTCCCGATGGGGAAACATCGGATCGAGGTAGATCACCTGCGGCGGCTCACCTTGCCAGTTTTTCATCACTTCGATCGAATTGCCCTTGAGCAATCTCATCCGCGCCACGATCGGCGCCACGTCGAAATCCTCCGCGCCACGGGCCAGGCCATCTTCAAGCAAGGCGCCGATCAATGGCTGACGCTCGATCAGGCTCATCTCGCACCCCAGGCTCGCCAGCACGAACGCGTCCTTGCCCAGCCCTGCCGTGGCATCCAGCACCCGTGGCCGCACGCCCTGGGCAATGCCCACCGCCTTGGCGATCATCTGTCCGGTGCCGCCACCGAATAACCGCCGATGGGCCGCGCCGCCCTCGACGAAGTCCACCCGCACCGGCCCCGGCGCATCGGCACCCAGCTGTTGCAGCTGTAAACCCTGCTCGCCCACCTGCAAGGCAAACTCGGCCTCAGCCACCTGCAACGGCAAGCCCAAACGCTCGGCCCATTGCTGCGCCAGTGGTTCAAAGGCCGGGGTCGAGGCCTCGACTTGGATGCGGCAGGCCGCAGGTTGCTCAATCATGGGAAAACACGCTCAAAAAATTAATGATCGGCAAAAACAGCCGATAACAAAACTAACGGGCATTTTGCCAGAGCTGAGCGTCGACCGAGAGAAATGTCAGACTTTCAACCCACCATCACCGGCTTTATCTCGCCCTACGGCGATTACAGCCGGCGAAATACCCAGGCACTGAGCGGTGTCAGTCACCTGTGGCAGGATTTTTTTGCCCGGGCGCTGGCCGATCATTCGGGTGAGGTGTTGCCGGCATCGCTCAACTTTCCACCGGTCGATCTCGACAGCCCGATCGAACCCAGCGTTGGCAGCGACCTGCTGGCACACATCGTTTCCCAGCGTGAATGTGAGGTGAAGGACAACGAAGTACGCCCGCCCGAGCCGTTGTTCCTGCCGATTGCCGAGTTCGAAACGGACCTGCTGGACAAGCCCTTCCCACCGTTCCCGGAGGAGGAAATCAGCGCGCAGCAGAAACAGCAGGACTTCGAAAGCAGCTGGGTTCGCCCGATCGTGCTGGCCGCGGGCCAGCCTGTGCCGCCCACCGGCCCGGCGCCACAACCGCGTGCGCTGCATTTGCCAATCGCCGAGTTCGAGCTCCATCTGCTGGACAAACCCTTCCCGCCGTTTTCGCCCGAAGAACTGGCGGAGCAACAGCGACACTTCGATTTCGACACCGGCTGGGCGCGCCCGATCGTCCTGCAGAACCTGCGTATCGCCGCCTGAGCCTCAGCGACAGACCCGCCACGGCCCGACATCCAGGTGAAAGTGATCGCGATGGGCGGCGTTATAGTCCGGGCTCAAGACCCCACTGAACATGTCGCAGGCGCCATCGCGGACCTTGCGTAAAAACCGGGCGTCCTGATTATCCTTCGGCCAATCCTTGAGCACGTTGATGGCGCGCCCGTCGGCCAGGCGGAAACCGGCGATATCAAGCGCATTGGCGGTGGCGTGCTGGCTGCGTCTGCCATTCTCGCGCCCGTAGACGTTGCGGCAGGCAAAGCTGCCCAGATGATCGACACGCGTCACCGCCTGTCCGTAGACCGTCTGTGCCGCGGGTTGCAGGGCGTGATGCTCGAACAGCGCAAAGGACACCGCCAGGCGACAACTGGCGAGGAAACTGCTGCTCAGTGCCACTTCGCCGCCTTGCACCCGTAAAGCGTTGATCAATGGGCACGTCGCGCCGGGGCTGTCGGCCTGGTGGGTCACGCGTAATCCGGCGCTGTCCAGGGCTTGATCGCATAGCCGGGGATCATCGCGCAATCGCATCAGCTTGTAGCGTGTCAGAACATTGGGTTCGGCCTTCACATCCAGTGGCGCCCAGGGGTTCCATTGCGGTGGCAGCGAGACCCAGCCACCCCAGACACTCACCGCAGCCGCGCCGATAAGCAGCAGCACCAGCAACAACATCACCCGCACAAACCGCACCCTCAGCCTTTGAACAGTTGATTGGCCTGCTGGAACGGCATGGAGCGTGAGGTGAAGCCGAAGGTGCCCGACTGCCGGATCTCTTCGGCGGCACGATAGAACTCGCCATACGCCGCCAGGGCCAGCGCCGAACCGACGCTGATCCGTTTGACGCCCATTGCACTCAGCTGCTCGACGGTCAGCTTGAGCCCGCCGGACATCAAGACATTGACCGGCTTGGGCGCTACCGCACGCACCACCGCCAGTACCTCTTCAGCGCTGCGCAGGCTCGGCGCATACAGCACGTCGGCACCGGCTTCGGCAAAGGCCTGCAAGCGGCGAATCGTATCGTCGAGGTCGGGTATGCCCTGTAGAAAATTCTCGGCCCGGGCCGTCAGCGTGAACTCAAAAGGCAAACTGCGGGCGGCGGCGACAGCGGCTTCGATACGGGCTACTGCATGGTCGAAGCAGTAGATCGGACCGTCTTCGCGCCCCGTGGCATCTTCGATCGAGCCGCCGACGGCGCCGGCTGCGGCGGCCCGCAAGATACTTTGGGCACAGTCGGCTGGATCGTCGGCAAAACCATTTTCCAGATCGACCGCGACCGGCAGATCGCTGGCCGCGACAATCGCCTGAACGTTCGCCAGGGTCTGGTCCAGGGTCAGGCCACCATCGGGGCGGCCCTGGGAAAAGGCATAACCGGCGCTGGTGGTCGCCAGTGCCTCGAAACCAAGGCTGGCGAGCATTTTCGCCGAGCCGGCGTCCCACGGGTTGGGAATGACAAAAGCGCCATCGCGTTCGTGCAGTGCTTTGAACGCCTGGGCTCGAAGGGTTTGCGCATCCATTGGCAGGCTCCTGGAAAGGGGAACGAATCCGCTTCAGAGCAGGCCAAGTTGCTCCACGGCGGGCTCTCTGTATAGCTCAGGCAGAGGCGGCAGGCCAGGCAATCGCAGCATCAGCTGAGCGTGGAATCGTTGAGCAAGCCTGGCTGCCAGCAGATTGTCGGCGGTGTGCAGGAAAATATACGGCGTGCGGCCTTCTTCGATCCACAGGGCTATTTTCTCGACCCAAGGCACCAGGAACGGATCATTGGCTTCCAGTTGCGGATGGCCGATGAAGCGCACCTGCGGGAATTGGCTGAACGCGGCCGGGCGTGGCGCAACCCTGGGCTTTTTCGATTGGGCGTGGAGCACTGACGGATCGGTCGAGGTGCAGCTGAACAGCGCACGCGGATCGAGGCAGATGCGCTCGACGCCACGATCCAGCAGCAGGCGATTGAGACGGCGCTCGGTATCACCCTTGGCGAAGAACTCGTCATGCCGCACCTCGACTGCGAGAGGTCGGTCCACTGCGTCGATAAAACCGGCCAGCTCCGACAGTCGTTGAGGTGTGAAGCTTTTAGAGAGTTGCAGCCAGACTGGGGAAACCCGCTCACCAAGAGGGCTGAGCAATTGCAGGAAGGTTTCAACGGCGGTCAGTTGTTCGCGCAGGTCGCCGCTGTGGCTGATGTCGCCGGGGAACTTGGCGGTGAAACGAAAATGTTCCGGCATGGTGTCGGCCCAGCGCTGCACGGTGGCGGCAGAGGGGCTGGCGTAAAAGGTCGTATTGCCTTCAACGGCGTTGAACACCTGGCAATATAGTTTCAGAAATTCGGCGGGTTTGGCGTCTTGCGGATACAGGTAATCGCGCCAGGCGTTTTCACTCCAGGACGGACAACCGAGGTAGTAAGGCAACAGCATCAGATGTACAGGTCGAGGCCCAGCACATCCGCATCCCAATCGACAAAACCGGCCGTGCTCAGGTAACTGGCCAGGGCCATGGATACGGTTTTGCTCATGGCGCGGTGGTAAAGCAGGTCTTGCTGACGGGCGGGGAGATTGCTCAAGCGTTGCGCACTGGCTTTGGCGGTACGGGCGGCCAGTTGCTCTTCAGTCGGAAACTCCAGCTCACCGTCGATATCGACGGACTCGTCCTCAACCACCCGGCCTTTGCGAGGCTGGCGCTTGATGGGGTAGGACTGAGAGGAAAGGCCGTCTATACGCATACGTGCAGGCTCGGTATCAGTGATGGCAGTTTAGTGGCGCACAGCCCACTTCGCAAACCGCCGAGTGATAACTAGAACACAAAAAAGCTAAAAGGTTTAAAAGCAGGGGTATAAATCGACGATTGGCTGTATTGCTTATACCGCTTTCGCGAGCAGGCTCGCTCCCACAGAGATTAGCGCAAACCCTGTGGGAGCGAGCCTGCTCGCGATTGGATCGACTCGGTCTGGGATATTAACGCGCCTTGGGTGTCGCCACCTTATCGCGCAAATAAACCGGCTGCGCCTCATCCGCCACAATCGCTTCACCCCGCTCCCAGGCAAAACGCGCCAGGGTCAGCAGGTCTTCAGCGTGAGGCAGCATGCCCGCATCCTGCCCGGTCAGACTGACCGCGATGCGCTCGGCGTAACCCCAACCGGTGCCCGCCCCGAACCAGTCACCGCTGGCATCGGCCGGCAGCGCTGCCGCTTCCGGTGGCAACACCGCTTCATTGCCGACCAGGCGCATCTCCCCCGCCGTTTCGCGGTAGCAACCCCAATACACCTCATCCATCCGCGCATCGATAGCGGCCGCGACCTGGCTCACGCCGTGTTCGCGATACGCTCGCTGCGCCAGTACCGCCAGGTTCGACACCGGCAACACCGGACGATCCAGCGCAAACGCCAGGCCTTGCACGACACCGATAGCGATCCGCACGCCGGTGAACGCGCCCGGCCCGCGACCGAAGGCAATGGCATCCACGGCTTGCAAAGTGGTCCCGGCGTCGGCCAGCAATTGCTGGATCATCGGCAACAGTTTCTGCGCATGCAGGCGCGGGATCACCTCGTAATGGCTCGTGACTTTGCCGTCATGCAGCAAGGCAACGGAGCAAGCTTCAGTCGCGGTGTCCAGGGCCAGCAAGGTACTCATCGATGTTTCCGTAAGAGAGGTCAGAAAAAAGTGCGCCAGTATAAACAACTACGGCCCGCAAGCGGGCCGTAGAAGATGAATCGGTGTTCAGCTCAGCGCTTCGAGCACCTTGCCGGTGATCGCTTCAACCGAACCGACGCCAGTAATGTGGCTGTACTTCGGCTTGCCGTCGGTAGCGGCAGACAGCTTCTGGTAGAACTCGACCAGGGGCTTGGTCTGGGAATGATAGACCGACAGGCGATGACGCACGGTTTCTTCGGTGTCGTCCTTGCGCTGCACCAGTGCTTCACCGGTGACATCGTCAAGACCTGCAGCTTTCGGCGGGTTGTAGATGGTGTGGTACACGCGACCGCTGGCCTCGTGAACACGACGCCCGGCGATACGCTGAACGATTTCTTCGTCATCGACGGCGATTTCGACCACGTGATCCAGCTCGACGCCGGCTTTCACCAGGGCTTCAGCCTGGGGAATGGTGCGCGGGAAACCGTCGAACAGGAAACCGTTGGCGCAATCGGCCTGGCTGATGCGCTCCTTGACCAGATTGATGATCAGGTCATCGGAAACCAGACCACCGCTGTCCATTACGCTCTTGGCGATCAGGCCCAGCTCGGTGCCGGCCTTGACCGCGGCACGCAGCATGTCGCCGGTGGAGATTTGCGGAATGCCGAATTTCTCGGTGATGAACTTTGCCTGAGTACCTTTACCGGCCCCGGGAGCTCCCAGCAGAATGACGCGCATCGATGTGCTCCTCAATTTTTTATAGATACAGATAACGTCAGATTCGCCTCGTGGGGCCAATCTAAAAAAAAGGATCGTGACCGCCCAAACGGCCGAAGGCTGATCAAGATACACAGCAGGCCCTGACCACACAAGCCGCCGAAAGTCGGAGAAACCCGCGCCTGACGTGACCTTTGGGACGGGGTACCCCTAGTCGCAACCCCATCATTAACTGTCGCCTGGCAGCACTTTTCAATCCTCTGCCAGCAGGCACCCGATGCCCGCATCGAGTGCCTGAACCCACGGCAAAAACCTTAGCCGGTATTTCGCAATCCGGCGGCAATCCCCGCCACAGACACCAGCAGCGCCTGCTCTACGGGACTGTCCTGCGCCACTTCCTGTTGCCGCGAGCGCGCCAATAGTTCGGCCTGCAATAGATGAAGCGGATCAAGGTAAGTGTTACGCAGGCGGATGAATTCGAGGGTGGCTGGGCTATGTGCCAGTAGCTGAGACTGACCGGTCAACCCCAGGACCACCGAGCAGGCCTGCGACAATAGGTCGCGTAAATGCGCACCCAAAGGCAGCAGATTCGGCTCGACCAGACGTTCATCGTAGGACCGGGCGATATCGCTATCGGCCTTGGCCAGGACCATTTCCAGCATATCGATGCGGGTGCGGAAGAATGGCCACTGCTCGCGCATCTGCCCCAGCAGCTCGCCTTCGCCGCGTTCCAGCGCCTTGCTCAGGGCGGCTTCCCAGCCGAGCCAGGCCGGCAACATCAGGCGGGTCTGGGTCCAGCCGAAGATCCATGGGATCGCTCGCAAGCTTTCAATGCCGCCCGCGCGGCGCTTGGCCGGACGACTGCCCAACGGCAAGCGTCCCAGCTCCTGTTCCGGCGTGGATTGGCGGAAGTACTCGACGAACTGTGGATTTTCCCGCACCACGGCGCGGTAGGCGCTGACGCCATCGGCAGCCAGTTCGTCCATCAAGTGCCGCCATTCGGGCGTCGGTGGTGGCGGCGGCAGCAAGGTCGCTTCCAGCACGGCGGCCAGGTACAGATTGAGGTTCTGCTCGGCGATGTCCGGCAGGCCGAATTTGAAACGAATCATTTCCCCCTGCTCGGTGGTGCGGAAACGCCCCGCCACCGAACCCGGCGGCTGCGACAGGATGGCCGCGTGAGCCGGGCCGCCACCGCGCCCCACCGTGCCACCGCGACCGTGGAACAGCAGCAACTCCACGTCGCGCGAGCGGCAGATGTCGACCAGACGCTCCTGTGCCCGATATTGCGCCCAGGCCGCCGCGGTGGTGCCGGCGTCCTTGGCCGAGTCGGAATAACCGATCATCACCTCCTGCGGCCCTTGCAAGCGCGCGCGATAGCCCGGCAGCAGCAACAGCTTTTCAATCACCGGGCCGGCGTTATCAAGGTCGGCGAGGGTTTCGAACAGCGGCACTACCCGCATCGGCCGTAATACGCCGGCTTCCTTGAGCAGCAGTTGCACGGCCAGCACGTCGGAAGCGGCGCCGGCCATGGAAATCACATAGGAGCCGAGTGAATCCCCGGGTGCCGAAGCGATTTCCCGGCAGGTCGCCAGCACTTCGGCGGTGTCGGCGGAGGGCTTGAAGTACGCCGGCAGCAAAGGTCGACGGTTGTTCAGCTCGCGCATCAGGAAGGCGATGCGCTCTTCCTCGCTCCAGTCTTCATAGCGACCGAGGCCCAGGTAATCGGTGATTTCGGTCATCGCCGCCGAATGCCGGGACGAGTCCTGGCGCACATCCAGGCGCACCAGGAACAGGCCGAAGGTGACCGCCCGGCGCAGGCAATCGAGTAACGGGCCGTCGGCGATCACACCCATGCCGCACTCGTGCAGCGAGTGATAGCACAACTCCAGCGGATCGAGCAGGTCGCGGTTGTTCTGCAGGACCCCGGCGGGCGCCGGCGTGGTCGCGGTCAACGACGCGTGCGCCCAGTTACGGGTGGCGCGCAGGCGTTCGCGTAGTTGTTTGAGTACCGCGCGATAAGGTTCGGCGCTGTCCCCGGCCTTGGCTCGCAGGGCATCGCTGGCTTGCTGCATCGACAGCTCGGCCGCCAGGTGATCGACATCGCGAACGTACAAATCGGCGGCCATCCAGCGCGCCAGCAGCAGCACCTCACGGGTCACAGCAGCGGTCACGTTGGGGTTGCCGTCCCGGTCGCCGCCCATCCACGAGGCAAAACGAATCGGCGCCGCCTCCAGTGGCAGGTGCAAGCCAGTGGCGGCATGCAGGGCCTGGTCAGCTTTGCGAAAATAATTGGGGATGGCTTGCCATAACGAATGCTCGATCACCGCGAAGCCCCATTTGGCCTCGTCCACCGGCGTCGGTCGGGTACGGCGGATTTCCTCGGTGTGCCAGGCTTCGGCAATCAGGCGCTGCAACTTCGCGTGGATCTGCTCGCGCTCGGCAGTGGTCAGGTCGCGATGGTCCTGGGCGGCCAGTTGCGCGGCAATTGCATCGTACTTCTGGATCAGCGTGCGGCGCGCCACTTCGGTCGGGTGTGCGGTGAGGACCAGTTCGATCTCCAGCCGCCCCAGTTGCCGGGCGAGGGATTCGGCGCCATGGCCTTCGGCAAGCAGACGGGCAAGCAGTTCCGGTAGTACCCGCGCTTCGAACGGTGCAGGTTGCGACTCTTCGCGACGGTGAATCAGCTGATATTGCTCGGCGATATTGGCCAGGTTGAGAAACTGGTTGAACGCCCGCGCTACCGGCAGCAACTCGTCTTCGCTCAATTGGTTGAGGCTGGCACTCAGTTCGGCATCCATCGAACCGCGACGGTCGGCCTTGGCGCCCTTGCGGATCTGCTCGATCTTGTCGAGAAAGCCGTCCCCGTACTGTTCACGAATGGTGTTGCCCAACAGCTCACCCAACAGGTGAACGTCCTCGCGCAAGCGTGCATCGATATCGGTCATCAGCAGTTCTCCAGCAAAAATCCGGGCGGCTAAGAGCTTCAAGAGTGCCGCTCCAGACCGGTTCTTACAAGCAAGACGACGAAGGGACTTTAAACCTTGGGCGTTATAGCTAGTCTGAAGGGTAAGCCGTACAACGGCTGCCGCCGGCCACAGCCGGCAATCACCCTGCCTGCCACGAGCAGGAGCGCATTGAGGTCACTATGAAAATCCGCGAGCTTGCCCAGCATTGGGAAGAAAACGCCAAGGGTCGCCTGACCGACACCGGCTACAAGATTCATCTGGATGTGGAGGCTGCCGCGCGGCTGGCTGCAATCGTCGATATGTACCCCAAACGGCATCCCGAAGAACTGCTTGGCGAACTGATCGGCGCCGCCCTGGAAGAACTTGAAAAAAGCTTCCCGTACGTGAAGGGCTCGACCGTCGTGGCCACCGATGAAGAAGGCGATCCGCTGTACGAAGACGTCGGCCCGACGCCACGTTTTCTCGCCTTGTCCCGTCGTCATCTGCAGGATTTGTCGACTGGTAACGACGAACAAAAACACTGATCAGCGCTTGATCCTTGTAGGAGCGAGCTTGTTCGCGAAGGTCTTGAAGGCGACGCGTTTATCCAGCACAAACACGTCATCGTTAACGTCCATCGCGAGCAAGCTCGCTCCTACATTTGCCCTTCATAAACGTGTATCCCCGATCCGAAACAGGCCGGGGATACCACCGCATACTGCCAAAGTCCCGATCCAGAGCCTTGTCCACTCGGTCAAAGTTTTTTAGGGCAACAGGCCATCTTCTCTGAACTTTTGAAAAACGCATTGGGTCACACCCAGTAACCACGCCTGGGACGGCCGTGTCAGAACACCCCGGAAATTGTCGGTTGCGGCTCCTGGCCCAGGATGGATTTTTAAGTTTTTCAGGAGTTATTCCAATGGAGTTGAAGACCATGAAGACCCGAACTGCCCAATCCCCGTCTACCCGCCTGCGCAGCCTGAAACTGGCCGCACTGGCAATCGGCAGCAGCCTGGTCCTGGCCGGTTGCGCCGGTAATCCGCCGACCGAACAATTCGCCGTGACCCAATCCGCCGTGAATGGCGCAGTCAGCGCTGGCGGTACCGAGTTCGCCGCAGTGGAAATGAAGTCCGCCCAGGACAAGCTCAAGCAAGCCGAAATCGCCATGCACGACAAAAAGTATGCCGAGGCGAAAATTCTGGCTGAACAGGCCGAGTGGGACGCTCGCGTAGCAGAACGCAAAGCCCAGGCGATGAAAGCCGAACAGGCTGTGAAGGACTCTCAGAAAGGGGTTCAGGAACTGCGTCAGGAAAGCCAGCGCACCGTGCAATAAGCGGCGCGGCACGACGTATTTTCTTACTCGACTAAAAGGACGAAACCATTATGCGTAAACAATTGATGATCCCTGCCCTGCTGGCTGCAAGTGTTGCACTGGCTGCCTGCTCCACGCCGCCTAATGCGAACCTGGAACAGGCCCGCACCAACTACAGCGGCCTGCAAACCAACCCGCAAGCCAGCAAAGTCGCGGCACTGGAAACCAAGGACGCCAGCGATTACCTGGACAAGGCCGACAAGGCCTACCTGGACAAGGAAGACCAGGCCAAGGTCGACCAGCTTGCCTATCTGACTAACCAGCGTGTTGAAGTGGCGAAGCAGACCATCGCCCTGCGCACCGCTGAAGCCAACCTGAAGAACGCTGCCGCGCAACGTGCCCAGGCCCGCCTGGATGCCCGCGACCAGCAGATCAAACAGCTGCAGGACAGCCTGAACGCCAAGCAGACCGATCGCGGCACCCTGGTGACCTTCGGTGATGTGCTGTTCGCCACCGACCGTGCCGATCTGAAATCCAGCGGTCTGGTCAATATCAACAAACTGGCACAGTTCCTCCAGGAAAACCCGGACCGCAAGGTGATTGTCGAAGGTTATACCGACAGCACCGGTACGGCTTCGCACAACCAGTCGCTGTCCGAGCGCCGCGCCGGTTCCGTGCGCACGGCCCTGGCGAAAATGGGCGTTGATCCAGCGCGCATCGTTGCCCAGGGTTATGGCAAGGAATACCCGGTTGCTGAAAACAGCAGCACCTCGGGTCGGGCGATGAACCGTCGGGTGGAAGTGACCATTTCCAACGACAACCAGCCGGTGATCCCGCGTTCGGCGGTTAGCTCGAACTAAGCGTCGCAGTAACGCAAAAGCCCCGCCTGATCTGATCAGGCGGGGCTTTTTTTGGTTATCACTTAACCCTGTGGGAGCGGGCTTGCTCGCGAAAGCGGTGTGTCAGACAACAAAGATGTCGGATTTCAAACCGCATTCGCGAGCAAGCCCGCTCCCACATTGGATCTTTAGTGAACACCGGCCGGGATTATTGCTCCAGTTTCTGCGGGGTTTCCTGCCCGATGCAGCGCACGGCTTTTTTCTTGTTGTTGACCAGCACGCCGGTCAGGCCTTTCTGTTCGGTGTCGAACATCACCAGCACGCCATCGATGCACTGGGCCACTTGCGCAGCCGGTTCCAGGGAGACTTTGTAGTCTTGGCCTGGCACGGTCTTGAGCAGGGTGAAGTCGCTGAGCAGCAGCGCATCTTCCGGTTTGGCAAAGTGCAGGTAGCCATACCACCACAGGGCACCGACGGTGCCGAGGATGCTGCAGATACCGGTGATGATCAGCGGGATGGCGTTACGTTCTTCACTCATTGCGGACTCTCTGGTGGTTCATCTTCGGAATTCGGGGCTGCCGGATAATTCGGTATCTCGCCCAGGCGGCGCAGACCATTGAAATGCTGCGGATCGTCGAGATAACGCAGCATGACCTTGCGCCAGACCGGGTCGGCGAACGTCTGCACATGCCCGCCACGGGTCAGTTGCAGCACCCGCGGCGGCGGCGCAGCTTGATACAGACGGATGCCGTTGGAAAGAGGCACGATCGGATCGTCGATGCTGTGGTAGATCAGTTTCGGCACGGCATTGAGCTGCGCCATCGAGTGGATGGCGCTGTCACCGTCCGGCACCAGCCACGACAGCGGCACCTGGAACGGCCAGAACAGCCATGAGTTGCTTAGCGCAAAACGGCCGACACTGCGGTAACTGGCGGGCACGCCGTCGAGGACGAAGGCTTTGAGTTGTTTCTGGCGTTCAGGGTGTTGCACCAGATAGTGCACGGCCATCGAACCGCCGAGGCTTTGCCCAAGGAGAATCAGCGGTTTGCCCTTCACCTCCGGGGCCTGGTCGAGCCATTTGAAGGCCGCGTCGATGTCCTGATAGATCGCCGGCAGGCTTGGCTCGCCTTCGGACAGGCCATAACCGCGATAGTCCACCAGCAGCACTTGATAGCCTTCTTTGGGCAACCACCAGCTCCCTCCCAGATGCATTGGCAGATTGCCGCCATTGCCGTGCAGGTGCAGCACCGTGCCCTTGACCTCGACGCCTTTTTTAGCTGGCAGCCACCAACCGTGCAGCTTGAGGCCGTCGGCGGTGGTCAGGGTGACGTCGCGGAATTCGAGCCTGGCCTTTTCCGGGGTGAACAGTTGGCCGGGTTCGGGGTAGAACAGCAGGGAGCTGCAACCGCTCAAGGTCAGGAGAAGGCAGATGAAGCCGAGGATTCTCATCCGATGAAACCTCGCAGAATTCGGTTGGAACGCTGTACCTGTAGGAGCGAGGCTTGCCCGCGAAGAACGATAACGCGGAGCATCTATTAAACCGTGTCATCGTTCTTCGCGGGCAAGCCTCGCTCCTACAGGGGATCTAGTCATCGTTAGAGGATGTTTGAGTAATCCGCTTCGATCCGGTCCAGGCTCAAGTGATTGAGGAAGTTGGAGAAACACATCCACGCCGACAGCGCGTTCAAGTCGCGGAACTGATCCGGCAAATACTTCGGCGGTATCACCAGGCCTTCATCCACCAACTGGCGCAAGGTCCGCATGTCCTCAAGTGTGGTCTTGCCGCAAAACAACAACGGGATCTGCTCCAGCTTGCCCTTACGCACGGCCAACTGAATGTAGTTGTAAACCATGATAAAGCCCTTGAGGTAGGACAAGTCTTTAGTGAACGGCAGACCGGTCGGCACCGAACCGCGGAACACCCGGCTGGCGTTGCCATAGCTTTCGGCCATTTCGAAGCCCTGCTCGCGGAAGAATTCGAAGATCTGCAGGAAGTCCGCGCCCTCCTCCACCATGTGAATGGCGCGGGTGCGGTTGGTCAGTTTGCGCAGGCGACTCGGGTACGAGGCGAAAGTGATGATCTCCATCAGGATCGCCAGGCCTTCCTGGGTCACCGTCGACGACGGCGGGCCTTTGGACAGGAAGGTGCAGATCGGCTGGTTCAGACCATTGAGCGTGGTGCCCACGTGCACCAGCCCTTCATGGACTTCCAGGGCGCGCACGTCACGCTCGTTGAACATCGCGTCGGTGCGAATCTTGATGTAGTCGGCGCCGGCCGCCGCATCGGCAACGATACCGTCGGACTCGAACACCCGAATGGTTTCCTCGGCCTCGCCAAACACCTTGCTCAACCGGGTTTGCAGCAAATGCACGGCGTCCTTGGCGGTGAGGATTTTCGGCTCGTCCTTCAGGTCTCCGCGTCCGTCGATGTTGTTCAGGTAATCGGAGAGCATCAGGCCCAGGTCGGACAGGGTCGGGTCTCCCGCGTGGAAGGCGTCGGACGCAGCGCCGTACAGCTCCTGGGAAATCAGGCCGAAATCCTCGGTGCCGCGCGCTTCGAGCATGCGCACGACCATGCGGTATTCCTTGCACATGCGCCTCATGATCTGGCCAACCGGGTTGAACTGCCCGAGCTGACGGGTGATGTCGCGCTCGATGTTCTGGAATTCCAGCTTCACCTTGCTGGAGTCGAAGGACAGTGGCCGGTTCAGGTAGTAATCGCGGTCCACCGCCGGCATTTCCTTGCCCTTGGCCTTGAGGAAACCCTTGCGCACGGTGTCATCCCACTTGACCGCATCAAGGACGCGAATCGGCGTCTGCGCCAGCACAATGCGATCGGACAAAATGCGTATCGACTGCTGGTAATCGTCCACCCGAAACTCCTGTAGAAAAACCGTTACTTGCTGGATTATTTGGCTTTGGCCAAGCGCTGGTACCGTGCAGCTTCCACGAACACATCGGAATTGGCCGGATCGTCGAGGTAGGCGAAAACCTGGTCCATGCTGGTGTTGATCAGCACGCCATCGCCGTCGTCGGTCTGGAAGCCTTCGCCGCTGAGGACTTTCTGCCCCAGGGCCTGGTTGATCTGCTCGAGGTCGAGGTTGTACACCACCAGTTCGTGCTTATCGTTGAGTTCGAAGCCGGCGATGATGAAATGTCCGCCGAACTGCGCCGGCACCTTCGCCGACAGATACCAGCGATTGCCATGGCGCGATATCGTGAAGGGATAGGCTTCGCGCTCCCGGGGTTTGGCCTTGAAGTAGCTGACCGCCTGATAGCGATTGCCACTGACGCGTGTCAATTCCAGGTTCATCGGTTCGCCCCAGGCGTTGGTGCTGGTCCATTTGCCGAGCAACCCTTTGGGCGCGGGGTCGCTGTTGGGCAGCGGTTCCTTGAAGGTCACCAGACAGCCACTGAGCAGCAGGAACGACAAGGCGATCACAACGACGCGCCAGGCTTTCATCCAATACTCCCTATGAACACACGCGGACCTTGACGGACCACCGGACCCTGTGGGAGCGAGCCTGCTCGCGAAGGCGGAGTGTCAGGCAACAGAGATGTTGAATGTCAGACCGTATTCGCGAGCAGGCTCGCTCCCACAGGGATTGAGCGTCCACCCTGAGGCTTACACCGACGCCAGTACCAGGTGCATATACCGCGTGAGAATACCGAGCATTTCCTCTTCGGCGGCAGGCTCGGCGTCGTTGAGCAGGCCCTGATATTCCATCCGTCCGATAATCGCCGTCAACACTTTGGCATCCTGTTGTGGCTCACGGGAACCCAACACCTCGAAAAAATGGCAAGTGCCCTGCAGCAGAATTTGCTGATGCGAGCGTACCAACTCCGCCAGGCGCGGGTTCAACAGCGCCTCCTGACGGAACGCTTGCTCGGCCATCAAGTGTTCGCGACGATTCTGCAATTGACGATGAACATAGTCGGACGTCAGCCGCGCAATGTCGTCTGCCAGTTGTGAGCGCGACTCGGGGCTGCCATCGCCATAGGCGACCATCTCCCGCAGCAAACCTTCGTTGTTGGCCCACAATTTGGCCATGAAGGCCGCGCTGCGTTCCACGTATTGAGCGAAGGTATCGGTGAGCAGGTCATCGATATCCTTGAAATAATAAGTGGTGGCCGACAGCGGCACACCGGCCTCGGCCGCCACCGCACGGTGCCGTACGGCCCGCACGCCATCGCGCACGACAATGCGCATCGCCGCATCGAGAATGTCCTGTCGACGCTGCTCGCTACCCTGCCGGCTGGCCTTGCGGCCTTGGTACTGAACACTTTCAGCGACCGCAGTGGCGATACCCGCTGCACCCTCTAGAGCCATTGCATGGTTCACGACAGGTATTCCTCTCTTACTTCAAAAGTAACCAATTGATACGTTTGTACCAGACAGGCAATAAAAAGCCGCCCATGTCAGGCGGCTTTTTAATTGAAACAATTACGCTTGCGGCCGCATGTGCGGGAACAGGATCACGTCGCGGATCGACGGGGAGTTGGTCAGCAGCATCACCAGGCGGTCGATGCCGATACCTTCACCGGCCGTTGGCGGCATGCCGTACTCCAGCGCGCGAACGAAGTCGGCGTCGTAGTGCATGGCTTCGTCGTCGCCGGCGTCCTTGTCGGCCACCTGCGCCATAAAGCGCTCGGCCTGGTCTTCCGCGTCGTTCAACTCGGAATAGGCGTTGGCGATTTCACGGCCGCCGATGAACAGTTCGAAACGGTCGGTGACGTTCGGGTTGTCGTCGTTACGGCGAGCCAGCGGCGACACTTCGAACGGGTACTGGGTGATGAAGTGCGGCTGCTCCAGCTTGTGCTCGACCAGCTCTTCGAAAATCATCACCTGCAGCTTGCCCAGACCTTCAAAGCCCAGCACCTTGGCCCCGGCCTTCTTGGCGATGGCGCGAGCCCTGTCGATGTCGTTCAAGTCGTCAGCGGTCAGCTCAGGGTTGTACTTGAGGATTGAGTCGAACACCGACAGACGCACGAACGGTTCGCCGAAATGGAACACCTTGTCGCCGTAAGGCACGTCGGTGCTGCCCAGGACCAGCTGCGCCAGTTCACGGAACAGTTCTTCGGTCAGGTCCATGTTGTCTTCGTAGTCGGCGTAAGCCTGGTAGAACTCCAACATGGTGAATTCAGGGTTGTGACGCGTCGAGACGCCTTCGTTACGGAAGTTGCGGTTGATCTCGAACACTTTCTCGAAGCCACCGACCACCAGACGCTTCAGATACAACTCCGGCGCGATACGCAGGAACATTTCCATGTCCAGCGCATTGTGGTGAGTCTCGAACGGCTTGGCTGCCGCGCCACCCGGAATGGTCTGCAGCATCGGCGTCTCGACTTCGAGGAAGTCACGCTGCATCAGGAAGCTGCGGATGTGCGCAATCACTTGCGAACGCACGCGGAACGTTTGACGCACTTCTTCGTTGACGATCAGGTCGACGTAACGCTGACGGTAGCGCTGCTCGGTGTCGGACAGGCCATGGTGCTTGTCCGGCAACGGGCGCAGGGACTTGGTCAACAGGCGCACGTTGGTCATTTCGACGTACAGGTCGCCCTTGCCGGAACGGGCCAGGGTGCCTTCGGCCGCAATGATGTCGCCCAGGTCCCAGGTTTTCACCGCGGCCAGGGTTTCTTCGGACAGGGTTTTACGGTTGACGTAAACCTGGATGCGACCGGACATGTCCTGGATCACCATGAACGAGCCACGGTTGAGCATGAGACGACCGGCAACCTTGACCGGGATTGCAGCCTCTGCCAGCTCTTCCTTGGTCTTGTCCGCGTATTGCTTCTGCAAGTCTTCGCAGTAGTTGTCGCGGCGGAAGTCGTTCGGGAAGGCATTGCCCTTGGCGCGCTCGGCAGCCAGCTTTTCCTTGCGCAGGGCGATCAGGGAGTTTTCTTCCTGTTGCAGGGCTTGCGGGTCGAGTTCTAGGTCGCTCATTTCTTTAAAAATTCCATCACAGGTTCGTTGCCCCTGCCTGGCGGCAGGGTTCACGGTCAAGTCGGGTCGCCGCATCGCTCGCTCCTACAGGGTCGTGGTGACCCTGTAGCGCGTGCCTTTACAGCCCTTGTTTCAAGCTGGCTATCAGGTACTCGTCGATGTCGCCGTCGAGCACCTTGTCGCAGTCGCTGCGTTCGATGTTGGTGCGCAAATCCTTGATCCGCGACGCGTCGAGCACGTAGGAGCGAATCTGGTGGCCCCAGCCGATATCCGACTTGGTGTCTTCCAGGGCTTGCGAGGCCGCGTTGCGTTTCTGCACTTCCTGCTCGTACAAGCGCGCCCGCAACATTTTCATCGCGGTGTCTTTGTTGGCGTGCTGGGAGCGTTCGTTCTGGCAGCTGACCACGGTGTTGGACGGTACGTGGGTGATACGTACGGCCGAGTCGGTGGTGTTTACGTGCTGACCACCGGCACCGGATGAGCGATAGGTATCGATGCGCAGGTCCGACGGGTTGATGTCGATTTCGATGTTGTCATCGATTTCCGGCGAAACGAAAACCGCCGAGAACGAGGTGTGGCGACGGTTGCCGGAGTCGAACGGACTCTTGCGCACCAGACGGTGCACGCCGATTTCGGTCCGCAGCCAGCCAAAGGCGTATTCGCCCTTGATGTGCACGGTGGCGCCCTTGATCCCGGCGACTTCACCGGCGGAGAGTTCCATGATGGTCGCGTCGAAACCGCGTTTGTCAGCCCAGCGCAGGTACATGCGCAGCAGGATGTTGGCCCAGTCCTGAGCCTCGGTACCGCCGGAGCCGGCCTGGATGTCCAGGTAGGCGTTGTTGGCGTCCATCTCACCGCTGAACATGCGACGGAATTCGAGTTTTTCCAGGGATTCGCGCAGGCGCTCGACTTCGGCGGCGACGTCATCGACGGCGGCCTGGTCTTCTTCTTCGGCGGACATCAGCAGCAGGTCTTTGGCATCGGCCAGGCCGCTGTGCATTTCGTCGAGGGTTTCGACGATCTGGGCCAGCAGCGACCGCTCGCGGCCCAGTTCCTGAGCGTACGACGGGTTGTTCCAGACAGACGGATCTTCAAGCTCGCGATTGACTTCAGTCAGACGCTCATGCTTTTGATCGTAGTCAAAGATACCCCCGAATAGTTTCGGAGCGCTCGGACAGGTCCTTGATGCTGTTAAGGATCGGGTTGATTTCCATGGCGGGCAGCACTCGTTGGCGAACTTTTGAAAGCCGGCGAGTATACCGTAATCAGGCTGTCACGGCAGCCCGCCTGGCGGCTTTAGCGGCGAATGAAACCGATGGTTCATTCAATCCCCACCTGATTACGCCCATTGTTCTTCGCCAGGTACAGCCCCTTGTCCGCCGCCGAGATCAATTGACGGCAGTCGCCGCCCGGTTGCGGGGTCATGGTCGACAGGCCGATGCTGATGGTCAGGCTCGACCCTTCGACCGGGGAAATGTGCGCAATCTTCAGGGCGGCCACGGACTGGCGGAGTTTTTCCGCCACCAGCCGCGCGCCGCCCGGGGAAGTGTTGGGCAGGACCAGAGCGAATTCTTCGCCACCGTAACGTGCCGGCAGGTCCGAAGGTCTGGCGCTGGCGTCACGGATTGCCGTGGCCACCTTGCGCAGGGCTTCATCGCCGTCCAGGTGGCCGAAGCTGTCGTTGAAAGACTTGAAATAGTCGACATCGATCATCAGCAACGACAGCTGACTCTGGTCGCGTAGCGAGCGGCGCCACTCCAGCTCCAGGTATTCATCGAAGTGCCGGCGGTTCGACAGACCGGTCAGGCCGTCTGAGTTCATCAACCGTTGCAGCACCAGGTTGGTGTCGAGCAACTGCTGCTGGCTGACCCGCAGCGCCCGGTACGCCGCGTCACGCTGCAGCAGGGTCATGTAGGAACGCGAGTGATAGCGGATCCGCGCCACCAGTTCGATGTTGTCCGGCAGCTTGACCAGGTAATCATTGGCCCCGGCCGCAAACGCCGCGCTCTTGATCAGCGGGTCTTCCTTGGTCGACAGGACGATGATCGGAATATCCTTGGTCGCCGGGTGATTGCGGTATTCGCGCACCAGGGACAGGCCATCGAGCCCGGGCATGACCAGGTCCTGCAGGATCACCGTCGGCTTGATGCGGATCGCCTGGGCGATGGCCTGATGCGGGTCGGCGCAAAAGTGGAAGTCGATATTTTCTTCGTTCGACAAGCCGCGGCGCACCGCCTCGCCGATCATCGCCTGATCGTCTACCAACAACACCATGGCGGCGTTTTCGTCGGTTTTAAAGCCGTCGAGCTGTAAGTCATTCATGTGCGGTCACCTGAGTACTGCTTGGGCCGGGATTGCTGTTAAGGAGAGTCATCTGCTGAAAATTTCCAGCAATCGTGGCGCGATCTTGTCCAGTGGACGAATTTCTACGGCAGCGTCGATGGCGGCAGCTGCCTTGGGCATGCCGTACACCGCACTGCTGGATTGGTCCTGGGCGATGGTCAGGTAGCCCTGCTGGCGCATGAGTTTAAGCCCCTGTGCGCCATCGCGTCCCATTCCGGTTAACAAAACACCCACGGCATCGCCGCTCCAGTAATGGGCCACGCTCTCGAAAAACACGTCGATCGAGGGCCGATAGATCTCGTTGACCGGCTCGGCGGTGTAGGCGAGCGTGCCGTTTTTCAACAAGCGAATATGGTGGTTGGTGCCGGCCAGCAACACGGTGCCGGGCTGCGGTGGCTCGCCTTCCTGGGCCAGGCGCACGTTCAGGCCGCTGGCGCTGCTCAGCCATTCGGCCATGCCGGCGGCGAACACCTGGTCAACGTGCTGCACCAGCACAATGGCCGCCGGAAAGACCCGCGGCAGCCCCTTGAGCAATATTTCCAGCGCCGCCGGGCCGCCGGCGGATGAACCGATAGCGATCAGCCGCTGACGCGAGGCCGAACTGCGCAACGGGGTCGGCGCCGCGCGCTCCTGGTTGCCGCGGTCACCGATCAGCCAGCCAATGTTTATGATCTTGCGCAGCAAAGGTGCGGCGGCCTCCTGCGCATTGCCTGCACCCAATGCCGGCGTGTCGACTACATCCAGCGCGCCGTGGCCCATGGCCTCGAACACCCGATGCACATTCTGCTGGCGGTCGACCGTGACGATGACGATCGCGCAGGGGCTGTCGGCCATGATTCGCCGGGTCGCTTCCACGCCATCCATCACCGGCATGATCAAGTCCATCAGGATCAGGTCCGGGGTGTATTCGGCACAACGTTGCACCGCCTCGGCCCCGTTGCCGGCGACCCAGACCACCTCGTGTGCCGGCTCGAACGCCAAGGCCCGGCGCAAGGCTTCCACTGCCATGGGCATGTCGTTGACGATTGCGATTTTCATGCCCGCGCTCCTCCTATGAGCTCAACCACTGCATCGAGCAGGGCATCGTCATGAAAACTGGCTTTGGCTAGATAATAGTCGGCGCCTGCGTCCAGTCCACGACGGCGGTCTTCTTCGCGATCCTTATAGGACACCACCATCACCGGCAGCGATTGCAGGCGGTTGTCCCGGCGCAACAGCGACACCAGTTCGATGCCATCCATGCGCGGCATATCGATGTCGGTGATCAACAGATCGAAATCCTCCGAACGCAGCGCGTTCCAGCCATCCATGCCGTCCACCGCCACGGCCACGTCATAACCGCGATTGAGCAACAACTTGCGTTGCAGCTCGCGAACGGTCAGCGAGTCGTCGACCACCAGGATCCGTTTGCGAGCGGCCTCGACGACTTGGCTGCCCTGCCGGGCGATACGCTCCAGACGCCCGGTGTTGAGCAGTTTGTCGACCGAACGCAGCATGTCTTCGACGTCGACGATCAGCACCACCGAACCGTCGTCGAGCAGGGCCCCGGCGGAAATGTCCTGCACCTTGCCCAGGCGTTCGTCCAGCGGTAATACGACCAATGTCCGCTCACCGATAAAACGCTCGACGGCCACACCATAGATGGCCTCGCGTTCACGAATGACCACCACCTTGAGGGTCTGCTGGTTGTTCTGGCTCACCGGACGCTGCAACAACTGGCTGGCGGCGACCAGCCCGACGTGCCGGCCTTCGTGCCAGAAGTGCTGACGGCCCTCGACCTGCACGATGTCCGCCGGCTCCAGGTCGCACATGCGCTCGATGTGGGCCAGTGGAAAGGCATAGGCCTCGTCACCGACTTCCACCACCAGACTGCGCACCACCGACAGGGTCAGCGGCACTTCGAGGTGGAAATGGCTGCCCTCGCCCGCCGCTTGCTCCAGCACTACCGCACCGCGCAACTGCCGGACCATGTGTTGCACCGCATCCAGCCCGACGCCGCGTCCGGAGATCTCGGTGACTGTGTCCCGCAGGCTGAAACCGGGCAGGAACAGGAATGTCAGCAGCTCCTCTTCGCTCAATTGCCCGGCGGTCTCAGCCGGGGACAATTGGCGCTCGATGATGCTGCGGCGGACCTTTTCCAGATCGACGCCATTGCCGTCGTCGCTCAACTCCAGCACCAGCAGACCGGCCTGATGCGAGGCGCGCAGACGGATCAAGCCTTCAGCCGGTTTGCCGGCCAACAGACGTTGCTCCGGGGATTCGATGCCGTGGTCGACGGCGTTACGCAGCAGGTGTGTCAGCGGCGCTTCGAGTTTTTCCAGGACGTCGCGATCGACCTGGGTTTTCTCGCCCTCGATCTCCAGCCGCACCTGCTTGCCCAGGCTGCGGCCGAGGTCGCGGACCATCCGTACTTGCCCGGTCAACACATCGGCAAACGGCCGCATGCGACAGGCCAGCGCCGTGTCGTACAGCACTTGCGCCCGTTGACTGGCCTGCCAGGCGAACTCGTCCAGCTCGGCATTTTTTTCCACCAGCAACTGCTGGGATTCGGCCAACAGCCGACGGGCATCGTCGAGGGCCTCCTGGGCCTCCAGGCTCAAGGCATGCTCCTTGAGATGGACGTTGAGGTTTTCCAGGGCCCGCAGGCCGTTGCTCTGCAGACGCTTGAGCCGCTGCATGGTGGCCAGGTGCGGCTTGAGCCGCAGGGTTTCCACCAGGGATTTGCTGGACAGGTCGAGCAGGCTGTTCAAGCGTTCGGCCGTGACCCGCAGGACCCGCTCACCGTTTTCGGTGGTGCGTCTGGCCTTGGGTGCCGGCTCGACGTAAGCGGCGGGTTGCGGTTCGACGTCCAGCACCGATACCGGCATCGGCAACTCGACCCTGGGGGCCTGCAGCAGATCCTCGGCCATGAACGGCGCGATGGGGGTGCTGATCGGCACGGCAAGCGCCAGCGGGTCCAGTAATCGCTCCATCACGGCCACATAGGCCTCGATGTCCGCAGGACCTGGGCTATTGTCGGGCGTTGCGATGCGCAGCAGCAGATCGGTGCCTTGCAACAACGCATCGATGTGCTCGGGACGCAGGTACAGGCGCCCTTCCTGGGCACTGACCAGACAATCTTCCATCACATGGGCAACGCTGACGCCGGCATCGACCCCGACGATCCGCGCCGCGCCCTTGAGCGAGTGCGCCGCGCGCATGCACGATTCGAGATGATCGGCCTGGGTCGGATCGCGCTCCAGCGCCAGCAGACCTGCACTCAGCACTTGGGTCTGGGCTTCGGCCTCCATGCTGAACAGCTCCAGCAAAGAGGAGTCGCGCAATTGCTCTGGGGTCATGTGAGGCTCCGGGTCACGGCGGACAGCAACTGTTCTTCGTCCAGCCAACGCAGACTGCGGCCTTTGAACTGCAACACACCACGGGTGTATTTGGCGCTGGCCTGGGTGCCGGAGCGGGAGGCCGCCTCCAGGATGTGTTCATCGATGGCATGAATCCCGTCCACCTCATCCACCGGCACCACCACCGGCCCGCCGTGGGCGGCGATGATCAGCATCCGCGGCATGACCCGCGCGCCGGACGCTACGCTGCCGGCCCCATCGAGCCCGAGCAGCTCGACCAGCGACAGGCATGCCACCAGAGCACCGCGCACGTTAGCCACGCCGAGCAAGGCCCGGGAACGCTGGTGTGGCAAGGAGTGAATCGCTTGCAGCGGCGCCACTTCCACCAGGCTGCGAGTGACCAGGCCCAGCCATTCTTCGCCAAGACGGAACATCAACAGCGAACGGGTTTGCGCCTCGCGCTCGACCGTTGTCGAAACCTGTCCGTGATCTTTCTGCTGCAACGCATAGCGATCGAGCAAGCGCGTCGCGGCGGCGGAATACACCGCGCAGTTGCGGCAGTGAATGTGTTCGATCAGCAGCGGGCAGGACTTGTCGCCGTGGATACCGATACGGTTCCAGCAGTCATCGATGGCCTGGGCATCTTCATGGGTGAGGCTAAAGGTGTCGGCGGCGTTCATCGTTTACGCTCACTGTCAGCGGCGCGCTCGCTGCGGGCGGCGCGGGCCTGCAATCGTCTGGCACCCGCCGAGTCGCCCTGGGATTGCAGCAAGGCGGCCAGGTGCATCAAGGCGTCTGGGTGCTGCGGTTCGAGGTACAACGCCTTGCGGTAAAAACCCTGGGCCTGGAGGGCACTGCCGGCGACGTCGCTGAGCAGCCCCAGCCAGTAGAACACCTGGGCGACCGGTTCGTGGCTGCGCAGATAGCTCTCGCAGGCAGCGCGGGCTTCGGCACTTTTGCCTTCGTTGGCCAGTGCGGCGATGTTCGCCAGCAGTGCGGCAGCATCCGGGTTGGCCGTTTTGGTCATGACCGGTAGCGGCACCACCGTTGCAAACGGGCGGCTGCGAACCGGCGGCGGTGTCACGCTGCGCACCGGTTGGCGCACCGGTAGCGGCGTTGGAGTGAAGGTCGCCAGTGACACCGGCTGCGGCGCATGCTGCCGACTGAACGCAAAGGACTGCGCGATGCCGATCGAGCGCATGCCAAAGCGCCCCAACAGACTGCCCTCCGCGGGGCCGATGAACAGCACGCCGTCTACATGGGTCAGACGCTTGAGCACCTCGAAAACTTGCTGCTGGGTCGCCAGGTCAAAATAGATCAACAGGTTGCGGCAGAACACGAAATCATAGGGTGGCTCATTGGCCAGCAAGGCTGGATCCAGCAGATTGCCGACCTGCAAGCGCACTTGTTCAAGGACTCGCTCGTCGAGGCGATAGCCATCGTTTTCGGCAATGAAATGGCGGTCGCGAAACTCGATGTCCTGACCCCGAAATGAATTCTTGCCATACAGCGCCCGCTTGGCCTTTTCCACCGACAGCGGGCTGACATCCATGCCTTCGACCTTGAACTGATGCGGCTGCAACCCGGCATCGAGCAGCGCCATGGCAATGGAATACGGTTCTTCTCCGGTAGAACACGGCAGGCTGAGGATGCGCAGGGCACGCATGTTGTTGATGTCGGCCAGGCGCTTGGCGGCCAGTTTCGACAGTGTGACGAAAGACTCCGGATAACGGAAAAACCAGGTTTCGGGAACGATCACCGCTTCGATCAGCGCCTGCTGTTCATCCCGCGAACCCAGCAAGGTGTGCCAGTACTCATCGGCCGTCTGCGCTCGGCAGAACGTGCTGCGCTGGCGTACCGCACGCTCGATGATCGCCGGCCCCACCGAGGTCACGTCGAGGCCGATGCGTTCCTTGAGGAAATCGAAAAACCGTTGATCGCTGCTCATGGGCATTCCTCAAGCAGCGCCGGATCCAGCGGTGGCGACGGAAACAGCAGCGCGCGAACCGGCTCGCTCAGCAGATCGGCGACCCGCACCCATTGCAGCAGCCCTTGTGCATCTTCGCGGACAGGCCCGAGGTAGGGCGCCTGGCGATTATCCAGGCCATAGGGCTGAAAATCTTTCGGATTGCAGCGCAAGGTGTCGGTGGCCTGCTCCAGGATCAGCCCGAGCAATTGCGCCTGGGCGGTCTCACCCGGACGGTAATTGACCAGTACCAGGCGGGTACTGGTACGAGCCTGGGCCGGTGTACCGAACGTCAGCGCGCTGAGGTCGATCACCGGCACGACCGAGCCACGATAGGCGAACACCCCCGCCACCCAGGCCGGTGCCTGGGCAATCGGTTTCAACGGCAGGCGCGGCAGCACTTCCGCCACCTCGATGGCCTGCAAGGCATAGCGCTCGTTACCGATGCGGAACACCAGGAACAACGCCTGCAACGCCGGTTTCACCGCGGCGCGCTTGACCGTGAGTTCGCTCATCAGACTTTGAATCGCGATACGCCGCTACGCAGCCCTACAGCGACCTGGCTCAGTTCGTCGATGGCGAAACTGGCCTGGCGCAGGGACTCGACGGTCTGGCTGCTGGCATCGCCCAACTGCACCAGCGCATGGTTGATCTGCTCGGCGCCGGTGGCCTGTGCCTGCATGCCTTCGTTGACCATCAACACCCGTGGCGCCAGCGCTTGGACCTGATGAATGATCTGCGACAGTTGTTCACCGACTTGCTGCACCTCGGACATGCCGCGGCGCACTTCTTCAGAGAACTTGTCCATGCCCATGACCCCGGCCGACACGGCCGACTGGATCTCGCGCACCATCTGTTCGATGTCGTACGTGGCGACGGCGGTCTGATCCGCCAGACGGCGCACTTCGGTCGCCACCACGGCAAACCCGCGGCCATACTCGCCGGCCTTCTCCGCTTCGATGGCGGCGTTCAGCGACAACAGGTTGGTCTGGTCGGCGACCTTGACGATGGTCACCACCACCTGATTGATGTTGCCGGCCTTCTCGTTGAGGATCGCCAGCTTGGCGTTGACCAGATCCGCCGCCCCCATGACCGAGTGCATGGTCTCTTCCATCCGCGCCAGGCCCTGTTGGCCGGACCCGGCCAGCACCGAGGCCTGATCGGCGGCGGTGGACACTTCGGTCATGGTGCGCACCAGGTCACGGGAGGTGGCGGCGATTTCACGAGAGGTCGCACCGATTTCCGTGGTGGTGGCGGCGGTCTCGGTGGCAGTGGCTTGCTGTTGCTTGGAGGTGGCGGCGATCTCGGTCACCGAGGTAGTGACTTGTACCGACGAGCGCTGGGCCTGGGACACCAGGGACGTCAGCTCGGCCATCATGTCGTTGAAGCCGGTTTCCACCGCGCCGAATTCGTCCTTGCGCGCCAGGTCCAGGCGCCGGCTGAGGTCGCCGGTGCGCATGATTTCGAGTATTTCGACGATCCGGTTCATCGGCGCCATGATTGCGCGCATCAACAGCAGGCCGCAGAGGCCGGCGGCCAGCACCGCAATCAACAGGGAGATGCCCATGACGATTTTTGCGGTGAGCACCGCGTCATCGATGTTTGCGATGTCCAGGTCCGCCACCGCTTTGTTTTCGCGCAGGATGTCATTGAGTTTCATGCGACCTGCGGTCCAGGTCGGGGTCAGCTGTTCGTTGAACAACTTGATGGCTTGCGCTTCCTCATTGCGCTGATGCAGGTCGAGCACCGCCGCCAGAACCTTGTGGTAATTCTCGTTGTATTTTTCGAAGGCGGCGAATTCAACCTTGTCTTCATCTGTAGTGACGGTACCGCGATAGTTGCCTATCTGCTCTTGCAGCCGGGATTCGAATGATTTGAAGTCGGCGGCGTCCGCGGCGCTGAAGCCCTGCCCCTCCTTCAAGCCAAGCATTTCCTGGATCCGAAGATAGCTGTCGGACCAGGCGCCACGAATCATCGAGCTGTAATACACCCCGGGAAGTGCGTCTTCACGAACGCTGGCTTCGCTTTCTTCGATCTTCAACAGCCGTGAGTAGGAGACGACGACCATCAGCAGCATGATGGCGATAATTACCGCAAAGCTCGCCAAGATCCGTTGGCGCAACGTCCAGTTCTTCACAGTCAGTCCTCGAGGTATTTCCAAATGCTGCGGAGTATAGCCGAGGGTGGTGTATCAATATTAAAACGGTTGAGTGCTGTTTCTCATTCTGGCGGGAAAGTGGTGGGATTGGCCGAAGCCTGACGCACCTGTTTCTCCAGCTCGGCCTTCAACCCCGGATCAAGCTTGAGTTGACGGGCCAGTTCATCCAGGTAGGACTTCTCCATGAAGTTCTCCTCGTCCACCAGCATCACACTGGCGATGTACATCTCGGCGGCCATTTCCGGGGTGCTGGCGGCTCGAGCGACGTCGGTGGGGTCAAGCGGCTTGTTGAGTTCGGCGTGCAGCCAATGCTGCAGTTCCTGGTCGTTGTCGAGCTTGCTGAACTCGCCTTCGATCAATTCGCGCTCCCGGGCATCGACGTGGCCATCTGCCTTGGCGGCCGCCACCAGTGCCTTGAGGATCGCCTGGCTGTGCTGCTCGACCTGGTCGGCCGGCAAGCGGTCGATGGTTTGTGGTTCGGTCTTTGGCGCAGTGCCCTGCTGGGCCTGCCAGTTGCCGTAAGCCTTGTAGGCAATCACACCCAGCGCCGCAAGACCGCCGTAGATGGCGACCTTGCCGCCGACCGTGCGCACCTTTTTGTTGCCCAGCAGCAGGCCCATGGCCCCGGCTGCCAGGGCACCGCCGCCAGCGCCGGAGAGCAGCCCTCCCAGGCCGCCCGAGCCACTGCCACCGCCGAGCAAACCGCCCAGTCCGCTGGCCGCCGATTTGTTCTGCGCCCCGCCAGCCTTGTTCTGCAACAGGTCCTGGCCGGACTTGAGTAGCTGATCGAGCAATCCACGGGTGTTCATGTTTCGCCTCCAAAAAGGGGTTATCCGGATCAATAAGGCTACCAGCCTAGATCGAAAGTGCCCGAGACCCGGCCGCGAGAGTGCTTCGAGATGTTGCTTGGCTGTTGTTGAAAGCGCACTACGCTAACAATTAGCCGTACCGGCATCGGCTTCACCACGTTCAAAACTGCCCCGACCATAATTAAAGAAGAGGGAAACCCCATGTTCGTGCACAAGACCGCACTGCTCAGTGCAATCACCCCCTTGCTGTTGGCCAGTAGTGTCTTCGCCCAGGCCGCCGAACCGCTGAAGGCCGTCGGCGCCGGCGAAGGCCAGCTGGATATCGTGGCCTGGCCCGGCTACATCGAACGTGGCGAGAGCGACAAGGCCTACGACTGGGTGACCGGTTTCGAGAAGGAAACCGGGTGCAAGGTCAACGTCAAGACGGCGGCCACTTCCGATGAGATGGTCAGCCTGATGTCCAAGGGCGGTTACGATCTGGTGACTGCTTCCGGCGATGCTTCCCTGCGACTGATCGCCGGCAAGCGTGTGCAGCCCATCAACCCGGCGCTGATTCCGAACTGGAAAAACATCGACCCTCGTCTCAAGGATGGTCCGTGGTACGTGGTCAATAAACAGACTTTTGGCACCCCGTACCAATGGGGTCCGAACGTGTTGATGTACAACACCAACGTATTCAAGACGGCCCCTGACAGCTGGGGGGTGGTGTTCGAGGAGCAGACCTTGCCGGACGGCAAGTCCAACAAGGGCCGAGTCCAGGCCTACGATGGTCCGATCTATATCGCCGATGCGGCGCTTTACCTCAAGGCGAAGCGGCCGGAACTGGGGATCAAGGACCCATACCAGCTCAACGAAGAGCAATACAAGGCGGCACTGGACCTGCTACGCAAGCAACAGCCGTTGATCCACCGCTACTGGCATGACGCGACCGTCCAGATGAGTGACGTCAAGAACGAAGGTGTTGTGGCGTCGAGCACTTGGGGCTACATGGTCAATGGGCTGCTGGCGGACAAGCAGCCGGTGGCCTCGGTTATTCCCAAGGAGGGTGCAACGGGCTGGGCCGACACCACCATGCTGCACGCTGAAGCCAAGCACCCCAACTGTGCCTACAAGTGGATGGACTGGTCGTTGCAACCCAAGGTCCAGGGCGACCTCGCGGCCTGGTTCGGTTCGCTGCCGGCGGTTCCGGCCGCATGCAAGGAGAGCGAATTGCTCGGTGCCGAAGGTTGCAAGACCAACGGTTTCGACCAGTTCGAGCAGATCGCCTTCTGGAAAACCCCACAGGCGGAAGGCGGCAAGTTCGTGCCATACAGCCGCTGGACCCAAGATTACATCGCGATCATGGGCGGTCGTTGAGCCCTCTTCGCGAGCAGGCTCCCACATTTGACCGCATTCCACTGTGGGAGCGAGCCTGCTCGCGAAGCTCTTCGTTCAGATTTCCGGAGCACCGCACCATGACGCTTGCAGTCCAGTTCACCAACGTTTCCCGGCAGTTCGGCGAAGTAAAGGCCGTCGATCGGGTTTCCATCGATATCCAGGACGGCGAGTTCTTTTCCATGCTGGGCCCTTCGGGCTCGGGCAAAACGACCTGCCTGCGCCTGATCGCCGGTTTCGAACAACCGAGTGCAGGCTCCATCCGTATTCATGACCTCGAGGCCGCCGGGCTGCCGCCGTACCAGCGTGACGTGAACACCGTATTCCAGGATTACGCGCTGTTCCCGCACATGAACGTCCTGGACAACGTCGCCTATGGTTTGAAAGTCAAAGGTGTGGGCAAGGCCGAACGCCGCAAACGCGCCGAGGAAGCCCTCGACATGGTCGCCCTCGGCGGTTACGGCGAACGCAAGCCGGCGCAACTTTCCGGTGGTCAACGCCAGCGTGTGGCCCTGGCCCGCGCGCTGGTCAACCGCCCTCGGGTGTTGCTGCTCGACGAACCTCTGGGTGCCCTCGACCTCAAGCTGCGCGAGCAAATGCAAGGCGAGTTGAAGAAGTTGCAGCGTCAGCTCGGCATCACCTTCATCTTCGTCACCCACGATCAGACCGAAGCACTGTCGATGTCCGACCGCGTGGCGGTGTTCAACAAGGGTCGCATCGAGCAGGTCGACACGCCCCGCAACCTGTACATGAAACCGGCGACCACTTTCGTCGCAGAATTCGTTGGCACCTCCAATGTGATCCGCGGTGATCTGGCGCGGCAGTTGAGCGGCAATCCGCAACCGTTCTCGATTCGCCCCGAACACGTGCGTTTCGCCGAGGGCCCGCTGGCCAGCCATGAAATCGAAGTCAGCGGTCTGTTGCACGACATCCAGTACCAGGGCAGCGCTACGCGCTATGAATTGAAGCTGGAAAATGGCCAGACCCTGAACATCAGCCAGGCCAACGTCCAATGGCTGGATGTCGGTACTCGCCATCAGACCGGGCAACGCATCAGCGCGCGCTGGGCGCGGGAGGCGATGGTGCCGCTGCATGACAATGCTGTCGGCGGGGTGTGAAATGAACACCGTGGTTATCCCGCAACCCCCGGCCAGCGGTTCGCCGCTGCGCAGGTTTTCCAACCTGCTGTACCGCCGGCCCAACCTGTACCTGTCGCTGCTGCTGATACCGCCACTGCTGTGGTTCGGCGCGATCTACCTCGGTTCGCTGCTGGTCCTGCTGTGGCAAGGTTTCTACACCTTCGATGACTTCACCATGGCGGTCACGCCCGAGCTGACCCTGGCGAACTTCGCAGCGCTGTTCCAACCGTCGAACTTCGACATCATTGTGCGCACACTGAGCATGGCCGTGTTCGTGTCGATCGCCAGCGCGGTGGTGGCGTTTCCGATCGCCTACTACATGGCGCGCTACACCACTGGCAAAACCAAGGCGTTTTTCTACATCGCGGTGATGATGCCCATGTGGGCCAGCTACATCGTCAAGGCGTATGCCTGGACCTTGCTGCTGGCCAAGGGCGGCGTCGCGCAGTGGTTCGTCCAACACCTGGGCCTGGAGCCGGTGTTGCAATGGGTGCTGGGCATTCCGGGGGTGGGCGGCAGCACCTTGTCGACCTCGAATCTGGGACGCTTCATGGTATTTGTCTACATCTGGCTGCCGTTCATGATCCTGCCGATCCAGGCTTCACTTGAACGCCTGCCCCCATCGCTGCTGCAAGCCTCGGCAGACCTCGGGGCCACGCCGCGCCAGACCTTCATGCAAGTGACGTTGCCGCTGTCGATTCCCGGCATTGCCGCCGGCTCCATCTTCACTTTTTCCCTGACCCTGGGCGACTTCATCGTGCCGCAACTGGTGGGCCCGCCAGGCTACTTCGTGGGCAGCATGGTTTATGCCCAGCAAGGCGCGATCGGCAACATGCCGATGGCCGCGGCCTTCACGTTGGTGCCGATCGTGCTGATCGCCATCTACCTGTCCATCGTCAAGCGACTGGGGGCTTTCGATGCGCTCTAAATCCGTAAAACAGGGCGATCAAGCGTCACTGGCTCTGCGCATCGCCGCCTGGGGCGGGTTGATATTTCTGCACTTCCCGATCCTGATCATCTTCCTGTACGCCTTCAACACCGAGGACGCGGCGTTCAGTTTTCCGCCCAGGGGCTTCACCCTGAAGTGGATCGGCGTGGCGTTCTCCCGGCCCGACGTGCTGGAAGCGATCAAGCTGTCATTGCAGGTTGCAGCCGTTGCTACACTTATTGCACTGGTCCTTGGCACGTTGGCGTCGGCGGCCTTGTACCGGCGCGATTTCTTCGGCAAGCAAGGCATCTCGCTGATGTTGATCCTGCCGATCGCCTTGCCGGGGATCATTACCGGTATCGCGCTGCTGGCGACCTTCAAGACTCTGGGCATCGAGCCGGGGATGTTCACCATCATCGTCGGCCACGCGACCTTCTGCGTGGTGATCGTCTACAACAACGTCATCGCCCGCTTGCGTCGCACTTCACACAATTTGATCGAGGCCTCGATGGACCTCGGCGCCGATGGCTGGCAGACCTTCCGCTACATCATCCTGCCAAACCTCGGCTCGGCGTTGCTGGCCGGCGGCATGCTCGCCTTTGCGCTGTCGTTCGACGAGATCATCGTCACCACCTTTACCGCCGGCCATGAACGCACCCTGCCGCTGTGGCTGCTCAACCAGCTCAGCCGACCGCGGGATGTGCCGGTGACCAACGTCATCGCGATGCTGGTGATGATGGTGACCATGCTGCCGATCCTCGGGGCGTATTACCTGACCCGTGGCGGGGAAAGCGTGGCCGGTAGCGGAGGGAAATAACTGTGTTGAGGAGGACAGAACCATGCAAACCCAACTCTTGATCAACGGCCAACTGATCGACGGCGAAGGCCCTCCCCAACCGGTGTTCAACCCGGCGCTGGGGCGTGTGCTGGTGGAGATCAATGAAGCCAGCGAAGCCCAGGTCGATGCAGCCGTGCGTGCCGCCGACAACGCCTTCGAAAGCTGGTCGCAGACCACGCCGAAAGAACGCTCGCTGCTGCTGCTCAAACTCGCGGACACCATCGAAGCCCATGGCGAAGAACTGGCCAGACTCGAATCCGATAACTGCGGTAAACCCTACAGTGCCGCGCTGAACGACGAGATTCCGGCGATTGCCGACGTGTTCCGTTTCTTCGCCGGCGCCAGCCGTTGCATGAGCGGTTCGGCCGGCGGTGAATACCTGCCCGGTCACACCTCGATGATCCGCCGTGACCCGGTGGGCGTGATCGCCTCCATTGCGCCGTGGAACTACCCGCTGATGATGGTCGCCTGGAAAATCGCCCCGGCCTTGGCCGCCGGTAATACCGTGGTGCTCAAGCCGTCGGAACAGACCCCACTGACCGCGTTGCGCCTGGCGCAGCTGGCATCGGAAATTTTACCGGCCGGTGTGCTCAATCTGGTGTTCGGCCGTGGCCCTACGGTCGGCATCCCGCTGGTCACCCATCCGAAGGTGCGCATGGTGTCGCTGACCGGCTCGATCGCTACGGGCTCGAACATCATTTCCAGCACCGCCGACAGCGTCAAACGCATGCACATGGAATTGGGCGGCAAGGCCCCGGTGATCATCTTCGACGACGCCGACATCGACGCCGCCGTGGAAGGCATTCGCACCTTCGGCTTCTACAACGCCGGCCAGGACTGCACTGCCGCGTGCCGTATCTATGCGCAGGAAGGCATTTACGACGCGTTCGTCGAGAAGCTTGGCGCGGCGGTCAGCAGCATCAAGTACGGCGCGCAGGATGATCCCTCGACCGAGCTGGGCCCGCTGATCACCGCGCAACATCGCGACCGCGTGGCCGGGTTCGTCGAGCGTGCCGTGGCGCAGCCGCATATCCGCTTGATCACAGGCGGCAAGGCGGTGGAAGGCGATGGCTATTTCTTCGAGCCGACGGTGCTTGCCGACGCGCAACAGGATGACGAAATCGTCCGCCGCGAAGTGTTCGGGCCGGTGGTGTCAGTGACCCGATTCGCCGATGAAACTCAGGTACTGGGCTGGGCCAACGATTCGGACTACGGCCTGGCCTCGTCGGTCTGGACCGCGGACGTCGGTCGTGCGCATCGTCTTTCGGCACGCCTGCAGTACGGCTGCACCTGGGTGAACACCCACTTCATGCTGGTCAGCGAAATGCCCCACGGCGGTCAGAAACACTCCGGGTATGGCAAGGACATGTCCATGTTTGGGTTGGAGGACTACAGCGTGGTGCGGCATGTGATGTTCAAGCATTAACGCGCAAAGATCGTAGCCTGCGGCAGCTCGGGAGACTGCGGACTATGCGAAATCTACGGTCCTTGCGGTCCATGCAGGAGCTGTCGCGGGTTGCAATCTTTTGACGAATCCATCGACAGGGGTGTTCGCCCGGCGCAATCGACGGCATGGGGGCCTCCATGCATTTCGAAATACATCCACGCTGTTTGTTTTGTTTTCGCCCGCTAAAGTTTCCTCAATCCAATGCACGCAGTATTGGTTGACGAAAGTCAGGGTAAGGCTTAGGGTGTTTACATAGTTTACAACGTATACACCTTTAGGAGAGCCACCATGGCCTCGCCAGTTTTATCCTTTCGCGTTGAAGAGCTGTTGGCCCAACAACTGGATCAGTTGGCAGCAGCCACCGATCGTGACCGTCAGTACCATCTCAAGCGTGCGTTGGTTCGATATGTAGAAGCCGAGTCATGGCATCTACAAGCCATAAGTGACGGCATAGCGGATGCCGACGCGGGAAGACTTACCAATCTTGACGCCGTGAAGGCTAAGTGGGCAAAACGTGCCGAGTGTAGTACTGACTGAAAAAGCTGAAAACGACCTCGAGGCCATTCATGAGTACTACCAGGGTGTTGTTGGTGCCGAGGCTGCGACAGAGATCATTTCGACGATTTTGCAGTCTTTCCATCAGCTGGAACAATTCCCGGGATCGGGCAGGCCCTCTGTCATGCCGGATGTGCGTGAACTGGTATTGGGTCAGTATCCCTTTATCGCGCCTTATCGATTGATGCATGGCCAAATACAAGTGTTGCGTGTTCTATATCAGCGTTCAGAACGACCGCAGGATTGGTAAAAGACGACATCCAGCCGCAGCAAAATCGCTACCGCTGGATGCCGCACCTCCTCAAAACCGCGAAACACTCCTCATCGCATCCACCAGATAGCGCATGGCAATTCGATCACTCTCCGATAACTCGCGATACCGCTCGACCAATTTCATTTCCTCGGAATTGAGCCGACGCCTCCTGCGCCCGGTAATCAGGCATGGAAAGATTCCCAACATTTCGGTGATGCCTTGTACTTTCGACATGGACGATGTCCTTCTATACGTCAGAGAAAACTTGAAAAGCCGCATCGCCCTACCCTTTTTTCAGCAGTCACCTTGTGCCAACTGAATCTCACCGGCCTGAGGGCAGAAACCGGTCATGCCCATAGAATAGGAAGTTATTCAGGCTGAAAAGCGTTTTTTAGAGTAATTAGTCGAAAAAAGCAGAAATGCCCTATAAATCAGAAAGGCCTGTCGGAAATTTTTACTGACATGTCTTGTTTCATTGCCGCGCTATCGTCACGCCATCAATCATTTTTTCTGCGCGACCGAACGGTTTAAGCTATTTGTTATCTGTTTAAAGTCCGTTGCGTTTGGCCGAAGGCATGTCCGAACCTCCATTTTTGATCCAATGTGCCAGGAACGGCGCGGGATTGTTCACGACAGGTTGTACTTATGCACCGCAGGAATTTGCTCAAAGCGTCCATGGCCATCGCGGCTTACACCGGTCTATCGGCCTCCGGCCTGCTGGCCGTCCGAGCCTGGGCCGGTAACGGTGCGGCGGATGGCGAAGCCCAGGCGTTTGACTTTGAAGCGCTGAAGATCCAGGCCAAGCAACTCGCGGGTAACCGCTACCAGGACACCAAGCAGGTGCTGCCGCCGACCCTGGCGACCATGACCCCGCAGAACTTCAACGCGATCCGCTACGATGGCGACCACTCCCTGTGGAAAGACCTGAAGGGTCAACTGGACGTGCAGTTTTTCCACGTCGGCATGGGTTTCAAGCAGCCGGTACGCATGTACAGCGTCGATCCCAAGACGCGCCAGGCGCGCGAGGTGCATTTCCGCCCATCCCTGTTCAACTATGAAAAAACCACCGTCGACACCAAGCAACTCACGGGCGACCTGGGTTTTTCCGGGTTCAAGCTGTTCAAGGCCCCGGAGCTGGACAGGCATGACGTGCTGTCCTTCCTTGGTGCCAGTTATTTCCGCGCGGTAGATGCCACTGGCCAGTACGGTCTGTCGGCTCGCGGTCTCGCGATCGATACCTATGCCAAAAAGCGCGAGGAGTTTCCGGACTTCACCAAGTTCTGGTTCGAGACGCCGGGCAAGGACAGCACCCGCTTCGTGGTCTACGCCCTGCTGGATTCGCCAAGCGCCACCGGCGCCTATCGTTTCGACATCGATTGCCAGGCTGAACGCGTGGTGATGGAGATCGATGCGCACATCAATGCGCGCACCGCCATCGAACAGCTGGGCATCGCACCGATGACCAGCATGTTCAGCTGCGGCACCCATGAGCGCCGCATGTGCGACACCATTCATCCGCAAATCCACGACTCCGATCGCCTGGCGATGTGGCGCGGTAATGGCGAGTGGATCTGCCGTCCGCTGAACAATCCGGCCACCCTGCAATTCAACGCATTCGCCGACACCGATCCGAAAGGTTTCGGCCTGGTACAGACCGATCACGAGTTCGCCAATTATCAGGACACCGTTGACTGGTACAGCAAGCGTCCAAGCCTGTGGGTAGAACCGACGACCGCATGGGGCGAAGGCTCCATCGATCTGTTGGAGATTCCTACGACCGGCGAAACCCTCGACAACATCGTCGCCTTCTGGACTCCGAAAAAACCGGTGGCCGCCGGCGACTCGCTGAACTACGGCTACAAGCTCTACTGGAGCGCGCTGCCACCAGTAAGTACGCCGCTGGCGCGGGTGCACGCGACCCGTTCGGGCATGGGCGGCTTCATCGAAGGCTGGGCGCCGGGCGAGCATTACCCGGAAGTCTGGGCCCGCCGGTTCGCCGTGGACTTCACGGGCGGCGGTCTGGATCGCCTGCCGGAAGGCGCGGGAATCGAGCCGGTGGTGACTTGCTCCAATGGCGAAGTGAAAGACTTCAACGTGCTGGTACTGGATGACATCAAGGGCTATCGGATCACGTTCGACTGGTTCCCGACCAACGACAGCGTGGCGCCGGTGGAGCTGCGGTTGTTCATTCGCACCAATGACCGGACCTTGAGTGAAACCTGGTTGTACCAATACTTCCCGCCGGCGCCGGAGAAGCGCAAGTACACCTGAAGGTAAGTGGCTGTCTGGGCGGGCCCCTTCGCGGGCAAGCCTCGCTCCTACGGAACAGGTGATGAGCGCTCCGTCCCCTTGTAGGAGCGAGGCTTGCCCGCGAAGACGGCTGAACAGACGACAAATATCTCCACTGAAAAACACAAAAGCCCCGATCAACTCGACCGGGGCTTTCTGGTTTTACAGCCTCACTCAATCCCGCAAATCCGACTCATGAATCGGCTGCTCCCGATGGGTTGCCCGCTGGTATTGCGCTGGCCAGATGGCCTTGCGCCCACCCAGGTCGTCATCGGCATGCAGAGGCCAGTACGGATCACGTAGCAGTTCCCGGGCCAGGAAGATGATGTCGGCCTGACAGGTGCGCAATATGTGCTCGGCCTGAGCAGGTTCGGTAATCATCCCTACAGTGCCGGTGGCAATGCCTGACTCCTTGCGCACCCGTTCGGCAAAGCGGGTCTGATAACCAGGCCCTGTCGGAATCTCGGCATTGACCGCCGTGCCACCTGACGACACGTCGATCAGGTCCACGCCCAAGCCCTGAAGGCGCCGCGCCAGCTCGACGGTTTCATCGGGGTTCCAACCGTCTTCCACCCAATCGGTAGCCGACACCCGCACGAACAGCGGTAATTCCTCGGGCCAGACCGCACGCACCGCCTCGGTGACTTGCAGCACCAGCCGAATTCTATTCTCGAACGAGCCGCCATATTGATCGCGTCGCTGATTACTCAAGGGCGACAGGAACTGGTGCAACAGATAACCATGGGCGGCATGTATCTCGACTACTTTGAAGCCGGCGGTCAGCGCTCTTTTGGCCGAGTCGACAAAGGCCTGTATGACGTCGGCGATCTGGCCTTCATCGAGCTGTCTGGGTTGAGTGTGCTGGGGATCGAACGCGATAGGCGAAGGACCGACCGGAACCCAGCCACCGTCATCGGGTTTGACGCTGCCATGCTTGCCCAGCCACGGCCTGTAAGTGCTGGCCTTGCGCCCGGCATGGGCCAGCTGAATGCCGGCCACGGCGCCCTGGGCCGTAATGAAGCGGGTGATACGTTGCAGGGGTTCGATCTGTTCATCGTTCCACAGGCCGAGGTCATCGGCGGTGATGCGTCCATCGGCAGTGACGGCCGTGGCTTCGGTAAACACCAGGCCGGCGCCGCCGACAGCGCGGCTGCCTAGGTGGACCAGGTGCCAGTCGTTGGCCAGGCCATCGACGCTCGAGTACTGGCACATCGGCGAGACCGCAATGCGGTTGAGCAGGGTCAATTGGCGAACGGTATAGGGTTCAAGCAGCAGACTCATGGGGCACCTCTCGAATCAGTGGGCAGGCTCCAGGGTTCTGTTTGAAAGTCGACGAGTGACAGGAAAAAAAGCTGCAGCACCCGCCCCCGCGGGCAAAAAATTCGACAAGACGTCACAAGGATTATCAAGCAGTGCTTAGAGCCTAGTCGACATCGGGGGATGGTGGAGGGTTCAGATGGAATGGTGTCAGGAAGATCGCTTTCGCGGGCAAGCCTCGCTCCTACGGATCACCGATAACCGTAGGAGCGAGGCTTGCCCGCGAAGGGGTTCAACGCGGTTCGATGTGGGCAATCATCAACTGCACGGTTTCATTCCCACGAAACTCGTTGAGGTCGAGCTTGTAGGCCAATTCCACCCATTTGATGGTCGGGTTCGGCCAGATGTCACGGTCGATACCGAAGGCAATGCCATCGAGTTTCACCGAGCCACATTCGCTTCTGAGCACCACCTTGAGGTGCCGTTCGCCGACGACGCGCTGCTCAACCAACTGGAACACCCCGTGAAACAACGGCTCCGGGAAGTGCTGACCCCAGGGACCGGCATGACGCAGGGCACGGGCCAGTTCCAGGTGGAATTCCTCGACCGCCAGGGTGCCGTCCGACAGCAGGCGCCCCGTCAGGTCTTCTTCGCGCAACTGCCGACGCACTTCCGCGTCGAAGGCTTCGGCGAACAACGGAAAATTCGCTTCCGGCAATGTCAGGCCAGCCGCCATGGCATGGCCGCCGTATTTGCTGATCAGATTCGGATGCTGCGCCGCGACCACGCTCAAGGCGTCGCGAATATGAAATCCCTGGACCGAACGCCCCGAGCCCTTGAGCAGGCCATTGCCGGCATCGGCAAAGGCGATGGTCGGACGGAAATAGCGCTCTTTCATGCGCGAGGCGAGGATTCCGATGACACCCTGGTGCCACTCGGGATCAAACAGGCACAGCCCGAACGGCATCGATTCCACCGGCAGGTCCTTGAGCTGGGCCAGCGCCTCACGCTGCATGCCCTGCTCGATGGATTTGCGATCCTGGTTCATGCCGTCGAGCTGGGCCGCCATTTCACGCGCCAGATCTACGTCTTCGGTGAGCAGGCACTCAATGCCCAGACTCATGTCATCCAGTCGACCGGCTGCGTTCAGCCGTGGCCCGACAATGAACCCCAGATCGGTGGAGGTAATGCGCGCAGGGTCACGCTTGGCCACTTCGAGGATCGCCTTGATCCCCGGGCGAGCACGCCCGGCGCGGATCCGCTCCAGACCCTGATGCACCAGAATCCGGTTGTTGGCATCCAGCGGCACCACGTCGGCGACGCTGCCGAGCGCCACCAGGTCCAGCAACTCGCCGATGTTCGGCTGCGGCTTGCTCTCGTACCAGCCCAGGCTGCGCAGACGCGCACGCAGGGCCATCAGTACATAGAAAATCACCCCGACACCGGCCAGCGCCTTGCTCGGGAACCCGCAACCCGGCTGGTTGGGGTTGACGATGGCATCCGCCAATGGCAGCTCATCGCCAGGCAAGTGGTGGTCGGTGACCAACACCTTCAACCCGGCCTTTTTCGCCGCCGCCACGCCTTCGACACTGGAGATGCCGTTGTCCACGGTGATCAGCAGTTGAGGATCGCGGGTCAATGCGACTTCGACGATTTCCGGGGTCAGCCCATAGCCATATTCGAACCGGTTCGGCACCAGATAGTCGACGTGAGCCGCGCCCAACAGCTGCAACCCAAGCATGCCCACGGTACTGGCCGTCGCACCGTCAGCGTCGAAGTCACCGACGATCAGAATCCGCTGGCGCTGCTCCAGCGCCGTCACCAGCAGGTCAACCGCGCCCTCGATGCCCTTCAGTTGCTGGAACGGAATCAACCGCGCCAGGCTTTTATCCAGCTCGGCTTCGGACTGCACGCCACGCGCCGCGTAGAGACGGGTCAGCAGCGGTGGCAGATCACCGAGGAATGGCAGGGTGTCGGGCAACAGGCGAGGTTCGATGCGCATGGGGTGACAGGTGCTTCTCTTGAATACGTGGGACAAAACCGGGTGATGCGCTACAGCGGCGGTCAATCAGCCGCGTTCGCCGCTCAGCCACTGCAACTGTACTTCGTGCTGGCCGCGGTCGTCGGTAACGAAAATCGTCCCTTCGCTGATCATCACGTCCCACTTGATAACGCGCGGCATGTCCTTGGCCAGGGTTTCCAGCACGTCCTGAGGTACCGCGGCGATGTGCACGTTTTTCAGGTTCTTGATCGCCGGGATCACTTTGGTTTCCCAGACGCGCAGGCTGCCGTAGGCCAGCAGGCTGGTGCGCTCGGTGCGGCGCGAGCACCAGGTCAGGCGATCGGCGTCCGGCTGGCCGACTTCGATCCAGTGCAGCACACGGTCGTCGAGGCTCTTTTCCCACAAGGCTGGTTCATCGACGTCTGACAGACCGCGACCAAATGATAGCTGCTCGTTGTACCAGAAGGCGTAGGCCAGCAGCCGCACGGTCATGCGTTCTTCGGTTTCCGAAGGGTGACGGGCGATGGTCTGCTTCACGCTCTCGTAGATGCTGCGGTCGAGGTCGGTGAGGTTCAGTTCAAACTTGTAGGTCGTGGACGGCTGGGCCATGAACGGGCTTCTTGATACGTGGAAAGGCGGCAAGTCTAACCGATGCAACAGGCAATCAACGAATTGAAGGCGAATCAACCTCGAGCGGCTGACGCCGGGCTATGCTAAAACGCTCTACCCGTTAAGCCTATGTCCTACAGGATCCAGCATGCCGTTCACCGCCAAACCGCTCTCAGGTCTGAAAGTCATTGAATTGGGCACGTTGATCGCCGGGCCGTTTGCCTCGCGCATTTGTGGTGAATTCGGTGCCGAAGTGATCAAGATTGAATCCCCGGACGGTGGTGACCCACTGCGCAAATGGCGCAAGTTGTACGAAGGCACCTCGCTGTGGTGGTTCGTCCAGGCCCGCAACAAGAAATCCCTGACGCTGAACCTCAAGCATCCGGACGGTCTGGCGATTCTGAAAAAGCTGCTCGGCGAAGCGGACATTCTGATCGAGAATTTTCGCCCGGGAGTCCTGGAAAAACTCGGCCTGGGCTGGGAAGTCCTGCACGCATTGAATCCGAAACTGGTGATGGTGCGTCTATCGGGATTCGGTCAGACCGGACCGATGAAAGATCAACCAGGTTTTGGTGCCGTCGGTGAATCCATGGGCGGTCTGCGCTACATCACCGGCTTTGAAGACCGGCCACCGGTGCGCACCGGAATCTCCATCGGCGATTCGATTGCCGCACTGTGGGGCGTGATTGGTGCGTTGATGGCGCTGCGGCATCGCGAGGTCAATGGCGGCCTGGGCCAAGTGGTCGATGTGGCGTTGTATGAAGCGATCTTCGCCATGATGGAAAGCATGGTCCCGGAGTTCGACGTGTTCGGCTTCATCCGCGAACGCACCGGCAACATCATGCCCGGCATCACGCCCTCCTCGATCCACACCAGCGCCGATGGCAAACATGTGCAGATCGGTGCCAATGGCGATGCCATTTTCAAACGCTTCATGCTGATCATTGGCCGGGAAGACCTGGCCAACGACCCGCAATTGGCCAGCAACGATGGGCGCGATAGCCGTCGCGACGAGATTTACGGGGTCATTGATCGCTGGGTCAACTCGCTGCCGCTGGACGCCATCATCGAACAGTTGAATCAGGCTGACGTACCCGCCAGTCGGATCTTCAGTGCCGAAGACATGTTTAGCGATCCGCAATACCTGGCCAGGGAAATGTTCCTCAAGGCCAAGCTGCCGGACGGCAAAGACTTCAAGATGCCGGGGATCGTGCCGAAACTCTCAGAGACCCCCGGTACATCGGAATGGGTCGGGCCGCAGTTGGGCGAACACAATGCGCAGGTACTGAACGACCTTGGTTACGACAAGGAACAGATCGCAAAGCTGCGTGAAGACGGCGCCATCTAAGCTGCAACGCCTGTCTGCGAGGCTCATCAATCACTGCCTGTCGTGCGGCGGACGGGCGCTGGGTGCATGGGCGGTTTTCTTCTTGCTGGCCTGTCAGGCTCAGCCGGCGTTGGCGCAGCCCAAGCAAACCCTGGTCTGGCTGTTGCGCGATCTTCCACCGCTGATGATTTTTGAAGGACCGCAAAAGGGCCAGGGCGTCATCGATCAACTGCTGCCGTTACTGATCGCCCGCATGCCGCAATACGAACACACCCTGATGCGGGTCAATCGCGCTCGCGGCTTGCAAATGCTGCACGAGCCATCCCTCACTTGCGATGCGGCGCTGAACTGGAGCAAGGAGCGCGCCAGCTGGATGGTATTTTCCATCCCGGTGTTTCGGGCCATGAGTAATGGCCTTGCCGTGCGGCGCGTCGATCGGGCAGTGGTGACACCCTTTATCAAGGAAGGCGAAGTGGACTTGGCCGCCCTGCTGGCCAGTGGCCGCGAGACGTTGGGGATTATTGCCGAACGCAACTATGGCGAGTACCTCGATGCACTGCTCAAACAAGCGCCGGCCCATGCGCTGACCCTGCACTATGGCAATGACGCGTTAGGTAGCCTGTTACAGATGCAACGCCTGGGGCGCTTGCGATTGCTGTTGGGGTACCGCTCGGAGATCCGCTACCAGGCCCGGCAGCAAGGGATCGCGGAAGATCAATTGCAGTTCTACCCGATTCGCGGCACGGGCAAATACCTGTCCGGTCACATCGGCTGTACGGACACCCCCCAGGGTCGGCAGGCGATCATCGAGATCAATCAACTGCTGCGCAATCTGCCCCACGAGCAATTGAGCGAGGCCTACGCCGCCTGGCTGGACCCGGAAAGTCGCAGCGAATACCTGGAAGCCAGCAGGGCATTTTTCAACCAGCAGACCGGGCAATGACAAATCGCGAACAAAAAGAAACCCCGAGAAGTGGGGAGACGACTCGGGGTTAAACGTGGCCTACATAAAGACCAGTAACAACAAGCTACAAGCACCGGAGCACAATGCTTGATCCTGCTGTTACATGCTCTGACCGACTTTGGTGCAGGAAGGTTCCCACAAAAGACAACTCAATTTCGGTTGACCAGGGGCTTGCCCTGGGCAACATTGCGTAACGCCGCGATAACGCAGGGCTCCAGACGTCCTTCGGCAATCAGCACATCGCGATGCAATCCGTCGACCACATCCGTCAGCAGACGCTTATCGGTCAATTGTGCCTGATTGAATTCCCGTTCGACCACAATGGCGCCAGTCGAATTTTTCAATGTCACCAGGCATTCGCCCTGGGTCCCCGATGGGGTCAACGTAACCTGATACGGGCTCAGAGCCTCACCGAGCAATAGACTGATACTTTCCATCTCGATCACCACTCAATAGTCCGAAAACAAAGTGCCTGGGGCGTGTCTACTGTAAATGACCACTGGTCCGGGAAGAAAGTTCTGGATACCGGTTGCAGACGCTTCGGCGTCTCTGGTTGATTAAGCATGCACGGCTAAGATGACAATGACAAAACAGAGGGCGGCCGCATCACGCCTGCTTTTTATACTTGCCGATCTCGCTCCATCCGCCCAGCAGGCCACGCAATTTTCCGTCTGCGCTGTAGAACGGCACCGCCCATTGGTAAATATCCCTGGGCCCACTCTTGAACAGCAACTGACGCTCACTGAAGCTCGTCTTGCGAGTACCCAGCTGCGCCATGAGCTCGGCGTGCAGCAGTTCGGCGGTTTCCCTGGGCAAGATATCGAGTTCGATCAACTGCCGTCCCTGAACCTGGTCGAAGCGAGTCGACAAGCTTTCTTCATAACTTTTGTTGCACATGACCAACCGTCCTTCCAGATCACGAACAAACACCGGATCGGGCATGCCATCCATCAATGCATGCTGAAAAGCCAGCTGATCACGAAGATCCATATCGGCCTCCAGACGCTGCTTGCTCACGGCCCTGAGCCGACGATGCCAAAGTATCGAAAGGACGAACATGCCGGCAACCACCACGCCCCACCAGCTCCAGTTGGTGAGCGATTGCCAGGGAGCGTGCACTGACGGTGCACTTGCACTGGACCATTTCAATCGAATGGCGCGCAACTCCGCAGGTGGAAACGCTTCTAGCGCCTTGTTGAGAATACTCAGCAACTGCGGCTGACCTTTGCCTAGCGACAGGTAATCGGCGTCCCATTTGCCCTCAACCACATTCCCGACCTTGAGCTGCCCCGACGGATAAACATGCGCCCCGATCTCGGAGTAGATAGTGGCATAGGCCTCACCGATTTCGACCAGCGCCCGGGCCTCGGCATAGGTCTTGACCGAATGCAAATGGATGGCGGGATAGTCACGGCGAATCACAGGCTCGAGGGCATGCCTGGCCGGCAACACCAACACTCGTCCCGACAGTTGCTGCAGGGATCGCACCCGTGGCTCCCCTGCCCGTCCGATCAATACCCAACCTGCGCCACCGAACGCGTGGCTGAAATCCAGAAACGTTTTGCGCTCGTCGTTCATCGACAGCAGCGTACTCATATTCGCCGAGCCGCTTTCCAGCTGCGCCAGCATCTGCTCGGTGGAAAACATCTCTTCATGCACAAATTGCAGTCCGGTCATGGCGCTGATGCGATTGAGCACATCATCGTACAACCCGCTCCATTGACCACGCTCATCCTTGAACAGATACAGCGGATACTGCTTGGACGCGACAATGACTCGCGGATGCTCGGCGATCCATTGCAGTTCCTGAGCATTCAGTCTGATCGTCGCGCTTGCGACTGCGACCTTGGATTCAGGATTCGCCAAATGCGCCGCCATCACCCAATGAGCGACGCCCATGGCACCGAGCAAAAACATCCAGCACGCGACTGGTTTCAATCCTCTGAAAAATAACATTGCCACTTCCTTGTTCATTGAATCACCTGTCCTTGATGGGCGATTCCTCATATTCGAAATACGACAAGTGTGACACCCGAAAACGAGAAAGCCCGTCAGGAGACGGGCTTCAATATGTGACAGCGTATGCCGGCTACAGGGGCTTGCCCCGGTTGCCATGCTGACTGACAAAGGTTTGCACGGCTTTCAGATCGTTAGGCAAAACGGTGCAGCGCTCATCTCGTTCAAACAAATCAGACAGATGCGCAGGCAGTTCAAGCGCTTTTCCTACACCGGCCTTTTCCACGGCATCCGGGAACTTGACCGGATGGGCCGTGCCAAGAATCACCATCGGAGTATCCAGGCTGCGGCGGCATTCGCGCGCGGCCTTGACGCCAATGGCGGTATGCGGATCCAGCAGCTCGCCCGTCTGCTCGTAGACTTCGGCGATGGTTTCGCAGGTTTGTGCGTCATCCACGGCCAGGGAGTCGAATAACTTGCGGGCTTCGGTCCAGCGTTCCTGCTCGACGCTGAAACCGCCACCTTGCTTGAAGCTGTCCATCAGGCCGGCGATCGCCGCGCCGTTGCGGCCGTGCAGGTCGAACAACAGACGCTCGAAGTTCGACGACACCATGATGTCCATGGAGGGCGACAGCGTGGCGTGCAGGGTTTCCTTGACGTACTGATTGCCGCTCATGAAGCGGTGCAGTATGTCGTTGCGGTTGGTGGCAACGATCAATTGGTTGATCGGCAGGCCCATGTTGCGTGCCAGGTAACCGGCAAAGATGTCGCCGAAGTTGCCGGTTGGCACCGAGAACGATACCGAACGCGCAGGACCGCCCAATTGCAGGGCTGCGTGGAAGTAGTAGACGATCTGGGCCATGATCCGCGCCCAGTTGATCGAGTTCACTGCCACCAGGCGAGTGCCCTTGAGGAAACTCTGGTCGGCGAAACTGGCCTTGACCATTTCCTGGCAGTCATCGAAGTTGCCTTCGATGGCGATGTTGTGGATGTTCTCGCCTAAGATCGTGGTCATCTGCCGACGCTGGACTTCAGACACACGGTTATGTGGGTGCAGGATGAAGATGTCGACGTTTTCGCAGTGCTTGCAGCCTTCGATGGCGGCCGAACCGGTGTCACCCGAGGTGGCGCCGACGATTACCACACGCTCGCCGCGTTTTTCCAGCACGTAGTCCAGCAGGCGGCCGAGCAGTTGCAGGGCGAAATCCTTGAACGCCAGGGTCGGGCCGTGGAACAGCTCCAATACCCATTCATTGCCGTTCAGCTGGCGCAGCGGTGCCACGGCGTTGTGGGAAAACACGCCGTAAGTCTCTTCAAGAATCTTTTTGAAGTCGGCATCGGGGATGCTGCCGGTGACGAACGGGCGCATCACCCGGAAGGCCAGCTCGTGATATGGCAGGCCGGCCCAGGAAGCAATTTCTTCCTGGGTAAAACGTGGCAGGTTTTCCGGCACATACAGGCCGCCGTCAGTGGCCAGACCGGCCAGCAGGACGTCTTCGAAATTCAGGGCCGGTGCCTGGCCGCGGGTACTGATATAACGCATGACTGGCTCCAATAGACAGTGTTCGCAAAACCGGGCCCTCGCGGACCCGGCGAACGATAACGGCTTAGTTCAGGTGCTCGACGCGGATCCGTACGACCGGACCGACCACGCCCGCCAGGGCTTCCAGGGCGGCGATCGCGTCGTTCATGTTCTGTTCCAGCACACGGTGGGTCAGCAGGATCATCGGTACCAGGCCGTCGTGTTCTTCGACTTCCTTCTGCATGATCGATTCAATGTTGATGCCGCGCTCCGACAGGATGCTCGACACCTGGGCCAACACGCCCGGGTGATCCTTGGCCTGAATGCGCAGGTAATAGGCGCTTTCGCAGGCTTCGATCGGCAGGATCGGGTGGGCCGACAGCGAATCCGGCTGGAAGGCCAGGTGCGGCACACGGTTTTTCGGGTCGGAGGTCATGGCGCGAACCACGTCCACCAGGTCGGCGATCACCGACGACGCGGTCGGCTCCATGCCGGCGCCCGCACCGTAGAACAGGGTCGAACCCGCGGCGTCACCGTTGACCATTACCGCATTCATCACGCCATTGACGTTGGCGATCAGGCGATCGGCCGGGATCAGTGTCGGGTGCACGCGCAACTCGATGCCGCTCGCGGTTCTGCGCGCCACGCCCAGGTGCTTGATGCGATAACCCAGTGCTTCGGCGTAGTTCACGTCAGCGGTGGTCAGCTTGGTGATGCCTTCGGTGTAAGCCTTGTCGAATTGCAGCGGAATGCCGAAGGCGATGGACGCCAGGATCGTCAGCTTGTGTGCCGCATCGATGCCTTCGACGTCGAACGTCGGATCGGCTTCGGCGTAACCCAGGGCTTGCGCCTCGGCGAGTACGTCTTCGAAGGTGCGGCCCTTTTCACGCATTTCCGTGAGGATGAAGTTACCGGTGCCGTTGATGATCCCGGCGACCCAGTTGATGCGGTTGGCGGACAGGCCTTCACGGATCGCCTTGATCACCGGAATACCACCGGCTACCGCCGCTTCGAACGCCACAATCACGCCTTTCTCGCGGGCCTTGGCGAAAATTTCATTACCGTGAACGGCGATCAGCGCCTTGTTCGCGGTCACTACGTGCTTTCCGTTTTCGATCGCGGTGAGTACCAGCTCGCGGGCAACGGTGTAGCCGCCCATCAGCTCTATGACGATGTCGATCTCAGGGTTCGTGGCCACTTCGAAGACATCGTTGGTAATCGCAATACCGGTCGTCTGGAACTGAGGCTTTGGCGTGCGCATGGCAATTTGTGCCACTTCAATTCCACGCCCGGCACGACGAGCAATTTCCTCGGCGTTGCGCTGAAGTACGTTGAAGGTTCCGCCACCGACGGTCCCTAACCCACAGATGCCTACTTTGACCGGTTTCACTGTGAACTCCCCATAAAACGGCCGACTCGAGGCCGGCCGTGAAAACAACCGCAGACTCGCGGTTCCCTATTGATGGTCGGGCAGGTTAGCGCCCAACCATGATCGTCAAAGGCTGACCGTGACGATACGAACTTATTTCGCACCCAGCGCCAGTTTGGCGACTTGTGGCGCAGGCTGGTAGCCCGGAATGACCTGGCCATCAGCCAAAACGATGGCCGGTGTGCCATTCACGCCGATCGACTGACCGAGGGCGAACTGCCTGGAAACCGGGTTATCGCACTTGGCGGCCTTGATTTCCTTGCCATCGACCATTTTGTCCATGGCAGCTTTCCTGTCTTTCGAACACCAGACCGCTTGCAGCTGTTCGTCACCTGGCGAGCCCAGGCCCTGGCGCGGGAACGCGACGTAACGCACTTCGATGCCGCGCTTGTTCAGTTCAGGCACTTCGGCGTGCAGTTTGTGGCAGTACGGGCACGTGGTGTCGGTGAACACGGTGATGTGCGATTTGGTTTCGCCTATCGCCGGGTAAACCACGGTTTCCGCTACCGGAATCGCGTTGACCAGTTTGGAAACGCCCAGGCGCTCGGTCTTTTCGGTCAGGTTGACCGGCTTGCCGTCCTTGAGCTGGAACATGTAGCCCTGAACCACGTATTGACCGTCGGCGCTGGCATACAGCACGCGGCTGCCCTTGAGTCGGACTTCGTACAAGCCTGGCAATGGACTGGCGGTGATGGTCTCTACCGGAACTTCGAGCTGGAGGTTTTCCAGGCTTTTACGAATGGCTTTGTCGGCCGCGTCATCGGCGACGGCAAAGGTGCTGACCAACGCAATGGCTGCGGCGGCGAAAATCTGGGTCAGACGCATGAGAACTCCTGAAGGCGGACAAATGGGACAATCAGAACGCCCGTGCCGAAACACCGGGTCATAACCGCCCATCGTGCAAACCGGCAAAGCCTACCACATAAGGCTCGCGCGGCCGAATGCACCTGTCGCAAGACATTGGGACAACGCAATCCACTGTGGGAGCGAGCAAGCTCGCTCCCACAAAAAGCAGATCGCAGACAGGTCAGCCGCGCGGGTGGTGTTTGGCGTGCAGGTCCTGCAGGCGGGCGCGGGCGACGTGGGTGTAGATCTGGGTGGTGGACAGATCGCTGTGGCCGAGCAGCATTTGCACCACTCGCAAGTCAGCGCCGTGGTTGAGCAAGTGCGTGGCGAAGGCGTGACGCAGCGTATGCGGTGACAGCGACTTGCCGATCCCGGCGACCTTGGCCTGGTGCTTGATGCGGTGCCAGAAGGTCTGGCGGGTCATCTGCTCGCCGCGCTGGCTGGGGAACATGACATCGCTGGGACGTCCGCCGAGCAGCTCTTGGCGACCATCACGCAGGTAACGCTCGACCCAGACGATCGCCTCCTCGCCCATTGGCACCAATCGCTCCTTGCTGCCCTTGCCCATCACCCGCAGCACGCCCTGGCGCAGGTTGACCTGCTCCAGTGTCAGGCTGATCAGCTCGGTCACCCGCAAGCCGCAGGCATAAAGCACTTCGAGCATGGCGCGGTCTCGCTGACCGATGGCTTCGCTCAGGTCTGGAGCTTTCAACAGGGCCTCGACGTCGGCTTCCGACAGGGATTTAGGCAACGGCCTACCCAGCTGAGGCATATCGACGCGCAACGTCGGATCGACGGCGATCAGCTTTTCCCGCAACAGATAGCGATAGAAGCCACGCACGCCTGAGAGAAATCTGGCGGTGGAACGGGGTTTGTAGTTTTGCTCCAGACGCCAGGCCAGGTGATCGAGGATCAGTTCGCGGCCGGCGTTGATCAGCTCCAGCCCTTTTTCCTGCAACCAGCCGTTGAACAGCGCCAGGTCGCTGCGATAGGCATCGCGGGTGTTATCGGAGAGGCCTTTCTCCAGCCACAGGGCGTCGAGGAACTGGTCTATCAGTGGGTGATCGATGGCGGGCATAGGGGCTCAGGTAGCGGGAATCCGAGGGTAAGTCTTTCATAGCCGGACAGGGCTTCACAGTGCCTGATGCAATTGCGGCGACGGGTAGATCGATCGCGGGCAAGCCACGCGCCTACAGGTCCGCGTCAATAAATCGCGGGCACAAAAAAGCAGCCCGAAGGCTGCTTTTTTCTGCATCGGAAGCTGGACTTAAGCCAGTTTTTCCTTGATGCGAGCTGCTTTACCGGACAGGTCACGCAGGTAGTACAGCTTGGCTTTACGTACGTCACCGCGACGTTTAACGGCCATGCTGTCGATTTGCGGGCTGTAGGTCTGGAAAGTACGCTCTACGCCAACACCGTTGGAGATTTTACGCACGGTGAAAGCACTGTTTACGCCGCGGTTACGCTTGGCGATAACAACACCTTCGAACGCTTGCAGACGCGAACGGTCGCCTTCCTTCACTTTCACCTGAACGACAATGGTGTCGCCCGGGGCAAAGGTAGGGATCTCTTTGGTCATCTGCTCTGCTTCGAGTGCAAGGATGATTTTGTTAGTCATGCTGTGCTCCTAAGGTAAATCGTCGGATCTACCATCGATACGTTGTTAACTATCGTCCCGCTCGCGGATGTATTCCTCGAGCAGCTTCTTCTCTTCTCCAGAAAGCGAGCGGCTTTCCAGAAGATCGGCGCGTCGTTCAAAGGTCCGACCAAGGGACTGCTGTAAACGCCAACGCCGGATGTGCGCGTGATTGCCACTTAGCAATACGTCGGGAACACGCTGATCCGCATACACCTCCGGTCGGGTGTAGTGCGGGCAATCCAGCAAACCATCCGTAAAGGAATCTTCCTCGGCGGAGTCCGCATGCCCTAAAGCTCCGGGCAGCAGTCGTGTAACCGCATCGATCAGGACCATCGCCGGCAGCTCGCCGCCAGACAGTACATAGTCGCCAATCGACCACTCTTCATCGACATGAGCTTCAATAAAACGCTCGTCAATGCCTTCATAACGGCCGGCAATCAGGATCAATGCATCCAGATTCGCCAACTCGCGTACCGCCGACTGAGTCAGTTGACGGCCTTGGGGGGACAGGTAAATCACCTTCGCCGCCTCCCCGGCTGCTGCCTTGGCCTGAACCAGAGCATCTTCCAGGGGCTTGATCTTCATCACCATGCCCGGACCACCGCCAAATGGGCGATCATCCACAGTGTGATGTCGATCCGTCGTGTAGTCTCGCGGATTCCAACAGGTGAGCTGCAACAGCCCCTGTTTCACCGCACGACTGGTGATGCCGTACTCGCTGATGGCGGAGAACATCTCGGGAAACAAACTGATCACTTCTACACGCAAGTTAGCCACGCTTAGAAGTCCGCATCCCATTCCACCTTCATCTCGCCTGCGGCAAGGTCGATGGCCAACACGCATTGCTTCGTATAGGGCAACAGGCGTTCGCGATCATCCAGGCTGCCAGCGCAAGGCTTGACCACCATTACATCATTGGCGCCGGTTTCCAGAAGATGATCGATTTTCCCGAGCAATTGCCCCAGGTGATCAATAACCTTCAGACCTTCCAGCTGGTACCAGTAGTACTCGCCGTCGGTCAATTCAGGGAACAGGTTGCGCGGCACGCAGATCTCATAACCGGCCAGAAGACGAGCTTCTTCACGATCATCGAGACCCTTGAGCTTTGCGACCAGGAACTTGTCGTTCCCGCGTCCGCTGACCAGCTCGACCTGTTTCACATTGCCTTCGCGCTTGAGCGTCCAGGTTTTGTACTGCAACAGGTTTTCAGTCGGATCAGTAAAGGAATAAACCTTCACTTCGCCGCGAACGCCATGAACAGAATAAATCTTGCCGATAACGATCAAATCATCAGCAACAGCAGGCGTCGCGTTCATATTGCTCAGGCCGCAGCCTTAGCAGCGTCCTTCAACAACTGAGCAACACGCTCAGAAGGCTGTGCACCAACGCTCAGCCAGTAGGCTACGCGCTCTTGGTTCACGGACAGACGGACTTCTTGACCACGAGCAACAGGGTTGAAGAAACCAACCTGTTCCTTGTGCGAACCGTCGCGCGGGTTGCGGCTGTCGGTTACGGTCAAGTGGTAAAACGGGCGCTTTTTGGAGCCGCCAAGGGCAAGACGGATTGTTAGCATGTGAACATCGTTCCTGTAGTCGGTGCTGCAAATCTAAAGGCACAGCGGGCATAGGTGCCCGAAAGGCCGCATATTCTAAGGAATATCCGGACTTTTGCAAATGTCTTTTTCCGGCGGCCTTCCGGTCGCCATCCAGATTTGCTATAGAGCCGTCGTTGAAAACGGCCAGTCAGCTCCCGCCAAGTGCGGGTTTGCTGGAGATCCCACTTCCGTGTGGGCTGCGCAAGAGCAAGCCCTTGCGCGAGATCTTTACATTTTCGGCATGCCGCCGCCGGGCAACATACCGCCCATGCCGCGCATCATTTTGGCCATTCCGCCTTTGGCGGAGAATTTCTTCATCATCTTCTGCATCTGCTTGTGCTGCTTGATCAAGCGACCGATGTCCTGCACCTGGGTGCCCGAACCCATGGCGATCCGGCGTTTGCGCGAACCGCTGATCAGCTCAGGGTCGCGGCGCTCGGCCGGGGTCATGGAATTGATGATGGCTTCCATCTGCTTGAACTGCTTCTCTGCCGCGCCCTGGGCATTGCCCATCTGCGCCAGGTTCACGCCGCCGATGTTCGGCAGTTTGTCCATGAGGCCGCCAAGGCCGCCCATGTTTTTCATCTGTTGCAGCTGATCGCGGAAGTCTTCGAGGTCGAAGCCCTTGCCCTTCTTCAGCTTCTTGGCCAGCTTGTCGGCCTTGTCCTTGTCGAGGGTCTGCTCGGCCTGCTCGATCAGGCTGAGCACGTCGCCCATGCCGAGGATGCGCGAAGCGATACGCTCAGGGTGGAACGGCTCGAGCGCTTCGCTCTTCTCGCCCATACCGATGAACTTGATCGGCTTGCCGGTGATGGCACGCACCGAGAGCGCGGCACCGCCACGGGCATCGCCGTCGACCTTGGTCAGGATCACACCGGTCAGGGGCAGCGCGTCGCCAAATGCCTTGGCCGTGTTGGCGGCATCCTGGCCGGTCATGGCATCGACCACGAACAGGGTTTCGACCGGGTTGATCGCGGCGTGCAACGCCTTGATCTCGCCCATCATCTCTTCATCGATGTGCAGGCGACCGGCGGTATCGACGATGACCACGTCGATGAATTTGAGTTTCGCTTCTTTAATGGCAGCCTGGGCGATCTCGACCGGCTTCTGGCTCAGGTCGGACGGGAAGAAGGTCACGCCGACTTCGCCCGCGAGCATTTCCAGCTGCTTGATCGCCGCAGGACGGTAAACGTCCGCGGAGACGACCATGACCGACTTCTTCTTGCGCTCTTTAAGGAAGCGCGCGAGCTTGCCGGCGGTAGTGGTTTTACCCGCACCCTGCAAACCGGCCATCAGCACGACGGCAGGCGGCACGGCGCTCAGGTTCAAGTCTTCGTTGGCCGCGCCCATCAGGCTTTCGAGTTCGGCCTGGACGATTTTGACGAAGGCCTGGCCCGGCGTCAGGCTGCGCGACACCTCGGTGCCGACGGCGCGTTCCTTGACCGAGTTGACGAAGTCTTTGACCACCGGCAAGGCGACGTCGGCTTCGAGCAACGCCATGCGCACTTCACGCAGGGTGTCTTTGATGTTGTCCTCGGTCAGCTTGGCCTTGCCGGTGACATGGCGCAGCGTCTGCGAGAGACGGTCGGTTAAGTTTTCAAACATTGCGCGATCCTTTCAGGCCCTGTGTAGACCGGGATAATGGCGGCCCAGACCGGAATCAACATGTGCTCGGCGAGCCTGCGGCGTGGGCAGGTCGCGGATTATAGCGAAGACTGCGTCTGGCGGACACCTCGCACTTTCGTGCGGTGTGGGTTCTATGCCAAACTCAGCGCCTTTCGGGCTTGCCTAACAGGATTTATGCTCCCCTTGTCACCCAGCTTGCTTACTACCCTCGCCGCCGCCTGCTTGTATGCCGCTGCGACCCTCTATCAGGGCTCTCGCCTGGCCACGGGAGCCAAGGCGAACAAGCGCCTGCTGGTCACGCTCGGCGTGCTGGCCGTGCTGGCTCACAGTGCCAGCCTGTTTACCCATCTGTTGACGCCGATCGGCCTGGGCCTGGATTTTTTCAGCGCCGCCAGCCTGATCGCCGCGGCGGTCATCGCCCTGACCCTGCTGGCCTGCTCGCGGATTCCGGTGGAAAACCTGCTGATATTGCTGTTCCCGCTGGGCCTGGCGACCGTGCTGCTCGCGCAGCTCGCCCCCGCCGGTACGGTGCAGATCATCGACGAGGAGCCGGGCATCCTCGCGCACATCCTGCTGTCGATCCTCGCCTACGGCATGTTCACCATTGCGGTGTTCCAGGCCTTGTTGCTGTTGGTTCAAGACCATCAGCTCAAGCACAAGCACCCCTCCGGGCTGATCAAGAACTTCCCGCCCCTGCAAACCATGGAAAGCCTGCTGTTTGGCTTCCTCTGGGCTGGCTGGACCCTGTTGTCGCTGTCGCTGATCTCTGGCTGGCTGTTCGTCGACAACCTGTTTGCCCAGCACCTGGTGCACAAGACGTTGCTGGCGTGCCTGGCCTGGATCGTCTTCAGCGTGCTGCTCTGGGGGCGCAACCGCCTCGGCTGGCGCGGACACAAGGCCATTCGCTGGACCCTCGCCGGTTTCTGCCTGCTGATGCTGGCGTATTTCGGCAGCAAGCTGGTCCGTGAATACATCCTGCACATCTGACGGGCCGCACTAATGGACGACTTGCCCATCGGGCCGATGCTCGCAGTAATGGCCCTGCTGATTTTATGGTCGGGGCTGTTTACCGCCATCGAAGCGGCACAACAACACTTGCTGGCCCGGCGCACTGCCACCCGCTCAAGCGACAAACCGGTGGCCAAGCTGAGTTTTGCGCTGAACAGCCTGATCCTCTGCAACACCCTGTGTCGTGCATTGGTGGTCGTCATCAGCACCTTGCTGGCGATTTTCACCTGGGCGCAAAACGGTCCGTGGGTGGCATGCCTGGGGGCTGGGGCCCTGCTGCTGGTGTTTGCCGATTACCTGCCGCGCACCCTTGCCGCTCGCTACCCCGACGCGGTCCTGGCCCTGGGCAACACCTTGCTCGGCGCGCCGCTGAAAATAATCTACCCGGCCGCCTGGCTGCTCAATGGCATCAGCCAGTTACTGATGCGCCCGTTCGCCCGCAAAGCCAAAGTGGTGCACAAGAGTGAAGACGAGGCACCGAGCGAGCGGCGCGACGATCACGAACAGGCGGCCTGTCGTCCGCACCCTTTGTCGGGCATCCATGCGCTGGACAACATCACGGTCAACGACATTCTGGTACCGCGCAGTGACGTTGACGGGATCAACCTCGATGATTCCATCGAGGAAATCGTCGAACAGCTGCGCCACAACAGACGGACCCGCCTGCCGGTGTTCCACAGTGATATCAACCAGGTCGAAGCCGTGCTCAACACCCGGCAGATCCGTCACTTGCTACCCGATGGGCGCCTGACGCTGGAAGACTTGCTGGCGGCCAGCCATGAGCCGTACTTCGTGCCGGAAAGCACCCCGCTGCAGCTGCAGCTGCTCAATTTCCACAAACAGCAGCGGCGCCTGGGCATGGTGGTCGACGAGTACGGTGAAGTGCTCGGCATCGTGACCCTGGAAGACATTCTCGAAGAAATCGTCGGCGAGTTCGAAAGCCAGCACAGTCTGGACAACCCGCATATTCATCCGCAGGCCGATGGGCGCCTGGTCATTGATGGCGCGGCGTCGATCCGCGACCTGAACAAGAGCCTGGGCTGGCACCTGCCCAGTGACGGCCCGAAAACCCTCAACGGGTTGGTCACCGAGGCGCTGGAGACGATTCCGGACAGCGCGGTATGCCTGAAGATCGGCCGTTATCGACTGGAAATCCTCGAAACCGAGGACAACCGCGTTACCCGTGTGTTGATCTGGCATACCAGTTCAGTTCCAGTGGTTATCTGACCCCTGACACATCCCCTGTGGCGAGGGAGCTTGCTCCCGCTGGAGTGCGAAGCAGTCCCGATCACAGACGCCGCGATTATCCTGACAGCACCAACCCAGCCTTTTTGCGGCCGCTGCGCGCCCGAGCGGGAGCAAGCTCCCTCGCCACAAAAGCCATCGCAAGCCTTTGGCCACTTGTTCGATCGTTAGCCACCTTCCTATAATCGATCCGCTTACCCAAGCCCCGCCCCACCCCCGTGCTACCCGCACTCCGCTTCAAACCCACATCCCTGGGTGTTCGACCATAATAATTCGCTCCACTGGGGCACATGACTGTCAGGGATAACCGCATGACGACCAGCACGACTTATAACGACACCACGCCTGCGCAACCGACGAACTCCGCCACCCGGGTGGCCACCGCGAGCTTCATCGGCACCGCCATCGAGTTCTACGACTTCTACGTCTATGCCACTGCGGCTGCACTGGTGATCGGCCCGGTGTTCTTTCCGCAGACTTCCGGTACGGCCCAGATGCTGTCTGCCTTCCTGACCTTCGGGATCGCGTTCCTGGCACGCCCATTGGGCTCGGCACTGTTCGGCCACTTCGGTGATCGCATCGGGCGCAAATCGACCCTGGTCGCTTCGCTGCTGTTGATGGGCGTATGCACCACGCTGATCGGCGTACTGCCGGGTTACGACAGCATCGGGGCCTGGGCGCCGATCCTGCTCTGCGTGCTGCGCTTCGGTCAGGGCCTGGGATTGGGGGGTGAATGGGGCGGCGCAGCGCTGCTGGCGACGGAAAATGCACCCAAGGGCAAACGCGCCTGGTTCGGCATGTTCCCGCAGCTGGGCCCCTCGATCGGCTTCCTGGCGGCTAACGGGCTGTTCCTGACCCTCGCTATGACCCTTGACGACGAGCAGTTCCGCTCGTGGGGCTGGCGGATCCCCTTCCTGCTCAGCGCCGCGCTGGTGATGGTGGGTCTGTACGTGCGCCTCAAGCTTCACGAAACGCCAGTATTCGCCAATGCCATGGCTCGTCAGGAACGGGTGAAGATTCCGCTGGTCGAGCTGTTCAGCCAGTACTGGGCGCCGATGTTGCTGGGTGCCGGGGCGATGGTGGTGTGCTATGCGCTGTTTTACATCTCGACGGTATTTTCCCTGAGCTATGGCGTGTCGACGCTCGGCTACACCCGCGAAACCTTCCTCGCGCTGCTGTGCTTCGCCGTACTGTTCATGGCCGCGGCGACGCCGTTGTCGGCCCTGGCCAGCGACCGTTACGGGCGCAAGCCGGTGCTGATCATCGGCGGGGTGCTGGCGATCCTGTCCGGGTTCTTGATGGAACCGCTGCTGACCCAGGGTTCGACCTGGGGCGTGGCGCTGTTCCTGTGCATCGAGCTGTTTCTGATGGGCGTGACCTTTGCGCCGATGGGTGCGCTGCTGCCAGAGCTGTTTCCGACCCACGTGCGTTATACCGGCGCTTCGGCAGCCTACAACCTGGGCGGGATCGTCGGGGCCTCGGCGGCGCCGTTCTTTGCGCAGAAACTGGTGGCGATGGGTGGTTTGAGTTATGTCGGCGGGTATGTGTCGGGGGCGGCGGTGTTGAGTTTGATTGCTGTGCTGTGCTTGAAGGAAACGCGTAATAACGATTTGAATCGGGTGGCCTGAATCAGAAGCATCGCCAGCAGGCTGGCTCCCACATGGAAATTGGGTGTACACAAAATCTGTGACCAACCAATTACCCTGTGGGAGCTAGCCTGCTAGCGATTGCCGCGCCTCGGTTACAGCTCGACTACAACAGCCTGAGAAGCACGGGTCGCTTTTGCACGAGCTGCTTCAATCGACTCATCCCGCGCCAACGCCACACCCATCCGGCGCTGGCCATTGACCTCAGGCTTGCCAAACAGACGCAACGCCGTGTCCGGCTCGCTCAACGCAGCACCGAGATTGGCGAAAGCTGTCTGAGTCGACTGCCCTTCCACCAGAATCACCGCCGAAGCCGATGGACCGAACTGACGGATCAGTGGAATCGGCAGGCCCAAGATCGCCCGTGCGTGCAGCGCAAACTGCGACAGATCCTGGGAAATCAACGTCACCAGGCCGGTGTCATGCGGACGCGGCGACACTTCGCTGAACCACACCTGATCGCCCTTGATGAACAGCTCGACGCCAAACAGGCCACGACCGCCCAGGGCTTCGGTGACCGCTTTGGCCACGCGTTCGGATTCCGCCAGCGCCACCGGGCTCATGGCCTGCGGTTGCCAGGATTCCTGGTAGTCGCCCTTCTCCTGACGATGACCGACTGGCGCGCAGAACGTCGTGCCACCGACGTGGCGCACGGTCAGCAGGGTGATTTCGTAGTCGAAGTCGACGAAGCCTTCGATGATGACGCGACCTTTGCCGGCGCGACCGCCTTCTTGAGCGTAATCCCAGGCCTTCTGCACATCATCGGCGCTGCGCAGCAGGCTCTGGCCCTTGCCCGAGGAACTCATCACCGGCTTGACCACGCACGGGAAGCCCAGGTCCTGGACAGCCTTGCTGTAGGCCTCGAAGGTGTCGGCGAAGTGGTAGGGCGAAGTCGGCAGGTCCAGCTCTTCGGCGGCCAGGCGACGGATGCCTTCGCGGTTCATGGTCAGTTGCGCGGCGCGCGCGGTCGGGATCACGGTGAAGCCTTCGGCTTCCAGCTCGACCAGGGTCGTGGTGGCGATGGCTTCGATTTCCGGCACAATGAAGTGCGGCTTCTCGGCTTCGATCACGGCACGCAGGGCCGCGCCGTCGAGCATATTGATCACGTGGCTGCGATGGGCAACCTGCATGGCCGGCGCGTTGGCGTAGCGATCCACGGCAATCACTTCAACGCCCAGGCGCTGCAGCTCGATCACCACTTCCTTGCCCAACTCGCCACAGCCACACAGCAATACGCGGGTCGCGGTTGGCGACAATGGAGTTCCGATACGGGTCATCTCAGGTCCTCAAGAAGCGGATCATCGAGGGTCGCGTCGCGCCTGGCGCGCTTCCCATGGGGAGAAAGCGCGGCATTTTACATGAACCAGAAGCTTTGGCTTCAGCCGGCGACAGCCTGTTGGCGCAAGCACCAGGCCATGATCAGCCACACGGCGGTCACACCGGCGAACTTCGAGCCCATGGCGGTGCGAATCACGGCCAAATGGCACAGGGTAATTCCTGCAGGAGCGAGCTTGCTCGCGAAGATCGACAACGATAACGCGTAAAACCGGGTTCATAGCGGCGTCTTGGGGTTTTTCGCGAGCAAGCTCGCTCCTACAGGAGGGCCGCACCTCAATTCCCCGGCTTTGCCCCGACCATCCAGAGAATCCCGCTGGATTTTGCCCGTTCGTGACACAACCCCAACACTCTGCGCCGCTCCTCGTTGTCCATCCGGCTCCAGCGTGTGATCTCTTCGACCGTGCGCTGGCACCCGGTGCAGACATCGTCCTCGTCCAGCGCACAGATATTCACACAGGGCGAGCGGACCGGGCGTTCGGGCGTTGTCATTGTTCCTGCTCGACCAGATCGCGGGCATAACGCTGGGCGTTATGCACATAGTGGGCGGCACTGGCCTCGAGCATCTTCTTCTGTGCGTCGGTCAACTCGCGAACCACCTTGCCGGGCGACCCCTTGACCAGCGAACCGTCCGGAATTTCCTTGCCTTCGCCGATCAGCGAGTTGGCGCCGATGATGCAGTTCTTGCCGATTTTCGCGCCATTGAGTATCACCGCGTTGATCCCGATCAGACTGTAATCACCGACGGTGCAACCGTGGAGCATGGCGTTGTGGCCGATGGTCACGCCGGTACCGATGGTCAGCGGGTAGCCCATGTCAGTGTGCATCACCGTGCCATCCTGCACGTTGCTGTTCTTGCCGATCAGGATCAATTCATTGTCGCCACGCAGCACGGCGTTGAACCAGACGTTGGCGCCCTCTTCCAGCTTGACCTTGCCGACCAGCACGGCGTTGGGTGCGACCCAGCTTTGTGGATGGGTTTCGACGCGAGCGTCGCCCAGGCGGTATTTCATCGTTGTTTCCCTCGAGGCTCAGGCAGGCTCACTTCGCAAAACAGGTTCAGGCCATTTCGAACGATGGCTTCAGGTGTTGGTAAAACTCTTGGGCGGTTGGTGCAGACTGATTCTGGCGTCATAAAGCAGGTTGATCAACTCGACAATCATGATCGCGGTCAGGCCCCAGATCTTGTACTCGCCATAACGATAACTCGGCACGTACCAACTGCGGCCCTGGTAATCGATGCGGTGAGTATGTTCGCGCGGGTCCTTGCGGAAGAATTCCAGAGGTACGCTGAACACCGCGGCAATCTCGGCATCGTTGGCCTGGTATTCGACGAAGTCCGGAATCACGCCGACATAAGGCGTGACCTTGATGCCATGCAGGGAGATCAGCGGGCTCAGCGGGCCGATCACTTCGACCAGCCCCGGTGGCAGGCCGATTTCTTCTTCGGCTTCGCGCAGGGCGGTGAAAACAAGGTCCGGGTCTTCGGGGTCGCGGCGACCGCCGGGGAAAGCGACTTCACCGCCATGGGTCGAGAGCCCGCTGGCGCGCAGGGTCAGGACCAGTTCCGGTTCATCACTGCGAGTAATGGGCACCAGTACCGCGGCTTCAGGGAAACGGCTATCGGTTTCCAGTTTGCGTGGAGTGTGGTTGCTTACTCGATGCAATAGCTCGTCCAGCATGAGACTTCTCGATTTATTCTCTACCTCGCATCATGCACCAATCGAACCGGCCGCCCAACCCCATAACCGCTGCATGTCGCTAAACGACAACTTGCCGACAGACACCGCCGCACGCCAAGATAGGCACAGCATTCAGGAACCCAAGCATGAAATTTTGCAGTCAGTGCGGCAACCCGGTGACCCAACGCATTCCAGAAGGCGATTCGCGCCTGCGTTATGTCTGCGACAGCTGTCATACGATTCATTACCAGAACCCCAATATCGTCGCCGGTTGTGTGCCGGTCTGGGGCTCGAAGGTGTTGCTGTGCCGGCGCGCCATCGAACCGCGGCTCGGTTACTGGACCCTGCCGGCCGGTTTCATGGAGAACGGCGAGACCATCGAGCAGGCGGCGATTCGCGAGACCGCAGAAGAGGCCTGTGCCCGGGTGCGTAACCTGAGCATCTATACCTTGATCGATGTGCCGCATATCAGTCAGGTGCACGTGTTCTTTCGTGCGGAGCTGGCGGATCTGGATTTTTCCGCCGGTCCCGAAAGCCTGGAGGTGGCGCTGTTCGAAGAAGTCGACATCCCTTGGTCCGAGCTGGCTTTCCGTACGGTAGGCCGTACCCTAGAATGCTACTTCGCAGACCGGCGGACCGAGATATACCCCGTGCGGTCCGAATCGATCCCGCCGCTCGTTCAACCTGCCATCCGTTAAAAAACCTTCTATAAATAAAATAGTCGCGACACCTTTCAGGGATATCGTTTCAATGCGCTGGTTGCTTGCCGTGTTTTGTCTGTCGTTCATCACTGTTTCCCAGGCCTCCACAGCGGAAACCCTGGACGGCAAAGTCGTCGAAAAAGTCCTGGTGCTCAAATCCGCCCACCAACTGCAATTGATCAAAGACGGCAAGCCGCTCAAGACCTATCGCATTTCACTGGGAAAAAGACCGGTCGGCCCGAAACTCATGGAAGGCGACAAACGCACGCCTGAAGGTTTTTATTGGCTGGACTGGCGCAAGACCAGCGACCGCTTCAACCTGTCGATGCACATTTCCTACCCGAACATCAGCGACTCCGCCCGCGCCCGGCGCGAAGGCGTCGAGCCCGGCGGCATGATCATGATCCACGGCACCCCGGACTCCGAAGAAAACCCCGAAGACCTGTTTCACACCCTGGACTGGACCGACGGCTGCATCGCCATGCGTAACATGGACATGCGCGAGGTCTGGGGACTGGTGCCGGATGGCACGATGATCGAGATTCGTCCCTAATTCCCTCCTGTGATCGTTCCACGCTCTGCCTGGGAGCGATCACTTGGCCGCCTTCGGTCGCTCACCGAAAAATAATTTCAAAAAATCGCAGCCTGCGGCGACTGACGCCAGGTAGATACCAATTGCCCCGGTAGAAGTAATCGCGGGCTGCGATCTGTGCTATCAAACTCCCAACCTCTAATACCACTTAAGACCAACCGCACTTGCGCCCAGCCTCAAGGGCAGGATTTCACGCGCTTACAATAAAGTGGTCTGATTGACATGGTATTCAAGTGGTATTAGTTTTCGCAGCATTACCGGGCGACAACACTCCAATATCCGCATCGGACACCTGATATGAATGACCTCCAGGCCCTACGCCCTGACGATACCCAGCCCACGCCGTTGTACCTGCAACTGGCGCGCAATCTGGAAGCGGCGATCCATGCCGGCCAGTGGAAAGCCGAACAGGCCATGCCGTCGGAGCGCAATCTCAGCGAAACGCTGGGCATCTCCCGCGTCACGGCACGCAAGGCACTGGAAGTGCTGTTCGAACAGGGGTTGATCCGGCGCAGCCAGGGTTCCGGCACCTTCATCACCCCGCGTCTGGAACAGCCGCTGTCGCGCCTTTCAGGGTTCAGCGAGATGTTGCGGCTCAAGGGCTTTGTCCCCGGCTCGCAATGGCTGGAGCGGGAAATCACCCCGCCGACCCACGAAGAGCTGATTCGCCTGGGCCTCTCGCCCAACGACAAGGTCGCGCGGCTCAAGCGCCTGCGCAAAGCCGATGACACGGTCATGGCGATCGAGATGAGCACCCTGCCCGCCACGATCATTCCCCGGCCGCAAGCGGTGGGCGATTCCCTCTACGAATACCTCGATGGCATCGGCAAACCGGTGGTCCGCGCCCTGCAGCACATCCAGGCGATCAATGCCTCGGACGAATTCGCCGCGCTGGTGGGCATCGCCCCCGGCACCGCGATGCTGCTGATGACCCGCGTCGGCTACATGGAAGACAACACACCGATCGAAGTCACCGACACCTATTGCCGCAACGACTACTACGATTTTGTCGCAGAGCTTCGCAGATAAAGAGCTCCGTAGATAAAGAGCTCCACCGCTGATAAGCCACGCCGCTGAACGAGAACCGATCATGTCCGAAGACAACATCCTCACCGCCCACGGCTGGGTTCGCGGCCGGCTGATTCACCGACACGGCAAGGTCGTGTCGATCGAAGGCCAGCCCTGCGATCCGGCGGACAACGACCTGCCCTACCTGCTGCCGGGCTTCATCGACCTGCACGTTCACGGCGGCGGCGGCAAAGACATCATGGAAGGCGCGCCCGCCTTCGAGACCATCACCAGGACCCACGTACGGTTTGGCACGACCTCGCTGCTGGCCACCACCATGACTGCGCCGAACGACGAAATCTCGCGGGTGCTCAAGGACCTCGGCGAGTTCTGCGAACAGCGCCCGAAAGGCAGTGCCCGGGTACTCGGCGTGCATCTGGAAGGCCCGTACATCAATCCCGGCAAACTCGGCGCCCAACCGAACTTCGCCCACACCGCGTTGATGGCCGAAGTCGAGCAATACCTGGCCCTGGCACCGATCCGGGTGATCACCATCGCCCCGGAAATCGCCGGGCACGATAGCTTGATCCGCGCCCTCAGCCATCGCGGCGTACGCATGCAAATCGGCCACACCCTCGGCAGCTACGAGGAAGGTGTGGCGGCGCTGGAGGCCGGCGCGACCAGCTTCACCCACTTGTACAACGCCATGAGCCCGCTGCATCACCGCGAGCCGGGCATCGTCGGCGCGGCCCTGGCCCACGCCAAATACGCCGAGCTGATTCCGGACTTGCTGCACGTGCACCCCGGTGCCATCCGCGTAGCCCTGCGCTCGATCCCGTGCCTGTATTGCGTCACCGATTCCACCGCCGCGGCCGGCATGCCCGACGGTGAATACAAACTCGGCAGCCACACCGTCACCAAATGCCTGGGCGGCGTGCGCTTGCCCGATGGCACCTTGGCCGGCAGCACCCTGACCATGGATCAGGCCCTGCGCAACCTGGTGAAGATCGGCCTGCCGATCACCGAAGCCTCGCAACGTCTTTCGCAATTCCCCGCCGACTACCTCGGCCTGCAAGAACGCGGCCGCCTTGCCCCTGGCAGCTGGGCCGACTGTGTGCGGCTCGATCGCTCACTCACACTGACCGCCGTCATGGTCGAAGGAGAAGACATTGACTTCAAAAATGCTTGAAGAGGCGCTGTCCTCGTTCGAGGCCGTGCAAGCCCAACTGCAACAGCTCGACCCGCAGATGATCGAGATCGCCGGGCGCCTGCGTCGTCAGCCGCCGCAAGTGGCAATGACTGTCGCCCGCGGCAGCTCCGACCACGCAGCCAGTTACTTCGCCTACCTGACCATGCAGCAGTTGGGCATTCCGGTAGCGTCATTGCCGATGTCGGTGGTGACCATGCAGCAGGCACCGTTGAAGGTCAGCGGCCAGGTGGCTTTCGCTTTCTCGCAATCCGGGCAAAGTCCGGATCTGGTGAACAGCCTGCGCCTGCTGCGCAAGCGCGGCGCCCTGAGCATTTCGATGGTCAACGCCGAGAGCTCGCCACTGGAAGCGGCCTGCGAATTCAGCCTGCCGCTGTGTGCTGGCACTGAAAGCAGCGTCGCCGCGACCAAGAGTTTCATTGCCACCCTCAGCGCCAGTGCCCGACTGATCGCGCACTGGAAAGAAGACGGGGAGCTGCTGGAAGCAGGCCTGGCCCTGCCGGCAGGCCTGCGCGACGCGGCACAACAGGACTGGAGCCTGGCCATCGACGCCTTGCGCGATTGCCAGCGCCTGATGGTGATCGGCCGTGGCGCCGGTTTCGCCATCGCCCAGGAAGCCGCACTGAAATTCAAGGAAACCTCGGCAATCCAGGCCGAAGCCTTCAGCAGTGCCGAAGTCCGTCATGGTCCGATGGCCCTGATCGACGAGCACTACCCATTGCTGGTATTCGCCCCGCGCGGCGCCGAGCAGTCTGGCTTATTGAGCCTCGCCGCCGACATGCGCCAACGCGGTGCCCGGGTATTGCTGGCCGCGCCCGAAGACATCGCCGAACGCGACCTGACCCTGACCTGTGCCGAACATCCAGCCCTCGATCCGATCCTGGCGATCCAAAGCTTCTATGTCATGGCCGCCGGCCTGGCGGTCGCCCGAGGCATGGACCCGGACCAGCCACGCCACTTGAGCAAAGTCACCCGCACCCACTGATTCGAATGGCAAGAAAATAACCCTGTAGGAGCGAGCTTGCTCGCGAAGGACGTTAACGATAACGCGTTCTTCCTGAATAAACGCGCTGCACTCGAATCCTCCGCGAGCAAGCTCGCTCCTACAGGGGGCGCGTTGTCCTGAAGTCCTTCGCGAGCAAGCTCGCTCCTACAGGGGCGAGTTGATCCGAAAGGGACGTGTTGATCCGAACCGTAGTTTTTATTGATGAGACCGAGCCATGCACAACAACAATAAAGAGCTGACCCTCAGCGCCCCGCTCAGCGGCCCGGTGCTCACGCTCGCCAAAGTCCCGGACGCGGTGTTCGCCAGCGGCGCCATGGGTGACGGCATCGCCATCGATCCGCTGAACGACACGCTTCACGCCCCTTGCGCCGGCGTCGTGGTGCACGTCGCCCGCACCGGCCACGCCGTCACTTTGCGAGCTGACAATGGTGCCGAATTGTTGCTGCACCTGGGCCTGGACACGGTCGAGTTACAAGGCAAAGGCTTCTCCATGCTGGTCAAGGAAGGCGCGCGAGTCGCCAATGGCCAGCCGCTGTTGCGCTATGACCTGGACCAGGTCGCGCAGCAGTGCAAAAGCCTGGTCAGTCTGATGATTCTGACCAATAGCCAGGACTTTCAGGCGCGGCCGATCACCTTGAAATCGGTCAAGGTTGGCGAACCGCTGCTGCACATCATTCGCCGACACGCCTCGGCGGCGCAGGCTGAAGTGGCGTTGTCGGGGGAAGAAATCCACGGCCACATCCGCGTCGCCCATCGTGGCGGATTACATGCCCGGCCGGCGGCGCTGATTCGGCAGACGGCACAAGGTTTCAAGAGTAAATCCCGGCTGCATTTCGCCGGCAAATCGGCGACCTGTGACAGCTTGATCGGGATGATGGGGCTGGCTGTCGGTGAACAGGACGAGGTCCAGGTCAGCTGCCAGGGTCCGGACGCCGAAGCAGCCTTGCAAGCATTGTTGGTCGCATTGTCCACAGCATTGGCCGAGGATGGCCACGCCGCGGCGCCAACCGCGATCTCAGCGCGCAGACGTACGGCTGAAGCGGGCGTGCTGCACGGGGTTTGCGCCGCACCCGGCCTGGTCGGCGGGCCGTTGTTTCGCTTGACCGCGATCAGCTTGCCGGTGGACGCCGGCAACCATGATCCCGAGCAACAACTGTCAGCCATCGACACTGCACTGAGCCAGGTGCGCAGTGAAATCGGCCACACCCTGGCCGAAGCCAAAAAGCACAAGAACAGCGACGAAGAAGCGATCTTCGCCGCCCACCTCGCGTTGCTCGAAGACCCGGCATTGCTCGACGCCGCCAACCTCTACATCGACCAAGGCATGGCCGCGACCCATGCCTGGAGCCAATCGATCGACGCGCAGTGCGACATGCTGCAGCAACTGGGCAGCACACTGTTGGCCGAACGCGCCAACGACCTGCGCGATCTCAAGCAACGGGTGCTGCGTGCCCTGCTGGGTGAAACCTGGCATTACGACGTGCCGGCCGGAGCCATCATCGCGGCGCATGAACTGACCCCGTCCGACCTGTTGCAACTCAGCCAGCAAGGCGTCGCCGGGTTGTGCATGGCCGAAGGTGGCGCGACTTCCCATGTGGCGATTCTCGCCCGGGGCAAAGGCTTGCCATGCCTGGTGGCATTGGGCGCGACGCTGCTGGATCAGGCGCAAGGTCAATCCGTGGTGCTGGATGCCGATAGCGGACGTCTCGAACTGATGCCGAATGCCGAACGCCTGGCGCAGGTCCATCAGGCACAACTCGATCATCGCCAACGCCGCGCAGAGCAACAGGCCCAGGCGCACACCCCGGCGCTGACCCGAGACGGCTTGCAGATCGAAGTCGCCGCCAACGTCGCCTCCAGCACTGAAGCGGCTGACGCACTGGCCAATGGCGCCGACGGCGTTGGCCTGCTGCGCACCGAATTCCTGTTTGTGGACCGCAACACCGCGCCGGATGAAGAGGAGCAGCGCGTTGCCTATCAAGCCGTGCTGGACGCCATGGGCGACAAGCCAGTAATCATCCGCACCATCGACGTCGGCGGTGACAAGCAACTCGACTATCTGCCTCTGCCAGCCGAAGCGAATCCGGTACTGGGTTTGCGCGGCATCCGCCTGGCCCAGGTTCGGCCGGAACTGCTGGATCAGCAGCTGCGCGCACTGCTGCATGTCTGCCCGCTGTCGCGCTGCCGGATCCTGCTGCCGATGGTCACCGAAGTCGATGAACTGCTGCACATCCGCCAGCGCCTCGACGCCCTGTGCATTGAGCTTGAGCTGACTCAGCGCCCGGAACTGGGGGTGATGATCGAAGTGCCGGCCGCCGCGCTGTTGGCCGAGCAGCTGGCCGGGCATGCGGACTTCCTGTCCATCGGCACCAACGATTTGTCGCAGTACACCCTGGCCATGGACCGCGATCACGCCGGCCTCGCTTCGCGGGTCGACGCCCTGCACCCGGCATTGCTGCGGCTGATCGCCCAGACCTGCGCCGGTGCCGCGGTGCATGACCGTTGGGTGGGGGTCTGCGGCGCACTCGCCTCTGATCCGCTGGCCACACCGGTACTGATCGGCCTGGGGGTCAGCGAATTGTCGGTGAGCCCGGTGCAGATCGGTGAAATCAAGGATCGCGTCCGTCACCTCGATGCCGCCGAATGCCGACGCATCAGCCAGGACCTGCTCAAGCTGAGCAGCGCCAGCGCGGTGCGTCACGCCTGTCACCAACACTGGCCTCTGAGCTGAACAATAACGAAAAAAATCCAGGGAGATCCGCCATGTACCAATACTTCATCGAAGGTCTGCAGCGCCTCGGCCGCGCATTGATGCTGCCGATCGCGATCCTGCCGATTGCAGGACTACTGCTGCGTCTGGGCGATACCGATCTGCTGAACATCGCAATCATCCACGACGCCGGCCAGGTGATCTTCGCCAACCTGGCGATGATCTTTGCCATCGGTATCGCGGTCGGTTTTGCCAAGGACAACAACGGCACCGCAGGTCTGGCCGGGGTCATTGGCTACCTGGTGATGATCTCAACCCTCAAGGTGCTCGACGCGAGCATCAACATGGGCATGCTCGCCGGGATTGTCAGCGGCCTGATGGCCGGCGCACTGTACAACCGCTTCAAGGACATCAAGCTGCCGGAATACCTGGCGTTCTTCGGTGGCCGGCGCTTCGTGCCGATCGTTACCGGGTTCGCCGCCGTCGGCCTGGGCGTGATCTTCGGCCTGATCTGGCCGCCGATCCAGCACGGCATCAACGGTTTCGGCACGCTCATGATGGAGAGCGGCAGCTTCGGCGCGTTCATCTTCGGCGTGTTCAACCGGCTGCTGATCGTCACCGGCCTGCACCACATCCTCAACAACATGGCCTGGTTCGTCTTCGGCAACTTCACCGACCCGACCACCGGCGCCATCGTCACCGGCGACCTGTCGCGCTACTTTGCGGGCGATCCGAAAGGCGGCCAGTTCATGACCGGCATGTTCCCGATGATGATCTTCGGCCTGCCCGCCGCATGCCTGGCGATGTACCGCAACGCCTTGCCGGAACGGCGCAAAATCATGGGCGGGATTTTTCTGTCCATGGCCCTGACTTCGTTTCTGACCGGGGTCACCGAACCGATCGAATTTGCCTTCATGTTCCTCGCACCGCTGCTGTATGTGCTGCATGCGTTGCTGACCGGTCTGTCCATGGCGGTCACCAACCTGCTGAACATCCACCTCGGCTTTACCTTCTCCGGCGGCTTCATCGACATGATTCTGGGCTGGGGCAAATCCACCAATGGCTGGTTGGTGCTCCCGGTGGGACTGGCGTATGCGGTGATCTATTACGTGGTATTTGATTTCTGTATTCGCCGGTTCAACCTCAAGACGCCCGGGCGTGAAGACGTACCGACGGGCGACAAGGTGGCGATCGCCGAGCACGAGCGTGCCGGGGCTTACATCAAGGCGCTGGGTGGTGCGCAGAACCTGATCACCGTGGGGGCATGCACCACGCGGCTGCGCCTGGACATGGTGGATCGCAACAAGGCTTCGGACGCAGATTTGAAAGCACTGGGTGCGATGGCGGTGGTTCGTCCGGGCAAGGGCGGCAGCTTGCAAGTGGTCGTCGGGCCGATGGCGGACAGCATTGCCGATGAGATCCGGTTGGCGATGCCTGCGTTGGGCCGGGCCCTGGTCTCTACCCCTGCAGCCGTTGTCGATACGCCGAAACCTGCCGCCGTGGCCACAGCGCACGCGCAGCAATGGCTGAATGCCCTGGGCGGTAGCAATAATGTGCTGCAAATGGATTGCATTGCGATGACCCGCATTCGCCTGCAACTGGCGGATGGCAAAACATTGTCGGAGTGTGACTTGAAGGCGCTGGGTTGCCAGGGTGTCAGTCAGTTGGAGGGCGGGGTCTGGCATCTGTTGGTTGGCGACAAGGCGGCGAGTTTGAGTGCTGCGCTGGAGGCGTTGGTTAATCGCACTGAGGTGAGTGCCAAGGTTTAGATTGTTGGCGCCTGATAGTCCGCCTTCGCGAGCAGGCTCGCTCCCACATTGGACTTGTGAACACCGCATCACTGTGGGAGCGAGCCTGCTCGCGAAGAGGCCCTCCCGAACACCAAAAACTCCTGGCAATAAAAAACCCGCTGATATCACTTCAGCGGGTTTCTCATTTCAGCAGCCAGAAAGATCAGAAATCCTCCAGCCGCCACACCTCATAAGCCGGCGTCTCATAGGGATGGCTGAGTTTCAACGCAGCCACCACGGCCACGATCAACTCATCCGCCACCACCAGCTCAACCTTCCATTCCTCGACCTGTTCGACCTGCCCCGCTTCCCCAATAAACGGCTGACTGCCATCCAGAGGGCGAAACTGGCCCAGGCCCGACACCTGCCACGCGCAGTGGTCATAAGCCCCGATCCGCCCGCCACCGGCAGCGAATACGGCGCTCTTGACCACCTCGACATGGCTGTCGGGAACAAAGAAGCTGAGCTTATACACCGCTTGGTTCACCCGCTTTTAGTTTACCCAGACTCGAGCATTACGGAACATACGCATCCAAGGTGCGTCTTCGTTCCAGTCTTCCGAACGCCACGAGTTCTGCACCGCGCGGAACACACGCTCCGGGTGCGGCATCATGATGGTCACGCGACCGTCACGGCTGGTCAAACCGGTGATCCCGCGCGGCGAGCCGTTCGGGTTGGCCGGGTAGTTTTCGGTGACCTTGCCGTGGTTGTCGACGAAACGCATCGCTACGCAACCCGACAGGTCGGCTTCGAGCAACGCTTCTTCGCTGGCGAATTCGGCATGACCTTCACCGTGAGCGATGGCGATTGGCATGCGCGAACCGGCCATGCCCTGCAGGAAGATCGAGTTCGACTCCTGGACCTGAACCATCGCCACGCGCGCTTCGAACTGCTCGGAACGGTTACGCACGAAGTGCGGCCAGAACTCGCTGCCCGGGATCAGTTCGTGCAGGTTGGACATCATCTGGCAACCGTTGCACACGCCGAGGGTGAAGCTGTCGTTACGTTCGAAGAAACCCTGGAACGCATCGCGAGCGCGGCTGTTGAACAGCGCGGACTTGGCCCAGCCTTCGCCGGCACCGAGTACGTCGCCGTAGGAGAAACCACCGCAAGCGACCAGACCTTTGAACTCGTTCAGGTCGACACGGCCGGCCAGAATGTCGCTCATGTGCACGTCGATCGCGTTGAAACCGGCGCGGTCGAATGCAGCCGCCATTTCCACCTGACCGTTGACGCCCTGCTCACGCAGTACGGCAACCTGTGGGCGAATGCCTTTCTTGATGTAAGGCGCGGCGACGTCCTGGTTGACGTCGTAGCTCAGCTTGACGCTCAGGCCCGGGTTGTCTTCTTCCAGCAGCACGTCGAACTCTTGTTCGGCGCAGTCGGCGTTATCACGCAGACGCTGGATCTGGTAGCTGGTTTCAGCCCACTGACGTTGCAGCAGACGGCGCTGACCTTCGAACACGGTTTCGCCGTTGAAAGTGATGTTGATCTGGCCGTTGTTCATTGGCTGACCGATCACCGACACGCACTCGCCCAGACCAGCCGCGCTGAACTGCGCGAGGATGTCCGGGGTAGCGTCCTGGCGAACCTGGATCACCGCACCCAGTTCTTCGTTGAACAGGATTGCGGCGATGTCGGCGGAAGTCTCTGCCAGGCCGTCGAGGTTCAGGCTCAGGCCGCAGTGGCCGGCGAACGCCATTTCCACCACGCTTGTCAGCAGACCACCGTCGGAACGGTCGTGGTAAGCCAGCAGGTGACCGTCGGCGTTGAGGCCCTGGATCACGGCGAAGAAGGCTTTCAGGTCTTCGGCATCATCGACGTCCGGCGCTTGCGAGCCGAGCTTGCCGTGAACCTGGGCCAGGATCGAGGCGCCCATCCGGTTCTGGCCACGGCCCAGATCGATCAGGATCAGGTCGGTGGTGCCCTTGTCCATGCGCAGTTCCGGCGTCAGGGTCTGACGGATGTCAGCCACTGGCGCGAAACCGGTCACGATCAGGGACATCGGCGAAGTCACGGTCTTGTCGACGCCTTCGTCGTTCCAGCGCGTGGCCATGGACATCGAGTCCTTGCCCACCGGAATGGTGATACCCAGGTCCGGGCACAGTTCCATGCCGACTGCTTTCACGGTGTCGTACAGACGCGCGTCTTCGCCCGGGTGACCGGCAGCGGACATCCAGTTCGCCGACAGCTTGATGTCGGAGATCTTCTTGATGCGCGAAGCGGCAATGTTGGTCAGGGTTTCGCCGATGGCCATGCGACCCGACGCCGGAGCGTCCAGCAGTGCCAACGGAGTACGCTCGCCCATGGCCATGGCTTCACCGGTGTAAACGTCGAAGCTGGTCGCGGTGACGGCAACGTCGGCCACCGGAACCTGCCATGGGCCGACCATCTGATCACGGGCCACGAGGCCGGTGATGGTGCGGTCGCCGATGGTGATCAGGAAGCTTTTGCTGGCCACGGCCGGGTGATGCAGAACGCGTTCGACGCAGTCTGCAATCTCCAGGGTCGACGGGTCGAAATCGTCGCCCAGTTCGTTTTCGCGAACGGCCGAACGGTGCATGCGCGGGGCTTTGCCCAGCAGCACTTCCAGCGGCATGTCCACCGGGCTGTTGCCGAAGTGGCTGTCGGTGACCGTCAGTTGCGGCTCTGCAGTGGCTTCGCCGACGACGGCGAATGGGCAGCGCTCACGCTCGCAGATCGCCTGGAAGCGTTCGAAGTCAGCCGGGCCGACTGCCAGAACGTAGCGTTCCTGGGATTCGTTGCTCCAGATTTCGTGCGGGGCCATGCCCGGCTCGTCGTTTGGAATGTTGCGCAGTTCGAAGCGGCCACCACGGTTGCCGTCGTTGACCAGTTCCGGGAAGGCGTTCGACAGACCGCCCGCGCCGACGTCGTGGATGAAGCTGATCGGGTTTTTGTCGCCCAATTGCCAGCAACGGTCGATGACTTCCTGGCAGCGACGTTCCATTTCCGGGTTTTCGCGCTGTACCGAAGCGAAGTCCAGGTCGGCCGAGCTGGTGCCGGTGGCCATGGAGGAAGCCGCGCCGCCGCCCAGGCCGATCAGCATTGCCGGGCCGCCGAGCACGATCAGCTTGGAGCCAACGGTGATCTCGCCTTTCTGTACGTGTTCGGCACGGATGTTTCCCATGCCGCCGGCCAGCATGATTGGCTTGTGGTAGCCGCGAACTTCGTCGCCACGCGGGGTGGTGATCGACTGTTCGAAGGTACGGAAGTAACCGGTCAGGGCCGGACGACCGAATTCGTTGTTGAACGCAGCGCCACCCAGTGGGCCTTCGATCATGATGTCGAGCGCGGTGACGATGCGCTCAGGTTTGCCGTACGGCACTTCCCACGGCTGTTCGAAGCCCGGGATCTGCAGGTTGGATACGGTGAAACCGGTCAGGCCAGCCTTGGGCTTGGCGCCGCGACCGGTGGCGCCTTCGTCGCGGATCTCGCCACCGGACCCGGTGGATGCACCCGGGAACGGGGCGATCGCGGTCGGGTGGTTGTGCGTCTCGACTTTCATCAGGATGTGCACCGGTTCCTGCACCGCGCCGTACTGGCGGGTTTCAGGGTCCGGGAAGAAACGGCCGGCGACGTTACCGACGATCACCGAAGCGTTGTCCTTGTAAGCCGAAAGCACACCTTCGCTGTGCATCACGTAGGTGTTCTTGATCATGCCGAACAGGCTTTTTTCCTGGCTCTGACCGTCGATGTCCCAACTGGCGTTGAAGATCTTGTGACGGCAGTGCTCGGAGTTCGCCTGGGCGAACATCATCAGTTCGATGTCGTGCGGGTTGCGCTTCAAGCCGATGAAGGCGTTGACCAGGTAGTCGATTTCGTCTTCGGCCAGAGCCAGGCCCAGCTCGGTGTTGGCTTTTTCCAGCGCGGCGCGGCCGCCGCCCAGCACGTCGATCGCGGTCAGCGGCTTCGGCTCGGCGTGGCTGAACAGGCCGGCAGCCTGTTCAAGGTTGCCGAGGACGATCTGGGTCATGCGGTCATGCAGCGCATCGGAAATCAGCTGCGCTTGGGCGTCGCTGAACTGACCGGCGACGTAGAAAGCGATGCCGCGTTCCAGGCGCTGGATTTTCGTCAGGCCGCAGTTGCGAGCGATGTCGCTGGCTTTACTGGACCACGGCGAAATGGTGCCGAAACGCGGCAACACCAGGAACAGACGACCGGTTGGCTCTTGTACCGGAACACTTGGGCCGTACTTCAGAAGGCGCGCGAGCACCTGCTGTTCGTCGCCGGTCAGGACGCCGGTAACTTCGGCGAAGTGAGCGAATTCAGCATACAGGCCGCTGACAGCCGGGACCTTCTGGCTCAGTTGCTCAAGGAGTTTGCTGTGGCGAAAGGCAGAAAGGGCAGGAGCGCCGCGCAGGATCAACATCTTCGGGACAGCCTCGGGAAGGGGTGTGCTTTGAGGCCGTGCATTCTAGCCTAAACAGGCCGCGACATCACCCGAAACGGTACGCACGGCTGTACCCGGACGTCGGGCCGCCTTTGCGGGGCCGTAACCCAGGCTCATCGGGCAAGGCGCCGGGGGTTATTTTTTGTGTCATGAAGTTCCGTGAAAGCCCATTCCTGCGGGCTCCGTGCCGGTTTTTCACCCTCTAACAGACAAGCCCTTCGCTGTCGAGATATGGCGCTCGTGGTCCTTTGCGTATACTGCGCAGATGTTTTCCCCAACGGCTTTGCGTCCGCGGTTCGCCAAATGGCTGATCGCAACCGGACTCTTCCTGATGCTCAGTGGCTGTGTTGATAAACCCAACACACTGGAGCGCGTAAAGGAGGATGGTGTGCTGCGGGTGGTTACCCGCAACAGCCCCGCCACCTACTTCCAGGATCGCAACGGTGAAACCGGCTTCGAATACGAGCTGGTGAAACGCTTCGCCGATGATCTGGGGGTCGAGCTCAAGATCGAAACCGCCGACAACCTCGACGACCTGTACAACCAGGTGGGCAAGCCCAACGGCCCGGTGCTGGCTGCTGCCGGCCTGGTCAGCAGCGAGCAACGCAAGCAGCAGGTGCGGTTTTCCCACTCTTACCTGGAAGTCACCCCGCAGATCATCTATCGCAACGGCCAATCGCGGCCGACCGATGCCAAGGATCTGGTGGGCAAGAAGATCATGGTGCTCAAGGGCAGCACCCACGCCGGGCAATTGGCGGAGCTGAAAAAGAAATATCCCGGTATCGAATACGAAGAGTCCGACGCCGTTGAAGTCGTCGACCTGTTGCGCATGGTGGATGAAGACCAGATCGACCTGACCCTGGTCGACTCCAACGAAGTCGCAATGAACCAGGTCTATTTCCCCAACGTACGGGTGGCTTTCGACCTCGGCGCGTCCAGCAACCAAAGCTGGGCCGTCGCGCCTGGCGACGACAACAGCCTGCTGAACGAAATCAACGACTACCTCGACACGGTCAAGAAGAACGGCACCCTGCAACGGCTCAAGGACCGCTATTACGGGCACGTCGATGTTCTCGGCTATGTGGGTGCCTACACCTTCGCCCAGCACTTGCAGCAACGGCTGCCCAAGTACGAGAAGCATTTCAAGACGTACGCCAAGGCAGAGAAAGTCGATTGGCGGCTGTTGGCCGCGGTCGGTTATCAGGAATCCCTGTGGCAAGCGGCCGTCACCTCGAAGACCGGCGTGCGCGGGCTGATGATGCTGACCCAGAACACCGCACAGGCCATGGGCGTGTCCAATCGCCTTGACCCCAGACAGAGCATCATGGGCGGTGCCAAGTACCTGGCCTACATGAAGGAACAGCTGGACGATTCGATCCAGGAACCGGATCGCACCTGGTTTGCCCTGGCGGCCTACAACGTTGGCAGCGGTCACCTGGATGACGCGCGCAAACTGGCGGCCAAGGAAGGGCTGAACCCGGACAAGTGGCTGGACGTGAAGAAGATCCTGCCGCGGCTGTCCGAGAAGAAGTGGTACAGCAAAACCCGCTACGGCTATGCCCGGGGCGGCGAACCGGTGCACTTCGTGGCGAACATCCGTCGCTACTACGACATCCTGACCTGGGTCACACAGCCGCAGCTTGAAGGCGACCAGGTTGCCGAGGGCACCCTGCATGTGCCGGGGGTCGACAAGACCAAGCCGAGTCAGGAAACCCCGCAGCTTTAACAGACACCACAACCAAATGTGGGAGCGAGCTTGCTCGCGATGGCGGCCTGCCAGTCAACATCTCTGCTGAATGTGCTGGCCTCATCGCGAGCAAGCTCGCTCCCACAGGGTTTTGTGATTGGCTTCTAAGCTTTGGCAGCGGCCAGGATCAACGCCTTCATCTCTGACACCGCCGACTTGAACCCGACGAACAACGCATGCGCCACCAGCGCATGGCCGATGTTCAGTTCGTTGATGCCTTTGATCGCAGCGACCGCTTCCACGTTGTGGTAATGCAGACCATGACCGGCATTAACGATCAAACCCTGGGCCAGACCGAACGCTACGCCATCGGCCACACGCTTGAGCTCTTCAGCTACTTGCGTCGGCGTCTCGGCATCCGCGTAACGACCGGTGTGCAGTTCGATGGCCGGTGCCCCCACGCGACGGGACGCTTCGATCTGCCGCTCGTCAGCATCGATGAACAGCGACACCTCGCAGCCGATCTTCGCCAGACGATCCACCGCCGCCTTGATCCGCGCTTCCTGCCCCGCTACATCGAGGCCACCTTCGGTGGTCAGTTCCTGACGGGTTTCCGGGACCAGGCAAATGTGTGCCGGGCGGATGTGCTCGGCGAACGCCATCATTTCTTCGGTGACGCCCATTTCGAAGTTCATGCGGGTTTGCAGCACGTCCTTGAGCAGCAGGACGTCGCGCTCCTGGATGTGCCGGCGGTCTTCACGCAGGTGCACGGTGATGCCGTCAGCGCCCGCCTCTTCCGCGTCGAGTGCTGCCTTGACCGGATCCGGATAGCGAGTGCCCCGGGCCTGACGCAGGGTGGCAACGTGGTCGATGTTCACGCCAAGAAGAATGCGATTGCTGGTGGTCACGGAAGCGCTCCTGAATTTAAGATTCGGCGCACAGCATACGGGGAGACTACGGCTTGCGAAATAGCTCGCGACTGACCAGCGGACGACCGCCCAAATGGACGGCCAATGCCTGACGCATCAGCCGCTTGGCTGCCGATAGCGCACCAGGTGCGGTCCAGTCGGCGTCGGCCATGGCCAGTAGCTCGGTGCCGTTGAACAAGCCCGGTTGCAGCAAGTAGACCTGTTCCAGCCCGGCGTCTACTTGCAAACGGTAGAGACCGTCCGGCGCGATGGGATCGCCATGGATGTCGGTGGTCAGGGCGAAACCGTAACCCAAGTCATCCAGCAGCCGCCATTCGAAGGAACGCAGCAGCGGTTCCAGCGGACGGCCTTCGGCAAGCGCCAGCAGGGTCGCGGCGTAGTGATCGAAAACGGCAGGATGGGGATCTTCAGAGGGCAATAGTCTAATCAACAGCTCATTGAGATAAAGACCGCTGAACAGTGCCTCACCGTTGAGCCAGGTTGAAACGCCAGCACTTTCCATGCGCCCGACATTCTTTAGCTCACCCCTCCCCCGGAATTCGACTTCCAGTGGCACGAACGGCCGCGCCAGCGTCCCGGCCTTGCCCCGCGCACTGCGCAACACCGCCCGCAGCCGACCTTGCGGCGTGAGGAAATCCACCAGCGCGCTGTTTTCGCGGTAGGCGCGGGAGTGGAGGACGTAGGCGGGTTGGCCGGTGGGCTGGGACATGGAGTTCTCAATGAAGAAACGCGATCTTATAAACAACCAGAAACCAATGTGGGAGCGAGCCTGCTCGCGATTGCGGTCTGCCAGTCAACAGTGATGTTGAATTTCAGGTCCTCATCGCGAGCAGGCTCGCTCCCACAGGGGTTCTTCGGTGTATCTGGATCCGGTATTACAAGTCGCCGTAACCCAGCGAACGCAGGGCGCGTTCGTCGTCGGACCAGCCACCCTTAACCTTGACCCACAGGTTAAGCATGATCTTGGAGTCGAACAGCAGCTCCATGTCCTTGCGCGCCTCGGTGCCGATGCGCTTGATCCGCTCACCCTTGTCGCCAATGATGATTTTCTTCTGGCCGTCCCGCTCGACGAGGATCAAGGCATGGATATGCAGGGTTTTGCCCTGCTGCTTGAACTCTTCGATTTCCACAGTGATCTGGTACGGCAGCTCGGCGCCCAGCTGACGCATGATTTTTTCGCGCACCAGTTCGGCGGCGAGGAAGCGGCTGCTGCGGTCGGTGATCTGGTCTTCGGGGAAGAAGTGATCGTTTTCCGGCAGGTGCTCGGCGATCACCCGCTCCAGCGTGTCGAGGTTGTGCCCGTGCTGGGCCGAGATCGGCATGATCTGCGCGTTCGGCAGCTGTTCCTGCAACCAGCTCAGGTGCGGCATCAGCTCGGACTTGTCTTCGATGCGATCGGTCTTGTTCAACGCGACGATCAGCGGGCCGGTGACATACTGGACGCGCTCGAGGACCATCTGGTCTTCATCGGTCCACTTGGTGCGGTCAACCACGAAGATCACCACGTCGACGTCTTTCAACGCCGCCGAAGCGGTCTTGTTCATGTAGCGATTCAGCGCCTTCTCGCCACCTTTATGCATGCCGGGGGTGTCGACGTAGATCGCCTGGACGGCGCCTTCGGTCTTGATGCCCAGCATGTTGTGACGGGTGGTCTGAGGCTTGCGCGAGGTAATCGCCAGCTTCTGACCGAGGATGTGGTTCAGCAACGTGGACTTGCCCACGTTCGGACGGCCGACGATGGCAACATAGCCACAGCGTGTTGCGGTTGAATCAGTCATTGCCATTCTCCACACCCAGGGCAATCAGTGCTGCGGCGGCCGCTACCTGTTCGGCAATACGACGACTCACACCCTGACCTCGGCTTTTTTCATTCAGTAAGGTGATTTCACATTCGACGAAGAACGTCCGGCAATGCGGCTCACCCTGGATATCCACCACTTCGTAACGCGGCAGCTCACAACCACGGGACTGCAGGAATTCCTGCAGGCGGGTCTTGGGATCTTTGTTGGTGTCGACCAGCGTCAGGCCTTCGAACTCTCCGGCCAGCCAGGCCAGCACGCGCTCGCGCGCCATGTCCATGCCGGCGTCCAGGTAGATCGCGCCAATCAGTGCTTCCAGGGCATCGGCCAGAATCGATTCGCGACGGAAGCCGCCGCTTTTCAATTCGCCGGAACCCAGGCGCAGGTATTCGCCCAGATCGAAACCGCGGGCCAGTACGGCCAGGGTCTCACCTTTCACCAGGCGGGCGCGCAAACGCGACAACTGGCCTTCGCGGGCCAGCGGGAAGCGATCGAACAGCGCCTCGCCGGCGACGAAGTTGAGGATGGCATCACCGAGGAATTCCAGGCGTTCGTTGTTGCGCCCGGCAAAGCTGCGGTGCGTCAGGGCCAGGACCATCAGCTCCTGGTCCTTGAAGGTGTAACCGAGCTGACGCTCGAGACGGCTTAAGGAAACGCTCACGGTTTACCCACGCTGAGTTCGTGGCTGGATTCCACCGCCATCGCCGTGATGCGGCGCAGGCTTGGGACAATTAACGCTGTGTTCAAAAATTACGTCCTGAATATCATTGTTTTCATGCGTCCGGCGCCGATTGTGACGGTTCCAGAAATGCATTCGGCGCTGTGTTCAACAGCGCCGTGTGTGATTACTTGATCAAGCCAACCCGCGAGAAATTCGGCAGGTGACTGAGTTTGGGTTCCGGCCAGCTCATCCAGACTGCGAAGGCCTTGCCGACGATATTCTTGTCGGGAACCATCCCCAGCAGATCCTTGGGAATGCTCGGATCATCCCAGTAGCGACTGTCGTTCGAGTTGTCGCGGTTGTCGCCCATCATGAAATAGTGCCCGGCGGGCACGGTCCACGAATGGTCCGGTGCAGCACGGTAGCGGCTCATTTCCTTGCGGATCAGGTGCTCGGCGACGCCGAGTTTTTCCTTGTAGAGCTCGGCACTGCCCAGGGTGCCCGGTTCGGAACCGACCAGTTGCTCGGCAATCGACTCGCCGTTGACGAACAGACGCTTGTCGGCGGTATAGCGAATCTGGTCACCCGGCAGGCCCACTACACGCTTGATGTAGTTGACGTTCGGATCGCTCGGGTAACGGAAGACCATCACATCGCCACGTTGCGGATCACCGACTCCGATGATTTTCCTGTCGATCACCGGCAGGCGGATCCCGTAGGAAAACTTGTTCACCAGAATGAAATCGCCAACGTCCAGGGTCGGTTTCATCGAGCCGGAAGGAATCTGGAACGGTTCCACCAGGAACGAACGCAGCACCAGCACGATGAACAACACCGGGAAGAACGACTTGCCATATTCGACCAGCAGCGGCTCCTTGTTCAGCTTCTCGACCACCATCCCGTCAGGCTGGCTGACGCTGCCCTGATAGGAAGCAATGGCCGCACGCCGACGCGGCGCCAGGAACAGCAGATCGAGCAACGCCAACAGGCCGCAGACGAACACGGCGATGACCAGCAACAGCGGGAAATTTAGTGACATAGGACCTAACTATCCAACCTGAGCACTGCAAGGAAGGCTTCTTGTGGAATTTCCACGTTGCCGACTTGCTTCATGCGTTTTTTACCGGCCTTCTGCTTTTCCAACAGCTTGCGCTTACGGCTAACGTCACCGCCGTAGCATTTGGCCAATACGTTCTTTCTGAGCGCCTTGACGGAGGTCCGCGCAATGATCTGCCCGCCAATGGCGGCCTGGATCGCGACGTCGAACATCTGCCGAGGGATCAGTTCTTTCATCTTCTCGGTCAACTGGCGACCTTTGTAGTGCGCGTTATCCTTGTGCACGATCAGCGCCAAGGCGTCGACCTTGTCACCATTGATCAGCACATCCAGTTTCACCAGATTAGCCGATTGATAACGATCGAAATGGTAATCCAGCGAAGCATAGCCACGGCTGGTCGACTTCAGACGGTCGAAGAAGTCCAGGACCACTTCGTTCATCGGCAAATCGTAAGTCACCTGGACCTGGGTACCGAGGAACAGCATGTCGTGCTGCACGCCACGCTTTTCGATGCACAGGGTAATGACGTTGCCCAGGTGTTCTTGCGGCACAAGAATGTTGGCCCGCACGATCGGTTCACGCATGTCTTCGATCGAGGACAGGTCTGGGAGCTTCGACGGGTTGTCGACGTAAATCGTTTCACCGGTTTTCAGCAACAGCTCGAAGATTACCGTCGGCGCCGTGGTGATCAGGTCCAGGTCGTACTCGCGCTCCAGGCGCTCCTGGATGATTTCCATGTGCAGCATGCCGAGGAAACCGCAACGGAAGCCGAAGCCCAGGGCGTCGGAACTTTCCGGGGTGTACTGCAGGGACGAGTCGTTGAGCGTGAGCTTTTGCAGGGCTTCACGGAAATCTTCGAAGTCGTCGGAGCTGACCGGGAACAGGCCGGCGTAGACCTGCGGCTGAATGCGTTTGAAGCCTGGCAGCACATCAACGTCTGGCGTGGAGCTCAGGGTCAGGGTGTCACCGACCGGTGCACCGTGAATGTCCTTGATGCCCGCAATGATGAAGCCCACTTCGCCGGCCTTCAGGTCAACGGTGGCGGTGTGTTTCGGGTTGAAGACACCGACGCTGTCCACCAGGTGGATCTTGCCGGTGGACTTGACCAGGATCTTGTCGCCCTTCTTCACCCGACCGTGACGCACGCGTACCAGGGAAACGACGCCCAGGTAGTTGTCGAACCAGGAGTCGATGATCAACGCTTGCAGCGGATCTTCGTAGTTGCCGGTCGGCGCAGGAATGGTGTGGACCAGACGTTCGAGCACTTCGTCGACGCCCAGGCCAGTCTTGGCACTGCACTCGACCGCGTCTGTCGCATCGATGCCGATGATCTTCTCGATTTCTTCCTTGACGCGGTCCGGATCGGCCTGCGGCAGGTCGATCTTGTTCAGGACCGGCATGACTTCCAGGCCCTGTTCGATCGCCGTGTAGCAGTTGGCAACCGACTGCGCTTCAACGCCCTGACCGGCATCGACCACCAGCAGCGCACCTTCACAGGCCGCCAGCGACCGGCTGACTTCATAGGTGAAGTCGACGTGGCCCGGGGTGTCAATGAAGTTCAGCTGGTACTTGATGCCATCGCGAGCGGTGTAATAAAGGGTGACGCTGTGGGCCTTGATGGTGATCCCGCGTTCACGCTCCAGGTCCATGGAGTCCAGTACCTGGGCTTCCATTTCGCGCTCGGCAAGGCCGCCGCACATCTGGATGAAGCGATCGGCCAGCGTCGACTTGCCATGGTCAATGTGGGCGATGATGGAGAAATTGCGGATATGACTCAAATCACTCACGGATCAACACTCAAAAAGGCTGCAGGCATAGCCCGCCGAAAAATAGCCGGGAATTGTACCTGATCCACGGCGCAAGCGTCACGTTCGCAGGTCAGACGGCATGTACAAAAACGCCCCGGCCTTACGGCAGGGGCGTTTTTTGTGGGCGATTGGAACGGGAAATACCCGCGATCAACCGGCCCGGCGCAGCAACCAGAGTCCGGCCAGGGCGCAGATACTGGCCGGCAGCAGCACCGCAAACAGCGGCGGAAAACCGAATACCAGGCTCGAAGGACCCAGCAGATCCTGGACGATCCGGAAGGTAAAGCCCACCAGCACACCGGTGAACACCCGCTGACCGAGGGTTACCGAACGCAGCGGACCGAAGATGAAGGAAATCGCCATCAGCACCAGGGCAGCGGTGACCAACGGCTGCAACACCTTGACCCAAAATGCCAGCCAATAGCGGCCATTGTTCAGCCCCTGGTCTGCCAGGTAGTGGATGTACCCCCACAGACCGGTGATCGACAGCGAATCGGGAGACATCACCACGGTACTGAGCAATTGCGGGCTCAGCGCCACGTTCCAGCGCTCGACCGGGGCCGTCACCACTTCGGTGCTTTTCTCATGGAAAACCGTGGTAGTGACGTCGCTCAACTGCCAGTGATCCTTGTCGAACTCCGCGCGCTTGGCGAAGCTCGAAGACAGCATGTGGCGCTGATCATCGAAACGATAACGGGTCACGCCATACAGCAGACCGTTGGGCTGCACCGAGTTGACGTGGATGAACTCGTCACCCTGGCGGTGCCACAAGCCGTGCTTGGCGCTTTGCGCGTCGCCACTGCCCTGGGCCAGCGAACGATTGGCCTGGGCGGTGCTCTCGGTTGCCGGCGCCACGTACTCACCAATCAACACACCGACCACCATCAGCACCAGCATCGGCTTCATGACCGCCCAGACGATGCGTCCGACCGACACACCCGCCGCGCGCATGATGGTCAGCTCGCTGTGGCTGGCCAGACTGCCGAGGCCGATCAGGCAGCCGATCAGCGCCGCCATCGGCAACATGTCGTAAAGACGGCGTGGCGCGGTCAGCAGCACATAACTCAACACGTCTGCCAGGGTATAGGTATCGCTGACATCCCCCATCTCGTCGATGAAGGCAAACAGCGTCGCCAGACCGAGAATAATCCCCAGCACGGCCAGAATCGCCATGAACACACTGCTACCGATGTAGCGATCGAGCTTAACCACGGGCCACCTCCAGCGCGCTGCGGCGACTCGCCATCTTCAAGCGCAATGGCTCCCAGTAGAGCAGGCCCAGGCCGATGGCCAGGAAGATCCCGTGCACCCACCACAACCCCAGCGCCGGCGGGATCTTGCCCTTTTCCAGGGCGCCGCGAGCGGCAATCAGGATCGTCAGGTAAGCCATATAAAGAAGAATCGCCGGCAACAGCTTGAGGAAACGGCCCTGGCGCGGGTTGACCCGTGACAGCGGCACGGCCATCAGGGTTACGATGAACACCAGCAACGGCAAGGACAGACGCCATTGCAATTCGGTGCGGGAGCGGATGTCGTCACTGCCCAGCAGGGAGCGGGTGGTCATCGCGTCACGGTCGGTGACTTCGTCGCTGACGTCCGGTTTGGGCAGCAACACGCCGTACTCGTCGTACTTGATCGCCCGGTAGTCGGCCTGACCCGGATTACCGTCATAGCGATAGCCGTTGTCGAGAATCAGGTAGCGGTTACCGTCGGCGCGGATTTCCTGACGCCCCTTCTCGGCCACCAGCACGGAAATCCCGCGATCCTTCTTGTCGTCCGACGAGACGTTCTTCTGCGAAATGAATACGCCGCCGAGGTTGACCCGGTCATCCGACAGCGTTTCGGTGTAGGTCACCCGCGTGCCGTCACGCAGCGCCTGGAACCGGCCAGGTTCAAGGGTATCGAACTCGGTCAGGGCATCCTGCTTGTTCAGCAGCAACTGGAACTGATTGGCCCCCTGCGGCGCCAGGCTCAGGCTGAGCCACGCCACCACCAAGGCCACCAGGGTGGCCGGAAACAACGTCATTGCCAACAGCCGCTGCTGGCTCATGCCGGTGGCCGACAGCACGGTCATTTCGCTTTCGAGGTACAAACGACCGTAGGCCAGCAGAATCCCGAGGAACAGGCCCAACGGCAGAATCAGCTGCAGAAAACCCGGCAGGCGAAAACCCATGATCAGAAACAGCGAGCCTGGATCCAGCAGGCCAGCAGCCGCCTGGGCAAGGTATTTGATGAAGCGTCCACTCATGATGATGACCAGTAGCACCGCACTGACGGCGCTCAAGGTCAACAGGACTTCTCGGGATAGGTAACGAAAGACAATCAAACCAGACACTCCAGGGTTGTCAGGCTATGCGGCCAAACAAGCAAACGTATCAGACAGCCCGCAGGGCAGAGCCGCCGAAAAAGTTGGCGCATTATCCTGTGATTGGGTGCGCCTGTCACTGCGCAATGGTGCGGGGGGTGTGTAGGAGCGAGCTCGCTCGCGATGGTCGTCAACGATAACGCGGGTAACCTGACACCCCGTGGCGGCCTCAGGTTTTTCGCGAGCAAGCTCGCTCCTGCCAATCGTACGACCGAGGGTTGTCAGGCGCCCGTAGCGAGGTTCAAACTGCGGCCTTTGTCGCAGACCGCGTCTTGCGTCTTTCTATTTATAAGCAAGTTCATACGCTTGCGTTGTTGACCATTAATTCAGGGACCCGGACATGGAACTGGTTGTAAAAAGCGTTAGCCCAGAAACGTTGAAAACCGCCACGCTGGTGGTCGCCGTCGGCGAAGGCCGCGAGCTCGGTGCCACCGCCCGCCAACTCGATGAACTGAGCGGTGGCGCCATCAGCGCGGTGCTCAAGCGCGGCGACCTGGCCGGCAAAGTCGGTCAGAGCCTGTTGCTGCACAACCTGCCGAACCTCAAAGCCGAGCGCGTGCTGCTGGTGGGTGTAGGCAAGGACGAAGAGCTGGGCGACCGTCCGTTCCGCAAAATCATCGCCGGCGTCCTCAATACCCTTAAAGGCCTGGGCGGCAACGATGCCGTGCTGGCCCTGGACGAAGTCGCGGTCAAAGGCCGCGACAGCTATGGCAAGACCCGCCTGCTGGCTGAAACCCTGGTGGACGGCGAATACACTTTCGATCAGTTCAAGAGCCAAAAAGCCGAGCCCCGTACCCTGAAGAAAGTCACCCTGCTGACCATCAAGGCAGCACAGGCCGAAGTCGAGCGCGCCGTGGCCCATGCCACCGCCATCGCCAATGGCATGGCGTTTACCCGTAACCTGGGCAACCTGCCGCCGAACATCTGCCACCCGACCTTCCTCGGTGAACAAGCGAAGAGCCTGGGCAAGGAATTCAAGAGCCTGAAAGTCGAAGTCCTCGACGAGAAGAAGATCAAGGACCTGGGCATGGGCTCGTTCTATGCCGTTGGCCAAGGCAGCGCCCAACCACCGCGCCTGATCGTCATGCAGTACAACGGCGGCAAGAAATCCGAAAAACCCTATGCACTGGTCGGCAAAGGCATCACCTTTGACACCGGCGGCATCAGCCTGAAACCAGGCGCCGGCATGGATGAAATGAAGTACGACATGGGCGGCGCCGCCAGCGTGTTCGGCACCCTGCGTGCCGTGCTCGAACTGAAGCTGCCGATCAACCTGGTGTGCATCCTGGCCTGCGCCGAGAACATGCCGAGCGGCAACGCTTCGCGCCCTGGCGATATCGTCACCACCATGAGCGGCCAGACCGTGGAAATCCTCAACACCGACGCCGAAGGCCGCCTGGTGCTGTGCGACGCCCTGACCTACTCCGAGCGCTTCAAGCCGCAAGCAGTGATCGACATCGCCACCCTGACCGGCGCTTGCGTCGTTGCACTCGGCTCCCATACCTCGGGCCTGCTGGGCAACAACGACGAACTGGTCGACCAACTGCTGAGCGCCGGCCGAGCCGCCGACGACCGCGCCTGGCAACTGCCGCTGTTCGATGAGTACCAGGAACAGCTGGACAGCCCGTTCGCTGACATCGCCAACATTGGCGGCCCGAAAGCCGGCGCCATCACCGCGGCCTGCTTCCTGTCGCGCTTCACCAAGAACCTGAACTGGGCGCACCTTGACATCGCCGGCACGGCCTGGACCAGCGGCGGCAAGGACAAGGGCGCCACGGGCCGTCCGGTCCCATTGCTGACCCAGTACCTGCTGGACCGCGCCAAAGCCTAACCCTGTACCCCTGTGGGAGCGAGCTTGCTCGCGAAGGTGGTTAACGATGACGCGGGAAACCAGAATAACCGCGCCGTCTTTGAGTTTTTCGCGAGCAAGCTCGCTCCTACAATTCCCGGGTCAGCTCTTTGGCCGACTCGGGCTCAGGAACCGCAATGACCAAAGTCGACTTCTATATCCTGCCCAGCGCCGATCCTTCGGCGCGGCTGGATTTCGCCTGCAAGCTCACCGAGAAAGCCTGGCGCATGGGCCACCGCATCTACCTGCATTGCAGCGATGCCGCCCAGCGTGACGATCTCGATGCGCGCCTGTGGGCTTTCAAGGGCGAAAGCTTCGTGCCGCACGGTCCCGCCGAAAGCGAGCCCGAGGGTGTGATCGTGCTGGGCCTGGGCGATGACTGCGGTCCGCACCAGGATCTGCTGGTCAACCTCGACCTGAAAGTCCCGACCTTCGCCGGGCAATTCGCCCGTGTGGCGGAAGTGGTGGTTGAAGATCCGACGATTCGTCAGGCCGCGCGGGAGAGTTTCCGCTTCTACCGCGAACAGGGCTATCCTCTGCAAGATCACCGTCTACAGCGACTCTGAGCATTCCGATGGACACTCCAAAACCGCAACAACAGTCCGCGCACCTGCTGGACGACCTCGAGTCGATCCGCCAACTGCTCGGCGATGACAACCTGCAACCACCGTTGCTGACCGACACGGTCGAGGACGATGATCAGGAACAGATTCCGATGTTGTTCGACACGGTCGGCGCTTCCCAGCCTACCGCCGAACCAACGCCGCCCGCCCCTGCCGCCCAGCCTTCACCCGCTGCCGATAAAGGCCCCGATGCCCTGCTGCACCTGGACGGCGAACTGCGCGCCGCCGCCATGCTGATCATGCAAGACGTGATCGACGACTTCGCCCCGCACATCGAAACCGAAATCAAACGCCGGCTCACCGCGCGGATGGATCGGTTGCTCAGCCAGTACGAATAAAACACCAATCCCCTGTGGGAGCGAGCCTGCTCGCGATAGCATCACCTCGGCTTCCTGATAGACCGCGGCGCCTGCATCGCGAGCAGGCTCGCTCCCACATTTGATCTGCGCTGTAATTGATCACGCGCCCTGTCTGCACCTGCTCGCCCTACGCCCCATGCCCCGCTATACTTGCCGGCTTTTCCTGAATAAATGCCAATAGGGTCCCGCCGCGCATGGATAAGACCTACCAGCCGCACGCCATTGAAACTTCCTGGTACAACACCTGGGAGTCAGAGAATTACTTCGCCCCGCAAGGCGCGGGCGAGTCCTACACCATCATGATCCCGCCGCCGAACGTCACCGGCAGCCTGCACATGGGGCACGGTTTCAACAACGCGATCATGGACGCCCTGATCCGTTTCCGCCGCATGCAGGGTCGTAACACCCTGTGGCAGCCGGGTACCGACCACGCCGGTATCGCCACGCAAATGCTGGTGGAACGTCAACTCGAAGCCCAGGGCCAGAATCGTCACGACCTGGGCCGCGACAAATTTCTCGAGAAAGTCTGGGAGTGGAAGGATCAGTCCGGCGGCAACATCAGCCGCCAGATCCGCCGTCTCGGCTCGTCCGTAGACTGGAGCCGCGAGCGCTTCACCATGGACGACGGCCTCTCGGAAGCGGTTAAAGAAGCGTTCGTGCGCCTGCATGAAGACGGCTTGATCTACCGCGGCAAGCGCCTGGTCAACTGGGACACCAAGCTGCACACGGCAATTTCCGACCTCGAAGTGGAAAACCACGACGAGAAAGGTTTCCTGTGGAACCTGAAATACCCGCTGGCCGACGGCGCCAGGACCGCTGAAGGCAACGATTACCTGATCGTCGCGACCACTCGTCCGGAAACCATGCTCGGCGACGCCGCCGTCGCCGTTAACCCGAACGATGAACGCTACAAAGCCCTGATCGGCAAATTTGTCGAGCTGCCGCTGGTCGGCCGCCGCATCCCGATCATCGCCGACGATTATTGCGACCCCGAATTCGGTACCGGCTGCGTGAAAATCACCCCGGCCCACGATTTCAACGACTATGAAGTCGGCAAGCGCCACAACCTGCCGCTGCTGAACATTTTCGACAAGAACGCCGCCGTATTGCCGGCCGGTCAGGTGTTCAACCTCGACGGCACGCTGAATGAAAGCATCGACGGCAAGATCCCGGCCGAGTACGCCGGTCTCGACCGCTTCGAAGCGCGCAAGCAAATCGTCGCGGCCTTCGAGGCTGCCGGCCTGCTGGTCAGCGTTGACGACCACGGCCTGAAGGTACCCAAAGGCGATCGCTCCGGCACCATCATCGAGCCGTGGCTGACCGACCAGTGGTACGTCTCCACCAAGCCATTGGCCGAGCCGGCCATCGCTGCGGTTGAAGACGGCCGCATTCAGTTCGTGCCCAAGCAATACGAAAACATGTATTTCTCGTGGATGCGCGACATCCAGGATTGGTGCATCAGCCGTCAGCTGTGGTGGGGCCACCGGATTCCGGCCTGGTACGACGAGTCGGGCAAAGTCTACGTCGGTCGCGACGAAGCCGAAGTGCGTGTCAAGCACAACCTCGGCCCGGACGTTGCGCTGCAACAGGACAACGACGTGCTCGACACCTGGTTCAGTTCGGGGCTGTGGACCTTCTCCACCCTCGGCTGGCCTGAGCAGACCGAATTCCTGAAGAAATTCCACTCCACCGACGTACTGGTGACTGGCTTCGACATCATTTTCTTCTGGGTCGCCCGGATGATCATGCTCACCATGCACTTGGTGAAGAACGAAGACGGCACGCCGCAGGTACCGTTCAAGACCGTTTACGTGCACGGCCTGGTGCGTGATGGCCAGGGCCAGAAGATGTCCAAGTCCAAGGGCAACGTCCTTGATCCACTGGACATCATCGACGGCATCGAGCTTGAAGAGCTGGTGCAGAAACGCACATCGGGCATGATGCAGCCGAAACTGGCGAAGAAGATCGAGAAGCAGACCCGCGACGAGTTCGCCGACGGCATCGCCAGCTACGGCACCGACGCCCTGCGCTTCACCTTCTGCTCGCTGGCCTCCACCGGTCGCGACATCAAGTTCGACATGGGCCGCGTCGAAGGCTATCGCAACTTCTGCAACAAGATCTGGAACGCCGCGCGCTATGTTCTGGACAAGGGCGAAGACTGCGGCCAGAACGGCGAGGCTTACGAGCTGTCCCTGGCGGATCGCTGGATCATCTCGCAGCTGCAGCGAACCGAAGCCGAAGTGACCCGTCAGCTCGACCAGTTCCGTTTCGACCTGGCCGCACAAGCCTTGTACGAGTTCATCTGGAACCAATATTGCGACTGGTACCTGGAACTGTCCAAGCCTGTGCTGTGGGACGAAAACGCACCGGTAGAGCGTCAGCGCGGTACGCGTCGCACGCTGGTTCGAGTGCTGGAAGTCGCACTGCGCCTGGCGCACCCGTTCATGCCATTCATCACCGAAGAAATCTGGCAGCGCGTTGCGCCGCTGGCCGGCATCGAAGGCAAGACGATCATGCTGCAGCCTTGGCCAGTGGCCAATGAAGAGCGCATCGATCCGGCCGCCGAAGACGACATCGAATGGCTCAAGGGCCTGATGCTGGGCACGCGTAACATCCGTGGCGAAATGAACATCGGTCCAGGCAAACCGCTGAACCTGTTCCTGAAAAACGTCAGTGCCGAAGATCAGCGTCGCCTCACCGAGAACGAAGCGCTGTTGAAGAAGCTGGCTCGCCTCGAGTCGATCACAGTACTGGCTGCCGGCGAAGAAGCACCGCTGTCCGCCACCGCGCTGGTGGGCGAGATGGAAGTGCTGGTGCCAATGGCCGGCCTGATCGACAAGAACGCCGAGCTGGCGCGTCTGGACAAGGAAATCCTGCGTCTGCAGGGCGAAGTCCAGCGTGTGGGTGGCAAGCTGTCCAACGCTGGCTTCGTCGACAAGGCCCCGGCCGAAGTGATCGACAAGGAACGCGCCAAACTGGCTGAGGCCGAACAGGCTTTGGGCAAGTTGGCGGAGCAGCATGCGCGGATAGCCAGTCTGTAACGGCTGATTGCACTGAAAAAGGGAGGCCCGAAATGGCCTCCCTTTTTTGTGCCCGCCCCCTTTTCCACAATTGCGTTCACAACGGCTGAATGTGGGACAATACCCGCCACTTTTAGCCATACCCGAATCGACCACACCCATGAACGCCCCCCGCACTCCCCGCCCCGCGCGCAAGAAGCCTGACTCCGCCACCCCGGCCAAAGCCGTGGAACCCCGCGAGAAGGCCAGCCTGCATCCGCGCAACCGCCATCAGGGTCGCTACGACTTCCCGGCGCTGATCAAAACTACGCCGGAACTGGCAAAGTTCGTGATCATCAACCCGTACGGCAAGGAAAGCATCGACTTCGCCAGCCCGGATGCGGTGCGGGTGTTCAACCGGGCACTGCTCAAGTCGTTCTATGGCATCGCCCATTGGGACATCCCGGCCGATTACCTCTGCCCACCGGTTCCGGGGCGCGCCGACTATGTGCACTTCCTGGCCGACCTGCTGGCCAGCGTCAACGATGGCGAAATCCCTCGCGGGGCACCGGTCAAGGTGCTCGATATCGGCATGGGCGCCAACTGCGTCTATCCGCTGATTGGCTACAGCGATTACCGCTGGCACTTCCTCGGCTCGGAAATCGACCCGACGGCCGTGGCTGCCGCCAAGGCCATTGTGCAATCCAACGGACTGAACAAAGCCATCCAGTTGCGCCTGCAAAGTAATCCCAAGCACATTCTGCTGGGCCTGCTCGAACCCGGCGAACGCTTTGACCTGACCATGTGCAACCCGCCGTTCCACGCGTCGATGGACGAAGCCACCAAGGGCAGCGAGCGTAAATGGCGCGCGCTGGGCCGCGCCGACCCGAAACGCAAACTGCCGGTGCTGAACTTTGGCGGGCAATCGGCAGAACTGTGGTGTGAAGGTGGCGAAGCCCGGTTTGTGACGCAATTGATCGCCGAGAGCGCGCATTTTCAACACAAAGTGCTGTGGTTCAGCACCTTGGTCTCGAAAGCTTCCAACCTGCCGGCGATCCAGACCGCGCTGAAAAAGGCTGGCGTGCTGGAAAGCCAGGTGGTGGAAATGTCCCAGGGCCAAAAGCAAAGCCGCTTTGTTGCCTGGACCTTCCAGACCAAATCCGAGCAGCAGACCTGGCGTGAGCGCTGGGCGCGCAAAAGCTGATTAATTGACCGTCATAGATCAAGTGTGGGAGCGAGACCGGCTTGCCGGCGAAAGCGGTCTGACATTCAACATTGATGCTGAATGTCACGGCCCATTCGCGAGCAGGCTCGCTCCCACAATGGTCCAGTGGTGCTTGTGGTAAATCGCAGACACAAAAAAACCGTGCCCGGATCGCTCCGGAGCACGGTTTTTTCTAATGCGTCTTACTTGTTAACAGCGTCGGTCAGGCCTTTGGCCACAACCAGCTTGATAACTTTCTTGGCAGCGATTTCGATGGCAGCGCCAGTCGAAGGGTTACGGCCAGTGCGGGCAGGACGCTCAGTCACTTTCAGCTTGCCGATACCTGGCAGGGTGATTTCGCCGCCGTTTTCCAGCTGATCGGCAACGATTTGGCCCAGTTGGTCCAGAGCGTTACGCGCGGTGGTTTTTGGCGCGTCGATAGCTTCAGCGATGTCGGCGATCAGTTGGTCTTTAGTAAGAGCCATGTAGTGTTCCTTCCCTATCAAATTCATATGGATTGCAGAGTGCAGTGTCAGCCATCGAGCCCGATCTTCTGGATCTGGCACCCTCGGCCAATAACCACGGGATCGGGGTTATAGATACCGAAATCAGGGTTTGGTTCGACCTGACAAATGCTGAATGCACGCTTAACGCAGTGACTTCGCGCAAGACCGGGCAAAACTAGCACAGAGACGGGGAAATATCCGCCTCTAGCTACCCGATTGGTCAGCTTTATTGCACTAAAACTGCAAAAAACTGCATAAGCGCCGTCGCACGGCTGCGAATTGCCCTTGGTGCCGCGCCAAAACCAGTGGTTGCGGTACACTGGGCGCTTTTTCGGGGAGCACGCCCTCCTCTCTTCAATCAGCCGAGAAGCCCATGCCGATCCGCCATTGCATCGTCCACCTGATCGACAAAAAACCCGACGGCACACCTGCAGTTCTCCATGCTCGCGACTCTGAACTGGCCGAGTCGAGCGCCATCGAGAACATGCTGGCCGACCTCAACGAGAGCTACAACGCCAAACAAGGCAAGGCCTGGGGTTTCTTCCATGCCGAGTCCGGGGCGCATCCGTTCAGCGGCTGGCTGAAGGAATACCTCGATGGCGGCAAGGATTTCACCGCATTCAGCCGGGTCGCGGTGGAGCACCTGCAGAAGTTGATGGAAGAGTCGAACCTCTCTGTGGGCGGCCACGTGCTGTTTGCGCACTATCAGCAGGGCATGACCGATTACCTGGCGATCGCCCTGCTGCACCACAGTGAGGGCGTTGCAGTGACCGAACAACTGGACGTCACCCCGTCCCGGCACCTGGACCTGGGCCAATTGCACCTGGCGGCGCGAATCAACGTCTCCGAATGGCAGAACAACAAGCAGTCCAGGCAGTACATTTCGTTCATCAAAGGCAAGAACGGGAAAAAGGTATCGGAGTATTTTCGCGATTTCATCGGCTGCCAGGAAGGCGTCGACGGTCCGGGCGAAACCCGCACCTTGCTCAAGGCTTTCAGCGACTTCGTCGAAAGCGAAGACCTGCCGGAAGAGTCTGCCCGCGAGAAGACCAAGACCCTGGTCGACTACGCCAGCAGCCAAGCCAAAATGGGTGAGCCCATGGGCCTGGAAGAGCTCTCGGAGCTGATCGACGAAGAACGCCCGAAGGCTTTTTACGACCACATTCGCAACAAGGATTACGGTCTGTCGCCGGAGATCCCGGCGGACAAACGCACCCTGAACCAGTTCCGCCGCTTCACCGGTCGCGCCGAAGGCCTGTCGATCAGCTTCGAAGCGCACCTGCTGGGCTCGAAGATCGAATACGACGAAGAAGCCGGGACACTGATCATCAAAGGCCTGCCGACCCAACTCACCGACCAGCTCAAGCGACGCAATTGATGCTGGCCGGGGTCCTGAAGAAATGCCTGCTGATCCTGCTGGTGGTTGTGGTGTACCAGAACTGGGGCAAGATCGAACGGGTGTTCAACCCCTCGCAGAGGGTGTCCGAGCAGACCTTGGCCAACGCCAGGGTCGTGCTCTATGCCACCGAATGGTGTGGCTACTGCAAACTGACCCGGCGCTTTCTCGACCAGAAAGGCATTGCCTACAATGAATTCGATATCGAAAAGGACGCCGAGGCGCGCAAGGCCTACGAGGCGCTGGGAGGCGGCGGGATTCCGATCATCGATGTGAACGGGACGCTGATTCGCGGGTATGACCCGGACGCCATCCTCGCCGCGCTGAAATAAATGTGGGAGCAAGCCCGCTCCCACATTGGTTCATCAGCGCGTCTCGATACGGAATCCATAGCGCGGAAAGTGCACATGTACTACCCCGCCCCGCTCGTCCTCACGACGCAGAATCAATTCTTCACTGCCCGCAAACAGCAACTCCCCCGCCACCGGGTCAACGCCATAATCCGTTGCGGCAATCACTACCTGCTGGCCAGCCTCGAACCCATTCGGCTCGTCGAACTGCTCATCCGGCAACGCCGCCGGGGTGGCATTGCGCGCGACTTCCAGCGCCGCCTCGGACGTCATCTCGCTGAAAGCGCCATGACCGAAGCCCATCACCCGCCCCAACCATGCCGAAACCGCCGGATAAGCGTCGACCAACGGTGAAGTCACCGGCGTCGCCTTGAGGAACCACAACGGATGAGCCAGGGCAAAGTCGGCAATCGACGGCTCACCCAACAGGAAGTCGCCCTGCTCGCGCTGCAGCTGCTGTTCCAGGCGCGCCATCAGCGTCGGCCATTGATGCCGGGCCTGCTCGGCCGACAAGCGCGTGGCGCTGCCACCGCTGAACAGCGCGGCGCGATCGGCGATGAACGCCTTGATCGCTTCCGGCGGCATAGTGCCAAAGCGTACGGCCATCGATTCCGGCTGAAACACCAGGCTCACCGCATGCTGGAACACCACCGAGTCCGCCCAGGCGGCGAACGTCGCGGCGATCATTTCCTGACCTTCAGGAAAGAACGCCGGCAAGGCTTTTTCCTGTTCCAGACGACGGGCGATCAGTGCCGTATCGCAATAAATATCAGCGCCGACCTGCAACACCGGCGTCTTGCGATAGCCGCCGGTCAACGCCGTCAGATCGGGTTTTGGCATCACCGGCGAAATCTTCACCGAGCGCCAGGACAGCCCTTTGAAGCCCAACAGCAAGCGGGCCTTTTCGGCAAAAAGGGACGTCGGGTAATGATGAAGAATCAACTCTGACATGCTCGGCTCCGCCGCACGGGTAAGGAGTTCGCAGCTTAGCGCGCAATCCGGCCGCAGCCCACCGATCTGCCTGATGGGAACTTATCAGTCAGATTGATAAGCCCGCAGCCGCACTCGCGACCAGGCATTCCTTGGCGCTTTTCCTGAGTTTTTTGATCAGCCGTTCCTGGCGCAAGGCTTCGCTTCTGTCGCGGCAGACTTCTGTGTAGACCAATGCCACGGCAGGGCTGGACAGAAAAAACCGCGCGCCCTTGCCACTCTGGTGGGCGGCGAAGCGGCGGACGGGGTCGTCGCTGATCCCGCAGTAAAGCGAACCGTTGGCCGCGCGCACGAGGTAGACGAACCAGGGTTTGCTCACCGGTATTTCGGCGTCGACGGGATGTTTGCTGAGGGTGGTCACGTAACGATCAAGGCTTGAAAGGAAACAAGCCGCGATCTTATCAGCGACTGGCCTGGAATGCCTTCAGGCCCTTCAATGCCTGGGCGCGAACGGCGTTTCTCACCGCGGGTGTCCAGCCCAGCAGCAACCCCTTGAAACCCAGCGCCTGTCGGGACCAGGCCCACATATCGAAACTATCGTGATGCTCGCAAATCCTGCCGTCGCGAAAAACGAAGCGGGCCTGGATGTCGTTAACCACGGTGTTGCCGGTCTGGCTGAACAGGTACGTTGCCACCCAGTGCGCGCCGCCGGTGCGGTCATCGCTGCGCACGTTGTCGAATGTCAGGGAGAAATCCCTGGCCCGAGTGGTGAGCATGCGCCACATGTCACCGGCATCACGGCCGCGCAGCTCGCCGAACGCCGGATCACTGAACACCACATCGTCGGTGTAGCAGGCGCTCATGGCCTCGGCATCCAGGCGCTGGAAGGCTTGGTAGAACCGGGTGATCAATGCAGTGTGGGCGTCACTCATGGGCAGGCTCCGAACGCTCGAAAGATTGCCTGCACGATAGTCTGCAAATGGGCGGAGCACTATCGGCATTCGTGGGCCGAATACCGATGGTGTGCAGTCGTCAGACCTTTTCGCTGACCACCTCAACGTATAGCGAACGCCCCGCGCCGAGGCCGGCAACGATTGCGCCGAGGCCGATCACGCCGAAGATCCAGCCCACGGCCGACCATCCTCCGGTCCAATCGTGCACGATGCCGACGGCGAATGGCCCCATGGACGCCAGCGTGTAACCGAAGCCCTGGGCCATGCTCGACAGGTTCGCCGCCACATGTGCATCCCGCGAGCGCAGCACGATCAGGGTCAATGCCAGGCTGAACGCGCCGCCCTGCCCCAGACCCAATAAGATCGCCCAGCCCCAAAGGCCTTCGATCGGTGCATAGAGGCACCCGAACAGACCACCGAGGACCAGCGCCATGACGACCACGATCGCCAGTCGCTGATCCTTGCCACGGGTGGCCAGCCACGGCGCCGCCAACGAGCTGGCCAGCTGGATGATCACCGAGCCCGACAGCACGAGACCCGCCTGTGTCGGCGTCAGTCCGCGACCGATCAGGATCGACGGCAACCAGCCGAATACGATGTACGCCAGCGACGATTGCAGGCCCATGTACAAGGTCACTTGCCAGGCCAGGCGATCGCGCAACAAACCGCGAACTCGATAGGCAACGTGGTGTGCACCGTGCTTCTGGCCAATTTGCGGCAACCAGAAGATCGCCGCCACCACGGCCGGAATCACCCAGAAGCCGAGACCCAGCGCCCAGCTGTGGTCGAAATGCTCGCTCAGGGGCACGGTCGCGCCCGCCGCCATCGCGGCGCCCAGACACAAGGCCATGGTGTATACCCCGGTCATGGTGCCGGCGTGTTTGGCGAAGTCACGTTTGACGATGCCCGGCAGCAATACGCCGATGACGCCGATGCTGGCGCCGGCCATCACGCTGCCGGCAAACAGGCCGATCTGGCCGAACGAACTGCGCAGGATAATCCCGCCGGCCAACGTCAGCAGAATGCCCAACACCACGCGTTCGGCACCAAAGCGTCGCGCCAGAATCGGTGCCAGCGGCGCAAACAGACCCAGGCAAAGCACCGGTAACGTGGTCAGCAAACCGGCCTGTGCCGCGGATAACCCAAGGGTCTTGGATATCTCGCTGAGCATCGGCGCCATGCTCGACAGCGCCGGACGCAGGTTCAGCGCCACCAGAATCAGGCCCAGCAACAACAGCCACGGACGGCGCAGGATCGGGTGACCTTGCTGGACCGTTTCGTCATCGGCCTCGGCGTCGATCAGCAGTTGTTCGAGTTCCGCCGAGCGCTTGGCTGGGGTGATGTGGCTATTGCTGGACATGGTATTCCCGGTTTCAAGGTTCATTGATCAGCTGCCTCGACAAGGCTTTGGCCCGTTCCGGGTCGCGTTGCGCGACGGCATCGAGCAGTTCGATATGCAGGTCGAACACTTCCTGGCGTCGAGGGCTGATGTTCAAGGTCTGGCGCAAATGCGCGCCGACGATGCTGGAGAAATAGCGATACAACTCGCTGAGGGTCGGATTGTGCGCGGCGTCCACCAGACGCCGGTGGAACACCATGTCACAGGCGATGTAGGTGTCGAGATCACCATGGTAGTGACTGCCACTGACGCCCAACGCCTCGCGCAGTGCCACCAGGTCTTCATCGGTGCGACGCAACGCCGCCAGGCCGATCGCCTCGACTTCAAGGATGTGCCGGGTCTCCCGGGCTTGTTCATGGGAGCAGCGGGACAACGCCTTCATGGTGTCCAGCGGGTCGACCACCGCCCGCAGGTAGCTGCCGTCACCCTGGCGGATCTCGATCAGACCGGAAAACGCCAGCACGCGCATGGCTTCGCGCACGGTGTTGCGGCTGATGCCCAGTTCTGCGGATAGCTCCGGTTCGGTGGGCAGGCGTTGGCCAATGGTCCAGACGCCTTGGGTAATGCGCAGGCGCAGCTGTTCCAGGGCTTGATCGACCAGGGAGCGTTTAATCAATGGAGCAATGTCTGACATGGAGTTCGCCCTTTCATCCAATCATAGGATGAATTTTCTGACATGTTAGTCAGCTTTCTCCGAGAGGGCAACCCGCTGGCAAGCACAACACAACACAACACAACACTTGTGGGAGCGAGCCTGCTCGCGAAGGGGTCATCACATTCGACATTAATGTGACTGCCCCACAGCTTTCTCGAGCAGGCTCGCTCCCACAGGGGATTGCTGGCAAGCCCTCGCCTTCGTCACTGGTTGTTGAATCGCAGGCAAAAATAAACCCGGAACGCGGTCCGGGTTTATTTCATCGCCAAGCTTCGATCAATGCAGGATCTGGCTCAGGAACAGCTTGGTCCGCTCATTCTGCGGGTTATCGAAGAAGTCGTTTGGCGCAGCCTGTTCGACGATTTCGCCCTTGTCCATAAAGATCACCCGGTTCGCCACGGTGCGGGCGAAGCCCATTTCGTGGGTTACGCAGAGCATGGTCATGCCGTCTTCGGCCAGGCCGATCATGGTGTCGAGCACCTCTTTGACCATTTCCGGATCGAGTGCCGAGGTTGGTTCGTCGAAAAGCATGATTTTCGGTTTCATGCACAGGGCACGGGCAATCGCCACACGCTGTTGCTGACCACCGGACAGTTGTCCCGGGTATTTATGCGCCTGCTCCGGAATGCGTACGCGCTCCAGATAATGCATGGCGATTTCCTCGGCCTTGCGCTTGGGCATCTTGCGCACCCACATCGGCGCCAGTGTGCAGTTCTGCAGGATGGTCAGGTGCGGGAACAGGTTGAAGTGCTGGAACACCATGCCGACTTCACGGCGTACCGATTCGATCTGCTTGAGGTCGTTGGTCAGCTCCACGCCATCGACCACGATACGGCCCTGCTGGTGTTCTTCCAGGCGGTTGAGGCAACGGATGGTGGTGGATTTGCCGGAACCCGACGGGCCGCACAGGACGATACGCTCGCCCTGCTTGACGTTCAGGTTGATGTCTTTCAACACGTGGAACTGGCCGTACCACTTGTTCACGCCCTGCATCTGAATAATGCCTTCAGGGCTCACAGGCTGTTTGATCGCTTCGCTCATCAGAAAACTCCTAACGCTTGTGGCCAGTGTCCAGCTTACGTTCCAAATGCATGGAGTAGCGGGACATACCAAAACAGAAAATCCAGAACACCAGGGCCGCAAACACATAGCCTTCGGTGGCCATGCCCAGCCATTTCGGGTCGGCGGCGGCTTGTTTGACGCTGTTGAGCAGGTCGAACAAGCCGATGATGATCACCAGGCTCGTGTCCTTGAACAGCGCAATGAAGGTGTTGACGATGCCAGGGATCACCATCTTCAGGGCTTGTGGCAGAATCACCAGGCCCATGCTGCGCCAGTAACCGAGACCCATCGCTGCAGCCGCTTCGTACTGACCTTTGGGAATCGCTTGCAGACCGCCCCGTATCACTTCAGCCACATAGGCCGACTGGAACAGGATCACGCCGATCAGCGCCCGCAGCAGTTTGTCGAAGTTCATGCCTTCAGGCAGGAACAACGGCAACATCACCGAAGACATGAACAGCACCGTGATCAACGGCACGCCGCGCCAGAATTCGATGAAGGTCACGCAGACCACACGAATCGCCGGCATGTTCGAACGACGACCTAGCGCCAGGACAATCCCCAGTGGCAACGCACCGGCAATACCGACGGTGGCGATCACCAGGGTCAGCATCAGGCCGCCCCATTGGCTGGTCGCCACCTGGGTCAGGCCGAAAACGCCGCCATGCAACAGGCACCAGGCAATGATCGGGTACAGCACCAGAAAGCTCAGGCCATACACGGCTTTATGGTGGAAGCGAGAGATGAACAACGGTGCCACGCCGATGACCGCCAGCCACACGGTCAGGTCCACGCGCCAGCGCAGTTCCGGCGGGTAATAGCCGTACATGAACTGGCCGAAACGCTGCTGGATGAACACCCAGCAGGCGCCTTCCTTGGTGCAGTCGGCCTGGGAGGTGCCAACCCAGTTGGCATCGAGGATCGCCCAGCTCAGGATCGGTGGAACCACCAGGTAGATCAGGTAGAACGCGAACAGGGTCAGCAGGGTGTTGAGCCAGCTGGAGAACATGTTCGCGCGCATCCACGCCACGACGCCGATGCTGCGGTTCGGGGGTGGCATGTCAGGTTTGAAAGTATGAGTCGTCATGCGCTTTTCCTTACCGCTCGATCAGCGCAATGCGCTTGTTGTACCAGTTCATCAGCAGGGAAATGCTGATACTGATCGCCAGGTACACGCTCATGGTGATCGCAATTACCTCGATCGCCTGCCCGGTCTGGTTCAGCACCGTGCCGGCAAACAGCGAGACCATCTCCGGATAACCGATACCGGCCGCCAGCGAGGAGTTCTTCGCCAGGTTCAGGTATTGGCTGGTCAGCGGCGGGATGATTACGCGCAGGGCTTGCGGGATGATCACCTTGCGCAGGGTCGGACCGTTACGCAGACCCAAGGAGTGCGCCGCTTCGGTCTGGCCGTGGCTGACCGACTTGATCCCCGAACGCACGATCTCGGCGATAAACGCCGCGGTGTACACCGTCAGGGCCAGGGTCAGCGCCAGCAGTTCCGGGATCAGCACCCAGCCACCGACGAAGTTGAAGCCCTTGAGCTGCGGCATTTCCCAATGCACTGGCGCACCGAAGATCAATGCGCACAGCGCCGGTATGACCAGGAACAGCGCCAGACTGGCCCAGAACTTGTGGAACGGGACGCCGGTCGCTTCGAAGCGTTTGGTGGCCCAACGGTTCACCAGCACGATGGCGACAATGGCCACGACAATGCTGGCCACAAATGGCCAGAAACCGTCCGCCGCTAACGCGGCCGGCATATTCAGGCCGCGGCTGCTGACGAAAAAAGTGTCGCCGAAGTTATGGCTGTTGCGCGGTCCCGGCATGGTCAGGAACACCGCGAAGTACCAGAACAGGATCTGCAGCAGCGGCGGAATGTTACGGAAAACCTCTACATACACCGTCGCCAGCTTGGCAATGATCCAGTTTTTCGACAGCCGTGACACACCGACGATGAACCCGAGGATCGTCGCCAGGATCACGCCGATGAAGGTCACCAGCAGCGTATTGAGCAGGCCGATGACAAACACCCGGGCATAGCTGTCCGATTCGGTGTAGTCGATCAGGTGTTGAGCGATGCCGAACCCGGCACTGCGCTCCAGAAAGCTGAAACCGGAGGTAATGCCCCGGTGCTCAAGGTTGGTCTGCGTATTGTCGAACAGATACCAGCCTATCGAGACCACCGCGACAATGGTGATGATCTGAAATAGCCACGCACGCACTTTTGGATCGCTGAGGCTGAGCCTCTGCTTTGGTGCGCCGATTGAATTTTGCATGAAGTGCCCCGCAAAGAATGGAACAGAACATCACCCGGCGGTTGGCCCACCGGGTGATAGAACCATCAGCGCACTGGTGGTGCGTATTGAATGCCGCCGTTGTTCCACAGGGCGTTCAGCCCGCGGTCGATGGCCAGTGGCGTGCTCTTGCCGAGGTTTTTCTCGAACACTTCACCGTAGTTGCCCACTTGCTTGACGATCTGCACGACCCAGTCTTTTTTCACTTTCAGGTCTTTGCCGTATTCACCGTCAGCGCCCAGCAGACGAGCGACGTCCGGGTTCTTGGTGGCCTTGGCTTCAGCTTCGACGTTTTTCTGGGTGATGCCCATTTCTTCAGCGTTGAGCATGGCGAACAGGGTCCACTTCACAATGCTGAACCACTCTTCGTCGCCTTTACGCACGACCGGGCCCAGAGGCTCCTTGGAGATGGTTTCCGGCAGAACGACGTAGTCGGTCGGCGTCCCCAGCTTGCTGCGTTGTGCGTAGAGCTGGGATTTGTCGGAGGTCAGCACGTCGCAACGACCGGATTCCAGCGACTTGGCGCTTTCATCGGAGGTGTCGAAGGTGATCGGGGTGTATTTCAGACCGTTGCCGCGGAAGTAGTCGGAAACGTTGAGCTCGGTGGTGGTACCGGCTTGAATGCAGATGGTGGCGCCGTCGAGCTCTTTAGCGCTTTTCACGCCGAGCTTGTTGTTCACCAGGAAGCCGATGCCGTCGTAGTAAGTCACGCCGGCAAACACCAGGCCCATGCCCGAATCGCGGGAGCTGGTCCAGGTGGTGTTACGCGACAGCACGTCGATTTCGCCGGACTGCAGCGCGGTGAAGCGCTCTTTGGCGTTCAACTGGCTGAATTTGACCTTGGTCGCGTCGCCGAATACGGCAGCGGCCACAGCGCGGCAGACGTCAGCATCGATACCGATGATCTTGCCAGTGGAGTCCGGAACCGAGAAACCCGGCAGGCCATCACTGACGCCGCACTGTACGAAACCTTTCTTCTGCACTGCATCCAGGGTTGCACCCGCCTGAGCGAACCCACTGACGCCAAGCACTGCGGCTGCAGTCACGACGGCCAGGGTGGATTTCAACATCTTCATTCAAACCTCCAGTTTTGCTCTTGTTGTGTCGGAGCGTAAGTCCTGTCGCACCCTTGTGAGGCGTTGTAGACCCGTGTTGGCTTTTTTTGGGGTCAACCGACGTCGGACCTGCGCCATGAGTCTAGTAGGAGAAAATCCACAGCATGGATTACTCACTTCTCACCAATCGGCCGAACGGGCTGTAGCCCTTTCACGTTCGCGAAGCCCGTAGCGGCCACTGGCGAACATCCATCACCGGATTTTTTTCTATCCCACCGCTAACATTGGCCTGATAGTGTTACCGACAGGCGTGGGATTTTTCGTACAGGCGTTCCCATAGCAAAGCCCGTACCAGACCGCTCGCCGAAGCGATTCAGGGGCAGGTCAATAGCAAAACTTGTAGCCTTGCGACATCTTCTTAACTGATCAACCAGACGTGCCCCCAGATCTCGCACTTAATGAGAGCGCACGCACACCTATGGAGCACCCATGACCGAGCCCTTGATTCTTCACCCCGTCAAGTCCGCAGACGCCTGCGTTATCTGGCTGCACGGCCTGGGCGCCGACCGCTATGACTTCCTGCCGGTGGCCGAGGCGCTGCAGGAAACACTCCTGACCACCCGCTTCGTTTTGCCTCAGGCACCGACTCGTGCCGTGACCATCAACGGTGGCTACGAGATGCCGAGCTGGTACGACATATTGGCCATGAGCCCGGCACGCGCGATCAGCCGCGAGCAGCTGGAAGCCTCCGCACAACGGGTCTTTGATTTGATCGAAGAGCAGCGCGCTGGCGGGATAGACGCCTCGCGCATTTTCCTGGCCGGTTTTTCCCAGGGCGGCGCCGTGGTGTTGCACACCGCTTTCCTGAAATGGCAGGGGCCGCTGGGTGGCGTACTTGCCCTCTCGACTTACGCGCCGACCTTCAGCGAAGAACTGGAACTTTCCGCCAGCCAGCAGCGCATACCCGTGCTGTCCTTGCACGGCCAGTACGATGACGTGGTGCAAAATTCCATGGGCCGGACCGCCTACGAGTATTTAAAGCAGCATGGTGTCACCGTGACATGGCAGGAATACCCAATGGGTCACGAAGTGTTACCCGAGGAGATTCGCGACATCGGCGTCTGGCTCGCCGAGCGTTTGCGTTAACCGTTTATGTGAAAAGCAGCCCATTGATCCATCCCCCTACGCCGCGCCCGATTCTTGCATTACACTGGCCGGCGTATATTCCTTAATCAACTGATGAGATGACCGTGCTCAAAGCACTCAAGAAAATGTTCGGTAAAAGCGAGACTGAGCAACTCGCGCCAGTCTCCAGCGCTCCGTCTCACCTCCCCAGCCACCGCACCGACGGTAATCAGCCTGGCCGGACCGCAACCGTAGCGGCACCGAAGCACGAGCCGATAACCCCACCGGCCACCCCCTCTGCCCCGGTCGTCGACCCTGAGCAGCCGCGCAGCGAAGCGCCGAAACCCGCGAAACCGCGTCGCGAACCCAAGCCCAAGGCACCGGTCATCCCCTGGAAACTCGAAGACTTCGCCGTCGAACCCCAGGAAGGCAAAACCCGTTTCCACGATTTCGACCTCGCCCCGGAACTGATGCACGCCATCCAGGATCTGGGCTTCCCGTATTGCACGCCGATCCAGGCGCAGGTACTGGGCTTTACCCTCGCCGGCAAAGACGCCATCGGTCGCGCTCAGACCGGCACCGGCAAAACCGCCGCATTCCTGATTTCGATCATCACCCAGCTGCTGCAGACCCCGCCGCCGAAAGAGCGCTACATGGGTGAGCCACGGGCGCTGATCATCGCGCCGACCCGGGAACTGGTGGTGCAGATCGCCAAGGACGCGGCCGACCTGACCAAGTACACCGGCCTCAACGTCATGACGTTCGTCGGCGGCATGGACTTCGACAAGCAGCTCAAGCACCTCGAAGCCCGTCATTGCGACATCCTCGTCGCCACTCCGGGCCGTCTGCTGGACTTCAACCAGCGCGGCGACGTGCACCTGGACATGGTCGAGGTCATGGTCCTGGACGAAGCTGACCGCATGCTCGACATGGGTTTCATCCCTCAAGTGCGTCAGATCATTCGCCAGACCCCGCCGAAGAACGAACGCCAGACGCTGCTGTTCTCCGCGACCTTCACCGAAGACGTGATGAACCTGGCCAAGCAATGGACCACCGACCCGTCGATCGTCGAGATCGAGTCGCAGAACGTGGCCAGCGAAAATGTCGAACAGCATATCTATGCGGTGGCCGGTGCCGACAAATACAAACTGCTCTACAACCTGGTCAACGACAACGGTTGGGAGCGGGTGATGGTGTTCGCCAACCGCAAGGATGAAGTGCGACGCATCGAAGAGCGCCTGGTGCGTGACGGCGTCAATGCCGCGCAGCTGTCCGGCGATGTGCCGCAGCACAAACGCATCAAGACCCTGGAAGGTTTCCGCGAAGGCAAGATCCGGGTGCTGGTCGCCACCGACGTGGCCGGTCGCGGCATTCACATCGACGGCATCAGCCACGTGATCAACTTCACGCTGCCGGAAGTCCCGGACGACTACGTGCACCGCATCGGCCGTACCGGTCGGGCTGGCGCCGATGGTGTGTCCATCAGTTTTGCCGGTGAAGACGACTCCTACCAGTTACCGTCCATCGAGACGCTGTTGGGCCGCAAGATCAGCTGTGAAACCCCGCCAACGCATCTGTTGCGGGCGGTTGAGCGCAAGCGCCCGTAACGGGTCACTTGCACAAAGAGGCGCAGCCGGAAACGGACTGCGCTTTTTTTTCGCCCGGCTTTTTTTAACAGGAGCTTGCTACAGACAACTAAAAGTCCATAATGGACAAATTAGTTTACTTGCCGCTTCCGGAGCCCACCATGCCCAGTACGCCTTACGTGATCACCCAACATCAGGCCCGCGAACTGCTGACCCAGGTTGACGTGCCGCAGATTCTGCGCAAGCTGTTCCGCGACATGGCCGCCGGGCAAGCCGTGCAACCGGCACAGCAACTGGTGGAGTTCCCCAAGGGGGCCGGCGATTTCATCAACTATTTGGGCGTGCTGGCCGAAGACGGCGTTTACGGGGTCAAGACCTCGCCCTACATCGTGCGCGAACAAGGCGCACTGGTGACGGCATGGACCTTGTTGATGTCGATGCAAACCGGCCAGCCGCTGCTGCTGTGCGATGCCGGTGAACTGACCACCGCCCGCACGGCGGCAACTACGGCGGTGGCGGTCGATGCCCTCGCGCCGTTGAACGCGCAGCGCCTGGCGATTATCGGCAGTGGCAAGGTGGCTCAGGCGCACCTGCACTACGCCAAGAATCTGCGCGACTGGCAGAGCATCAGCCTCTACTCGCCGAGCCTGAGCGCGAAAAACTTCGAAGAATTGCAACAGCTCAAGCGCCTCGATCCGCGCCTGACCCTCGTCGACAGTCGCGAAGCGGCCGTCCAGGATGCGGACGTGATCATGCTCTGCACTTCGTCCGCTGGCCCGGTGATCGACCCTTCGAGCTTGAGCAAACCGGCGCTGATCACCTCCATCAGCACCAACGCCCCGCGTGCTCACGAGGTGCCGCCACAGAGCCTCAACGACATGCAGGTGTTCTGCGATTATCGCTTGACCACGCCGGGCTCGGCCGGCGAAATGCTGATTGCCGGTGAACAGCATGGCTGGGACAAGAGCGCCATTGTCGGTGACCTGCCCGATCTGCTCAGCGAAAAGGTCCAGCGTCCCGGTTACGATCGTCATGTGTTCTTCCGCTCCATCGGCCTGGGCCTGGAAGACATTGCGCTGGCTAACGCCATCTACCGCCTACAGCCCTAACACCACGAACCCTTGTGGGAGCGAGCTTGCTCGCGATAGCAGCCTGTCATTCAGCAATGATGTTGACTGATACACCGCCATCGCGAGCAAGCTCGCTCCCACAGGGGGATCTCCACAATTTCGGCATTTGCGCCCCATCAGGAGACGTTCATGAGCCAGGCAGACTTCATCATCATCGGCGGCGGGATTGCCGGCGCTTCCACCGGCTTCTGGCTGTCCCGCCATGCCCGGGTGATTGTGCTCGAACGCGAATCCCATCCGGCCTATCACTCCACCGGACGTTCGGCCGCACTGTTCACCGCTGCCTACGGCACACCGCAGGTTCGGGCGTTGACCCAGGCCAGCCGCGATTTCTTCGACGCGCCACCCAGCGGTTTCTGTGAACACCCGCTGCTGACCCCGCGCGGCGAGATGACTGTGGACTTCAAGGGTGACCCGGTCGAGCTGAACAATCAATACCTCAGCGCCAAAGCCACAGTGCCCGAGATGCAATTGCTCAGCGCCGACGAGGCCTGTGCGCGCCTGCCGATCCTGCGCCGGGAAAAAGTCCACGGTGCGATCTACGACCCGACGGCCAGCGATATCGACACCGATGCCTTGCACCAGGGTTACCTGCGCGGTATTCGCCGCAATAAAGGTGAAGTGCACACTGACAGCGAGGTCCAGAGCCTGACCCGTGATGCCGAAGGCGTGTGGCAGGTTAAAACCAACGGACAAACGTTCAGCGCTCCGATCCTCATCAACGCGGCAGGCGCCTGGGCCGACAAGATCGGTGAACTGGCAGGTGCCAGACCATTGGGCCTGCAACCGAAGCGGCGCGCGGTATTCATTTTCGCCGGCCCCGAAGGCGTGGACATCCACCACTGGCCGATGCTGGTCAGCCTCGATGAATCCTTCTACATGAAACCCGACGCCGGGATGTTCCTCGGCTCGCCGGCCAACGCCGACCCGGTGGAACCCCACGACGTGCAGCCCGAAGAACTGGACATCGCGATGGGCATCTACCAGATCGAAGAAGCCACCACCCTGACCATCCGCCGTCCCACCCGAACCTGGGCCGGCCTGCGCAGTTTCGTACCTGACGGTGATTTGCTGTCCGGCTTCGATCCGCAGGTGCCGGGTTTGTTCTGGGTCGCGGCGCAAGGCGGCTACGGGATCCAGACATCGCCGGCCATGGGCCAGGCCAGCGCCGCACTGGTTCGCGGTGAGGCCTTGCCCGAGCAACTCACCCGCTTCGGCCTGAGCGCCGGGATGCTGTCCCCCGCTCGCCTGGGCTGAGTGGCATCCGCAGTGACGTTTCGACACGATTGCGGCAAACTTCCAGCACCCTTTTTTCGCGGGGTGCTGATGCTGCCTGGAGCTCCACTATGAACGCCCACGAACAAGATCAGGCCCGGGATGCCTCTGCGTCGGCGAGTTCGCCGCTGGACAATTTCCGCGCGATTGCCGATGCCATCGCCACGCTGTTCTTTCCTCACGCCGAGGTGGTGCTGCACGATCTGCGCACGCAAAAGGTCGACTACATCGCCAATAACCTGTCGAAACGGGAAATCGGTGATGATTCTGCACTGGAGGACATGCTCAGCGACGATATCAGCGAGCGCAATATCGGGCCGTACGAAAAGCTCAACTGGGACGGTCAGAAGATTCGCAGCCTCAGCAGCGTGCTGCGCGACAGCGAAGGTCATCCGCTGGCCGTGCTGTGCATCAATCTGAATATTTCGCTGTTCGAGAATGCCAAGGCGGCGCTGGATCTGTTTCTGTCGCCGAGCAAGTTGATTCCGCAACCGGATTCACTGTTTCGCGATGACTGGCAGGAGCGGATCAATACCTTCCTCCACGCCTGGCTGCGCGAGCGTCAACTGAGCCTGAACCTGCTGACCCGCGACCACAAACGCGAACTGGTGTTGGCCTTGCACGCTGAGGGCGCCTTCAAGGGCAAAAGCGCCTCCAACTATGTGGCGAACGTGCTGAATATGGGACGAGCGACGGTGTACAAGCATCTGAAGGAATTGAAAGGCTGAAAACCTGTGGCGAGGGAGCTTGCTCCCGCTGGGGCGCGAAGCGGCCCCACTCCCTCCCTGACGAGAAGGGGACTGCTGCGTAGTCCAGCGGGAGCAAGCTCCCTCGCCACAGAGTCCCCGGCGTAAGCGTTACTCCAGCGCCGAAGCCGGCCCGAAGAACTCGTAACGGCTTTGCTTCTCCGGCACACCCAAGGCCTTGAGGTGGCGTTTAACCGCCGCCATGAAACCTTTAGGTCCGAGGAAGTAAGCATCCAGGTCGCGCTGCTGCGGCAACCACTCGCCCAGTTGTTCCTGGCTCAACAACCCGACCTTGTCCGCCGCCGGGCTCACGCCATCGTCTTCGTCGTAGCAATAGAAGCGCTTGAGCTGCGGATGACGCTCGGCCAACCCGTCGATCCAGTCGCGGAAGGCGTGGACGCTACCGTTGCGGGCGCAGTGAATAAAGTGCACCGGCCGCTTGGTCGCCAACGCTGCTTCGAGCATCGGCAGGGTCGGAGTGATACCCACACCGCCGCTGATCAGCACCAATGGCTTGTCACTCGCAGCCAGGGTGAACTCGCCCGATGGCGGGAACAGCTGGATGCTGGAACCGACATGCAGCTGATCGTGCAGGTGGTTGGAAGCGCGGCCGCCCTCTTCGCGTTTGACGCTGATGCGGTACTGGCCTTTGTTGGCCAACGCCGACAGCGAATAGTTGCGGCGAATTTCTTCGCCATCGAGGATCAGCTTCATACCAATGTACTGGCCTGGCTCTGCCGCCAGTATCGCGCCCTTGTCAGCCGGCTCGAAATAGAACGAGGTGATTTCCGCGCTCTCTTCAACCTTGGCCACCACGATGAATTCCCGCGCCCCACGCCAGCCGCCGGGTGCTTGTTCTTTCTGATCGTAGATGCTGGTTTCGGCACCGATCAGGATGTCGGCCAATTGACCGTAGGCAGCGCCCCAGGCCGCCATCACCTGCGGCGTGGCGATCTCGTCGCCCAACACTTCGGAAATGGCTCGCAGCAGGCAGCTGCCGACAATCGGGTAGTGTTCCGGCAGAATTTGCAGGGCCACGTGCTTGTTGATGATCTTGGCCACCAGGTCGCCCAACTGGTCGAGCTGGTCGATGTGCCGCGCATACATCAACACGCCGTTCGCCAGGGCGCGGGGCTGATCACCGCTGGCCTGGTGGGCCTGGTTGAACAGCGGGCGAACTTGCGGGTATTCGGAAAGCATCATGCGGTAGAAGTGAGTGATCAAGGCTTCGCCACCGCTTTCCAGCAACGGCACGGTAGATTTGACGATTGCACGGTCTTGAGCGCTAAGCATTAAGTGACTCCTGAGCTACTGGTTTCTATCTGGATAGCCTGTACGTATCAGTTTTCGTGCCAACAAATAAATCCTTATTAATCAATAAGATAAAAAGTTGATAGTCATAACGACACAGAGTGACTTATAGTCATACCGACTACACGGAGTCACTATGACTGCAAAATCCCTGCTCACAGCCCTGCTGCCACTGGTCTCCGACCTGTCCCGCGAACTGCCCGAAGGCGAGCGCTATCGGCGCCTGCTCGAAGCCATGCGCGCCCTGCTGCCATGCGATGCCGCCGCGCTGCTGCGCATCGATGGCGAGTGGCTGGTGCCGCTGGCCGTCGACGGCTTGAGCACTGACACCCTCGGTCGACGTTTCAAGATCAGCGAGCACCCGCGTTTCGAAGCCTTGCTCAGCAGCCCCGGCCCGACCCGGTTTGCCGCCGACAGCGATTTGCCCGACCCCTACGACGGCCTGGTCGATGGCCTCGACGAGCACCTGGAAGTCCACGATTGCATAGGTTGCCCGCTGTTTATCGACGAGCGTCCCTGGGGTTTGCTGACCCTCGACGCGCTCGACCCTGAGCGCTTCGAACCGATCGAACTGGACGCCCTGCAAGCCTTCGCCAGCCTCGCCGCCGCCACGGTCAACGCCGCCGAACGCATCGAGCGCCTGGCCAATCGCGTCGAAGACGAACATCAGCGTGCCGAGGTTTACCGCCAGGCCAGCGGCCAGCAGAACCGCGAAATGATCGGCCAGAGCAAGGCCCATAAACGGTTGGTGGAAGAGATCAATCTGGTCGGCGGCAGCGACCTGACCGTCCTGATCACCGGCGCAACCGGGGTCGGCAAGGAACTGGTGGCCCAGGCCATCCATGCCGCCTCGCCCCGGGCCGACAAGCCGATCATCAGCCTCAACTGCGCCGCGCTGCCAGAGACGCTGGTGGAGAGTGAACTGTTTGGTCACGTCCGTGGAGCTTTTACCGGGGCGATGAACGATCGGCGCGGCAAGTTCGAACTGGCCAATGGCGGCACGCTGTTTCTCGATGAAGTCGGTGAGCTGTCCCTGACGGTACAGGCCAAATTGCTGCGCGTCTTGCAAAGCGGTCAGCTGCAGCGCCTGGGCTCGGACAAGGAGCATCAGGTCGACGTGCGCTTGATTGCCGCGACCAACCGCGACCTGGCCGAGGAAGTGCGCAGCGGCCGCTACCGCGCCGACTTCTACCATCGGCTGAGTGTCTACCCCTTGCTGGTGCCGGCATTGCGCGATCGTGGGCGCGATGTGCTGCTGCTCAGCGGCTTTTTTCTGGAACAGAACCGCTCGAGAATGGGGCTCAACAGCCTGCGCCTGAGCAATGACGCCCAGGCGGCATTGCTGGCGTATGCCTGGCCGGGGAACGTGCGGGAGCTGGAGCACTTGATCGGCCGCAGCGCGCTGAAGGCCTTGGGTAACTGCAAGGAGCGGCCGAAAATTCTCAGTTTGAGCGCGGCGGATCTGGATTTGCCCGATGGCAGCGTTGAAGTCGCCGCCGAGCAACCGACCGCGGCTCCAGTGGCATTGGTGTCGGGGGATTTGCGTGAGGCCACCGAAAATTATCAGCGTCAATTGATCAGCGCCTGCCTGGACCGCCACCATAACAACTGGGCGAGTGCCGCCCGGGAGCTGGGCCTGGACCGGGCGAATCTTGGAAGAATGGCCAAGCGATTGGGCATGAAGTGAGGGCCCCATCGCGAGCAGGCTCGCTCCCACAAGGATTGCGCAAAACCCGTGTGAGCGAGCCTGCTCGCGAAGGGGTTCTACCATTCGCCCAATTTGCTAAAGCCTGTCCCCGACAGGTCGATAACCCGGCATCGATAGCTGTTGGCGATCCGGATCGCCCTCACCACCTTTTCCTCAGAAGGTTCTTATGTCCTCCAACAAAGCCCGCGCAGACTCACTTTCGCTTCTGCTGTTTACCTTGCGCAGCGGCAAGTTGATGGCGATCAACCTGCTGAAAGTCAGCGAAATCATCCCCTGCCCGCCGCTGACCCGGCTGCCGGAGTCGCACCCCCACGTCAAAGGCATCGCCACCCTGCGCGGCACCGCGTTGTCGGTGATCGACCTCAGTCGCGCCATCGGCGAGCGGCCGCTGGAAGACCCGAACGGCGGCTGCCTGATCGTCACCGACGTCAGCCGTTCCAAGCAGGGCCTGCACGTCCAGGCGGTGAGCAGGATCGTCCATTGCCTGAGCACCGATATCCGTCCGCCGCCTTTCGGCTCCGGCGGCCTGCGCTCGTACATCACCGGCGTGACCTCGGTCGACGGCGCCCTGGTGCAAGTGCTGGACATCGAAAAAGTCATCCACGGCATCGCCCCGGCGCAGATTGAAACGGCCCCGACCGAATTGAGCATGGAAGACGCTGAAATCCTGGGCAACGCGCGGATTCTGGTGGTCGATGACAGCCAGGTCGCCCTGCAGCAATCGGTGCACACCCTGCGCAACCTCGGGTTGCAATGCCACACAGCGCGCAGTGCCAAGGAAGCCATCGACTGCCTGCTGGACCTGCAAGGCACCGCCCAGCAGATCAACCTGATCGTCTCGGACATCGAAATGTCGGAGATGGACGGCTATGCCTTCACCCGCACCCTGCGCGAAACCCCGGACTTTTCGCACCTGTATGTATTGCTGCACACCTCGCTCGACAGCGCGATGAACAGCGAAAAGGCCCGCCTCGCCGGGGCCAATGCGGTACTGACCAAGTTCTCCTCGCCAGAACTGACCAAGTGCCTGATCGAAGCGGCCAAGGCCGTTGCCGAACAAGGTCATTGAGCCTTGGCCGAGGACTTTTGCTTTCTGCTGCGGCGCGACCTTGCCGAGGCGCTGCCCGCTATCGCCTGGCCTGAAGGGGTCGTCCTGAACGACTACCGCCCGGAACTGGCGCACGCAGTGCATCACTTGATGCAGCTGGGCTACCGGGAAGGTGGCGGCCGCGTGCCGGCGCTCGATGTCTGGCAACGGCGTTTCGAAACCGACCCCGAGTACGATCCGACGCTGTGCTTCATCGCCATGGACGCCGAGGGCATCGTTGGCGTGTGCCAATGCTGGACCAGCGCCTATATCAAGAATCTGGTGGTGGATCCGCGGGCTCAGGGCCAGGGATTGGGGCGTGCCTTGCTGCTGCATGCTTTCAGCGTGTTTAAGCAGCGGCGCGAAGGTTATGTGGATTTGAAGGTATTGGAAGACAATCTTCGGGCGCAGCGCTTGTATGAAAATGCCGGGATGTATGTGGTTCGCCGGGAGCCGGTTCCGGTCTGACACACCGCCTTCGCGAGCAAGCCCGCTCCCACATTTGATCTTCATGAGGCACAGATTTTGTGTACGACGAAAATTCACTGTGGGAGCGGTGGTGCGACGATTCGACTTGCTCGCGAAGAGGCCGACACATTCAACGCAAAACCATCAGGCATACTCCGGGGACGGCCAACACCCAACTCTCCAAGGACGCTTCAACCATGAGATCTGCAACCCTGACCTTCCTCTGCCTCACCGCCCTCGCCACCCAGGCACACGCCTCCAGCCCCGACGCCTGGGCCGCCTACGACAAAACAGTGCTCGCCAGTTGCACCAAGGCCAGCGGCCTGAAGAATGCCAAACCCGTCGGCAACGCCGCGCAGTTCGATGACCGGGTTGGCTATACCGCCCTTCTGTTGCAAGGCCCGTACCCGCAAAAACACATGAAAGGTCAGCAAGGCACCGAGTTGTGCCTCTACAACAAGAAAAGCAAAACCGCCTATGTGACCGAGTGGGACTCCATCCGTCCAACCGCCAAGGCGCAGTGACTGGCGCATTACTTGCTTCGGTACGAGCCTTTACGGTGGCTTTCTGACGCCGTTTCATGCCCTCACATGCGACCGACTGCTCAATGAATACGACGTTTTCCTGCGTAGGTTGTGGCAAATGCTGCAACGACCACCACGTGCCCCTGACCTTGGACGAAGCCAGAATGTGGGCCGCCGACGGCGGTCAAGTCATCGTGTTGGTGGAAGGTTTCCTGAGCAATGGCCTGGGCCTGCCCGCGCAGCAACGCGAACATGCCGAACGTCGTTCGGTGGTGGTTCGCAGTGGCGCAGCCGAGGCTTTCGTCGCGATTACCTTTGCCGCCTACAACGTCGGCCCTTGCCGGAATCTTGACGAAGAAAACCGTTGCCGCATCTACGAACGCCGGCCGTTGGTGTGTCGCATCTATCCGATGGAAATCAATCCGCACATTCCCCTGAACACGGCGGTGAAGGAATGTCCGACCGAGTCATGGGAAAAAGGACCGGATCTGATTGTCGGTGGCGAATTGGTGGATCAGGCGTTGGTGGAATTGATCCAGCGCTCCCGTCAGGCGGATCGCGATGATATTCAGACCAAGGATGCCATTTGCGCATTGTTGGGTATTCGCACGACGGCACTGAAGGGCGATGGATTCACCGCTTACCTGCCGGACATGGCGGCGTTTGCTTCTGTGACCGATCAGGTGGCTGGAAAGACGCTGGATGACTGGGGCAGCGAATGGCAGTTCCATGTGTCGGGCGATAACATCGCCGGGCAAGTGCTGGAGGCCGGGGCGCAAGTGGTGACTGATGCGCCTCTGAACTATGCGTTTATTTCGTTGCGGGCGGCCTGATTCACGGCTGCGTCGCTGGTGATGGCCCCTTCGCGAGCAGGCTCGCTCCCACAGTTGACCGCGATCTGACAGGAAATCCGGTCGAAAATGTGGGAGCGAGCCTGCTCGCGAAAGCGGCAGATCAGACATTGCAGAACTTGAACCTTAACGCTTACCCATCGAACGACGAGTGCCAGGAGGCGCAGCGCCGGGCGTCTTGGTGTGACCGTTCTTCGCGCCATTCTTGTACCAGGGCTGACTGGCATTCTTGGCGGCGGCCAGTTCACCCGGTTTGAACGGGAACTTGAACGCCGGAATCGCGGCTTTGGTTTCGCTGTCTGCGCTGGAGTCGACGCTGTCTGGCAGGTCTGCCTGGTCGTCGCTCGAGGCGTCGGCAACCGGCGGTTGTGTCGGGGAAGTCATGAAAGCTCCGGGTGATGCAATAGAGTCGGGCCCGGTCAGCGAGCCGCGAAAGGCAGCAGTATACCTTCCCCACGATCCTGTAGGAGCGAGCTTGCTCGCGAAAATCGTCCAAGGCACCGCGTTCATCCAGGCAGCCGGCGTTATCGCTAACGTCCATCGTCGGAACGCCGCCCTGAGCAAGCTCGCTTACGCCCCCCCCCAAACTGACAGCGCCGTCAGTTAGCCGTCACCATCCTGACGGGCGAACAGGTTTATAAAGGAAGGTATAAACCTGAAAAAATTCCGACCACCCTGCCCGGCGCCCCACTCGCATGCGAATTCAGAAAAAAACCGCCTTGATCGCCGGTCTGCTGATCGCCTTGGCAGCGCTGGGCACCTGGCACCTCACCAAGCCTGCGACGGCAAAACTGGCCGCCCCCACCGCCATCCCCGTGCGCGTGGTCGCCGTCGCCGAAAAAGATGTCCCCCGCTACGTCAGCGGCATTGGCTCGGTGTTATCGCTGCACAGTGTGGTGGTGCGCCCGCAGATCGACGGCATTCTCACCAGAATCCTGGTCAAGGAAGGCCAATTGGTGAACAAAGGCGACCTGCTGGCCACCATCGACGACCGTTCGATCCGCGCCAGTCTCGACCAGGCCCGGGCGCAACTGGGTGAAAGCCAGGCGCAGCTGCAAGTCGCGCTGGTCAACCTCAAGCGCTACAAACTGCTGAGCGTCGACGACGGCGTTTCCAAACAGACCTACGACCAGCAACAGGCCCTGGTCAACCAACTCAAGGCCACCGTGCAGGGTAATCAGGCTTCGATCGACGCCGCTCAGGTGCAGCTTTCCTACACGCAGATTCGCTCTCCGGTGACCGGTCGCGTTGGTATTCGCACGGTGGACGAAGGCAACTTCCTGCGCATGAGCGACGCCCAGGGCTTGTTCACCGTGACCCAGATCGATCCGATTGCCGTCGAGTTTTCCCTGCCGCAGCAAATGCTGCCGACCCTGCAAGGCTTGATCAACGATCCCCGGCGCGCCCTGGTCAAGGCCTACATCGGCGCCGACACCGACGGCGAAACCGGCAACTTGCTGGGTGAAGGCCAGCTGACCCTGATCGACAACCAGATCAACGCCAACACCGGGACCATCCGCGCCAAGGCCGAGTTCAACAACCCCGGGCAGAAACTCTGGCCAGGCCTGCTGGTGACGGTAAAGATTCAGACCGCGGTGGATAAAGACGCGCTGGTGGTGCCGCCCACTGTCGTACAACGCGGCCTCGATCAACATTTCGTCTATCGGGTCAACGGTGACAAGGTCGAAACCGTCCAGGTGCAGATGGTCCACCAGGGCAGCGGCCAGGACATCATCAAAGGCGTCAAGCCCGGTGATGTGCTGGTCAGCGACGGCCAGTCGCGGCTCAAGCAAGGCTCCACAGTCCAGGTACTGACCGACCCGCCGCAAGTGGTCCAGTCGCAGGAGCAACCATGAAAGGTCACGGCTCGGTTTCGGCGTGGTGCATCGATCATCCGGTGGCAACGATCCTGCTGACCTTCGCCCTGGTATTGCTCGGTGTCATCGCGTTCCCGCGCTTGCCCATCGCGCCGCTCCCGGAAGCCGAATTCCCGACCATCCAGGTGGCCGCGCAACTGCCCGGCGCCAGTCCGGAAACCATGGCATCGTCAGTGGCTACACCGCTTGAAGTGCAGTTCAGCGCCATTCCCGGCGTGACCCAGATGACTTCGAGCAGCGCCTTGGGCTCGACCAACCTGACCCTGCAATTCACCCTCGACAAAAGCATCGACACCGCTGCCCAGGAAGTCCAGGCGGCGATCAACACCGCCGCTGGCAAACTGCCCAAGGACATGCCGACCCTGCCGACCTGGCGCAAGGTCAACCCGGCCGACAGCCCGGTGCTGATCCTTAGCATCAACTCGACCCAGATGCCCGGCACGGAACTCAGCGACCTGGTAGAAACCCTGCTCTCGCGCCAGATCAGCCAGATCGATGGCGTAGGCCAGATCAACATCACCGGTCAGCAACGCCCGGCCATCCGCGTCCAGGCCTCGGCGGACAAACTCGCCGCCATCGGCCTGACCCTGGCCGACATTCGCCTGGCGCTGCAGCAGACCAGCCTCAACCTGGCCAAGGGGGCCCTGTACGGCGAGTCGAGCATTTCGACCCTGTCCACCAACGACCAGTTGTTCCACCCTGAGGAATACAGCCAACTCATTGTTTCCTACAAAGACGGTGCGCCGGTTCATCTCAGAGATGTCGCGAAAGTGGTCAACGGATCGGAAAACGCCTACGTCCAGGCGTGGGCCGGCGATCAACCGGGCGTCAACCTGGTGATCTTCCGCCAGCCGGGGGCCAACATCGTCGAGACCGTGGATCGGGTTCAGGCGGCCTTGCCGACGCTGGTGGCCATGCTGCCCGCCTCGGTCCAGGTCGGGGTGCTGGTCGACCGGACCCAGACCATCCGCGCCTCGTTGCACGAAGTGGAAATCACCTTGCTGATTGCGATCCTGCTGGTGGTCGCGGTGATGGCGATGTTCCTGCGTCAACTGTCGGCGACACTGATCGTCACCGCAGTGCTCGGGGTGTCGTTGATCGCCAGTTTCGCCCTGATGTACATCATGGGCTTCAGCCTGAACAACCTGACGCTGGTGGCGATCGTGGTGGCCGTGGGGTTTGTGGTCGACGATGCGATTGTGGTGGTGGAGAACATTCACCGGCATCTTGAAGCGGGCGACGGCATGCGCGAAGCGGCGATCAAGGGCGCCGGCGAGATCGGGTTTACCGTGGTCTCGATCAGTTTCTCGCTGGTCGCGGCGTTCATTCCGCTGCTGTTCATGGGTGGCGTGGTCGGGCGGCTGTTCAAGGAATTCGCCCTGACCGCAACCTCGACCATCATGATCTCGGTGGTGGTGTCCCTGACTCTGGCGCCGACCCTGGCCGCGCTATTCATGCGTGCGCCGGTGCATCATGCCCACGACAAACCGGGTTTCGGCGAGCGCTTGCTGGCGTGGTACGAGAAAGGCCTGCGTCGTGCTCTCGCCCATCAGAAGTTGATGATCGGCGTGTTCGGTCTGTCCCTGGTGCTGGCCATCACCGGTTACATCTTTATTCCGAAGGGCTTCTTCCCGGTGCAGGACACCGGTTTCGTGCTGGGCACCACCGAGGCAGCCGCTGATATTTCCTACGGCGACATGGTGAAAAAACACCTGGCGATGGCCGAGATCGTCGCTGCCGACCCGGCTGTGGAGGCTTTTTCCCACTCGGTCGGCGTCTCGGGCAGTAACCAGACGATTGCCAACGGACGCTTTTGGATCTCCCTGAAAAAACGCGGCGACCGCGACGTTTCCGCCAGTGAGTTCATCGACCGGATTCGTCCGCAACTGATGAAAGTCCCGGGCATCGTGCTGTACCTGCGCGCCGGCCAGGACATCAACCTCAGTTCCGGCCCGAGCCGCGCCCAGTACCAATACGTACTCAAGAGCAACGACGGCGCGACCCTCAGCACCTGGACCCAGCGCCTGACGGAAAAACTGCGCGGCAACCCGGCCTTCCGCGACATTTCCAACGACCTGCAACTGGGGGGCAGCATTACCCACATCAGCATCGATCGCAGCGCAGCGGCACGTTTCGGCCTCACCGCCAGTGATGTCGACGAAGCGCTGTATGACGCCTTCGGTCAGCGGCAGATCAACGAATTCCAGACCCAGACCAACCAGTACAACGTGATCCTGGAACTGGACACCAGACAACGCGGCAAAGCCGAAAGCCTCAACTACTTCTACCTGCGCTCGCCATTGAGCGGGGAAATGGTGCCGCTCTCGGCGCTGGCGAAATTCGATGCGCCGACCATCGGTCCGTTATCCATCGCCCATGATGGCATGTTCCCGGCCGCCAACCTGTCGTTCAACCTGGCACCCGGCGTGGCCTTGGGCGATGCGGTGATCATGCTCAATCAGGCCAAGGCCGAAATCGGCATGCCGACCGCCATCAGCGGTAACTTCCAGGGCGCGGCCCAGGCGTTCCAGAGTTCGCTGGCCAGCCAGCCCTGGCTGATCCTGGCGGCGCTGGTGGCGGTGTATATCATTCTCGGCGTGCTCTACGAGAGCTTCGTGCATCCGCTGACGATCATCTCGACCCTGCCGTCGGCGGGGCTCGGAGCGGTGATCATGTTGTGGATCTGGGGCCAGGACTTTTCGATCATGGCGCTGATCGGGCTGGTGCTGTTGATCGGGATCGTGAAGAAAAATGGCATCCTGATGATCGACTTCGCCCTCGAAGCCCAGCGCAAAGGCGGCCTGTCGGCTGAAGAGGCGATTTACCAGGCCTGTATCACCCGGTTCCGGCCGATCATCATGACCACCCTCGCCGCCCTGCTCGGCGCGCTGCCGCTGATGCTCGGTTACGGCACCGGCGCCGAACTGCGCCAGCCCTTGGGGATCGCGGTCGTTGGCGGCTTGCTGGTAAGCCAGGCGCTGACGCTGTTCACCACTCCGGTCATATACTTGTGGCTCGAGCGGCTATTTCACCGGCCCAAACCAGAGCCAGTACCGGCGCTGGCGACCACAGACTGAGGCGGGGTCATGCGCGTTCTGATTATCGAAGACGAGGAAAAAACCGCGGACTATCTGCATCGCGGCCTGACGGAACAGGGTTACACCGTGGACCTGGCGCGCGACGGCGTTGGCGGCTTGCACCTGGCGCTGGAAAGCGACTACGCGGTGATCGTCCTCGACGTCATGCTGCCGGGCCTCGACGGCTTCGGCGTACTGCGCGCGTTGCGTGCGCGCAAGCAAACCCCGGTGATCATGCTCACCGCCCGCGAGCGTGTGGAAGACCGCATCAAAGGCCTGCGCGACGGTGCCGACGATTACCTCGGCAAGCCGTTTTCCTTCCTCGAACTGGTGGCACGGCTACAGGCGTTGACCCGCCGCAGTGGCGGCCATGAACCGGTGCAGGTGAGCATCGCCGACCTGTGGATCGATTTGATCAGCCGCAAAGCCACCCGCGCCGGTACTCGACTGGACCTGACCGCCAAGGAGTTCTCGCTGCTGAGCGTGCTGGCCCGTCGCCAAGGTGAAATCCTGTCGAAAACCGCCATCGCCGAGATGGTCTGGGACATCAATTTCGACAGCGACGCGAATGTCGTCGAGGTCGCGATCAAACGCCTGCGGGCCAAGCTCGACGGGCCCTTCGAAGAGAAATTGCTGCACACCATCCGCGGCATGGGTTATGTGCTGGAGAGCCGTGGTGTCCAGTAACTCGATCGCATTGCGCCTGAGCGGGATGTTTACGCTGGTGGCGCTCCTGGTGTTCCTGTTGATCGGCTGGGCCTTGTACCAGCAGGTCGACAAGGGCCTGGGTCTGCTGCCCGAAGCCGAGCTGGATGCTCGCTACAGCGTGCTCGAATCCACCGTCGGCCGCTATGGCACGCCGGAGCATTGGGTGAAGATCAACAACAAGCTCAAGCTGCTGGGTGAAGAAGACAAGCGCATCAGTTTCTGGATCATCAGCGGCGACCCTCATTACGAATACGGCAACCTGACGCCGCAGATTCGCGCCTTTGCCCAGGGGCCGCTGGGCATGCGCGACCTGAAACTGCCGAATCAACCTTATCCATTGAAGGTGCTGGTCAGCCAGTTTCCGGCCAAGGATCAGCGGCCGCCGCTGCGTTTCATGATCGGCATCGACACCGAAACGTTTTTACAGACTCAGCACCATTTGCTGATCGCCCTGATCAGTCTGGCGATTATTGGTGTGTTACTGGCTTCGGCCCTCGGCTATTGGGTGGCGCGGATCGGCCTCAAGCCCTTGATCAAGCTGTCTCAGGAAGCGCAACGCCTGGCCCCGCCGTTGCGCTCCGGGCGCTTGCGACTCGCGTCACTGCCACCTGAACTCAATCAGTTCGTCAACTCGTTCAACTCCACGCTCGAGCGGGTCGAACAGGCTTATTCGCGCCTTGAATCATTCAACGCCGACGTCGCCCACGAACTGCGCTCGCCGCTGACCAACCTGATTGGCCAGACCCAGGTGGCACTGACCCGTGGCCGTTCAGCCGAACACTACTTCGAAGTGCTGCAATCGAACCTCGAAGAGCTTGAGCGGCTGCGTTCGATCATCAATGACATGCTGTTTCTCGCCAGTGCCGACCAGGGCAGCAAGGCCACCAAACTGACGTCCACGTCCCTGGCGGATGAGGTGGCAACGACCCTGGAATACCTGGATTTCATCCTCGAAGACGCCCAGGTCCAGGTGCAGGTCAGCGGCGATGCCCAGGTGCGGATCGAAATCGCTCACCTGCGCCGGGCATTGATCAACCTGCTGAGCAATGCCGTGCAACACACTGACCCTGGGCAAGTGATCCAGGTGCAGATCGAAGTCGAGGAGAATCAGGTCAGCATCGGTGTGGCGAACCCGGGATCGCCGATTGCCAGCGAGCATCTGCCGCGACTGTTCGAGCGCTTCTATCGGGTCGATGCTTCGCGCAGCAACAGTGGCAACAACCACGGCCTGGGACTGGCAATCGTCAAGGCGATTGCACTGATGCATGGTGGGGATGTGTTTGTGCGCAGCGATCACGGCATGAATACCTTCGGCATCCACCTTCCGGTCTGACGGCGCGATCCTTGTATTTTCCGCAACAGTCCTTTCATGAATCTGCTCTTTTTCCCTTCTGCAAAGCGCCTTATCGTTGCCGCACCAAACAGCACTTGCCAAGCAAGAAGGTTTAAAAGATGTCCAACATTATGGGTATTGCCAGCGCTTTCGTTTTGTCCTCGTTGTTCCTGTCTCCGATCGCCATGGCTGAAGAGTCGCAGTCTTTCGTCGCGCACAATAACGCACGAGCTGCAGCGTACGAAGAGTATCAGAACGAAATGACGGCCAAGGCTCAGGACGCTGCGCAAACCCCTCAAGCGTCGACCAATCGGGCCCAGACCGGTCTGGAGAAAGACAGCTGATTGTCAGCAATGACTCTGTTTCCCTCGACTCTTTTCATCGGCTCTTCCCTTGAAAAGTTGTCTTCAAAGCCGCTGCTATCAGCGGCTTTTTTTTTCGGTTCCTTACACTCCCTGCAATGATAACCGCTGATCATCGGCGAGCCCTTCATCTTTTTCCGACGTCGTCCACCAATAAGGCCAGCATGTTTTGCTGGCCTTTTTTTTTCCCGGGATTTATACAGGCGCTGTATACGCAACCGGTGTCCGGCGCCCAGCCCCGACGCCTGCACAGGAAGTTTCTTATCGCCTTATCAGTAGAAGTCAGAACCATGAGTGTGCGCCATGCGATACCTCACCACCCGATCCGTTCCAAGCGATCGGAACGGATTCTGATTCTCGGCAGTATGCTGTTGGTGATTGCAATACTGAGTATCGTCGCCTTCCTGCTGATCCGTGAACGCGCCAATGCCGAGCTGTCGGCCACTCGCGCCGCGTCCAATATCGTGCAATTGATCGACGCCGACGTGCTGCGCAACATACAACTCTACGATCTGTCGTTGCTGGGCTTGATTGCTGCCTCTGGGCGAGAAGACCTCAAATCCGTCTCCCCGCTCATCCGCCATCTGGCCTTGTTCGACCGAGCCACTGCTGCGCCCTTCAAGGGCGACATGTTGCTGCTCGACAGCCAGGGCGAGGTCGTTGCCGACTCGGCCTCGGTGGAGCCCAGGAAGGGCAACTTTGCCGACCGCGAATTTTTCCAGGCCCATGTGCATGACCCAGATCAGGGCATGTTCATCAGCCGCCCGTTCAAGTCTGCCGAGGCAGGACATGAGTGGCGTATCAGTTTCAGCCGCCGGATCAGCGACACCCAGGGCCAATTCCTCGGCGTCGCCGAAGCCGCCATGCGCTTGAGTTACTTCGATCAGTTGTTCAACAGTTTGAACATCGGTCGAGACAGTACGATCACTCTGATCAGCCAGGACGGTATTCTCCTGGCCCTGGAACCACGTCCGGCCGAAGAGTTGATCGGCAAGGACTTCAGCAACCGTCCCAACTTCCAGCGCATCGTCAAAGAAGGCAACGGCAGCTTCACCAGCATTTCCAGCCATTACCAGGATGAACGCCTGTACACGTTTTCCCAGGTCGGCGACTTGCCGTTGATCGTTATCGTTGCGCTGTCCAGCGATGAAGTCTTTGCGTCATGGAAGCGTACGGCGCTGGTGGTCAGCCTGGCGACCCTGGCGCTGTGCGTGAGCCTGCTCTGGCTGACCTGGTTGTTCAGCCGGGAATTGCGCCTGCGGCATAACGCCGAGCAGGAATTGGCGCAACTGGCGGCCACGGATGCGTTGACCGGTCTGGCCAACCGCCGAACCCTGGATCAGGTGCTGCGCCATGAATGGTTTCGTGCCCAACGTTCAGGCATGCCGCTGTCGCTGCTGATGATCGATGCCGACCACTTCAAGGCCTTCAACGATCGCCATGGGCATCAGGCTGGCGATGATGCGTTGCGCTCGGTGGCCAAGGTGATCAGCGCCCATGTCCGACGTCCGGCGGATCTGGTTGCCCGTTATGGTGGCGAGGAATTTTCGGTGATTCTCGCGGAAACCGACAGCCAGGGTGCGCAGCAGATTGCCCAACACATCCGTTCAGCGGTCGAGCAGCTGCGATTGACGGGGAATGCCGAGTCACCGATGACTGTCAGTATTGGTATCAGCACCTGGACCACAAAAAGCGATATCAGCCTGGAGCAGTTGCTGTATGCCGCGGACAAGGCGTTGTATCAGGCCAAGGAATGTGGGCGTAATCGTGTGGTGGCTGCGAACTGAAATTGATGTTGTGCCGACTTGCCCGAACACCGCAAAAAACAGGCATAAAAAAAGGCCACCCGAAGGCAGCCTTGAAAAACTAGAGAGGTTTTTTGCTTACACCGCCGCAACAGGGCGCATGTAAGAGATCGGTGCAGTACTGGCGTCTTCGAAAGTCACGACTTCCCAGGCATCTGTCTGCTCAATCAACTTGCGCAGCAGCTGGTTGTTCAAAGCATGCCCGGACTTGAAGCCCTTGAACTCACCAATCAGGCTATTGCCCAACAGGTAGAGGTCACCAATTGCATCGAGGATCTTGTGCTTCACGAATTCGTCTTCATAACGAAGGCCGTCTTCGTTCAGTACACCATCCGCGTCGACCACAATAGCGTTTTCGACGCTGCCGCCGAGTGCGAGGTTGTGCTTGCGCAGATACTCGATGTCACTCATGAAACCAAAGGTACGGGCGCGGCTGACTTCTTTTACGAACGAAGTGCTGGAAAAATCCACGCTTGCACTTTGTGTGCGGTCACGGAAAACCGGGTGATCGAAATCGATCTCGAAACTCACCTTGAAGCCTTCGAAAGGGACGAAAGTGGCGCGCTTGTCGCCGTCTTCCACTGTCACTTCCCGCAGGATCCGAATGAATTTCTTGGCGGCGTCCTGTTCTTCCAGGCCGGCCGACTGAATCAGGAATACGAAAGGTCCAGCGCTACCATCCATGATCGGAACTTCGGACGCGGAGAGCTCGACGTAGGCGTTATCGATGCCCAGGCCAGCCATGGCCGAGAGCAAGTGCTCCACCGTATCCACCTTGGTGTCACCACTGACCAACGTGGTCGACATCGTGGTTTCACCAACGTTTTCCGCGCGTGCAGGAATCTGCACCACAGGGTCGAGGTCGGCACGACAAAACACAATGCCGGTATCGACAGGCGCTGGCTTGAGGGTCAGGTATACCTTCTCCCCGGAGTGCAGGCCTACACCTGTGGCACGGATAATATTTTTCAGTGTGCGTTGTTTAATCATGGCTTGGGCCGCTTCAGCGCAAATTGCGAACTGGTATCAACAAAGGCTGGCGATAATAGCAGACCACGCCTTTGCTGAACACCAATCACCTTCATAGCCCTGATACATTCCATCAATCGGCCTGACGACGCAGGAAAGCCGGAATGTCCAGGTAGTCCAAGTCGTCTTGCGGATTCATCTTCGCGGCAGCCGCAGCACCGGCCTGAGCCTGGTTGCGCATGACGGTCGGACGGTCCAGATCACGGTAGTTTACCGCAGGCGCTTCCTGGCGTGCAGGGGCTTGTTGTTGCGGCTGGGAGGCCATGGATGTGTGGACGGTATTGTCGATGACCTTCATAGGCTTCTCGATTTTCGCGCCCAGACCTGTGGCAACCACAGTCACGTGCAGCTCGTCGCGCATGTCCGGATCGATAACGGTACCGACCTTGACCATCGCGTGTTCGGAAGCGAAGGCTTCGATGATGCTACCCACGTCGGAGTACTCACCCAGGGACAGGTCAGGACCGGCGGTGATATTCACCAGGATGCCGCGTGCACCTTGCAGGTTCACGTCTTCCAGCAGCGGGTTGCGAATGGCCGCTTCGGTGGCCTCGCGTGCACGGTTCGGACCGCTGGCGCAGCCAGTGCCCATCATCGCCATGCCCATTTCGCTCATCACGGTCCGTACGTCGGCAAAGTCGACGTTGATCATGCCCGGGCGCTTGATGATGTCGGAGATACCGCGAACGGCACCGGCCAATACATCGTCGGCCTTGGCGAATGCGGACAGCAAGCTTGCGTCCTTGCCAAGGATGGTCAGCAGCTTCTCGTTGGGAATGGTGATCAACGAGTCGACGCTTTCAGACAGCAGACGGATACCTTCGTCGGCGATCTGCATGCGCTTGCGGCCTTCGAACGGGAACGGACGGGTCACCACCGCAACGGTGAGGATCCCCATTTCCTTGGCCACTTCAGCAATGATCGGTGCAGCACCGGTACCGGTACCGCCGCCCATGCCGGTGGTGATGAACACCATGTTGGTGCCTTGCAGGACTTCGGCGATGCGCTCACGGTCTTCGAGAGCGGCCTGACGACCTACTTCAGGGTTGGCGCCAGCGCCGAGACCTTTGGTCACGCCGGTGCCCAGTTGCAGGATGGTCCGTGCGCCAATGCTCTTGAGCGCCTGGGCATCAGTGTTGGCGCAGATGAATTCAACGCCTTCAATGTTGCTCTTGACCATGTGGTTGACGGCGTTGCCGCCGCCTCCGCCAACACCGATAACTTTAATAACCGGGCTTGCGGGGATGTTGTCTACGAGTTCGAACATTTTCCCTCTCCTTTACGTTCTCTAGTTTTTTCGCCTACTGCCTGTATCTACAACGGTGCTGCGGTAAATCTTCAGAAGTTGCCTTGTACCCAGCTCTTGAAGCGATCGAGCAGGGCGACTTTCGGTTCTTCATTGCTGTAGCTGTCGCGGCTGCTGATGCCCGAGAACGAAATCCCGTCGGACTGCTTCTGCAGGCCGTACATCAACAGGCCAACGCCAGTGGAATAAATCGGGTTGCGGACCACGTCATCCAGACCCTTGACGCCATGGGGCACGCCCAGGCGGACCGGCATGTGGAAGATCTCTTCGGCCAGTTCGACCGCGCCTTCCATCTTCGACGTACCGCCGGTCAGCACGATGCCGGCCGGGATCAGGTCTTCGTAGCCGCTGCGACGCAGTTCGGCCTGGATCAGCGTGAACAGTTCGTCGTAACGCGGCTCGACCACTTCGGCCAGGGCCTGGCGGGACAGCTCGCGCGGCGGACGGTCGCCGACACTTGGCACCTTGATGGTTTCACCGGCACCGGCCAGTTTGGCCAGGGCGCAGGCGTAGCGAATCTTGATTTCTTCGGCGTACTGGGTCGGGGTGCGCAACGCCATGGCGATGTCGTTGGTCACCTGGTCGCCCGCGATCGGGATCACCGCGGTGTGACGGATCGCGCCTTCGGTGAAGATCGCGATGTCGGTGGTGCCGCCGCCGATGTCCACCAGGCATACGCCCAGCTCTTTCTCGTCGTCGGTCAGGACCGAATACGCAGACGCCAGCTGCTCGAGAATGATGTCGTCGATTTCCAGGCCGCAGCGACGCACGCACTTTTCAATGTTCTGTGCGGCATTGACGGCGCAGGTGACCACGTGGACCTTGGCTTCCAGGCGTACGCCCGACATGCCCAGCGGCTCACGCACGCCTTCCTGGTTATCGATCACGTAATCCTGCGGCAGGGTGTGCAGCACGCGCTGGTCAGCCGGAATCGCCACGGCCTGGGCGGCGTCCAGCACGCGCTCAAGGTCGGCGGAACTGACTTCACGATCCCGAATCGCCACGATGCCGTGGGAGTTCAGGCTGCGGATGTGATTGCCCGCCACGCCGACGAACGCCGAGTGGATCCGGCAACCGGCCATCAGCTGCGCTTCCTCGATCGCGCGCTGGATCGACTGCACGGTGGACTCGATGTTCACCACCACGCCTTTCTTCAGGCCACGGGACGGATGGGTACCGATCCCGACGATTTCCAGCGTGCCGTCGTCCGAGACCTCGCCGACCAGCGCCACCACCTTGGAGGTGCCGATATCGAGACCGACGATCATTTTGCCGCTTTGCACGTTTGCCATGGGTCCTGCCTCTTCTTAATTCTTCGCGACAGCGGGTTGGGCCGTCGTGGGCGCTACAGGTTCCCGCCAGCCAACAGCGAGGCCGTTGGCGTAGCGCAGATCGATGCGCGCAATGTTCGTAATCTGTTCTTTGAGCGTCTTGTCATAGATGGCAATGAAACGGCGCATCTTTTCCACCTGGTTGCCGCGTCCCAGCAGCAGTTCGATCCCCGGACCCGCGCTGCCTGCGCCGGTGGTCAGGAACCAGCTGCCTCGATCACGCAACTCCAGCCGTGCAATCGAGAAGCCCAATGGCCTGAGCATCTGGCTCAGCACCTGGTATTGCTGCATCACTTTCTGTTGAGCCCGTTGTGGGCCGAACAGCTGTGGCAAGTGTTCGTAGTTCGCCAGTTCACGCGGGGTGAACGCCTGCCCCTGGTTGTTCAACAGCGATTCATCGCCCCAACGGGCCACCGGCAGTTGTTCTTCCAGGCGGATCACCACTTGATCCGGCCACACCCTGCGCACTTCGGCGTGGGCAATCCATGGCATCTGTTCCAGCTCGGTGCGCATGCCCGCCAGGTCGATGGTGAAGAAGCTCGACGCCACGAAAGGCGCTATCCGCTGCTGCACCGCTTGCTGGCTGATGTAACTCAAGTCGCCCTGCACGGCGATTTTGGTAATCGGCCGGTCGGCGTAGGGCAGCAAACGCTGCGCGCCTTCGTAGGTGCCGAAACCCAGTGCGACCAGCAGCACTGGCCAGAACAGGCTCTTGAGAAAACCAAAATTGGCTTTCGGCAGGCGCGCGGACATCGGCTCTTTAGCCACCATTCGGCTGGCACCGCGCGGCACCGGCTTGCGGCCGGTCGGTGCGGGGGGCTGATGTCTCAGCTGTGCGCCTTGCATGGTCTTAACCTCGCGGCTCTTCGTTACTGGCAACGCTGGCGGCCAAAATGGCCAGGACCAGTTGCTGGAAATCCAGACCGGCAGCACGGGCCGCCATCGGCACCAGACTGTGATCGGTCATGCCCGGTGCGGTATTGACTTCCAGGAACCAGAACTGCCCGTCGGCGTCCTGCATCACGTCTGCCCTGCCCCAACCGGCGATACCCAGCGCCTCACAGGCTTTCGCCGTAAGGTCCATCAGTTCTTTTTCTTTGTCGCTGTCCAGGCCGCACGGGATCCGGTACTGGGTATCGGAGGCCACGTACTTGGCGTCGTAGTCGTAGAAACTGTGCGTCGTGCCCAGGGCAATCGGTGGCAACACCTGGTCACGCAGGGTGGCGATGGTGAACTCCGGACCTTGAATCCATTGCTCGACCAACACTTGGGAATCGTAGGTACTGGCCGCTTTCCAGGCGTCGATCAACCCAGGCGCGGAGGTCACTTTGGCCATCCCGATACTTGAACCTTCATGGGCCGGTTTGACGATCAAAGGGAAGCCCAGTTCCGTCGCTGCCGAAATACAATCGGCCTCGCTGCTCAGTACCGCGTGACGTGGCGTCGGAATGCCCAGGCTGTGCCAGACCTGTTTGGTGCGCAGCTTGTCCATGGCCAGGGCCGAGGCCAGGATGCCGCTGCCGGTGTACGGAATGCCCAGGCACTCGAGCAGGCCTTGCATGCTGCCGTCTTCACCGCCACGACCGTGGAGGATGATGAAGGCGCGGTCGATTTTTTCGTTCAGCAGGCGCTGCAGCAGATCATCGCCGACATCGAGCCCGAACGCGTCCACACCGGCGCTCAGCAGCGCATCGAGCACTGCGTTACCCGACTTCAGGGACACCTCGCGCTCGGCACTTTTGCCACCGAACAACACGGCGACCCGGCCGAAGTCTTTCGGCGCGACAGTGGAGACGAGGTTGGCGTAAGCAGCAGTCATTTCAACTTCCCCACGCTCGGCGCGGCAACGGCGCCAGCGAACAACGGACTCTTCAACAATTTCGGGGCGAGGCCACCGATATCACCGGCACCCTGGCACAGCAGGATGTCGCCGGCACGCAGCAGCGGCTTGACCAGCGGCGCGAGATCGACGCCACGCTCGATGTAGATCGGATCGAGTTGACCGCGCTGGCGGATGCTGTTGCACAGCTTGCGGCTGTCGGCCCCGGGGATCGGCTCTTCGCCGGCCGGATAGACTTCCATCAGCAGCAGGACGTTGGCATCGGCCAATACATTGACGAAATCGTCGTACAGGTCGCGGGTGCGGCTGTAACGGTGCGGCTGGTACACCATCACCAGGCGGCGCTCCGGCCAACCGCCGCGCACGGCCTTGATGACCGCGGCAACTTCAGTCGGGTGGTGACCGTAGTCGTCGACCAGCATCACGTTGCCGCCTTCTACCGGCAGTTCGCCGTAGACCTGGAAGCGTCGGCCGACACCCTGGAACCCGGACAGCCCCTGGACGATGGCTTCATCGCTGACGCCCTCGTCAGTGGCGATGCAAATGGTGGCCAGCGAATTCAGCACGTTGTGGTTGCCCGGCATGTTCACCGAGACATCCAGCGGCTCACGGTCGGGACGCAGCACGGTGAAGAAGGTCTGCATGCCTTGCTGGCGGACATTGATCGCGCGCACATCGGCGTCATCGTCGAAGCCGTACGTGACCGTCGGGCGTTTCACCAGGGGCAGGATTTCACGCACCACCGGATCGTCCAGGCACACCACGGCCAGGCCGTAGAAAGGCAGATTGTGCAGGAACTCGACGAAGGTTTTCTTCAGCTTGTTGAAGTCACCGTCGTAGGTCGCCATGTGATCGGCGTCGATGTTGGTGACCACGGCCACCAGCGGCTGCAAGTGCAGGAAACTGGCGTCGCTTTCATCGGCTTCGGCAATCAGGTAGCGACTGCTGCCGAGCTGGGCATTGGTGCCCGCTGCATTCAGACGACCACCGATGACAAATGTCGGGTCCAGGCCACCGGCGGCGAACACCGAAGCGATCAGGCTGGTGGTGGTGGTTTTGCCGTGGGTACCGGCAACGGCGATACCGTGGCGATAACGCATCAACTCGGCGAGCATTTCTGCCCGCGGCACCACCGGAATCCGGCGTTCCAGGGCGGTGGCCACTTCCGGGTTGGAGGTGTTCACGGCACTGGAGGTGACCAGCACATCGGCGGTCGCGGCGTTCTCGGCACGGTGACCGATAAAGATCTGGGCGCCGAAGGACTCGAGACGTTCGGTCACCGGCGAAGCCTTAAGGTCCGAACCGGACACTTCATAGCCCAGGTTCAGTAACACTTCGGCGATGCCGCACATGCCCACGCCGCCGATGCCGACGAAGTGGATGCGACGGATGCGGCGCATTTCCGGATGCGGCATGGCTTTCTTATTATCAACCATGGGCCACCTCCAGACAGGTATCGACCACGTTACGGGTGGCATCGGGTTTGGCCAGGCGGCGGGCGGCGGTAGCCATGTCGGCGAGTCGTTGTGGTTGCATCAGGACCTCTGTCAGGCGTGCGGCAAGATCCGCTGCGCCAGTCGTTCTTTGCGGCATCAGGAAGGCTGCGCCTTCACGGGCCAAATAGTCGGCGTTGCGGGTCTGGTGATCGTCGATCGCGTGGGGCAAAGGCACCAGCATCGAGGGCAGACCGGCGGCGGCCAGTTCACTGATGGTCAACGCGCCTGCGCGGCATACCACCAGGTCGGCCCAGCCATAGGCTTGGGCCATGTCTTTGATGAAAGGCTGCACCTGCGCCTCGACGCCAGCCGCGCGATAGCGCTCTGCAGTCACTTCATCGTGTTTTTTGCCGGACTGATGAAACACTTCCGGACGCAGGTCGGGAGCGACTTGCGACAGGGCTTCAGGCAGCAATTTGTTCAACGGTTCTGCGCCCAGGCTTCCACCCAGGATCAGCAAACGCGCCTTGCGACCGGCCAGGGCTGGTCGCGGTGTATCGAGGAACAGCTCGGTGCGCACCGGGTTACCGGTGGTCCGACGGCTGCCCGACAGGGTAAAGGTGTCGGGGAACGCTTCACAGACTCGGGCGGCCAACGGCACCAGCAACCGATTGGCGGTACCGGCCACGGCGTTCTGCTCGTGAACGATCACCGGCACGCCGGCCAGTTTGGCCGCGACCCCACCAGGACCGGTCACATAACCACCAAAACCGACGACACAGACTGGCTGCAGGCGCCGCATGATGGTCCGCGCCTGCCAGACCGATTTGAGCAACATGAACGGTGCCTTGAGCATGGACAACTTGCCCTTGCCCCGCAGACCGCTGGCGTCGATCCGGTGCAGCTCGATACCGGCCATCGGCACCAGCTCGTTCTCGATGCCGCGCGGGGTCCCGAGCCAGTGCACTGTGTAACCACGGGCCTGGAATTCGCGGGCACAGGCCAGCGCCGGGAACACGTGGCCACCGGTGCCGCCCGCCATGATCAAGACGTTAGCGGCCATGGGTCGGCTCCTCGGCGAAGTCGCTCTCCTGGAACTCCATCTCTTCACTGCCCAGGTGGGTTCGACTCTCCCACTCGATGCGCAGCAACAAACCGAGACAGGCACAGCAGATCACCAACGAACTACCGCCATAACTGAGGAAAGGCAGGGTCAGGCCTTTGGTCGGCAGCAGGCCGACGTTCACCCCGATATTGATCAGGAACTGACCGATCCACAGGAACGACAGGCCGTACGCCACGTACGCCGCGAAATACTGCTTGGCTTTTTCCGCCCACAACCCGATGTACATGCCGCGTACACACACGAACACGAACAGGGCGACGGTGCACAGGGAGCCCACCATCCCGAGCTCTTCGGCCAGGACCGAGAACACGAAGTCAGTGTGGGCTTCGGGCAGGTAGAACTGCTTCTGCACGCTGTTGCCCAGGCCAACGCCCAGCCACTCGCCACGACCGAAGGCAATCAGCGCCTGGGTCAGCTGGTAGCCGGAACCGAATTGGTCGGCCCAGGGGTCGGTGAAGGTAATCAGACGCGCCATCCGGTAGGGTTGTGCCTGCACCAGGACGGTCACCGCCCCGACTGCCAACGCCACCATCAAGGTGAAGCGGAACAGGCCGACGCCGCCGAGGAACAGCATCGCGGCTGCCGCGCCCATCATCACGACGGTGGCGCCGAAGTCCGGCTCCATCAGCAGCAGACCGGCCATTGGCAGCAGTACGATGAAGGGCTTGAAGAAACCCATCCAGCTTTCGCGCACTTCTTTCTGGCGCCGCACGAGGTAACCGGCGAGGTAAATGACGACAAATACCTTGGCGATTTCCGATGGCTGCACGTTGAAGAAGCTGAAACCGATCCAGCGCATCGAACCGTTCACCTCACGGCCGATCCCCGGGATGATAACCATCACCAGCAAACCGAAGGCACCGAGCAGCATCAACCAGCCGAGGCGTTGCCAAGTGGCAATCGGAATCATCATGGTGACGATGCATGCACCCAGGCCAAGGACCAGGTAAATCAGGTGCCGAATCATGTGGTACAGGGTGTTGCCCGACTGCACGGCAGCCACTTCCGACGAAGCGGAGGTGATCATCACCAGGCCCAGGCCCAACAGCGCCAGACAGCCCGCCAGCATCGGGAAATCGAGGTCGATACCGCGCCCGGTAATGATCGGCGACGGGTACGGCTTGATGATGTTGCGCAGGCTCATGTCAAGTCCTCCACGGCGCGGACAAACTGGTGCCCGCGATCTTCGTAGTTCTTGAACATGTCGAAACTGGCGCAGGCCGGCGACAGCAGCACCGCGTCGCCCTTTTCGGCGATGGCGCGGCATTGCGCGACGGCTTCGTCCAGCGAATTGACGCGAAACAGCGGTACGGCGTTACCGATGGCCTGGCCGATCAGCCCGGAGTCGCGGCCCATCAGCACCACGGCACGGCAGTTGACCGCGACCGGATCGCGCAGATCCTTAAATTCGGCACCCTTGCCGTCGCCACCGGCGATAAGCACCAGTTTGCCGTCGATGTCCGCGCCCAGACCCTCGATGGCGGCCAGTGCGGCGCCGACATTGGTGGCTTTGGAATCGTTGTAGTAGCTCACGCCATCCAGGTCGCGGACCCATTGGCAGCGATGTTCAAGCCCGGCGAAAGTACGCAGGCTTGCGAGCATGGCGTCGAACGGCAGGCCCACGGCATGGCCCAGCGCCAATGCCGCCAGGGCGTTGGACTGGTTATGGGCGCCGCGAATTTTCAACTCGCGCACCGGCATCAGGTTCTGGAATTCGAAGGCCAGGTACTTCTCGCCATCTTCTTCGCGAATGCCAAAGGCCTTGAAATCGGGCTTGCTCAAGCCGAAGGTCCAGCAAGGCTGGCCCTCACCCATCAATGGACGGCTCAGGGCATCCTGGCGGTTGACGACAAACTGTCTGGCGCCACGGAAAATCCGGTGTTTGGCCAGATGATAGGCCGGTAGTCCGCTGTAGCGGTCCATGTGGTCTTCGCTGACATTGAGCACAGTCGCCACTTCAGCGCCAAGGCTATCGGTGGTCTCAAGCTGGAAACTCGACAGTTCCATCACGTACAGCTCGACATCGTCGCTGAGCAGGTCCAGCGCCGGCGTGCCCAGGTTGCCCCCGACCGCAACACGCTTGCCCGCCGCAACCGCCATCTCGCCAACCAGGGTGGTGACGGTGCTTTTCGCGTTGGAACCGCTGATGGCGACAATCGGCGCCTTCGCGTTACGCGCGAACAGCTCGATATCGCCGGACAATTTCACGCCACGGGCGGCGGCAGCCTGCAGGGCCGGGGTCGCCAGTGCCAGGCCGGGGCTCACGTAGAGTTCATCGGCGCGGCACAGGAATTCGACGTCCAGCTCGCCACAACGCACTTCCACGTGCGGATAGTCACGCTTGAGCGTGGCCAGTTCCGGTGGATTTTCCCGCGTATCGGCGACAGCAAACGACGTGCCCCGGTTCGCCAGGAAGCGAACCAGGGACATGCCGCTCTTGCCGAGGCCGACAACGATGCGGAAGTGGTCAGAAGCGATTAGAGACACTCGTTCTACCTCAGCTTCAGGGTGGCAAGGCCGACCAATACCAGAATCACGGTGATGATCCAGAAACGGACGATCACGCGTGGCTCGGGCCAGCCCTTGAGTTCAAAGTGGTGGTGAATCGGTGCCATGCGGAACACACGGCGACCGGTCAGCTTGAAGGAAGCAACCTGGATGACGACTGACAGGGTTTCCATCACGAACACACCGCCCATGATGAACAGGACGATTTCCTGGCGGACGATCACCGCGATGGTGCCCAGGGCCGCGCCCAGCGCCAGCGCGCCGACGTCCCCCATGAAAACTTGCGCGGGATAGGTGTTGAACCACAGGAAGCCCAGGCCCGCACCGATCAGTGCGCCGCAGAACACAATCAGTTCACCGGCGCCCGGCACATAAGGGATCAGCAGGTATTCGGCGAACTTCACGTTACCCGACAAGTAGCAGAAGATCCCCAGGCCGCCGCCCACCATCACGGTCGGCATGATCGCCAGGCCGTCGAGGCCGTCCGTCAGGTTGACCGCGTTGCTCGAGCCGACAATCACGAAATAGGTCAGGACGATAAAGCCTGCGCCCAGCGCAATACTGTAGTCCTTGAGCATCGGAAAGATCAGGGTGGTTTCCACCGGCGTTGTTGCGGTCATATAAAGGAAGATCGCCGCCCCCAGCCCGAACACTGATTGCCAGAAGTATTTCCAGCGACTCGGCAAACCACGGGAGTTCTTCTCGATCACCTTACGGTAATCGTCGACCCAGCCGATGGCGCCGAACAGCAATGTCACCAGGAGTACGGTCCAGACATAACGGTTGCTCAGGTCAGCCCAAAGCAAGGTGCTGACACCGATGGACGACAGAATCAGCGCACCACCCATGGTCGGCGTGCCGGATTTGGACAGGTGCGATTGTGGACCATCGTTGCGAACGGATTGACCGATCTGACGGTTCTGCAAGGTACGGATCATCCACGGGCCATAGCACAGCGACAAAACCAGCGCGGTCAGCACACCGAGGATCCCGCGCAGGGTCAGGTACTGGAAGACCGCGAAGCCTTTGTAGAACTGTTGCAGATACTCCGCTAGCAGCAGCAGCATTAATGTTTCTCCAGACGGGTCCCGCACAAAGCGGCGACGATGTTTTCCATCGCAGCGCTGCGCGAGCCTTTGATCAAAATGGTGGTGTTTGTGTCTTGCTCGGCGTCGAGGGCCTTGATCAGCTCGGCCTGAGTGTCGAAGTGCCGAGCCTGTTCGCCGAAAGCGTTCACGGCGTGAGCCATCAATGGCCCGACAGCGTAAAGCGCGCAGACCTTGCCGCGGGCGTATTCGCCTACATCGCGGTGCCCCTGCTCCGCCCAATCGCCCAACTCGCCGATATCCCCGAGCACCAGGACGGTGCGGCCGGAAAAGCCGGCCAGTATATCAACGGCGGCGCACATGGAGGTAGGGTTCGCGTTATACGTATCATCGATCACGCGCATGCCGTTGCTGGCCAGTTGCGCCACAGTGCGGCCCTTGACCGGTTGCACCGCGCCAAGGCCGGTGACGATACCCGACAGCGAAACGCCCAGCGCGTGGGCTGCCGCTGCGGCAGCCAGGGCATTGGCGACGTTGTGGGTGCCGAGCAGGTTCAGCTGCACCCGCTCCTCGCCTTCAGGACTGTGCAGAATGAAGGCCGGGCAACCGCGAGCGTCGCGGTCAAGATCGCTGGCGTAGAAGTTGGCGCCGACATTGCTCAGGGCGAACGTCAGCACTTTGCGACCGGCAGCGCGGGTGTTCCAGATGTCGAACGCCTTGTCGTCGAGATTGAGCACGGCGACGCCATCGGCATCCAGCCCTTCAATGATCTCGCCCTTGGCTTCAACGATTTTTTCCGGCCCGCCGAACTCGCCGACATGGGCGGTCCCGGCGTTGTTGAGCACGGCCACATGCGGTTTGGTCATGCCGACGGTGTAGGCAATTTCACCGAGCCGCGAAGCGCCAAGCTCAATCACTGCAGCGGTGTGTTCCGGCGCGAGTTCGAGCAGGGTCAGCGGCACGCCAAGGTCGTTGTTCAGATTGCCACGGGTCGCCAGTACCGGACCGCGCGTGCGCAAGATGCTGGCGAGCATTTCCTTGACCGTGGTCTTGCCGCTGGAACCGGTGATGGCGGCCACGGGACGCGTGAACCCGGCACGGTTCATCGCACCCAACTGCCCGAGGGCCTGGCGGGTATCCTTGACCAGCAATTGCGGCAGTGCGCTGTCGGCGACTTCACGCTCGACCAATGCACCGGCGGCGCCCAGGTTGGCCACATCGTTCAAATAGTCATGGCCATCGAAGCGCGGACCGGTGAGGGCAATAAACAGTTGGCCGGGCTTGATGGCGCGACTGTCGATACTGACGCCATCGAACGTGGCATCGGCCACCAGCAGCTGGCCGTTCAGCGCGCCGGTCAATTCGCTCAGTTTCAAAGCCTTAAGCATGAGCCACCTCCCACGCGGTCAAGGCATGATCGGCCTCGACCAGATCGGAGAACGTATGACGCTGGCCGTTGATTTCCTGATAGTCCTCGTGGCCTTTGCCGGCCAGGACAATCACGTCATCCGCCGAAGCACCGGCGATCAACCGGGCAATCGCCTGGCCACGGCCGGCGACGAACGTGACTTTATCCACAGCCGTGAAACCGGCGCGGATGTCGTCGAAAATCACCGCTGGGTCTTCCGTGCGTGGGTTGTCATCAGTCACCAGCACGCCGTCGGCCAGGCGCTCGACCACTTCGGCCATCAGCGGGCGCTTGCCCCGATCGCGATCACCGCCGCAGCCGAACAGGCACAGCAAGCGGCCTTTGGCGTGTGGACGCAGGGCCATCAAGACTTTTTCCAGCGCGTCCGGCGTGTGGGCATAATCGACCACCACCAGCGGCTGGGAACCACCGCCGAGACGCTGCATGCGACCGGCCGGACCTTCGAGTTTCGGCAGCACCTTGAGAATTTCGTCCAGCGCGTAATCCAGGCCGAGCAAGGCGCCAATGGCGGCGAGCACGTTGCTCAGGTTGAAACGGCCGAGCAAGGTGCTGCGCAGATGGTGTTGGCCCTGCGGGGTAACCAGTGTGGCGCGCACACCTTCGTCGTCGAACTGCGCTTCACGGCAATAGAGATAGGCGCTGGAGTCCTCCAGACTGTAGGTAATCAGCCGCGATTCGCGTTTTTCCCGGGCCAGTTGCCGGCCGAAATCGTCGTCGAGGTTAACCACGCGGCATTTCAGATCGCTCCAGGCAAACAGCCTGGCCTTGGCTTCGCCGTAGGCCTGCATGGTGCCGTGGTAATCCAGATGATCGCGGGACAGGTTGGTCATCACCGCCACATCGAACGCCAACGCCGTCACCCGGCCCTGATCCAGACCGTGGGAAGACACTTCCATCGCCACCGCCTTGGCACCGGCCTTTTTCAGGTCGGCAAGGGTCGCCTGCATGGCGATCGGGTTCGGCGTGGTGTGCAGGCCACTCTGCAGTGCGCCATGGAAACCGGAGCCCAAGGTGCCGACGATGCCGCAATGCTGACCGAGCAAGTCCAGCGCTTGCGCGACCAACTGCGTCACGCTGGTTTTACCGTTGGTGCCGGTGACGCCGATCAGATTCAGGTGGCGGCTCGGATCACCGTAAAAACGCCCGGCGATGTCCGACAGTTGTGCTGCCAGGCCCTTGACCGGAATCAGCGGCACGTCGGTGATCGGCAGCACGGTTGCGCCTTCGACTTCATAGGCTACAGCCGCGGCACCGCGCTGCAAGGCGTCGGCAATGTGCGCTCGACCGTCGAACTTGCCGCCAGGAACGGCGAGAAACAGATCGCCCGCCCGCACGTTACGGCTGTCCAGGGTCAGTTCGCGAATCAGCAGATCGCGGCCGGCGTGGGCGAAAATCTTGTTCAGGCTCAGGGACATCAGCCGCGCCCTCCATTGGCTTTCAGTGGAACGACCGGAGTTGCGTTCACTTGTTGGACAGGTGGCAGGTTGTCCGGCGTGATGTTCATCAGGCGCAGGGTCCCGGACATCACTTTGCTGAACACCGGTGCAGAGACCAGACCACCGTAGTAACCGGCCTTGGTCGGCTCATCGATCACCACGACTATCGCGTAGCGCGGATCGCTCATCGGACCGAAGCCGGCAAACAGCGAACGGTAGGAGTTCACGGCATAACCTTTGGTACCCACCGACGTTTTACGTGCGGTACCCGACTTGCCACCGACGTGATACGCCGGCACTTGCGCCCGGAACACACCGCGCGGGGCTTCGATCACTTGCTGGAGCATGGTCTGCATGGTTTTCGCGACCGCTTCCGGCAGCACTTCGATGGATTGCGGCACTTTGTCGGTTTTGATCAGCGTCAGCGGCGCGAGGCGACCGTTGTTGGCCAGGGCCGAGAAGGCGTGGACCAACTGGATCGCGGTCACGGAGATACCGTAGCCGTATGACAGCGTGGCGGTTTCAGCCTTGCGCCACTCGCGGTAGTTCGGCAGGTTGCCGACGCGCTCGCCCGGGAAACCAAGTCCGGTGTCCTGGCCAAGCCCGACTTTTTGCGCCAGACGGAAAATCGTTTCGCCGCCGATGTCGAACGCGACCTTGCTCATGCCGACGTTACTGGAATTGATCAGGATCCCGGTCAGGTCGAGGACCGGACCTTCGGATTTGGAAACGTCACGGATGGTGTATTTGCCCAGCTGCAGCGTGCCCGGGTAAACCTCGACGGTATCGCTCGGTTTCCAGCGACCGGTTTCGATGGCGGCGCTCATGGAAATGGCTTTCATGGTCGAACCCGGCTCGAACACATCGATCATCGCGCGGTTACGCATCATCGCCGGTTGCAGGTTGCGTCGGTTGTTCGGGTTGTAGGTCGGCTGGTTGACCATGGCGAGGATCTCGCCGGTCTTCACGTCCATGATCACCAGGCTGCCAGCCTTGGCGCCGTTCTCGATGATCGCGTTTCGCAGTTCACGGTTGGCCAGATATTGCAGGCGCAGATCAATGGACAACGCCAAGGGCTTACCGGCCTTGGCGTTTTTGGTGACCTGGACATCCTTGATAAGTCGGCCGCGCCGATCCTTGATGACCTGTCGCTTGCCGGGTACGCCGGCCAGCCATTCATCGTAGGCCAGCTCGACCCCTTCTCGACCGTGGTCGTCGATGTCGGTAAAGCCGACCATGTGCGCGGTGACTTCACCGGCCGGGTAGAAACGCCGGAACTCTTCAATGCCATAGACGCCCGGCACTTTCAGATCAAGCACGGACTGGCCCTGCTCGGGGGTGAGCCCGCGCACCAGGTAGATGAATTCCTTATTGGCCTGGGCCTCGAGACGTTCGGCCAGGGCCTTGGGATTCTGGCCCAGCGCCGCCGCCAATGCCGGCCATTTTTCCTTGGCCTGCTGCATTTCCTTGGCGTTGGCCCACAGGGTGGTGACCGGCGTACTCACGGCCAGGGGCTCGCCGTTACGGTCGGTGATCAGACCACGGTGAGCCGGAATCGGGATATGCCGAACACTGCGCGCGTCGCCCTGGCCCTTGAGGAAGGCACGGTCCACCACTTGCAGGTCGATGATGCGCCAGGCAATGGCCGCGACCATGACGCCGAGCAGGCCCAGCACCAGGCGGAAACGCCAGGGAAAGAGCGCGCCTTCGAGTTTCATCATGGGGCCACCATCTGCACTTCAGCGGCGCCGGGAATGCGCATCTTCAGTTGCTCGGTTGCCAGTACTTCGATACGGCTGTGGGCGGTCCAGGTGCTCTGTTCGAGAATCAACCGGCCCCATTCCGCCTGCGCCTTGTCGCGCACGCTCAACTCGTTGTACAGCGAGTTCAGCAGCTGACGGTTCCAGTGGGCGCTGTAGGACACACCGACGGCAGACACGAGCACGCCGATAAACAGCAGCAGCATGAAAAAGCTTCCGCCGGGAAGTGGCTTGGCGAAAAGCTTGCTCACCGCAATTTCTCCGCGACGCGCATGATGGCGCTACGGGAACGTGGGTTGGCTTTGAGTTCGGCCTCGGAGGCGGACTGCGCTTTGCCATGGACTTTGATTTTCGGTTCGAAGGCGACGTGACGTACCGGTAGGTTGCGCGGCAGGTTGTCGGCTTCGCCTTTCACCAGCTTGCGCATGAACAGTTTGACGATGCGATCTTCCAGCGAGTGGAAGCTGATCACGACCAGGCGGCCGCCCACTTCCAGGCATTCCAGCGCGGCTTCGAGGCCGGCTTCCAGATCGCCCAGTTCGTTGTTGACGTGAATACGCAATCCCTGGAACGCACGGGTCGCCGGGTTCTTGCCCTTTTCCCACGCCGGGTTCGCGACTTTCAGCACTTCAGCCAGATCGGCGGTGCGCTCGAACGGCTTGATGTCGCGACGCTCGGCCACGGCACGGGCCATGCGCCCGGAAAAACGCTCTTCGCCGTATTCCTTGAACACCCGGGCGATCTCTTCCACCGGCGCGGTGTTGACGAATTCGGCAGCGCTGATCCCGCGGGACGGGTCCATGCGCATGTCCAGCGGGCCATCGTTGAGGAAACTGAAGCCGCGCTCAGGGTCGTCGAGCTGTGGCGAGGACACGCCAAGGTCCAACAGCACACCGCTGACCTTGCCGGCCAGGCCGCGCTCTGCGACTTCCGAACCGAGCTCGGCAAAGCTGCGCTGCACAACGACAAAGCGGCCGTCTTCGGCCGCCAGCGCTTGCCCGGTGGCAATCGCTTGAGGATCTTTATCGAACCCGAGCACCCGGCCATCGGGACCGAGCTGGCTGAGGATCAACCGGCTGTGCCCGCCGCGCCCGAACGTGCCATCCAGATAGCAGCCATCAGGACGTACGGCGAGGGCCTCGACGGCTTCGTCAAGCAGTACGGTGATGTGGTTAAAGCCGCTATCAATAGTCACAGGATCAAATCACGCAGTTCATCAGGCATGGCGCCCGGTTGTTGAATAGCAGCCAGGTCAGCGGCAGCAACCGCATCCCAGGCATCCTCGTCCCACAATTGGAACTTGTTCAGTTGGCCTACCAACATCGCGCGCTTATCCAACTTGGCATATTCACGAAGACGCGGCGGAACCAGAAAACGACCACTGCCATCGAGTTCGAGATCGACGGCATTACCAATCAGTAAACGTTGCAGACGGCGGTTCTCTTCGCGAAGCGAAGGCAGTGCACGCAGTTTTGTTTCAATAATTTCCCACTCATCGAGGGGATAAACACACAGACATGGATCAACGGCATCGATGGTGACGATCAACTGACCGGAGCTGCGCGAAACCAGCTCGTCGCGGTACCTGCTCGGCATGGCGAGACGGCCCTTTGCATCGAGACTGATTGCATTAGCTCCGCGAAACACGACAGCGTTTCTCCAAATTCTAGCGTTTTTAGCTCAAAAAACCCACTTCATGCCACTTTCCGCCACTTGCGCACACTATAGGAATGCGGCTACCGCACCGTCAAGGCGCGCATCAAAGGAAAACCCTTACAGAACTGGGATTTAGGAACATAAAAGGAGGGGTAACGAGAATCGGGCAGGTGAAATCGCTCAATAACTTGATCCCGCACAGGAGGCTGGGCTCAGAAGTTAAAGTAGATTGTTAAGAGTAAGATTTTTTCGGTATTACGAAAGTGCTCTGCCGATGATTCTGAAAGGAGGGAAATGGCTATCACAACGCCCCTGCTCAATGAGTTAAGCAGAGGTTGGGAAAAAAGGTGGAGAGTCGATCTGTAAGCCGGGTTCTGTCTTGAACAGTCATTCGTCTACGATGGCCATCACTGGACATCTTTAGCAACCTACCCGGCCCCAGCGCGGGCCACGCCTTGGGACCCTATTTGGTCTTGCTCCAAGTGGGGTTTACCTAGCCACGAACTGTTGCCAGACGTGCGGTGCGCTCTTACCGCACCTTTTCACCCTTACCGGCGCCGAAGCGCTTAGGCGGTTATTTTCTGTGGCACTTTCCGTAGGCTCACGCCTCCCAGGCATTACCTGGCACTTCGCCCTATGGAGCCCGGACTTTCCTCCCCCCCCTAATTTTCATAGAGGGCAGCGACTGTCCGATCGACTCTCCGCCGCAAAGGTTAACGGTAGAGCGGCCGAAGAACAAGCGCTAACGCCATTTGGCCACTCCTGCACGTCGGGTTTATTCGCCCTTCTGTTTATCCAGCGCGACCTGATAGAGCACGTTCTTGCGCTCGCCGGTAATTTGCGCGGCCAAGGCAGCGGCACGCTTGAGCGGCATCTCCTCGAGCAGCAGATCGAGTATACGCATCGCTTCACTGCTCACGGCGTCCTCGGTCTCGGGCGCCGACCATCCCGCGACCAACACCACGCATTCGCCGCGCTGCTGATTGCTGTCCGACTCGACGAACTCGCGCAACTCGGCCAACGGCAGGCCTTTAAGGGTTTCGAAAGTCTTGGTCAGCTCGCGCGCCAGCAAGGCCGGACGCTCCGGGCCGAAGACCAGCTCCATGTCTTGCAGGCACTCAAGGATGCGGTGCGGGGCTTCATAGAAAATCAGCGTGCGCGGCTCTTCCTTTACCAACTCCAGACGCGCACGGCGACCGACAGCCTTGGCCGGCAGGAAGCCTTCAAAAATGAAACGGTCCGACGGCAATCCCGCCGCCGACAGCGCCGCGATCAACGCACAGGCACCCGGCACCGGCACCACATTGATCCCTGCGGCACGGGCCTGACGCACCAGGTGATACCCCGGATCGGAAATCAGCGGCGTCCCGGCGTCGGAGATCAGCGCCACATCGTCACCGGCCAGCAGGCGGGTGATAAAGCGGCTACCTTCATCCCGTTCGTTGTGCTCATGACAGGCCGCCAGCGGCGTGGGAATGCCGAAGTGCTGCATCAAGCGCTGAGAATGGCGAGTGTCTTCGGCGGCGATCAAGGCCACCTCGCGCAGGATCTTCAGTGCACGCGCACTGATGTCATCCAGGTTGCCGATGGGCGTCGCCACCACATAAAGCGAGCCAGCAGCGGAATTCAAAGGACCTGGAGCAGTCAAAGCGCACACCTCATGATCGGTAAAAGCCGCCATTGTAGCGCGTAGCGACGCTCGCGATACGCGCAAGCCACCCTCGGTTTTCCTGCCGTTTGTGCAGCATTGCAACATTTGCATGAGCTAAATTGATCGATTCACACCAGTAACATCGCGCCCCGGCCAGTGCTTGGGTACAATTCCACGCTAATTTGATCGAGTATCAGGAACACTACATGATCGCTTGCCTGCGGCTGTTCACTGCCCTCTGCCTCGCTGCCTTGCTGGCGGCTTGCGCCAGCTCGCCCTCCTCCAGCCTTGGCGAACTTCCACGGACCCCTGATGCCAGCATCGAGCAACTGCTCGAACAGGCCGCTCAAAGCAAGGACCCGGAAAAAGCCGCGTTGCTGCGCCTGAATGCAGCGGACCTGGCCTATCGTCAGGGAAATGCCGGCCAGTCCGCGCAAATCCTGCAACAAGTGCCCGTCGAGCGACTCAAGCCTGGCCCGCAGGTTTTCGCCAGTACCCTGGCGGCCGAGCTGGCCATGGTGCGCAACCAGCCGAAAGCGGCGTTGACCGCCCTGAGCCACTCCAGCCTGCAACACCTGGCTCAATTGCCTGTCGAGCAGCAGGTTCGCACCGGCACCGTGCACGCTCGCGCCCTTGAGGCCGACGGCCAGACCCTGGCCGCCGCACGGGCGCGTATCTTCATCGCGCCAATGCTTGAAGGTGAAGCAGCCAGCAAGAACCACGAAGCGATCTGGACCCTGATCGCCTCGCTGCCGACCGATCAATTGCAGCCAACCTCCACCGATGATCTCGGCGGCTGGATGGGCCTGGCCCTGGCGGTGAAGAGCGCCGGCACCCTGGAACAGCAACAGGCCGCGATCGACAACTGGCGCGCACAGAATCCCAAGCACCCGGCCGCCATCCAGCTGCCATTGCCACTGACCAAGCTCAAGGAACTGGCCAGCCAGCCCCTGGGCAAGATCGGTCTGCTGCTGCCGCAGGACGGCCCCCTGGCGTCGGTCGGCAAAGCCTTGCGCGAAGGGTTCATGGCCGCTCATTACCAGGCACAGCAGGCTGGCCAGCAACCACCGGCCATCGAGTTCTATGACAGTTCGCGCCTGACTTCCCTGGACGATTTCTATCGCAAGGCCCAGGCCGATGGCGTGCAACTGGTCGTCGGCCCACTGGAGAAGCCGCTGGTCAAGCAGCTCAGCACTCGCCCGCAATTGCCGATCACCACCCTGGCGCTGAACTACAGCGAAGGCGAACAAGGTCCGGGACAGCTGTTCCAGTTCGGCCTTGCCGCCGAAGACGAAGCCCGCGAAGTATCCCGTCGCGCGCGCGCCGACGGCCTGCATCGCGCCGCCATCATGGTGCCGAAAGGTGAATGGGGCGATCGTGTCCTGCGCGCTTTCAGCCAGGACTGGCAAGCCAACGGCGGCAGCATCGTTGCCACCGAACGTGTCGATCAGCCGGTGCAACTGGCCCAGCAGATTGCCGATATGTTCCAGCTGCGCCAGAGCGAAGGTCGCGCCAAGAGCCTGCAGAGCACCGTTGGCGGACAGGTCGCTGCCCAGCCTTCGCGTCGCCAGGACATCGAATTCATCTTCCTCGCGGCAACGCCTCAGCAAGCCCAGCAGATCAAGCCGACCCTGAACTTCCAGTACGCAGGTGACGTACCGGTCTACGCCACCTCCCACGTGTTCAGCGCCAGCGGCGACCAGAACCAGTACAACGACATGAACGGCGTGCGCTTCTGCGAAACCCCCTGGCTGCTGGATGCCAACGATCCACTGCGCCGTCAGGTGACCGCTCAATGGCCACAAGCCGGCGGCAGCCTGGGTCGCCTGTATGCGATGGGCGTCGACGCTTATCGTCTGGCCCCGCGCCTGGGACAACTCAAGGCCTTGCCGGACAGCCGTATCGAAGGTCAGTCGGGCAGCCTGGGCATGACGCAGAACCAACGCGTGGTGCGCCAGTTGCCATGGGCCCAGTTCGTCAATGGTCAGGTTCAACGCCTGCCGGACACCCCACGCTGATGCCTGACAGGTCACGCCAGCAAAGCGGAAAAGATGCCGAGCGCCATGCGCTCGAGCACCTTGAGCAACAAGGCCTGCGCCTGCTGGCGCAGAACTGGTTGTGTAAACGCGGCGAGCTTGATCTGGTCATGCTTGACGGCGATACAGTAGTATTCGTTGAAGTCCGCTACAGAAAGAACACCCAATGGGGTGGCGCACTCGATAGCATCGATGGGCGCAAACGGCAGAAACTGATTTTCGCCGCGCAGTATTTTCTTCAGCGCGAGTCGCGTTGGGCCAATTCCCCCTGCCGCTTCGACGTGGTTGCCATCGACAGCAACCTCGCTCAGTTGAACTGGTTGCAGAATGCCTTCGACAGCTGATCGCTTACGCCGCGACCCGGACACTTTTACCCAACACTTTTGCTCTTTGCTTTGCGGGCTGCACATTCATGTGCCCAGTAGCCGCGCTAATTAAGGTCACACAGATGGACATGCAATCGCGAATTCGCCAGCTTTTTCAGGCCAGTATCGACACCAAGCAACAGGCGATGGAAGTACTTGCACCGCACATCGAGCAAGCCAGCCAGGTCATGGTCAACGCCCTGCTCAACGAGGGCAAAATGCTCTCCTGCGGCAATGGCGGTTCTGCCGGCGATGCCCAGCACTTCTCCTCGGAGCTGCTCAACCGCTTCGAGCGCGAGCGTCCGAGCCTGCCAGCCATCGCGCTGACCACCGACAGCTCGACGATCACCTCGATCGCCAACGACTACAGCTACAACGAGATTTTCTCCAAACAGATCCGCGCCCTCGGCCAGCCGGGCGACGTACTGCTGGCAATTTCCACCAGCGGCAACTCGGCGAACATAATTCAAGCGATCCAGGCCGCACATGATCGCGAAATGATTGTCGTAGCATTGACCGGTCGTGACGGCGGCGGCATGGCGTCCCTGCTTTTGCCCGAGGACGTCGAGATTCGCGTACCGGCCAACGTCACCGCACGTATTCAGGAAGTCCACCTGCTGGCGATCCATTGCCTTTGCGATTTGATCGACAGCCAACTGTTCGGGAGTGAAGAATGACCCCTAATCGCTTAGGCCTACTGGCCTTGACCCTGTGCCTCGGCATCAGCGGCTGCACCTCGGTGGTTAACGCCAGCCGTGAAGCGCCGATCGATGATGACCGCGGCACCCGCACCTTCGGCAGCAAGATCGATGACTCCCTGATCGAAACCAAGGCCGGCGTGAATATCGCCAAGGCCGATCCTGCCCTGGACAACGATTCACATATCGTCATCACCAGCTTCAACGGTGTTGTGTTGCTCGCCGGTCAAACGCCCCGTGCCGATCTCAAGGCCAAGGCCGAACAAGTTGCCGCTGCGGTTCAGCGCGTGAAGAAAGTGCATAACGAACTGCAGGTGCTGGCACCCTCTTCGCTGCTGGCACGCCAGAACGACACCTGGCTGACGACCAAGATCAAGAGCCAGATGCTCACCGATGCCTCCATTCCCGGTTCGCGCATCAAAGTCGTGACCGAAAACGGCATCGTCTACCTGCTGGGCTTGCTGACCAAACAGGAAGCCGCTCAAGCGACCAATCTGGTGCAGGGCGTTTCCGGGGTGCAGAAAATTGTGAAACTGTTCGAATACATCGACTGACAAGCCCTTGTAGGAGCGAGCTTGCTCCGGGCGGCGTTCCGACGAAGGTTGTCAACGATAACGCGGCAAGCCTGACACCCAGCGGCGCTCTCAGGTTTTTCGCGAGCAAGCTCGCTCCTACAGAAGTAATTAAAAAGGCGATCCTTTCGGATCGCCTTTTTTATTACTTCACCACTTTCAAACTTGGCCGACCACTCGGGCGCGGCGGTTCACTGTCGGGTGGCGGAATATCATCATCCTGCTCGATCTCTTCCTCACCATCCATAGGCGACTCCAGATCGAACACCATGCCCTGGCCGTTCTCCCGGGCGTAAATGCCCAGGATCGATGCGATAGGCACGTACAGGGTATGCGGCACGCCACCGAAGCGCCCTTCGAAGCTGACCGCCTCGTTGTCCATGTGCAAATGGCGCACGGCAGCCGGTGATACATTCAGGACAATCTGTCCGTCACTGGCAAAACCCTGGGGCACCTGCACCGACGGATACTCGGAATTGACCAGCATGTGCGGGGTGCAATCGTTGTCCACAATCCACTCGTAGAGCGCGCGGACCAGATAAGGTCGACTGGAGTTCATAGCGGCTCCTTAAGCCTTAGCGCATATCGCGTTCGACACCAGACAGACTCGCCTGGAATGCCTCACGCGCAAACGAGCGCTCCATGTAATCAAGCAGCGGCTTGGCAGGCCGCGGCAGTTCAATGCCCAGAATCGGCAATCGCCAGAGTATTGGCAATAGGCAGCAGTCCACCAGACTTTGTTCCTCGCTGAGGAAAAACGGTTTGTCGGCGAACAACGCCGACACGCCAGTCAGGCTTTCGCGCAGCTCTTTACGAGCCACGACCCGGGCGGCTTCCTTGGTCCGCGAATCCAGGATCAGATCCACCAGACCACACCAGTCACGCTGAATGCGATGAATCAGCAGACGGCTGTTGGCACGCGCCACGGGATAAACCGGCAATAAAGGCGGGTGCGGGTAACGCTCATCCAGATATTCCATCACCACGGTCGACTCCCACAACGCCAGGTCACGATCGACCAGGGTGGGCAGGCTGCCGTAAGGGTTCACTTCAATCAGTTTAGGCGGCTGGCGACCAGCCTCCACGTAAATGATCTCGGCGCTGACACCCTTCTCTGCAAGTACGATACGCACTCGGTGGGAATAGTGGTCGGCGGGGTCGGAGTAACAGGCCAACCGATTGGTCACGCCCATGGCGGTCCTCCTCGCTTGTTGAAATTATCGGAAGCGGAAAAACGAGCGCGCCCAGAGGGCGCCTCCCGTAACGCCTGGATCACCAGGCTCGTTACACCTTCAGAGACGCCCTTGGGCGCGCGCGATTAACAGCAATTGCTTGAAGCTTTATCAGTGCACGTCTTTCCAGTACTCACGCTTGAGCAAGTAGGCGAATACGAAGAAGAACGCCAGGTACAGCAAGACGTAGGTACCGATGCGCTGATGTTGCAGCTTAACCGGGTTAGCCGAGTAGGCGAGGAAGGTTACCAGATTCTTGACCTTCTCATCGAACTGCTCTTCGGTCAGCGTTCCGCTCTTGGGCACGATGGTCAGCTGATCGCACGCTTCATGAGTCAGCGGCGTACCGGTCAGCGGATCATATTGCTTCTTGCCGTCTTCGACGACCTGGACCTGTTTGCAACCGACGACCTGGCGACCTTGCAAGCCGACCAGCACGTTAGGCATCCCGACGTTCGGGAACACCTTGTTGTTCACACCCCAAGGACGCGACGGGTCTTCGTAGAACGATTTCAGGTAACCGTAGAGCCAGTCAGTACCTCGAACACGAGCCACCAGGGTCAGGTCGGGCGGCGCAGCACCAAACCAGGTCTTGGCATCAGCCGGTTGCATGCCGATGCTCATGTGGTCGCCGATCTTGGCGCCAGTGAACACCAGGTTCGACAGCATCAGGTCATGAGGAATACCCAAATCGTCGGCCACACGCTCGTAACGCTGGAACTTGGCGCTGTGGCAGCCCATGCAGTAGTTGGCGAACGTACGTGCACCATCCTGCATCGCGGCCTTGTCGGACACGTCGATGTCGACCTTTTCCAACTCGGGGCCACCGTGTTCTGCCGCAAAGGACAGCACAGGCATGGCAGCAAGAATCAGTACAGCAAATAGCTTTTTCATCAGCCAGTCACCCTTTCCGGAACCGGTTTGGTCTTCTCGAGCCTGGTGTAGAACGGCATCAGAATGAAGTAGGCAAAGTACAGGAAGGTACATACCTGCGACAGCAAGGTACGACCTGGCGTTGGCGCCAGAACACCCAGCACGCCCAGGATCACGAACGAGATGCAGAACACCCAGAGCCAGATCTTGCTCAGCCAGCCTTTGTAGCGCATCGACTTGACCGGGCTACGGTCCAGCCATGGCAGGACGAACAGCACGGCAATGGCTGCACCCATGGCGATCACGCCCAGGAGCTTGTCCGGAATCGCCCGCAAAATCGCGTAGAACGGCGTGAAGTACCAGACCGGAGCGATGTGCTCTGGGGTCTTGAAGGCATTCGCCACTTCGAAGTTCGGCTTCTCGAGGAAGTAGCCGCCCATTTCCGGGAAGAAGAACACGATCGAGCAGAAGATAAACAGGAACACCACCACGCCGACGATATCTTTCACGGTGTAGTACGGGTGGAAGGCAATACCGTCCAGCGGTACGCCGTTTTCGTCCTTGTACTTCTTGATGTCCACGCCGTCCGGGTTGTTCGATCCGACCTCGTGCAGCGCCAGAACGTGCAGCACCACCAGACCGAGAATCACGATCGGCAGCGCCACGACATGCAAGGCGAAGAAGCGGTTCAGGGTAATACCGGAAATCAGGTAGTCACCACGGATCCACTGGGTCAGGTCGTCACCGATAACCGGGATCGCACCGAACAGCGAGATGATCACCTGGGCCCCCCAGTAGGACATCTGGCCCCACGGCAGCAGGTAGCCCATGAAGGCCTCGGCCATCAGCGCCAGGTAGATCAGCATGCCAAAGACCCACACCAGCTCGCGCGGCTTCTGGTACGAACCGTAAAGCAAGCCACGGAACATGTGCAGATAGACCACGACGAAGAACGCCGAAGCGCCGGTGGAATGCAGCAGACGCAGGATCGCGCCGTACTCGACGTCGCGCATGATGTATTCGACGGAAGCAAACGCCTCTTCCGCCGACGGGGTGTAGCTCATGGTCAGCCAGACACCGGTGACGATCTGGTTGACGAGGACGAGCAGCGCCAGGGAGCCAAAGAAATAGAAGAAGTTGAAGTTCTTCGGGGCGTAGTACTTGCTGAGATGGTCTTCCCACATTTTGGTCGCGGGAAAGCGCGCATCAACCCAATCCATGAACTTGCTCATCACGCTTTCTCCGTATCGACGCCAACGACAATGATGTCATCGGTCTCATAGGAATGCGGGGGTACTGGCAGGTTCAAAGGCGCAGGTTGCGACTTGTAGACGCGGCCAGCCATATCGTAATGGGAACCGTGGCAAGGGCAGAAATAACCCCCCACCCAATCCTTGCCCAAGTCAGCAGGCGCCACTTCTGGACGGAAGGTCGGCGAGCAACCCAGGTGCGTACAGATACCGATCAGCAGCAGAACCTCTGGCTTGATCGAACGCGTTTCCGGGTCGACATAGGTCGGTTGTGTCGAGTTCTTGGAGGTAGGGTCAGACAACTGGCCCTCGATCTTTTTCAGATTCCCCAGGATTTCCTCGGTACGGCGGACAATGAACACCGGCTGACCTCGCCACTCAGCAATCATCTGCTGGCCTGGCTCGATTTTGCTGACATTCACTTTCACCGGTGCACCTGCGGCTTTCGCCTTGGCACTGGGAAACCATGACCCCACGAACGGGACCGCAGCCCCCACCGCTCCTGCAGCACCCACCACGGATGTGGCTGCTACCAAGAAGCGACGCCGGCCTGCATTCACGCCGTCATTGCTCATTCAGTCCTCTCCCATCAGCTTTGTGGCCTGTTAAATCAGGCATCTACTAAGTAAAACTATGTACTTATAAAAATTTTGCCGAATGGTAATGAAAAGCCCCAATTCTGACAAGGTAATTACCGAGGGGCTTCACTGCCAAGCCTTGCAGTATAGGGCTTCAGCGGATGTGGCAAGTTGTCACAGAACAATTTCCCGAGAAATCCCGCCCATAAAAAAACGCCCAGCTCCGAAAGGAACTGGGCGTTCTTTTTGAACGCGAAAGCGAATTAACGCTTCGAGTACTGCGGACGCTTACGCGCTTTACGCAGACCGACTTTCTTACGTTCAACTTCACGAGCATCGCGAGTCACGAAGCCAGCTTTGCGCAGAGCGCCACGCAGGGTTTCGTCGTACTGCATCAGCGCGCGAGTGATACCGTGGCGGATTGCGCCAGCTTGACCACTTACACCACCGCCGATCACGGTGACGTAGATGTCGAATTTCTCGACAGTCTCAGTCAATTCCAGCGGCTGACGAACTACCATGCGGGCAGTTTCGCGGCCGAAGAAATTATCCAGCGAACGGTTGTTGATGGAGATGTTACCAGTGCCCGGACGCAGGAAAACGCGTGCGGTTGCGGTCTTGCGACGGCCAGTGCCGTAATTTTGAGTCGCCGACATAATGAACTATTCCGTTAAAACTTCAGTTCTTGGGGCTGCTGAGCAGTATGAGGGTGTACAGCGCCCGCATAGACTTTCAGCTTACGATACATGTCGCGACCCAGCGGGTTCTTAGGCAGCATGCCTTTGACCGCGGTCTCGATCACGCGCTCAGGGGCTTTAGCGATCAGCTTTTCGAAGTTGATCGACTTGATGCCGCCCGGGAAACCGGAGTGGGAGTAGTAGATTTTGTCGGTGGTTTTAGCACCGGTTACACGAATCTGCTCGGCATTGATAACGACGATGTAATCGCCGGTGTCAACGTGAGGAGTGTACTCAGCTTTATGCTTGCCACGCAGACGGCTCGCGATTTCGGTGGCCAGACGACCCAGGGTCTGACCTGCAGCGTCGACGACAAACCAGTCGCGCTGTACTGTTTCCGGTTTAGCAGTAAAAGTTTTCATTCTTTATAGCCTCAGGGGCCGCCCTGTAAATTAGACGGCGGATCTTACTGAATAGTGCGTACTTTGACAAGTCAAAGGCAGCCGGATACAGACGCTTTCGGGGGCTCGGGTCGGCGCGTCCGTTCAACGGCAAGATTCTTCGGCGGCGGCGCATCACTTCCACTGCAGAAAGAGGTGCGCAATTATGCAGATTGCGAAAAATAATTCAACCTGCTTTTATGATTGTTTTGCCCAAGGAGCACCCGATGGACTATCGCCAGCTAGGCCGAACCAATCTGAACGTGAGTGCAATCTGCCTCGGAACCATGACCTGGGGCGAGCAAAACAGCGAGGCTGAAGCCTTCGCCCAGATTGAACGGGCCAAGAGCGCCGGGATCAATTTCATCGACACCGCCGAGATGTATCCGGTACCGCCCAAGGCCGAAACCTACGCCACCACCGAACGCTACATCGGCAATTACTTCAAAAGTCGCGGCGATCGCGCCGACTGGATCCTGGCCAGCAAGATCGCCGGCCCGGGCAACACCATCGATTACATCCGCGATAAAAACCTGCGCCACAACCGCCAGCACATCACCGAAGCCGTGGATGCCAGCCTCAAGCGCCTGCAGACCGACTACATCGATCTTTATCAACTGCACTGGCCGGAGCGCAGCACCAACTTCTTCGGCCAGCTGGGCTACAAACACCAGACCGAAGCCAACCTCACACCCCTGGAGGACACCCTCGAGGCGCTGGACGAACAGGTCAAGGCCGGCAAGATCCGCCACATCGGCCTGTCCAATGAAACGCCGTGGGGCACCATGCGCTTCCTCGCCCTGGCCGAAGCCCGTGGCTGGCCACGCGCGGTGTCGATCCAGAACCCCTACAACCTGCTCAACCGCAGCTTCGAAATCGGCCTGGCGGAAATCGCCATCCGCGAACAGTGCGGCCTGCTGGCCTATTCGCCGCTGGCGTTCGGTTTTCTGTCGGGCAAGTACGAAGGTGGCGCACGTCCTCCAAAAGGCCGCCTGAGCCTGTACAGCCGCTTCAGTCGCTATTTCAATCCACAGTCGGAAGCGGCATGCAGCCGTTATGTGGCATTGGCGCGCGAGCACGGCCTGGATCCGGCGCAGATGGCGCTGGCGTTCGTCACGCAGCAACCGTTCGTCACCAGCAACATCATTGGGGCGACGACGCTGGAACAGCTTGAAAGCAACATTGCGAGTTTCGAGCTGAAACTTTCCGATGAAGTGCTGGCGGGGATCGAGGCGATTCACAAGGATCACCCCAATCCTGCACCATAACCACCCCTGTAGGAGCGAGCTTGCTCGCGATAAACCTGAGGGCGCCGAGGGGTGTCTGGCTTCCAGCGTTATCGTTGACGACCTTCGCGAGCAAGCTCGCTCCTACAAGGATTCTGTGTCGATCACAAAATGGTGATCAACCTCATATCCCCTGTGGGAGCGAGCCTGCTCGCGAAGGCGATCTAACAGTCACCGCTGCATTACAGCGACCGCGCAATAATCTCCTTCATGATCTCATTGGTCCCGGCATAGATCCGCTGCACCCGTGCATCCGCCCAGGCCCGGGCGATCGGGTATTCCCACATGAACCCGTAACCACCATGCAGCTGCACGCACTCGTCGAGCACCTTGCATTGCAGGTCAGTCCCCCAGTACTTGGCCATCGCCGCCGTCGGCACGTCGAGCTTGCCTTGCAGGTGCAGCTCCAGGCAGCGATCGACAAACACCCGGCCGATCTGAATCTCCGTCGCCATCTCCGCCAGCTTGAAGCGAGTGTTCTGGAAGTCCGCAATCGCCTTGCCAAACGCCTTGCGCTCGCGGGTGTAGTCCAACGTCCATTGCAGCGCGGCCTCGGCCGAGGCCAATCCGCCGATGGCAACCGTGAGTCGCTCCTGGGGTAGTTCCTGCATCAGATAGGCAAAACCCATCCCCGCCTGGCCCAGAAGGTTTTCCCTGGGCACCCGGACGTCCTGGAAGAACAGCTCCGAGGTGTCCTGAGCCTTCATGCCGACTTTTTCCAGACGCTTGCCCTTGTCGAAGCCCGGTGTATCCGCCTCGACCAGAAACAGACTGGTGCCCTTCGCGCCGGCTTTCGGATCGGTCTTGGCCACGACAATCACAAGATCAGCCAGAAAACCGTTGGTAATGAATGTCTTCGAACCGTTGATCACATACTCGTCGCCGTCCAGCACCGCGGTGGTCTTTACCCCTTGCAGGTCGGAACCGGCACCTGGCTCGGTCATGGCAATGGCGGTGACCATTTCGCCGGACACCAGTTTTGGCAGGTATTTATGCTTCAGCGCTTCACTGCCGTAATGCAGGATATACGGCGCAACAATGTCTGAATGGAGAGAAAAGCCGATCCCGGTCAGGCCGAGGCGCCCCACCTCTTCGATCACCACGGCGCTATAAAGAAAGTCCGCTCCCAGCCCGCCATATTCTTCCGGCAAGTGCGAACACAGCATCCCCGCCTCCCCCGCCTTGTTCCAGAGTTTGCGGTCGATGTAGCCTTGTTTTTCCCACTGCCCATGGAACGGCACGGCCTCTTTCTCGAGGAAGGTTCGCACGCTGTCACGAAAAAGTTCGTGCTCGGGACTGAACAAGGTTCTGGGGATCATGCGGCACCTATCGTTATTGTTAGAAGGAGTTGTCCTTCAGAGACTATGCCTCGCATTCGATACGGGACACTGGACACATCAGACAAAAAATAAGACGATCCAGCCGTCTGGTGACCACTTTCCCCTATAAGAATAAAGTTGAATTATGTCTAACCGAGCCTCCACGCCCTTGCGGCGCGTCAGCATCCTGGCTATCGACCGGGTTTTCGCTTCCACCCTCATGCAAGCCAAGGATTTCTTCCACCTGGCCAGCCTGCGCTACGGCAAACAACTGGGCCATGGCCTGACTCCTGCGTTCGAGACGCGGCTCGTCAGTCCCGACGGCAAACCGGTCAACAGCTTCAGCGACGTGATCCTGCCGGTGGACGGCGGCCTGGAAAATGCCGACGTCATTATCCTCCCCGCATTCTGGGACGACTTCGAAACCCTTTGCCAACGTTATCCCCAGGTCCTGCCATGGCTACGCCAGCAACACGCGCGCGGCGCGGTGCTGTGTGGCGAGGCCACCGGGGTGTTCTGGCTCGCCGAAGCCGGCTTGCTCGATGGCAAGGAAGCCACCACTTATTGGCGCTTCTTCAACGCCTTCGCCGAGCGCTTCCCGAAGGTCCAGCTCAACCAGGACAAGCACCTGACCGACGCCGACAACCTGTATTGCGCAGGCGGCACCACCTCGGCCTGCGATCTCTACATCTACCTGATCGAGCGCTTCTGCGGCGCCAACGTGGCCCAGGCCGTGGCCCGCGACATCCTCTACGAAGTGCAACGCAGCTACTCGCCGGGACGAATCGGCTTCGGCGGGCAGAAACTGCACCAGGACGTGATCATCCTGCAGATCCAGCACTGGCTCGAAGAACACTTCGCCGACAAATTCCGCTTCGAAGACGTCGCCCGGGAACACGGCATGAGCATCCGCAACTTCATGCGCCGCTTCCAGACCGCCACCGGCGACAAGCCACTGCATTATCTGCAACGCCTGCGCATCGAAACCGCCAAGGGCTTGCTGTCGGGTAGCCGCAAGAGCATCAAGACCATCAGTTATGAGGTGGGTTACGACGATGCGAGCTTCTTTGCGCGGCTGTTCCGCCAACACACGGAATTGTCGCCGAATCAGTACCGGCAGCAGTTTCTGCAAGCGGCATAAGATCGCGCCCACCTGTAGGAGCACAGCTTGCTGGCGATGAACGATGACACGTTTCGCCTGATACACCGCGTTGCTGCAATTGTGGGCAATCGGTGCCTCGCCTAGGCTCGGCATGCCCTCGCTTCGGTCCTGCTCCGTAGGCCCGCCGCCATCGGCCATCCATGGCCGGGGGCGGCAAACCCGGCATTCATGCCGGGTTGCCCACTGCGCAGAACCTCCACTCGGCCTCTCGGGGCGTGCACCGCAACAGCAGAAGCCAAAGTGAGGCGGCCTGACAGCCGACCTGCCCTCGAAGACGCCCCGGCAGCCGACCAATCCATTTCGACCGTACCCAATTCCCCTGTAGGAGCTGCCGAAGGTTCGGGCCGCGTTCGGACGATCTTTTGATTATGCTTCGCCTTGATTCGGCTTCAGATCCGCCGCCCCCGTTCCCCGACCTGTTTTCAGACACGTACTACAACCGAAAAGGAAAAGGCTGACTTTCGTGCATTTGTATCTTCAACGCCTAATAAAACCGCAATTACACATGTTGAAGAACAATAAAAACGAGGTCATCCGTATGAGCGAGTCAACAAGTCCTGTTCGTGTAGCAGTCGTGCAATTCGATCCACAATTCGGCATGGAAAACCGTGAAGGAAATCTGTGCCGCTGCCTGGAATTGGCGCTGGAGGCAGTAAACGACGGTGCAAATCTCATCGTGCTGCCCGAGCTTTCCAGTACCGGCTATTTCTTCACTAACCGACAGGACGCTTTCGAATATTCCGAAGCGGTCCCTGGCGGGCCGTGCGTTCAAAGCTGGATGGACTTCGCCAGCAAACACAAGATTTATCTGGTTGCGGGACTGACCGAACGAGACGGCATGCGACTCTTCAATACCGCTGTCCTGGTTGGCCCCGACGGCTTTATCGGTAAGTACCGCAAAGCCCATTTATGGAACCTTGAAAAACTATGGTTCACCCCGGGAGACATCGGTTTCCCGGTTTTTGATACGCCGATAGGCCGCATCGGGTTGTTGATCTGCTGGGACATCTGGTTCCCGGAGGTACCGCGAATCCTCAGCCAACAAGGCGCGGACATCATTTGCAGCCTGAACAACTGGGTGTGGACGCCTCCGCCGCTGTTCGATGACGCCGGTAAATGCATGGCTTCGTATCTGACAATGACGGCCGCTCACGTCAACAATGTGTTTATTGCAGCCGCCAGCCGGATCGGTGAAGAGCGAGGCGCTCGTTACCTGGGCTGCTCGTTGATTGCTGGCACCAATGGCTGGCCGATTGGCAAAGTGGCTTCAGCGGACAAACAGGAAATACTGTTTGCCGATATTGACCTGACCAGCTCCCGTAGTGCCCCCATCTGGAACAACCTGAACGACCTGCATCGTGATCGTCGCACCGATCTCTACGATCAGATGCTTGGTTACACCCAACACCCTCCTCTCCCACGCTGATCAGGGAGGCCCGATCATGGAACCCAATACCGATACCCATCGGCTGAATCCGCTTGCCAGCAGGAAACTTGATACGTCGATCATCTTGTTGGTGATCGGTACCGGACTGCTGATTACCTGGCTTTCATTCACCCACCGCTCATCCTGGTCAGCCCATTGGCCCGATTACGACCACATGGTGTCAAACCTTCCCGATCCGAGTGCCTGGTTGCGCTGGGTACTGGGAGACATCAGCGAGGTCGCATTCTACAAACACGAGTTCGCTTCCATCGGGTTGCTGGCTGGAGCCTATCTGGCGTACTGGGCAAATCGAACGGGAAAAGTCTGGCAAGGATTTGCCATTTCCTACGGCAGCGGATTATGGCCTTGGCTGATCACCAGTTCGCTCCTTGGACTAGTGTTGAGTAATCTGCTGTGGGGCTGGACGGTCACAGCCACCAGCTGGCAACCCACGTTTGCAGCCTTTGTTTCATTGCCGGCGGCGATGGTGCTGATGTTTGGAAGTGGCTGGAAGGTCACTATCAATGGCGCAATCATGGGTGCCGTGCTGGTCACGCCCATGTGTTTGCTGATCGTTAACTACGTCTGCAATCCAATGGGCTTGCCAGCCGTGATTGGCAATGTTTCTGGTATGGCGGTTGCCAGCGTCCTGGCATTTCTACTCTGCCGTTACGTGCCAAGCCTGGTGAAGTCCGACCCGACTCCCCAGCCCAAGCAATCATCCACCCCCGCCGTTGAACCTGCCAAGACAAAATTCCCGATTACGAAATCATCTGGAGCCTGCGCCGTGTATTGGCGGATTTTTCGGAAGCGCCGTTCTTCGGTAATGAGCTGGCCAGCATCGGCCTGTTGCTGGGTGCATTCCTGGCCTACACCTGGAACCCCATGAGCCCCGCCTATGGCTCGGGCTTGCTGCCGCAACTCATCGGTGCGCAGGCGCTGACGTCTGCCATAGGGGTGGTGATATGGCGTCGACAGTGGATGCGACTTGGTTGGTATCCCACCTACGTTCCACTGGTGTCGGTTGTACCAGCGGCAGTTCTGACATACGGGGGCAGTTGGCAGGTCATTGCGTCAAGCGCAATGCTAGGCGCACTTATCGCCCCACCATTGGCCTGTGCCATTGCCAAGAGGGTGCCAAGCGATATGCACCCATACATCGGTAATGTCCTCTCCATGGCCATCAGTACGCTGCTGATCATTCCGTTTATCGGACTTCTGATAACCGACTGAAGCACTGCCATCAGGCTGGCCTTACCGGTACAGCCTGCTCTCGTCATCTACAAGCGAGGTAAAACATGGATCTGCCCAAACTGGCCATCGCGGCGCTAGGCGGCACCGTGAGCATGCAAGCCGGCCATGTCGGTGCAGGCGTTATCCCGACAGTCAGCGGCGAAACCCTCCTGTCCACGGTTCCGGAACTGAAGAATCTGGCAAGGATCACCGTCGAAACACTGGGACTGCACCTGAGTGCTTCTTTAAGTTTCGAGTTTTTGTTGAGTGTTCTCCACTGGGCGAACTATCAGGTCGAGAGCGGTGCAACCGGTGTTGTCATCACTCAAGGCACGGACACCCTGGAAGAGACTGCGGCTTTTTTTGAATACTTGTGGAGCCATGACGCGCCGCTGGTCCTGACTGGCGCCATGCGCTCTGCAAACCAGGCGGGAGCAGATGGTCCAGCCAATCTGCTGGATGCTTGCCGGGTTGCGCTGGCGCAAAGCAGTCGGTGTCGCGGCGTTCAAGTCGTCATGAGTGGACAGGTTCACCACGCGAGTGCCGTGCGTAAAACCGATTCATTAGCGCTACAAGCATTTTCTTCAGCGATGGTGGGTCCAACGGGCATGCTCCTGGAAGGTGCCGTCCACTATTTTCGGGAGCCGTCCCAACGAAAGCTTTTGCCTTTGCCGCAGCAAACAACCCAGGCGATTGCCCTGCTGGAAAGTACGCTGTCTGCCGATACCCTGTTATTGAATAACATTCTCGAACTGGGTTACGACGGCCTGGTGATTGCTGGTTTCGGAGCGGGTCATGTATCAGAACAATGGGCTGATGTTGTCGAAAAAATCGCAAAGAAAATACCCGTCCTCATTGCGACACGCACCGGATCAGGACCTACCGCTCAATCTTCATACGGTTTTATCGGCAGCGAGATGGATTTGATTCGCAGAGGCGCGTTGATGACTGGCTTTCTCTGTCCACGCAAAGCCCGAATCCTGCTCTGGTTGCTGGTGGGCTGTCAGCGACAGGATGAACTTGCATTTTTTCTCGCTCAAGACTGACCTGTGGGAGCGAGCCTGCTCGCGAAGGCGTCATATCAGTCAACATCATTGTTGGATGAAAGATCGCTTTCGCGAGCAGGCTCGCTCCCACAGGGTATGGGGTGTGCCAGATAGTTTTGGGCTGCCAGCTCCCTCACGGGATTCTGCGGCGCAAAAAAAAGGGCCTGCATTTGCAGGCCCTTTTTTATTTTCCGAATCATCCTACGGCTTATGCGCCCGGGACAGGAATTCGTGGGACTGCATTTCCAGCAAACGACTCAGCGTGCGCTGGAACTCGAAGTTCAGGCGACCGCCGGTGTAGAGGTCCTTCAGCTCGACTTCGGCAGAAATTATCAGCTTCACGTTACGGTCGTAGAACTCGTCGACCATGTTGATAAAGCGCCGGGCGATGTCGTCGGTGGTGACGCTCATCTGCTCGACACCGCTGAGCAGCACGGCGTGGAAGATCTTGCCCAGTTCGATGTAATCGTTCTGGCTGCGCGGGCCGTCGCACAGTTCGCGGAAGTCGAACCAGGCCACGTCATCACAGGTGCGCAAGGCACGGATTTCGCGGTTCTCGATCATCAGCACGTCGTTTTCGATGGCGGCCGTGCATTCCGGGGTCAGGGCGCGGAAGCTCTTGCGCAGGCTTTCGTGGGACGCCTCGTCCAGCGGGAAGTGGAACAGTTCGGCTTGTTCCAGGTGGCGCAGACGGTAATCGACGCCGCTGTCGACGTTGACGATTTCGGTGTTCTGCTTGATCAGCGCAATGGCCGGCAGGAACCGCGCACGCTGCAGGCCATCCTTGTACAGACCGTCCGGCACGATGTTCGACGTTGCGACCAGCGTTACGCCGTTCTTGAACAGTTCTTCCATCAGCGTGCCGAGGATCATCGCGTCGGTGATGTCGGACACGAAGAACTCATCGAAGCAGATCACCCTTGCTTCGTCGGAAAATCGTTTGGCGATGATGGTCAGCGGGTTCTTCTCGCCGCCCAGGGTCTTCATCTCTTCGTGCACGCGCTTCATGAAGCGGTGGAAGTGGGTGCGGACCTTTTCCTTGAACGGCAGCGCCTCGAAGAAGGTATCGACCAGGTAGGTCTTGCCGCGGCCCACGCCGCCCCAGAAGTACAGGCCCTTGACCGGTGCCTGTTCTTTCTTGCCAAACAGCTTGCCGAGCAGGCCCGGTTTGTTGTTCGACGCAGCAACCAGATCGTCGTACAGGCGCTGCAAATGGCGCACTGCAGTTTCCTGCGCGGCGTCATGGAAGAATTCCGGGCGTTTCAGATCAGCTTGATATCGTTCTAGGGGCGTCATAATTCGTTAGCAAGGCAACAAAAACGGGCCGTCACTGTAGCGACGGCCCGGGGGAATGGCAATCGGCCCTTGGTCGGACCGAGCCGTTGATTATTCCTGAACCGGGGTCAGGGCAACTCGCAAGGCATCGATGGCGACGTCGCGAGCGGCGTTGTCAGCAAATGTCGGGCTGTCGCCCACGCACTCACCTTCCAGCCAGACACTGAAGCTGCGGTCTTCACTGCGCACATCCAGCGGCTGGCCCGATTGCAATTGCTTGGTCACTTGCCCTGCGGTCTTGCCGTCGGCGAAGTTGCGCGACAGCAGCAGTTGCTCGCCATCGGCCGCCAGCAGACGGAAACGGAAACTGCTGTCTTCTTCGCGGAAACTGACAAAACGCGCGGCTTTCGCGACTTTCTTCTTGGTGGTCGCTGCCACTTGGGTCTGGGCCACGAAAGAGCGCAGGCCGACCGCTTCACGCAGCTCGTGGAGGAAGGGAGTCGCCACCGAGCGAGCCTTTTTGGCGCCGGTTTGCAGGATGTCTTCCAGATCAGCCGGACGTTCGATCAGCTGGTGATACCGCTCGCGGGACTCACCCAGTTCGTTGTCCAGCAGTTGGAACAGACGGTTTTTCGCCTCGCCCCAACCCAGGCCCTGGAGCAATTCGCTGCGGAACTCATCGGACTGCGCAGGAGTGGCGAAGGCCTGGAACAAGGTGAACAGGTGCGAGTTGTCTGGATCTTTCGCTTCGCCCGGCGCCCGGGAGTCGGTGACGATCCGCGAGATCGCGTCCTTCATTTCCTTGGCGCTGCTGAACAACGGAATGGTGTTGTCGTAGCTTTTCGACATCTTGCGACCGTCGAGGCCTGGCAGCGTGGCGACGCTTTCTTCGATCAGCGCCTCGGGCATGGTGAAGAACTCTTTACCCTGACCAAACAGGTGGTTGAAGCGCTGGCCGATGTCCCGGGCCATTTCCACGTGCTGAATCTGGTCCCGACCGACCGGCACCTTGTGCGCGTTGAACATCAGAATGTCCGCGGCCATCAGCACCGGGTAGCTGTACAGGCCCATGGTGATGCCGGCGTCCGGGTCTTCGCCGGTCTCGACGTTCTTGTCCACCGAGGCCTTGTAGGCATGGGCACGGTTTAGCAGGCCCTTGGCGGCGACGCAGGTCAGCAGCCAGGTCAGTTCAGGGATTTCCGGGATGTCGGACTGGCGGTAGAAGGTCACGCGGTCCACATCCAGGCCACCGGCCAGCCAGGTCGCGGCGATTTCCAGACGCGAACGCTGGATGCGCAGCGGGTCATCGCATTTGATCAGGGCGTGGTAGTCGGCCAGGAAGTAGAACGAATCGGCATTGCTGTCGCGACTGGCCAGGATCGCCGGGCGGATGGCGCCGGCATAGTTGCCCAGGTGCGGCGTGCCGGTGGTGGTGATGCCGGTGAGGATACGGGTACGAGTCGTCATGGGTAATCGCTTGTCAGACTGCAGTCAATTCGAAAGACGCGGCAGGATCAGATCCTTGAGATCGGTCAGCTTGCCATGAAAAAAGTGTCCGCATTCTGCCACTTTCAGTATCTCATGGGGACGCTCGAGTTGTTCGGACCAGTCGTAGACCAGTTGCGGATCGATGACTTCATCGGTTTCCGGCTGGATCAGGGTCAGCTCGCCCTGCTGTGGCAGCTGATCCTGATCGCCCAGGCGCATGACCGCGGGCGCGACCATGAACAGATGCTTGAGCTGCTCACCTTTGGCTTCCAGGCGCCCGCCGAGACTTGCTGCAACAAAACCGCCGAAGGAGAATCCGAACAGGGTCAGCGGCAAGTCAGGATGCCTGGCCCGCAGCCATGCGGCGACCGCTTGAGCATCGTCGACTTCACCCGTGCCCATATCGTGGGTGCCTGCGCTGGCGCCGACACCACGGTAATTGAAGCGCAAGGTAATCAAACCGGCATCGCGCGCCGTGCGCTGCAAGGTCGAGACCACTTTGTTGAGCATGGTGCCGCCCTGCACCGGGTTCGGATGGCAGATCAGCGTAATGCCACGCGCCTGCTCGTTATCCAGGTAAAGGGCTTCCAACTGGCCGACCGGGCCATCAATCACTACAGGGGTTTCGCGCATAAGCAAGGAAGGAACTCCGTGACCTCGAATCGGGTCAACTCGTCTAGCAAATTGTCTGTGCCAATCTATTGCGAGTGAATCGCGGTATACAGCGCAGGTTCGAGCCGTTAACGTAAAGCAAAGCCGTTTATAGAGGAAGGACTCGTGGAACACTCGCTCTTAGTTTGGTTGTTGCCGACTCTTGCCCTGGTTGTGGGTGTCGCCATTGGATTCCTGATCGCTCGCCTGGTGCCGAATGCCGCGCCTAACCGCACGCAACGTCAGCTGGATGACGTTCAGGAACGTTTCGACAGTTATCAGAACGAGGTGGTCACCCACTTCAACAGCACTGCGACACTGGTCAAGAAACTGACTGCGAGCTATCAGGAAGTGCAAGATCATCTCGCCGAGGGTGCCAATCGCCTGGCCCTGGACGAGCAGACTCGCCAACGCTTGCTGGCCGCCCTGCACGCCGACGCGTCGCAGGCTCCACGGGAACGCCTGACGCCACCGCGCAATCAGGAGCCGCCTCGCGACTACGCCCCCAAAGCCCCGAATGCGCCGGGTATGCTCGATGAGCATTATGGCCTGAAGAAGTAATCAGGTTTCGCGCGACATGAAAAAGCCCTCGGATGAATGATTGTCCGGGGGCTTTTTTGTTTCTGATGGTTAGGCTTGCCTGATCCGGCCTCTTCGCGAGGAGGCTCGCTCCCACAGGTGACCGCGTGTTTATCAAGAACTCGGTCCAATGTGGGAGCGAGCCTGCTCGCGAAGGCGTTGTGTCAGACAACTTTCATGTCGACTGAAACGCCCCCTTCGCGAGCAAGCCCGCTCCTACAGTTTTTTATTGCGCGGGTGTTACGGGTATTGCTGAACGGTGCCTTGTTGCTGGCTACCATACTGCTGACCCGGAATCGCCTTGAGGTTAACCTCGACACGGCGATTTTGCGCTCGGCCATTGACGTCGCCATTGCTGGCAACCGGGTTATCCGGACCGGCACCGCGCGCCGACAGGTTGGCACCGCTGACACCCTGGGAGGTCAGGTAGGTCGCCACGCTTTGGGCGCGACGCTGGGACAGATCCATGTTGTGCTGGCGGCTGCCGGTGCTGTCGGTGTAGCCGACGATCTCGATCTGGTTCTGATTGAATTCCTTGAGCGAACCCGCCAGGTTGTTCAGCGGCTGATAGAAGCTCGAAGCGATGTTCGCCGAATCAGTAGCGAAGGTGATGTTGCCCGGCATGATCAGCTTGATCTGATCGCCCTCACGCTGCACTTCAACCCCGGTGTTGGCCATGCTGGCGCGCAATTTTTTCTCTTGCTGGTCGGCGTAGTAACCATAACCGGCAGCGGAAGCCCCCACCACGGCGGCGCCGATCAGCGCGCCCTTGCCACGGTTGTTGTGATCGATGGCGGCACCGGCCAATGCACCGGCCAGCGCGCCGAGTCCGCCGTATTTAGCGGTTTTGCTCATGCCCGTGGAACCACCATCGGCCTGGCCCTGGTTGTCGTAAGGGTTAGGCGAGGCACAGCCAGACAGCAAGGCCACAGCCGTAGCGACAATAATCAAACGCTGCTTGGTGAACATTAATAGCTCCTACTTTTATGCATTCTGTGGTGCAACGGACCAAGGCGTCAGCCTTTGCGGGCGTTGGATCATTTTTATCGGTAAAAATTCCACCCTGTTTTTCTCAAATACAGATCAAGCGCGCACAAAAGGGTTCTCGCGCATTTCATCGCCCAGCAGAGTGTCAGGACCATGCCCCGTCACCACCGTTGCCTCTTCATCCAGGGTATACAGCCGTTGCTTGATCGAACGCACGATGGTCGCCTGATCGCCACCCCACAAGTCCGTACGCCCTACCCCGCGCCGAAAAAGAGTGTCACCGGCAATCAGCAATTTGGCGTCGGCAAACCAGAAACTCATGGAACCCGGCGTATGCCCCGGCGTGTGCAAGGCGACACCGCAGCCGCAGGCCAGTTCTTCATCATCGGCCAACCAGCGATCTGGCGACGGCACCGGCGTGTAAGGCACTCCGAACATCTGGCATTGCATCTCCAGGTTGTCCCAGAGGAATTGATCCTCCTTATGCAAATGCAGGGTCGCGCCGGTTTTCTCCTTCAACTGACCGGAGGCCAGGAAATGATCCAGGTGCGCGTGGGTGTGAATGATGCTGACCACCTTCAGGCCCAGGGCGTCGAGGCGGGCCAGGATCAGCTCATGATTGCCGCCCGGGTCGACTACGATGGCTTTTTTCGTGATCGGGTCGCCGATGATCGTGCAGTTGCACTGCAACGGGCCGACGGGGAAGGTTTCGCGGATGAGAGTCGGTTGCTGTGACATCGGGCCTGCTCGGTAAACGGGACGGGGATTTTTGCATAAATTGGCCATCAAGCCATTTACAGCGATGGGTATCGTCGAAATACGTCAGGCCAACACCCCTAACGCCTTCGCCCGCGCCACCGCCTGGGTTCTACGCTCCACCCCCAGCTTGCTGTTGATATGGCTGGCATGGGTTTTAACCGTATGCAGGGAAATGAACAGCTGATCGCTGATTTCCTGGTTCGAACAGCCCTGGGCGATGAGTTTCAGCACAGCCAGTTCGCGTGAGCTGAGCTGCTCGCAGGCTGGCAAGGATTCCGGGGCAATGCGTACAGCGACCGCGGGCAGGCGCTCTGACAGGTTTTGTGCAATTGTCGCTTTTGCACAGTGCTGGAGCTGCTCGCGCAGCCAGTCAGGGTATTTGTTGAGCAAGCCGTCGAAGGGTTGCAGGACTCCGCCACTGGCGGCTTCCAGGGACTGGGCGAAGGCTTGCCGGGCTTCGAGCTCGCGGTTGTGCGCCAGCAGCAGTTCGGTTTTCTGGGTCAGGACCATCACGCTGAGCAGCTGTCGGCCGGTCTGTTGCCCATGCTCGAGCAATGCATTCAAGCGCCCTTCGGCCAGCATCGGCTGGCCCTGGATCACGTCCAGCATGGCCTGTTGCAATTCGATGTGCAGTGGCAGTTGCGGATGGAATTCGGGGGGCGCCGCCGCCTGTTCGCCGTTGTAGGTCTGTCCCAATCGCGCCAGCCAGGCCCCGGCCAGGTCGGTACGGCCCTGGGCCAGCCAGAGCTCGCATTTGACCAGGGTGATCATCGCCAGGTAGTAGATCGGCGGCACGTCCCAGATGTGCATCAGGCGTTCGGCTTCGGCGAGTTCGGCGAAGGCTTTGGCAAATTCACCGCTGTTGCCTTCAAGCCTGGCGATCACGCAGTGGCCGATCAACACGCTGATATCGCGACAGGCGCGCGCTTCGCTCAGACCCGCCTGCAACCGCCCCCGTGCGGCTTGGGGCTGCAAACGCAGGACCAGCAGGAAACCCTCGTACAACGTCAGACGAGCGCGCACCGCATACAGCCGTTGCGGGGATAAACCCTGTAGGCGTTGCAGCCCCTGACGGACTTCGTCCAGTGAACGCAGGATCTCCCCGCGCGCCTGCAACACTCGGGCGCGGTCGTAATGGGCCAGTGCTTCGAACAACGGATTGCCGACCCGTTGGGCCAATTCCAGGGAGTCACGGTTCAAGCCCCGTGCGCGCCACAGGTCGCCGTCGGCAATCGCCAGGTTGGACAGGGTCGAGAGGCACATCAGGCGTTGGCCATAGCGCTTTGAGGGAAGGCTCTCCAGCGCTTCGCTGCAGTAGAGCAGGGTCAGCTCGCGGTTGCCGCGCCCGCGGGCGATGATGCCGCTCAAGGCCAGCCATTGCGCCAGCATGGATTTCTGCGCGGTGGCCGACGGGGCGGGCAGGAAGCGGCTCAGATGACTGGCCAGTTCCTCGGCGGCATCCAGTTGACAGGCCAACCCTAACGCCCAGCTGTACAGCACGATCAGACGCGGGGTGCTGATCAGCAGGCTGTCGGGCAAATCCATCTTCCAACGCAACAACATGCCGACGTTCTGCTCGGCCAGCAGTTGCTCCTCCGAGAGGTTTTGCACCAGGTTCGCCGCGACATCCAGGTGCCCGGCACGCAGCGCCTGCTCCACCGCCTCATCGAGCAGTCCCTGGGCATTGAACCAGCGGCAGGCGCGCAAATGCAGGCTCGCCGCCGGCACCATCGCCTGGGCGGTTGGTCGCGTGCGCAGCAGGTCGGAAAACAGATGGTGATAACGGTACCAGTGACCCTGTTCATCCAGCGGTACCAGGAACACCTGATGGGCCAGCAGAAAACGCAGGATGTCGGCACTGTCATGGGCTTCGCGCACAGCGTCGCACAGCTCACTGCAAAATCGCTCCTGGGGCGCGGTGTCGTAGAGAAATGCCTGGACCTCGGCCGGCAGGCAATCGATGACCTCTTCGAGCAGGTAGTCGCGGATCAGCCCTTCCCCACCGTGCAAGGACTGGGGCAAGGCGCCAGCGGTGCCCGCTTCGGAGGCCGCCAGCAGCCAGAAACGCAGCCCGGCGACCCAGCCTTCGCTGCGCTGGATCAGGTTCTCCAGCGCTTCGCCGCGCAAGGAGGTGCTGTGCCGATCGAGCAGGGACATGGCTTCATCGTGGGTCAGGCGCAGGTCCTGCTCATGCAACTCGAGCAGTTGTCGCGACAGCCTCAGGCGCGCCAGGTGCCAGTCCGGACGCTGGCGACTGGTGACCATCACCAGCAAGCCGTCGGGAAGATGATTGAGGAAAAACTGCAGGCAGCGATCGAGAACCGGGCCCTGGGCCAGATGGTAGTCATCGAGTACGAGTAGCAGCGGTGCCGTCGGCAGCAAATGCACGGCCAACTCGTCGAGCAAACCGTCCAGCCATTCCTCGAAGGCAAAAGGTTGATGCCGCTGGCGCATTTTCAGCAGTCCCAGAGACTGCCTGCCCAGTTGCGGAAAATAGTCCTGCAGGCCTTCGAGCAACCGCTCGAGAAAACGACCGGGATCGCTGTCGCGCGGACTCAACCCCAGCCAGAGGCTTTGCCAATGGGCCGGCAAGCCCTGACAGAACTCAACGGCCAATGAACTCTTGCCGAACCCCGCCGGGGCGCTGACCAGTAACAGCCTGCCACCGAGACCGGCACTCAGGCGCTCGCACAAACGAGGCCGCAGCACGTGGCCGTCAGGCAACGGTGGCCGAAAAAAGCGCCCGTCCAGTGCTGCGACGGTGACGCTTGCAGGGCCTGGGAGTGGGGACAGATCAGTCATGGCCGGCTCTTGTTTGAAAGGCGGATGGCGGCGTTGCAGATGTCCGCAGACTAGCGGTAAACGAAGAGGGAATGAAGGTTATTGCTACAAATGGCTACAAAAAGACCGCGAACAAAAAACGCCCCGAACCAGTCGGGGCGTTTTTCGAAGATGCGGCCTCTGTTTCAGCGCAGGTTAGCGAACACCATCCTGACGCAACGCCGCCGGGGTGAAATCGCTGGTGGTAGCGGTGAAGCCGAAGTCATACGCCGACTTCTCTTCGTTCTTCATGCCCAGCGCCAGGTAACGACCCGATTGCAGGTCATACAGGGTTTCCAGGGTGTACCAGGGCACCTGGACGTTGTAGTAGTTCTGGGAGTGAGCTTCCGCCACACGCCAGAGTTGATTGCGACCGTCGTAGTGATCGATCACTGCGGCTTGCCAGGTGTCTTCGTCGATGTAGAAGTCACGCTTGGCGTAGATGTGACGCTGACCTTCCTTCAGGGTAGCCACCACGTGCCAGACCCGGCGCAACTCGTAACGAGTCAGGTCCTGGTTGATGTGGCCGGCCTTGATGATGTCGGCGTACTTCAGTTGCGGCGAGTCGAGCTTGTAGCTGTCGGCGGCGATGTAGATCTCTTTCTTGCCTTCGAGCTTCCAGTCGTAGCGATCCGGCGCACCGTTGTACATGTCCAGGTTGTCGGAGGTACGCAGGCCATCGGCAGCGGTACCCGGCCCGTCATAGGACACTTGCGGTGCACGCCGCACACGACGCTGACCGGCGTTGTAGACCCACGCCGAACGCGGTTCCTTCACTTGGTCGAGGGTTTCGTGCACCAGCAGCACACCACCGGCCAGACGTGCCGGCGCGGTCACTTTCTGCTTGAAGTAGAACAGGATGTTACCCGGGTTCGCCGGATCGTAGTCCTTCATCTTGTCGCGGAACACGAACTGGTCCTGGAAGTACACCAGGCTGAACGAGCCGTTCGGCTGCGGCGTGGCCTGGGTGATCAGGCGGGTCACGCTGCCACCGCGATAGCGGGTGATGTGGTTCCAGATGACTTCCACACCGGTTTTCGGAATCGGGAACGGTACCGCGGTTTCGAAGTTTTCCAGGCCGTTGCCACCGGACACCAGGTTGGTGCTGGTGGCGTTTTTCTTGATGGAGGCAAACACCGCATCCGGCACGGTGGCGCCGCGATGGGACGGGTAGACCGGCATCCTGAAGGTTTCCGGGTAGCGCTTGAACATCGCGTACTGGCCCGGGGCAAGCTTGTTCTTGTACTGGTCGACGTTCTGCGCCGTGATGGTGAACAGCGGTTTTTCACTGGCGAACGGGTCGGACAGGAAGCCTTTGCCGTCAACGTTACCGGCGTTTTTCGCCATTGGTTTCCAGGCCGGGATCGACCCGTCGGCGTTGCCCGCCATCTCGGCGCCCATCGGGGTCAGACTCTTGCCCAGTTTATCCGCTTCGGCCGCAGGGACCGCAGCCATCACACCGGTCGCCAGCAGCGAAAGCCCCAGGACACCGACGTGGAACAGACTCTTTGTTATTTTCATATATGCGTTCGTCCTGAAAATACAGTGCTTAGAAGTTCACGCCGAGGCTGAGCGCAACGAAGTCGCGGTCATCGGTGGTGGTGTACTTGCCGTCGAAGAAGTTGGTGTACGCCAGGCTTGCGGTGTAGGTGTTCTGGTATTCGGCATCGAGGCCCAGGCTGACCGCTTTGCGACCTTCCTCGAAGTTGCCGCCAGGGCCTGGCGAGTAACCTTCCACATCATGGGACCAGGCCACGTTCGGCTTGAGGTTCACCCCGGCGATTGCGTCGTTGTATTCCCAGATGGCACGACCGCGGTAGCCCCAGGAGTTTGCGGTGGTGAAGCCATCGTTTTCGCAGTAACGACTGACGTTGTTCTGCGGGCCGCCAGCCAGAGTCCCGGTGTTCAGTACCTGACACTGGCCACCTGGCAACGGGCCGGGACCGTAGCTCGGATCACGGCCGTAACGGGCTTCGGAGTTGCTTTCCAGGCCGCCGACGTGGGTATAGCCGACCTCACCCACCAACGTCAGGCGCGCGGCGCCCATCACCTGGTCGAAGAAGTGCGTGAAGGTGGTCTGCAGCTGAGTGACTTCCTTGCGGCGATAGCCATGTTGATCCGCGCCTGGTTGTCCTTGCAGCACGGAAACGTTAGGGTTCAGTGGTGTCAGGCCGGAATAAAGGATGTCGGTGGTGTTGAGTTGCACCGGCGCATTCGGACGGTAGCTGACTTCACCACTCCACGCCGTACCAGTAGGCAACGTGGTGGAGAAGCTCAGGCCATACAGGCGAATGTCTTCTGGGTACTCGACGAAGTAGCTGGAGTTGCCCACCACTTGGAACGGCAACAACTGCGCAGCCAGGCCCGTCGGGCCGCCCACGATAGCGCCCGGAATACCGGCGCCGACCAGTGCGCCCCCCAGGGCCGCCCCGCTGTAGGCGCTCGCCGGAGCGCCTGTGCCACTGAAAATCGGCGCACGGCTGTGGTAATTCATGAAATAGGCACCGAATTCGGTGTCCAGCGGCTCGAACATGTATTTGAAAGACACGCCGAATTGGCCGCTGTCACGTGCATCGCGATCCGGACCGCGACGAACGATGGCGCCTTCATCCGGGTTGCCCCAGTTCACGCCCCTCGCAGCCAGGGTGTTGATGGCAGCATTACGCAGCCCAGCCGGCAGCCCTGCAGCTGTCAGTGCACCGTTGAGACCGTTGCGGGTACGCAACACGGCCAGGTTTTGGTCACAGCCATCGGAAATCACGTCCGGTTGCGAGAAGAACGTGCCGCAGTTGTCGGTAACCGTCTGGTCCCATTCCAGTTGATAGAAGGCTTCGGTCGAGAGGTTCTCGGTGAGACTCTGGGACACGTAGAACATGTTGACCGGGATCAGGCCTTCCTTGATCTCGGCGCCTGGACGGCGGAAAGCGGAAACGTCGATCGGGTTGATCGAGTTGATGCCGCCACCGATGAAGGTACTTTCACCCCAGCTCACGACCTGCTTGCCCAGACGCACGGAACCCGGCTGATCGGCAATGGCGTAGTTGTGATAGACGAAGGCATCGAGGATCTGCCCGCCAGCGGATTTGGCGCCTTCCTTGCGGTTGCTGTCGCTGATGTCCTTGAAGTCGCGGCTTTCGTCCTTGAGTTCGAAGTCGTACCAGTATTTGCCACGGACGAAAACGCCGGTGTCGCCATATTTCAATTCAAGGTCATGGATACCCTTGAAGATCTTCGAGAAAGTTTCACCGCTCTTGAAGTTCAAGTGACCATCATCGGAGGTCTGGGACAGGCCGCGACCACCGTTGTTGACGCCGATGAGGTTCTTGTTGGCACTCTCGGTAGACCAACTGGCTCCGATCGACAGCGATGAGTCGAACTGACCTTCGATTTCACCAACGTTGAAACTGACGCCGAATGCTGGCCCGGCGAGCGTAGAGGCAAGACTGACCGCCAGGGGCAGTTTCGCCCTGCGCCAGAACTGGTTTACTGATGTCATCGACGCTACTCCATGTGCATTATTGTTATGGCAGTTAGCACTCTTAAAAACGCGATGGATGACTGGGCGCCAAGGTGGCCCTAAGTCATTCCAAAGTTGCATCGCCCCGGTTTGTGCGTGTGCTCCGTTCTTAAAAATCCTTGAGCGGACTATAGCCAGCAGGTAGCACTGCTTGATCCCTCTAAAGTGTGATTTGCAGCCGCCAACCACTCTGGAACAGTCCTTTCGCCATACCGACATCTGTCGGCAGGGCAAGGATGGCTGAAAATTCGGATTTCACAAGCCAAGCGCTTGCTTGGTGGGCCTGGCGTGCCCTTTCGGGCACACCAGGGGACGCTTAAAGCGTTGAAAGGAAGGTGCTGTTATTGGCTTGCCATTCGGTGATGTCGACGCGAATGCGCTTCTTGTCGAGTTTGCCGACACTGGTCTTGGGAATTTCAGTAACAAGGGCGATCTGACTCGGGATGGCCCACTTGCTCAGGTGCCCCTGCTCCACGAACGGCTTGAGGTGCTCCTTGAGTTCCCTGGCCCCGATTACCTGGCCTTCGCGGATTACCAGCAAGGCAAACGGGCGCTCGCCCCACTGCGGATCGGCAATGCCCACCACTGCTACTTCGCGTACCGCCGGATGGCGACTAATCAGGTCTTCCAGGTCCAGGGAGGAAATCCACTCGCCGCCGGTCTTGATCACGTCCTTGATCCGGTCGCGAATGTCGATCACGCCCATGCTGTCCAGGGTCGCGACGTCACCGGTGTGCAGCCAGCCCCCGGCCCAGAGCTCGGCGCCTTTTTGCGGTTCGTTGAAATAACCTTCGGTGAGCCACGGCGCACGCAACACCAGTTCACCCTGGGTCTCGCCATCGGCCGGCAGGAAGTTACCGTCGGTATCGACGATCGCCGCCTCCACCAGCGGCCCTGGCACGCCGGCCTTGATCCGGTACGTGGTGCGTTCGTCTTCGGTGCCGGCCATCAGTTCATCGTTGAGGTGCGCGCACGACACCAGCGGCCCGGTTTCCGACATGCCGTAGGCGGCGGTCAACTGAATGCCGTTGGCCTTGGCCGCTTCGTACAGCGCACGGTTCAGTGCACTGCCGCCGATAACGATTTTCCAGCCGCCGAAATCCGTGCCTTGGGCCGCCTTGGAATTGAGGACCATTTGCAGAATGGTCGGCACACAGTGGGAAAAGGTGACCTTTTCCTTGCGCCATAGCTCCACCAGGTATTCCGGATCGTAGCGACCGGGATAGACCTGCTTGAGCCCGAGCATGGTCGCCACATACGGCAAGCCCCAGGCGTGCACGTGGAACATCGGGGTGATCGGCATGTACACGTCGTTGGTGCCCAGCAGCCTTACGCTGTCGATGGCTCCCATGATCGTCGACACGCCCATGGTGTGCAGCACCAGTTGCCGATGGGTGAAGTACACGCCTTTCGGGTTGCCGGTGGTGCCGGTGGTGTAGAACGTGGTCGCGACCGAGTTTTCGTCGAAGTCCTGAAAGTCGTACTGCGTGCTCGCGGCCGCCAGCAACTGCTCGTACTCGCCGATGAGGTTCGGCAGATCGGCGGTTTTTTCCGGCAGATCGGTCAGCAGCAGGGTTTTCTCTACCGTGGTCAGGTGCCCGGCAATCGCGTTGTACAACCCGACGAACTCGCTGTTGACCAGCACGAAGCGGTCCTCGGCGTGGTTCATGGTGTAGAGGATCTGTTCCGGCGACAGGCGCACGTTGATGGTGTGGATCACCGCGCCGATCATAGGGATGGCAAACATGCATTCCAGGTAACGATGGCTGTCCCAGTCCATCACCGCCACGGTATCGCCGGCCTTGACGCCGGCTGCCGTGAGTACGTTGGCCAGCCGCGCGACCCGTTCGATCAGGGTCGGATAGCTGTAGCGCAACTGGTCGCGGTAAATGATCTCGCGGGTTTTCTCGTAACGCGCGCCGGACATCAACAGCCGCTTGATCAACAGCGGATACTGGTAAGCGCCTTCGGCTGGGGGGATAACGCGAGTCTGCAACATAAGAATCCCTTTTCTGACTGCACGGTCGTGACTGAAAGTAAGCACTCTAGTGCCCTTGGGCGCGTGCCAAATCAGCCAAAGGAATGATTTGTAAAGTCGAGCAAATGCTAGCGTTGCGCCAGCACTTGCACTGACACGCTGACTTCGCTCTTTTGCAGGAGCCGGCTTGCTGGCGAACGGGACAACGCGGTACACCAGACGCACCGCCTTCGCTGCGGTGCGGCGATCCGACAAGCCAGCGCCTACGAAGGTTGCGGTCGTTCGATCAATGCATCTCGGTAAATGCGAGTTTCACGCCGATGGCGATCAGCACCGCGCCCATGGTCCGGTCGAACCAATGGCCCATGCGCGCGAAACCTGCGCGCACGCGCTGCTGGCTGAACAGCATCGCCACCAGGCAGAACCAGACAGCGGTAGCCACCGCGAGATAAATGCCGTAGCCAGCCTGCACCGACAGCGGAGTGTGTGGATTGATCACCACGGTGAACAACGAGAGGAAGAACAGCGTTGCTTTCGGGTTCAGGCCATTGGTCACGAACCCGGAAGTGAAGGCGCCGCGAGCCGTACGCTCGCCTGCCTCCTTGTGCAGCTCATCCGTCACCGCGCTGGCCGGCCGAGCGCGCAAAGCCTTGAAGCCGATGTACAGCAGATAAGCGGCGGCGGCCCATTTCAAGGCGTTGAACAACACGATCGATTGCGACACGATCAGGCCGATGCCGAGCAACGAGTAACCGACGTGCAGGAAAATCGCCGTGCCGACGCCCAGCGCCGTCCAGGTGCCGGCGCGACGGCCGTGGGTCACGCTTTCGCGGACCACCACGGCAAAGTCCGGGCCGGGACTGGCGACGGCCAGCAAATGAATCAGGGCAACAGTCAAAAACTCGGTCCAGTACATGGTGGCTCCTTTTGGCCAAGCGTAACGATTTGTTTCATCTGGTAGGCTCGGCAGGTTACGCCTTCATCCCAATGCACAAAAGGTACAGTTGATGACGAACTCACACCGCGCCGTTTTCCTCGATCATCCATCCCTGGACCTGGGCGATCTCGACCTCAGCCCGTTGCGCGCCTGTTTCGGCGAACTGCAGTTGTTCGCGCAGACCACGCCTGACCAGGTCATCGAACGCCTCAAAGGCGCTACCGTCGCCATCAGCAACAAAATCCTGATCGATGCTGACGCTATCGCCGCCAGCCCCGAGCTGAAGCTGATCCTGATCACCGCTACCGGCACCAACAACGTCGACCTCGCGGCAGCCAGTGCCCATGGCATTACCGTGTGCAATTGCCAGGGTTATGGCACGCCGTCGGTGGCCCAGCATACGATCATGTTGCTGCTCAACCTGGCGACTCGCCTGGCCGACTATCAGAAAGCCGTGGGTGAAGGCCGCTGGCAGCAAGCCAAACAGTTCTGCCTGCTCGACTACCCGATCGTCGAACTGGAAGGCAAAACCCTCGGCTTGCTCGGTCACGGCGAACTGGGCGGCGCGGTCGCGCGACTGGCCGAAGCGTTTGGCATGCGCGTGCTGCTGGGGCAGATTCCGGGACGCCCTGCCCGGCCGGATCGCCTGCCGCTGGATGAACTGCTGCCGCAAATCGACGCGCTGACCCTGCACTGCCCGCTCAACGAACACACCCGCCACTTCATTGGCGCCCGTGAACTCGCGTCGATGAAACCCGGCGCCTTCGTGGTCAACACCGCCCGTGGTGGCTTGATCGACGAACAGGCCCTGGCCGAGGCCTTGCGCAACGGTCATCTGGGCGGCGCGGCCACCGACGTGCTGAGCGTCGAGCCACCGACCGCGGGCAACCCGCTGTTGGCCGATGACATCCCACGGCTGATCGTCACTCCGCACAACGCCTGGGGCAGTCGCGAAGCGCGGCAGCGGATCGTTGGCCAATTGACCGAGAACGCTCAGGGATATTTCAGCGGTACAGCGCTGCGGGTCGTCAGTTGATAAACTGCGGCACTTTTTTTCAAGGAGCAGATTATGGATCCGCGCAGTGAAGTACTGCTTCGTCAGGCTGAGTTATTCCAGGGTTCGGTACTGCTGGCCGGTTTGCCCGCCGATGACCTGCTGGGTCGTTTGCCCGATGCCCATGGCTGGTGCTGGCATGCCGGCGATCAAGCGGCGCTGGACGCGCGGTTTGCCGAGCGCAGCCATTTTGGCGTGACGGTGCCGGAGCGCGAGTTCGACACCGCCGTGGTGTTTCTGCCCAAGTCCAAGGACCTGACTGATTACATCCTCAATGCCGTCGCCTCGCGCCTGGCCGGTCGCGAGGTGTTTCTGGTCGGTGAAAAGCGTAGCGGCATCGAGGGCGCGGCCAAGCAACTGAACCCCTTCGGCAAACCGCGCAAACTCGACAGCGCGCGGCATTGCCAGCTGTGGCAGGTCACCGTGGCCAATGCGCCGCAAGCCAAACCGCTGGAAAGCCTGGCCCAGGAATATGAACTGCCGCTGGCCGAAGGCCCGTTGAAAGTCATCAGCCTGCCGGGAGTGTTCAGCCACGGCCGACTGGATCGCGGCAGCGCCTTGCTGCTGGAACATCTGGACAAATTGCCGAGCGGCCATCTGCTGGACTTCGGTTGCGGCGCCGGCGTGCTGGGCGCGGCGGTGAAACGTCGCTATCCGCACAATCTGGTCACCCTGCTGGACGTGGATGCCTTTGCCGCAGCCAGCAGTCGTCTGACATTGGCCGCCAACGGTCTCGAAGCGGAGGTCATTACCGGTGACGGAATCGACGCAGCGCCGATGGGTTTGAGCGCCATCCTGAGCAATCCGCCGTTCCATGTCGGTGTGCATACCGATTATCACGCCACGGAGAACTTGTTGCGAAAAGCGGCCAAACATCTGAAAAATGGTGGCGAACTGCGGCTGGTTGCAAACAGCTTCCTGAAGTATCAGCCCCTGATCGAAGAGCACCTGGGGGTGTGTGCGATCAAGGCCGAAGGACAAGGTTTCAGAATCTACCGGGCCAAGCGCGGCTGAAACTTCTTTTAAAAAAAGAGACTTGCTCAATCGGTTTTGCCTAGGCAGAATCCGCTCCGTCCTAGGGGAGTAGTCTCCCACGAGCGCCATGCTCGTCCGGCATACGTCAACATACTTGGTCAAAAGACCATGGCGTATGCGACCCAAGCGTCCGCATCAGACGGGCCGCAGGGTTTGACAAGACCTATGACACGAACACCTTACCCGGGGCGGGAAGGCTGTACGTGTCATAGCCGTGTCGACCCGCCCCTTAGGAAAACCCTGATGTTGGATTCTCTACTCGTCCCCACCGCAATCGTTGCCTTGGCCGAAATCGGCGACAAGACGCAACTGCTCGCGCTCATTCTCGCTGCCCGTTTTCGCAAGCCCTGGCCAATCATCGCCGGTATCGTCGCCGCGACCCTGGCCAACCATGCGGCAGCAGGTGCGGTAGGTGCCTGGTTCGGCAGTTTCTTCTCGAATGCGACGCTGCACTGGATCCTCGCCGCCAGCTTCGCCGCGACTGCGCTGTGGACCCTGGTGCCGGACAAGATGGACGACGACGAAGCCAGCACCGCCCGCAAGTTCGGACCGTTCCTGACGACGCTGATCGCGTTTTTCCTCGCGGAGATGGGTGACAAGACCCAGGTCGCCACCGTGATGCTTGCAGCACAATATCCGGACCTGTGGCTGGTGATCATCGGCACCACCGCCGGTATGTTGATTGCCAACGTGCCGGTGGTGTTGGCGGGCAACTTTGCCGCGGACAAACTGCCATTGACGTTGATCCGTCGCCTGGCGGCGTCGGCGTTTCTCATCCTGGCCATTGTCGCGGTGTACAAGGCGATGCAGAGCAGTGGGTGGGTTTGACGCGTTTAGTCAGTAGCACCGCGTAATCGTGCCTCGCCGGCAAGCCGGTCTCGCTCCCACAGTTGATCGCATTTCAATGTGGGAGCGGGCTTGCTCGCGAAGGCGTCAGCGGCCTCAGCGCATGACTATCAGGATTTCTTGGCCTGCTCGTAAAGCGGCATGACCTTAGGAATTGCCGCTTGCAACGAAGCAATACGACTCGCCGAAGCCGGGTGGGTGCTCATGAACTCCGGTGGCGAACCTTCGGAGGCCTTGCTCATCTTGTTCCACAGGGTGATCGCGGCATTCGGGTTGTAACCCCCGCGTGCGGCCAGTTCCAGGCCGATCAAATCCGCCTCGTTTTCATTGGAACGGCTGTTGGGCAAGGTCATGCCGTAGTTGGCAACAGTGTCAGCCAGCGCCAGGCTGTCCTGGCCCAGGCCGAACAAGGCGCCTGCGCCCTGCTTGGCCATCTCGATACCGTAAGCCTTGGACATCGCTTCCCGACCGTGCTCGCGCAGGGCGTGGGCGATTTCATGGCCCATGATCGCGGCGATTTCATCGTCGGTCAGTTTCAGGCTGTCAATCAGCCCGGTGTAGAAAATGATCTTGCCGCCAGGCCCGCAGTTGGCGTTGAGTTCATCGCTCTTGATCAGATTGACTTCCCACTTCCACTGCGCCGAATCCGGACGGAATTTCGGCGCCTGGGCAATCAACCGGTCGGCAATCGCCTGGACTCGCTTCGCGTCGTTACTGGTCTTGTCCAGCACGCCTTTGCTGGTCGCCTCCCCCACTGTCTTTTGATAAGACTGGGCATACATCTGGTTGACCTCATCGGTCGATAACATGCTGAACATGTACTGCTTGCGCTCAACGCCCACAGCGCCGCCGCTGGTGGTGTTGACCGACTGACAACCGGCGAGCAGCAAACCTGCGCTCAGCGCACACAAAACCAATGTCTTGTTCATCAAAAAACTCCCTGAAAACATGCCGGGTATCCTAGGCGTGGATTGGTATCGGCGCCAGACACAACAGATATGCAGACTGACATTTCGGATAAAGCTCCCATCGGCGCAGCAAAAAATCTCACAGGCACCGAATCAACCCGGAGTGAGACACTCCGGACCATTGAGCTTCGGATCATTTACCAGGTTCGCCAACACCCGTTCGCGCAACGCCGCGGGCTCACTGGCAAGCAACGCCTGTAACCCATGCAGCGGCGTTTCGGGATTAAGCCATGCCTCCTGCCCCGCCGCATCGAGAATCAATGGACGACGCTGACTCGCTGCCGCTTGAGTGATCACCGCCGTGCTCAGCCACACCTGCTCCTGCACCGGATACGCCTCCCAGATCGCCGCAAAAAACAGCGCCGAGCCCTCACCGGGGGTCAACCAGTATGGCCGCTTGCGGGTGGTGCCGCGCCATTCGTAGAACCCGTTGGCCGGTAGCAGGCAACGGCGCACTCGCAGGGCCTCACGAAACATCGGCTGTTCGGCAACGGTTTCAGCGCGGGCATGGGCCGGTGTGCGGGACAGGTCTTTCAGCCACGGCGGAGTCAGCCCCCAGCGGGCGCGGGCCAACTCACGCTGGCCATCACTGCCGGCGCGTAGCATCAACACCGAATCGTTGGGAGAAATATTCCACTGGGCCTGTTGATCGGCGGGGAAGCCGGGCAGGGCCGCGAAAGCGGGGTTCCAGCGAAACAGGGCATAACGTCCACACATGGGGCAGCACAACTCTAGTCAAAACGGACACCAGCCTAACAGACCAGCGTGCCGGGAAAACTCTCCGGTTCATCGCCGAACAGCGGCAGCGCGGCATTGTACGCAGTGATCAACTCCCTGGCGTAGTCAGCCTGATCGTTGTCGACCGATAGCCCCAGCACACCGAAGATCGGCAACTCGCCGGTGCCACCCAGCAAGTCACGCCCCACCAGATGCGCCTCGACGCCCTCGCTGGCCAACATGCTTTGCAGCAACTCACCCTCCATCAGGTTTTCCGGTTCGTAGATTCGCTGCATGGGAACCCCTTTTTCATTCGTTTTCGCTGTGAACTTCGAGCAACCATTCCTGACCATCGGTCTGCAGGACAAACGTAATGGGGCGACAACACACCGGACAATCTTCGATATACGTCTGATCGCCACCTGACAAGTCCAGGACCGCTTCAGCCTCTTCACCACAATATGGACATTCGTAGCGCTCGGTTTCCAGCATCGCGGTCTCCCGGGTGACTTGTGCGTATAATCGCCGGTCTATTTGCAGGGCTATTTTTGTCTGGCTAACTTTTCAGACCGTGCCCCGTTGGTTTTCGATCAAAACCTTTACTTACCCTAGCCGTTTCCAACAAGAGAGCATGATGGGCGAATTCGATGCCATCCGACCTTACGACGATAGCGAAGTCCCGGCAGTACTGAACCGGTTGCTTGGTGACAAGGCGTTTCTAGATATCCTCATCCACTTCCGCTTCCCGCGCTATGCCGGTGCCTTCGGCTGGATGCTCAAACCTCTTATAGCTCATCGGCTGCGCCGTGAGTTCGCCGGCGTCAACTCGGTGGCCACATTGCAGGACAAAGTCGAGTTCTATGTCGACCACACCATCGAGCGCGCCACCGACGGCGTGACGTACACCGGGGTCGAGCAGTTCAAGTCCGGCAGCGCCTATCTGTTCATCGCCAATCACCGCGACATCGTGATGGACCCGGCCTTCGTCAACTATGCCGTATACCACGCCGGCCTGCCGACACCCCGCATCGCGATTGGCGACAACCTGTTGCAAAAACCCTTCGTCAGCGACCTGATGCGCCTGAACAAGAGCTTCATCGTGCACCGTTCGATCACCGGTCGCCGCGAGAAGATGGCGGCGTACCAACTGCTGTCGGCCTATATCAACCACTCGATCCGCAACGATTGCGCGTCGATCTGGATCGCCCAGGCAGAAGGTCGGGCCAAGGACGGCGATGATCGCACCGAATCGGCGATCCTCAAGATGTTCCACATGAGCCGCAAGGACGAGCCGTTCGGTGAAGTCATCCGCTCGCTGAACGTCACTCCGGTGTCGATCAGCTACGAGTACGACCCGTGCGATCAGGCCAAGGCCCGCGAGCTGTTCATCCGAGCCGCCACGGGCAGCTACACCAAAGTGCCGGGCGAGGACGACGTGAGCATCGCCAAGGGCATCACCGGCTACAAGGGCCGCGTCCACGTGAACTTCGCCGCGCCGATCACGCAGCTGTTCGACGACACCAAGCAACTGGCGATCGAGATGGACAAGCAGATTCTCGGCGGCTATCGGTTATTCCCGGTGCACTACCTGGCGTATGCGCAGTGGAAAGACGCCGACCCGCAATTGCAGGTGCCGAAAGCCTCCGAGGTGTTTGCCACCGATGAGCTGGCCAAGGCAAAGGAAGAATGGCAGCGACGTCTGGAGGCATGCCCCGAGGAACATCGCCCGTTCCTGGTGCTGCAATATGCGACACCGGTGCGTAATCAGTATCGGGTCAAGGCAGGATTGCCTCTGTGAGGTAATGGCTGGACATGAAAACGGCGCCCTCGGGCGCCGTTTTCTTTTTCCAGGATCTTTTGCTTTTTGACGATCTAGACCTGCGTGCTGATCCACGACACCAGCAGCGCCAATCCCAGGCAGGCGAAACCGAAGCGATAGAAAAACCGGTTCATGCGCAAGGTCGCCCAATCCAGATTGGGCTCTTCGCCAGGACGACGCTGGCGCTGTGTCTCGATGCTCGCCAACGCCCGCTGCTCACGACGGCGGGTCGCATGCAGCAACCAGCTGCCAGGAAAAGCCAACAGCAAGGCCAGCAGGTTGATCAATTTGGCGGGATGGGCGGTAAACAGCGTCATCAAATGCAGCGACATCACGAACCTCGGATAAATCAGGTGTGGCAGACGCCGGGCCGACGACCGCGGCGCGGATTCTACCGAAAGCCCCGCGCTGCTGCCCCGCCCTTTGCGACAAATAGCGCACCATCTGGCAGATTACTGTTCTGCCGAAATCCAACGCAGGGGTGCATTATTCGTTGAGAACCTGGCCAATCGTCGGATCCTTGAACAGACGCGTCAACGCATCGCTCAACACATCACTGACCAGCTTGGTGTTGGTTTCCTGATTAGGCGCCATACCGAAACGCTGATCCAGGGAGGCACCGTAGCGGCCGCTGTAACGGCGGTTGGCGTTCTGCACATCGGAGCGGAAGGTCGCGCCAATGGTCGCCTCGGTCACGTACATGCCTTCTTTGGGCGACTGATACTTCAATTCCGCCAGGGTCACCGTCAACTGCGGCGCATTCAGCGCGTTGGACGTCGGAGTAAAGCCCAGCAAGCGCACGGCCGCTTCGGCCTGGGCCTGCAACTTCGGCAGAATCTGCGCGCCCTGCACGGTGATCGCGCTGGTCTCGGGATACAAGCCACCGCGGGTACCCAGGGTAGGCGACGGACGACCGTCCACCACGCGCACCACCACCGGCTGGCCACGGCCGACCGGCGCCAGCTGGGTCGTCAGCTTGGGTTCCGGATTCAGTTGTTGCGGGCTGTGGGCGCAGCCAACCAGGGTCAAACTGGTCACAGTAATCAAACCGAACAACAGGCGTTGCAACATGCTCTTCTCTCCAGAATCAGGCACAAACAAGGCCGCAGTATAGCGGTGCGCCACTGCAGCGAACCAGCGCAACAATTACGGAAAAGTCTGACAAAGCTTTCAGACCGCGATACCTGTCACACACCTGTCATCGCTCATACACTTTCGCGTCACAGCCAAAGGCCAATCTAAATAACAGTCGCCCCCACCAGGTACTCCGTCATGCGTTATCTCATCTCGCTGTTCGCGCCACGCCCGCTGCATCGCTGCTTTGCCTTGCTCGACCGCAATGGCCACTGCCAGGCATTCAAGCAGTGCAGCCTCCAGCCCATGGGCGATGGCTGGGTCGAGATCGAAGAAATCCGTCTCAATTGGCTGCACCATCCCCTGCCCGCCAGCGCCCGCGTCAACCAGCGCCAACCCCGCGCGCGGGTGCAACATCTGCTGACCACCTGACCAGACGCCTAATAAAAGTCATTAAACACGACCATTTCCCTGCGTTTCTTCGCTACAATCTCCCCCCGATTATAAGGACGTCTCCTGATCGGGCCTCGCAGCATCGTCAATACCCCGGTATTGGCACCCCGCACCGCCCACAGAGAGCCGCCCACACAGATCGAGTGAAGCTGGCGCGCTTGCTGTTCCTTGAGCAAAACCCCCACTTTTCGCGAATCTGCAGAGCTGTCATTACGCTCGGTCACTGAGCTGTTTGCCCGTTTTGACTGTCATGTATTGCATGGCGGTCATTCCATCCGGGCACGGTGCCAGGCTGGGACAGCCCTTTTTGAGGTTCACGTCTTCAAAAGAGCGTGAAAAAAACGGGTTTTCACAACTTCACAAGAGTGTGGCGAGCAAATGAATAGTTTTGCGTCTGAACATGCACCATTAGCGTCTGAAACAGCCCAACGACACAGGCCCGAGTACTCCTCGAACACCGGAGCCTGAAGCCTGTCCGCTACGGATTTGGTTGCACAAACGGATGTATCGACCATAAGTCGAATTGCCAGCCGCGCGTTGAAGTGAGTTCATGTAGCTCTTTTAGACCCGGCCGGTAGCGTCCGTCGAAGTTGCGAAAAATTGCGAAGATTCGGACATGGCGTACCTGCCATGGGTACATGGGGCATCACTGACACGCCCCGGAACGCCTGGCAGCCATGCCGACAATTTGGTGCTGCAGATTTTGGAGACGCGTTAAATGGCGCATAACGAAGCAGTCGACGTAGTACTGGTTGGGGCAGGCATCATGAGTGCCACCCTGGCTGTGCTGCTTAAAGAGCTCGACCCCGCGATCAAGCTGGAAGTCGTCGAGCTGATGGATTCCGGTGCTGCGGAGAGTTCGAACCCGTGGAACAACGCCGGGACCGGTCACGCCGGGCTGTGTGAGCTCAACTACACGCCGCAGGCCGCCGACGGCACCGTCGACATCAAGAAAGCCGTGCACATCAACACCCAGTTCGAGGTGTCGAAGCAGTTCTGGACCTACCTGACCAAAAAGGGCACCTTCGGCTCGTCCAAGACCTTCATCAGCCCGGTGCCGCACCTGAGCTTCGTGCAAGGCAATGATGGCGTTTCCTTCCTGAAGGAACGCTTCAAGAAGCTGAGCAAGCACCACGCCTTCTCGGACATGGAATACACCGAAGACAAGGCGACCATGGCTGAGTGGATGCCGCTGATGATGCCGGGCCGGCCGGCCGACGAAATTGTCGCCGCCACCCGCGTCATGAACGGCACCGACGTCAACTTCGGCGCCCTGACCAACCAATTGCTCAAGCACCTGACCAGCGCACCCGACGCCCAGGTCAAGTACTGCAAGCGCGTTACCGGCCTGAAGCGTAACGGCAGCGGCTGGACCGTCAGCATCAAGGACGTCAACAGCGGCAACTCCCGTGAAGTCGACGCCAAATTCGTCTTCCTCGGCGCTGGCGGCGCGGCATTGCCGTTGTTGCAGGCTTCGGGCATCGAAGAAAGCAAAGGCTTCGGCGGCTTCCCGATCAGCGGCCAATGGCTGCGTTGCGACAATCCGGAAGTGGTCAAACACCACCAGGCCAAGGTCTACAGCCAGGCTGCGGTCGGTTCGCCGCCCATGTCCGTACCGCACCTGGATACTCGCGTAGTCGACGGCAAGAAATCCCTGCTGTTCGGACCTTACGCCGGTTTCACCACCAAGTTCCTCAAGCACGGCTCCTTCATGGACCTGCCGATGTCGGTTCGCGCCGGCAACATCGGCCCGATGCTGGCCGTGGCAAAAAACAACATGGACCTGACCAAGTACCTGGTCAGTGAAGTGATGCAGTCGATGGAGCAGCGCCTGGATTCCCTGCGCCGTTTCTACCCGGAGGCGAAAGCCGAAGACTGGCGCCTGGAAGTAGCCGGCCAACGGGTGCAAATCATCAAGAAAGACCCGAAAAAAGGTGGCGTCCTGCAGTTCGGTACCGAACTGGTCGCGGCCAAGGACGGTACCCTCGCCGCCCTGCTCGGCGCTTCGCCAGGCGCATCGGTGACCGTTTCGATCATGCTGGAACTGATCGAAAAATGCTTCCCGAACAAAACGTCCGGTGAATGGGCTGCCAAACTGGCGGAAATCTTCCCGGCTCGGGAAAAGGTCCTGGAAACCGATGCTGCGCTGTATCGCAGGATCAATGTGCAAAACAACATCGCGCTGGAACTGGTTGAAGCAAGCAACGAGACCGAAAGCTACGCTTGATTCGGCCGCATAAAAAACGCCCCGCTCCTGCACAGGAACGGGGCGTTTTTTTGTGTTGCTTAAAAGGCCTTAACCGCGAGCCTTTTCGATCAATTCGATGTACTCGGCCGCATTACGCTGATCCTTGATCAGGGCAACGAAGTCATTACCGTGCTCATCCTTGCCGTCCAGATCCAGACCGGCTTCGACGAAGAACGTCAGAAAACGCCCGAAATCATCGATGCGCAGGCCGCGATAAGCCTTGATGAGTTTGTGCAACGACGGCGAAGTGGCGTCGACCGGCTCGAAATCGAGGAACAGCTTGATCTGCGCATCGCCGATCTCGTCACCAATCACTTGCTTCTTATCTTTACGCATTGCCGACTCCAGCTCGCAGACATTTCACAGGGCGGGCAGTTTACCCCTCACTGGGCGTCTGGCTCAACGCGGACGAACACTGCCTGTATGCAGATCGGCCCAGACATGGCCATTGGCGTAGCTGAGGAACTGGCAATACACCGTGTCGTTACGCAACAAGTCAATCACCACCCGGTACTGCGCCATTGGGTAAAACAGCGTCAGGGTCTTGCTCTTGTCGTCGTAGATCGGCTTTTTCAGGCTTTTGCTTTCGCCATCGAAATTGACCAGCACCTGGTTGATGGTCGCGCCCTTGTTCAAGGATTTGCCCTTGAGGCGTACCAGCAACGGGGAAGTGACCGGAATGGGTTGTTGATTGGACTGACGCTGGCTGCCGACGACCACCGAATATTCGGTGACCTGCAGCAATTGTTGCTGCTCGGGAGCCGTGTCACGCAGGGTCAGGTCGTCCGGGGGCAGGAACTGCGCGTGCATGGGTGCCGGGGCGGCGGACAGGGGCACGCTGAAGGTCAGCAACAGGGCGGCGCAGCTGCGGATCAAAAGGCTCATGACGGGCTCCGGAGGGCGGGTGTAGGAGCGAGCTTGCTCGCGATGAACGATACGGCACCGCGTTGTTTCAGACACCCCGCGTTATCGTTAACCACCATCGCGAGCAAGCTCGCTCCTACAGGGGGCATATCAATCGAACTGCGCGCGCATCCACGCCTGATACTCGGTGACACCCGGTTCGCCTTCGCGCGGCGCCCAGTGAGCAAGCTCACCTTCACCTACCGGGCGATAAGGTCCGGCCTTGCACTCGAACATCAGGCTGTCCGCTTCCAACACCACCAAGCCATGAAACACGCCTGTTGGCAGGTCCACGCCGACACAGTCGCCACCGGCCTGCAGAATCTGTTTTTTCAGTACGGTGCCAGACTCATCGAAAATCAGCAGGCCAAGCCGCCCTTTAAGGACCAGCAAGGTTTCGGCCTTGTTATCGCCCAGGTGGCGGTGAGGCGGAATGTAAGTGTTCGGCTGCAACCCTACGGCCATGCGGTGACAGGCATCTTCCATCTGATGGAAATTGTGATGCTGACGCCCGCGCGGATTAGCCGCCGCTTTCTCGGCCAACTCAGTGAACAGGGTTTGATCAAGAAAGCTCGGCGTGGTCATGTGCTTACATTCCTTTAACGGCAAAAATTCCGTTGGCGTTACGCCAGTAGCCTTTGTAGTCCATGCCGTAACCGAAGATGTAACGGTCGATGCACGGCAGGCCGACGAAGTCAGCCTTGAGGTCCGGGCGGGCCTTGCGGTTGTGATCCTTGTCGATCAGCACGGCGGTGTGCACTTTGCGTGCGCCGGCGTGTTTGCAGAAGTCGATGATCGCGCCCAGGGTGTGACCTTCGTCGAGGATGTCGTCAATGATCAGCACGTCACGGTCGATGAACGAGACTTCCGGCTTGGCTTTCCAGAACAGGTCGCCGCCGCTGGTTTCATTGCGATAACGGGTAGCGTGCAGGTAGGAAGCTTCCAGCGGGAACTGCAAATGCGTGAGCAGCTTGCCGGCGAAAATCAGCCCGCCGTTCATCACGCAGAATACCACCGGGTTACTCTCGGCCAGCTGGTCGTTGATGTGTGCACCGACGCGGGCGATAGCCGCCTCGACTTCAGCTTCGGTGTACAGGCAGTCAGCCTCTCGCATGATTTGACGGATATGCTCGAGATCAGCGGACATGGCGCTCTCCAGGAGGGGGTGGCGGGTGAGGAAAAGCGGGCAAAGGTACGCATCCCGCACGGCCAGATCAAGCGTTTGTGGACTAACGTACTCTATGTCTATAGGACAACACCCTCGGATAGATTAATCTAGGCCGGTTTTTTTGCCCGCCGCCGGAGCCTTTCCCATGCCCATCCTCGAGATCCGCCATCCGCTGATCCGTCATAAACTTGGCCTAATGCGCCGCGCAGACATCAGCACCAAGAATTTCCGTGAGCTCGCTCAGGAAGTGGGTGCGCTGCTGACCTACGAAGCCACCAAAGACCTGCCGCTGGAAACCTACGATATCGAAGGTTGGGCCGGCACTGTGTCGGTCGAGAAAATCGCCGGCAAGAAAATTACCGTGGTGCCGATCCTGCGCGCCGGTATCGGCATGCTCGAAGGCGTGCTCAGCCTGATCCCGGGCGCCAAAGTCAGCGCCGTGGGCGTGGCCCGCAATGAACAGACCCTGCAGGCCCATACCTACCTGGAAAAACTGGTTCCGGAAATCAACGAACGCCTGGCGATGATCATCGATCCGATGCTCGCCACCGGCAGTTCCATGGTCGCCACCATTGACCTGCTGAAGAAGGCCGGTTGCCGCGACATCCGTGCCATGGTCCTGGTTGCCGCGCCGGAAGGCATCGCCGCCGTGGAGCAGGCTCACCCGGACGTCACCATCTACACCGCCTCCATTGATGAAAAATTGAACGAACACGGTTACATCATCCCAGGCCTGGGCGACGCCGGTGACAAGATCTTCGGTACCAAGCAGAAGGACGCTTGAGCATGCAGGATGAGTTCAACGATCCGCTCTGGCGCACGATACTGTCGGGTGCGCAGATGCTGTTCGTGGCGTTCGGCGCACTGGTGTTGATGCCGCTGATTACCGGTCTCGATCCGAATGTGGCGCTGTTCACGGCCGGCCTGGGGACGATTCTGTTCCAGATCGTCACCGGGCGTCAGGTGCCGGTGTTCCTGGCGTCGAGCTTTGCCTTTATCACGCCGATCATCCTCGCCAAGGGCCAGTTCGGCCTTGCGGCGACCATGGGTGGCGTGATGGCGGCAGGCTTCGTCTACACCTTCCTCGGCCTGGCCGTGAAGATCAAGGGCACAGGTTTCATCGATCGTTTGCTGCCGCCGGTGGTGATCGGGCCGGTGATCATTTCCATTGGCCTGGCCATGGCGCCGATTGCCGCGAACATGGCGATGGGTAAGGCGGGGGACGGCACCGAGCTGATTCCTTACCAGACGGCGATGATGATCTCGATGCCGGCGCTGCTGACCACCCTGATCGTCGCGGTGTTCGGCAAAGGCATTTTCCGCCTGGTGCCGATCATCTCCGGGGTGCTGGTGGGCTTTGCGATGGCGTTCTACTTCGGCGTGGTCGACACCGCGAAGATTGCCGCAGCACCCTGGTTCGCGATTCCGCACTTCACTGCGCCGGAATTCAACTGGCAGGCGATTCTGTTCATCGTTCCGGTGGCGTTGGCCCCGGCCATCGAGCACATCGGCGGCGTTATCGCGGTCGGTAGCGTGACCGGTCGCGATTACCTGAAGAAACCTGGTTTGCACCGTACTCTGCTGGGTGACGGCATTGCCACCACCGCAGCCGGACTGTTCGGCGGTCCGCCCAACACCACCTATGCCGAAGTGACCGGCGCGGTGATGCTGACCAAGAACTACAACCCGAAAATCATGACCTGGGCGGCGATTTTCGCCATCAGCCTGGCGTTCGTCGGCAAATTCGGTGCGCTGCTGCAAAGCATCCCGGTGCCAGTGATGGGCGGGATTCTGTGCCTGCTGTTCGGTTCGATCGCGGCGGTGGGGATGAACACGCTGATTCGCCATAAAATCGACCTGGGCGAGGCGCGCAATCTGGTGATTGTCTCGGTGACCCTGGTGTTCGGCATTGGCGGCGTGCTGGTCGGCACCGGCACCGGCCCGGATGACTTCGGCCTCAAAGGCATCGCGCTGTGCGCGGTGACGGCGATTGCGCTGAATCTGTTGCTGCCGGGCAATGACAGCTGGAAGCACAAGAAGGCGAATGAGTCGTTACTGTAATGGCTTGAGAAATTTGCAGTCAGTTGGATAGCTATCGCGAGCAAGCTCGCTCCCACATTTGATCTGTAGTGCTCACAAATAGTGTGTTCACAGAAAATCCAGTGTGGGAGCGAGCTTGCTCGCGATGCTTTTACAGCGCCAACGGCGCTCGCTCGCACAAGGCATTCAACGCTTTCGCCCACTGCGGATCATCATTGAGACACGGCACCAACAGCAACTCCTCGCCCCCCGCCTCGCGGAATTGCTCCTTGCCGCGATCACCAATCTCTTCCAGCGTCTCGATGCAATCGGCGACGAACGCCGGGCACATTACCAGCACCTTCTTCACGCCCATTCCCGCCAACTCATCAAGGCGCGCTTCGGTGTAGGGTTCGATCCACTTGGCCCGACCCAGCCGCGACTGGAACGACACTGACCACTTGCCATCCGGCAGCCCCATGCGCTTGGCGAACTCGGCTGCGGTTCGCAGGCACTGACCGCGATAACAGGTCGCGACCACTTCCGGTGGAGCATCGGCGCAGCAATCGCCGCCCCCTTCAAAGCAATGACCTGGATTGAGCTTCTTCAGGTGCCGTTCCGGCAATCCGTGAAAACTCAACAACAGGTGATCGTAATCCTGTTGCAGATAAGGCCTCGCACTGGCCACCAGCGCATCAAGGTATTCCGGCTGATCGTAGAACGGCTGGAGTATCGAGAATTGCATGTCGAGCTTTTTATCGCGCACCACCCGCTTGGCTTCTTCAATCACCGTGGTCACGGTGCTGTCGGCGAACTGTGGATAAAGGGGCGCGAGGGTCACTCGTTTGTGGCCCTGAGCGGCCAACTGCACCAGCTTCGATTCAATCGAAGGCTCGCCGTAACGCATCGCCAGCTCCACCGGACCGTGAGTCCACTGGGCGCTCATGGCCTGTTGCAGGCGACGGCTGAGGACCACCAGCGGCGAGCCTTCCTCCCACCAGATCGAGGCGTAGGCGTGAGCCGACTGCTCCGGACGTTTGAACAGGATCAGCGACACCAGCAAACGTCGCACCGGCCATGGCAGGTCGATCACATACGGGTCCATCAGAAATTGATTGAGGTAACTGCGCACATCCGGCACCGAGGTGGAGGCAGGTGAGCCGAGATTGACCAGAAGCAATGCGTGATCGGTCATGCAACGTCCTATTTCAGAGGCGGCTGGACAGATCGTCCAGAGCCGCGCGCAAATCAGTGAACCGGAATGTGAATCCCGCTTGCAGCAAGCGAGCCGGCACAGCCTTCTGGCCGCCCAGCAACAGCAATGACAACTCGCCCAGGCACACTTTTAAAGCCAGGGCTGGCATCGGCATGAACGACGGGCGATGCAGCACGCTGCCCAACGTTTTGGCAAACTCGCGATTGCGCACCGGCTGGGGCGCGCAGGCATTATAAGGACCACTGGCGTCGTTCCGATGCAGAAGAAAATCAATCAGGGCGATTTGATCGTCGATATGGATCCACGGCATCCACTGCCGACCGTTGCCGATCGGCCCGCCCAGCCCCATTTTGAACGGCAGCAACAACCGCGACAAAAAGCCGCCCTCGGCCGACAGCACCAGCCCGGTACGGATGAGGATCACACGAATGCCCAACGCCTCGGCTCGCTGGGCGGTTTCCTCCCAGGCAATGCACAGCTGACTGGCGAAATCATCGATGACCGGGGGAGATTCCTCGGTCAATTCCCGTTCTCCACCGTCGCCATACCAGCCAATGGCTGATCCCGAGATCAATACCTGGGGTTTTTGCTCACGGCTTTCGAGCCAGGCCAGCAGGGTTTCGGTCAGGGTAATCCGGCTGCTCCAAAGCAAAGCCTTACGCTTGGAGGTCCATGGCCGGTCGGCAATCGGAGCACCCGCCAGATTGATAATGGCATCCACCGTTTCTTGCCCGAGGTCTTCGAACAGGGCGATTCCACGCACCTGTGCACCGCAAATTTTCGCGACTTTTTCCGGCGTGCGGCTCAAGACAGTCAGACGATGCCCCTGACTCAACCAGTGTCGGCAGAGTTGACGTCCTATCAAACCAGTACCGCCGGTCAGCAATATGTGCATGACTACTTCCTCGCGTGGCGTTTTACCCTGATCACTAGTCTATTTTTATAAGCAGGGATCTTTGGTATCGGGCAGGCTCTGTGTTTAACAATAGGCCAAGCTGTCAGAACGAGAACGCTAAAAGTTATACCAAAAAACAATATTGTACAGGTTTAAACCCCGGCGTAGTCTGTACAGAAAGGTAAACGAGGCCCCTATGACTGTACCTATCGCAATCATCGGCACCGGCATCGCCGGACTGTCAGCCGCCCAGGCCCTTACGGAGGCCGGGCATGTCGTTCAACTTTTCGATAAAAGCCACGGCAGTGGCGGACGCATGTCGAGCAAGCGTAGCGATGCGGGTGCCCTCGACCTGGGCGCGCAGTATTTCACTGCTCGCGATCGCCGCTTCGTCACGGAAGTCCAGCGCTGGCAAGCCAATGGCTGGGTCGCCGAATGGACGCCGCAGCTCTACACCTACCACGGCGGCCAACTCAACCTGTCGCCGGACGAACAGACCCGCTGGGTCGGTACGCCACGCATGAGCGCCATCACCCGTGGCCTGCTCGGCGATCTGGAAGTGCAGTTCGCCTGTCGGATCACCGAGGTCTATCGTGGCGAGGAGCACTGGCATCTGCAGGATGCCGAAGGCTTCACCCACGGCCCGTTCGGTCATGTGGTGATCGCCACGCCAGCGCCGCAGGCCACCGCGCTGCTGGCCTCCGCGCCGAAGCTCGCCGGTGCCGCCGCCGGTGTGAAAATGGACCCGACCTGGGCCGTCGCACTGGCGTTCGAAACGCCGCTGGATACCCCCATGGAAGGTTGCTTCGTGCAGGACAGTCCGCTCGACTGGCTGGCCCGCAACCGCAGCAAACCTGGGCGCGACACCACACTCGATACCTGGGTGCTGCATGCCACCAGTACCTGGAGCCGGCAACATATCGACTTGTCCAAGGAAGCGGTGATCGAGCAACTGCATGGCGCGTTCGCCGAACTGCTCCACGACGCGATGCCCCCTCCCACCTTCAGCCTTGCCCACCGCTGGCTCTACGCCCGCCCTGCCAGCAGCCATGAATGGGGAGTACTGGCCGATGCCGATCTGGGCCTCTATGTGTGCGGCGACTGGTGCCTGTCCGGGCGTGTGGAAGGTGCATGGCTCAGCGGCCAGGAAGCCGCCAGACGCTTGCACGCGCATTTGCAGTAGACCGAAGTTGATTCACCGTTGGAGCTGCCGAAGGCTGCGATCTTTTGACTTTGATTCCTTCAGCGGCTCCCCATACCAAGATCAAAAGATCTGTGGCAGCTCCTGAAGGGGATGCGTTCGCGGGAAAACCGGGATTAGCGCGGAAAAACCTATACAAACAGTTTGACTTGTACACCTTTGAATCTATGATGAAGTCATGTTGTACAGAATACAAAATCTGTACAGGTCTGGATTCGAGGTGCCTTGATGCCCCACCCCACCGTGAAACCGAAAATCGCCATCAGCGCCTGCCTGATGGGTGCCGAGGTGCGCTTCAACGGCGGGCACAAGGAATCGCGGCTGTGCAGCCGCACCCTCACTGACTACTTCGATTTCGTCCCTGTGTGTCCGGAAGTCGCCATCGGCCTCGGCATCCCTCGCGATCCCATTCGCCTGGTGGGCAACCCCGAACAACCCGATGCCATCGGTACGGTCGATTCCTCGATCAATGTCACTCGCCCCCTGGCTGACTACGGCCAGCAAATGGCGGCGGAGCTCGATGGTATTTGCGGCTACATCTTCATGCAGAAGTCCCCGTCATGCGGGCTGGAACGGGTCAAGGTGTACCAGGCCAACGGTGCGCCCGCAAACGGTGGTGGTCGCGGCATCTACGCCCAGGCGTTTTGCGCCCTGCATCCGGATTTGCCGGTGGAAGAAGACGGGCGACTCAACGACCCGGTGCTGCGGGAAAACTTCCTGACCCGCGTATTTGCCTATGCCGCCTGGCAGCAGCTGCGGCAAGAAGGCCTGACCCGCCGCAGCCTCACGGACTTTCACTCGCGCTACAAATACCTGCTGATGGCCCACAACCCGGTGCACTACAAAATCCTGGGCAGTCTGCTGGGCAACATGGGCCAGACCCATCCCGGCGAACTGGGCCCACGCTATTTCAGCGAACTGATGGCCGCATTGAAACAATGCGCCACGCGCCGCACCCACACCAATGTCCTGCAACACATCAGTGGCTATCTGAAACAAGCGATCAGCGCTGAAGACAAGCAGGAGGTCCAGCACGTTATCGGCCAGTACCGTCAAGGCATAGTGCCGCTGGTGGTGCCGCTGACCCTGCTCAAACATCATTTTCGCCAGCACCCGGATCCGTACATTGCGCAGCAGGTTTACCTGCAACCGCATCCGGAAAATCTCAGCCTGCGAAACGCTATCTGATGAAAACCCCACTCGACACCAGCGCCAGCGAAGATCTGGGCGCCGACTTCGCAAAGGCCCTCGATGAAGGCTGGCTGCCCATTCGCGAAGTGGCCCGCCAGACCGGCGTCAACGCTGTGACCTTGCGTGCCTGGGAACGGCGTTATGGCCTGATCGTGCCGCAACGTACCCCCAAGGGACATAGGCTGTTCTGCGCCGAACACGTTCAACGCATTCTGACGATTCTGACCTGGCTCAATCGCGGCGTCGCCGTCAGCCAGGTCAAGCAACTGCTCGACACCCCGCAGGCCTTGACCGAATCGGTCGAAAGCGAGTGGCATGTGCTGCGCCATACACTGCTGAATGCCGTCACTCATCTGAGCGAACGCACCCTCGATGACACCGTCAACCAGGCCATGGCGCTGTATCCACCGCGAACCTTGTGCGAACAACTGCTGATGCCGTTGCTGGCGGAACTGGAACAACGCTGGCAAGGCCAGTTCGGCGCTCAGATGGAGCGGGTGTTTTTCTTCTCTTGGCTACGCAGTAAATTCGGCGCGCGCATCTACCATAACAACCGCCAGCTGCGCAGTGCGCCGCTGCTGCTGATCAATCACTCGGACCTGCCGCTCGAACCACACCTGTGGCTCACCGCCTGGTTGGTCAGCAGCGCCGATTGCCCGGTGGAAGTGTTCGACTGGCCACTTCCCGCCGGCGAGCTGGCGCTGGCGGTCGATCACCTGAAAGCACGCGGCGTACTGCTGTATTCCAGCAAAGCCATCAACCTTTCGCAGCTGACGAAACTTTTGACCAGTCTCAGTTGCCCAAAAATCATTGCCGGACCAACGGTGTGCATCCACCACGCCGAGTTATCCGCAAAAGCTACCGAGACTGCTGACTTGTTCCTGGCCGTAGACCCGTTATCGGCTCACCAGGGCCTGGTCCAGCGCGGGCTCATTTAAATGTTTCCATGGACACCACCATGCAATTGATCTGGCTGCGCAGCGACTTGCGCCTACATGACAATACCGCCCTCTCGGCCGGCGCAGCGCGTGGTCCGAGCGTGGCGGTGTACCTGCTGAGCCCGGATCAATGGCTGGAACACGACGACGCGCCGTGCAAAGTGGATTTCTGGCTGCGCAACTTGAACGAATTGAGCCGCGCACTGGGCGAACTGAACATCCCCCTGCTGATCCGCAACGCACCACGCTGGGATGACGCTGCGAAGGTGTTGCTCGATCTTTGTCAGCAGTTGGGCATTGACGCGGTACACGTCAACGAGGAATACGGCATTCATGAAACCCGTCGGGACTTGGCAGTGGCCGACGCACTCAAGACCAAAGGGATCGAGTTTCACAGCTATCTCGACCAGCTGCTGTTCAAGCCCGGCAGCGTCCTGACCAGGACCGGTACTTATTTCCAGGTGTTCAGCCAGTTCCGCAAGGTGTGCCACGAACGCCTGCATCATGCGTTTCCGAGTCTGATCAACGCCCCCACGGTGCAAGCTTCATTAAACATCAAGCCCGACAAGATTCCCGCCAACATCGATGGCTTCGACACGCCTGGCGACCGCTTGCGCGCCCTCTGGCCGGCCGGTGAACGCGAAGCCCGGCGTCGCCTCGACAGCTTTACCGACGCACAGATCGACTATTACCAAAGCGAGCGGGACTTCCCGGCCAAACCCGGCACCAGTCAGCTTTCGGCCTATCTCGCGGCCGGGGTGATATCCCCCCGCCAATGCCTGCACGCTGCGCTGCAAAGCAATCAGGGCGAGTTCGAAAGCGGCAAGCCGGGCGCCGTCACTTGGATCAACGAATTGTTGTGGCGCGAATTCTACAAACACATTCTGGTGGGCTACCCACGGGTTTCCCGTCACCGCGCCTTCCGCCCGGAAACCGAAGCCCTGGCCTGGCGCGATGCCCCTGAAGAACTCCTGGCCTGGCAGCAAGCCCGCACCGGGCTGCCAATCATCGACGCCGCCATGCGCCAATTGCTGGAAACCGGCTGGATGCACAACCGTTTACGCATGGTAGTGGCGATGTTTCTGACCAAGAACCTGCTGATCGACTGGCGTGAAGGTGAACGCTTTTTCATGCGCCACCTCATCGATGGCGACCTCGCGGCCAATAACGGCGGTTGGCAGTGGAGTTCATCCACGGGCACCGATTCGGCGCCCTATTTCCGGATCTTCAACCCGTTGAGCCAGTCGGAAAAATTCGACGCCGAGGGCGTGTTCATCAAGCACTGGCTGCCGGAATTGGCCGAACTGAGCAAAAAAGAAGTGCACAACCCGGCAAACCTCGGTGAGCTGTTTGGTGTGGCAGGTTATCCGTCGCCGATCGTCAATCTTAGTGAGTCCCGCACTCGAGCGCTGGCGGCGTTCAAGAATCTACCGTCGCGGCAGAACGCAGGAGGCGCGGATGAGTGATCTCCTGCGCGAGAAAGTATATTGCCACCGGGATTACTTCGATGCCCGGGCACTCTTTTATGAATATCTACCCGTATTGGGCCAGTCGTGTGCCTGGCTGAAAAGGAGCATGGGATGAGCGTTACACTTCCACGACGCTATTGGTTGACCGGCGCCGGCAATGGTATTGGCGCGGCCTTGGCCGAAGAAATACTCAAAACCTGCGCCCACCTGGCGGTCAGTTCACGTTCGGCGGCGCCATTGAAGGTCTTGTCCAAGCGCTACCCAGGCCAAGTGATGGTGGTGGCCGGCGACCTGACCAACAGCCAGACGGTACGTGAAATCGGCGAGCAGATTACCGCGCACTGGGGTTCGCTGGATTCGGTGATCCTTAATGCCGGCACTTGCGAATATGTCGACGCCAGGCAGTTGGATGCTTCGATCATCGAGCACGTCGTGCGCACCAACCTGCTTGCCAGCAGTTATTGCATCGAAGCTGCCGTGCCGCTACTGCGGGCCGGCACCGCGCCGCATCTGGTGGTCATGGCCAGTTCGGCCACCTATCTGCCGCTACCCAGGGCCGAAGCCTATGGCACTTCGAGGGCTGGCCTGCGTTACTTGTTCGAGTCTTTGCGCGTCGACTTGGCCCCGGACGGTATCGAAGTCAGCGTGGTCAGCCCGGGCTGCATCGACACGCCGCCGGCAGAGAAAAACGAGGCCCCTCCCCCCCTTTCCTGGCCTGTGGATAAAGCCGCACGGCATATCTTCGACGAACTCAAGAGCCGCCCCCCGGAAATCGCCCTGCCTGCGCTGTTCATGGCGGCCCTCTGGCCGCTGTCGAAAATGCCGGACAGTGGGAAACTGGCGATCGGCAAACGCATGGTGCGCAGCCAGCCGCCGATCAAGGATCAGCCGTGAAGATCGCCATTATCGGCAGCGGCATTTCGGGGTTGGTCAGCGCTTTCCTGCTCAATCGCAGCCACGAGATCAGCCTGTTCGAAGCCAGCGATCGGGTCGGTGGTCATACCCACACCGTCGAAGTGACGGTCGATGGCCGGCGCCATGCGGTGGACACGGGTTTCATGGTGTTCAACGTCCGGACCTACCCCAACTTCACCCGCCTGCTGGGCCAGCTCGGCGTGGGTTTCAAGCCGACGCCAATGGGTTTCTCGGTCACCGACCCGGACACTGGCCTTCAATACAATGGCAACAACCTCAACGGCCTGTTTGCCCAACGTCGCAATCTGTTGTCACCGGGGTTCTGGGGCATGCTGCGGGACATCTCGCGCTTCAACAAAGAGGCACAGCGCGACCTGTCTGAAGGGCGAATCGCTGCAGACGCCACACTGGATGACTATTTGAAAGAGGGAGGTTACAGCGAGCGTTTCATACTGCATTACATCGTACCGATGGGCGCAGCCATCTGGTCGATGCCAATGGCTGACATGCTCGGTTTTCCCATGCAGGTTCTCGTCAGGTACTTCAAGAACCATGGCCTGCTGTCCATGGGCAATCGCCCGCAATGGTGTGTGATCGAGGGTGGTTCGAGCGCCTATATCGCACCGTTGACGGCGAGCTTCAAAGAGAAGATCAGGCTGGATTGCCCGGTGAATCGGGTCGAACGCGATAAAGACGGGGTGGTTATCCACAGCGCCAGCGGCAGCGAGCGGTTCGACAAAGTGGTGTTCGCCTGTCACAGCGATCAGGCCTTGAAACTGCTGAGCGAGCCGAGCGACGCTGAACAGTCGATCCTTGGCGCCCTGCCCTATGCTGACAACGAAGTCGTACTGCACACCGACACGCGCCTGCTGCCCGAGCGAAAAGCTGCCTGGGCCGGTTGCAACTATCGTCTTGGCGGCCCCGGCCATACCCGGGTGGCCGTTACCTACGACATGAATATCGTGCAAGGCATTCAGAGCGACAGCACCTTCTGCGTCAGCCTCAACCAGAGTGCGGGCATCAGTCCGTTCAAGGTGCTTGCCCAATACGCCTATGCCCACCCGCAATTCAGCCTGACAGCCGTCGCCGCCCAGGGACGCTGGGAAGAATTGAATGGCGCGCACCACACTTACTATTGCGGCGCCTATTGGGCCAGCGGTTCCCATGAAGACGGCGTGATCAGTGCTTTGCGTGTTGCCCGCTCCTTCGGGGAAGCCTTGTGACAGTACCCTCTTGCGCAGCTGAACAGTCCCGGGGCGATTAACCAGGGCAACACGAATTGCCTTAGCGGATCCGTCTCTCCTGCATCATTGCAGCCCAGCGTCCGTCAGGCCTTTCACACAGCACTGCCCCGCTGCCTTACACTGCACGCCATGAAGACCATCCCCCACACTCAAATTGCCGAATCGGCGGTCACTTGCTCGACCTGCGCAGCCTGCTGCTGCCAGCTCGAAGTCATGCTGATCACCGATACAGGGGTGCCCGAACGGTTTATCGATACCGATGATTGGGGTGGGGAAGTCATGTTGCGCCTGGATGATGGCTGGTGCGCCGCGCTGGATCGCAACACCATGATGTGCACCATCTACGAAAAACGCCCGCTGATCTGCCGGGAGTTCGAGATGGGGGCGCCTGAGTGCATTGATGAACGCCAGGGGATTACCACGGCGTATCGCTGAATTCAAAATCACCAAAGATCCAATGTGGGAGCGAGCCTGCTCGCGAAGGGGCCCTGACATTCAACATTGATGTCGACTGTCAGACCGCTTTCGCGAGCAGGCTCGCTCCCACCTTTAAAGTACCAAGCGCTTAGAGCGGCATCGTATAGTGAAGCGCGTAGCTCTCTACACCGTCGTTCGGACTGCTGATCCCGGCATTGGAATAGTGCGTCGCACGAATCCCCACCTCATGTCCGCCCGCAAAGCGCAGACCAAAGCCGAACCGGTCTTCGAACTGAAAGGAACTGCCGAGCTGGTTGTTTTCGACTTCGGTATTGGCGAACGCCGCTACGCCAACTCCCAACTCCACGTACGGCTTGACGTTCTGGCCGGAAAATTCGTAAACCAATACCGGTGAGAACGACAGACTGTGGTTGGCGGAACTCTCGTCACCTTCCCAATAGGTGTAGGCCCCGCTCCAGTAACCGGTCAAGCGACCGACGTCACTTTGCAGCCAGCTCTTGTCCCAGTCGAATTGCATGCCCAGTCGATAGGTCATGGTCGACTCGCTGGTCTGGCCGACCGCGAACTCCACGCCTGCCGCCTGTGCGGTAAAACTGTGCCCCATGAGTGCGGCCGCAATCGCGGCCAAACAGAATAGTCGCTTCATTAGAAACATCCTTTTCCGAACGAGATTCGTATGGTTTTTTGTGGTTCTCAATAGAACTAAAACTATAGAAATCGGCGTTTAATCAGAAGTTCACCCAATTACCCGTTTTTCCCAAGATTTATCTATTTGTTGAAGCTTCGCACAACGCCAGAGGTATGCCACAACATTGGCAAGATATTTCTGAAATGATCCGGATCGGCGCTCGTCCAGAACTGCGCTACGCGAGCAGGCCCTTGAGCGAGCAACTCGCGCTCGGCCAACAGGCGCTGCAGCTGCCGTGCTACGGCGGTACCGGTGTCAATCAAGCTGATGTCTTCAGGGATCATCTGCTTAAGCAACGGCTTCAGGAATGGATAATGCGTGCAGCCGAGAATGATGGTGTCGCACCCGGCGCCCAGCAGCGGCCCGACATAGCTGGCCAGTAACTGGCGCAGGGCAGGACTGTGCAGATCGCCGTTTTCAATCAGCTCCACCAGCCCGGGACACGGTTGGGTCATCACCCGCACATCGGTGGCGAAGCGATCGAGCAAGGCGGCGAACTTGGCGCTCTGCAAGGTCCCGGTAGTCGCCAGGACGCCGACCACTCCGCTGCGGGTTGCGGCGGCGGCCGGCTTGACCGCCGGCTCCATGCCGACGATGGGCCACGTTGGATAATCGCGCCGCAAATCCGCGACACCAGCGACCGTTGCCGTATTGCAGGCCAGCACCAGGGCCTTGGCACCCTGCTGCTGAAAAAAATCGGCCATGACACTGCAACGCTGACGGATGAATTCCGGAGTCTTCTCGCCGTAAGGGATATTCCCGCAATCGGCGACGTACAGCAGTGACTCGTTGGGCAGCAAACGCTGGATCTCGGCCAGTACCGACAGCCCACCGACACCGGAGTCGAACACGCCAATCGGCGCTTCACGCATGTTTCGACCCACAGACGCTACAACCGGGATCACGCTTGACCCGCAACTCGCGAAAGCGCGAGCCCAAGGCATCGATCAACAACAGCCGTCCCACCAATGGCTCGCCGAAACCCGCCAGCAGTTTCAGGGCTTCCAGCGCCTGGAGGCTGCCAACCATCCCGACCAAAGGCCCCACGACTCCGGCCTCGCTGCACGTCAGCTCGGCTTCACTGCCGTGCCCGTATAAACAGTGGTAGCAGGGACTGTCCGCAACACGCGGATCGAATACCGACAATTGCCCTTCGAGACGAATCGCTGCGCCGCTGACCAAAGGTTTTCCGGCCGCCACACAGGCCGCGTTGACCGCTTCGCGAGTGGAGAAATTATCGGAGCAGTCCAGCACCAGATCCACGGCAGCCACGACGGCGGCCAGGGAGTCTTCGTCCAGCGCCGCGCGATGGGCGATCAACTGAATCTCGGGGTTGATCGCGCTCAGGCGGCGGATAGCCGAATCGACCTTGCTCACCCCAACGCTGGCGGTGTCGTGGATGATCTGGCGTTGCAAGTTGGTCAGGTCGACCGTGTCGAAATCTGCCAGATGCAGTTCACCGACCCCAGCGGCTGCCAGGTACAGCGCCACCGGTGAGCCGAGACCGCCTAGACCGACGATCAACACGCGGCTTTGCTTGAGTCGCAACTGACCGTCGATGTCGACGTGCTGCAACAGAATCTGCCGGCTATAGCGCAACAATTCCTGATCGTTCAGCACGGCAGGCACCCCAGGCTGATGCGTTCGTGACCGCCCAGATCGGCGCGGCTGTGGACGTGTTCAAAGCCGCGGCTCAGCAGCAAATCGCGCACCTTGCCGGCTTGGTCGTAACCGTGTTCGAGCATCAGCCAGCCACCCGCGTCCAGATAATCCGGCGCCTGGCCAACGATCAGGCGCAGATCGTCGAGCCCGTCGACGCCGGCCACCAGGGCGCTGGCCGGTTCGAAGCGTACGTCGCCTTCCACCAGATGCGGATCGGTGCTCGCGATGTAGGGGGGATTGCTGATGATCAGTTGAAAGCGTTGGCCATGCAGCGCGCTGAACCAATGGCTGCTCAGCACGGTGGCGTTGACCAGGTGCAGGCGCTGACGATTGCGCTCGGCCAAGGCTACGGCTTCGAGCACGCGGTCTACGGCGGTGACTTGCCACGCCGGGCGCTCGCTGGCCAGGGCCAAGGCAATGGCGCCGCTGCCGGTGCCGAGGTCGAGAACCCTGGCCGGTGTGGCCGGCAGCAACTCCAGTGCGGCTTCCACCAGCAACTCGGTGTCCGGGCGCGGGATCAGTGTGTGCGGCGCGACTTCCAGATCGAGCTTCCAGAAACCTTGCTGGCCAAGAATGTAGGCCACCGGTTCGCCGCCACGACGACGCTGCAAATACCCGGCGAATTTCAGTGCGGCTTCGCTCGGGACGATGCGTTCCGGCCAGGTGTGCAGAAAACTGCGGGATTTGCCCAATGCCGCCGCCAGCAACAATTCGGCGTCCAGGCGCGCAGTAGGCGAGTCCGGCAGATCGGCGGCGCGCAACAAACTGGCAATGATGGTCATTTACTCACCTATGGCCGCCAGTTGATCGGCCTGGTATTCGGCCAGCAAGGGCTCGATCACCGCATCGACACCGCCCGCGAGAATTTCATCGAGCGAGTACAGCGTCAGGTTGACGCGGTGATCGGTGACCCGGCCCTGGGCAAAGTTGTAGGTGCGGATCCGCTCCGAGCGATCACCCGAGCCGACCAGCAACTTCCGCTCGCTGGCGATGGCATTGGCGGCGGCGCTGGTCTGTTGATCGTTGAGCTTGGCCGACAACCAGGACATCGCCCGGGCACGGTTCTTGTGCTGGGAACGCTCTTCCTGGCATTCGACGACGATGCCGGACGGCAAGTGGGTGATGCGGATGGCCGAATCGGTCTTGTTGACGTGCTGGCCACCGGCACCGGAAGAACGATAGGTATCGACCCGCAGATCCGCCGGGTTGATCTCGATCGTTTCCTGTTCATCCGGCTCGGGCAACACTGCCACGGTGCAGGCCGAGGTGTGGATGCGACCCTGGGACTCGGTGGCTGGAACCCGCTGCACACGGTGCGCGCCGGATTCGAACTTCAACTTGCCATAGACGTTGTCGCCCTCGACCCGAGCGATGACTTCTTTATAGCCACCGTGCTCACCGATGTTCTCCGAGAGGATTTCCACGCGCCAGCCACGCCGCTCGGCGTAACGCGAATACATGCGGAACAGGTCGCCGGAGAAAATCGCTGCTTCGTCACCACCGGTGCCGGCGCGGATTTCGAGGAACACGTTACGGCCGTCGTTCGGATCCTTGGGCAACAGCATGCGTTGCAGCCTGGCTTCGATTTCGATCAGCTGCTCTTTGGCTTCGCGGACTTCTTCCACGGCCATTTCGCGCATGTCCGGGTCGCTGTCCTTGAGCAGTGCCTGGGCGCCCTCAAGGTCGCTTTGCACTTTGAGCAACTGTTTATAGGCTTCGACAATCGGCTCGATTTCCGCGTATTCCTTGGAATAGGTGCGGAATTTATTCTGATCGGAAATGACCTCGCCATCGCCAAGCAAGGCGGTCAATTCCTCGAAACGGTCCTGGAGGATGTCCAGCTTATTGAGCAGTGACGCTTTCATTGCGGTTTCTTATCCGAAAAGCTATCCGATGAGCCCTCACCGAGGGCAAAGAGTTCCTGGGCCATGGCCAGCGCATCAAGGCGGCCTTCGGCAGAGAGCTTTTTCAACTGCACGCTCGGCGCGTGCAGGAGCTTGTTGGTCAGGCCACGCGCCAGTTGCACCAGCACGTCTTCGGCGCTGCTGCCGTTGGCCAGCATGCGCTGGGCCTTGAGCAATTCTTCGTCGCGCAGGCGCTCGCTTTGCTGGCGATAGGCCTTGAGCACATCCACTGCCGCCAGTTCGCGCAGGCGCACCATGAAGTCTTCGGCGCCGATCGAGACCATCTCTTCGGCCGCCTGGGCGGCACCCTGACGACTCTTGAGGTTTTCGGCGACCACTTCATGGAGATCATCGACGCTGTACAGGTAAACGTCGTCCAGCTCGCCGACTTCCGGCTCGATATCCCGCGGTACGGCGATATCCACCATGAAGATCGGTTTGTGCTTGCGCAGTTTCAGCGCGCTTTCCACGGCGCCCTTGCCCAGGATCGGCAGCTGGCTGGCGGTGGAGCTGATGACGATGTCGCTGCGCACCAGTTCTGCCGGGATATCCGAGAGCAACACCGCGTGGGCGCCGAACTGTTCGGCCAGAATGCTCGCGCGTTCCAGGGTCCGGTTGGCGACAACGATGCGTTTGACCCCCAACTCATGCAGATGGCGGGCGACCAGGGTAATGGTCTCGCCAGCGCCGATCAGCAAGGCCTGGCTGCGTTGCAGGTCGCTGAAAATCTGTTTGGCCAGGCTGACCGCGGCAAACGCCACGGACACCGGATTCTCGCCGATGGCGGTGTCGGTGCGCACCTGCTTGGCGGCATTGAAGGTGGCCTGGAACAGCCGCCCGAGCAACGGACCGATGGTGCCGGCTTCGCGGGCCACGGCGTAGGCCGATTTCATCTGGCCGAGGATCTGCGGTTCGCCCAACACCAGTGAATCGAGCCCGGAGGCGACCCGCATCATGTGACGAACTGCCGCATCATCTTCGTGCACATAAGCGCTGGCGCGCAGCTCTTCGAGGCTCAAATGGTGATAATCGGCCAGCCAGCGCAACACGATGTCAGCCGAAAGGTGATCCTGTTCTATATAGAGCTCACTGCGATTGCAGGTGGAGAGGATCGCAGCTTCGCGGCTGTCGGTGAGTCGGCAGAGCTGCTGCAAGGCCTCCACCAGCTGCTCAGGGGTAAAGGCCACGCGCTCGCGGACGTCTACTGAAGCAGTCTTGTGGTTGATACCGAGTGCAAGGAAGGCCATTCAAAGTCGCTGATGGTGACGTGAAGCCGGCAATTGTCCTACTTCGACAGAGCCAGAACAACTACTCGATCTCTATTGGTCCGGTAGACAATGTGCCAGGCTTGCGAGCGCGTCTCGTTTCTATAGAAGCTGGCTTGCCAGCGATGGTCGTCAACAATGACGCGGGCTGTCTGAATGCACGCGGCGTCCATGCGTATTTCGCGAGCAAGCTCGCTCCCACTGGGGACGGGGTAAACGGGAAAATGGCCGGGCGGTTATGTTTGGTCGAAGGCTTGTGTCATGATGATCCGACCGCAGGTTAGTCGTCCTCCTCCTATATGAATAGATCTTCCGCGTTGCTCCTCGCTCTTGTCTTCCTCAGCGGCTGCCAGGCTTTGGCACCCGTTTCGTCGGACGGTACGCCGCCGGTCGAAGACAGCACTCCGGTGCCTGAAAAGCCCAAGGTTTACAGCTCGTTCAGCGAAGATACCGTCTTCAGCCTGTTGAGCGCCGAACTGGCTGGCCAGCGCAATCGTTTCGACATTGCCTTGGACAACTACGTGACCCAGGCCATCAACACCCAGGATCCGGGCATTTCCGAGCGGGCATTTCGTATCGCCGAGTATCTGGGTGCCGATCAGGCCGCCCTGGACACCGCGCTGATCTGGGCGAAAAACGCCCCGGACGACCTTGAGGCGCAACGGGCCGCTGCGGTGCAGCTGGCGCGCGCCGGGCGTTATGACGATTCCATGGTCTATATGGAAAAAGTCCTGCAGGGCAAGGGCGACACCCATTTCGACTTCCTTGCATTGTCCGCGGCAGATACCGACCAGGACACGCGCAACGGCTTGATGAAAAGCTTCGACCGTCTGTTGCAGCGTCATCCCAACAACAGTCAGCTGATCTTCGGCAAGGCGTTGCTGTTGCAACAGGACGGTGATGCCAAAGGCGCGCTGACCCTGCTGGAAGACAATCCGCCGGACGACGGCGAAATAGCCCCGATCCTGCTGCGCGCGCGCCTGCTGCAATCCATGAATCGTGGCGATGAAGCCCTGCCGCTGCTGCAAAAAAGCATCAAGAAGTACCCGGAGGACAAACGCTTGCGCCTGACTTACGCGCGCATGCTGGTTGAACAGGACCGCATGGACGACGCCAAAGTCGAGTTTTCCAGCCTGGTCCAGCAATACCCGGAAGACGACGAACTGCGTTATTCACTGGCGTTGGTGTGCCTGGAAGCCAAGGCCTGGGAAGAGGCCAAAGGTTATCTGGAAGACCTGATCGCCCGGGACAGCCATGTCGATTCGGCCCACCTGAACCTCGGCCGCATCGCCGAAGAGCGCAACGACCCCCAAGGTGCGCTCGCCGAATACGCCCAGGTCGGTGTGGGCAACGACTACCTGCCCGCGCAATTGCGCCAGACCGATATCCTGATCAATAACGGCAAGACCGCCGAAGCCCAACGCCGCCTGGCTGCGGAACGCGACGAGCAGCCCGATTACGCCATTCAGCTGTATTTGATCGAGGCCGAGACCCTGTCCGCCAACAAGCAGGGGGACAAGGCCTGGAAAGTGTTGCAGCAAGCCTTGCAGCAATTCCCGGACGATTTGAATCTGCTGTACACCCGCGCCATGCAGGCGGAAAAACGCAATGACCTGGCGCAGATGGAAAAAGACCTGCGCCTGATCATCAAGCGCGACCCGGACAATGCGATGGCATTGAACGCCCTCGGCTACACCCTGTCCGACCGTACGACGCGTTACGCCGAAGCCAAGGCCCTGATCGAACAGGCGCACCAGATCAATCCGGAAGACCCGGCGGTACTCGACAGCCTCGGCTGGGTGAATTACCGCCTGGGCAATCTCGATGAGGCCGAACGCTACTTGCGCCTGGCCCTGGAGCGTTTCCCCGATCAGGAAGTCGCCGCTCACCTGGGCGAGGTCCTGTGGGCCAACGGCAAGCAACGCGAAGCCAAACAGATCTGGGGCAAGTTCCTCAAGGAACAACCCGACAGCCCTATCCTGCGCAGCACCATCAAGCGCCTGACCGGTTCAGAGACTCTTTAACTATATGTTCTTGCGCCACCTCATCGTTTTCAGCTTCATCGCCCTGCTCGCCGGTTGCGCGGGCTTCGGCGCCCGCGAATCGGTCCAGGGTCAAGGCGACCCGGCCCAATGGCGCGAGCACAAACTACTGTTGGCTGGCCTCGATGGCTGGCAGATCAACGGCAAGATCGGCATACGCGCGCCAAAGGACTCCGGCAGCGGCACCTTGTTCTGGCTGCAGCGACAGGATTACTACGATATTCGTCTCTCTGGCCCCCTGGGCCGGGGCGCCGCACGCTTGACCGGCCGCCCCGGCAAGGTCTCGCTGGAAGTCGCCAACCAGGGTCGTTATGAAGCGCCGTCCCCGGAAGTGCTGCTCGAAGAACAGCTTGGCTGGAAACTGCCGGTGTCCCATCTCGCCTGGTGGGTCCGCGGGCTCCCGGCGCCGGACAGCAAAAGCCGCGTGACGCTCGATACCGACAGCCGCCTGGCCAACCTCGATCAGGATGGCTGGCAGGTCGAATACCTCAGCTATGCCGAGCAAAACGGCTACTGGCTGCCCGAGCGCATCAAACTGCACGGCACCGACCTTGACGTCACGCTGGTGATCAAGGAATGGCAACCTCGCAAACTGGGGCAATGATCATGAGCGCCCCTCGTTTGACACTGCCCTCCCCGGCCAAACTCAATCTGATGCTGCACATCCTCGGTCGCCGTGAAGACGGTTATCACGAGCTGCAGACCATTTTTCAGTTTCTCGATTATGGCGATGAGATCACTTTCGCCGCGCGCGACGATGGCGTGATTCGTCTGCACACCGAATTCGAGGGTGTTCCCCACGACAGCAATCTGATCGTTCGGGCCGCGAGAAAACTTCAAGAGCAATCCGGCTGTTCGCTCGGTATCGACATCTGGATCGAAAAAATCCTGCCCATGGGCGGTGGAATCGGTGGCGGCAGTTCAAATGCCGCAACAACTTTGCTCGGCCTGAATCATCTCTGGCAACTGGGTTGGGATGAAGATCGACTGGCCGTGCTGGGCCTGACGCTGGGCGCCGACGTCCCGGTTTTCGTGCGTGGCCACGCGGCTTTTGCCGAGGGTGTGGGGGAGAAACTCACCCCTGTAGACCCCGAAGAACCGTGGTATGTCGTGCTTGTGCCGCAAGTATCTGTAAGTACAGCAGAAATTTTTTCAGATCCGTTGTTGACACGTAACTCTTCTCCCATTAAAGTGCGCCCCGTTCCCAAGGGAAACAGTCGAAATGACTGCTTACCGGTGGTAGCAAGGCGTTATCCAGATGTACGTAACGCTTTGAATTTGTTAGGTAAATTTACCGAAGCAAAACTCACCGGAACTGGAAGTTGTGTGTTTGGGGGCTTCCCAAGCAAAGCTGAAGCTGATAAAGTCTCGGCCCTTCTTACAGAGACCCTTACAGGGTTTGTAGCAAAAGGAAGCAACGTTTCGATGTTGCATCGCAAGCTGCAAGGTCTGCTCTAAAGGAACCGAGTACTGGGTACTCGTTGCAACAGATACAGGGGCGTCGCCAAGCGGTAAGGCAGCAGGTTTTGATCCTGCCATGCGTTGGTTCGAATCCAGCCGCCCCTGCCATTTTCTATACTCATCCAGGTTACCCTCAGCCTCTAGGTACTGCGCGTGTCCAAGATGATGGTCTTTACGGGGAATGCTAACCCCGATCTGGCTCGGCGTGTCGTACGTCAGCTGCATATCCCTCTCGGTGACATCTCTGTCGGCAAGTTTTCCGACGGCGAAATTACTGCCGAGATCAATGAAAACGTCCGCGGTAAAGATGTCTTCATTATTCAGCCGACTTGCGCTCCGACCAACGATAACCTGATGGAACTGGTAGTGATGGCTGATGCCTTCCGCCGCTCCTCGGCTACTCGTATCACTGCTGTAATTCCTTACTTTGGTTATGCCCGTCAGGATCGCCGTCCGCGTTCCGCACGTGTGGCTATCAGCGCGAAAGTCGTGGCTGACATGCTTACCGTAGTCGGCATCGACCGTGTTCTCACGGTTGATCTGCATGCTGACCAGATCCAGGGCTTCTTCGATATTCCGGTAGATAACATCTACGGCTCCCCGGTACTGGTGGATGACATTGAAGATCAGCGCTTCGAAAACCTGATGATCGTGTCCCCGGACATTGGTGGCGTCGTGCGTGCACGTGCCGTTGCCAAATCCCTGGGCGTGGATCTCGGGATCATCGACAAACGCCGTGAAAAAGCCAATCACTCTGAAGTGATGCATATCATCGGTGATGTCGAAGGGCGTACCTGTATTCTGGTCGATGACATGGTCGATACCGCCGGCACCCTGTGCCACGCGGCCAAGGCCCTGAAAGAGCATGGCGCTGCCAAGGTTTTCGCCTACTGCACACACCCTGTGCTGTCGGGTCGGGCAATCGAAAACATTGAAAATTCCGTGCTGGACGAGCTGGTGGTGACCAACACCATCCCGCTGTCCGCTGCAGCACAAGCCTGTGCGCGTATCCGCCAACTGGATATCGCACCGGTAGTTGCCGAGGCGGTCCGCCGCATCAGCAATGAAGAATCGATCAGCGCGATGTTCCGTTAAGGGCCCTGCCCTTTTCATTACATCCTGTTGACGAAAAGCGCCCCGCCCCGGCATTCCTGTCGGGGCGGGGCTTTTTTGCCCATATCGCCTTTAGCGCTGGTCGCAAACGCTGGGGCGAATGTGGTTATTTTGGAGATACAACATGAACGATTTTACTCTGAATGCTGAAGTGCGTTCCGACCTGGGGAAAGGTGCGAGCCGCCGCCTGCGTCGTCTCGCAAGCCTGGTTCCAGCTGTAGTTTACGGTGGCGAAAAAGCCCCTGAATCCATCAGCATGCTGGCTAAAGAAGTTGCCAAACTGCTCGAAAACGAAGCGGCTTACAGCCACATCATCGAGCTGAACGTTGGCGGCACCAAGCAAAACGTAATCATCAAGGCTCTGCAGCGTCACCCGGCCAAAGGCCACGTGCTGCACGCTGACTTCGTACGCGTAGTAGCTGGCCAGAAACTGACCGCTATCGTGCCTGTACACTTTGTCGGTGAAGAAGCTCCGATCAAGAAAGGCGGCGAAGTTTCGCACGTTGTTTCGGAAATCGAAGTGACCTGCCTGCCGAAGGACCTGCCTGAATTCATCGAAGTCGACCTGGCTGACGCCGAAATCGGCACGATCATTCACCTGTCCGACCTCAAAGCCCCTAAAGGCGTTGAGTTTGTTGCTCTGGCACACGGTGATGACAAGGCTGTTGCCAACGTCCACGCCCCACGTGTTGCTCCAGAAGCTACTGAAGAAGAAGGCGCAGCAGAGTAATTCACTCTGTGATGCCGGAGTGACCAGGTAACATCGCGGACTGGAACGTAGCGAGAAAGCGGGCGAGAACGCGGAGTTTACATAATGGTAAATGAGCACTTGTCGTCCACTTTCGCCGCACACACTGATCGCGGCGATGTTATCCACCACTCCAAGGAAGGGCCCCTATCGTGACTGCCATTAAACTGATCGTTGGCTTGGGAAATCCAGGCGCTGAATACGAACAGACCCGGCATAACGCAGGGGCCCTTTTTGTTGAGCGCATCGCGAAAGCACAGGGTGTTAACCTTGTGGCCGATCGCAAATATTTCGGCCTGACCGGACGCTATTTGCATCAGGGTCAGGATGTTCGTCTGCTGATTCCCACCACCTACATGAACCGCAGCGGCCAGGCCGTGGCGGCACTCGCAGGATTCTTCCGCATCAAGCCCGAAGAAATCCTGGTGGCGCACGACGAACTCGACCTGCCACCCGGCGTCGCCAAGCTCAAACAGGGCGGCGGCCATGGCGGTCACAACGGGTTGCGCGACATCATCGCGCAACTGGGCAATCAGAATACCTTTCACCGCTTGCGGCTTGGCATTGGCCACCCGGGCGTTGCCAGTATGGTTTCAAATTTCGTCCTGGGTCGTGCGCCACGCGCCGAACAGGAAAAACTCGATGCCAGCATCGACTTTGCCCTCGGCGTGCTGCCGGATATCCTCGCCGGGGAATGGAACCGCGCGATGAAAAACCTGCACAGCCAGAAGGCCTGACTCTAACTCCTCGGGGAAACACCATGGGATTCAATTGCGGCATCGTCGGCCTGCCTAACGTCGGCAAGTCCACCCTGTTCAACGCCCTGACCAAATCCGGGATCGCGGCCGAGAACTTCCCCTTCTGCACCATCGAGCCGAACACCGGTATCGTGCCGATGCCGGATTCGCGCCTGGAAGCCCTGGCAGCCATCGTCAATCCAAAGCGCATCCTGCCGACCACCATGGAATTCGTCGACATCGCGGGCCTGGTCGCCGGCGCCTCGAAGGGTGAAGGCCTGGGCAACAAGTTCCTCGCCAACATCCGCGAGACCGATGCCATTGCCCACGTGGTCCGCTGCTTCGAAGACGAGAACGTGATTCACGTCTCCAACAGCGTCGACCCCAAGCGTGACATCGAGATCATCGACCTGGAACTGATCTTCGCCGACCTCGACAGCTGCGAGAAGCAACTGCAGAAAGTCGCCCGCAACGCCAAGGGCGGTGACAAAGACGCAGTAGTCCAGAAAGGCCTGCTGGAGCAATTGATCGCTCACTTCACCCTCGGCAAGCCTGCGCGCACCCTGATGAAGACTATGGGTGCCGACGACAAAGCGGTGATTCGTGGCTTCCACCTGCTGACCACCAAGCCGGTCATGTACATCGCCAACGTCGCTGAAGACGGTTTCGAGAACAACCCGCTGCTGGACATCGTCAAAGCCATCGCCGAAGAAGAAGGCGCCATGGTTGTTCCGGTCTGCAACAAGATCGAAGCCGAAATCGCCGAGCTGGATGACGGCGAAGAGAAAGACATGTTCCTCGAAGCCCTGGGCCTCGAAGAACCTGGCCTGAACCGCGTGATTCGCGCCGGCTACGAAATGCTGCACCTGCAGACCTACTTCACCGCCGGTGTCGAAGAAGTCCGCGCCTGGACCGTCCGCGTCGGTGCCACCGCACCCCAAGCCGCCGGCGTGATCCACACCGACTTCGAAAAAGGCTTCATCCGCGCCGAAGTCATCGCCTACGACGACTTCATCCAGTACAAGGGCGAAGCCGGCACCAAGGAAGCTGGTAAATGGCGTCTGGAAGGCAAGGACTACATTGTTAAAGACGGCGATGTGATGCACTTCCGTTTCAACGTCTAAGTTTTCAGGACGAAGCAGCCGCCCAAGAAAAAGCCGCGTTTGATACGCGGCTTTTTTGTGCCTGAAATAATTGCCTGCCACACCACATCCCCTGTAGGAGCGAGCTTGCTCGCGATGGAGTGTCAGTCAGCGCTTAGTTGTCTGATACACCATCGCGAGCAAGCTCGCTCCTACAGGGGATGTGCGGGGTCAGGCTTTTTTGGTTCGAGGCAGGAAGATCGCCAGCACGCCAAACAACGGCAGGAACGAACACAGGAAGTACACGTACTCGATGCCGTGAACATCTGCCAAATACCCCAGCAATGCAGCGCCAATCCCGCCAAAGCCGAACATCAGCCCGAAGAACACCCCGGCAATCATCCCGACATTGCCCGGTACCAGCTCTTGGGCGTACACCACGATGGCCGAGAATGCCGAAGCCAGGATGAAGCCGATCACCACGCTGAGAATGCTGGTCCAGAACAGGTCGACGTGAGGCAGCATTAAGGTGAACGGTGCCACGCCAAGAATCGAGAACCAGATCACCGCCTTACGCCCGATCTTGTCGCCGATCGGCCCGCCGAAGAAGGTCCCCGCCGCTACCGCTCCGAGAAACAGGAACAGATGCAGCTGTGAACTGGCCACCGACAGGTCGAATTTCTCGATCAGGTAAAAGGTGAAGTAGCTGGTCAGACTGGACATGTAGAAATACTTGGAGAACACCAGCAACCCCAGCACCACCAAGGCACTGATCACCCGGTTTTTCGACAAGCCGTGCGTCGCCGCCTGCCCCTGCTTGAGCTTGAACAGACTTAAGTGGTTGGCGTACCAGCGACTGATCCGATAGAGCACGAACAGCGCAAATACCGCGAACAAACCGAACCAGGCCACATGGCCCTGACCGAAAGGAATGATGATCGCTGCAGCGAGCAACGGACCAAAGGCCGACCCCGCATTGCCACCGACCTGAAAGGTCGACTGCGCCAGGCCGAAACGCCCACCCGAAGCCAGTCGCGCCACGCGAGACGCTTCCGGATGGAAAGTCGATGAGCCGATGCCGATCAGCCCCGCTGCCAGCAGTATCAACGGGAAGGTGCCGACCACCGACATCATGAGAATGCCGATCAGCGTGCACACCGTACCGGCCGGCAGCAGCCAGGGTTTGGGATGGCGATCGGTGTGGTAACCGACCCACGGCTGCAGCAGCGAGGCCGTCAGCTGAAACGTCAGGGTGATCAGGCCGACCTGGGTGAAGGTCAGGCCGTAGTTGGCCTTGAGCATCGGATAAATCGATGGCAGCACCGACTGAATCAGGTCGTTGATCAAATGCGCCAGGGCTACGGCGCCGATGATGCGCATGACCAATGGGCTGCTTTGTGAAGTCGCGGATGCCGGCTGGGCGCCGGTCTGGACGTTGCTGATAGCCATGAGAATTTCCGTACAGCGGATGGGTGCACACAGGCAGGTGCATCAATGTGCCATTTTTCAGTGCGGAAGCGCCATCCCCTTAGCCTGCTAACGACCTCAGAAAGCAGGCGATAGCGCAACGCGATGCCCGGTCGGTCGCAGGATTTCAGCTCAGTTGATGCCCCTACCTGGCCCGATTTTTCGGCTCAGGTGGATAAGCGGTTGAAAGCGCAGAGAAATATTTTATATTTACGCTTGACGCATTGTCGTTTGCGGTGAATAATGCGCGCCACTTGGCTACATAGCTCAGTTGGTTAGAGCATAGCATTCATAATGCTGGGGTCCGGGGTTCAAGTCCCTGTGTAGCCACCAAGTACTAAAAACGGCTTACCGAAAGGTAGGCCGTTTTTTTATGCCTGGAGAAAAGTGGCCCGAACCACGAAACGCCGAGCGCTCGCTCTCCTCCGGCATGAATGTTGGCCAGTCTGTTGCCATCGCTCCTACAGAAGATTCGCTGACGCCTGAAGGAAAAATGCGTCTTAGCCGTAGGCCATGGTTTGCGTCACTCGCTGTCGACCGATAAAGTCCTCGGATCTTTTCCCACGGACGGAGTGCCCCGCGTGTTCTCAGCCTTTGACTTGAGCCGCTATCGCCTGGCAGCGCTTTCGCTGATTGCCACCGCTTCGCTCCTTGCAGCGTGCCATGCCCCGCCCGCTTCGACTTTGCCAACCCCACCGGAAGCCGCCTCGGGCTATCGCACCGACCTGCACACCCGGCACGCCTCGAAACACATGGCGGCAGCGGCTAATCCACTGGCAGCCGAAGCCGGGCGAGAGATGCTGCGCCGGGGCGGTTCAGCGATCGACGCCGCGATTGCGATGCAAGCGGTGCTGACCTTGGTCGAGCCGCAATCTTCGGGCATCGGTGGCGGCGCGTTGATCGTATTGTGGGATGGCAAAACCGTGCGCACTTACGACGGCCGCGAAACCGCTCCGGCCGGTGCCAGCGAGAAGCTTTTTCTGCAGCCCGACGGCAAACCGATGCCGTTCACCCAGGCGCAGATTGGTGGTCGATCCGTGGGCACGCCGGGCGTGTTGCGAGCACTGGAACTGGCGCACCAGAAACACGGCCGCCTGCCATGGGCACAGTTGTTCGAGCCGGCGATCAGACTCGCCGAGCAAGGCTTCGCCATCTCGCCACGCCTGCACCGACTGATCGCTTCGGACTCGGCCATCAGGCGCTCGCCGGAGATGGCTGGGTATTTTCTGAACGCCGATAGCAGCCCGAAAGCCGCAGGCACGCTACTGAAAAATCCGGCGCTGGCCGCCGTGTACGGACGCATCGCCAAGGAAGGGCCCGATGCGTTGTACAAAGGCGCCGTCGCGCAAGAGATCGTGGCCAAGGTTCAGGGCCACGCCAACCCCGGCAGCCTGTCGCTGAACGATCTGCAAGGCTACAGCGCCAAGGAACGCGCGCCGCTGTGCACCGATTACAAACGTTGGCAAGTCTGCGGCATGCCGCCGCCTTCGTCGGGCGGGATCGCCGTGGCCCAGATCCTCGGCACCTTGCAGGCCCTGGAAACCCGCGATCCGCGTTTGGCCCTGGCGTCCTTGAAACCACTCAAGACGGACAAGCCAGCGGGCCTCGAACCGGCCCCTGACGCCGTGCACCTGATTGCCGAAGCCGAGCGCCTGGCCTACGCCGACCGCGCGCAGTATGTCGCCGACACGGACTTCGTGCCCGTCCCCGTCAAAGGCCTCATAGACCCGACCTATCTGGCCAGCCGCGCCGCCCTGATCGGCGAGCGCAGCATGGGCACGGCCAAACCCGGCACCCCGCCGGGCATTCAGGTGGCCTACGCGCCGGACCGTTCGCCGCTGCGCATCTCCACCTCGCAAGTGGTGGCGGTCGATGACCAGGGCGGTGCGGTTTCGATGACCACCACCGTCGAATCCGCCTTCGGCTCGCACCTGATGGTTCAGGGCTTCCTGCTCAACAACCAGATGACCGACTTCTCGTTCATCCCCGAAGAGAACGGCCAGAAGGTCGCCAACCGCGTCGAGCCCGGCAAGCGCCCCCGCTCATCCATGGCACCGACCTTGATCTTCGACCGCCAGAGTGGCGAATTCCTCGCCACCATCGGCTCCCCCGGCGGCTCGCAAATCATCGAATACGTCGCCAAATCCACCATCGGCCTGCTCGACTGGAATCTCGACCCGCAAACCGCCATCAACCTGCCCAACTTCGGCAGCCGCAATGGCCCGACGGAGCTGGAACGCGGACAGTTCAGCGCCGGACTGATCCAGGCATTGAAGGACAAAGGGCACAGCGTGACCGAGATCGACATGACCAGCGGGACCCAGGCGATTGTGCGGGTCAAGGATGCGCAGGGAAAAGCCGCGTTGGCAGGTGGGGCGGATCCGCGGCGTGAGGGGGAAGCGTTGGGGGATTGAGTCGTACGCTGAAACGCGAAAGGGCTTACCGGGAGGTAGGCCCTTTTTTATGGATAACCAATCCTGATCGGTCAGCTCGCGCAGCCTTTTCCTACCCGCAAATGGAGCAGGCCTGACCACGCGACAGCCGGACGATCATCCTGGCTCCTGTTGAGATACCTGGTGCCATTCAACTGAAGTCCGGCTGGCACATACCGCCTAACGCGAGATCTTCAGCGTCTGTCGTGCCTTGTGCTTCTCCAGCGCCAGCTCGATCAGGCGGCTGACCAGCTCGCTGTAGGTCATCCCGGTGGCCTGCCACAGCTTGGGGTACATGCTGATGCGGGTGAAGCCGGGGAGCGAGTTGATCTCGTTGATCAGCACTTCACCGCTGTCCGTCAGGAACACATCGACCCGCGCCAGTCCGGAACAGCCCAACACCTGAAACGCCTCGACGGCCAAGGCACGAATGCGTTCGCTGGCCTCAGTGCTGATGTTGGCCGGAACCACCACTTCAGCCGCCTGATCGTCGATGTATTTACTGTCGTAGGAATAGAACCCGCTGCGCACCACGATCTCGCCACAACCGCTGGCGATGGCGTTCTCGTTGCCCAGTACGGCGCACTCGATCTCGCGGCCGCTGACGGCAGACTCGACCAGCACTTTTTCATCGAAACCCAACGCTAATTCGATCGCCGCTGCATATTCCGCTTCGTCGTTTACCTTGCTCACGCCGACAGAAGAGCCCTGGTTCGCCGGTTTGACGAACAGTGGCAGGCCAAGCTTGCCCCGGACCTCTGCAAACCCGGTGCGCGTCGCCGTGGCGCGGGTCAGGGTCACGAACGGTGTGACCGCCAACCCGGCATCGCGCAGCAGGCGTTTGCTGATGTCCTTGTCCATGCAGACCGCCGAACCCAGCACATCGGAGCCGACAAACGGCAGATCGGCCATGCGCAGCAACCCTTGCAGGCAACCGTCTTCACCCAGGGTGCCGTGGACGATCGGAAAGATCACATCGACGTGGCCCAGCAGTTCCTGACTGGAGGTTTCCACCAATTGCTGGCTGGCCTTGCCCGGCACGACGGCGAGTTCGCGGTTGGACTGGTTGAGGGCGATCAGGGCGGGATTTTCCTGGTTGAGCAGGAAGTTCGACGGATCGTTAAGGTGCCAGTGGCCCTGCTTGTCGATGCCGATCAGCACCGGTTCAAAGCGCGAACGATCCAGTGCATCGACGATATTTTTCGCCGACTGCAGCGACACTTCGTGCTCGGCCGAACGGCCTCCGAAAATAATCCCCACACGCAGCTTGCTCATTCAAGACTCCTCAGCGATTGACCAGATGTGCAACACATTGCGATATTTGCCCTCGGTTTTCTACCCGCTCGAGCGCGTCATCGGCCCGCAAGACAGGTGGCGGACGACTGGGTTAACGTGTTCCGTAACGCCTCAACACAACGGCAGCCATGGCCAAGCACCCACCCCGCAACGACTGGTTCCACCGAGCGCCCGATGTTGGCGGGCTGCAGCGTTTCGAGGCGTTTTTTGCCGGCCACGGTTACGACCTTCACCGCCACGACACTTACGCCATCGGCCACACCCTGGCCGGCGTACAGAGTTATCAGTATCGCGGTAGCTGGCGGCACAGCCTGCCGGGCGGGACGATGGTGCTGCACCCGGACGAAGTCCACGATGGCGAAGCCGGTACCGATTCCGGGTTTCAGTATCGGATGATGTACATCGAACCGGCGCTGATCCAGCAGATCCTCGGCGGCCAGCCACTGCCATTTATCAAGGACGGGCTGTCGACCGATCCGCGTTTGTTCGCCGCGACCCAAGTGCTGCTGCGCAGCCTGGATTGCCCCCTTGAACCGCTGGAGGAGCAGGACGCGCTGTTCGATCTGGCGCAAGCCCTGAATCACGTTGGCGGCGTGACGGCCACGCGTTCCAGCTTCGATTACGTGGCCGCGGAGCGCGCTCGGGAATACATCCACAGCGCCCTGGATCGTAGCGTGACGCTGGAGGAACTGGCGCATCACAGCGGCCGGGATCGCTGGAGTCTGTCGCGGGATTTCCGTCTGCTGTTCGGTACCAGCCCTTACCGCTACCTGACCATGCGCCGCCTGGACCTGACCCGCTCGCTGATGATCCAGGGCCAGTCGCTGGTCAGCGCCGCGCTGCTTGCCGGCTTCACCGATCAGAGCCATATGACGCGTCAGTTCAGCAAAACCTACGGCCTGTCGCCGGCCCGCTGGATGAAAATGCACCGCCGCTGAGCCACGCACAATCGTACAAGAAGCGCTTCGGTGCCCTGGTTATCGTGGAGTCACGATCAACCCAGAGAGCTGCGTCATGAAAGCTTACAAAAGCCTGAACTTCGCTGAAAAAATCGCCCGGATCGCCCCCTATTGGACCCCGCGGGTCATCGCCGAAATGAACGACTATCAGTTCAAGGTGGTGAAGCTGCTGGGGGACTTCATCTGGCATGACCACCAGGATACCGATGAGACCTTTATCGTTCTCGAAGGACAGTTGCGCATCGACTTGCGCGATGGTCACGTGTTGGTGAACGCTGGCGAAATGTATGTGGTACCCAAGGGTGTCGAGCACAAACCCTTCGCCGAGCAGGAGGTGAAACTGCTGCTGATCGAACCCAAGGGTGTGTTGAATACCGGCAACGAGGCTGGCGAACGCACCGCGCAGAATGACGTCTGGGTATAAAGCCAGACGACTTACGCCTCCACGGTCTTGCCGTCCACCGGGTTGCTCGCGGCCGGGCAACTCCCGGTTCGCGGCATCCGTGCGCCGAAATACGCCGCGCTGCTCACGCCCACCGCGCCCATCACCGCGCTGAAAATCACACAGATCCACGGGCTCCATGGCATCAGACCGATCAACAGCAACGGTGTGATGCTCGCCCACGCGGCGTAGGCGATGTTGTAAGTGAAGGAAATGCCCGAGACGCGAATCCGCGCCGGAAACAGGCTGATCATCACCGACGGCACCGCGCCCACTACCCCGCAGCACAAACCGGCAATCGCGTACGCCAGGCCGATCCAGTTTCCACCCATGATCAGGCAGGTGTAGAGCACGCCGATGCCCAACGGCAGCAGCAGGCTGTAGAGCATCACCGTGCGCCAGGCGCCGATACGGTCGACGAGCAGCCCCGCCAGCACACAGCCGATGTTCAGGAAAACGATGCCCAATGCACTCAGGGCGAAGGTATGGCTGGCGGTCATGCCGAAGGATTTCTGCATCATGGTCGGGGTGATGACCACAAACACCACCACGGCCGAGGTCAGCACGCAGGTGAGGAGCATCGCCGGTAGCATGGCCAGGCGGTGTTCACGCAGGACCGTGCGCAGCGGCAGTTCGACCGCGGCATCGCGCTGGGCCTGCATGGCCATGAACACCGGGGTCTCGCTGAGCCAGCGACGCAACCAGACGCCAACCACACCGAACACACCGCCCAGCAGGAACGGATAACGCCAGGCGTAATCGAGGATTTCCACCGGGGTGAACGCCTGGGCGAGAAAGGTCGCCGTCAGGGCACCGATCAGGTAGCCGAAGGTCAGGCCGGCCTGCAGGAAACCGAGGGCATAACCGCGATGGCCCACCGGTGCGTGCTCGGCAACGAACACCCAGGCGCTTGGCACTTCCCCGCCGACCGCGGCCCCCTGCAGGATTCGCAGGGCCAACAGCAGCAGCGGCGCGAAATAGCCGATTTGCGCATAGGTCGGCATGATGCCGATCAGCAGGCACGGCAGCGCCATCATCAGAATGCTCAGGCTGAAGACTTTCTTGCGTCCCAGGCGGTCGGCAAAATGCGCCATCAATATCCCGCCCAAAGGCCGTGCCAGATAGCCGGTGGCGAAAATTCCGAAACTTTGCAGCAAGCGCAGCCATTCGGGCATTTCCGGCGGAAAGAACAACTGGCTGAGGGTCAGCGCGAAAAACACGAAAATGATGAAGTCGTAGATTTCCAGCGCACCACCCAGGGCGGCAAGGCCCAGAGTCCTGTAGTCGGAGCGAGTGAACGGCGCCGGGCGCGAATCGGTATTGGCGGTCATGAACAGAACTCTGGCACGGGTAAAAACCAAGGCGCCCATGGTCTACGTAAACGCGCCAGCGGACAACCCGTTAGACCAAAGTCCAATACCGGGGAAACTTCGTCACAAAAAAATATCGATTGAATTACTGTTAGCAGCTGTCAAGACGGGCCTGCGCGGCCCAGAAGCCCTCAACAAAACATAAAAATCCGAGGTACTCCCGTGGCCGCTGATATCGAAGATAGCCGCTCCGCCCGCTTTGCCCTGCGCTGCTCAAGCTTTGCCGAACGCTGGTTCCCCGATTCCTGGGTGTTTGCCGCGCTGGCGGTGATCATCGTCGCCGTGGCCACCATGGCCATGGGCGCCAAACCCACCGACGCCGCCATGGCCTTCGGTGACGGTTTCTGGAGCCTGATCCCGTTCACCATGCAGATGGCCTTCGTGGTGATCGGCGGTTACGTGGTCGCCAGCTCGCCTCCGGCGGTGAAACTGATCGACCGCCTGGCGCGCATCCCGAAAAACGGCCGCTCTGCCGTGGCCTGGGTCGCCCTGATCTCCATGGTTGCTTCGTTGCTGAACTGGGGCTTGTCGCTGGTGTTTGGCGGATTGCTGGTGCGTGCCCTCGCCCGCCGGACCGACCTGAAAATGGATTACCGTGCTGCCGGAGCCGCCGCGTACCTGGGGCTCGGCGCGGTATGGGCCCTGGGCCTGTCGTCCTCCGCGGCGCAATTGCAGGCCAACCCGGGCAGTCTGCCACCGTCGATCCTGTCGATCACCGGGGTGATCCCGTTCACCCAGACCATCTTTCTCTGGCAGTCCGGCGTGATGTTGCTGGCGCTGATCGTGATCTCGCTGATCATTGCCTATGCCACCGCCCCCGGCCCGAACTCCGCCCGTGATGCCGCGGCGTGCGGCATCGACCCGAGTTTCAACCTGCCGCCCTTGCAACCGCGCACCCGCCCCGGCGAATGGCTGGAGCACAGCCCGTTGCTGACGATTTTACTGGTGTTGCTGGCGGCAGGGTGGCTGTTCCACGAATTCTCGACCAAACCGGCGATCAGTGCGATTTCCGGGCTGAACACCTACAACTTCCTGTTCATCATGCTCGGTGCCCTGCTGCACTGGCGCCCGCGCAGCTTCCTCGACGCCGTGGCCCGCGCGGTGCCAACCACCACCGGCGTACTGATCCAGTTTCCGTTGTACGGCTCGATCGCCGCACTGATGACCACCGTCAAAGGCACGGACGCCCAGACCCTGGCCCACCACATCTCGACCTTTTTCGTCAGCATCGCGTCCCACGACACCTATGCGCTGCTGATGGGGGTGTACTCGGCAATCCTCGGCTTCTTCATCCCGTCCGGTGGCGGCAAGTGGATCATCGAAGCGCCCTACGTGATGCAAGTGGCCAACGACCTGAACTACCACCTGGGCTGGGCCGTGCAGATCTATAACGCCGCCGAAGCCCTGCCCAACCTGATCAACCCGTTCTACATGCTGCCGCTGCTGGGTGTACTGGGGTTGAAGGCCAGGGACTTGATAGGATTCTCGTTCGTGCAGCTGCTGGTGCACACGCCGCTGGTGCTGGTGCTGCTGTGGGCACTGGGGACGACGCTGACTTACACGCCGCCAGTGATGCCTTGACGCAAAAAAGGGCCGATATTGCCATCGGCCCACTTTTTGTTCAGCCCAGTCTGTTTCAGTATGTAGGCGCCCGAAGCCAAGGGCCCACACGCTGAAAAGGATCTGAGCATGTTCAAACTCGCAGGACTCACCCTCGCTACCCTCACCCTGAGCGCCGCCGCCCATGCCGATGTCGACCTGAAGCTGGGCAGCACCGAACGCGTCACCCGGCTTTTCGCTTACCCCAACAACTGCAACGTCATCTGCTTTCGTGACTGGACGCTGGAGCAAACCGTCGAGCATTACCTGAGCCAAAGCGTCCGGCGCGACGGCTACAGCGCGGCGAAAGTGCGGGTCAAAACCGATAACGATCAGCTCTACGCCGAAATCAGCGGCGTTCCCGACGGTTATGAGAAACCCTTGGCGGCGCTGCTCGACGCTGGCGACCTGGCCTACACCGGTGCCAGCAAGTTGAATGCCGATGGCAAGTGGGCCTTCAGCTGGAATCTGTTCCTGCCATTGGGCATGGCCCTGGAAAACCGCAAGAGCGTCGAACTGCTGCACTTCCCGCCGGATTACTCGTTGACCCAGGCCCAGGACTACCTGAGGTCCGCCACCACCGATCGCTGGGCTACCTTGCTCACCGACAATGGAATCCCCGCCGAACAGACCCCGGGTTACCAGACCATCATCGACATTGCGCCGATTGCCGCGCCGTCCAGCGCCGGCAAGGACCTGGAAGGCGTCTACGACTACTTCAGGGACTACCAGACCACCATGGTCAAGGATGTCAGCCAGAACGCCAGTGGCGCGGCATTGCCCATGGTTGCCTTCGGTGCGCCGGTGCGTAATTGGATCAAGCAGCAATATGGCCCGACCGTGAACGTTTTGGGGCTGGCGACCATCGACCCCGGCGAAGGGGTCAAGGTGCCGGTGCTGGGTTCAAACCACCCGAGTTACATTTGGTACGCCGCCAACCCGGACAGCTACACCGGCGACGATCCCCAGGCCCAGGCCGACGCCGCGGGGCTGAAAATCATGGGCCAGGATCTGAGCGCTGCCTGCTGGCAGGCGGGAATGGGCAGCAAACCGGGCAGCGACCCGAACGTTCAGCTCAAAAGCTGCACCCAGACCTGGCAGGTGACCCGCAAAGAAAAAACCTGTGAGCTGTTCTACACCTCGATCCGCAGCCTGACGCCGGAACAAGCCGTGGCCAAATGCGCGACGCCCCCGATCAAGTCTCAACTGACTCGGCTCAAGACCCCCGCGCCTGTGAGCACGCGCCCAGCGCCGAATCTGTAATCGATGGCCGGCTTTCCCGCGTGAGCCATGGCTGACGCGGAAAAGCGCGCTTTTCCCCTGTCAGTTATGACAGTAGACCGGTTGATTATTTTACGAGAGGCTTGAGGCGTACCCATGTGATGCAGAGCTGACAGGACGTCAGCTGCCGGATGTCGCAGCACCCCGCCGACAAGGAACGTTATGAGAGCCCCCGCCGAACACACAATGCCCCCGCCACCCTCCAATGGCATCTATCCCTTTGCAGAGTTGCCGCTTCGTCTTGGATTCCCCTCCAAGGACGACTTTGAAGTCATCTACAACACCCAGGGATCGGCACTGGCGGTCATGGCACTGCGCGAGTTCCCGCGCATCAGCCGTATCTGCCGGGTTTCCGGACACTTGTTACCCTATCGCTGCCGACACACACGTCAGCTGGCCCCGGGAGTCCATGTCTACGACCCGCGTTTCTGTGGCCTGTTGAGTCATTGCTGCGACCCCAACGTCTTTCTCGACCTGAGCGAACTGTGGTTATGGGCACTCAAGGACATCAAGAAGGGTGACCGGCTGACGATGGATTTCGCCGCGACGGAAGACAAGCTGCAGCGGCAGTTTGCCTGCCGCTGCGGTTGTCCCGGCTGCCGGGGCTGGATCATCGGCTACGATGAGTCGCCGAATGACAATGGCCGGCAGTTTCTCCAACACTGGCATCGACCACGTCTTGGCTGAAGGCCTTTACAACGCCTCGACCGGACGCAGACGGTATTGCGGCGGCAACTGCTCGAAACCGCTGATAGTCGTGTTCAGGCTTTTCCAGCGACCGTCCTTGATCCCATAGATGCAGCCGTGGATCGACAATTTCTGCCCTCGGTGCCAGGCGTTTTGCACAATGCTGGTATGCCCGACATTGGCCACTTGCTGGATCACGTTGAGTTCGCAAAGGCGGTCGACCCGCTCTTCTTCGGTCGGCAACTCGGCCAGTTCTTCGCGTTTTTCGTAGTACAGATCGCGAATCGAGCGCAGCCAGCCGTCGATCAGGCCCAACTGGCGATCCTGCATCGAGGCGCGCACACCGCCACAGCCGTAGTGGCCGGTGACGAGGATGTGTTTGACCTTGAGCACGTCGACCGCGTACTGGATCACTGACAGGCAATTGAGGTCAGTGTGCAATACCACATTGGCCACGTTCCGGTGGACGAACAGATCGCCCGGCAACATGCCGACGATCTCGTTGGCCGGCACCCGTGCATCGGAACAGCCGATCCACAGGTACTCCGGAGTCTGTTGGCGGGCCAGCTTGGCGAAGAAGTCAGGATCTTCCTGCTTGATCGCATCGGCCCAGCGTGCGTTGTTATCAATCAGATCTTGTAATTCGTTCATGCGGTGAATGCCTCGTGAATGATGCGCTGATTTGACAGACAACCGCCCGTCGGGGTCACGCGCGAGATGCAGATTGCCGATGATGCATATTACCGGTGTTCCAGGTCGGTGGAATTCTGAGGAGCCCAGTGGGTCCACCGAAGTAAGGCCCACAGTATGAGGAATTACCATGACTGATACACGACGTCCGTACGATGCGGTGCAACCCGAGCCCATCGACGACAACGAAGACCGCATGGGTTCGATGCATGAGCTGGATTTCGACGAGGAAGAACCCAGCGCCAAAATCGGCGACGAGCTGCCGGAAGCGGAACGTGCGCGCCTGATGCCCCGGGAACGGGCTCGGGAAGCAGGCATGACCGGGGCCTCGACCGATGACCATGAATCCACTGACGATGACATGAGTCCGGAAACATTGATCCGCGAAGACGGTGCACGGGATGCTCATGAGGCTGGGGAAGATGGTCGGGCCGACTGGGACTTGAGCATTGTCGATGAAGACGACATTGGCGGTGGCAATGGGCTGGATGAGGAGGAACTGGCGCGGCGGGATCCGATGGACGGTAATCGGTGATCTTCTTCGCCTGTTAATACGCCTTCGCGAGCAGGCTCGCTCCCACAGGGGTCATGTCAGTCACAGAGATTGTGTACGAGACAGATCCATTGTGGGAGCGAGCCTGCTCGCGAAGCTTTTAATGCTCAATCCACCAAGGTGCAGGCCATGACCACCGCATCTTCGCGCCCGCCTACCGCCGGGTAATAATCCCGCCGCCGGCCGATTTCATTAAACCCATATCGCTCATACAACCGAAATGCCGACCGATTACTGTCGCGCACTTCCAGAAAACACTCCCGCGCCTCTGCCTTATAGGCAATCGACATCAGATGCTCCAGCAGCGTCAGCCCCAGGCCACGGCCCTGATTCTCCGGTTTGACGGTGATGTTCAGCAGATGCGCTTCGTCGAGAATGATCTGCACCACGCCATGACCGACCTGCTGCTGCCCTTCGAACATCAGCCAGATCTGGTACTTGCCGAGGCCATCGAGAAAAATCCCGCGGGTCCAGGGATGGCTGTAGGCCGCGAATTCGATTTTCAGTACAGCGTCCAGGTCCGCCTCGGTCATCGGGCGAAACGATACAGCGTCACTCATTTGATTCTTTCCAGCGCGCCATCAGCCGACGCATGGCTTGCCAGACTTCAGCCTTACGCTGTGGCTCTTCCATTAATAATTCCAGACCCGGCAGGGCCCAGACCGAGCCCAGGCCTTCGACCTGGAGTTCGCGATTGAAGGATTCGGCGTTCGCTTCACCGGCAAAACGCACCGCCGGCAGGCCGATCAGCCACAGGCAGACGCACGGGGCGTCTTCCAGGCGGGCCGAGAGAAATCCCTGGACGAAATCACGGGCGGCTTCCGGGCCCTGGTCCATGGTGCCGCGGGCCAGCAGCGGCCAGCGTACCGGCTCGCCGACGATCTGCGGGCTGTCCGGAAGACCGGCGGCGCGCAGCATGTCCTTGAGCAGCAGATAGGCAGGATCGCGGGCCTGGAATGTTTCGCCTGTGGGTAACTCCACCAGCAACAGGCAGCGACCGGCCCGCAGCAATTGCAAGGCGAAACGCGGTGGCGGCACGATCGGCGCCCTGATCGCAACCGGGGCAGCCTCTTCTTCGACCTTGGCGTTCGTGCGCGTGCTGGCCAACGAGGGCCGAGGTACCTCGATTTTCACTCGGTCGGCAGGTTTGACCGGCGTTTCCACGGGGGGCTCAGCCAATGGCGCCAGCGCAACCGGGGCGACGACCACCGGCGCGGGCGGTTGCAGCAGCTCGGGCCGCGAAGGCGCAGCAAAGGGCAATTCGGTGCGCGGCAGCCAGTTGACGACCTGCATGGCGGCCAAATAAGCGCGGCGACGGGACTCGATAAGCAAAGGTCGGCCACTTGTGAATAACTGAAAGTGCAGTGATTCTACCGCCCTTCGCTCAAGATCGCCCACGCTTGATCGAGAGAAAACCGACAGCCCATCCCGAGAGTGAATCGCATCGCCCCCGATGCAGTACAATCGCGACCTTTAATCGTCAACCAGCCGGCCATCCCGATGATCGAACCCAAGCGCGTCTTGCGCGCCCTCGCTGAACACTGGGCACTTCTGGAGCCACTGTGCGAGCACTTCGACCAAGGCACCCTGAGCCTCAACGAATTGCGTTCGCAGTTGGCCGCCCAGCAACTGGACAGTACGCCGCAGGACATCACCAGCCTGCTGGACGTGTGGATTCGCCTCGACATTCTGGTTCCCGTGGCCAAAAGCCCGAACCGGTTCGAGCTCAACGCGCAGATTCACGATTTCCTCGCTTACCTGCGCCGTGAACACCGCTTGGGCCTGTGCCTGGAGATCGAAGCCTATCTGCGCCATCTCGAGCGTCTGGCCGGCTATATCCAGGATGCCTTCGACATCCGCGACGGCAACGACCTGGCGCGCCAGTTGCGCCTGCTCGACATGCGTGTACGGGACGTTTTGAAGAAGCTCGCCAACGATGAACAGGCCCTGGTGGCCGTCGCCGAGCGCGCCAAGACCAGCGACCGGCAGATCCCGCTGCGCCAGCGTTACGCTGAAGTGCTGGCGACCTGGGATGAATATGTCGAGCCGATGATCCAGTTGGTGAACGCCGACGGCGCCTTCGAGCAAGGTGTGCGCAAGGTCGAAAACGTCCTGTTGAAGATGCTCACCGAACAGCAGCGCCTCGGGCACCTGGTCGACGATGACATGTTGCTGCGCACCCACGCGCGCATCCTCGAAATGCAGACCAGCGCCCAGCTGACTTTGCGCCATGCCCGCGAACTGCTGCTGCCGCTGCGTGAAGAAGCCCGCCGGCATAACGCCGTGACCCGTGGCGCTGCACTGGCCCTGGCGGCCATCCGGCGCAAAGGCATCGATGCGGTGCCGCAAGCCGCGATGCCGATGTTCACTCGCCCGCAAAGCACCTTCCTCGGCAGCGCCAGTCAGGTCGAAGCCTACGTGTACGCCCTGGCGCGTTTCGAGCCGAAACCGGCGCGTTTCCCCAAGGCCCACAAAACCCAGAAAGACGAAGCCCCGCGCGCGCCCCGCACGGTTCGGGAGATGCTCGAACGTTGCGAAGACGCCCTGCCGATGCCGGACCTGATGACCTGGCTGCTGGAGCAGGAACCGGACGGTGCCACCGACGAATTGCTCTACTGGTTCTCGCGCCTGTCGCGGGAGAAACGCTTCAAACGCGAGCGTCTGGAACGCCGCGATTACCACACTCATGAGCACCAGGTCAGCCTGCGCTCCTTCGCCCTGCTCTCGGCCCGCGACGCCGCCGAGGTTTCTGCGAGCACCCCACATGCATCTTGATCTATCCGAACTGTCCCAACTGGCGCCGATCTTTCGCGAGCTGTTCAAGGGCTATCACGTCAGCCGCCGCGATCCCGAGTTGTACGCGCAGTTGTCGAACTTCCAGGACCAGTACCGCACGCTGTTCAGGGCGTTGGGCTTTGAACTGGTCTGCGACACCCGTGGCTTCTACTACTTCGTGCCGGATCTGGCTGCAGCGGCGGTGAACAAGACTGCGCAACGGCTGGCGCTGTTCACCTTCATCCTCGTCGAGCACCTGGCCGATCAGGGCCGTGATCCAGTCGCCGTGCTCGATGGTGGCAGCCTCGGTCGCGATGAATTGCCGTCGCTGCTGGAAAAGTACCGCGACCTGTTCATTCAGGCCGAGGTGCAGACCGTAGAAGAACTTGAAGAAAAAATCATGCGTCGCATGACCCAGCTCGGTTTTGCCGGCGAAGAAAACGGCATCTACCGTTTCCTGCCGCCGATGCACCGTTTCCTTGATGTATGCCTGTCGGTGCAACAGGATCGCGATCTGGCGGCCAGCCTGCACAGCGTACTGCCGTTGCCGGCTCCGGTGCTGATCGATGACGACAGCGACGAAAAGCTTTTGCAAACCGATGATCCGCTCGACCTGAGCGACTTCGAGGAAGAAAGCGAAGAAGACGCCATGGCCCGCGCCATTGCCGAAGAACAGGAGACCGATGCATGAGCAAGGAACGCTACGGCATTCGCCGCTTTGCCCTTTTAAACACCGCCGGTTATAGCCTCGGCCTGTTCCCGCTGGAGGAGCCGCTGTCGGTTTACGGCGCGAACAACCTCGGTAAATCCGCTTCGATCAACGCCCTGCAGTTCCCGATCCTGGCGCGCATGTCGGACATGAGTTTCGGCAAGTACAGCCTGGAACAATCCCGGCGCTTCTACTTCGCCTCGGACACCAGCTACATCCTGGTCGAAGTCTCATTGCCCCACGGCCCGCACGTGATCGGCGTGGTCGGCCGCGGCCCGGGTGGCGGTTTCGGTCACCAGTTCTTTGCCTACGCCGGCAAACTGGATCTGGCCCATTACCAGAAAAACGACACCTGCCTGCGCCAGAAAGAACTGTTCACCAACCTTGAACGTGAAGGGCTGAAAGCCTACGAGCTCAAGCCGGATGAACTGCGGCGCTTGCTGGTCGGCGGTCACACTTCGATTCCGCTGGACCTGACGCTGATCCCGCTGCGCTCCACCAGCGAGCAAAGCCTGAAGACCTTCCGCGCACTGTTCATCAACCTGCTGCACATGCGCGAAATCACTGCGGCCAAGCTCAAGCAGCTGTTCCTCGATGCCTTCGAACACAGCCTGCGTTCCGGCAGCGTCGATTACATCGCCGCGTGCGAAGAAGCGTTCCGCGATGTACGACGCATGGAGCAGGACTACAACTCGCTGGTTACCGCGGGCCCGCTGGTCGAAGCACTGGCGTCCGGTGTGGCCCAGCGCAATATCCTGCGCGGCAAGCTGCATCGCCTGTCGCCCTTGCTCGACTCGCTGCTCGGCACCTGGTCGGATTACGCCAGTGCGCGCAAGGAAGAGCTGACTATCCAGGCCGAGCACTACCGCCATGAGCAGGATGCCCTGCAAAACGATCAGCGCGGCGGCACTCAGGAGCTGATGCGCCTGGAGCGGGAAATCGCCGGCATCCAGCGCTGGCTCGGCGAATTGTCGGTGCTCAAGCATCGCTTCGCCCTGGTCGATGACGTCAAAGTCCTTGAGCAGCAGCTGCTCGCGGCCAAGGACGCGCACGATGAACTCGCTGGCGCACTGGCGCAGTCTCGGCAGTTCAGCGCTGAAGACCTCGAGGAACGTCTGCGGGATCTGGAAAAACGCCTGAAGTCGGTCAAACAGCAACTCGATCACGCCGACAACAACAGCTACGCCCGTCTGCGCGAAGAGTTCTCGCAACAGGATGTCGAACGACTGATGCGCCTGTTCAACAGCGCCTTGTTCAGCCTGCCGTTGGGCGAGCACGGCATCACGCTGGATGAGGACGGCGCGTGGGTCAAATCCATGGAGCTGATCCTCGATGGCTTTAAAGGCGAACGCTTCGAAGTGCCTGGTCTGTCCATCGACATTTCGCACATCGAGCCACCCGCACTGCAAGCCTTGGCTGACCGTGCGGCGTTGCGCGATCAGAAAGAGCGTCTGGAAAAAGAGCTCAAGCAACTTAAAACTCAAGCGGCGGTAGCGGCCGACCGCGCAGCGAGCAAGACCCAGACCGAAGCTCTTTACCAGCAAGTGCTGGACGCGCAGAAAGCCCTGGAAGATTTCCGTCGCTCGCAAACCCTGAGCGCCGAAGAAGGCGACAAGCTGGAGCAACTCGCCCAGATGGAAGCCGCGCAGGACGAGTTGAAACGCTCCAGCGATGCTTTCACCGAACGCGTCCAGCAACTGTCGGCCAAACTGCAACTGGTCGGCCGGCAGATCGGCGACATGGAAGCCAAGCAACGCACCCTCGACGACGCTCTGCGCCGCCGTCAGTTACTGCCGGCAGACTTGCCGTTCGGCACGCCATTCATGGACCCGGTCGACGACTCCATGGAAAACCTGCTGCCACTGCTCAACGATTATCAGGACAGCTGGCAGGGCCTGCTGCGCAGCGACGGGCAGATCGAGGCGCTGTATGCCCAGGTGCGCCTGAAGGGCGTAGCCAAGTTCGACAGCGAAGACGACATGGAGCGTCGCCTGCAATTGCTGATCAATGCCTACGCGCACCGCACGGACGAAGCCTTGACCCTGGGCAAAGCCCGCCGCGCGGCGGTCACCGACATCGCCCGGACCCTGCGCAATATCCGCAGCGATTACGACAGCCTCGAGCACCAACTGGCACTGTTCAACCGCGAGATCAACAAGCGCCAGGTCTCCAACCTGCAGAGCTTCCGCATCGTGCTCGCGCCGAACAAGGAAGCGCTCAAGCACATCGACCAGATCATCCACAGCGCCGGCCAGTACGAAGAAGGCGAAACCCTTTCCGTCTTCGACCTGAACCAAAGCGCCGATCAGGACAACAAGAACGAAGAAGCCAAGGAATACCTGGCGCGGCTGGTGGCGGCGAACCACAACCAGCTGGGGCTCAAGGATCTGTTCGAGCTGGCGTTCGAGATCACCAAGGTCAACGGCCAGCCGGTGATCCACACTGACATCGACGGTGCGGCGTCCAACGGCACCACCATGACCATCAAGGCACTGACCAACATGTACTTGTTGCTGCACTTGATGGACCGCGACCAGGCCGGTCGTGTGCGATTGCCGTACTACCTCGACGAGGCGGCGGACATCGATGAGAAGAACCAGGCCGCCTTGCTGGAAACCAGCCTGCAACTGGGCTTCGTGCCGATCCTGGCCAGTGTGAAGCCGCAGGTTTGCGCCAGTGTCGCCATCGACCTGGAAGGTGGCAGCGGGCCGAACGGGATTTATATCGACGAGGCGGACTGGAAGTACATTCGTCGGCATGATGAAGTGAAGCCAACGGTTATTGTCGAAGCCGATGAGCCGGAGCTGGATGCGGTCTGATTCGGGTTAATAGAAAGCAATAAAAAAGGCCGCGATCAATTGGATCGCGGCCTTTTTTATAGTCGTCTGGCAGGTTCTTTCAGCGTTCTTCAGGGCCTCTTCGCGAGCAGGCTCGCTCCCACATTGGATCGGTGCTGGTCAGTAACTGTGTACACAGCATATCCCCTTGTGGGAGCGAGCCTGCTCGCGAAGGCGGCATCACAGACAGCCAAATAATTGCCTGCTACTTACCGATCGCGATCTTCGGCGCCCAGGTCAGCCATTCCTCTTCAAAGTTGTCGAACAACGGGAACGTCTGCTCGGGTCGCGCCGGGCTGCCCATGCGCTCACCGTCCGGAGTGGCGAAAGCGATACCGCCCTGAATCAGCGTCTCCAGCGATTCGGTACGCATCGTCGCGCCTTTGAACAAGCCGTAGTCGAAACCGAAGCCACTGGAATTCCAGAAACGCGTACCGCTGCGCACCAACGGCGCATATTTGGGCTCGATCAGAATGCGCACCAACACACGATCAGCGGTCTGGCCCAGTTCATACCCCGTCACTTTGCCCACGGTGATTTCGCGATACGTCACCGGCACACCGGTTTTCAGCGAACCACGGCGGGCAGCGCTCAAGACCAGGCTCAAACCGGCTTCCTGTCTGGCGGTTTCCGGTGGATTGGCCAGGGCCACGAAATTCTTTTGCGGCCCCAGGTTTTTCGCCGCCGGCTGCACCTCGATGTACTGTCCGGTGACCAGGGTTTCAAGGTTGGAGGTCTTGATCAGCCCCAGTTCAGGCTTGACCACCCAGAACTGACTGCCAGCCCGGGCGATACGCTCCGGCACTTCAGTAATACGAGCCGTCAGCAGTACTGATTGCAGGTCGTCACTGAGGTCGACGTCTTCAATCTTGCCGACATCCAGACCTTTGAAACGAATCGGCGTGCCGCTGTGCAAACCATCGGCGCGATCCACCTTGATCGTCACCACAGTGCCTTTCTGATTGGCTTCTTCGCGATTTGCATGCAGACGGAATCGCGGAATCCGCTTCTGCAATGGCGCTGTAGCCAGCGGCGTTTCGAAGGCGATGCCGCCCGCCATCAGGCTTTGCAGCGATTCACTTTTGACCTGGATTCCACCGGTCAGTCCACCCGTGAGCGTAATGCCGCTGGCATTCCAGAACCTGGTCGAAGCGTTGACCAGGCCTTCGTATTCCTTCTCGATGTGGACGCCGATCACCAACTGCTTCTTGGTCCGCGAGAATTGATAGCTCTGGACCGAACCGACCTTGACCTGTTTGTAGAGAATCGGGCTACCGACATCCAGCGAACCCAGGTTCTCGGTAAACAGTACCAAGTGCAGCCCCGGGGAACGCAAGTCTAGCGGCGGCGCCTTGGGCCGGGCGACGAATTCCCGTTGCGGTGCGGCCCCCTTGTCGCCGGGGCGCACGGCAATGTAGTTACCTTTGACCAGCGCTTCCAGGCCGGTAATACCGGCGAGGGAGATCGACGGTTTGACCACCCAGAACTGAGTGCCATCGACCAGATAATCCTCGGCCAGGGGATCAAGGGTCAACTCGGCACTGGCGGCGGACAAGTCAGGATCGATCTTCAGCGCTTTCAGTGTGCCGACCTGAATGCCTTTGTACATCACTGGCGTGCGACCGGCCTGCAGGCCCTCGAAGTCACTGAGTTTGACCTTGACCCGAATACCGGCGGCAGCGGCATCGAAATCTTCGTAGAGACGGAACGGCAGGCTCGGATCGGTGGCCGGGCTGTCTTTGCGATTCTCCGGCGTGGCGAAGGCGATGCCGCCAGCGACGATGCTCGCAAGAGATTCGCTGCGCACTTTCACGCCCGACAGGTTGGCATCGATACTGATGCCGCTGGCATTCCAGAAGCGCGTATGTTTGCGCACCAGCTTGGCGTAGGTGGGTTCGATGAAGACTTTTAGTTCTACGGTGCCTTGATCTTCGGATAGCAGGTAGCTTTTGACCTGGCCGACCTTGATCTGTTTGTAGAACACCGGGCTGCCGCGGTTCAGCGAGCCGAGACGATCAGCCTTGATGGTCAGGTGCAGACCGGGCTGGGCGTCGGATAGCGGTGGCTCTTCGGCGAGCGCCTTGAACTTGCGAGTCGGCTCGCCTTCTCCCGGACTGATCGCGACGTAGTTACCCGAAACCAGGGTTTCCAGGCCGGTGATACCCGCCAGGGTCACGCTCGGCTTGATCAGCCAGAAGCGCGTGCTGGTCCTGAGGTATTGCTCAACGTCCTTGTTCATCTCGACGGTGGCGATCACGCCCTTGGCGGCGCCTTCATCGTCGAGTTTCAGGGTCTTCACCTTACCGACGGACATGCCTTTGTAGACGACCTCGGTTTTGTTGGCCTGAATGCCTTCACCGCTGTCGAAACGCACTTGAATCTCGATGCCGGTCTCGTTGTAGGCACGCCAGCCAAGCCAGCCACCGATGATCAAGGCGATCAGGGGCAACACCCAGATTGCGGACCAGTTCGAGGCCGGTCGGGTTTTTGCTGTAGGCAAATCAGTCATGGTCGTCATCCGACTCCGTGTTATCCCAAATCAGTCGGGGATCGAAAGTAACGGCGGCAAGCATCGTCAGAATCACCACACTGGCGAAAGCGATGGCGCCAAGATTGGCTTCGACGCTGGCAAGCCGTCCGAAATTCACAACCGCCACCAGGATGGCGATCACGAAGATATCCAGCATCGACCAGCGGCCGATGAACTCGATAAAGCGGTACATCCAGATCCGCTGGCGAGCCGAGAGCGGCTGGCGGCGTTGCACCGAAAACAACAACAATGCGATGCCTACCAACTTGAACGTCGGTACCAGGATACTGGCAATAAAAACCACGGCCGCAATGGGAATCATGCCGTGTTGAGCCAGCTGGATGACACCCGACATGATGGTGCTGGGATCGCCCTTGCCCAGGGAGGTGACGGTCATGATCGGCAGCACGTTCGCCGGAATGTAGAGAACTGCGGCAGTAACCAGCAGCGCCCAGGTGCGCATCAGACTGTTCGGTCGGCGTGCGTGCACCAGCGCACCACAACGGGTGCAGACCTGCTCGTCGGTGTCAGCTTCCTGCTTGTTCAATTCATGGCATTCGGCGCAAATCAGAATACCTGCATCAATCGCCCGCATGGGCATCCTCTCCTGATAAAGCCTGCCAGACCTGATGGGGCGACATCACCACCTCCAACCAGACCTGGACCAACAACAAACCGATAAAACACGCCAGGCCAAGGCCGACGGTCACGGCTGCCATATCTGCCAGTTTGACGATCGCCACCAGCACGCCCATGAGGTAGACCTCGAGCATTCCCCAGTCGCGCAGGTGGTGATAAATGCGGTAAAGCAACAAGCCGTAGCTGCGGCCGACATCAAAACGAATACTGAGTAATACGGCTAGCTGGCAGAGCAGTTTGAGCAAGGGAATTCCCATGCTGCACAGGAACACAACCACCGAAACACCCTGCATGCCGGAATCAAAAAGACCGACAACGCCGGTCCAGACCGTATCGTTCGACGATTGTCCGAGTAGATTGAGCTGCATGATGGGTAAAAAGTTCGCCGGGACAAACAACAACAGCGCGGCGATCACTAAAGCCAGACTACGCTGCACTACGTTGTGCCGATGGGCGTATAGCTCGTAACCGCAGCGCGGACACAGGGCTTTCTCGCCATGGGCGAGCTCGGGCTTGCGCATCAGCAAGTCGCACTCATGGCACGCCACCAAGTCGTCCAGCGGTAATTCTGACAGCCCGGGGGCGTCAACCGGATCTGGCATAAAGGCTCTGGCTCCGAAAAAGTTGGACCTATTCTAGTGTTCTGAACCGAAAATAACTGTGCAAATTTGTGCTGTAGCCGAATCGCGGTTTATTCCAGACAAAAACAAAACCCCTACCTGCATACGCAGATAGGGGTTTCGGAATTTAATCTTGACGATGACCTACTCTCACATGGGGAAACCCCACACTACCATCGGCGATGCATCGTTTCACTGCTGAGTTCGGGATGGGATCAGGTGGTTCCAATGCTCTATGGTCGTCAAGAAATTCGGGTACTGAGTCGCGACCAGCTGGCCTCGCTTCAGCAAATTGGGTATGTGATAGCTTTCGGTGTTTGCAAGATTCGAACTTTCGGTTCATTTCGTCTTCACACACCGCAATCTGATGCTCTTTCGAGTAGTCAAATTGCTTGGGTGTTATATGGTCAAGCCTCACGGGCAATTAGTATTGGTTAGCTCAACGCCTCACAGCGCTTACACACCCAACCTATCAACGTCGTAGTCTTCGACGGCCCTTCAGGGGACTCAAGGTCCCAGTGAGATCTCATCTTGAGGCTAGTTTCCCGCTTAGATGCTTTCAGCGGTTATCTATTCCGAACATAGCTACCCGGCAATGCCACTGGCGTGACAACCGGAACACCAGAGGTTCGTCCACTCCGGTCCTCTCGTACTAGGAGCAGCCCCTCTCAAATCTCAAACGTCCACGGCAGATAGGGACCGAACTGTCTCACGACGTTCTAAACCCAGCTCGCGTACCACTTTAAATGGCGAACAGCCATACCCTTGGGACCGGCTTCAGCCCCAGGATGTGATGAGCCGACATCGAGGTGCCAAACACCGCCGTCGATATGAACTCTTGGGCGGTATCAGCCTGTTATCCCCGGAGTACCTTTTATCCGTTGAGCGATGGCCCTTCCATACAGAACCACCGGATCACTAAGACCTACTTTCGTACCTGCTCGACGTGTCTGTCTCGCAGTCAAGCGCGCTTTTGCCTTTATACTCTACGACCGATTTCCGACCGGTCTGAGCGCACCTTCGTACTCCTCCGTTACTCTTTAGGAGGAGACCGCCCCAGTCAAACTACCCACCATACACTGTCCTCGATCCGGATAACGGACCTGAGTTAGAACCTCAAAGTTGCCAGGGTGGTATTTCAAGGTTGGCTCCACGCGAACTGGCGTCCACGCTTCAAAGCCTCCCACCTATCCTACACAAGCAAATTCAAAGTCCAGTGCAAAGCTATAGTAAAGGTTCACGGGGTCTTTCCGTCTAGCCGCGGATACACTGCATCTTCACAGCGATTTCAATTTCACTGAGTCTCGGGTGGAGACAGCGCCGCCATCGTTACGCCATTCGTGCAGGTCGGAACTTACCCGACAAGGAATTTCGCTACCTTAGGACCGTTATAGTTACGGCCGCCGTTTACCGGGGCTTCGATCAAGAGCTTCGCGTTAGCTAACCCCATCAATTAACCTTCCGGCACCGGGCAGGCGTCACACCCTATACGTCCACTTTCGTGTTTGCAGAGTGCTGTGTTTTTAATAAACAGTCGCAGCGGCCTGGTATCTTCGACCGGCATGAGCTTACGGAGCAAGTCCTTCACCCTCACCGGCGCACCTTCTCCCGAAGTTACGGTGCCATTTTGCCTAGTTCCTTCACCCGAGTTCTCTCAAGCGCCTTGGTATTCTCTACCCAACCACCTGTGTCGGTTTGGGGTACGGTTCCTGGTTACCTGAAGCTTAGAAGCTTTTCTTGGAAGCATGGCATCAACCACTTCGTGTTCTAAAAGAACACTCGTCATCAGCTCTCGGCCTTAAGATCCCGGATTTACCTAAGATCTCAGCCTACCACCTTAAACTTGGACAACCAACGCCAAGCTGGCCTAGCCTTCTCCGTCCCTCCATCGCAATAACCAGAAGTACAGGAATATTAACCTGTTTTCCATCGACTACGCTTTTCAGCCTCGCCTTAGGGACCGACTAACCCTGCGTCGATTAACGTTGCGCAGGAAACCTTGGTCTTTCGGCGTGGGTGTTTTTCACACCCATTGTCGTTACTCATGTCAGCATTCGCACTTCTGATACCTCCAGCAAGCTTCTCAACTCACCTTCACAGGCTTACAGAACGCTCCTCTACCGCATCACCTAAGTGATACCCGTAGCTTCGGTGTATGGTTTGAGCCCCGTTACATCTTCCGCGCAGGCCGACTCGACTAGTGAGCTATTACGCTTTCTTTAAAGGGTGGCTGCTTCTAAGCCAACCTCCTAGCTGTCTAAGCCTTCCCACATCGTTTCCCACTTAACCATAACTTTGGGACCTTAGCTGACGGTCTGGGTTGTTTCCCTTTTCACGACGGACGTTAGCACCCGCCGTGTGTCTCCCATGCTCGGCACTTGTAGGTATTCGGAGTTTGCATCGGTTTGGTAAGTCGGGATGACCCCCTAGCCGAAACAGTGCTCTACCCCCTACAGTGATACATGAGGCGCTACCTAAATAGCTTTCGAGGAGAACCAGCTATCTCCGAGCTTGATTAGCCTTTCACTCCGATCCACAGGTCATCCGCTAACTTTTCAACGGTAGTCGGTTCGGTCCTCCAGTTAGTGTTACCCAACCTTCAACCTGCCCATGGATAGATCGCCCGGTTTCGGGTCTATTCCCAGCGACTAGACGCCCTATTAAGACTCGCTTTCGCTACGCCTCCCCTATTCGGTTAAGCTCGCCACTGAAAATAAGTCGCTGACCCATTATACAAAAGGTACGCAGTCACCCAACAAAGTGGGCTCCCACTGCTTGTACGCATACGGTTTCAGGATCTATTTCACTCCCCTCTCCGGGGTTCTTTTCGCCTTTCCCTCACGGTACTAGTTCACTATCGGTCAGTCAGTAGTATTTAGCCTTGGAGGATGGTCCCCCCATATTCAGACAAAGTTTCTCGTGCTCCGTCCTACTCGATTTCATGACTAAGAGATTTTCGCGTACAGGGCTATCACCCACTATGGCCGCACTTTCCAGAGCGTTCCGCTAATCTCAAAGCCACTTAAGGGCTAGTCCCCGTTCGCTCGCCACTACTAAGGGAATCTCGGTTGATTTCTTTTCCTCAGGGTACTTAGATGTTTCAGTTCCCCTGGTTCGCTTCTTAAGCCTATGTATTCAGCTTAAGATACCTAACTTATGTTAGGTGGGTTCCCCCATTCAGACATCTCCGGATCAAAGTCTGTTTGCCGACTCCCCGAAGCTTTTCGCAGGCTACCACGTCTTTCATCGCCTCTGACTGCCAAGGCATCCACCGTATGCGCTTCTTCACTTGACCATATAACCCCAAGCAATCTGGTTATACTGTGAAGACGACATTCGCCGAAAATTCGATAATACTCAATTAAGAGCAACTCACAAATTTTACCTTAGCCTGAGCCGTTACCAGTGAAAGTAACGTTCAGTCTATCTTTCTATCACATACCCAAATTTTTAAAGAACGATCTAATCAAAGACTAGAAATCAACATTCATCACCGTCTTGGTGGAATGCTCATTTCTAAGCTTTCAACAAACAGAAGCAGTAGTGGTGGAGCCAAACGGGATCGAACCGTTGACCTCCTGCGTGCAAGGCAGGCGCTCTCCCAGCTGAGCTATGGCCCCGTATTTCTACAGGCGTTTCCCACACAAGCAAAATTGGTGGGTCTGGGCAGATTCGAACTGCCGACCTCACCCTTATCAGGGGTGCGCTCTAACCAACTGAGCTACAGACCCAATTTCGAGCTACTCAGGCCGACCTCACCCTGCTCTTTACCACAAAGCATGGGGTGTGCTCTAACCAACCAAGCTACAACCCAATTTCGGGCTGCTTCTAAATCGTCTTCTTCAATGAATCAAGCAATTCGTGTGGGAACTTATGGAGCAGCTGATGTCGTCGATTAAGGAGGTGATCCAGCCGCAGGTTCCCCTACGGCTACCTTGTTACGACTTCACCCCAGTCATGAATCACACCGTGGTAACCGTCCTCCCGAAGGTTAGACTAGCTACTTCTGGTGCAACCCACTCCCATGGTGTGACGGGCGGTGTGTACAAGGCCCGGGAACGTATTCACCGCGACATTCTGATTCGCGATTACTAGCGATTCCGACTTCACGCAGTCGAGTTGCAGACTGCGATCCGGACTACGATCGGTTTTCTGGGATTAGCTCCACCTCGCGGCTTGGCAACCCTCTGTACCGACCATTGTAGCACGTGTGTAGCCCAGGCCGTAAGGGCCATGATGACTTGACGTCATCCCCACCTTCCTCCGGTTTGTCACCGGCAGTCTCCTTAGAGTGCCCACCATTACGTGCTGGTAACTAAGGACAAGGGTTGCGCTCGTTACGGGACTTAACCCAACATCTCACGACACGAGCTGACGACAGCCATGCAGCACCTGTCTCAATGTTCCCGAAGGCACCAATCCATCTCTGGAAAGTTCATTGGATGTCAAGGCCTGGTAAGGTTCTTCGCGTTGCTTCGAATTAAACCACATGCTCCACCGCTTGTGCGGGCCCCCGTCAATTCATTTGAGTTTTAACCTTGCGGCCGTACTCCCCAGGCGGTCAACTTAATGCGTTAGCTGCGCCACTAAGAGCTCAAGGCTCCCAACGGCTAGTTGACATCGTTTACGGCGTGGACTACCAGGGTATCTAATCCTGTTTGCTCCCCACGCTTTCGCACCTCAGTGTCAGTATCAGTCCAGGTGGTCGCCTTCGCCACTGGTGTTCCTTCCTATATCTACGCATTTCACCGCTACACAGGAAATTCCACCACCCTCTACCATACTCTAGCTCGTCAGTTTTGAATGCAGTTCCCAGGTTGAGCCCGGGGATTTCACATCCAACTTAACGAACCACCTACGCGCGCTTTACGCCCAGTAATTCCGATTAACGCTTGCACCCTCTGTATTACCGCGGCTGCTGGCACAGAGTTAGCCGGTGCTTATTCTGTCGGTAACGTCAAAACAGATACGTATTAGGTAACTGCCCTTCCTCCCAACTTAAAGTGCTTTACAATCCGAAGACCTTCTTCACACACGCGGCATGGCTGGATCAGGCTTTCGCCCATTGTCCAATATTCCCCACTGCTGCCTCCCGTAGGAGTCTGGACCGTGTCTCAGTTCCAGTGTGACTGATCATCCTCTCAGACCAGTTACGGATCGTCGCCTTGGTGAGCCATTACCTCACCAACTAGCTAATCCGACCTAGGCTCATCTGATAGCGCAAGGCCCGAAGGTCCCCTGCTTTCTCCCGTAGGACGTATGCGGTATTAGCGTCCGTTTCCGAGCGTTATCCCCCACTACCAGGCAGATTCCTAGGCATTACTCACCCGTCCGCCGCTCGCCACCAGGTACAAGTACCCGTGCTGCCGCTCGACTTGCATGTGTTAGGCCTGCCGCCAGCGTTCAATCTGAGCCATGATCAAACTCTTCAGTTCAAACATCTTTGGGTTTTTAAGAAACCCTAAACTTGGCTCAGCAATCGTTGGTTACATCTTTGATTTCTCGCGGAGTAACTTGTGATGCTGATAATCTTGTTGACTATCAGTCTGACTCCACAAGCACCCACACGAATTGCTTGATTCAGTTGTTAAAGAGCGGTTGGTTAAGATCTTTCGTCTCAACCGAGGCGCGCATTCTACGCTTTCCTCTGCTGCTGTCAAGCGGTTATTTTCAGAAGTTTTCAAAGTTTCCTTTGCAACTTCAACCACTTGCGCTTCCGATCTCTCGTTAGCGGGAGGCGAATTCTACAGCGTTAGTCGCTGCTGTCAACACCTCTTTTACACCGCTTCGATCGAGAAGATCGAATTGTTAATAAGGCGACAACACATTGCCCTACCAACTCCTTCTGGGCTTCGATGACCTGAAGCGTAACCGCTGTCGAAAACTGCGTAACTCTTTGTTTACCAAGGAGTTTTCCGTTTCGACTGCGCCGGAAGTGGGGCGAATTATAGACTTCCAGATTCTGCCGTCAACCTTTAATTACGCCTTTCGTGCAGAAGGTGTCTTTTTGGCAACCAATCGTGGGATTCGGCGGGCTACGGGCGGTATTCGCAGTACTAACAGCAATAGGCCAATAGAGGCATAGATCGCCCACTCCTTCAGATCGGCGCGCACGATCCATAACATATGCAGCAATCCCAGCCCGAGAATCACATAGACCAGCCGATGCAGTTTCTTCCAGCGAGCCCCCAGGCGCCGCTGACTGTAACGATTGGAGGTCACCGCCAACGCCAGCAGACAGAGAAAGCCCAGTGCCCCGACAATAATGTACGGGCGCTTGCGCAACTCGACACCCAGCTGCGACCAATCGAAGCCAAGGATGAACGCCGTATAACCACTCAGATGCAGCACCACATAGGCGAAACACCACAACCCCAGTTGCCGCCGGACAGCAATCCACCCCGCCCAACCAGTGAGCTTTTGCAAAGGTGTCATGCTCAAGGTAATCAGCAGCAGTATCAGCGTCCCCAGGCCCAGGCGGTCGACCAGCACCTTGCCTGGATCAGGCCCCAGCACATCCTCCCAGGCCTGATACAACCAAAGCAGTGGCCACACCGCAGCGGCGATGAAGACCCCGATGCGCCAGAACGGATAGCGCATCAGTAGTTCTTCCGCAGATCGAGCCCTGTATATAAAGAAGCGACTTCATCCGAGTAGCCGTTGAACATCTGCGTGTCACGCACATTGGGCTTGAACAGACCGCTCGGCAAACGTCGCTCACGGGCCTGGGTCCAGCGCGGGTGGTCGACCGTGGGATTGACGTTCGCATAGAAGCCATACTCATCCGAGGCGATGCTCTGCCAGGTAGTTTTTGGCTGCTCGCTGACCAGACTGATACGCACGATGGATTTGATGCTCTTGAAGCCATACTTCCAGGGCACCACCAGACGCAGCGGTGCACCGTTCTGATTCGGCAACTCCCGCCCGTACATGCCCACGGCAAGAATCGCCAGCGGGTTCATCGCCTCGTCCAGCCGCAGCCCTTCAACATAAGGCCAGTCGATCAAGGCGAAACCGGAACGCTGCCCGGGCATGGTCTTGGGATCCTGCAGGGTTTCGAAGCGAATGAACCTGGCGCTGGAGGTCGGCTCGACCTCCTTGAGCACAGCCGACAGGGGGAAGCCGATCCATGGAATGACCATCGACCAGGCCTCCACACAGCGCAGGCGGTATATGCGCTCTTCCAGCTGATAGGGCTTCATGAAGTCCTCCAGCGCATACCGCCCCGGCTTACCCACCTCACCGTCCACCACCACGCTCCAGGGTTCGGTCTTCAGCGCCCCGGCGTTGGCGGCCGGGTCACCTTTATCGGCGCCGAACTCGTAGAAGTTGTTGTAGTGGGTCGCGTCCTTGAACGGCGTGATCGCCTCATCCTTGACGTTGACCGCCCCCCATCGGGTAGCAGGAAGCTTTTCGGCAAACCAGGGCGGCGCCTTGCCAGGCTCGACATCGGCGTAGCGCGCCGCATCCTCGGCATTCGCCCAGCGCGGCAGACTGCTCACGGCCAGACCGGCAACGGCCGCACCTATTACATGGCGTCGAGAAAGATAGAGGGCTTCAGGCGTGACGTCCGACTCATGGCAGTCAGACGCCTTGGGAATATTGATCAGCATGGCAACTCCGCAGCATGGAAGACAGATGCACCCATAGACTGCGGAGTATGAAGGAAAATCAGCCGTTCTTGTGCCGACGAAGTCGTAGCAAATATTGCACCGGACCAGAGGCCGCATAGGCGAGGAACACCAGCAGCAGAATGCGCGGCGGATCACTGAACACGACGGCAAACACCAGGACCACGGCGAGGATTGCCACGAAAGGCACACGCCCTTTCAAGTCCAGCTCCTTGAAGCTGTTGTACTTGATGTTACTAACCATCAGCATGCCCGCCGCCGCCACCATCAACGCCACCAGGAAAGACATCTTCGAACCCTGGATCCCGTAATCGCTGAACGCCCAGACAATCCCCGCCACTACACCCGCGGCAGCCGGACTGGCCAGGCCGATGAAGTAGCGTTTATCGGCAGTGCCGACCTGGGTGTTGAAGCGCGCCAGACGTAGCGCGGCACCCGCGACATAAATGAAGGCGACCATCCAGCCGACCTTGCCCATGTCGCCCAAGGCCCAGCCGAATGCCAGCAACGCCGGCGCGACACCAAAGGCGACCATGTCCGACAGCGAGTCGTACTCGGCACCGAAGGCGCTCTGGGTATTGGTCATGCGGGCCACACGACCGTCGAGACCATCGAGCACCATGGCGACGAAAATCGCGATCGCGGCAAACGCAAAATACTTGCTCGCGCCAATAGCATCGCCGGCACTCAAGGCGCTCTGGGCGCTCATCGAGTTGATGATGGAATAAAACCCTGCGAACAGGTTCGCAGTGGTGAACAGATTCGGCAGAAGATAGATACCACGATGCCGGACTTTACGACCTTCAGCGTCATGCCCTTCCTCGATGTGTTCATCGATGGGCAGCAGGCTTTCGGCGTCAGAAGCCTGGTTTGGCTCTTCGGGACGTTCGCTCATGGACATTACCTTGCAACGGTGTGGAAAGTTTGGACAGGTGTCTGGGACGAGGGTTCGGCCGCAAACGATGCAGCTTTATACCAGAACCGGCCGGCCAAACGAAAAAACGCGGCCAAGGCCGCGTTTTCCGTACAAGTGCGCGACTTAGTTTTTGGCTTTGTCGACGATCTTGTTGGCACCGATCCACGGCATCATGGAGCGCAGTTGCTCGCCGATGATTTCGATACCGTGAGCGGCGTTGTTACGACGCTTGGCGGTCATCGAAGGATAGCCGGTGGCGCCTTCGCTGATGAACATCTTGGCGTATTCGCCGTCCTGAATACGTTTCAGGGCGTTGCGCATGGCCTGACGGGATTCGGCGTTGATCACTTCCGGGCCGGTCACGTACTCGCCGTACTCGGCGTTGTTGGAGATCGAGTAGTTCATGTTGGCGATACCGCCTTCGTACATGAGGTCAACGATCAGCTTCAGTTCGTGCAGGCACTCGAAGTAGGCCATTTCCGGCGCGTAGCCAGCTTCAACCAGGGTTTCGAAACCGGCTTTGACCAGCTCGACGGTACCGCCGCACAGAACGGCTTGTTCGCCGAACAGGTCGGTTTCGGTCTCGTCCTTGAAGGTGGTTTCGATGATGCCGGTACGACCGCCACCCACGCCAGCGGCGTAGGACAGCGCAACGTTTTTGGCGTTGCCGGAAGCATCCTGGTAGATAGCGATCAGGTCAGGGATACCGCCGCCTTTGACGAACTCGGAACGCACGGTGTGGCCCGGTGCTTTCGGCGCGATCATGATCACGTCGAGGTCAGCGCGCGGCACAACCTGGTTGTAGTGGATCGCGAAGCCGTGGGAGAAGGCCAGGGTGGCGCCTTTCTTGATGTTCGGCTCGATTTCGTTCTTGTACAGCGCGGACTGGAACTCGTCCGGGGTCAGGATCATGACCAGGTCGGCAGCGGCTACAGCGGAAGCAACGTCAGTCACTTTCAGGCCATGAGCTTCGGCTTTGGCAACGGTGGCCGAGCCTTTACGCAGACCAACAGTCACGTCAACGCCGGAGTCTTTCAGGTTGCACGCTTGGGCGTGGCCCTGGGAACCGTAGCCGATGATGGCAACTTTCTTGCCCTGGATGATCGACAGGTCGCAGTCTTTCTCGTAATAAACTTTCATGAAATTCCCCTATATATCCAGGCCGTTCAGGCCATTCGCTAATTTGGTTTAGATGCTGAGTACTTTGTCGCCGCGGGCAATACCGGTTACGCCGCTGCGGACGGTTTCCAGGATCGATGCGGTGCCAATGGACTGAATGAAGCTGTCGAGCTTGTCGCTGGTACCGGTCAGTTGAACGGTATACACGCTTGCGCTGACATCGACGATCTGCCCACGGTAAATATCGGTGGTGCGCTTGATCTCGGCGCGCTGGGCGCCGGTGGCCTTGACCTTGACCAGCATCAGTTCGCGCTCGATGTGAGCACTCTCCGACAGGTCGACCAATTTGACCACTTCGATCAGCTTGTTCAGGTTCTTGGTGATCTGCTCGATGACTTCATCGTGCCCGACCGTGGTCAGCGTCAGACGCGACAGGGTCGGGTCTTCGGTAGGTGCCACGGTCAGGCTTTCGATGTTGTAGTTGCGCTGTGAGAACAGGCCGACTACGCGAGACAGGGCGCCCGGTTCGTTTTCCAGAAGCAAGGAAATAATGTGCCGCATGATTAAGTACGCTCCGTCTTGCTCAGCCACATATCGCGCATCGAGCCGTCTTTGATCTGCATCGGGTAGACGTGCTCGCTGGTGTCGACCGAAATATCGATCACCACCAGGCGATCCTTCATGGCGAATGCCTCTTCCATCTTCGACTTCAGATCCTTGGAGTCGGTGATGCGCACGCCGATGTGACCATAGGCCTCTGCCAGCTTGACGAAGTCGGGCAGCGATTCCATGTAGGAGTGCGAGTGACGGCTGCCGTAACTCATGTCCTGCCACTGGCGAACCATACCCAGCACGCCGTTGTTCAGAATGACGATTTTTACCGGCAGACCGTATTGCAGGCAGGTCGACAGTTCCTGAATGTTCATCTGGATGCTGCCCTCGCCCGTTACGCAGGCGACGTCGTCATCCGGAAAGCTCAACTTGATGCCCATGGCCGCCGGGAAGCCGAAGCCCATGGTGCCCAGACCACCGGAATTGATCCAGCGGTTCGGCTTGTTGAACTTGTAGTACTGCGCGGCGAACATCTGGTGCTGGCCCACGTCGGAGGTCACAAAGGCATCGCCCTTGGTCACTTCGCACAGGGTTTCGATCACGGTCTGCGGCTTGATGATGCTGCCGTCGCCCTTGTCATAAGGGAACAGGCCACGATCACCGCGCCACTCATCGACTTGCTTCCACCAGCTGGCAACGGACTCCTTGTTCGGGGTATCGCCGATTTCCTTGAGGATCGCGACCATTTCGGTCAGGACGCTCTCGACCGGACCGACGATTGGCACGTCTGCCTTGATGGTCTTGGAAATCGAAGCCGGGTCGATGTCGATGTGAATGATCTTGGCATTCGGGCAGAACTTCGACGCGCCATTGATCACGCGGTCGTCAAACCGCGCGCCGACCGCAAGGATCACGTCGGCATGGTGCATCGCCAGGTTGGCGGTGTAGCTGCCGTGCATGCCGAGCATGCCGATGAACTGACGGTCGGTGCCAGGGTAGGCACCCAGGCCCATCAGGGTATTGGTCACGGGCAGGTTGAGCATCTTCGCCAATTCGGTCAGCGGCGCGGAGCCACCACCGAGGATCACACCGCCACCTGCGTACATCACAGGACGCTTGGCCGCCAGGAGCATTTCGGCTGCCTTGCGGATTTGCCCGGAGTGACCGCGAACGGCCGGGCTGTATGAACGCAGCTTGGCTTTTTTCGGGAAGATGTATTCGAACTTCTCGGCCGGGTTGGTCATGTCTTTCGGAATATCGACAACGACCGGACCAGGACGACCGGATTGCGCCAGGTAGAACGCTTTCTTCATGACTTCCGGGATTTCCGAAGCGTGCTTGATCATGAAGCTGTGCTTCACGATCGGCCGGGAGATACCGATCATGTCGGTTTCCTGGAACGCATCGGTACCTACCATGGTGCTAGGCACCTGGCCGGAAATGATCACCATCGGAATGGAGTCCATGTAGGCCGTGGCAATACCGGTGATGGCGTTGGTTGCGCCCGGGCCCGAGGTCACCAGTACCACACCGGCTTTACCGGTGGCACGGGCATAACCGTCAGCCATATGGGTCGCAGCCTGCTCGTGACGAACCAGGATGTGAGTCACTTCCGGTTCTTTGAACAGGGCATCGTAGACATGAAGAAGAGCACCACCCGGGTACCCGTAGATGTACTTGACGCCTTCGTCACGCAAAAAGCGGACGAGCATCTCACCGCCAGATAAAAGCTCCACGTTGTTCACCTCTAAAACGCCAGAATACCGCCCACATGAAAGAGGACGGGTCTTAATAGGTTTACTTCTCGGCAGAGCATGAGCGACGGTGGTCGCCGACTACGTCAGCACTGACTGAGCAAGTATTGGGATCGTCCCAAGTGTTGCGGGCCTTTCCCACCCAGCGCGAGGTAACGCGTTGCGGGTGTAACAGGTCGGCGCGGATGTGCGCCTCATGATCTACCGAGTGGGTCTGCTTCTGGCAGTCCCTCTACAGCGGACTTTGGATTCTTCTGTTTCGTCCCCTGCAAGTCAAGTCGTCTATGTGCTTTATTGAACCAAGTACATGAGAAAGCAAGAAAAAACCGCTAAACAGCAACTGTGTTAGCTTCAATTGCGCAACCCAAGACAAGGAAATGGCATGCGAACGTTTTTCCTGACCATCGGCCTGCTGATCGGCGTGAGCCCTTTGTGCATGGCCGGCCAGATCTACAAATGGGTCGACGCCCAGGGTGTTACCCATTTCGGTGCGCAGCCGCCTCAGGGGCAGCAAGCCACCACGGTGGTCACGCCCGCCTCGCCCGCCGGCAAACCGCCCGCACCTGCGCGCAGCAACGTGCTCGGCGATCAGCAGGCCATCGACAAGACAGTGAAAAAGCAGGTGACCGAGCAGCAAGCCCAGCTCAAGATATTCTGCGAGCAGGCACGGACCAACCTCGCTCAACTGCAGAACAATCCACGACTACGGGAAGAGATTGACGGCGAGATGCGCCGCCTGACCGACCAGACACGCCAGGAACGCATCACCGAAACACAGAAACAGATTGCCGATAACTGCCAGTAAGCGCGTCAGCGGGAGGCAGTTATCAGCAGGTCGAACTCCTTGAGCAAGACCTGCAGCTGCCGATCCCTGCCCTGGACATTACGGGCGGCGAAGACCATTTCCGCCATCTCCTGAATCCCCGATGCATTGGGCAATGGCAGATCCTGTTCGAGGATGACCTTCATTCGCGGCAGGAAGATCCATTGCAGCCACTGCTCGAAATCCAGCGTATCGACCGAGAACGGCTCGACACTGCAAAGCGCTTCAGCAGAGGGTGGGACCTCGTCCCACCACCCCTGAACCCGCAGCTCACGCTCGATCAGCAGTAGCTGCTCGGCAATCTTCGGAAAGCGTGCATCCATCACGACGAAACCTTGGCCTTTTGACGGGCCAATGCAGCACCGGCGGAATCGCCCTGCTTCTCACGCGACTGGGCGATCAACTCCCACAAGCTGGCCTGAAGTGCCGGACGACCATTGGCAAAGGTCAGGCCGCGACGGGCAAATTGCTCGGCTTGCGCGGCATCGCCTTGGGCCATGCGTACCTGAGCCAGGCGATAAAGCACCTGCGGCTCACGCGGCGCAACACGCTGGGCGCGCTCAAGACTGGAGGACGCACCATTGAGATCGCCGCCTGCCTGTTGCTGTTGAGCGGTGGTCAGCAACGCCAGTACCGGGCCGTCCAGTTGCTCATCGGCGGACAGGCCACCCGAGCTTGACGACGGGATCCCGCTTGGCGTCGACGGCATGCTGTAGCTGCCCTGATTGATCGGCGCGGACTGAACCGGCGCAGTGTTGACCGGACCGGGAGTAATCGGCCCCGGAGTAATCGGCGTCGTGCTGATCGGTGCCGATGCCACTGCACCGCCACCCGGTACCATCACCACCACACCAGTATCGCCCTGCGGAATCGCCTGAGTCTGGTTTTGCGCGGGACGCTGGACCGTCGTTTGACGGTAACCGCCATTCGCCTGAATCCGTTCGCTATTGGAAACGGCGCTGCCGGAATCCACAACCGGAATGGAACCGCGCTGTACGGTGGAGCAACCGCTGAGCAAAGCCACGGCGGTAACCGCTGGAATCAACCACTTTTTCACTTGAAACCCTCTTTGCTTAGTTCATCCAGCCCTTGACCCAATCCATCACCGTTTCGCCAGACACGGGGCTTTCACCACCGCAGGCGGCGCCGGGAGGCGGTTCGCTGCCGCGAATATACGGCATCTGCACCGCGCCTGGGCAGTTGGCATCAGAGCCTTGGCCAGTTCGCGAATCAACCCAGGCCTGAACGATGTTGTCCGGCTGCGGCATGTCCAGCGGCAGCGGATCGGCCTTGCGCATGAAACTGGTCCAGACCTGCAACGCACCGGTGGCACCGGTGAATGGCGTCTTGCCGTTGTCATCACGCCCCAGCCAGACCACGGCCAGCAGATCCTGGCTGAAACCGGCGAACCAGCTGTCTCGCGAATCGTTACTGGTACCGGTCTTGCCGGCCAGCGTCAGGGTCTTGGGTAATACGTTATAAACCGAACTGCCGGTGCCTTCACGCATGACCCGCTGCATTGCGTTCTGGACCAGGTAAATGGAGGCCGGGTCGAAGCGCTGCTGGATCTGGAACGGATAACGCTTGAGCGGCTCGCCTTCGGCCGTCAGCACGCTGCGAATCCCGCGCATTGGCGTATTGAAGCCGCCGTTGGCCAAGGTCTGGTACATGGTTGCCACTTCGATCGGCGTCAGGCCACCAGCCCCCAGCAACATCGACGGGAAGGCCGGGAACTCGCGACTCACCCCCAGACGTGCCAAGGTCTTCAGGACATTGGGCACGCCCACCGCCAAACCGAGACGTGCGGTCGACAGGTTGTAGGAATGCGCCAGGCCTTGATAAAGGAACACCGTGCCATGGGAACGGCGATCATAGTTCTGCGGCTTCCAGACCTGGCCATCCGCCCCTTTGACCGAGAAGGAGTCGTCCGACAGCCAACTGGTCAAGGTGTACTGGCTCGGTTTCTCGAGGGCTGTCAGATATACCGCTGGCTTGATCAACGAACCGATCGGTCGCACCGCATCCAGCGCCCGGTTGAAGCCGGCGAAGCCCGCCTGACGACTGCCGATCATGGCCTGGACTTCGCCGGTTTCCGGGTTGGTCACGACCATCGCCGCTTCGACTTCATCCGAACCCTTGCGCCCGGCCAGGCGCTTGAAGGTGTCATCGACCGAGGCCTCGGCTTTCATCTGCAGGATCGGATCGAAGCTGGTGAAAATCCGCAGGCCTTCTTCGGTCAAGTCTTCGTCGCGATAGTCTTGGCGCAGCTGACGCTTGACCAGGTCGAGGAAACCGGGGAACGAGCTGTCGGCCAATTTTCCGCGAGTGGTCACGCCCAATGGCATTTTCTTCGCCGCCGCGACCTGCTCGGCGGTGGCGACACCTTGTTGCTCAAGGACATCGAGCACCAAATTGCGTCGCTCGAGCGCCCGCTCCGGGTTGCGGCGCGGGTTGTAATAGGAAGGTCCCTTGACCATGGCCACCAGCATGGCGACCTGGTGCAGTTTCAGTTCGGACAACGGCTGCCCGAAGAAGAACTGGCTGGCCAGACCGAACCCGTGTACGGCGCGCTGACCATCCTGACCGACGAACACTTCGTTGAGGTAAGCCTCAAGAATTTCTCGTTTGTCGTAATGCAGCTCAAGCAACATCGCCATCATGGCTTCGGTGAGCTTGCGGGTCAGGCTGCGTTCGCTGGTCAGGTAGAAATTTTTCACCAGCTGTTGCGTCAGGGTACTGCCGCCCTGGGTCATCTTGCCGCCAGAGGTGTTGACCCAGACGGCCCGGGCAATCGACTTGGGCGACACGCCCCAATGGCTATAAAAGTCCCGGTCTTCCACGGCAACCAGGGTTTCCAGCAGGTATGGCGGGACCTGATCGATCTTGATCAGAATGCGGTCTTCGAGATTCTTGGGGTAAATCCCGCCGATTAGGAGCGGCTCCAGCCGCACCACGGAAACCTTCGTACCCTTGGCCCCCGAGAGTTCAGCCACATAGTCGCCGGAGAATCGCACACGCACAGGCTGGGCGCTCTCCAGTCCTTCATAAAACTGGAAGCCACGGGTATTCAAGTCGACGGTGTTGCCATTGACCGCTGCAGCGCCGGGGCCGTTGCTCACGCTTTCACGACGATAGCCCAAGGCATCGAGTTCGGTCAGAAAGTCAGCCTTGCTGAGCTTTTGTCCGACGAACAGCTCGAGCGGGCGCGCGTACACCTTGGCCGGGATGGTCCAGCGCTTGCCGGAAAACTTCTCCTGGACCACGGCGTCGAGGTAAACCGCGAATCCGGCGAGCACCACGAGGCCGACCAGACTGAGTTTAAGGGCCCAGCCCAGCCAGGGGCTCAGGCCTCTGGAAGGTGGTTTCTTGGGGGTGCGGGGGGATCGAGTACGAGTCATGGCGGCGGATTATACGCACTTTATTGATACTCGACAGAAGCCCTCCGAGGTTTGCGTCAGCCGGACTTGCGGCCATAATGACCGCCGTGAATTTTCCCCAGACTCTGAAGGAATGCCTGTGACCCAGTCCCTGATCGCTGCCCTGCAAAACCCCGCCCTCTACCCGCATCCCGTGGATGGGTTCCAGGTCATCGAGACCCATATCTCCTGGGTCATTCTCACAGGCCCCTTTGCTTATAAATTGAAGAAGCCGGTTAATTTCGGCTTTCTGGACTTCACCAGCCTCGAGGCTCGCGGGCATTTCTGCGGTGAAGAGCTGCGTTTGAACCAGCGCCTGACCAACGATTTGTATCTCGAAGTGTTACCAATCACCGGCAGTGCCGAAGCCCCCCAGCTCGGCGGCGATGGCCCGGTTGTCGATTACGCCCTGAAAATGCGTCAGTTCCCGCAATCCGGTTTGCTCAGCACGCTGCAGGCCAATGGCGAATTGACCACCACGCACATCGACGAGATGGCCGCACAGATCGCCCAGTTCCACCTCAATGCGCCGAAAGTGCCCGCTGAACACGAAGCCGGCACCCCGGACAGCGTCATGGCGCCGGTGCGCCAGAACTTCGAACAGATACGCCCGTTCCTGCGCGACAAGGCCGACCTGTTGCAACTCGATGCCCTGCAAGCCTGGGCCGAAAGCAGCTTCGACCGCCTCCAGCCACTGTTCGCCCAGCGCAAGGCGGACGGTTTCATTCGCGAATGCCACGGTGATATCCACTTGGGCAACGCCACGGTGATCGACGACAAGGTCGTGATCTTCGACTGCATCGAGTTCAACGAACCGTTCCGTTTCACCGACGTTTATGCCGACACCGGTTTCCTCGCGATGGACCTCGAGGACCGCGGCCTAAAAAGCCTGGCGCGTCGCTTCATCAGCCAATACCTGGAGCTGACCGGCGATTACCAGGGCCTCGAACTGCTGAACTTCTATAAAGCCTACCGCGCACTGGTGCGCGCCAAGGTCAGCCTGTTCAGCATGCCGGCCGAGGCCGACCCGGTACAACGCGCCACCACCCTGCGCCAGTACCGCAACTACGCCAACCTGGCGGAAAGCTACAGCACCATTCCTTCGCGCTTCATGGCGATTACCCACGGCGTGTCCGCGGTCGGCAAGAGCCGAGTGGCCTTGCGCCTGGTAGAAGCACTGGGCGCCATTCGCTTGCGCTCGGATGTGGAACGCAAACGCCTGTTCGGCGAGCAAACCGTCGTCAACGACCCGCAGGCTGGCATCTATAGTGCCGACGCCAGCGTCGCCACCTACAGCCGCCTGCATGAAATTGCCGCGGTGATCCTGCATGCCGGCTTCCCGGTGGTAGTCGATGCCACTTACCTCAAACGCGAACAGCGCGACGGCGCAGCGAAAGTCGCCGAGGCCACCGGTGCGCCCTTCCTGATCCTTGATTGCAATGCACCGCAAGCAGTGATCGAGGGCTGGCTGGCGCTGCGTCAGGCAGACAACACGGACCCTTCCGACGCCAACCTGGCCATTATCGAAGCGCAGCAAGCCAGCCGCGAAGCGTTGACGCCAGCAGAGATCCTCTGCAGCAAACGCGTGCAGACCAACGAAAGCGGGACCCTGGACACCGTTGTCGCGCAAATTCGCCAGCGCCTGCCGGGCCTGTAGGACGTATTTGAACCGTGAAGCCCTCACCGGCTTCACGGCCGTCAGATAGCGGCACTACACTGGCGTCATAAACCAACAGGTGATGTGACATGAGCCAGCCCAGACTTCTCGACACTCCGCTTTATGCCTTGCTGCACAAAGACGACATCACAGGTTTCAACAAAGAACGCCCCGTGGAAGGCATCATCGACATGGTCGGTGGCGATTTCCGGGGGCTCGATCTGCGTGAACTGAACGCCGACCGCATCGACTTCAGCAATGCCTACTTCCGCTCCGCCGACTTGCGCGGCATCGACTTCAGCCACTCGATCCTCGAAGGAGCAAGCCTGGCCCATGCGCAAATCTCCGGCGCCTACTTCCCGCCAGAGTTGAGTGCGGATGAAATTCTGATGTCGATGAATTTCGGCACACGCCTGCGCTACCGTATCCGCTGAGACCCGCATCACCTCCCTGACACGACTCTATCCACTGTGGGAGCGAGCCTGCTCCGGGCGGCGTTCCGACGAAAGCGGTGGGTCAGGCAACATCATCATTGACTGACACACCCTCTTCGCCGGCAAGCTGGTCTGGCTCCCACCGTGTTTTGTGTTGCCCTCCTCTCCTGCATTCCTTCAGCGCCAGGCGCCCCGCTCTTAGAAGCATTTGCATCGAAACCAAGCAAACAATCACGCTTTTCCTGCTGATGGCTACACTCCTGAGAAGCTCGCCCACGCACCGTTCGGCCGTCGCAAGGAGGCTTGATGAATGATGAACTGCAGCACCTGAAGAATCTTGGCAAGACGTCAGCGCAGTGGCTGCATGCCGTGGGCATCCACAGCGCCTCGGACTTGCGTCGCCTGGGGGCGGTGGACGCTTATCGGGCCGTGCGCACCCGCGGGTTTCGGGCGTCCAAGGTGTTGTTGTATGCGATCGAAGGCGCCTTGATGGACGTGCACTGGAACGATATTCCTGCCGAACGCAAGGAAGCCCTGAATAAACAACTGGAAGCCATTTCATCCCGTCACAAAAACTGAATGGACCTGCGGCCCAATGATTACGGGGCCCTCCAACGAACTGAAGACTAATTTCAAGCAAATGAAAAATCAGCTGTTGACTTGGTAATGAGAATCGCTATGATTATCACAACTGGTCGCGAGACTGGTCGATATTTGAAAAGCCCTTGGTTCGGACTCTCAGATATCTCCTCATCAGGCTAATCACGGTTATTTGACCCGGCTCTTGCCGGGTCTTTTTTTGCCTGTGGAAAAGTCACTCGATCACTTTCCAAACTGTTTGCGCATCTGCGCGCAGTAATCCGTTGCTGGCGTGACAGGCGTATACCAGACGTAATCGGCCATCGCCGGTGTGACCTCACCGCCCTGCTGAGCCAGCATCAATACCGTCGGCGCCTCAGCTGCACCCAGATCCAGCAGGTGAATCGGCACGCCGACGTCCTTGCGCGCATGGAAAGCTCCGGAAAAAAGCACTGAAGGCTCCGGTGCTGCGAGCAAACGTTCAGCCATGCGCCGGTCGCGTTGCTGCTGAACGGCAAGCATTGCCGGCATCTGCGATTTGGGCAGCAGGCCGCAATGGGAATCGCTGACTTGCTGCAGCAGTTCGTCCTTGACCGAAGACGCGTTGGAGCGCGAGCCGCTCAAGGTGGGAGGGTTGGTATAGATAGCCCGGACTTGCGGTGTCGCCAGATTAGCGGACAGCAGCGGATACGGCTGGGACAGGGCGAAGCGAACGATCGGCCCGTACAAATCCCAGTCCCAGCCATCCTGCCAGGCCAACGCAGCGGGCAAATCCGCCGGGGGTGCCGAAGCGTGGCGAACCTTATCGACGCGTGGCTGCTGGTCCGGCGTGAGCATTTCCAGCAGCAGGCTGCCTTGAGGTCGGCGCTCACCCAATGCCTGCAACAACCACAGTTGCAGTGCATGGTGGTCGCGATTGTCATGCTGTTCACCTACGATCAGTCGCGAAGGCTTGGCCAAGCGAGCAACCAGTTCCTGTGGCGTCAGGCTCTGACCGCTGCGCAAGTCGCGGATCTCACCGACGACCGGGGGCGGTGCCAAAACATGCTGGCAAGCACTCAGCACCAGCATTGCCAGAATCAACATGACACGCATGCACCCACTCCTTTGAAAACTCAGCGGGCGATGATCAGCGGATGCCCACGCTCCGGATGCTGTTGCACCAGCACTTCCAGGCCGAAGACCGCCTTGAGCGGTTCCGGACGCAACACCTGCTCCGGTGTATCGAGCGCCACCGGGCGCCCGCCTTCGAGCAGTAACAGGCGATCACAATAGCGCGCCGCCAGGTTCAGATCATGCAGGATCACCAATACCGCCGCGCCGCGATCGGCAAATTCGCGCACCGCTTGCAGGGTGGTGTGCTGGTGCAGCGGGTCGAGCATCGAGGTCGGCTCATCGAGCAACAGGGTCTGCCCCGCCTCGCCCGGCCAGAGTTGTGCCAGTACCCGCGCCAGATGCACTCGCTGGCGTTCGCCGCCGGACAAGGCCAGGTAGCTGCGGCCGGTCAAATGCCCGGCATCGGCAGCCTGCAAGGCGGCGGCGACGATTTCATCATCGCGGACCCGGCCGCTCTGATGGGGCAAGCGGCCCATGCCGACCACTTCTTCGACGCGAAAGGCGAAGTCCAGGGTCGATACCTGCGGCAGCACGGCCAGGCGCTGGGCTCGCAGCGCCCCCGCCCAGTCGCTCAGCTCGCGCTCCTCAAGCCAGACACTGCCCTGATCAGCCTGCAACTCGCCGCACAAGGCACCGAGCAAGGTGCTTTTCCCGGCACCATTGGGCCCCAGCACACCCAGGACTTCGCCCGGCTTGACCTCGAGCGTGACGTCGGTCAATACGATCTTGCGCCCCCGACGGATTTGCAGATTCTGCGTTCGCAACATCAGGCACGCCCCCGGAGCAGTAAATATAGAAAAAACGGCGCACCGATGAAGGCCGTGACGATGCCGATCGGCAACTCGGCCGGCGCCAGCGCCAGTCGTGCGACCAGATCGGCAAACAACAGGAGACTGCCTCCCGCCAGCAGCGACGCCGGCAACAGCACGCGATGATCAGGACCGGCCAGCAGACGTACCAGGTGCGGCACCACCAGCCCGACAAAGCCGATCATCCCCGCCGCCGCAACCGCCGCGCCGACGCCCAGCGCCGTGCAGAACACCAGCTCGCGCTTGAGCCCTTCGACATCGATCCCAAGGTGACCGGCTTCGGATTCGCCCAACAGCAGCGCATTCAAGGCCTTGGCCCGGCGCGGCAGCCACAGCGCGACGCCGACAGTGATCAGCAGCAATGGCCAGAGTCGCGCATAGCTGGCGCCGTTCAGGCTGCCCAGGTTCCAGAACGTCAGCGTGCGCAGGGTCGCGTCGTCGGCCAGATAGGTAAACAGCCCGACGGCGGAACCGGCCAGCGCCGTTAACGCAATACCCGCCAATAGCATGGTCGCGACATGGGTCTGCCCGTTGCGCCGACCCAGCCGATACACCAGCGCCGTTACGCCGAGCCCGCCAATAAATGCGCACAGCGATAACAGATAAGGCCCGAAGGATTCCGGCAGGCCGCCGAATATCGAACCGCCGACTATCGCAATCGCCGCGCCCAGCGCCGCGCCACTGGAAACCCCCACCAGCCCCGGATCGGCCAGAGGGTTACGAAACAGTCCCTGCATCGCGACGCCAGACAACGCCAAAACGGCCCCCACTGCCAAACCCAACAGGGTTCGCGGCAGGCGAATCTGTCCGAGGATCAGCTCGGCCTGCTCCAGCCCGTCGGGCGCAATGGGCAAGCCGATCAGCCGCAACGCCGCGCGCAAGGTATCGAACAGCGGCAAGCTGACAGGCCCCAGCGCCAACGACAGCCATATCGCAAGCAAACACAGCAGGCTCAAGCCAAGAAACAACGCACGCGGTTTAACCAGAATGGTCATTGGCCGGCGGAACCGGGGAAGAAGGCGCCAGACAGTGACTTCAATGCCTCGGGCAACCGCGGCCCGAGACCACCCACCAGCAAGGTGGGATCGAGCTCCATGACTCGCCCATCCTTGGCCGCACGGGTCGAGGACAGGATCGGATTTTCCTTGAACAGGGCTGCCCTCGCCGCATCACCTGAAAGCGCACGATCGGCAAACACCAGCACGTCGGGATCAAGACTGACCAGCGATTCGACAGAAAAAGGCTTGTAGCCGGTATGTGTTGCCAGATTGTGCCCGCCGGCTTTTTGCAGCAACCAGTCGGCGGCAGTGTCCTTGCCGGCGATCAGCGGTTTGCCACCGGCGTGGCCGAGCAACAACAGGACGCCCGGCGATTTTTCCTTCAACTGCGCGCGAGTGACCCGGACCTTTTGCTGTTCGAGTTGCTGCTGATACGCCTGAATCAGTTGCGCCGCCCGGTCTTGCGCGCCAAGCAACTTGCCCAAGTGTTGCAGATTACCCTGCAAGGTCGGCAGATCCGGCTGGGCGGAGAACAGTTCGACTTGCACGCCAGCACTGCGAACCTGCGAAAGCACCGGCGGCGGGCCCATTTCTTCGGTGCCGATCAGGATCTGCGGGCGCAAGCTTAAAATACCCTCCGCCGACAATTGCCGTTGATAACCGATACTGGGCAATGCCTTCAGGGATTCAGGGTGCTGGCTCGTGGTATCGACTCCGACCAGTTTTGATTCTCCACCGAGGGCGCTGACCCACTCCGACAGCGCGCCACCGGCACTGACCCAGCGTTGTGGCAACTCGGCCGCTGCGACGCAATGACTGACCAGAAGTCCGACACAGAGCGCAGCAACACGGGTACTCAGGCGCATAAACAGCTTCCTTGAAAGTTTTCCCAGGCATCGAGATGACAGGCCAAGTATCCTCGGCATCCGGCACCAGCACCGCCCAATGGGTGAAGCGGCCATTTGATAATTGTTTGCATTTGAACGTCAAGCTCGGACATATCCGGTCACCAGACGCGACACTTGAGGATAGACATGAAGTTTCTTTGCGCGGGCCTCGAGCTGGCCGATGACAGCAGCCGCGGTTTCGAGATCGACGGCCAGAAGCTGTTCGCCGTGCGCCGGGGCGGCCGGGTCTATGTCTATATCAATCGCTGTCCACACCGTGGCGTCGGACTGGAATGGACCCCCAACCAGTTTCTCGACCCCAGTAACAGCCTGATCCAATGCGCCACCCACGGCGCACTGTTTCTGATCGAAGACGGCGAATGCGTCGCCGGCCCGTGCGCCGGGCAATCCCTGGCCAGCGTCGACTGCCGCGAGGACGACCAGGGGATCTGGGTCACTCTTTAACCGTTGAGCAACACCTCCAGTCGTCGATCGACCACCATCTCTTCATGGGTCAACCGAACGCCGTAGGCCAGCACCTCGACCCCACAGGCCACGGCCTCACGCAGTGCGGCGGCGTAGGCTGAATCGATTTCTTCGGCAGGACGCACCGCTTCGATCCCGGTGAGGTTCACGCAGTACAACTGCACCGCGCGAATCCCGTCCCGGGCCAGATGGGCCAACTCGCGCAAATGCTTGGCGCCGCGCTGGGTCACGGCATCGGGAAATGCCGCCACCAACGATTCGTCGTAACCCAGGGTGACACTTTTGACTTCCACATAGGCCGGTCCGCTCGGGTAATCGAGGCGAAAATCGATGCGGCTGCTTTCCTGGCCATAGGCGACTTCGCGTTTCAGCTCGGTAAAGCCGTTCAGTTCGGTGATGACGCCTGCGCGCAACGCCTCCTCGATCAAGCCGTTGGCCCGCCCGGTGTTCACGCAAAACAGCCGCCGCTGGGGGGTCTCGCCAACTTCCCAGGTGCCGGGCAATTTGCGTTTCGGGTCATTGGAACGACTGAACCAGACCTGCCCGCCCTCGACCTGGCAATTGAGCATCGAGCCCGTGTTCGGGCAGTGAATAGTCAGCAACTCGCCGCCAACGGTCTCGATATCGGCGAGAAAACGCTTGTAGCGACGGATCAGACGACCTTCTTCGAGTGGAGGATGAAAGCGCATCAGCCTTGCCAGCTCTTCAAACCGCGAGCGATCCGCTCCACCGCTTCCTGCAAGCGCGGCAGGCTTTGGGTGTAGGCAAAGCGCACGTGATGTCCGGCCTGATAACGCCCGAAGTCCAGCCCAGGGGTGATCGCCACATGTTCGATTTCCAGGAAATGCCGGCAGAACGCGAAGGCATCACCGCCGAACTTGCTGATATCGGCGTACAAATAGAAAGCCCCTTCCGGTTCCACGGCGATCCCGAAGCCCAATTCCCGCAGGGCCGGCAGCAGGAAATCCCGACGCCGGCCAAATTCGGCGCGACGCTCTTCCAGAATGCTGATGGTTGCCGGTTCAAAGCACGCCAGCGCGGCGTGCTGGGCCATGCTTGGGGCGCTGATGTAGAGGTTCTGGGCGAGTTTTTCCAGCTCACCGACCGCGGCTTCGGGTGCCACCAGCCAGCCGAGTCGCCAGCCGGTCATGCCGAAATACTTTGAAAAACTATTCAGGACAAAGGCGCTGTCATCGACTTCCAGCACGCTGGCCGCATCTGTGCCGTAGGTCAGGCCGTGATAGATCTCGTCCACCACCAGATGGCCGTGGCGCGCCTTGATTGCGTCGGACAGTCCCGCCAGTTCGTCGCGAGTCAGGATGGTCCCGGTCGGGTTGGCCGGTGACGCCACCAGGGCACCGACACTGTCGCGGTCCCAATGACGGGCCACCAGATCAGGCGTCAGCTGATAACGCACCTCCGGACCGACAGGAACAAGCTGCGCCGCGCCTTCCACCAGCCGCAGGAAATGCCGGTTGCACGGGTATCCCGGGTCCGCCAGCAGCCAGTGCTTGCCCGGGTCCACCAGCAACGCGCTGGCCAGCAACAGCGCGCCTGAACCGCCGGGCGTGATCAGGATTCGCTGCGGATCGATGTTCAGCCCATAACGCTGCTGGTAGAAGCCCGAAATGGCCTCGCGCAACTCAGGGATGCCGCGCGCAGCGGTGTATCGGGTCTTGCCCGCCGTCAGTGCAGCCTGGCCGGCCTGGATGATCGGCTCGGCGGTGATGAAGTCCGGCTCGCCTATTTCCAGGTGGATCACGTCGTGGCCGGCGGCTTGCAGTTCATTGGCCCGCGCCAGCAGCGCCATGACATGGAAAGGTTCGATCGCGCGACTGCGGGCACTGTAGGGCTGAGCCATTAGCCTTCCTTCAACAGGGAAAAAAATCGATTCTACCCAAGCGCAGGAACGAGCGAGAACCTAAAGCGGTCAGAGCCATATAACTCTGGTCTCAAACGACTCAAGCGTGTGTCCCAGGTTTGACTAAAATCAATATTTGATCAGGTCTCCAGCACCACCAGACAAGGCTTCGCATACATTTGCAAGCACCAAAGGCCACTACCTCGACATCCGGGAGTAGCGCGGCCCGATTTGATCTGGTAAGTTCGCCCGCTTGCAGCCGCAGGGCCGGCAGGTGTCGGTGATGGAGCAATCCTGCGCAATGGATTACAAGAGTAGAGGCGGTCCATTTCATGCCCACCCAAGCAAAGCAGCAAAATCAGTCGATCAGCGGTTTCGAACCCTACAAAGAAGTGAAGGGCGAGGAATACATGGGCAAGCCCATGCGCGCTCACTTCACCAAGATCCTGAATAAGTGGAAACAGGACTTGATGCAGGAAGTCGACCGTACGGTTGATCACATGAAAGACGAAGCGGCCAACTTCCCGGATCCGGCAGACCGTGCCAGCCAGGAAGAAGAATTCAGCCTCGAATTGCGCGCCCGTGATCGCGAGCGCAAGCTGATCAAGAAAATCGATAAGACCCTGCAATTGATCGAAGACGAAGAGTATGGCTGGTGCGAGTCCTGCGGCGTCGAAATCGGCGTCAAGCGACTGGAAGCCCGCCCTACTGCCGACATGTGTGTCGACTGCAAGACCTTGGCGGAAATCAAGGAAAAACAAGTCGGCAAGTAATGTCGGGTTGAATGAAGAACGGAGCGTGCGAACGCTCCTTTTTTGTTTCTGATATTTGCTGATACCTGCTGTGACTTTAAGATCGCCATCGCGAGCAAGCTCGCTCCCACACTGGATTTGTGAACGCCGCAGATCAAATGTGGGAGCGAGCTTGCTCGCGATAGCGGTATCAAGCCGTGCGCTTATCAGGCGCCAACAAAGTAATATCCAGCCATGACTGCCATCACTTCCCCCGCCTACATCGGACGCTTCGCCCCCACGCCCAGCGGACACCTGCATTTCGGTTCGCTGGTCGCCGCGCTGGCGTCGTACCTCGACGCGCGCGCCGTGGGCGGTCGTTGGTTGATGCGCATGGAAGACCTGGATCCCCCGCGGGAAGAACCCGGCGCCCAAGCGGCCATTCTCAAGGCCCTGGAAAGCTATGGGTTCGAATGGGATGGCGAGATGATCCGCCAAAGCGATCGACACGCGGCCTACGCCGAGGTCATCGACCGCCTGTTCAACCACGGCCTGGCCTATGCCTGCACCTGTTCGCGCAAACAGCTTGCGCCGTATCACGGTGTTTATCCTGGACTGTGTCGCAACGCCGGTCACAGCACCGAAGATGCCGCGATTCGCCTGCGCGTGCCAGAGCTGGAATACCACTTTATCGACCGGGTCCAGGGGGAGTTCCGCCAGCACCTGGGCCGGGAAGTCGGCGATTTCGTGATCCGCCGCCGCGACGGGCTCTACGCCTATCAACTGGCGGTGGTGCTGGACGATGCCTGGCAAGGCATTACCGATATCGTCCGTGGCGCCGACCTTCTCGACTCCACACCGCGTCAGCTGTACCTGCAAGAGTTGCTCGGCCTGCCACAACCGCGTTACCTGCATATTCCGCTGATTACCCAACCAGATGGCAACAAACTCGGCAAATCCTACCGTTCGCCGCCGCTGGCCGAAGATCAGGCGACGCCCTTGTTGCTGCGGGCGCTGCGCGCACTCGGACAAATTCCGGAAGCCGAACTGGCTTACGCCACACCAAGGGAAGTGCTGGACTGGGGCATTGCCCACTGGGATGCATTGAAGATCCCGCGCACTCCCAACCTGCCCGAAGCGCAACTACAGTGATCACACTTGCAGTGGCGCGCCCATCCGTTACCATCGCCGCACGTTTTCGGGCACGCGCGTAAAAAAGAGAGGCCGGGATGTACATCTATCGCTTGGTCCTGCTTTTGGTAGTGGGGATTTATCTGTTTTCCCCGGCCATCATGGATTGGTGGATCGACGCCACTGGCGCCTGGTATCGCCCTTATCTGCTCTGGCTGATCCTGATCGTCGTGACCTTCATCCTGCAGAGCCAAAAAGATGCCGATGAGCTTTAGCCTGACCCAGATGATCCTGATCAGCGCCGCGTACCTGGCGGTGCTGTTCGGCGTCGCCTGGGTCAGCGAACGGGGCATGATCCCCCGGGCGATCATTCGCCACCCGCTGACGTACACCCTGTCGCTGGGTGTCTACGCCAGTGCCTGGGCGTTTTACGGCACGGTGGGGCTGGCCTATCAGTACGGCTACGGTTTCCTGTCCAGTTACCTCGGGGTCTCCGGGGCATTCCTGCTGGCACCGGTGTTGCTGTATCCGATCCTGAAGATCACCCGCACCTATCAGCTGTCATCGCTGGCCGACTTGTTCGCCTTCCGCTTCCGCAGCACCTGGGCCGGCGCACTGACAACCATCTTCATGCTGATCGGCGTGCTGCCGCTGCTGGCCCTGCAGATCCAGGCGGTGGCCGACTCCATTGGCATTCTCACCCGCGAACCGGTCCAGCATCGCGTGGCCCTGAGCTTCTGCGCACTGATCACGCTGTTCACGATTTTCTTTGGCTCGCGCCATATCGCCACTCGCGAGAAGCATGAGGGCCTGGTGTTCGCGATTGCCTTCGAGTCGGTGATCAAGTTGATCGCCATTGGCGGCGTCGGCCTGTATGCGCTGTATGGCGTATTCGACGGCCCGCAACAGCTGGAATTGTGGCTGCTGCAGAACCAGACCGCCCTCGCCGCCCTGCATACACCGCTACAGGAAGGCCCATGGCGCACATTGCTGCTGGTGTTCTTCGCCTCGGCGATCGTGATGCCGCACATGTATCACATGACCTTTACCGAGAACCTCAACCCGCGCTCACTGGTAAGTGCCAGCTGGGGCCTGCCGCTGTTCCTGCTGTTGATGAGCCTGGCCGTGCCGCTGATTCTCTGGGCCGGGCTGAAACTGGGCGCCACCACCAACCCGGAATATTTCACCCTGGGCATCGGTATCGCCGCCAATAGCAAAGCCCTGGCGCTGCTGGCGTACATCGGAGGCTTGTCGGCGGCCAGCGGGCTGATCATCGTCACCACCCTGGCACTGTCCGGAATGGCCTTGAACCACCTGGTACTGCCGCTTTACCAGCCGCCGGCCGAAGGCAATATCTATCGCTGGCTGAAGTGGACCCGCCGGGCGCTGATTGTCGCGATCATCATGGCCGGCTACGGCTTCTACCTGTTGCTGGGTGCCGAGCAGGACTTGGCCAACCTCGGTATCGTCGCCTTTGTCGCGACCCTGCAGTTCCTTCCTGGCGTGCTGTCGGTCCTGTACTGGCCGACCGCCAACCGCCGCGGTTTCATCGCCGGTTTACTGGCGGGCATCCTGGTGTGGCTGGTGACGATGCTATTGCCGTTGGTCGGCAATCTGCAGGGCTTCTACATTCCGCTGCTGAACATGATTTATGTGCTGGACGACACCAGCTGGCACATGGCAGCCATCGCCTCGCTGGCGGCGAACGTGCTGATGTTCACCCTGATCTCGCTGTTCACCAACGCCAGCGCCGAAGAAGCCAGTGCCGCCGAAGCCTGCGCCGTGGACAACGTGCGCCGCCCGCAACGCCGCGAACTGCACGCCGCCTCGCCCCAGGAGTTCGCCACGCAGCTGGCCAAACCCCTGGGCGCCAAGGCTGCGCAGAAAGAAGTCGAGCAGGCGCTGCGCGACCTTTACCTGCCATTCGACGAGCGCCGACCGTACGCCCTGCGCCGTTTACGTGACCGGATCGAAGCCAACCTGTCCGGCCTGATGGGGCCGAGCGTGGCTCAGGACATGGTCGAAACCTTCCTGCCTTATAAGGCCGGCGGCGAAAACTACGTCACCGAAGACATCCACTTCATCGAAAGTCGCCTCGAGGATTACCACTCGCGCCTGACCGGCCTTGCCGCCGAACTCGATGCCCTGCGCCGCTACCACCGCCAGACCTTGCAGGAATTGCCCATGGGCGTCTGCTCGCTGGCCAAGGACCAGGAAATCCTCATGTGGAACAAAGCCATGGAGGAATTGACCGGGATTGCCGCACAACGTGTGGTCGGTTCGCGCCTGAGCACCATCGCCGATCCGTGGAAGGCGCTGCTGCAAGGCTTCATCAATCTGCCGGACGAGCACTTGCACAAGCAGCACCTGGCCCTCGACGGCCAGACCCGCTGGCTTAACCTGCACAAAGCGGCGATCGATGAACCCCTCGCACCGGGAAACAGTGGCCTGGTGCTGCTGGTGGAAGACCTGACCGAAACCCAGATGCTCGAAGACAAACTGGTGCACTCCGAGCGTCTGGCCAGCATCGGTCGCCTGGCCGCCGGCGTCGCCCATGAAATCGGCAACCCGATCACCGGCATCGCCTGCCTGGCACAGAACCTACGCGAAGAGCGTGAAGAGGACAGCGAACTGAAGGAAATCAGCGGGCAGATCCTCGAACAGACCAAGCGCGTGTCGCGCATCGTTCAATCGCTGATGAGCTTCGCCCATGCCGGCAGTCATCAGCACAGCGACGAGCCCGTCTGTCTGGCCGAAGTGGCCCAGGATGCGATAGGCCTGCTGGCCCTGAACCGACGCAATTTCGAAGTGCAGTTCTACAATCTGTGCGACCCCGACCATTGGGTCGAAGGCGACCCGCAGCGCCTGGCGCAAGTACTGATCAACCTGCTCTCGAACGCCCGCGACGCCTCGCCTCCCGGCAGCGCGGTGCGAGTCAAGAGCGAAGCCGGCGAACACACGGTCGACCTGATCGTGGAAGACGAAGGCAGCGGTATTCCCTCGAGCATCATGGACCGACTGTTCGAACCTTTCTTCACCACCAAGGATCCTGGCGAAGGCACCGGTCTGGGCCTTGCACTGGTCTATTCCATCGTTGAAGAGCATTATGGACAAATCACCATCGACAGCCCGGCTGATGTACAAAGCCAACGCGGCACCCGTATCCGGGTGACCTTGCCGCGTCATGTCGAAGCGACGTCCGCTGTGAACTGAGACCGTCGAGAGTATCGAATCAATGCCGCACATTTTGATCGTCGAAGACGAAACAATTATCCGCTCCGCCTTGCGCCGCCTGCTGGAACGTAACCAGTACCAGGTCAGCGAAGCCGGTTCAGTGCAGGAAGCACAAGAACGCTTCACCATTCCCACGTTCGACCTGATCGTCAGTGACCTGCGCCTGCCTGGCGCACCGGGCACCGAGCTGATCAAGCTTGGTCAGGGCACTCCGGTGCTGATCATGACCAGCTACGCCAGTCTGCGTTCGGCGGTCGACTCGATGAAGATGGGTGCGGTGGATTACATCGCCAAGCCGTTCGACCACGACGAAATGCTCCAGGCCGTCTCGCGCATCCTGCGTGACCGGCAATCGGCACAGGTCAGCAGCGAACCGGTCGCCGGCAAGGCCAGCAATGGCGCGGCGAAACCGGGTATCGACAACAGCAACGGCGAAATCGGCATCATCGGCTCGTGCCCGCCGATGCAGGATCTGTACAGCAAGATCCGCAAAGTCGCGCCGACCGATTCCAATGTGCTGATCCAGGGCGAGTCCGGCACCGGCAAGGAACTGGTTGCCCGCGCCTTGCACAACCTGTCCAGGCGCGCCAAGGCACCGATGATTTCGGTGAACTGCGCGGCCATTCCGGAAAGCCTGATCGAGTCCGAACTGTTCGGCCACGAAAAAGGCGCGTTCACTGGCGCCAGCGCCGGGCGTGCCGGTCTGGTGGAAGCAGCCGATGGCGGCACCCTGTTCCTCGACGAAATCGGCGAACTGCCACTGGAAGCCCAGGCCCGCCTGCTGCGCGTGTTGCAGGAAGGTGAAATTCGCCGGGTCGGCTCGGTGCAATCGCAGAAGGTCGATGTACGCCTGATTGCCGCGACTCACCGGGATCTCAAGAGCCTGGCGAAGATCGGTCAGTTCCGTGAAGACTTGTATTACCGCCTCCACGTGATCGCCCTGAAGCTGCCGGCCTTGCGCGAGCGCGGTGCGGACGTCAACGAAATTGCCAATGCCTTTCTGGCCCGGCAGAGTGCGCGAGTCAATCGCACCGACCTGAGGTTCGCCGCGGACGCCGAGCAGGCGATTCGCCACTACTCATGGCCGGGTAACGTTCGAGAGCTGGAAAACGCCGTCGAGCGTGCGGTCATCCTGTGCGAGAGCCCGGAGATTTCTGCCGAATTGCTGGGTATCGACATCGAGCTGAGCGATCTGGAAGAAGACGACTTCATCGGCCTGGCGCCTCAGCAGGGTAACAATGCCGGGAACAACAGCCATGAGCCGACCGAAGACCTGTCGCTGGAAGACTACTTCCAGCACTTCGTTCTCGAACACCAGGACCACATGACTGAAACCGAGCTCGCCCGCAAACTCGGGGTCAGCCGCAAATGCCTGTGGGAACGTCGCCAGCGCCTGGGCATTCCGCGGCGCAAGACCGGTGTGGCCAGCGAGAGCTGAATCGCAGCTGTCTGATGTGCGGGTAACACGTGACAATCGTGAAGAAACTGTTACCTCAGCTTTCTCACGTAACAGATGCCGGGGCTTACGGTAACGAAGCCCCGGTTTTTTTTGGCCTCGAAAAACCTGCTCTGACCACGCAAGCCCTTGTTTTGCTGGGTCTCACAAAAGTTGGCACGCCCCCTGCTATATGTTTGGTACAAGAACAATAACAAGCAATGCACAAGACAATAAAAATAAGACGAATCGACTCACGCACAATAAAAACAAGACGGCGAGAGGCGCAGCTAACTGATTCTTTTGGAGAGGCGTTGTATTTGGGGCGTGCCCCACGACCAGGCCGAGAACAACAAAAAACTGTCACTAGACAGAGCCTGAACTGGTTGGATCGCAAGATCACTGCAACACAGCGACCAAAGCAATCCGTTTGCTCTTGGCTCCCGATTGGGAGGGTCATGAAGGAAAAGCTTCATGGCGAGGGCACTCAACAAAAACAAGAAGCCCGAATCAAAAATAAAAATAGAGCACGCAACTACTTTCTTGGGGAGCTTCGGCTCCCCTTGTAGTTTCCACGATTCGAGAAATCCCGCTCCTACAGCTCATATCTGCTGTGTCCTACACCATCCCCTGACTAAATGCTAGAATCCCCGCCCATCATGCGGTCATTCTTCGTTATGGCCGAACATTCCTTCAAACAGTGCATCCCATGCTGAAGAAGCTGTTCCAGTCATTCCGTTCTCCAAAGCGTCATACGCAACACATTCGCAGCACGCCTGAAGTGCTTAACAGCGGCCAACATTCGCTGCAAAAGGGGCAATTCAGCCGTTATGCGGTGAATATCGTCGATCGCCTGCAGAACGCCGGTTACCAGGCTTACCTGGTCGGTGGTTGCGTGCGCGACATGCTGCTGGGCATCACGCCAAAAGACTTCGATGTCGCCACCAGCGCCACACCCGAACAGGTCCGGGCCGAATTCCGCAACGCGCGGATCATCGGCCGTCGCTTCAAACTGGTACACATCCACTTTGGCCGCGAAATCATCGAAGTCGCGACCTTCCGTGCCAACCACCCGCAAAACGACGAGGAGGAAGACAGCAACCAGTCTTCCCGCAACGAGAGCGGGCGCATCCTGCGCGATAACGTCTACGGCACGCTGGAAGAAGACGCGCAACGTCGCGACTTCACCATCAACGCCCTGTATTACGACCCGGTCAGTGAACGCATCCTCGACTACGCCAACGGCGTACACGACATTCGCAATCACCTGATCCGCCTGATCGGCGATCCGAAGCAACGTTACCAGGAAGACCCGGTACGGATGTTGCGGGCCGTGCGTTTCGCCGCCAAGCTGAATTTCGGTATCGAAAAACACAGCGCCGCGCCGATTCGCGACCTGGCACCGATGCTGCGCGAGATCCCGTCGGCCCGCCTGTTCGAAGAAGTACTCAAGTTGTTCCTCTCCGGCCATGCCGCGGACACCTTCGAGATGCTGGTCGACCTGCAGCTGTTTGATCCGTTGTTCCCGGCCAGTGCCGAGGCGCTGGAATACAACCCGACGTATACCCACACCTTGATCAGCGAAGCGTTGATCAACACCGACCTGCGCATCAAGCAGAACAAACCGGTGACCCCGGCGTTCCTGTTTGCAGCCCTGCTATGGCCTGCCCTGCCAGCCCGCGTACTGCGTCTGCAAGAACGTGGCATGCCGCCGATTCCGGCGATGCAGGAAGCGGCACACGAGCTGATTGCCGAGCAGTGCCAGCGGATCGCGATTCCCAAACGCTTCACCATGCCGATCCGCGAGATCTGGGACATGCAGGAGCGCCTGCCCCGCCGCAGCGGCAAACGCGCCGATCTGTTGCTGGACAACCCGCGATTCCGCGCCGGTTACGACTTCCTGCTGCTGCGCGAAAGCGCCGGCGAACAGACCGATGGTCTGGGCGAATGGTGGACCGATTATCAGGACGCCAACGACAGCGAACGTCGGGACATGATCCGCGACCTCAGTGGCAAGGATGACGGCACCGGTGCGCCGCGCAAACGTCGCCGTAGCGGTGGCGCCAAGCGCAAACGCGCGGCCGGCGCGCCGAGCGCCACGGGCGAGTAACCCATGGAACGCATCTACATCGGCATGGGCAGCAATCTGGCTGACCCCGCCGAACAATTGCGCAGCGCGGTCGAAGCCCTGGCGCAGCTGCCGCAGACCGACCTGGTCGCGGTTTCCGGGTTTTATCAGAGTGACTCGCTGCTGCCCGGACAACCGCGGTACACCAACGCGGTCGCCGCCCTCGACAGCACGCTGCCACCGCTGGAGCTGCTGGATGCGCTGCAAGCCATCGAAAATGGACAGGGCCGCGAGCGCCTGGAACGCTGGGGGCCGCGTACGCTGGATCTCGACATCGTGCTGTTTGGTGATCGACTGATCGACGAGCCTCGGCTCAAGGTGCCTCATTACCATCTGCAGGAACGGGCCTTCGTGCTGTATCCGCTGGCGGAACTTGCGCCTGCGGATTTGCGTCTTGCAGATGGCCGCGTACTTAGCGAATTGCTCGCAGCCTGCCCGTTCGTCGGCCTGGAACGCCTCTCCCAAAGTTGACAAAAATCCCCTGTGGGAGCGAGCCTGCTCGCGAATGCGGTGGATCAGTCGGCATCACTGCTGAATGACACACCGCTTCGCGAGCAGGCTCGCTCCCACATTGGTTTGTGTTGTTCTCGCAGAATTTGCTGAAACGCATCAGTTACCCCGGTAACACCCCCCACGTAACAACGCGGTAACACACCCAATTGACTTCCCGAGTTCTCCTCACGACTATAGGCGTCCCGTTGTCGCCAACACGGCGTTGAAGGGCGCAATCCAGGCCTTAAAAGCACGACACCAGACCGTGCGCCTGTCGTTAACGAAGAATCATGCGCGTTACTCGCAGTAGTTTCCACAGCGCCTGAATGAGGAACTTTTCATGCCAGCCATCACCCTGACCACGCTGCAAGGTCTCAAGCAAAAAGGTGAAAAAATCACCATGCTGACCTGCTATGACGCAACTTTCGCCCACGCTTGCAATGAGGCGGGTGTCGAAGTGCTGCTGGTGGGCGACTCCCTCGGCATGGTTTTGCAGGGTCACGACAGCACCCTGCCGGTCACCACCGCTGAAATGGCTTATCACGTGGCCTGCGTCAAACGCGGCAACACCGATGCGTTGATCCTTGCCGACCTGCCCTTCATGGCCTACGCCACCACCGAACAAGCCATGACCAACAGCGCGCTGTTGATGCAGGCCGGTGCGCACATGGTCAAGGTTGAAGGTGCATTGTGGCTGGCGGACTCGATCCGCCTGCTGGCCGAGCGTGGCATTCCGGTCTGCGCGCACATGGGGCTGACGCCGCAGTCGGTGAACATCCTCGGCGGTTACAAAGTCCAGGGCCGCAATGAAAACCAGGCGCGGCAGATGCGTGCTGATGCGATCTCCCTTGAACAGGCCGGCGCGGCCATGCTGCTGCTCGAATGCGTGCCGAGTGAACTGGCCGAAGAAATCAGCCACGCGGTGAAGATCCCGGTGATCGGTATCGGTGCCGGCAGTGCTACCGATGGCCAGGTTCTGGTGCTGCACGACATGCTGGGCCTTTCCATCACCGGCCGCGTACCCAAGTTCGTGAAGAACTTCATGACTGGCCAGACCAGCATTCACGCCGCCTTGAGCGCCTACGTCACTGAAGTAAAAGCGGCATCTTTCCCCGGCATCGAACACGGATTTTCTGCATGAACACCGTCAAGACCGTACGCGATCTGCGGGCCGCCGTGGCCCGCGCCCGTAGCGAAGGCAAGCGCATCGGCTTCGTGCCGACCATGGGCAACCTGCACAGCGGCCATATCGCGCTGATTACCAAAGCCACCCAACGGGTGGATTTCGTGGTTGCGAGCATTTTCGTCAACCCTTTGCAATTCGGTGCCGGCGAAGACCTCGACAAGTACCCGCGCACGCTGGCCGCTGACCAGGAGAAACTGCTCGAGGCCGGTTGCCATTTGCTGTTCGCCCCCTCCGTCGAAGAGATGTACCCCGACGGCATGACTGGCCAGACCCGGGTCAGTGTTCCGCAGCTCTCCGAAGGTTTGTGCGGCGCCAGCCGTCCCGGGCATTTCGAAGGGGTGGCGACGGTCGTCAGCAAGTTATTCAACATGGTCCAGCCGGACCTGGCGATCTTTGGCCAGAAAGACTTTCAGCAGTTGGCGGTGATCAAATCCCTGGTCCATGACTTGAACATGCCGATCCAGATCATCGGCGAGCCGACCGTGCGTGCGGCCGACGGCCTGGCGCTGTCGTCGCGCAATGGCTTCCTCAGCGAAGAGCAGCGGGCCGTTGCGCCTGTCGTGTACCGCGGGCTGAGCCAGATCGCCGAGGCAATCAAACAGGGCGACCGGGATTTCCCGGCGTTGATCGCTGCACAGGTCAAGCAGCTTGAAGCGGCTGGCCTGCGTCCTGATTACCTGGAGATTCGCCATGCCAAGACCTTGCGCCCGGCGACTGCGCAGGATCGGGATCTGGTGATTCTGGTGGCGGCATTCCTCGGTACTACGCGCTTGATCGACAACCTGCATCTGAACCTCGAAGCATCCGCCTGACCCATCACCATCCCCCTGTGGGAGCAAGCCCGCTCCCACATTAGATATGCGGCTATATTCATAACGAAGTGCTTCCTCCCTTCCGTCTGTCGGACTGTTCCTCGGTCCGATGTTAAAAAAGTACCGGAAACAGGTCAGACAAAGTCAAGACAGATCCCCGCGCGGGGGTTACTGTATTCGCCCTGCGCCATGAAATCGTGTCGACGCAGTTGACCGGACCGCCCACCCACAGCGCTCCGGGATTTTTTAGTGTTCAAAGGCCGTTCAAGTAAAAAGGAAACCCGCAGCGATGGCGTACTACCGCACTCCTCACGATGTGACCGCTCTGCCCGCCTGGCAAGCGTTGAATGACCACCGCCAAGCCATGCAGGATTTCAGCATGCGCGAAGCGTTTAATGCAGACCCGCAGCGCTTTACTCAATTCACCCTCAGCAGCTGTGGCCTGTTTCTCGACTATTCGAAGAACCTGATCAACGCCGAGACCCGCAACCTGCTGGTGGGCCTGGCCAACGAAGTCGACCTCAAGGGCGCGATCAAAGCGCTGTTCGACGGCGAGATCCTCAACTCCTCGGAAGGTCGTCCGGCCCTGCACACCGCCCTGCGCCGCCCGGTGGGCGACAAGCTGTCGGTCAACGGCGTCAACGTGATGCCCGAAGTGCACAAGGTGCTGAACCAGATCACCGACCTCGTGGGCCGTATCCACGACGGCCTGTGGCGTGGTTACACCGAGAAACCGATCACGGACGTGGTGAACATCGGCATCGGTGGCTCGTTCCTCGGCCCGGAGCTGGTCTCTGAAGCGCTGCTGTCCTACGCGCAGAAAGGCGTACGCTGCCACTACCTGGCGAACATCGATGGCAGTGAGTTCCACGAACTGACCATGAAGCTGCGCGCCGAGACCACGCTGTTCATCGTCTCGTCGAAATCCTTCAACACCCTCGAAACCCTGAAGAATGCCCAGGCCGCACGTGCCTGGTACCTGGCTCAGGGTGGCTCGGAAGCCGAGCTGTATCGTCACTTCATCGCCGTCTCCAGCAACAACGCGGCGGCCGTGGCGTTCGGTATCCGCGAAGAAAACATCTTCCCGATGTGGGACTGGGTCGGCGGGCGTTACTCGCTGTGGTCGGCCATCGGTCTGCCAATTGCCCTGGCCATCGGCATGTCGAACTTCAAGGAACTGCTGTCCGGTGCCTACACCATGGACCAGCATTTCCAGAGCGCTCCATTCGAACAGAACATGCCCGTGCTGCTGGCCTTGCTGGGTGTGTGGTACGGCAACTTCTGGGGCGCGCAGAGCCACGCGATCCTGCCGTACGACCACTACCTGCGCAACATCACCAAGCATTTGCAACAGCTGGACATGGAATCCAATGGCAAGAGCGTGCGCCAGGACGGCACTGCCGTGTCCACCGACACCGGTCCGGTGATCTGGGGTGGCGTCGGTTGCAACGGTCAGCACGCCTATCATCAGTTGCTGCACCAGGGCACCCAACTGATCCCCGCCGACTTCATCGTGCCGATTGTCAGCTTCAACCCGGTGTCCGACCATCATCAGTGGCTGTACGCCAACTGCCTGTCGCAAAGTCAGGCACTGATGATCGGCAAGAACCGCGCCGAGGCGGAAGCCGAATTGCGTGACAAGGGCGTGAGCGAAGAAGACATACAGAAAATCGCACCGCACAAGGTGATTCCGGGCAACCGTCCGAGCAACACCCTGGTGGTCGAGCGCATCAGCCCGCGTCGTCTCGGTGCGCTGGTGGCGATGTACGAACACAAAGTCTTCGTGCAAAGCGTCGTCTGGGGCATCAATGCCTTCGACCAATGGGGGGTGGAGCTGGGCAAGGAGCTGGGCAAAGGCGTCTACAACCGCCTGGTCGGCAGCGAAGAAACACCGGCCGACGATGCTTCTACCCAAGGCTTGATCGACTACTTCCGCGGTCGTCACCGCGGGTGATTTGACGCCACTCCTGCAGGAGGTACTAACCTTGTAGGAGCCGGCTTGCTGGCGATAGCGTCGTATCAGTCGACACAAATGTTGAATGACACACCGCTATCGCCAGCAAGCCGGCTCCTACGAGGGTCGTGTAGCTCCCCTCTTGTCCAAAAACAAGAATAAGGAACCGTCATGTTCGATATCAGCACGTTCCCCAAGGCCGATGCCGTCCGCCGGGCTGCAAACTTGAGTCAAGACGACTATCAGCATCTGTACCGCCAATCCATTGAGCACCCGAGCACCTTCTGGGCTGAACAAGCCACTCTCTTTCTCGACTGGAGTACCCCATGGGATACCGTCCAGCGCTATAACCTGAAAACCGGCGAAGCCAGCTGGTTTGCCGGCGGGAAGTTGAATGTCAGTTATAACTGCATCGACCGCCACCTGGAAAAACGCGGCGATCAGATCGCAATCATCTGGGAAGGCGACGACCCCGCGGAATCCACGCAGATCACCTACAAAAAACTGCATCACAACGTCTGTCGCCTGGCCAACGTGCTCAAAAGCCGTGGAGTGAAGAAAGGCGACCGGGTGTGCATCTACATGCCGATGATCCCCGAAGCGGCCTACGCCATGCTCGCCTGCACCCGGATCGGGGCGGTGCACTCGGTGGTGTTTGGTGGTTTTTCTCCGGACTCTGTGCGCGACCGTATTCTCGACGCCGACTGCCGCACCGTGATTACCGCCGATGAAGGCGTGCGCGGCGGTAAAGTCGTGCCGCTCAAGCAGAAGGTCGACAAGGCGCTGCAAAGCTGCCCGAATGTCAGCACGGTCATTGTGGTCGAACGCACCCAGGGTGAGGTCGACTGGGTCGAAGGCCGCGATATCTGGTATCACCAGGCGCTGCGCGACGTCAGCGACGATTGCCCGCCTGAGCCGATGGACGCCGAAGATCCGCTGTTCATCCTCTACACCTCCGGCAGCACGGGCAAACCCAAAGGCGTGCTGCACACCACCGGTGGCTACCTGCTCCAGGCGGCAATGACCTTCAAGTACGTGCTCGACTACCGCGATGACGAAGTCTTCTGGTGCACCGCCGATGTCGGCTGGGTGACCGGCCACAGCTACATCGTCTACGGTCCGCTGGCCAACGGCGCCACCACGCTGATCTTCGAAGGCGTGCCCAGCTATCCGAGCAGCTCGCGCTTCTGGCAAGTGATCGACAAGCACCATGTGAACATCTTCTACACCGCGCCGACCGCCCTGCGCTCGCTGATGCGCGAAGGTCTGGGGCCCTTGAAGGAAACGTCCCGCGCAAGCCTCAGATTACTCGGCAGTGTCGGTGAGCCGATCAACCCGGAAGCCTGGGAATGGTACTTCAATGCCGTCGGCGAGCAGCGTTGCCCGATCGTCGACACCTGGTGGCAGACCGAAACCGGCGGCATCATGCTCAGCCCCCTGGTCAGCGCCCAACGGATCAAACCCGGCTGCGCCACGCAGCCGATGTTCGGCGTGCAACCGGTGCTGCTCGATGAAGTGGGCAAGGAGATCAAGGGCGCCGGCAGCGGCGTGCTGGTGATCAAATCCAGCTGGCCAGCGCAGATTCGCAGTGTCTACGGTGACCCGCAACGGATGGTCGACACCTACTTCAAGCCTTACCCCGGCTATTACTTCACCGGCGATGGCGCGCGGCGCGACGAGGACGGCGACTACTGGATCACCGGGCGCATCGACGACGTGATCAATGTGTCCGGACACCGCATCGGCACGGCCGAAGTGGAAAGCGCCCTGGTGCTCCATGACAGCATCGCTGAAGCCGCGGTGGTCGGTTATCCCCATGACATCAAGGGCCAGGGCATTTATGCCTTCATCACGCCCATGAACGGCACCGAGCCCAACGACGATCTGAAGAAGGAACTGCTGGCGCATGTCAGCCAGGAAATCGGCAGCTTCGCCAAACCGGATTTGATCCAGTGGGCCCCGGCCTTGCCGAAAACCCGTTCAGGCAAGATCATGCGGCGGATTCTGCGCAAGATCGCCTGCAACGAGCTGGACACATTGGGCGACACTTCGACCCTGGCTGATCCCAGTGTGGTTCAGGAGCTGGTGGATAAACGCCTGAACCAGTAATGTGTGCGCGGCCCCCTGTAGGAGCGAGCTTGCTCGCGAAAAACGCATGGGCGCCGCGTGCATTCAGACAGCCCGCGTCATCGTTAACGTCCATCGCGAGCAAGCTCGCTCCTACAGGTCGCCATGGAATTCATCCGCACCCGCATCGAAACCCAGATCATGAGCCTCACCGGTCTGTCCCTGGGCAAGCTGGACCTGGAAAACCCCAAGGGCGATCCCGGCCTGTTCGGTCCCGATTCGGTAAGCTGGCAAGTCCATGGCGATTTCAGCAGCATGCTGATCGGCGGCATCAGTGCCCTGATGTTGCAAGCCCTGCATCCACTGGCCCTGGCCGGGGTCTGGGACCATTCGAATTTTCGCCAGGACATGCTCGGCCGCTTGCGCCGCACGGGGCAATTCATTTCCGGCACCACGTTCGGTTCGCGAAAGGACGCCGACTGGCTGATCGAGAAAGTCCGCACCATCCACCTGCAAGTGACCGGCACGGCCCCGGATGGTCGGCCATACGCCGCCAGCGATCCCGATCTACTGACCTGGGTCCACGTGGCCGAGGTCAGCAATTTCCTTGCCGCGCACCTGCGTTACCGCAACCCTGAGCTGTCCCTGGCCGATCAGGATCGCTATTACGCCGAAATCGCCATGGTTGCTGAACGTCTGGGCGCACGTGACGTTCCCCGGTCCCGGCAGGAGATTGCCGATTACCTTGAGCGAATGCGCCCGCAACTGCTGTGCGACGAACGCAGTCGGGAAGTGCTGCGACTGCTGCTGAACGCACCCGCCCCCAGCCGTCTGGCCAAGCCTTTCGGCGGCTTGATGATGCAGGCCGGGATCGACCTGCTGCCGGATTGGGCCAGCGACATGCTGGGCGTCAATCAGGGCCCGCTGCAACGCAAGCTGATCCGCGCCAGCGTCAATCGCAGTGCGCCGATGTTGCGCTGGGCGGTGCGTAACGGCTCGGTGCAGCGGGCCAGGCGGCGGATGGGCCTGTTGACCTGAACCAGATTAAACACAAAAACGTCGACCGTCCGCCTTCTGTGGCGAGGGAGCTTGCTCCCGCTCGAGTGCGAAGCGCTCGCAAATCTTTGACAAGGGCTTGGATTGTGGGGCCGCTTCGCAGCCCATCGGGAGCAAGCTCCCTCGCCACAGGCAATCCCCCTCGCCACAGTGTTAAACTCCCGCGCCCGAATTCCCTCCTGCAAGGCGCCCAGCATGTCTTCCTTGAATCAGGCGCTGCGCGCCGCCCTCGATCGTCGCCAGGACCTGCTCGCCGAGCTGCACCAGCAAGGCACCGATTGCTATCGCCTGTTCCATGGCAGCCAGGAAGGCGCTGGCGGCCTGACAATCGATCGCTACGGCCCGCAACTGTTGGTGCAAAGCTTTCACCAGTCGCTGGAGCGCGATGCCCTGCTGCAACTGCACGACACCATCAATCAGCACCTGGGCCTCGACACCCTGCTGGTGTACAACGACCGCTCCCGGGGCAACTCGCGCATCGACCGCGAAGACACCGTCTACCGCGCCGAGGAAGCCGCCCTACAAGACCTGATCGGCCATGAATGGGGCCTGAACTACAGGGTTCGTGGTCGTCATGCCGGCCAGGATCCACTGCTGTTTCTCGACCTGCGCAACACCCGCGGCTGGGTCAAGGCGCACAGCGAAAACAAAAGTGTGCTGAACCTGTTTGCCTATACCTGCGGCGTTGGCCTGAGCGCCGCAGCCGGTGGCGCCAGCGAGGTGTGCAACCTGGACTTCGCCGAAGGCAACCTGGCGGTCGGTCGCGAGAACGGTCTGCTCAATCCGCAACTGCCCGCCATGCAGTTCATCCAGTCCGACTACTTCCCGGCCATCCGTCAATTGGCCGGCCTGCCCATCAGCCAGCGCCGCGGACAGAAGCTGCCGAGCTATCCGCGCCTGGAACAGCGTCAGTACGATCTGGTGCTACTGGATCCGCCGGCCTGGGCCAAGAGCGCTTTCGGCACCGTCGACCTGCTGCGCGACTACCAGAGCCTGCTCAAACCGGCGCTGTTGACCACCGCCGATCACGGCGTGCTGATCTGCTGCAACAACCTGGCAAAGGTCAGCATGGACGACTGGCGCGAACAGGTCTTGCGTTGCGCAGAGAAGGCCGGGCGTCCAGTGCGTGAGTGGACAGTGATGAAACCGGGCGGCGATTTTCCGTCCATGGATCAACAGCCGCCGCTGAAAACACTGATCCTGCAGCTCTGAGATTCAGCAACAGCGTAAAACAAATCCTGAAAGCGCACTGACTTCGGAACCAGATTCGCGTGCCATACTCCAAGGCACTCCGATTCAGACAAATGAAGCCACACATGCCCAAAGGATTGATTCGCGCCATTGGCGCTCTGTTGACCGCGCTGGCCCTCTACAGCCTGCTGGGGTTTCTGATTTTGCCGGGTATCGCATTGCGAGTGGCCAACCAGCAACTGGCCAATTACGCGACGACGCCCGCTACGCTGACGCGAATCGAGCTCAACCCGTTCAGCCTCGAGGTCACCCTGTGGGGCCTGGTCATCGGCGAGCCGGGCAAGGAACAGGTCGGCTTCGAGCGGCTGTACGCCAATCTGCAGATCGACAGCGTCTGGACCAAGGCGCTGCACCTGTCCGACATCGAACTGGACAAACCCAAGACCGAAATCCTCTTCGGCAAGGACGGCAAGCTCAATCTGCTGGGGCTGTTCAAACTGCCCGCCAGCGAGCCGACTCCGACCGACCCGAATGCCAAGCCGTTTCCGCTGCGCGTGGATCGGATCAAACTGGCTGGCGGTAATGTGCACTTCCAGGATGCACGCCCCAGCGAACCCATCGAATTCCTCTACGACAAGCTCGATTTCGAACTGAAGAACCTCAGTACCCTGCCTGAAGACAGCGCCGACATGACGCTGGTGGCCATCGGCCCGTCAGGTGGACAGCTCGACTGGACCGGCAACTTCAGCCTGATTCCGCTTGCCTCCGAAGGTAAGCTGAAGATCACCGATGGCAAGATGAAAGCCTTTTGGCCCTATGTGCGTGACGCGGTGCCATTGGTGCTTGAAGACGGCGTCCTCGACCTGAGCACCGACTATAAACTCAACTTGTCCAAGGAAACCGAACTGCTGCTGAGTAACGTCGCAGTCAGTATTGCGCCCTTTGCCGTCAAGGCTCCAGACGGCCGACCGCTGGCAAAACTGCAGCGTCTGGACATCAGCGAAACCACCGTGGACCTGGCCAGGCAGCAAGTGGTGGTCGGCAAGATCCGCAGTCGGAAACTGGAAACCTGGGCCGCCCTTGAAGCCGATGGGCAACTGGACTGGCAGAAACTGTTCGCCAGCCAACCGTCCAAAGAAGCCGTCAAGGCCAAAGCCGAACCGGCCAGCACCCCGGCCGCCGCCGATTCGCCGAAACCCGACCCCGCGCCGCCGAGCAAGCCTTGGCAGGTGCTGCTCAAAGACGTGCAATTGCGCGATTACCAGGTGCATCTGGCCGACCGCAAGGCACAACCGGCCGTGGCCCTGGACGTCGGCCCGCTGAACCTGGACCTGAAGAACTTCGACAGCCTCAATGGCTCGCCCTTCAACCTCAAGCTCGATACCGGCGTGGGCAAGCAAGGCAAGATCATGGCGGACGGCGAAGTCAATCTGGCCCCGGTCAGCGCCAGGTTGAACGTCCAGACCAAGGACATCGACCTGCGGGTCGCGCAATCCTACATCAATCCGTTCATTCGTCTGGAACTGCGCAGCGGCATGCTCGGCAGTGATCTGGCGGTCGACTTGAAGAGCACCGAGCCGCTGGCGTTCAGCGTCACCGGGCGCGCCCAGGTCGATCAGCTGCACACCCTCGACACCCTGAAAACCCGCGACTTCCTCAAGTGGCAGCAGTTGGTGCTCGAAGGCCTGAATTATCAGCACGGCGACAGCCTGTCGATCGACAAGGTCAACCTGTTCCAACCCTATGTGCGCTTCATGATCGCCGACGATCGCACCACCAACATCGATGATCTGCTGATTCCACAACCGGCCGATTCCGGCGCCAAGGCCGCCGCGGCCAAACCCGCGACCAAGGACAAACCACTGGGCATCCACATTGGCGGCATTGCCATCAATGACGGCTCGGCCAACTTCGCCGACTTCAGCCTGACGCCGAACTTCGCCACTGTCGTTCAACAGCTCAACGGCCAGATCGGCACCATCGACAGTCGCCAGGCGAAACCGGCCAGTGTCGACATCAAAGGCAAGGTCGACCGCTATGCGCCGGTTACCATCAAGGGTTCGGTCAACCCGTTCGACCCGATGGCCAGCCTCGATATCGCCACCAGTTTCAAACGGGTGGAACTGACGACCCTGACGCCCTATTCCGGCAAATTCGCCGGCTACCGCATCCGCAAGGGTCGGCTCAATCTCGACCTGCATTACCTGATCACCAAAGGCCAGCTCAAAGCGCAAAACAAAGTGGTGGTCGAACAGCTGCAACTGGGTGAAAAAGTCGACAGCCCGGATGCGGTGAGCCTGCCTCTGAAGCTCGCCATCGCGTTGCTCAAGGATGTCGACGGCAAGATTTCCATCGAGCTGCCGGTGACCGGTGACCTGAACAACCCGCAGTTCAGCATCATGCCGATTGTCTGGCAGACCCTGCGCAATCTGATCGTCAAGGCCGCCGCCGCGCCATTCAAGATGATTGGAGGGCTGGTCAGTGGCGGTGGCTCGCAAGACCTGGGTACCGTGGCCTTTGCCCCGGGCTCTAGCGAACTGAGCAAAGACGCCGAGGCTGCGCTGATCAAGCTGTCCCAGGCACTCAAGGAACGCCCTGCCCTGCGCCTGGAGATCGAAGGCACCGCCGCGCAAAGTAGCGATGGCCCGCTGATTGCCGAACAGCGCCTGGAGCGCGAATACCAGTACAACTACTACAAGATGCTCCAGCGTCGCGGCGACAAGGTACCGGCCCAGGCATCACTGATAGAAGTGCCGGACAGCGAGAAAGGTCCACTGCTGGAAGGTATCTACCGCATACGCTTGAAGACTCAGCCACCGGCCGAATGGAAGGATCTGGGCAAGGAAGAACGCACCGCGAAAATGCGCGACGGTGTGATCCAGTTCTGGAGCTCCAGCGACGTGCTCTTGCGCCAGCTGGGTCAGGATCGCGCCAGCAGCATCAAGGATTACCTGGTGGACAAGACCAGGCTGGAGGATGACCGGGTGTATTTCATCGACACCAGTCTTGGTCAGGCTGAAAGTGATGGCCGGGTTGTCACGCAGATGCACCTGGACGCGGAATGATGAATACACAGTGGCTCGCAGCCGTGGTATTGGCATTGGCCGCCAGCCAGGCATCGGCCGCCGATACCCTGCGCTGCGGCAGTCAGCTGGTCAGCGTCGGGGACAGGTCCAGTGAAGTGCTGCAAAAATGCGGTGAACCGGTCAGCCGGGATTTGCTGGGCTACAAACGTAGCGTGGACCGGCGGGAAGAGTTCCAGGTCGAGGAATGGACCTACGGGCCTAACGGCGGGATGTATCAGTACCTGCGGTTTGAAGGTAATCGGTTGAAGCAGATCACCAGTAAACGCGGTAATTAGGCACGCCATCAATCGTTGTAGGAGCAAGCTTGCTCGCGATGAGGCCGTCACATTCAACATTTGTGTTGTCTGTTACACCGCTATCGCGAGCAAGCTTGCTCCTACAGTTGTTTTGTGGCGCCCACAATAGAACAGGCCCCGGACACGAATGTGCGGGGCCTGTAATGACCACATCCTTGTGGCCTTTCGCATGAACTCTAAAGTTGCGGCAGACGTATGACTCGGCCCGGCTACCGCGCCTTCTCCCGGTTCAGGCGAGAAGTCTTGCCTTACTCGGCTTTGAGGCCGTCAGCGGAGACCGCTTTGACGCCTTTGATTTTCTTGGCGATAGCCACGGCGACGTCTTTCTGAGATTCAGTCACTGCGGTGGTAGACGACAGGGAAACAACACCTTTGTTGGTTTCGACCTTGATGTCAGTACCAGGAATGCCTTTTTCGGTCACCAGGTCTGCTTTGACTTTGGTGGTAATCCAGGTATCGGAAGTGGCTTCTTTGGCTTCGGTGACTTCACCGGCGGCCAGCACCATTGGAGCTTGAGTGGCTTGAGTCTGGGCAAATGCAGCGCTTGCCATGGTCAGGGTCAGCGCGGTAGCAGCAGCGGCAGTGATAGCGAACTTCTTCATACGAGTAACTCCTGTTTTTTCATAAAGTCTGCTGCGTGTCTTGTCAGCAGGGTTACTGGGTATATTGCGAACGCTGTGCCAACTTTGAGACAGCTAATAATTCGTTATAAATCAGATACTTAAGAAACCACCTAATTTTCGGAATCATGCAAAATGCATGACTTCGAAATTATCTACATGCAAGTTGCGGGTTTTACCGTGGGCCTAAGGCCATGAATTGTTGGAGTTTTCTACTTTGCAAAGCATTTCGAGCGTCGAATAAAAAAACCCGCATCGAGAGATGCGGGTTTGGATCAAGCTATACAACAATTATTATCAAACGCCCTTGCAACCTTTAGGCGCGTATTCCTGCGTAACGCCGGTTGCACATGACCAACCAGTTGCTGGATCCCGGCTCAAGGTTATTGTCAGTCCAAGCACAGGCGCTGGGGCATTTTCGATTTTGCAGACGATCGTACCTACCCCTGTAGCTGCCACTCCCGTAACGGTATAAGTGCAGTTACTGGAACTTGCAGCACCGGCGGGTGCGGTGGTAGTGACGGTCGGTGCAGTGCCCTGATTAATCAAATCTTCGTATGGCACCTTCATCGCCGAGATCTCAGCCAGCCCGGCCGTCACCTTCGCTCGCGCCTGATATTTCGAGTAAGCCGGCAACGCAAACGTCGCCAAAATCCCGATGATCGCCACCACGATCAGCAATTCAATAAGCGTAAAACCTTTCTGAGTATTCATAGACAAGCTCCATGCATGAGTCGAAATCTCATGATCTGAATTAGCCACAGCACAGCCCATGCCAAGCCCGTCATCCCCAGTTATCGGGAGGTGAAGGCAACGCAGCGCCGTTTCCTACCCGCAGAATCCGCACTTTCTGACAATTATTGTCACCTCAGCACCCCTGGTTTGGCTCCGTCGCTTGACTAGGCTATAAGTCATGAACTGTCTGCGTCCGGTATCCCCATGAATGACATCGCCCTTAGCGGTCTGGCCAAGCAATTGGTGCTGGCCGAACTGCTCACTGACAAAAGCGCGCAACAGGCGTATCAGCAAGCCCAACGCAACCGGATTTCCCTGGTCAGTTACCTGGTGCAGAACAACCTGGTGAAAAGCCGTCAGGTCGCCGAGATTGCCTCGGAGCACTTCGGCATGGCCTTGCTGGACCTCAATTGCCTGGAAAAGGAAACCCAGCCCAGGGGCCTGGTCAGCGAGAAGCTGGTCCGCCAGCACCACGCCCTGCCACTGTGGCGACGGGGCAACAAACTGTTCGTAGGGATTTCCGATCCGACCAATCACCAGGCCATCAACGACATCCAGTTCAGCACCGGCCTCAGTACCGAAGCGATTCTGGTCGAAGACGAAAAACTCACGGACGCCATCGAAAAATTCTTCGACAGCCACAGTACCGGCCTGGAAGACATGGCCGACGTCGACCTCGATGGCGTGGACATCGAGTCGATCGATGACAACAATCAGGACGCCATCGCCGGGCAGGATGTCGATGACGCGCCCGTGGTGCGCTTCGTTCACAAGATGTTGCTCGATGCGATCAAGAGCGGCTCTTCCGACCTGCATTTCGAGCCCTACGAAAAAACCTATCGCGTGCGGATGCGCACCGACGGCATGCTGCGTGAAGTCGCCAAACCACCGATTCAACTGGCCAACCGCATCGCTTCACGGCTGAAAGTCATGGCCAGCCTCGACATCTCCGAACGACGCCGGCCCCAGGACGGGCGGATCAAGATGCGCCTGTCCAAGAGCAAGTCCATCGACTTCAGGGTCAATACCCTGCCGACCCTGTGGGGCGAGAAAGTGGTGATCCGGATCCTCGATCCGTCCAGCGCGCAGATGGGCATCGATGCCCTGGGCTATGAGGCCGACCAGAAAGCCTTGTACATGGCCGCGCTCAAGCAACCACAGGGGATGATCCTGGTGACCGGCCCCACCGGCTCGGGCAAGACCGTGTCGCTCTATACCGGCCTGAACATTCTCAACACCGTGGATATCAACATCTCCACCGCCGAAGACCCGGTGGAGATCAACATGGAAGGCATCAACCAGGTCAACGTCAATCCCAAGCAGGGCCTGGGCTTTGCCCAGGCGCTGCGCTCGTTTCTGCGTCAGGACCCGGACGTGATCATGGTCGGCGAAATCCGTGACCTCGAAACTGCGGAAATCGCCATCAAGGCCGCCCAAACCGGACACCTGGTGCTGTCGACCCTGCACACCAACAGTGCTGCGGAAACCCTGACCCGTCTGCACAACATGGGTATCCAGGGGTTCAACATTGCCACTTCGGTCAGCCTGATCATCGCCCAGCGCCTGGCGCGCAAATTGTGCAGCCATTGCAAGAAACCCATCGAGATTCCCCGGGAGGCGCTGCTCAAGGAAGGCTTCCCCGAGGAACGCATCGGCTCATTCACGATCTATGAGCCAGTCGGTTGCGATCACTGCAACAACGGTTACAAAGGGCGCGTAGGGATTTATGAAGTGGTCAAGAACACACCAGAGCTGCAACGCCTGATCATGGCCGAGGGCAATTCACTGGAAATCGATACCCAGATGCGTAAAGACGGGTTCAACGACCTGCGTACTTCCGGGTTGATCAAGGCCATGCAGGGCATCACCAGCCTTGAAGAAATCAACCGGGTCACCAAGGACTGAACATGGCGGTCAAAGCAGCAAAAATCAGCGTGTATGCCTGGGAAGGCACGGACAGGAAAGGCACGAAAATGACCGGCGAACTCAGCGGTCAGAATCCGGCACTGATCAAGGCGCAGTTGCGCAAGCAAGGCATCAATCCCGGCAAGGTGCGCAAGAAATCCGTCTCGATTCTCAACCTGGGCAAGCGCATCAAGGCCCAGGACATCGCCCTGTTCACCCGGCAGATGGCGACCATGATGAAAGCTGGCGTGCCGCTGCTGCAATCGTTCGACATCATTGGCGAAGGCTTCGATAACCCGGCTATGCGCAAACTGGTGGATGAGGTGAAACAGGAAGTCGCGGCGGGTAACAGCTTCGCCGCGGCGCTGCGCAAAAAGCCTCAGTACTTCGATGAGCTCTATTGCAACCTGGTCGATGCCGGCGAGCAGGCCGGCGCCCTGGACACCCTGCTGGAACGGGTGGCCACCTACAAGGAAAAGAGCGAAAGCCTCAAGGCGAAGATCAAGAAAGCCATGACCTACCCGCTCGCGGTGGTGTTCGTGGCGATCATCGTGACCGGGATTCTACTGGTCAAGGTGGTACCGCAGTTCGAGTCGGTGTTCAAGGGATTTGGTGCCGAACTGCCGGCCTTCACCGTGATGATCATCGGCCTGTCGGAATTCATGCAGGACTGGTGGTGGGTGATGCTCGGCATGCTGATCGCGGCGGTCTTCGGCCTGCGTCACGCCTTCAAGACGTCGCAAGTCTTTCGGGACCGGACGGATACCTGGCTGCTGAAACTGCCGTTGGTTGGCACGCTGATGTACAAGTCCGCGGTGGCCCGTTATGCCCGTACACTGTCGACCACCTTCGCCGCAGGCGTGCCGTTGGTCGAGGCCCTGGAGTCGGTGGCAGGCGCGACCGGCAACATTGTGTTCAAGCGTGCGGTACTGCGCATCAAGCAGGACGTTTCGACCGGCGTGCAGCTGAATTTCTCCATGCGCTCCTCCGGCATCTTTCCGAACATGGCGATCCAGATGACCGCCATTGGCGAAGAATCAGGGGCACTGGACGACATGCTCGACAAGGTCGCGGGTTTCTATGAGGACGAAGTGGATAACATGGTCGATAACCTCACCAGCCTGATGGAACCGTTCATCATGGTGGTGCTGGGGGTTGTTGTCGGTGGCCTGGTGGTTGCGATGTACCTGCCCATCTTCCAACTTGGCTCTGCGATCTGACATGCCCTTGAACGAAATCCTGATGGTCTATCCGCTGGCCTTCGTCGTCATTGCGGCAGTGCTCGGCCTGCTGGTCGGCAGCTTCCTCAATGTGGTGACCTGGCGCCTGCCGAAAATGCTCGAGCGCGAGTGGCGACTACAGGCCCACGATATTCTGGGTTTGCCTGACGCAACGCCTCTGCCGATTTACAACCTGCTGCTACCGCACTCTCAGTGCCCGCACTGCAGCCACCGGATTCGCGCCTGGGAAAATATCCCGCTGCTCAGTTTTGCGTTTCTGCGGGGACGATGCTCGAGCTGCAAGACGCCGATCAGCAAACGCTACCCGTTGACCGAACTGGCCTGCGGTCTGCTGTCGGCGTTCATCGCCTGGCACTTCGGATTCGGTTGGCCGGCATGCATGGTGCTTGTCCTGACCTGGGGCCTGTTGGCCATGAGCCTGATCGACGCCGAGCACCAACTGTTACCCGATGTGCTGGTGCTACCGCTGATGTGGCTGGGGCTGATCGTCAACAGCTTCGAGCTGTTCGTGCCCTTGCATGAGGCGTTGTGGGGCGCAGTTGCCGGCTACATGGCGCTGTGGTCGGTGTTCTGGCTGTTCAAGCTGGTCACCGGCAAGGACGGCATGGGCCACGGTGATTTCAAGCTGTTGGCGATGCTGGGCGCCTGGGGCGGCTGGCAGATCTTGCCGCTGACTATCCTGTTGTCATCCCTGGTGGGTGCCGTTATCGGCGTGATTTTGCTGCGTGTGCGCGACGCGAAAACCTCGACGCCGATCCCTTTCGGGCCCTATCTGGCGATTGCCGGCTGGATTGCGTTGCTCTGGGGTGGTCAAATAACCGACTTCTATTGGCAGTTTGTCGGTTTGAAATGAATACCCTTGTGGAAAAACCCTGGATTCTCGGCCTGACCGGCGGCATCGGCAGCGGCAAAAGCGCGGCTGCCGAGCACTTTATCGATTTGGGTGTGCACGTAGTGGACGCCGATCATGCGTCGCGTTGGGTAGTGGAACCGGGCCGACCGGCCCTGGCGAAGATCGTCGAACACTTCGGCACCGGCGTCCTTCAAGCCGACGGGCAACTGGATCGCACAGCGTTGCGCAAATTGATCTTCGAAGTGCCTGAACAACGTCTCTGGCTCGAAGCGCTGTTGCACCCGCTGATCGCCACGGAGATCGCCGATCATCTAAGCAAGGCACAATCGCCTTACGCGATTCTGGTTTCGCCGCTGTTGATCGAGTCGGGACAGTACGCCATGACCCAACGGGTGTTGGTGATCGACGCGCCCGAACAACTACAGATCGAACGCACCCTGCAGCGCGACCAGACCAGCGAGCAACAGGTCCAGGCGATCCTCAAGGCCCAGTCCAGCCGCCAGGATCGCGTGAGCCATGCCGACGATGTGGTGGTCAACGACCGCGACCTCGCCTGGCTGCACAGCGAGGTCGAACGCCTGCATCACTTTTACCTTACTTTGCGTGGAGGCCAGTCATGAGCCAAACCCCAACCGTCGATTGCCCAACCTGTGGCGCCCCTGTGGAATGGAGCCCCGAGAGCAAATTCCGGCCATTCTGTTCGGACCGTTGCAAGCTGATTGACCTGGGTGCCTGGGCGTCGGAAGAACACAAGATTCCGGTCAGTCCGGACGCCGAAGACGACATGTTCAGCGAAGATTTCGAACAGCGTCACTGACTCCGGGCATCAGTGCCGCATGAACCCGTAGTCCCGGTCCCCATCGAGGTTCTCGGCGAGCAGATCAAGATTTGGGATCGTCGTCTTTCCAGGGCGCCGAAAGGTAGCGCGTGCGATTGAAGGTCTCCAGCCATTCGGGAGAGAACACCACCAGCGCGCTGACCACCATGCCGTTGATGAAGGCCTCCGGAAAAATGATCAGCCACAGGTAACCGACAAAATCTTCCAGCCAGTACGGCATGGCAAAACGCCCGTCGAACCATAGCAACCACAGCGCCAGCAGTAGACACAGCAACGCCGACAACGCCGCTGCAAAAAATCCGGAAACGAAAATATAGACAAAGGGATTTCGCGGCTGAGCGCGCTCCACAAGAATCGCGCAGCACTCGGTGACCAGTACCGGCAGCAGGATCAGCAGCGCACCATTGACCCCCATCGCCGCCAGATCCTGGCGCCCCAGCAGCACCAGTCCCGCCTGCGCGACCAGCCCGCCGACAATCGCCAGCGGCCAGTCGAGCAGCAGGGTCACGGCGGTCATGCCGATAAAATGGTAGGACACGCCGGTATCGAAGTCTCGTCGCACCAGCCACAGCATGAACAGCGCGAATACCGTACCGAACAACAAATGCTGGCGTCGACTGTCGCTGAACAATTCGACCCACGGCGCTCGCGCGACAGCCCAGATCAGCACCGGGCCATAGATCAACCACCCCACCGTGAGGGTTTCAGGTGACAGCAACTCGGCGCCGATCATGGCTGGGCACACTCCCTTGGCTTGCCGAAAGAGAACAGGCCCTCAGTCTACGCTCTTCGCATGCCCTTCGACTTCAGGCCCAATGCCGTGGATCGTTCATCACCGCTTCGTGCTCAGCGAACAGCTTGGGTAATTCGGCCTTGAGAAAGTCCACCCACGTCCGGACCTTGGCATCGAGAAAGCGCCGCGACGGGTACATCGCGTACACATTGCGTTGACGGGGGCGCCAGGCTGGCAGCAAGCGCAACAAGGTGCCGTCGCTCAAGGGACGCGTTGCGGTATAGAACGGAATCAGGCTGATGCCCATGCCGGCCTCCGAGGCCTTGACCATCGATTCGGCGACGTTGCACTGAAAGGTCTTCGCCGGACTGACCGCCTGTTCGCCATGCTCATCCTGGAACACCCATTCATCGCTGTACAAAGGGTCGAGCATGCGCAGGCACTGATGCTCGTTCAGCGCCAGCGGAGTGTGCGGTACGCCACGCCGTTGCAGGTATTGCGGGGAGGCGCAGGGCACACTGTAGATCTGTCCGATGGCCTGGGCGACCAATTGCGAATCGGGCAGTTCGTGGGCAATCGAAATCACCACATCGTGCCCCTCCTCCAGTGGATCGGGATTGCGCTGCGACAAAGTCAGTTCGAACACCACATCCGGGTACAGCTCACTGTAACGGGCGATCAACGGCGTGATCAGCACGCCCAGGCCATTCATGCTGTGCACCCGCAGCCGTCCACTTGGCTTGAGATGGGCACCGCGCGCCTCTGCCGTCGCCTCCTCCATTTCTTCAAGGATTTGCCTGCTGCGCAGCAGGAAGCGTTCACCGGCCTCGGTCAGGCTCAACCTGCGCGTGGTGCGCTGCAGCAAACGTGCCTGCACATGTTGCTCCAGATCCGCCACCAGTCGCGACACTTGCGCGGTCGACAGATCCAGCGCGTCGGCGGCGGCGGTGAAACTTGCGCAGTCCACCACCCGGACGAACACCCGCAAGTTATTGAGCAGATCCATAGGCCCTCCCAGGGCGGTAACTGTTACGTTTCACGTAAGGCTGTATCAGGCGTCGAGCCCTTTATCGGTCCCGGGCAAAGACTAGAATTCAGGTATCGGAATCAACACGGAGCACGGAACAATGAAAACCCTGATCAGCCTGTTTCTGACCGTTGTCGCCACCTCGGCCATGGCCGCCGGTAACGAGCCGGCCGCCACCCCCTACAACCCGGCGCAACCGCTGGGCATCGCCGAAGTGGTTTCAGTGACAGACACTGCCACCGCCTGCGACGTTGTACCAGCTACCATGGTCTACATCGATCATCAGGGCCAGACTCATCGCGTGACGTATCAGGTGATGGGTAATTGCATGAGCAATCTGTGATCGCCGTTTTATAACAACGTCCACGTATAGCTGAGGATCAAGCGGTTCTCATCGATGTCACTGCGGTAATTGGAGCGTGCCATCACGTTGCGCACGCGAATCCCGAGGCCTTTGAGGCTGCCGCTCTGCAGCACATAGCCGAGATCGAGATCACGTTCGCGGTCCTTGCCTTCGAAACCCAGGCCGGTGTCGACATTGTTGCCGGTGATGTAGCGCACGGTGCTGGTCAGCCCCGGCACGCCGAGTGCCGCGAAATCATAGTCGTAACGCGCCTGCCAGGAGCGCTCATCGGTATAGGCGAACTCGTAGGTCGGCACTTCGTTGCCCAAGGGTGAGATGTTGGCAAAAACCCGCGGGAAAGCGCTGTCGCCAAACATGCCCTGATAACCGAGATAGAACGTATGGCCGCCGCGCTTGGCCGAGAGCAAGGAGAAGAATGCCTGGTTGTCGATATTGCCCAGCAGCTTTTTGCCGTCTTCGCGTGAATCGTAATAACCGAGGTTGGCGCCCAGGACCCAGTTGCCCAGCGGCTGGCTGTGCTTGAGGCCGAGAAAGCGCTGGTTATAGATATCTTCCAATTGCCCGAACCAGGCACTGACCGAGCTGCGCTTGTCATTGAAGGCGTAGTCGGCGCCGGCAAAGTTGAAACCATCGCTGCTGACCTGGCGCTGCGGTACATGACCGAGCATGGCTTGCATCTTTTCATCACCGGCCTCGTTGCGCAGGCTGGTGGACTTCAAGTGACCTCCTTGCAAGGTCAGGCCATTGATCTCGTTCGAGCTGATGCTTGCGCCCTGATAGCTGGGCGGCAGCAACCGGATATCGCTGAAGGCCAGCACCGGCACGTTGGGTTGCAGCTCACCCACCTTCAGTTCGGTTTTTGAGTAACGCACCTTCAACGCGCCTTCCAGTCGGCTGTAATCATTCGCCGCACGTCCGTCATCCTGCACCGGCAGCAAACCCGTATTGACGCGATCCGGGCTGCTGTCGAGTTTGAGGCCGAGCAGGCCGATGACGTCCACGCCAAAACCGACGGGCCCTTGGGTGTAACCGGATTTGACGTTAAGGATGAAACCCTGCGCCCATTCTTCGGCTTTCGATTGCCGGTTGGCCCCGACGATGTCGGAAAAGTCCCGGCTGAAGTAGTAATTGCGCGCTTGCAAGGTCGCCGTGGTGTCTTCGATGAAGCCGCCCTCGGCCGCCATCGCTCCCGCGGATAAACTCGAGACGACAGCCATGGACAACACCGAACCGGTTGTTGGAAGAATCTGTTTCATCGTTTTTTCTCTTGTTTTTATTGATCGACAGGTTGAAGCGCTTTAGCCGCAGCGGCTTCGCTGCGAGGAACGGGACGACGGGCGTTTAACAGCAAGTGCGTGACCATGCCGAAAATCAGCCCCCAAAAGGCGGCGGACAAACCGAACAACGACATGCCCGACGCGGTGGTCAGAAAGGTCACCAACGCGGCTTCGCGATCACTCGGCACGGCCATGGCGCCAGCCAACGCCCCGGCAATGGCAGCGAACAGCGCCAGCCCCGCCAGGGCCGCGATCAGTTCCTTGGGGAACGCCGAAAACAGTGAAACCAACGTGGCGCCGAAGATCCCCAGCACCAGGTAACACAGGCCGCCCACGACGCCGGCCACATAGCGTCTGCGCGGATTTTCATGGGCCTCGCGACCGGTACAAATGGCCGCAGTGATCGCCGCCAGATTCAGCCCATGACAACCGAACGGTGCCAACAACGCCGTGGCCAACGCACTGCTGGCGATGATCGGGCTGGCCGGTGTCGAGTAACCGCTGGCACGCAGTACGGCCATGCCAGGAACAAACTGGCCGGTCAGCGCCACCATGACTAGCGGCAAGGCAATGTTCAGGGTCGCACTCAGGCTGAAAGCCGGGGTGATCCACACCGGCGTGGCAAAGCCGATCACCAGCGCCTCTTGGTGCAAATCACCAGCAAAAAAGGCGATGGAACAACCCACCAGCAACACCATCAACACCGCATAACGCGGCATCGACCGCTTGCAGATCAAGTAGGTGGCAAACATCGCCAGTACCAGCAAAGGCTTGCCCTGCAACGAGACGAACAATCCGGTGCCGAAGCTGAATAGAATGCCCGCCAGCATCGCCGCCGCAATGGCTGCGGGCAGCTTGCCGATGATCCGGTCAAAAGCCCCCGACACCCCGACCAGGAAAATAATCAGGCTGCTGACCAGATAAGCACCCACCGCCTCCGGCATGGTGATCCCCGGCAACAGTGCCACCAGCAACGCCGAACCCGGTGCCGACCATGCGATGATCACCGGTACGCGATAACGCAGGCTCAGACCAATGCCGAGCACGGCGCTGCCGATGGAAATTGCCCAGACCCAGGACGACAGCACCTCCCGCGAGAGGTGCGCGGTCTCGGCCGCCTGGAAGATGATCACCAACGGGCCGGCGTAGGAAATCACCGTGGCGATAAATCCGGCGACTGCCGCCGACAGGGAAAAGTCCTGGAATAGCGCTTTCATGAAACTTCGCCGACAGTCCCGTCAGGCGATCCATGCTGCAAGCCTGATTGCTGTTGTCGGGCACTGCGCCGACTGCTGATGGCGAACACGGTCATGGCAATCGCAGCCACCGCACCCGGCAAGGCGAAGGCCATGAAGTTCAGTTGCAGCGGCAGGTTGATCCCGAGCAAGGCACCGCCCAACAGCGGACCGACGATGGCGCCGTTACGCCCGATGCCCGACGCCCAACCCAGGCCCGTGGAGCGAATGGTCATGGAGTAGAACTGCGCGGCGCAGGCGTACAACAGGATCTGCGAGCCAATGGTGGTGGCACCGGCGATGGCGATCAGCAGGTACAACAGCGGCATCGGGCTATTGAATCCCAGCAAGGTGATCGACACGGCAGCACCGGCGAAGAACACCGCCAACACCCGTGGCAAATTGAGCTTGTCACCGAGCACGCCGCCGCCGACAGCGCCGAAAATGGCACCGAAGTTGAGCACCAGCAGGAACGACAGGCTCGAGCCCAGGCTGTAACCGGCGTTGGCCATCAACTTGGGCAGCCAGGAACTCAAGGCGTAGACCATCAGCAGGCAGCAGAAAAACGCCAGCCACAGCATCAGCGTGCGCAGCGCGCGTCCTTCGCGGAACAATTGCAACACCGGGGTGCCGGTGCCCTTCACTTCGCTCATGTGCAACTGATCACTGGGTTGCGCGACGTACGCCGGATCGACCCGCTGGAGAATGTCACGCGCTTCTTCATTGCGCCCCTGACGCAACATGAAGCCCACCGACTCAGGCAGGAAGTACATGATCAACGGCAAAAGCAGCAACGGCAGCACCGCCACGTAAAACACCGATTGCCAGCCGAAACTCGGGATCAGCACGATACCGAGCCCCGCCGATAACATGCCGCCCACCGAATAGCCGCTGAACATGATCGCCACCAGCGTGCTGCGGATTTTCTTCGGCGCGTACTCGTTCATCAGCGCCACGACGTTGGGCATCACCCCACCGATACCCAGGCCGGCGATGAACCGACAGACACCAAACTCGGTGGGGTTACGGGCAAAACCATTGAGCACGGTAAAACCGCTGAAGAGCATCACGCAGATCGTGATGGCTTTCTTGCGGCCGATCTTGTCCGACAGCGGGCCGAAAAACAGTGCGCCGAACATCATGCCGAACAATGCATAACTGCCCAGTGCGCCCGCTTGCAGGGGACTGAGCCCCCACTCTTTCATCAGCATCGGCAGCACTACGCCGTAGATCACCAGATCGTAACCGTCAAAAATGATGATCAGGGCACACCAGAACAGCACCATCCAGTGGAAGCGGTTGAATCGTGCCTTGTCGATGACTTCATGTACGTCAATCTTGCGCATGGCATCTATCTCTTGTTGTTGTTTTATGAATGTCTGTAAAGCGGCTAACGTCCCGTAAAGCCGAGGGTAAAGTTGCCAGGCGCGGCGCAATATCCGCTTAGCGCAGATCGCTATCCGTTTTGTGCAATGCCCGAAACCGGACGTGGGATACGGCTTGTTGCGGGCATGGCGCGCCGCAGAACCGGCAGATTCCGACCTTGTGCGATAAACTGTCTTCTTTGCGATCGCATTTGAACGCTAAGCTTGGGCTTATGGATGACTCAGATTATTTACGCCTGCTGACCATCGCGGCCGAGCAAGCCAACGCGTTTCTCTCCAATGCCCGCAAATGGGAGCGTGAGCGTTGGGTGTGCCAGCGCCTGCTGCAGGGCCTGAACATTCCCTACCGCGCCGACGAGTTCGCACCGGCCGCAGAGCCGCCGGACGTGCTGTTCCGTGACGCCAGCTTCGAAGTGTTTTTCGTGCTCGATGAAGGCCGGCGCCTCAACGATGAGTGGCGCGATGAGCTGCAACGCCGGCGCAGCGCTTTCTCCCTGAGCCAGCTGGTACGTCGCGAGGCCAAGCCCAGGCGCATCCCGGCCAATGAGTTCTTGCTGAGACTGGCACCGACCTTGCGCAAAAAAGCGCATAACTACAAAGAACGCGGCATGGACCTGGGGGAACTGGACATCATTGCCTTTGCCAGCCTCAAGCGCGAAGTATTGGATCTCAACAGTCATTTCCCGCCACCGACCGAATACCTGCGCCAGGGTTGGCGTTCGTTGTCGCTGGTCGGTCCCACATTCGCTCGGGTGTTGTTCGCGCACCCGGATGCGCCGGATTTCCTGCGCGGCAACCTGGGGCGCAGCATTGTTTTCGACGTCGGGATCAGCTTGTGAGTCCATTGCAGCAATTGCTTGCCGAAGTGCCGCAACAGGGTCGGGTTCGCTGGATCGGCGTGCGGCCCGAACGCCATGCGCCGATGATCGAGCTCGATGCCGTGGAAGCGCGGCTCGAAGCCGGTCTGACAGGCGACCGTGCTCGCCCCGGCATACGCAATGCACGTCAGGTGACACTGCTGCAGTGGGAGCATCTGGCCGTCATCAGTTCGCTGATGGGCCGCGCGACGGACCAGCCGCTGCTACCTCAGGATTTGCGGCGCAATATCGTCGTCAGCGGCATCAATCTGTTCAGCCTCAAGGGCCGACGCTTCAGGATCGGCCAGGCGATATTTGAAACCACCGGTTGGTGCCAACCCTGTGCCCGCCTGCAAAACAACCTCGGCCCCGGGACCTTTCAGGCCGTTCGTGGACATGGCGGAATCACCGCCCGGGTGATACAAAGTGGAATCATTCGCCTGGACGATACAGTGAGCGCCGAGTCTATTCCGCCCAGCGGCTATGCTCCGTTCAATGCGGGTTAAACCGCGCTTGTAGCTTCCCGAGATTCAGCAACGTCTACCCCTGACGAGGCCCGATATGACCAGTCGCCTGAAACCCGAAGACCAGAAGCATGTCGAAGAGTACCTGCGACTGTCCCAGCACCGTGTCGAGCGCCGGCCTTTCCGGCCGTGGATGCTCCTGGTGATGGTGTTGGCCGTGACCATTGGCCTGGGCCTGTTGAGCCGATTTATCAGTTACCTGACGCTATGAGCTGCCTGGCGCTCGCTCGGGTAATTGCACCGATTTCTTTTAGCCTTGCGAGATATCCCCATGAATCATCGTATTGTCATCGTTGGCGGCGGCGCCGGCGGTCTGGAGTTGGCTACCCGTCTGGGTAAGACTCTGGGCAAGCGCGGCACGGCCAGTGTGATGCTGGTCGACGCGAACCTGACCCACATCTGGAAACCGCTGTTGCACGAAGTGGCGGCCGGTTCCCTGAACTCTTCCGAAGACGAACTCAATTATGTTGCCCAGGCCAAATGGAACCACTTCGAGTTCCAGCTGGGACGCATGAGCGGGCTTGATCGCACCCAGAAGAAAATCCAGCTGGCCGCTACCTACGACGAAGCGGGCGTGGAGCTGGTCCCGGCCCGTGAACTGGGCTACGACTCGCTGGTGATTGCCGTTGGCAGCACCACCAACGATTTCGGCACCCAGGGCGCGGCGCAGCATTGCCTGTTCCTCGACACCCGTAAACAGGCCGAGCGCTTCCATCAGCAATTGCTCAACCATTACCTGCGCGCCCACGCCGGGCAAACCGACCAGGTCGAGCAGATCAGCGTGGCCATCGTCGGCGCTGGCGCCACCGGGGTCGAATTGGCCGCCGAACTGCACAACGCTGCCCATGAACTGGCGGCCTATGGCCTGGACCGGATCAAGCCGGAAAACATGCACATCACCCTGATCGAAGCCGGGCCACGGGTGTTGCCGGCGCTGCCGGAACGGATTGGCGGGCCGGTGCATAAAACCCTGGAGAAACTCGGGGTCAATGTGATGACCAATGCCGCGGTCAGTGAAGTGACCGCCGACAGCCTGATCACCGTCGATGGCAAAGTGATCAACGCCAGCCTGAAAGTCTGGGCGGCCGGGATTCGTGCGCCGGGCTTCCTGAAGGATATCGATGGCCTGGAAACCAACCGCATCAACCAGCTGCAAGTGCTGCCGACCCTGCAAACCACCCGCGACGAAAACATCTTCGCCTTCGGTGACTGCGCTGCCTGCCCGCAACCGGGCACCGACCGCAATGTACCGCCACGGGCTCAGGCCGCGCACCAGCAGGCTTCGTTGCTGGCCAAATCGCTGAAGCTGCGGATCGAAGGCAAGGCGCTGCCGGAGTACAAGTACACCGACTATGGCTCGCTGATTTCGCTGTCGCGCTTTTCGGCTGTGGGTAACTTGATGGGTAACCTGACGGGCAGCGTGATGCTCGAAGGTTGGCTGGCGCGGATGTTTTACGTGTCGTTGTACCGCATGCACCAGATGGCGCTTTATGGCGCGTTCCGCACGGCGATGTTGATGCTGGGCAGCAAGATCGGGCGTGGGACTGAGCCGCGGCTGAAGCTGCACTGACACCCATCCACTGTGGGAGCGAGCCTGCTCGCGATGACGGTTTAATATTCAAAAGATGCGCTGAATGTCAGACCTATCGCGAGCAAGCTCGCTCCCACATTGGCTCTCCACCAACCTGGAGATCTGTGTCTCACTGTATCTCTCCCCCGAATCCTCCCCTTCGCTTACAAACTCCCCCCTTGCGCGACACAGTAGCGATACACCCACCCCGCTAAATGGCCACACCCGAGCAAGGCACCCCGCCTGCACGGGGTTTCGCCGCATTTACGTGGCGCCCTTTATCGAACGGTTGTGTCGTGCAACCCAGGAGATTCCAGATGTCCCGTACCCCTACTCTCGGCAAGAACACCCTTGGCCTGCTCGGCGCTGTCCTGGCCGGTGGCATGATGTTGTCCGGTTCCGTGTTCGCCTCCCAGCCGCTGACCCAGGGTTACCTGCTGGCCTCGGCCGAACAGGTAGTGAAGACCCCGGAAGGAAAATGTGGCGAAGGCAAGTGTGGCGATGAATCGATGGCCCGGACCGATACCGATGGTGACGGCAAGGTATCCCGCGCGGAATTCCTGAAAGTGGCACCCAAGGCCGACTTCGACAAGATCGACACCAACCATGATGGCCAGATCGACGAACAAGAAGCTTTTGATAACGTGAAGGCCAACTACGAAGCCAATGGCAAAAAAATGCCAAAAGGCTTGTTCGAGCACCTCAAAGACAACAGTTAAGCCAACAAGCAACGAACCCGCCCCGCCTTTCTCCCAGGAAACGCGGGGTTTTGTTTGTGCGCAGGCTTTCGAGCAGACAAAAAAAATCCCCGTATCTTTCGATACGAGGATTTTTAATATGGTCGGGGTAAGGGGATTCGAACTCCTGACATCCTGCTCCCAAAGCAGGCGCGCTACCGGACTGCGCTATACCCCGGTAAAAAAAAGGCGACCTTTCCAAGTCGCCTTCTTCGATCAGCGCTTTTGGCCTCTGATCTTAAGATCTGATCCCAGCGTTAACTGGTTTCAAAAATGGTGGGTCGTGTGGGATTCGAACCTACGACCAATTGGTTAAAAGCCAACTGCTCTACCAACTGAGCTAACGACCCAAAAATGGTCGGGGTAAGGGGATTCGAACTCCTGACATCCTGCTCCCAAAGCAGGCGCGCTACCGGACTGCGCTATACCCCGGTTTGAAATTGGCTCCGTGACCAGGACTCGAACCTGGGACCCAATGATTAACAGTCATTTGCTCTACCGACTGAGCTATCACGGAACTACATATTTCAATTTACAACTGTGAAGCTTGCTTCACCTCTTCGACCCGTTCGCATCGCTGCGTTCGTGTGTCTGAGGCGCGCTATTCTACAATCTTAAGCACCTCTGTCAACCCCCTAAATTGCTTTCAAGTTAATGATTTGCAACTTATTTCAGATTCCGGCTTGGGGAGCTGGAACCCTTCAGGGCGACTTACTGCGGGGCGCACTTTACAAGCCTTTTCCTTTCAGTTCAACAGCCTGGCGAAAAAAAGGCCTCGCGATGCGAGGCCTCTTCACCTTTACGGCCGCCGTGGATCAACCGAAGACGATTTCGTCGTTTTCCACGACACCCTTGGCGGTATCGCCGGGCATGAAACGACCCGACAGAATCAGCTGCGCCAACGGGTTCTCGATCCAGCGCTGGATCGCTCGCTTGAGCGGTCGTGCACCGTATACCGGGTCGTAACCGACCGCGATCAGCTTGTCCATCGCCTCCGGGCTGAGTTCCAGCTTCAGGTCCCGTTCGGTCAGACGAGCACGCAGACGACCCAACTGGATCTCGGTAATGCCCGCGATCTGATCCCGAGCCAACGGTTCGAAGATCACCACCTCGTCGACCCGGTTGATGAACTCCGGCCGGAAGTGCGTGGAAATCGCATCCATCACCGCCGCACGCTGCGCCTCACGATCACCGACCAGTTCCTGGATCTGCACCGAGCCCAGGTTGGAGGTCATGACAATCACGGTATTCTTGAAATCCACCGTGCGGCCATGGCTGTCGGTCAAACGGCCATCTTCGAGCACTTGCAGCAAGATGTTGAAGACGTCCGGGTGGGCCTTCTCGACCTCGTCCAGGAGGATCACCGAGTAAGGCTTGCGACGCACCGCCTCGGTCAGGTAACCGCCCTCTTCATAGCCTACGTAGCCTGGTGGCGCACCAATCAGCCGGGCCACGGAATGTTTCTCCATGAATTCGGACATGTCGATCCGCACCATCGCCTCTTCAGTATCAAAGAGGAACTCGGCCAGCGCCTTACATAACTCGGTTTTACCGACCCCGGTCGGGCCGAGGAACATGAACGAGCCACTGGGGCGATTCGGGTCGGACAACCCGGCGCGGGAGCGCCGCACTGCGTTGGAAACGGCGATCACCGCCTCGTCCTGACCAATCACGCGCTGGTGCAACAGGCTTTCCATCTTCATCAGCTTGTCGCGCTCGCCTTCGAGCATTTTCGACACCGGAATACCGGTCCACTTCGACACGACTTCAGCGATTTCCTCTTCAGTCACCTTGCTGCGCAGCAACTGGTTTTCGCTCTTGCCGTGCTGGTCGACCATTTGCAGGCTGCGCTCCAGGTCCGGGATCACCCCGTATTGCAGCTCGGCCATGCGGTTCAGGTCGCCCTTGCGGCGGGCAGCTTCCAGTTCCTGACGGGACTGTTCGATTTTCTGCTGGATCTGCGCCGAACCCTGAACTTCGGCTTTTTCCGAATTCCAGATTTCTTCGAGGTCCGAGTACTCGCGTTCGAGTCGGGCGATTTCTTCCTGGAGTTTTTCCAGGCGTTTCTTCGCCGCGTCGTCGCTTTCTTTCTTCAGCGCCTGGGATTCGACCTTCAGCTGAATCAGGCGACGCTCCAGACGGTCCAGCACTTCCGGTTTGGAGTCGATCTCCATGCGGATGCGGCTGGCGGCCTCGTCGATCAGGTCGATGGCCTTGTCCGGCAACTGACGGTCAGTGATGTAGCGATGACTGAGCTTGGCCGCGGCGATGATCGCGCCGTCGGTGATCGCCACCTTGTGGTGAACCTCGTAGCGCTCTTTCAGGCCACGCAGGATGGCAATGGTGTCTTCTTCGCTCGGTTCGTCCACCAGCACTTTCTGGAAGCGTCGCTCGAGCGCCGCGTCCTTCTCTATATATTGGCGATATTCGTTGAGCGTGGTTGCGCCAACGCAGTGCAGTTCGCCGCGAGCCAACGCCGGTTTGAGCATGTTGCCAGCATCCATCGAGCCCTCGCCCTTGCCGGCGCCGACCATGGTGTGCAATTCGTCGATGAACAGAATGATCTGCCCTTCCTGCTTCGACAGCTCGTTGAGCAGGGATTTGAGGCGCTCTTCGAACTCGCCGCGGTACTTGGCGCCAGCGATCAACGACCCCATGTCGAGGGATAACAGGCGCTTGCCTTTCAGGCCATCCGGCACTTCGCCGTTGATGATGCGTTGCGCCAGGCCTTCAGCGATGGCGGTCTTACCGACGCCAGGTTCACCGATCAGCACCGGATTGTTCTTGGTGCGGCGTTGCAGCACCTGGATGGTCCGGCGAATTTCGTCGTCACGGCCGATCACCGGATCGAGCTTGCCTTCTTCGGCGCGCTTGGTCAGGTCGACGGTGTACTTATCCAGGGCCTGGCGTGACTCTTCGTGGTTGGCGTCGTTGACCGCTTCGCCGCCACGCAGGTTGTTGATCGCGTTTTCCAGAGCTTTCTTGCTCACGCCCTGGCCGAGCAGCAACTTGCCGAGTTTGCTGTTCTCGTCCATGGCAGCGAGCAACACCAGTTCGCTGGAAATGAACTGGTCACCCTTTTGCTGGGCCAGGCGATCGGCCTGGTTGAGCAGGCGCGCCAGATCCTGCGACATATTGACGTCGCCGGTCGGGTTCTGGATTTTCGGCAGCTGGTCGAGCTCTTTGGTCAGCTCTTTACGCAGGCTGTTGATGTCAAAACCGACCTGCATCAGCAGGGGTTTGATCGAACCACCCTGCTGTTCAAGCATGGCCTGCATCAAATGCGCCGGCTCGATGCCGGGATGGTCAAGGCCGACGGCCAGAGATTGGGCGTCGGATAGCGCTAACTGCAATTTGCTGGTTAAACGGTCTATACGCATGGGTCACCTTCCTTTTGAGCAGGCCGGACCTATAAAACATCCTGAATGAAGAAACCTGCCAGATACCGTTATAGATGTGGTCGATTCTGGGAGATTCAAGCGTCGTGACGTTGATGCAGGTCAGCTAAGTCTAGCGTTCGTGCCCGGTCTCACGAATACGTTCCTCTTTTGACGAGTGGCTATTGTTGTCAGGCAAGGCGCCGCGACGAGTCATAGCCCGCTATGGCGAGGAGCGGCAACGCAGCATGACGGCAACAGACGCCGTCAAAAAGGAACAGTATTCGTGAGACCGGGCACTAGAGCCAGATCAGGGAGGCAAACCGACCAGTACGTGGACTGCGGCGGTAAGAAAAGAAGCGCGGATCGGTGACGGTGCAGAAACCACCGCCATAGACGGCCGTGACACCACGGGCGGCCAGACGCAAACGCGCCAGCTGATAAATATCAGCCATGAATTTGCCAGCATTTTTGCTCGGCACAAAGGCCTTGGCGGCTTCGGGCAGTTGCAGGACAAAGGTCTCGCGCACTTCCGGGCCGACTTCAAAGGCTTGTGGACCGATGGCCGGGCCGAGCCAGACCAGTACTTCTTCTGGTGGCAGGGCCAGCGTGTCTAGAGTCGCTTCAAGCACACCCGCCGCCAACCCGCGCCAACCGGCATGGGCCGCCGCTACGCGAGTGCCGGCACGGTCGCAGAACAGCACCGACAGGCAATCGGCGGTCATCGCCGTGCAAGCGATACCGGGCGTTGCCGTCCAGCTGGCGTCGGCAGTGGCGACCAGACTCGGGTCGGCATGCGCCACGGCAATGCCATGGACCTGCTGCAACCAGGCCGGTTGAATAGAGAAATGATCGGTGAGGCGACGGCGATTTTCGGCAACAGCTTCGGAGTTGTCATCGACGTGATCGCCGAGGTTGAGGCTGTCGAACGGCGCCAGACTGACGCCGCCCGCCCGGGTGGTGACGCAGGCTTTCACCCCGGCTGGCGCGGGCCAGTCGGGAATCAGCCAGTCACTCATCCGATGAACGCCTCGCGGTCCTGCTTGAGCAGCGTCAGCAACCAGACGAAGTCGTCCGGCAGTGGCGATTCCCAGCTCATGCGTTTACCGGTGGTCGGATGATCCAGCTCCAGGAACCTGGCATGCAGGGCCTGACGCGGGAACGCCTTCAACGATTCGACCATGGTCACACTGGCTGCCGGTGGAATGCGGAAGCGACCGCCGTAGGCAGGGTCTCCGACCAACGGATAGTTGATGTGGGCCATGTGCACACGAATCTGGTGCGTACGGCCGGTTTCCAGCTTCACCCGCACATGAGTGTGGGAGCGGAAACGCTCGAGCACGCGGTAATGGCTGACGGCCTGCTTGCCACCTTCCATCACGGCCATGCGCTGGCGTTGCTGGCCATGACGACCGATCGGCGCATTGATCTTGCCGCCGGCCGTCACCACACCGATCACGATGCATTCGTAGATCCGGCTGACGCTGCGGCTCTGCAACTGTGTAACCAGCTGCGTCTGCGCCTGAATAGTCTTGGCCACCACCATCAGACCGGTGGTGTCCTTGTCCAGGCGATGCACGATACCGGCGCGGGGCACATTGACGATGTCCGGCACGTGGTGCAGCAGAGCGTTGAGCAAGGTGCCATCGGCATGACCGGCAGCCGGATGCACCACCAGGCCCGCGGGCTTGTTGATCACCAGGATGTCGTCGTCTTCATAGACGATGTCCAGCTCGATGTCTTGAGCGATCCATTCGCCCTGAGCTTCCTGCTCGGCAGTCAGTTCAAGAATGGCGCCACCGTGAACGATGTCTCGCGGGCGTATTACCGCCCCATCCACAGTCAGGCGGCCGTCTTTGATCCAGGCGGAAAGGCGCGAGCGCGAGTGCTCAGCGAATAATTGTGCGGCGACTTGATCGAGGCGTTGGCCGCCCAATTCGGACGGCACCTCTGCGCGAAGTTCAATTTTATCGGACATGCTCGGACTAGGCGTCGGCACAGCCTTTGGTTTCGGCTGCGCGCTTGTGGTTAAATACGGCGTCTTTTGCCCCGAGGCTATTCAACGGGGCGCTCATCATAACAGGACGGCCCCGCCCAAGACAGCGGCCGTCATAGGGACGCAAGCCGCCATGCAAGTGAAACACCTGCTGCTGATCGCCATCCTCGCATTGACCGCTGCTTGCTCATCGAAGGAAGTCGTAGATGAAAACCTGAGCGAAGTCGAGCTGTACCAGCAGGCTCAGCACGATCTGGACAACGATAACTACACCGCCGCCACAGCCAAGCTGAAGGCGCTGGAGTCGCGTTATCCGTTCGGCCGCTACGCTGACCAGGCTCAACTCGAGCTCATCTACGCCAACTACAAGAACACCGAGCCTGAGGCTGCGAAGTCCGCCGCCGAGCGTTTCATTCGTTTGCACCCACAGCATCCGAACGTGGATTACGCCTACTACCTCAAGGGCCTGACCTCTTTCGACCAGGACGTAGGCCTGCTGGCGCGCTTCCTGCCGCTGGACATGACCAAGCGTGACCCGGGTGCCGCGCGCGACTCCTACAACGAGTTCGCCCAGCTGACCAGCCGCTTCCCCAACAGCCGCTACGCGCCGGACGCCAAGCAGCGCATGATCTACCTGCGCAACCTGCTGGCCGCCTACGAGATTCACGTTGCCGACTACTACCTGACCCGTCAGGCCTATGTCGCCGCGGCGAACCGTGGTCGCTATGTGGTGGAAAACTTCCAGGAAACCCCTTCGGTCGGTGATGGCCTGGCGGTGATGACCGAGGCTTACCAGCGTCTGCACCTGGACGAACTGGCGACTACCAGCCTCGAAACCCTGAAGCTCAACTACCCGAACCACCCAAGCCTGGTCGATGGTCAGTTCGTGCCGTCGGTCGATGAAGCCGACAACCGTTCGTGGCTGAGCAAGGCGACCCTGGGCCTGATCGAATCCCGTCCGCCGCTGCCGCCTGGCGAAACCCGCGCCAACCAGGACGTGCAGAGGCAGTACCAGGAAGCCAAGGACGCGATTCCCAACGATCTCAAGCCTAAAGATGCAGATGGCGACGTGATCGAAGAAGAGGAGCCTGAGGCCGATGCGAACAACAGCGACCGCTCGTGGTTCAGCTACATGACCTTCGGCGTGTTCGACTGATATACGCAGCCCCTGTAGGAGCAGCCGGTCGACGCTCGATTGCTCGCGATGGACGTCCAGACGACACGTTTCTTCTGAATAAACACGTCGTCTGGACGTTTTTCGCGAGCAAGCTCGCTCCTACAGACTGTACGCAGGTCAGGTCCTTGCTAAACTGCCTGATCATTAGCTAATAAAGCAGCTCACCATGCTTCGTTTATTGTTCTGGATCGCCCTGATTGCCGCTGCGGTATGGTTGTGGCGCAAGTTCAAGGCTTCTTCTTCCGCCCCCAAGTCCTCCGCCGAGCTGGAAGCAGCGCCGATGGTCCGCTGCGCGCATTGCGGCGTTCACCTGCCCCGCGACCGCGCGCTGAACCTTCAACAACAATGGTATTGCAGCCAGGCTCACCTTGAGCAAGGCCCGGGCTCAAGTGATCGCTGAGACGTCCAGTCCCGGCAACAAACAAGCCCAGCGCCTGCTGCGCCTCTATCATCTTTACCGTTTGAGCATCGGCATCACCCTGGTGCTGTTGATCTCCAGCAACATGGACAACCAGTTGCTGAGGTTCGCCAATGACAACCTGCTGCGCAATGGCAGCTGGCTGTACCTGGTACTCAATATTCTGCTGGTGGTGTTTCTCGAGAACACCCGCCGCCCGACGCAACTGTTCAGTCTGGCGCTGACCGATGTGCTGCTGCTGTGCGGCCTGTTCTATGCCGCCGGCGGCGTGGCCAGCGCCATCGGCAATCTGCTGGTCGTGTCGGTGGCCATCAGCAACACCTTGTTGCGGCGGCGTATCGGCCTGCTGATTGCCGCTGTCGGCGCGCTCGGCATCGTCTGCTTGAGCCTGCTGCTGAGCTTCAGCCATCCGGCCAGCCCCAACGACTACCTGCAAGTCGGCATGCTAGGCGCCCTGTGCTTTGCCGCAGCACTGCTGGTACAAGGCCTGACCCGACGCCTGGAAGTCAGCGAAAGCCTGGCCGAGCAACAGGCCAGCGAAATGGTCGGCCTTGAGACCCTCAATGCGCTTATCCTGCAACGCATGCGCACCGGCATCCTGGTCCTCGACGACCAGCGACGGGTGCAACTGGCCAACCACAGTGCATTGACATTGCTGGGTCGAGAACGTCTTGAAGGCAATCTGATCGATGACTACTCGCCCACGCTGGTCGAACGCCTGCAACTGTGGCGCAACAATCCGACGCTGCGCCCCCAGAGCGTCAAAGTCGACGGCAGTGGACTGGAACTGCAACCGAGCTTCATTACCCTGGACCAAAGCCCCCACTACCAGACCCTGGTCTTTCTCGAAGACCTCGCCCAGATCGCCCAACAGGCCCAACAATTGAAACTTGCCGCCCTCGGCCGCCTGACAGCCGGTATCGCCCATGAAATCCGCAATCCACTGGGTGCCATTAGTCATGCCGCGCAGCTATTACAGGAATCAGAGGAACTGAACGGCGCAGACAGACGTCTGACCCAGATTATTCAAGATCACTCTCAGCGAATGAATCGGGTTATCGAAAACGTCCTGCAACTGTCACGTCGCCAGCAAACAGTGGCGCAACGGTTCGATCTGAAGCCGTGGCTGGAACAGTTCGTCGCCGAAACCCGCGAGGGAGCGACCGGGCGTCAGCTGATTCACCTGCACATAGGTTCGGGCGACTTCAAAACCCTGATGGACCCGAACCAGCTGACACAGATTCTCGACAATCTGGTGCGCAACGCCTGGCGCCATAGTGCACAGCTCCATGACCAGGCACAGGTCTGGCTGGAATTGTTTGTCGAGCGCGACAGCCAGCTGCCGATTCTCGAGATCATCGACGATGGATCCGGTGTGGCACCGGACCATCAGGCACAACTGTTCGAACCGTTCTTCACCACCAGTACCCAAGGTACCGGGCTTGGTCTTTATCTCTCCCGTGAGCTGTGCGAAAGCAACCAGGCCCGCCTAGACTTCAAACCACGCCAAGGCGGCGGCTGCTTTCGTATCACCTTTGCTCACGGACGGAAACAAAGTTGAACACAAGCCCACGGCAAAAAGTCCTGATCGTCGACGACGAGCCGGATATCCGCGAACTCCTCGAAATCACATTGGGACGAATGAAGCTCGACACCTTCAGCGCCCGCAATCTGAGCGAAGCCCAGGCTCTGCTGACACGCGAGACGTTCGACCTGTGCCTGACCGACATGCGTCTGCCGGACGGCACCGGCCTGGAGTTGGTGCAATACATCCAGCAACGCCATCCACAGGTACCGGTGGCCATGATTACTGCCTATGGCAGCCTGGAAACGGCGATCAACGCCCTCAAGGCCGGCGCCTTCGACTTTCTGACCAAGCCGGTGGACCTTTCCCGGCTGCGAGAGCTGGTCACCAGCGCCCTGCGCCTGACCGCGTCTGGCGGCGCCAGCAGCACCATCGATCGGCAGTTGCTGGGCGACTCATTACCCATGCGCAGCCTGCGCAAACAAATCGACAAACTGGCCCGCAGCCAGGCGCCGGTGTACATCAGCGGCGAGTCCGGCAGCGGCAAGGAACTGGTCGCGCGATTGATTCATGAGCAGGGACCGCGGACCAATCGACCGTTTATCCCGGTGAATTGCGGGGCGATCCCCTCGGAATTGATGGAAAGCGAGTTTTTCGGCCACCGCAAAGGCAGCTTCAGCGGCGCTATCGAAGATAAGCCCGGCCTGTTCCAGGCGGCTCAGGGCGGCACGCTGTTCCTCGACGAAGTGGCCGATTTGCCACTGGCAATGCAGGTCAAACTGCTGCGGGCGATCCAGGAAAAAGCCGTACGCAGTGTCGGTGGCCAGCAGGAAACCGTGGTCGATGTGCGCATCCTTTGCGCCACCCATAAAGACCTCGACGCAGAAGTCGCCGCCGAACGCTTCCGCCAGGATTTGTACTATCGGTTGAACGTGATCGAGCTGCGGGTTCCGTCCTTGCGCGAACGTCGGGACGATATCGAGACCCTGGCCGTCCATGTCCTCAAACGCCTGGCAGCCGGCAGTGGCCAGCCTGCAGCAAAACTCCACCCACAGGCCCTCGACGCGCTGAAAAGCTATCGTTTTCCGGGCAATGTGCGGGAACTGGAGAATATGCTCGAGCGGGCTCACACGCTGTGTGAGAACAAACAGATCGAAGCCGGCGACCTGCGCCTGGCCGAGGGTAACTGCGCCGTGCAAGGCGATTTGCCGGACCTGACGCAGATCGACAATCTGGAAGATTATCTGGAGAACGTCGAACGCAAACTTATCCTCCAGGCGCTGGAGGAAACCCGCTGGAATCGCACGGCGGCGGCTCAGCGGTTAAATCTTTCGTTTCGGTCGATGCGCTACCGGCTGAAGAAACTCGGTTTGGATTGAGGGCCTCTTCGCCGGCAAGCGACAAATATCCAGCGGCTAGATCCGCCCTTCTGGCGCATACGGTTTCGGATCGATAATCGGCTCACGCCCCAACATCACATCCACAAACAACTGACACGATGCCGGCGCCAACACCAGCCCATTGCGGTAATGCCCGCAATTGAGCCAAAGGCCATCAAACCCCGGCACCCGGCCAATATAAGGAATCCCCTCCGGGGAGCCCGGCCGCAGCCCGGCCCAATGCCCCACCACCTCGGCATCGGCCAACGCAGGAATCAACTCCTCCGCCGACGCCTTGAGGCTTTCCAGAGCAGACTCTGTCGGCGTCTTGTCGTAGCCCTCATGCTCCAGCGTACTGCCAATCAGAATGTGCCCATCGCGCCGGGGAATTGCATAACGCCCCTTGGCCAGCACCATGCTCGGCAGGAAGTCCGCCGCGCACTTGTAAAGAATCATCTGCCCTTTGACCGGCTCGACCGGCAGGTCCAGCCCCAGGCTCTTGAGCAAATCACCACTCCAGGCACCAGCCGTCAGAACCACCTGATCGCCGTGAATGGCACCCGCCGATGTTTGCACCCCAACCACGGCTTCGCCTTCACGGATGAATCCGCTGACTTCGCACTGCTCATGAATCGTCACGTTCGGCAGCGCCAGCAACGCCGCCTTGAGCGATTTCACCAACCGCGGGTTACGCACATTGGCCACATCTGCCATGTAGATCGCCCGGGAAAAACCGGCACCGAGCACCGGCACCGCATCGTGGGCCGCCGAGATATCCACAGCCTGCAACGGCCGGTTTTCACGCTCGGCCCAGGCCAGCGCTGCGACTTCATCCTCCAGATCCAGCCAGTACAAACCGGTGGTATGTACCTCGGGATCAATCCCGGTCGCAGCGAACAATCGCTCGCCCAGTTGCGGATAAAAGTCCTGGGACCAATGGGCCAACGCGGTCACCGCCGGGCTGTAGCGCCATGGATAGAGCGGCGAAACGATGCCGCCTCCGGCCCAGGAAGACTCCTGACCGACGTTCGAGCGATCCAGCAAAACCACATTCTGCACTTCGGAGGCGAGATTGAACGCCGTCAGCAAACCTATCACGCCGCCACCGACAATCACCACTTGCTGTTGCCTGGTCATGTTCAGATCCAACCGTTAAATGGACAGGGACGCAAAAGGCGCCCGAATAAGGAACTCAGCGACCCCAGCATTGCTTGGTGGTCATGCCAGCTGCGGCATTGTCCATGCTTCTGACGCCGGTATTGGTGATTGTGAAATCCCCGCACTTGTCCGTCGCCATGGCGCTGCCGGGCTTGCGCACAGCCGTCAACTTGAATGTCTGATCGGTCAAGGTCGGAGTAATCGTGTAGAAATCATTGCCGGCGCTCAGGCCAGAGGCACCGGTGTAGACACTGGTTTTCGAACTCGAATAAAACCGCTCGAGAACTTGCGCCTGTTCGGAGAGCAAACCCGCCACTTCAGTCCGACGGCCCTTCTTCACGTACTCGGTGAGGCTCGGGTAGCCAATGGTGATGACGATCCCGATGATCGCAATCACGATCATGATTTCGATCAGGGTAAAACCGCGGTTGGATCTACGCATGCCTCAACTCTCACTTACTGTATCTGTCGCCACATGATGCGACGGCTGTCGCCGCCGCCGCCTTTTTCAGCCAGCCCGGTCACCTTCGCACTGGAGTCGCCCACGATCTTGGCGGTTCCGCCGTTGACGATGGCGTTCAACACCGGCATCCCGCCCGTGAAAATCACCCCGCTGGAAATCGTGTCGGTGCTGTCGACCAGGTTATCGCCATTGGTATCGAGTACCGCGTAGTTGAACATCTTACCGCTGAACGCATCCAGCTCGATCAGTTTGCCGGTGCCAAAACTGGCACAAGGGTCCGTGGTGTCGACGCTGGCCGTGGTAAATACGATCCGTCCCAGAATCAAGGCCGCCTGATTGATCACCCGCTCACCGTTCAACACATTGTTGTAGACCAGTGGCAGGTACCAGCCCTTCTCGGCCGGATAGGTCACTTCGTTCTGGCTGGTGGTAATGAACTGCCCCAAGCTTGCGGAAAATACGCCGGTCACCGCCTGGGCCTGCAAACTGGAGGTGGTGATCTGCCCGGAGCCACCGTTTGCGTCCCACACCGCATAGAACGCCTGTAGATCCTTGTTGGTCTTGTCGGCAGTCTCGTTGAATTTGCCGGTGCCGAAAAATACCACCTTGCCGCCCAGGGAATTGTCCGCCAGCAGCGGTTGTGCGGTGATCGACTGGGTAGCGCCGCCGGCGGTGGTAAACAACGGTTTGCCGGAAAATGCCACACCCCAGGTGTCCGTGGTCAAGCCGCTCAGATCAAACTTCCACATCCGCCCTTTCAGGTCACCGCCATAGGCGGCCTGCACTACATTTTGCGAGTTGACCTTGAGCTTGACCGAGGACAGGCCATTGGTGGTTTCGGTCGTGTCGACAACGATTTTCTTGATCAGCGACCCATCACGTATGTCCACCACATACAACGCCGCTACGCCCGAATGGCTGCCATAGCCGTTGGAGATAAAAGCCGCCCAGCGCCCATCGGCCAAGCGTGCCACTTCCGGACGGGCATAGGCATAACCCAGATCATTGAATACGTTCGCGGCGTTGGCCGTGGTCGGCGCACTGATTTCCCATAACGCCTTGGTCAGGTTACCGGCCGAAGCGTCGAACAGCTGCACGGCATAAAATGTCTTGCCACCGGCGCCGGTTCCACCCAGCGCGAGAGTTTTCCAGGCACTGTTGAGCTGGGCATCGAACACCCCGAGCTGACCATCGACCAGAAACTCGTGACCGACACCGTTGATGTAGGCGGTATCGGCGATATTGCGTAGCGATGGCAGCACACTCGACGGCATGTAGGCATAACGCCTGGTGCCGTTGGCCGGGTTTATGACGTTTACAAAGCCGTCATTGGCGTTTACCACCAGGCTGGCAGTCATGTTGGCGGCTTTGGTGGTCAGGTAGGTACTGTAGCTGGTATCGCCCACCAAGTCGGCGGCAGTCTTGTCCGATGGCGATGCCAGTACCAGGGGCGAATTGATGATGTCGCCGAGTAATACGCTGCGCACCTTCAACCCGGTCTTGTTGATGCCCTTGCTCCATTCCACCAGATCGCTTGCGGTGATGCCGGTCGGCAGACCCTGATTGAGGATCGCCTGCTGCGCTGGCGAGAAGTTGGCAAACGCCAGGGTCACGGGAGCATTGGTCACGGTGTTCCACGACTGATAAATCGGCGCCGTGGCGCCGGGCACGATGGCCGTGTCGGTAGTCCAGAGTACCGAGGAGGTATTCACTGTGCCGCTGGAGGTGAAGCCGTAGGACTTGATGGTGCCGCGCCAGTCCTTGGGGTCATAGCTGGTCTGATAATAAGAAGAGCCGGCGCCGACGATCGAGCTGCTGGTGGTGCCGCTACCGCCGGAACCGGCCTTGGACGTGATGTCGCTCAAGGCCGATGACAATGCGGTATTGAGGCCGGCACTGTCGGTCGCCTGGTAGTACTTGCCCTGCCCGTAGTTGGCGGCGTCCGACAACATCTGGTTTGCCGCGGCGAAACCCACGGTGTAGGTGTTCATGTTCTGCTTGGGGAAGTCTTCCGCATTCCAGTTTTTGCCCGCGGCGTCGTTACCGATGGAGCGCATGTCGATGTCAAAGGCGAATTTGGCGATGTCATCCAGGTACAGGGTATCGCCCTCCGCGTCACCGGACAGGTTGTCGCCATCGTTTGTGCTGATGCCGTCCCAGTTCGGCAACCGGCTGCCGCCGAGCGGATCATTGGTGGGGAAGTTCCGGTCGAACGTCGGCAAGCCATCGGTGATCACTACGCCGTAGTTTTTCTGGCAGCGATACTGGATCGGGCTGGTGTAGGTAGTCGGAGTCGAGTTGTAGTACGGCGCCATGCCGCGCATGTACCGGGTTATCTCGTAATAGGATTCCGCCAATGGGGTATTGGCGATGGCGCTCAAGCCATTGATCGAGGCGATCAGGGCGTTGTAGTTGGTGTTGGCCTGGGCCTGGGTGACGCTGCCGCTGACGGGAGACAGATCACTCACCGCGCGGGCGATAAAACCGCCTGGGCCGGAGTTGCCGCTGGTGGGCGGGTTGAACGTCGCCAGGCCGATACGCAGCGCGCGATTGCTGCTGACCAGGCTTGTCGACACATCTTGGGCAACGCTGATTCGGTAATCATTGGGGATCGCGCCGGTGCCCGTGGTGAAATCCCGGTTCGAACCGTTGGCCAGGCTCACCAGATAAGACAGGTAGTCAGCGGTATAGCGGGTGTTTTCGTTGCCCACCGGGTCGGGCAGCTTCAGGCATATCGATGACAGCCCCAAAAAACCGCGATAGAAACCGTACCAATTGCCGCTGGTCGAACACCCTCCCCGGTTGAGGCTCGACAAGAGGATGTTGGTATCGTTCATATCAAAGTTCTGGCCAGTGAAGCAGGACGTGTTGGAACTGCAATTGGCAATTTGCGCACGGGGGACCGTCGGATCGAACCCCGGCGCCCAGATGATGTTGTTCATGCTCCCCGAATCATCGATCAGCAACATCACGTTCGGCGTGACGGCGCCAGCACTCAACAGCGGTGAATCCGAGGGGGTGAACGCATAAACCGGGGCTGACAGGTACAAGCCCAGCACGACGCCGAAAAACAGCCTCCACAGTCCGGCAAGCCGTTCAGTACTTCGCATAAATACTCTCCACCACCGTACGAACGTTGTTGCCGGCGATGGCCACGGCGGTCACCCGGTATAGCGTGGCCGAGGTGTTGCTGGGGATATTCACTGCGTTCAAGGTGGTGCCGATGTTTTGCACTCCATAGAAACCAGCTCCGGCGGCGATCCAGGTTACCCCCGAGGTGGCGTTGAATCCGACGCCGGTGATCGTCGAAGATTCGCCCGGCGGCGCGCATTGGCTGGTACCGCTGCAGACCGGCAACGAATATGTGTCCAGCTGCACGGCACTTTCGCCGATACGCAGCGCGGCTTCGGCGGCCTGGAACGATTGATTGCGCAAGGTTACGCTGCCAGCCATTTTTTCCTGCAGGGTGGCGTTCTGCATCGATGAAATGCCGATCAATGTCAGCAGCAAGAGGAACACCAGGCTCACCAGCAGTGCCATGCCGCGCTGGGAGCGAGAGCTCACGGGAGAAAAACTCATCGGCCCTCTCCTCATGGCAACCGGTTGCGCAAAGCGGCAACCACGTTGAAGGTTTGCTCGCGCACCCGGGCGTTCGGGTCTCTGAGGGTCAACGTCAGGCGTACGCTGCGAATTCGTGCGGGGTCCGACGGGTTGCTGCTGTAGCTGGAAGCGGCCACGTCGGTGGCCGAACTGGCCAGGCCGAAGCTGACGTTGAAGGCACTGACGTTGTCGACCAGCACCGCCTGAGTCGGCGTACCGCTCCCCGCTCCCATCGTCAGCTGGTTATTTTTAAGGCTGTAGATCAGTCGCCGGATCGGAAATGCCAATTGCCCTGACGCAGGCGTTCGAGCGCCGGTATAAGCCGTCGCCGTATTTCTGCAGTCCGAAACCACCGTCCACACCGGCGTGCCGCCACTGGCGCCCACATCGGCGGTCACCAGGGTCAGCTTGAGGTTGGCATTGTCCCAACTGATCGGTGTGGCCTGACCGGCAATGAAATCGCCCGCCGAACTGGCGTCGGTGATGGTCCCCAGGCAACCGAACATGCCGACCATGCGGATTTCCTGGATCATCTTGCTCAACACGAAACGTGCATCTTCCTGCATGTTGGCCGCGGCGTTCTGGCTGACATAAGTGTTCTTGGCGGCGATAAAAACCTGCGCAACGCCCAACACCACAATCAGGCTCAGCACCAGTGCGATCAGCAACTCGATAAGACCGAAACCTCTGCTGGCTTTATTCATGGCGTCGACACCGGGTCGACGGTGGCGCGACTGCTCAGCACATAGCTGCGCCGCGAATCGGCGGTATTGGCAGCCCGCGAGTCGTCCCAGGTGATGGTGATGGTGTACACCCGCTCCTTGAGCGCGACTTTGCCTGTGGCGGTGGCGCCGAGCGCACTGGCGATGTTGGAGGTGAAGTCGTACAGGTCCTGATCCCGGGCGACACTCAGGTTACCCGAGGTCGGTGGCGTGACGGTGTAATCGGCGCCGGAGTTGGCACGGATGCGATCCATCAGGTCGTAGGCGATAAAACTGGCCTGGCTGGTCATCCGCGAGCTGTCGGTGTATTTCAGCGCGTTGAGCTGGAGCGCCGCCGCCCCCAACAGCCCCACGCTCAGAATCACCAACGCCACCAGGACCTCGATTAGCGTCATGCCCTCCTGTGCACGCTTGCTCCATCCCCTCATCCGCAACTTCCACCCAATAGAATTCGTCCGTTCAAACACACATTCAGCGTCCTGTTTTGCGCCCCCAATGCGTAGCCGATGACCACCGGCGTCGAGGGCGCCGACAACCCGCCAAGGTTGTTGAAATCGATAGCAGTCACTCCTGAGGTTAGCGTCAGAGTCGCGCCGCTGCTCATCGCCGGAACAACCCGCAATACATTGGCGGGATTGCCAGTACCTTCGTAAACCGACAACTCTCCAGTCCAGACGCTGCCGCCCGCGGTCGGACGAACCCGCGTAACAATGCCCCGGTCGATGGCCTCCAGGCGGGCGAAATTCAGCGCGCGTTGCAGATCGCCCATTTCGGTGTCGGCTCTGGAGCTTTGCACCGAACGGGTGAACGCCGGAACGGCCATCGTAATCAGGATCAGAAAAACCGCGAGTGCGACCAGCAACTCGATCAGCGTGAAACCTTTTGTACGATGATCCATCAATGCCCTCCGTTGCCGTCGGCTATACCTGCTTCTACACGCTAGAACATTCAACCGGCAGATGTACGGTTGTTTTGCCTTTACTCGCGCAGGGATCGCGCGGGCCACCGGACTCCAGGGAGGGAGACGTCATGCGCCAGCAAGGTTTCAGCCTGATCGAACTGCTTATGGGACTGACGATTACCGCGATTGTTCTGTCATTGGTCAGTCCGGCTTTGGCAGCACTCACCGAGTCGAACCATCGCGAGGAGGCGGCAAACGCTCTGGTTGCTGGCGTGCGCAACGCAAGAAGTGAAGCAATCACCCGTGGCCAGACCGTCATGATTCACGCCATCGACGGCGACTGGAGCCAAGGCTGGCGGATCATTGTGGATGTAAATGGCAAGGGATACGAGGACAGCAGCAATCCGTTGCTGGTCGAACGCCGGAATGGCACCCGGGTGCCGATTTTCGGCAATCGTTATGTCAAGACTTCCATACGTTTCAGCAATCTGGGCGAACCGCTGCACAATGGCTTCCAGGCGGGGACATTGCATGTTTGCGCGGTCCGCGAGCCGGTCAGCCTGCACCAGGTGGTGCTGGCCTCGAACGGTCGCGTCAGCCTGCGCAGTAAAAAAACCGAACAGGCGTTGTGCGTGGGAGGAGAAGATTCAGAGCAGGGAGCGGACTCGTAACTCTTTAGGCATGGAGAACGTGATGTTCTCCTCGCGACCCGCCAGTTCATCGGCTCCGGTAGCGCCCCAGGCCTGCAACTGCTGGATCACGCCACGCACCAGGACTTCCGGTGCGGAGGCGCCAGCGGTGATGCCGATGCGCTCGACACCTTCGAACCAGCTTTTTTGCAGGTCTTCGGCGCCGTCGATCAGGTAAGCCGGAGTTGCCATGCGTTCGGCGAGCTCACGCAGGCGATTGGAGTTGGAGCTGTTCGGGCTGCCGACCACCAATACCACGTCGCATTCGTCGGCCAGTTGCTTGACCGCGTCCTGACGGTTTTGCGTGGCGTAGCAGATGTCATCCTTGCGCGGACCACCGATCGCCGGGAAGCGCGCACGCAGGGCATCGATGACGCGGCTGGTGTCATCCATCGACAGCGTGGTCTGGGTCACGAACGCCAGTTTTTCGGGGTTGTTCACCTGCAACTCAGCGACGTCTTTTTCGTCTTCGACCAGGTAGATCGCGCCACCATTGCTGCCATCGTACTGGCCCATGGTGCCTTCCACTTCCGGATGACCGGCGTGGCCGATGAGGATGCATTCACGGCCGTCGCGGCTGTAGCGCGCAACTTCAATGTGCACCTTGGTGACCAGCGGGCAGGTCGCGTCGAATACCTTCAGGCCGCGGCCGGCGGCTTCGGTACGCACGGCTTGGGAAACGCCGTGAGCACTGAAGATCACGATGACGTCGTCCGGCACCTGGTCCAGTTCTTCGACGAAGATCGCCCCGCGGGCACGCAGGTCTTCGACGACGAATTTGTTGTGGACCACTTCGTGGCGCACATAGATCGGCGGCCCGAACACTTCCAGGGCGCGGTTGACGATTTCGATCGCCCGGTCCACACCGGCGCAGAAGCCACGGGGGTTGGCGAGTTTGATTTGCATGCTGTGCCTCGTGTCTTGCCCCTGTAGGAGCGAGCTTGCTCGCGATGGACTTAAGGACACCGCGTTAATCCAGAAAGAACGCGTTATCGTTAACGTTTATCGCGAGCAAGCTCGCTCCTACAAAAAGCGGGTCAGTTACAGCGATTTGACGCTGATGATTTCGACGTCAAAGGTCAAGGTTTTGCCGGCCAACGGATGATTGAAGTCGATGGTCACTTGTTCGTCATCGAACTCTTTCACCACACCTGGCAGCTCAGTATTCGCCGCATCGTTGAAGATCACCAGCAAACCCGGTGACAGTTCCATGTCCTTGAACTGCGAGCGCGGGATGACCTGCACGTTCTGCGGGTTGGGCTGACCAAAAGCGTTTTCCGGCTGAATCGTCAGCGTACGCTTGTCCCCAGCCTTGAAGCCGAACAGCGCTGCTTCGAAACCTGGCAACAGGTTACCGTCGCCGACCTTGAAGGTCGCCGGGGCTTTGTCGAAGGTGCTGTCGACGGTGTCGCCGTTCTCCAGGCGCAATGCAAAGTGCAAGGTGACTTCCGTGTTCTGGCGGATGCGTTGCTCAGCCAATACCTGTTCAGTCATGAACGGTTTCTCCGGTTTTCTTACTTTTGAACATATCCAGGGCCAGCATGACAGCACCTACCGTAATCGCACTGTCGGCGAAGTTGAACGCCGGGAAGTGCCACTGGTTCTGCCAATGCACCAGGATGAAATCGATCACATGGCCATAAGCAATGCGGTCATACAGGTTGCCCAACGCGCCGCCCAGCACCAGTGCCAACGCGACGGCCAGCCAGGTTTCATTGCGGCCAAGACGTTTGAGCCAGACCACCAGCACCGCACTGACCACAATCGCGATCAATGCAAACAGCCAGCGCTGCCAACCGGAACTGTCGGCCAGGAAGCTGAACGCCGCGCCTGTGTTGTAGGCCAGGGTCCAACTGAACAGATCGGGGATCACCACGATTTGCTGGAACATCTCGAGCCTGTCTTCGAAGTAGAACTTGCTGGCCTGGTCGATGACCAGGACCAGCAAACTCAACCAGAGCCAGCTCAGCCGTCCGAAACGGCCAACGGCATTAGGCATAGTGACGAACCTCGCCAGCGCCGCTGATGTTGTCGACACAACGGCCACAGATCTCCGGATGCTCCGGGTTCACGCCGACGTCTTCACGGCAGTGCCAGCAGCGGGCGCACTTGGCGTGGCTCGACTTGACCACTTGCAGTTTCAACCCGCTGACTTCGGTGACTACCGCGTCCTCTGGTGCCTTAACAAAAGGCGCAACGGTGGCGGTCGAGGTGATCAATACGAAGCGCAGTTCGTTGCTCAGCTTGGCCAGGTCGGCGCTCAGCGCCTCTTCGGCGAACAGCGTCACTTCGGCTTGCAGGTTGCCACCGACGGCCTTGGCCGCGCGCTGGATTTCCATTTCCTTGTTGACCGCGACCTTCACCGCCATGATCCGCTCCCAGTAGGCGCGGCCCAGTTCGACGTTGTCCGGCAATTCGGTCAGGCCTTCGTACCAGGTGTTGAGCATCACCGACTCGTTGCGCTCGCCCGGCAGGTATTCCCACAGCTCGTCGGCGGTGAAGGCGAGGATCGGCGCGATCCAGCGCACCAGCGCCTCGGAGATGTGGTACAGCGCGGTTTGCGCCGAACGGCGGGCCTTGCTGTTGGCGCCAGTGGTGTACTGCCGGTCCTTGATGATGTCCAGGTAGAACCCGCCCAGCTCCTGCACGCAGAAGTTGTGGATCTTCGAGTAAACGTTCCAGAAGCGGTATTCACCATAGTGCTCTTGCAACTCGCGTTGCAGCAGCAGGGTGCGGTCCACGGCCCAACGGTCCAGTGCCAGCATTTCTTCTGCCGGCAGGATGTCAGTGGCCGGGTTGAAGCCGGTCAGGTTCGAAAGCAGGAAGCGCGCGGTGTTACGGATCCGCCGGTAGGCGTCCGCACTGCGTTGCAGGATCTGCTCGGAAACTGCCATTTCACCCGAGTAGTCGGTGGAGGCCACCCACAGGCGCATGATGTCGGCGCCCAGGGTGTCGTTGACCTTTTGCGGCGCGATCACGTTGCCCAGGGACTTGGACATCTTGCGGCCGGACTCATCGACGGTGAAGCCGTGGGTCAGCAGCTCGCGGTACGGCGCGTGGTCGTCGATGGCGCAACCGGTCAGAAGCGACGAGTGGAACCAGCCACGGTGTTGGTCCGAACCTTCCAGGTACAGGTCGGCGCGTGGACCGGTTTCGTGGCCCACCGGGTGCGAACCACGCAGGACGTGCCAGTGCGTGGTGCCCGAATCGAACCAGACATCCAGTGTGTCGCTGATCTTGTCGTACTGCGGCGCTTCGTCACCGAGCAATTCGGCGGCGTCCATCTTGAACCAGGCTTCGATGCCTTCGACTTCGACGCGCTTGGCGACTTCTTCCATCAGTTCGGCGGTACGCGGGTGCAGCTCGCCGCTTTCCTTGTTCAGGAAGAACGGGATCGGCACACCCCAGTTGCGCTGACGGGAGATGCACCAGTCAGGACGATTGGCAATCATCGAGTGCAGGCGCGCCTGGCCCCAGGCCGGAACGAACTTCGTTTCTTCGATGGCCTTGATCGCCCGCTTGCGCAGGGTTTCGTTGGTCGCAGGTTGTTTGTCCATGCCGATGAACCACTGCGCGGTGGCGCGGTAGATCAGCGGGGTCTTGTGACGCCAGCAGTGCATGTAGCTGTGTTCGATGATGCTGGTGTGCAGCAGCGCTCCGACTTCGGTCAGTTTGTCGACGATGGCAGGGTTGGCTTTCCAGATGAACTGGCCGCCGAAGAACTCCAGCGACGGTACGTAGACACCGTTGCTCTGTACCGGATTGATGATGTCGTCGTTGACCATGCCGTATTTCTTGCAGGTCACGAAGTCGTCCACGCCGTAGGCCGGCGAGGAGTGAACCACGCCGGTGCCAGCGCCCAGCTCGACGTAATCGGCCAGGTAAACCGGCGACAGGCGATCGTAGAACGGATGACGGAAGTTGATCAGTTCCAGCGCTTTACCGGTGGTGGTAGCGATGACCGAACCTTCCAGGCTGTAACGGGCCAGGCACGACTCGACCAGCTCTTCAGCCAGCACCAGCAGTTTGTCGCCGACATCGACCAGGGCGTAGTTGAATTCCGGGTGAACGTTCAATGCCTGGTTGGCCGGAATGGTCCACGGGGTGGTGGTCCAGATCACGATCGAAGCCGGCTTGCCCAGCGACTGCAGTCCGAAAGCGGCAGCCAGACTGGCTTCGTCAGCGATCGGGAATGCCACGTCGATGGTCGAGGACTTCTTGTTCTCGTACTCGACTTCCGCTTCAGCCAGGGCCGAGCCGCAATCGAAACACCAGTTCACGGGCTTGAGGCCCTTGAACACGAAACCGCCCTTGACGATTTCGGCCAAGGCACGGATTTCACCGGCCTCGTTCTTGAAGTCCATGGTCTTGTACGGGTTGGCGAAGTCGCCCAATACGCCCAGACGGATGAATTCGGACTTCTGGCCTTCGATCTGCTCGGTGGCGTAGGCACGGCACAGTTCGCGGGTCTTGTCGGCGCCCAGGTTCTTTCCGTGGGTTACTTCGACTTTGTGCTCGATCGGCAGACCATGGCAGTCCCAGCCCGGAACATAAGGCGCGTCGAAACCCGACAGGGTTTTCGAGCGGATGATCATGTCCTTGAGAATCTTGTTCAGCGCATGACCGATGTGAATCGTGCCGTTGGCGTAAGGAGGGCCGTCGTGCAAAACGAACTTCGGACGATCCTTGCCAATCTCGCGCAACTTACCGTACAGGCCAATACTGTCCCAGCGCTGCAGAATCTGCGGTTCGCGCTGTGGCAGGCCGGCCTTCATTGGGAAGGCGGTGTCCGGAAGGTTTAGCGTGGCTTTATAGTCGGTCATTTAAGGCTCTTCATTAGCGATTGGCGCTAGGTGCGACAGGGCACGGGCGGCGGCAACATCCGCATTGATCGCCGTCTTAAGCGCCTCCAGAGAGGCGAAACGCTGCTCTTCACGCAGCTTGTGGTGGAAAACCACCGTCAAACGCCGGTCATACAGATCGCCGGCAAAATCTAAAAGATGCACTTCCAGGTGGGCTTTGCCATCACCCTGGACCGTTGGCCGCACGCCGATATTGGCGACGCCGGGCCAGGTCTTGCCATCGATGTCGACATTGACCAGGTACACCCCGGTCAGCGGCACGCGACGGCGCTTGAGTTGAATATTCGCCGTGGGCGTACCCAGTTGGCGGGCCAGCTTCTGGCCATGCAAAACCCGTCCGGCAATCCGGAACGGACGACCGAGCAGGCGCTCGGCCAAGGCAAAATCGGCAGCGGCCAGGGCATTGCGGACCTGGGTGCTGCTGACGCGAATCCCGTCCAGTTCCACGGTTTGCGCCGCTTCGACGGTAAAGCCTTGCATGACGCCGGCCTGTTGCAGGAAATCGAAATCCCCAACCCGGTCACAGCCGAACCGGAAGTCGTCACCGACCTCCAGATGCTGGACGCCGAGGCCGTCCACCAGAATGGTATCGACGAATTCGCTGGCGCTGAGTTTGCTCAGGCGCTGGTTGAACGCCAGGCATAGCACCCGGTCCACTCCTTCGAGCGCCAGCAGCTGCAATTTGTCTCGCAGTCGGGCTAAACGCGCGGGAGCGGTGTCCGGGGCGAAGAACTCCCGCGGCTGCGGCTCGAAAATCACCACGCAGCTGGGCACGCCCAACTCGAGCGCACGTTCACGCAGCCTCGCCAGGATTGCCTGGTGGCCACGGTGTACACCGTCAAAGTTGCCAATAGTGGCGACACAGCCCCGATGCTGGGGGCGCAGATTGTGGAGGCCTCGAACCAGCTGCATAACGCGCTTCTTGCTCATAAAGTGGTCGATTATAACCACACCCGGCGGCCGACGACAGGCAACACCGTAACCCAAAGTGATCGAGCCGACAAAAACGCCGGCCCGCCCGTGTTTATCGAAGCCTTGAGCCTCAGCTCAGCGCCTTGCGATTGAAGTCGCGCAAACGGAAGCCCATCAGCAGCAGCATGCCGAAATACGCGACCACGCCAGCCGCCACCAGAGTGCCCAGGCGCAGGAATCGTTCGAGCATGTGCCCCTGGTCCCAGGCTGGCATGAAATGCATCGCGCCGAGCAGGACCGCGGACATTACCAGCACCGCGACCACCAGTTTAACCCCGAACTTCGCCCAGCCAGGCTGCGGCTGATACATCTGCTGCTTACGCAATTGATAGAACAGCAGCCCCGCGTTGAGGCAGGCACCGGCGCTGATCGCCAGGGCCAGGCCGGCGTGGGCCAGCGGACCGATCAGCACCAGATTGAACAGCTGGGTGCAGACCAGGGTGAAAATCGCGATTTTTACCGGCGTACGGATGTTTTGTTGCGCATAAAAGCCCGGCGCCAGCACTTTGATCACGATAATCCCGAGCAAACCGACTGAATAAGCGACCAGCGCGCGCTGAGTCATGGCAGCATCAAAGGCACTGAACTGGCCGTACTGGAACAGCGAAACCGTCAGCGGTTCGGCCAGTATTCCCAGCGCCAGCGAGCATGGCAACACCAGTACGAAGCACAGGCGCAGGCCCCAATCGAGGATTCGCGAGTACTCGTGGCGATCCTTGCTGGCGTAGGACTTGGCCAGGGTCGGCAGCAAAATCGTGCCCAAGGCCACGCCCAGCACACCGGACGGCAATTCCATCAAACGGTCGGCGTAATACATCCAGGACACGGAACCGGCGACTAGAAAGGAAGCGAAGATGGTGTTGATGATCAGCGAAATCTGGCTGACCGAAACACCGAGAATCGCTGGCGCCATCTGCTTGAGCACCCGCCAGACCCCGCTGTCGCGCAGGTTCAGGCGTGGCAGCACGAGCATGCCGATCTTTTTCAGGTGCGGCAGCTGATAGAGCAATTGCGCCAGGCCACCGACCAGTACCGCCCAACCCAGGGCCATCACCGGCGGATCGAAGTACGGCGTCAGGAACACCGCAAAGATGATCATGCTGACGTTCAGCAGCGTCGGCACAAAGGCCGGCACGGAGAAACGGTTATACGTATTGAGGATCGCACCGGCCAATGAAGACAGGGAGATCAGTAATATATACGGGAACGTCACCCGCAGCAGGCTGACGGTCAGCTCGAATTTTTCCGGAGTATCGGTGAAACCCGGCGCAGTCGCCCAGATGACCCACGGCGCCGCGATCATGCCCAGCACGGTGACCAGCGCCAGTACCAGGGTCAGCAGGCCGCAGACGTAGGCGATAAAGGTTCGCGTCGCCTCCTCGCCCTTCTGGTTTTTGTATTCGGCCAGAATCGGCACGAAGGCCTGGGAAAACGCCCCCTCGGCGAAGATTCTGCGCAGCAGGTTGGGCAATTTGAAGGCGATAAAGAAGGCGTCGGTCGCCATCCCCGCACCAAATGCCCGTGCAATCAGGGTGTCCCTGACGAACCCCAGAACCCGGGAAAGCATCGTGATAGAGCTTACGGCGGCCAACGATTTGAGCAGATTCATTGAAAGAGTTTGTGCCTGTCGATAAACAGCAGGCGAACTAAGCGCCTACTTATGCGATACTCCGCGCCGCAACAGCACAGAGCCAAAGCTCGCGAGTTTACAGGTCAAGCGCCGGAAATAAATATCCCGCCTCTTTATACCTACCACTTAGCGGAACGTCTCAACCGCCCTTGACAAGACATCAACTCATCGGCATGATTCGCGGCCTATTTTGTTTGCTATTTCCTAAAAAGTCTTTCGAGGAGCTCGACGGTGGCCAACACACCTTCCGCCAAAAAACGTGCAAAACAGGCTGAGAAGCGTCGCAGCCACAACGCCAGCCTGCGTTCCATGGTTCGTACCTACATCAAGAATGTAGTTAAGGCCATTGACGCAAAAGACGCTGAAAAAGCTCAAGCTGCTTACGTTCTGGCTGTGCCAGTTATCGACCGTATGGCCGATAAAGGCATCATCCACAAGAACAAAGCTGCTCGTCATAAGAGCCGCCTGAATGGCCACGTCAAGGCCCTGAACGTTGCCGCTGCTGCCTAAGCGACGCGCTCGTTAAAAAACCGACCTCAGGGTCGGTTTTTTATTGCCTGCGATTTGATGCACACACAAAAAAACTGTGGGAGCGAGCTTGCTCCCACAGTTCGATTTACGTCAGATTACTGGGCATGTGCCCACGGCAGAATTGGAATTGCCGTCACCGCATTCTGCGGACTGCCTTCAATCAAGCGATCGCTATAGACCAGATACACCAGTGTATTGCGCTTCTTGTCGAGGAATCGCACCACCTGCATGGTCTTGAACACCAGCGACGTGCGCTCCTTGAACACCTCGTCGCCATCCTTTAACTCACCCTTGAAGCTGATCGGCCCGACCTGCCGGCATGCAATGGACGCCTCGGCGCGATCTTCAGCCAAGCCCAAGCCACCCTTCACCCCGCCCGTCTTGGCCCGGGACAGGTAGCAGGTCACGCCCTCCACCTTCGGATCGTCAAATGCCTCAACGACGATACGGTCGTTCGGACCGACGAACTTGAACACCGTCGACACCTGACCGATCTCCTCGGCCGAGGCCAGCAGCGGCATCGCCAGCAGCAGACCCAACAATCCTTTTGCAACGCGCATTCAGGTATTCCTTCAGACCAGGATCAGGTTATCGCGATGAACCAGTTCAGGCTCAGCCATGTAACCCAACAGACCGACAATCGCCTCAGACGATTGACCGATGATTTTTTGTGCTTCCAGCGCACTGTAGTTGGCCAGGCCACGGGCAATTTCTCGACCGTCCGGCGCCACGCAGACCACCATCTCACCACGACGGAAGCTGCCCTGGACCAGCTTGACACCCACGGGCAACAAACTTTTATTACCCTGGGACAACGCCGTTACCGCGCCGGCGTCCAGCACCAGCGTGCCGCGGGTTTGCAGGTGTCCGGCTAGCCATTGCTTGCGCGCCGCCAGCATGCCGCGCTCAGGTGACAGCAAGGTGCCGATGCGCTCGCCCGCCTTGAGGCGATCCAGCACCCGCTCTAGGCGGCCGCCGACGATGATGGTATGCGCACCGGACCGGGCGGCCAGGCGCGCAGCACGCAACTTGGTCTGCATGCCGCCACGGCCGAGCGCGCCACCGGTACCACCGGCGACCGCATCCAGCGCCGGATCGTCGGCGCGCGCTTCGTAAATCAGGCTGGCGCCGGGATTGTTGCGCGGATCGGCGTCGAACATGCCATCGCGATCAGTGAGGATCACCAGCAAGTCAGCTTCGACCAGGTTGGCCACCAACGCCGCCAAGGTGTCGTTGTCACCGAACCGAATCTCATCGGTGACCACGGTGTCGTTCTCGTTGATGACCGGGATCACCTTGAGCTCGACCAGCGCACGCAGGGTGCTGCGGGCGTTCAGGTAGCGTTTGCGGTCAGACAGGTCATCGTGGGTCAGGAGAATCTGCGCGGTATGCCGCCCATGCTCGGCAAAGCTCGATTCCCAGGCCTGCACCAACCCCATCTGACCGATAGCGGCAGCGGCCTGCAGCTCGTGCATCGCACTGGGTCGCACAGTCCAGCCCAGACGGCTCATGCCTGCCGCTACCGCCCCGGAGGACACCAGCACCAACTCGACGCCCGCCTCATGCAAGGCCACCATCTGCTCGACCCAGACACCCATTGCGGCGCGATCCAGGCCCTTGCCGTCCGCCGTCAGCAACGCGCTGCCGATTTTCACGACCCAACGCTGCGCACCTGCCACCTTGCTCCGCATCATCTTCAACCTTAGCTTGAGGACAGCGCGACCCAGCGCTACCCGTAACGTTATTCGTGACTTCCGATTTCCAGATACTAAAACGCCGCTCAAGTGAGCGGCGCTTAAGTTTATCGCAACGGATCAATCACGCACGTAAATGATTTCCGGACCGTCTTCGTCATCCACATCTTCTTCGTCCCAATCATCGTCACCGATGTCATGGACCGACTTCACGCCACTGCGACGCAGGGCACGCTGGTCATCCAGGGCCTGCAACTGGGCGCGGGCCTCGTCTTCGATGCGCTGATCGAGATCAGCCAGCTCTTCCTTGTAGGCCGGGTCGTTGGCCAGGCGATCGGCACGATCTTCCATGTAACGCATGATGTCGTGGCACAGACGCTCGGTACCCAGCTTGGAGATGGCCGAGATCACGTAGACCGGACCGGTCCACTCCAGGCGATCGACGATTTCCTTGACCCGGGCATCGTGCTCTTCTTCAAGGATCTGGTCGCACTTGTTCAGCACCAACCAACGGTCACGCTCAGCCAGGGACGGGCTGAACTTGGTCAGCTCGCTGACGATCACTTCAGCAGCATCCGGGGCACTGGTGTCATCCAGCGGCGCCATGTCCACGAGATGCAGCAGCAGACGGGTACGCGACAAGTGCTTGAGGAAGCGAATCCCCAGGCCCGCGCCATCGGAAGCACCCTCGATCAGGCCCGGAATGTCCGCCACCACGAAGCTCTTCCAGCGATCGACGCTGACCACACCCAGGTTCGGCACCAGCGTGGTGAACGGGTAATCGGCGACTTTCGGCTTGGCGGCCGACACCGAACGAATAAAGGTACTTTTGCCAGCATTGGGCAAGCCCAGCAGGCCGACATCAGCCAACACCTTCATTTCCAGCTTGAGATCACGCGCTTCACCCGGCTTGCCCGGAGTGGTCTGGCGCGGAGCGCGGTTGGTACTGGATTTGAAACGGGTGTTGCCCAGACCGTGCCAGCCACCGTGAGCCACCAGCAATTTCTGACCGGCCTTGGTCAGGTCCCCAATCACTTCCTGAGTGGCAGCGTCGATAACGGTGGTGCCGACCGGTACACGCAGCACCAGCTCTTCACCTTTTTTACCGGTGCAGTCGGTGCTGCCGCCGTTGGAACCGCGCTCGGCATCGAAGTGCCGGGTGTAACGGTAGTCGACCAGGGTGTTGAGGTTTTCGTCGGCGAGCATGTAGACCGAGCCTCCGTCACCACCGTCACCACCGTTCGGGCCACCGTTTTCAATGAATTTTTCGCGACGGAAGCTCATGCAACCGTTGCCGCCGTCACCGGCCTTTACTCGAATCGATACTTCATCAACAAACTTCATAACAAAACGCCTCTCGCCATACGGACGAGCCGAAAAAACCAAGACATAAGACTCTTGCAAAAATGAGCGCAGCGACCTCAATCAACGACCGCGAATCCAGCGCTGGAGCCCATTACAAACAGCTTTGCAAGAGACTCACCCCACAAACGAAAAAGCCCCGTCGCGAGACAGGGCTTTTCCAGCAACTACGTAATTATGCCGCGACGACGTCAGTCTTCGGGACGATGCTCACGTAACGGCGACCGAAGGCGCCTTTTACTTCGAACTTGATCACGCCGTCGATTTTAGCGAACAGAGTGTGATCCTTGCCCATGCCAACGCCGTAGCCAGCGTGGAATTGGGTGCCGCGCTGACGCACGATGATGTTGCCCGGAATGATAACCTGGCCGCCATACATCTTCACGCCAAGGCGTTTGGCTTCTGAGTCGCGACCGTTACGGGTACTACCACCAGCTTTTTTGTGTGCCATGAGTTCAATTCTCCTAGTGAGGAATTAGGCTGAAATTAAGCCTGAATACCGGTGATTTTGATCTCGGTGTACCACTGGCGGTGGCCCATACGCTTCATGTGGTGCTTACGGCGACGGAACTTGATGATGCGGACTTTATCGTGACGACCTTGGGAGATCACTTCAGCCACAACGGTAGCGCCAGCAACAACTGGAGCGCCGATATTCACGTCGTCGCCATTGGCAACCAACAGAACGCGATCAAAAGTAACGGATTCGCCGGTAGCGATTTCCAGTTTTTCGATCTTCAGGTATTCACCTGGAGCAACTTTGTACTGCTTGCCACCAGTAACGATTACTGCATAAGACATGGTATTTCTCCGATAATCCTGCTCACCCAGCTCTTTATAAGAAGAGGTATTGGCTGGCATGGCTGCATAAGGCTGGAAGGCCTGTTTGCAATTGCGTAAGGCAGGTGCTGCCCAGGAAGTTCAGGGTGCGCGATTGTACGCAAGCTGACAGGGCGATGCAAGTGGCCGTCCATCGTACCTTGACACCCGCCGACGTGGGTCCTAGCATGCCGCGCAACCCTTCTGGAGCACCTGTCTCTGATGCAACCCCAAGCTTTCTACCGCGCGGTGGCGGACGATTTCAAAGCCGTCGACGGCATCATCAAGAAGCAGCTGACTTCCCGAGTTCCGCTGGTATCGAAGATCGGCGACTACATTACCTCGGCCGGCGGTAAACGCCTGCGTCCGTTATTAGTGTTGCTGTGTGGCAAGGCCCTGGGTCGCGAAGGCGATGACCTGCGCCTGCTGGCCGCGACCATCGAGTTCCTGCACACCGCGACCCTGCTGCATGACGACGTGGTCGACATGTCCGGCATGCGCCGCGGCCGCTCGACCGCCAACGCCATGTGGGGCAACGCTCCGAGCGTGCTGGTAGGCGACTTCCTGTATTCACGCTCCTTCGAAATGATGGTCGAACTGGGCTCCATGCCGGTGATGAAGATCCTTTCGCAAGCCACGCGGATCATCGCCGAAGGCGAGGTGTTGCAGCTGTCGAAGGTGCGTGACGCCAGCACCACCGAAGAAACCTACATGGAAGTCATCCGCGGCAAGACCGCGATGCTCTTCGAGGCCTCGACCCACAGTGCTGCAGCCTTGTGCGACGCCACACCGGAACAGGCCGAGGCCTTGCGTACGTTTGGCGATCACCTGGGAGTGGCCTTCCAACTGGTCGACGACCTGCTGGATTACAAGGGCGATGCAGAGACCCTGGGCAAGAACGTCGGCGACGATCTGGCCGAAGGCAAGCCGACCCTGCCGCTGATCTACACCATGCGTGAAGGCACGCCGGAACAAGCGGCACTGGTGCGCAAGGCGATCCAGAAAGGCGGGATCGAAGATCTGGAAAGCATTCGCGAAGCCGTGGAAGCGTCAGGCTCGCTGGACTACACCGCGCAGCTGGCCCGTGACTACGTGACCCGCGCCATCAAGTGCCTCGATGCGCTGCCAGCCAGCGAATACCGCGATGCGCTGGTCGAATTGAGCGAATTTGCGGTAGCCCGCACGCATTAACGACGACCATCCCCTGTGGGAGCGAGCCTGCTCGCGATAGCGGACCTTCAGTCAACAGAGATGTTGAATGTAAGTGCCTCATCGCGAGCAGGCTCGCTCCCACAGGTTATTCAGCGCCCCGCCCTCTCCCGCCTAAAACCCTATACAATGTGCGCTTTTTAGCGATCCTGAATCCAAGGAGCCTTAGTGAGCACGTTGCCACCCTGCCCGAAATGCAATTCCGAATACACTTACGAAGATGGCGCCCAGCTGATCTGCCCCGAGTGTGCCCACGAGTGGTCCGCGGGCGCTGAAACCGAAGCCGCCTCCGATGACACCGTGAAGAAGGATTCAGTCGGCAACGTCCTGCAGGACGGCGACACTATCACCGTGATCAAGGACCTCAAGGTCAAGGGCACGTCGCTGGTGGTCAAGGTCGGCACCAAGGTCAAGAACATCCGCTTGTGCGATGGCGATCATGACATCGACTGCAAAATCGACGGTATCGGCCCGATGAAGCTCAAATCCGAGTTCGTCAGAAAAGTCTGATCCCTGATGTATTCCATCCCGCGCCTGACGTGGGATGGTGCTTCACCCTCCCCACTTCGACCAACAAAACCTCGCAATAGCCAAACGCCAGTCGTTTTGACCTTACGCAATCTTTACCCGCAAAAAAGCACAAACCTCCAATAGGTCCTTGCTATTTGATGAATAAGAATTATTCTCATTGAACCCTTTGATGGAGATGAGAACATGACTTATTTGATCGACGCCTGGCTTGACCGCCCACACCCGTACCTCAGGATCCTGCATCGGGAAACCGGGGAAGTATGTGCAGTGCTTGAAGAAGAAGCCTTGAACGAGCTGCAGGATCAGGGTGATCTGGACCTCAACGGCCTGAGCTCCAGCGAACCGGTGGTGCTCAAGGAGCTGGTGCGCAATCTGTTTCTGTTCTGCTATGCCAGGGCGTTGCGCCCGAGCAGCGATCTGAACCACAAGATCGAAATATGAAAAACAACATAAAACCCTGTAGGAGCGAGCTTGCTCGCGATGGGCGTCAACGATAACGCGGGCATTCTGAATGAACGCGGTGCCTTTGAGTTTTTCGCGAGCAATCTAGCGTCGACCGGCTGCTCCTACAGGTGATCAGCGGATATTACAAAACGTCGAGCAGTTCGACGTCGAAAACCAGTACGCTGTGCGGCGGAATGCTGCCAACGCCTTGAGCGCCGTAAGCCAGCTCGCTCGGCACGTACAGACGCCATTTGCTACCGGCGTTCATCAGTTGCAGGGCTTCGGTCCAGCCAGCGATCACGCCTCCAACCGGGAATTCTGCAGGCTGACCACGATCGTAGGAGCTGTCGAACACAGTGCCGTCGATCAGGGTGCCGTGGTAGTGAGTGCGCACTTGATCTTCACGGGTTGGCTTGGCGCCTTCACCTTGAGTCAGTACTTCGAATTGCAGGCCGGAAGCCAGGGTAGTGATGCCATCACGCTTGGCGTTTTCAGCCAGGAAGGCCAGGCCTTCGCCTGCCGCTGCTTCAGCCTTGGCTGCCGCTTCGGCTTGCATGATTTCGCGGATGACTTTGAAGCTCGCGGACATTTCTTCCTGACCTACACGGCTTGCTTTACCGGCGAAAGCGTCGGTCAGGCCGGCCAGGATCGCGTCCAGGCTGACGCCCGGTGGCGGGTTGTCGCGCAGCTGGTCGCCCAGCTGACGGCCAATGCCGTAGCTGACGCGGGTTTCGTCGGTGGACAGATTTACTTCGGACATGACACTGCTCCGCTGTGCGGACGGCCAGGGAACTTGCCGTGCGTGCACAGCGCGTCCCGGAGGGCGCCCGGAACCAAAAGGGCCAGCAGACTAGCACAGATGCCATGGCGTTGATCAGGGGCGTCAGTGCGGCCACGCAGTACGGAAGGCGATCGGCACCTTCAGGCTTTCTTCCGAACTGGCACCCAGCCCGCACATTTCGTCATGAACCGAAGTATGCACAAGGTTGAACGGCAAGCTGGGAAAGGCGTGCAGCACCTCACGGGCATGTTCGACCGAGCGCAGGTGAAAGGCCTTGCCGCGGGCATCGCTCAGGGGATACGCCGCGCCGTGCATGCGCGCCTCCAGCAGGTAGATCCCGCCTTCCATCGAGATCAGATTGAGCTCATCGATCTTCCCGGCGATGGCATAGGCATTCAATTCTTGCAGATTCATGAACACACCTCACACAGTGGCGAGCCAGCATTCTTACAGGCATAGGCTTTGGCGCATCAAAGCACAAGCCACGGACGACACCGCTCGTCTGTTTCGCATTCCCCTATAGGAGCGAGGGTTGCCCGCTCCTACAGGGGATGTGCAGGGTTAGTGCAATCAATGCTTGGTCAGCTTGTCCAGGTAACCCATGGCAAATGCCGAGACCACGAAGGTCATGTGGATGATCACGTACCACTTCAAGTGCTCGGGATCGAGGTTCTGGGCGTCCATGAATACCCGCAGCAAGTGAATGGACGAAATCGCCACGATGGAGGCTGCCACTTTCATCTTCAGAGAGGAAGAATCCATGGTGCCCAGCCAGTTGAGCTTTTCCTTGTTGTCGTCGATATCCAGTTGAGAAACGAAGTTCTCGTACCCGGAAATCATCACCATCACCAGCAAACCGCCCACCAGGGCCATGTCGATGAGCGACAGCAGCACCAGAATCAGTTCCGACTCAACCATCGAGAACACGTTAGGGATGACGTGAAACACTTCCTGGAAGAATTTCAGCGCCAGCGCCAACAGCCCGAGAGACAGGCCGAAATAGATCGGCGCCAGCAACCAGCGGGAGGCATACATTGCATTTTCGATAAAGCGTTCCATTGATTCTCACAGTTGGCTGGAAATGGCCGCGAGTATACCAGCCACCCGTTACACCCAGAAACAACCGAAAAATCCGTAACCTGCGCGTGTGTGACAAGGTTTTTCTGCTAGTGTCCAAACCATTGACAGCTCAGCGACATCGGACAGGAAGACGGGAAAAATGGAAGTGCGATTGCCTTTAACGAGCGCCGGAATTTGCCTGGCTCTGCTGATGAGCGGCTGCTCACCCAGTGATGAAAAGCGCCAGGTCAGCCTCGAGGAAAAGACGGCGCAGTTCGAGAAGTCCCTGGATGCGATTCAGGACCCGAAACTCAAGGATGCCGTGGCCGAACTCGGCGGTTCACTGTTGTTGCTCGAGCGTGCGCAGCTCAAACTCGAGAGCAAACCCGTGGAAACCGAATACGACGAAGACGTCCTCGCCGTGCTCAAGCACTACCCCACGCCACAGGACCTGATCGACACCTACATCAACGGTCTGTTCGTGCTGCACAAAGACTCAAGCTCCGACTACCTGACCGATCTGCAACCGGTGTTCCCTTTCAACTTCAACATCCCGGCCGCGTTTCTCTTTCCCCATGGCCTGGAATGGCAATCGGTGACCTTGAGCAACAAACGCGTCATCCCATTCCAGCCGGAATGGTCGGAAACCGATCCCGGCATTCAACTGAGTCCATCGAGCTCCAACCTGACCAACCCCGATGATCTGACGGTCACTTATCCCTTCATCGATGGCCTGGACGTCGAAAACAAGCACCAGCCTCAGCCGGTGAGCCTGCAAGGCAAGGTGGAAGTGATCGCGCCGCGCCGACTCTACAGCTTCGACCTGACACAAAAGGACGTCGGTCAGACCCGCACCAACAACAATCTCAGCGTCACCCTGCTGAAGCTGGAAAACAACTACGCCGAAATCGAATTCAGCAACAGCGCGCCCCTGGCTTCCGAGCTCAGCGACACTTCGCTGAACCCGTTGATCGTTCAGGCCAGAGACAGCACCGGGCAATTTCTCTCGCGCTCAGGCTCGATCAATGAAACTGCCGCACAAATTGCCTTCTATCAAAAGCAACTGGCGAATATGCAACAGCAGAAGGCCTGGAGCGAATCGTTCGAAAAACAGCTGGACGAAGAGCAACGCAGCTTTGAGCAGCAACAGAAGCGCCATTACTCCAAGGTGTACTTCAACGGGCAGATCGAGACCCTCGAAGTCGGCGTGCTGGATTTTTCGACTGCCACAGTGATCCGCAAGGACTTGAACTTGCCGGTACGCCGCTTCGACCCGCACACCACGGCAACAGCCATTCAGCCACTTAAGTTGCCGGTGGTGGTGTACGACGACCAGGCTTCGACCTGGCTCAAGAGTGCGACGCTGGGCGAGGAACAACTGAAAAAGAGTGTCAGCATCAGTCAGTCAGTCGAAGATCCGAGCGCTGCGCGCATCGAGTTCGATCATCCCAGAAGCTTCAATGATGAACTGCTCGGTACCGCGTTGAACGCCGGCAGCAGTCCCGTCACGTTCTTTACCGAAGACGGTAGCAGCCAGCGCGGCGAGCCGATCGAATTGCCGCCGCAGGCGTACCAGGTCGATCCCCTGCGCGGCATGATCACCTATGACCTGAACCTGTTTCCGGAAACACCGGCTTATGCCGTCGGCTCTTTTCCGCTGTTCATGGCCACCGTCGACAAGAAAACCATCGACGCCCACCAATTACCCAAAGGACTGGAGATCAAAGGCAACGCGCTGGTGGTTGACTCGAAAGCGTTTCCCGCCCAGGACTGGCGTTTTTTCGCCAAGGACGGCAGTGGCCGTTATCTGAAGGAGATACTGTCGGTCAGTCACGATGCGAGCGCAGAAGGCCCGGCGATATTCGCTGTGCATTACTTCTACGGCCAGCCCATCCAACTGGAAACCTACCAGCGAACCGACCTCGCCACCGTGCAATATGGTTTCGAGGTCAAACTCGACAAGGCTGACCTTGCCCAATAGTCATCTCAGCGATCGGGCCGGAACTCGAAGCCGAGATTGCGCGAACGGCCACCGTTGATTTCCCGCAGCTGGGCTTGCAGGTGCAGGCACCAGATTTGTGGATCATCAGCCAGCTCGTAGCCGTGCAGGGTCAGGCTTTCCACAATGGTGTCGAGGATCGATTCAGCCACGAAGGGGCCATGAAACGGGCCTTGGGCTTTGATGGCTGAAGGTTGTTCGCCGGCCATTCCGGCGGCGAAAAGCAAGGTCCACATGCCCGTATCCCCCGCCAATGGGCGGATGGCACACTCGATACGGGTCACAAGACCCAGGCATTGACGGGTGAGGCAGAGGTTGCGCGACATGGCGGCGACCCTCGGTAGATCCGGTATTCAGCCCCCACGGGAAGGCTGTCTCGATCCAGTGATACTGTCGATATCCTTGAGCTGATCATAGAAGAAAAGTCTGACTAGCACGTCAAGTAAGACCAGAAGGCGCCGAATGGTCATTGTGTGAATATTGACGTCAGACTGATGGCACCTGTTCAGATTTAACACAATGCAAATGTGGGAGCGGGCTTGCTCGCGAAGAGGGTGTGTCAGTTGACATCAATGTCGTCTGACACACCGCTTTCGCGAGCAGGCTCGCTCCCACAGTGATTGAGGGTGACCTCAGGTTTGTGTCAGGCTGGTTTGGCTTCGACCAGGGCTTCCAGTGCAGCTTCCTTCTCGGCCTCCTTGAGGTCTTCGTCGCTGATCATTTCCGCGATCACCCGCAAGCGTTCCACTACCCGTGCGTTAACGCTGCCTTCAGGGAACTCGCCATTCTCGTCCGGTGCACCCGCCGGTTCACCGACCAACAGGCTCAGCGCCTCGTCAGCCTGGCGTACCGCGTAAACATGGAACTGCCCCGCACGCACCGCCGCCAGTACCTTCTCGTCGAGCATCAGCGTGGCAACGTTTGCATGCGGAATGATCGCCCCCTGCTCACCCGTCAGCCCGCGAGCTTCGCAGAGCCGGAAGAAGCCTTCGATTTTCTCGTTGACCCCGCCCACCGCCTGCACTTCACCGAACTGGTTGATCGAGCCGGTGATCGCAAAGCACTGCTTGAGCGGGGTTTTCGACAAGGCCGAGATCAGGGTGCACGCCTCGCCCAGCGACGCACTGTCGCCATCGACATAGCCGTAGGACTGCTCCAGGGCGATGCTCGCGGAAATCGCCAGGGGGAATTCCTGGGCATAACGACTGCCCAGGTACCCGGTGAGGATCATCACGCCTTTGGAGTGGATGGGCTGGCCGAGGTTGACCTCACGCTCGATGTCGACGATGCCGCTGCCACCCGGATACACCGTGGCGGAAATCCGGGCCGGCACGCCGAAGGCCGAGTCGCCCACTTCCAGTACCGTCAGCCCGTTGCATTTGCCAACGGCTGCACCGTCCGTGTCGATCAGGATGATCCCGGCCAGCATGTCATCGAGAATCCGCGCCGAAACGCGTCCGGTGCGGGTGGCCTTGGCCTTGAGCGCACGCTCGATGTGCCCGGCGTCGGTCATCTCGTCGGCGGCCAGCTGGCGAATGAAATCCGCCTCGCTGACCAGTTGGAACAGATCACCGATCCGCGCCGACAATCGCCCTTGGTGTTCGGCCAGACGCGCGCTGTAAGTCGCCAGGCGTGCTACCGCATCGGCGGTCAGCGGCGCCATGCCTTCTTCGGAGGTGCGGGTTTTGAGCAATTGGGCGAACTGCTCCAGACTCTCGTCGAGCATCGGGATGTCTTCGTCGAAATCCACCAGGACGCGGAACATCTCCTGGAAGTCCGGATCGAGGTCTTGCAGCGTGTAGTACAGCTGCCGGGCGCCGATGATGACCACTTTGACCTGCAACGGAATGTGTTGCGGCGTCAGGGTTACGGTGGCGAAACGGCCCATCTCGCCCAGCGGCGATTCCATTTTCAGTTTGCGCGATTGCAGAGCGCGTTTGAGCGCATCCCACACGAACGGCTCGCTGAGCATTTTTTCCGCTTCGAGAATCAGGAAGCCACCGTTGGCGCGGTGCAGCGCACCCGGACGCAACTGGCGATAGGTGGTGTAAAGCGCGCCCTGATCGGTGGTGTACTCGATGCGGCCGAACAGGTTTTCGTAAGTCGGGTGCGGCTCAAAGACCACTGGCGCACCGCCGCTGAACGGATGACCGACCACCAGGCTCGGCGCGTACTGCTCCTCCAGCAGTTTGCGCGCGACCGCGTCAGGCTTGCTGTCATCCACCAGTTGCTCGACCACGGTCTTGAGCAGGTACACCTGCATCGCCTGCAGGTAGCCGCAGACACCGGCGTTTTCCGCGTATTTTTCCGACAGTGGCGCGAGCAGTGGCTGCAAGGCCAGGGTGATGGTTTCTTCGTTGAGCTGTCGCAGTTGATTGCTCGACTCGCGCTTCCACTGCGCCAGGCTGGCGAGTTCTTCGTTCAGCCGCTCTTCCAGCCACGAAATGTCGTCATGGAAACGCTCGCGATCGGCTTCCGGCAACTGGGCGAATTCCGCTTCGTCCACGGCCTTGCCTTCAAACATCGGGGTAAACGCGATGTTGCTGCTGTCGCGATACAGCGCGACGTCTTTCTCGAGCGCCAGGCGCTCGATCACATCCAGTGCGCGGTCATAACGTTGATTGAAGGCGCGGTCGATGGCGCTTTTCTTCTGCTGGTACGACGGGTGCTCGAACACGGCCGGGAAAGTTGCCAGCAGGTTATCGATCAGACCGTTGATGTCATCGATGAAGGCGCCGGCGGTGCCCGAGGGCAACTCCAGCGCGCGAGGTTCGCGAGGATCCTCGAAATTGTTGACGTAGACCCAGTCCGCCGGGGTCTGCAGGCGTTTGCCTTCGGCCCTCAGGTAGCGTTTGACGAACGAAAACCGGCCAGTGCCGGGCTCGCCCATGACAAATACGTTGTAACCGGGGCGTGGCATGGCCACACCGAACTGCAAGGCTTCGACCGCACGTTCCTGGCCAAGCACACCGCGGAAGGGCTCCAGATCATTGGTGGTAGAGAAGCTGAACTGTTCAGCGGAAAACGGACGGGTCAGCGCTTCGGGCGCTAGACGCAAGCTGGCAGCAACAGGATCAGGCATCGGGCTTCCTTACATCAGGCGGGGCAGATAGCGGCATTCTGGCGCTGCCCATGGCTCTCTTGCAAGGCGCGCCTAAAGCCAAAGCATAGCCAAACTGACATCTCCAGGCGGGCCGGGTCTAAATCAATGCTTTCAACGAATGTATTGCGAAAAATCACGGAACCCCTGGAACGTGCCTAAACTCCAAACTGCGCGGCTGGAACAATAACCGGCCCACTGGCGCCAGATCGGGCCAGACCCTGTCCATTGGTATGCACATAAAAGAGAACATAGCTATGAAACGGATTCTTCTCGGTACTCTCTTCACCGCTGTATCCATCAACGCCATGGCTCAGGCGCCAGGCGGCCCGGATTGCGGTTGGGGCAACATGCTGTTCGAAGGTCAGCGTGGCACCCCGGCTCACTTCCTGGCATCCACCACCAACGGCACTTCCGGCAACGCCACCTTTGGTATGACCTCAGGTACCAACGGTTGCTCGACCAATGCAGCGCTGACGTATGGCGGCAAATCCTGGCTGGCCATGAATGGCATGATGAACGAGCTGTCCGAAGACATGGCTAAAGGTCAGGGCGAAGCGCTGACCACTTATGCCGTGGTACTGGGCGTGGCGCCGGAAGACCGTGCGCACTTCGCCGCCGTGACTCACGAGCACTTCCAGCAGATATTCAGCAAGGCTGACGTGACCGCTGAAGATGTGCATACCAACACCCTGGCCGTGCTGAAAAGCGATCCTCGTCTGGTCAAGTACGCCACTCAAGCTTAAGCTCGACCCGCCCGCTCCTTTCGGGGAGCGGGTTTTGTTTTTTGGACCTTGCCCCGCCTTGGGTCTTTATTCTCGAATTCTAAGTTGCCCACTATGCTCAAACGCCTTGCCTGGCTGGCGCTCTGTGTCTGCGCCCCGCTGTCCGCCGCGCCACACATCGACAATCAACGTTTGCAGCAACTGGCCAACGACCCTTTCTGGATTTCCCTGGGCCACTACGAAACCGCCAAGCTCGGCGGCTGGCGCAGCTATGTCAGTGACCCGAAATTCTTCCTAGCTCCCGATGGCAACGAACATCCGGACCGAGAGCTGGCAGCGACGGTCAACGCGCTGTACGCCCCCGCGAGTGCCGGTGAACAACATGCCCAGTGCGTCTATCCCGCCCGCACCCGCTGGCTGAAGGCGCAGCTGAGCCTCAGCGATCTGCCGCAACCGGACTGCAATGAGTTCAAGCAATGGTTCAAGGATGTCTCGCCCCACAGCGCGGTGATGATTTTCCCGGCGGCCTATCTGAACAGTCCCTCATCGATGTTCGGCCACACTCTGCTGCGCATCGATCAGGCTGACGTGCAGCGCGATCAAACCGCCCTGCTCAGCTACGCGATCAATTTCGGTGCGTACATCGAAGGTTCGGACAACAGCATCCTGTATGCCTGGAAAGGCTTGATGGGCGGCTATCCGGGCCTGTTTGCACTGGTGCCTTATCAGGAAAAACTCTCAGAATACCGCAGTCTGGAAAACCGCGATCTGTGGGAATACCGACTCAACCTGACCCAGGCCGAAACCGAGCGTATGGTCGAGCACGTCTGGGAACTGAAACAGATCAAGTTCGACTATTTCTTCTTCGACGAAAACTGCTCCTATCGCCTGCTGGAACTGTTGCAAGTGGCCCGCCCGAGCCTGCGGCTGACCGAACAGTTCCCGCTGACCGCGATCCCCACCGACACCGTCAAAGCGGTGAAGGAAGCCGGGCTGGTGCAATCCATCGAGTATCGTCCGTCTCGGGAACGTGAATTGCTCAGTCGCGCCGAACCCTTGACCGATGAAGAACAGCAGTGGGTACTGAAGGTCAGCGCCGACCAGAAGCAATTGCAAACCCCGGCGTTCAAGGCTCAGGCCCGCGACCGCCAGGCGTTGATCATCGATGCTGCGTACCGACTGGAGCGCTACCGCGCCAATGGCCAGGAACGCGATCCGCAACGGGCACAGCGCAGTTTCGAGCTGCTGCGAGCGATCAACCAGAACCCGGCACCGGAGTTGGACATCCCGCGCCCCGGCCTGCCCGAGGACGGTCATGAATCCCGTACATGGCAGGCGGGCATCGGCACTCGCGGCGACCAGGCTTTCGGCGAATACGGCCTGCGCATGGCCTATCACGACCTTAACGACAATTCCGAAAGCTTCCCCCTCGGTGCGCAGATCGAAATCCTGCAGATGAAACTGCGCCAGTACGAAGGCAATCAGTGGCAGTTGCAGCAGCTGGACCTGGCAACCATCCGCTCCCTGACCCCACGCAACGAGTTGTTGCAACCGCTCTCGTGGCAAGTCACGGGCGGCCTGGAGCGTGTGCCGGGCAAGCATGACGACGAAACCCTGGTCAGCCACGTCAACGGTGGTGGCGGCGGTACCTGGCAACTGGGCGACGACCTGCTCGGTTTCGCCTTGGGCACCGTGCGCGTTGAGCATAACAATGACTTTGCCGGCTTCATCGCCCCGGCGGCAGGCTTCAACAGCGGTCTGCTGTGGAAAAACCCGCTGGGCAACTTCAGCCTCGAGGCCAAGGGCGATTTCTTCACCAACGGTGAAGTGCGCCGCAGCCTGAGCCTCAATCAGCAGTGGGAACTGTCGCGCAACCTCGGGCTGCGCCTGAGCGCCCAGCGCGAATTCAGCCACCTGGCCTCACCCGAGAAAGAGGTGATGCTTGAGCTGAAGTGGTATCACTACTGACTCCGAAGCGCCGCGATTCCCTTGTGGGAGCGAGCCTGCTCGCGAATGCGCAGTGCCAGTCGACATCAACATTGACTGATCCACCGCCTTCGCGAGCAGGCTCGCTCCCACAGGGTTTTGTGGAGCTTGATGGATCGTTACAAATCGTCGAACCCGTCTAGCGTCGGCAATAAGTCGTTGGCGGACATTTATCGAAACTAAAACCCTGTGACCATGGCCCAAACCCTATTACGGGAGAAAACCATGAGTCGCGCCTTCGTCAATGAAGATAACGCTGCCGCGCAAGCCGATCAGCCAGTCGAACGGCAGGTCAGCGCCCAGCCCAATTACGTCACACCCACAGGCTTGACCCAGTTGCAGGCGAAAGTCGCTGAGCTGCAACAACTGCACAGTGAGCAATCGGCCAAAGGTGAACAGGCAGACAAGCAGCGCCTGGCCGACCTTGAGCGGGATTTGCGCTATTTCAAACAGCGCCTGCAAAGCGCCCAAGTGGTGACACCACCGAGTTCGACCCAGAAAGTGCAGATCGGCAGTCGTGTGACGTTCGCCGACGAGCATGACGCCGAACACCGGGTGCAACTGGTCGGTGAGGACCAGGCCGATGCGGCGGCGGGCCTGATCAACTGGGGTTCGCCGCTGGGCCGGGCGTTGCTCGGGGCGCAACTCGGTGACGAGGTGCTGTGGCAACGTCCGGCTGGCGATCAGCTGATCGAGATCATCTGCATCGAACCAGCTTAAACCACGCCTTGGGCGAGCATGGCGTCGGCGACCTTGACGAAGCCGGCGATGTTGGCGCCTTTGACGTAGTTGATCCGGCCGTTTTCTTCGCCGTAATGCACGCAAGCGTGGTGGATCGCCTGCATGATGGCGTGGAGCTTGGTGTCCACTTCACCACCGGTCCACAGCAGGCGCATGGCGTTTTGCGACATTTCCAGTCCGCTCACCGCGACACCGCCGGCATTGGAGGCCTTGCCCGGCGCGAACAGGATACCCGCGTCGATAAACAGATCCACCGCATCCAGAGTGGTCGGCATGTTCGCGCCTTCGGCTACACAGACGCAGCCATTGCGCAACAACGTGCGCGCGGCCTCGACGTCGAGTTCGTTCTGGGTGGCGCACGGCAGGGCGATATCGCAGACCAGATCCCACGGGCACTGGCCGGCACGGTATTCCAGGCCAAAACCTGTGGCCAACTCGCTGATCCGCCCGCGCTTGACGTTTTTCAGCTCCAGCAGTGCCGACCATTGTTCCTCGGTCAAACCCGCCTCGCAGTACAAGGTGCCTTCGGAGTCGGAAAGGGAGATCACCTTGCCGCCCAGGTCCATGACCTTGCGTGCCGCGTATTGCGCGACATTGCCGGAACCGGAAATGGCGACGCGCTTGCCTTCGAAGGTTTCGCCGCTGCGCTTGAGCATTTGTTCAGCGAAGTACACACAGCCGAAACCGGTGGCTTCCGGACGAATCAGGCTTCCGCCATAGCTCGGGCCCTTGCCGGTCAGCACGCTGGTGAACTGATTGCTCAGACGCTTGTACTGGCCGAACAGGAAACCGATCTCCCGGGCACCGACACCGATATCACCCGCGGGAACGTCAACGTCCGCGCCTATGTGACGATACAATTCGCTCATGAAGGCCTGGCAGAAACGCATGACTTCAGCGTCGCTTTTGCCTTTTGGATCGAAGTCCGAGCCGCCCTTGCCGCCTCCCATGGGCAACGAGGTCAGCGAGTTTTTGAAGGTCTGTTCGAAAGCGAGGAACTTCAATACGCCCAGGTTCACCGATGGATGGAAGCGCAAACCGCCCTTGTAAGGGCCGATGGCGCTGTTCATCTGGATACGGAAGCCGCGATTGACCTGCACTTTGCCCTGATCGTCGACCCAGGAAATCCGAAAAACGATTGCCCGCTCCGGCTCGCACATCCGCTCCAGGATGCCGGAGGTCAGGTAATGCGGATTGGCTTCAAGAAATGGCCACAGGCTGCGCAGGACTTCTTCCACGGCCTGGTGGAATTCGGGTTGGTCCGGGTCGCGTTTTTTCAGGCGGGCAAGGAACGATTCGACGGATTCGATCATGGAAAAGTCTCGGCAAATTTTTGTCGTAGGGAGAAATTGGGCCGGACTTTAACAAAATGGTTACGCACCAGGACAGCGCCGAATGTCGCGAATATGAAATTAAATGGTGCATTGGATATAAATTAATTCGATTCAGGGATGATTTCGCACCTTTATAGGGATTCGCGATTTTAGTTTTGCACCATCTTATCTACCGCTCCCGCGAGCAGGCTCGCTCCCACAGGTGATTTGTGCTCACCACAAGTTCAATGACTGAACAAAGATTCAGTGTGGGAGCGAGCCTGCTCGCGAAAGCCGCGCTGCGGTCTTCTGTAACCCCAAAAAAAACGGAGCCTCGAAGGCTCCGCTTTTTCATGCAACCAACCCGAAATCAGGCCAGTTTCTTGTGCCGTACACGATGCGGCTGGGTGGCCGCTTCGCCAAGGCGTTTGCGGCGATCGGCTTCGTATTCGGTGTAGTTGCCTTCGAAGAACACCGCTTGCGAGTCGTCTTCGTACGCCAGGATGTGAGTCGCGACGCGGTCAAGGAACCACCGATCGTGAGAGATCACAATGGCGGCGCCCGGGAAGTCCAGCAGGGCTTCTTCCAGGGAACGCAGGGTTTCAACGTCGAGGTCGTTGGACGGTTCGTCGAGCAGCAGGACGTTGCCGCCCTCTTTCAGGGTCAGGGCCAGGTGCAAGCGACCACGCTCACCACCGGACAGATCCTTGACGAACTTCTGTTGATCGCCGCCCTTGAAGTTGAAGCGACCGACGTAGGTGCGCGACGGGATCTCGTAGTTGCCGATACGAATCTGGTCGGAACCGTCGGAGATCTGCTGGAACACCGTCTTGCTGCCATCCAGGTCTTCGCGGCTCTGGTCCACGCAGGCAAGCTGCACGGTTTCGCCGACTTCGATGGTGCCCGAATCCGGCGTTTCTTTGCCCATCAGCATGCGGAACAGAGTCGACTTACCGGCACCGTTACCGCCGATCACGCCAACGATGGCGCCTTTAGGCATGGAGAACGACAGGTTGTCGATCAGCACGCGATCGCCGTAGCCCTTGGAGACGTTCTTGAATTCGATAACCTTGTCGCCCAGGCGCGGACCGGCCGGGATATAGATCTCGTTGGTTTCGCTGCGCTTCTGGAATTCCTGCGATTGCATTTCTTCGAAGCGTTGCAGACGAGCCTTGGATTTGGACTGGCGGGCCTTGGCGCCTTTGCGCACCCACTCCAGTTCTTCCTTCATGGCTTTTTCGTGAGCCGACTGCTGCTTGGACTCCTGGGCCAGACGATCAGACTTGGCTTCGAGCCAGCCCGAATAGTTGCCTTCGTACGGGATACCGGCGCCGCGGTCGAGCTCGAGGATCCAGCCGGCGACGTTGTCCAGGAAGTAACGGTCGTGCGTGATCGCAACCACGGTACCCGGGAAATCGTGGAGGAAATGCTCCAGCCAGGCGACGGAATCGGCGTCCAGGTGGTTGGTCGGTTCGTCGAGCAACAGCATGTCAGGGGCGGACAGCAGCAAGCGGCACAGGGCCACACGACGCTTCTCACCACCGGACAGGAATTCGACCTTGGCATCCCAGGCCGGCAGACGCAGCGCGTCGGCGGCGACTTCCAGTTGGCGATCCAGGTTGTGACCGTCGCTGGCTTGCAGGATGGCTTCGAGCTTGGCCTGTTCTGCCGCCAGTTTGTCGAAATCGGCATCTTCGTCAGCGTAGGCCGCGTAGACCTCGTCCAGGCGCGCCTGGGCGTTCTTGATCACGCTGACCGCTTCCTCGACCACTTCACGCACGGTCTTGGTCGGATCCAGGATCGGTTCCTGTGGCAGGTAGCCGATGTTCAGGTCCGGCATCGGACGGGCTTCACCGTCGAATTCGGTATCGACGCCGGCCATGATTTTCAGCAGTGTCGACTTACCCGAACCGTTGAGGCCGAGTACGCCGATCTTGGCGCCGGGGAAGAACGACAGCGAAATGTTTTTCAGGATTTCCCGCTTCGGCGGAACAACTTTACCCAGCCGATGCATGGTGAAGACGTATTGAGCCATGGAGAACCTTGGGTCAGTGACTGATGAATGATTGGAGCGCGGGCGATGCCCGGCCAGACTGTGCGCGATGCCGCTTGATAGTGACCAATGCGTGCGCGCTGGAAAAGTCTGATTCTAGGAGCTGGAACGCTCCCGCGTAACCGGCAAAGCTACCTTAATGACGGGAGGCAGTCCAGCCGGGAGGGGCTGGCACTTTGCCACAACTCAAGGCATGCTAGCCGCCCTTCGGGCGTCCGGCTTATAGTGCACGTCGCGCCAGTCCAGCCAAACCGCAGGATTTCAGTTTGTCCAACGCCACCCCGCCAGCTTCCGTGAGCGCACCCGATCCTGCGACCGGCACACCCCTGCGCGGAACCCTGAAGGGCGCACTGGCGGCACTGGTTCTGTTATTGCTAGCATTGCTGTTCTTGCAGCTTCTGGATCAGCTTCGCGAAACCCGGAAAAATCAGCGTCAGTACACCATCGACTACACCGCTGACCTGGCCTCGCAAGTCAGCCTGAACATGGCGTTGAACGCCCAGATCGCCCTCAACCTGCTACCGATCGTCGAACAACCGCAAAGCGCCGACGAACAGCAAGCGCTGCTGCGCAAACTGCAACAGTCCTTACCCGACCTGCACAGCCTGGCATTGCTCAGTCCCTCCGGGAAAATCCTCAGCGACAGTGCCGCCGACAGTCAGGACGGTGACTACCTGAGTGACCTGGTCCGGCGCAGCCGCGCCCAGGCTCACTATTTCAGCAATGCCAATGACGGCTCGGTGGTGCATCTGTTGTTGCATCAAGCCAGCGGCAGCGCGCGGGGTTACTGGGCGTTGCGCCTGAGGCCGACGTTTTTCGCATCACTGACCAAACAGAATGAAGCCGCCATACGCCCTCTCTGGCTGGTGGAAAACCGCATCGATCATCAGATCATCAGCCGCGATCAGACGTTGCCCATGGTCAAGCCAAGCGCGCTGACCCCGGACGAGCTGGCAAACAGCGTGCTGACAGTACCCCTGAGCAGCAGCGATTGGCAGATGCGCGGGCTGTTCGATCGACAACGAGCCATTGAACACCTATTGCCGGCGTTCATCGGCAAATGCCTGCTGGGCCTGGCCCTCTCTCTGTTGCCGTTCCTCGCACTGCTGAACATGCGCCGCCGCCAACGCCAGCTGCATGAAGGCCGTCGACGCTACCAGGATATTTTCGAAGGCACCGGCGTCGCCCTGTGCGTACTGGATGTGTCCGGACTCAAGGACTTTTTCGACAAGGCCCGACTGCATGACAACGAGCAACTGCAGGCGTGGCTGCACATCCCGGAACAACGTCAGCAACTGCTGCGGGAACTGCGCATCACCGAGGTCAACCAGGTCGCTCTGCAGTTGCTCAACATAAACTCCACCGGAGACGCCTGGAAACTGCTGATCGACGGCACTGCGCAGGACAACAATGCAATTGGCAATCAAGTGCTCGAAGCGGTGCTTGGCCAGCAGAAGCAACTTGAACTGGAAATCAAGCTCCAGGACGCCAACGGCCGCGACCAGCACCTATGGCTGGTGCTGCGGCTGCCGCAAGACCCGCAAGACTGTAACGCGGTGATCCTGAGCATTACCGATATCACCAGCCGCAAGCTCGTCGAACTGTCGCTACTGGAGCGCGAAGGATTCTGGTCCGATGTAGTGCGCACGGTGCCGGACCACCTGTACGTACAAGACGTGATCAGCCAGCGAATGATCTTCAGCAACCACCATCTGGGCCAGACGCTCGGTTACAACCGTACCGAATTGCATCAGATGGGCGAATACTTCTGGGAAATCCTGCTGCATCCGGAAGACGCCGATTTTTACCACCGCTCGCGACAAACCCAGCGACAGGCCGGTTATCGGCAATTGCTGCAGTGCCAACTGCGCTTTCGCCACCGGGACGGCAAATGGCGACGGTTCGAGATTCGCGAGCAGGCCCTGGCGCGGGATACGCAGGAACAGGTCACCCGAATCATAGGCGTCGCCAAAGACATCACCGAGCAGATCGAAGCCAGCGAATCCCTGCGCGACAGCGAGCAGCGCTACCGGATGCTCGCCGAAAGCATCAGCGACGTGATTTTCTCCACCGACAGCAAGATGGCACTCAATTACGTCAGCCCCTCGGTGCAAGCCGTGCTGGGTTACGACGTCGGCTGGATTTTCCAGAACGGCTGGCAATCGACCATCGCCAACCCACAACAACTGAGCGGCATCTACAGCCTGATGGACCGGGTCGCCAAGGCGTTGGACAAGCCTGAGCAACTGGCCTTGCTGCGCAGCCAGGTGCAGACCCAATTGTTCCTGTTCGATTGCTTGCGGGCCGACGGGCGCAAGATCCCGATCGAGCTGCGACTGGTGCTGGTCTGGGATGAACATGGCGCGTTCGAAGGCGTGCTGGGCGTGGGTCGCGACATCAGTCAGCAACGCCGGGCCGAGAAAGACCTGCGCATGGCGGCAACGGTATTTGAGCACTCCACCTCGGCGATCCTGATCACCGACCCGGCCGGCTACATCGTCCAGGCCAATGAAGCGTTCAGCCGCGTCAGCGGGTATGCCGTGGAGCATGTGCTCGATCAGTTGCCGAACCTGCTGACCGTCGACGAGCAGCAGGAAGCCCACCTGCACTATGTGCTCAAGCAATTGCACGAGCACAGTACCTGGGAAGGCGAAGTCTGGCTCAAGCGACGCAATGGCGAACACTATCCGGCCTGGGTCGGAATTACCGCGGTGCTGGACGATGAAGGCGACCTGGCCAGCTACGTGTGTTTCTTCAGTGATATCAGCGAGCGCAAGGCCAGTGAGCAACGGATTCACCGCTTGGCCTATTACGACGCCCTGACCCACCTGCCCAACCGCACACTGTTCCAGGATCGCCTGCATACGGCATTGCAATCGGCCGAGCGACACAAAACCTGGGTGGTGCTGATGTTCCTCGACCTGGACCGGTTCAAGCCGATCAACGACTCTCTGGGCCATGCTGCCGGCGATCGCATGCTCAAGGAGATGGCCACGCGCCTGCTCGACTGCGTCGACGATGACGACACCGTGGCGCGCATGGGCGGTGATGAATTCACTTTGCTACTGCAACCCAGGGCTAACCGCGAAATCGCCCTGACCCGGGCGATTCATGTGGCGGAGCAGATTCTTGCCAGCCTGGTGAAACCATTCGTCCTCGAAGGTCGCGAGTTCTTCGTCACCGCCAGTATCGGGATCGCCTTGAGCCCGCAGGATGGCAACGAACTCAGTCAGTTGATGAAAAACGCCGACACCGCGATGTACCACGCCAAGGAGCGCGGCAAGAACAACTTCCAGTTCTATCAGGCGGACATGAACGCCAGCGCCCTGGAACGCCTGGAGCTGGAAAGCGACTTGCGCCACGCGCTGGAGCAAAACGAGTTCGTGCTGTACTACCAGCCGCAGTTCAGCGGTGACGGCAAACGCCTGACCGGTGCCGAAGCCTTGCTGCGCTGGCGTCATCCGCGCCGTGGCCTGGTGCCACCGGCCGATTTCATACCGGTGCTTGAAGAGCTGGGCCTGGTGGTGGATGTCGGCGATTGGGTGATCAGCGAGGCCTGCCGTCAACTCAAGACCTGGCATCAGGCTAAAGTGCGGGTGCCGAAGGTCTCGGTGAATATTTCGACCCGGCAGTTCTCCGACGGCCAGCTCGGTACGCGGATTGCCAACATCCTCAAGGAAACCGGCCTGCCACCGGCGTGCCTGGAGCTGGAACTGACCGAAAGCATCCTGATGCGTGAAGTCAACGAAGCGATGCAAATCCTGGCCGGGTTGAAGAACCTCGGCCTGAGCATCGCGGTGGACGACTTTGGCACCGGCTATTCCTCGCTCAACTACCTCAAGCAGTTCCCGATCGACGTGTTGAAAATTGACCGCACCTTCGTCGATGGCCTGCCTTCGGGCGAGCAGGATGCGCAAATTGCCCGGGCGATCATCGCCATGGCCCACAGCCTCAACCTGGCGGTGATCGCCGAAGGTGTGGAGACCCATGAGCAGCTCGAGTTCTTGCGCGAGCATGGTTGCGATGAGGTTCAGGGGTATCTGTTCGGGCGGCCGATGCCGGCGGGTCGGTTTGAGGCGCAGTTCAGTAATGATGCGTTGTTCGTGTTTGACTGAAGTTTTGCGGTGGGGCTGATTGCCCCTTCGCGAGCAGGCTCGCTCCCACAGGGTGTTTGGGTGTACACAAGATGCGTGGTCACTGAAGATCCACTGTGGGAGCGAGCCTGCTCGCGAAGGGGCCAGCATGATCACCGCTGATCCCGTCATGAAGCCCACTTGTCTGCGACATGATGTCCTTTCATATGCCATCCAAAACCCGTTGGGGTAGAATGCCCCCCTTTTCTGCCCCCGATCCTTGAGGACCGCCATGTTCAGCCGTGATTTGACTATTGCCAAGTACGACGCCGATCTCTTTGCCGCCATGGAGCAAGAAGCTCAGCGCCAGGAAGAGCACATTGAGCTGATCGCTTCGGAAAACTACACCAGCCCTGCGGTGATGGAAGCTCAAGGCTCGGTACTGACCAACAAGTACGCCGAAGGCTACCCGGGCAAGCGCTACTACGGTGGTTGCGAGTTCGTCGACATCGTCGAGCAGCTTGCAATTGATCGCGCTAAGGAACTGTTCGGCGCCGATTACGCCAACGTTCAGCCGCACGCCGGTTCGCAAGCCAACAGCGCCGTGTACCTGGCCCTGCTGCAAGCGGGCGACACCATTCTGGGCATGAGCCTGGCCCACGGTGGCCACCTGACCCACGGTGCCAGCGTTTCCTCCTCCGGCAAGCTGTACAACGCCGTCCAGTACGGCATCGATGCCAATGGCCTGATCGACTACGACGAAGTCGAGCGTCTGGCCGTTGAACACAAGCCGAAAATGATCGTGGCCGGTTTCTCTGCCTACTCGCAGATCCTCGACTTCCCGCGCTTCCGTGAAATCGCTGACAAAGTCGGTGCGTACCTGTTCGTCGACATGGCCCACGTGGCCGGTCTGGTCGCCGCTGGCGTCTACCCGAACCCGGTGCCTTTCGCTGACGTCGTGACCACCACGACGCACAAGACCCTGCGCGGCCCACGTGGCGGCCTGATCCTGGCGCGCGCCAACGCCGACATCGAGAAGAAGCTGAACTCCGCGGTATTCCCGGGCGCCCAGGGTGGCCCGCTGGAGCACGTGATCGCTGCCAAGGCGATCTGCTTCAAGGAAGCGCTGCAGCCTGAGTTCAAGGCCTACCAGCAACAAGTGGTGAAAAACGCCCAGGCCATGGCCAGCGTGTTCATCGAGCGCGGTTTCGACGTGGTCTCCGGCGGTACTGAAAACCACCTGTTTCTGCTGTCGCTGATCAAGCAGGAAATCTCCGGTAAAGACGCCGACGCCGCGCTGGGCAAGGCGTTCATCACCGTGAACAAGAACTCCGTGCCAAACGACCCACGCTCCCCGTTCGTCACTTCCGGCCTGCGCTTCGGCACCCCGGCTGTGACCACTCGTGGCTTCAAGGAAGCAGAGTGCAAAGAACTGGCCGGCTGGATCTGCGACATCCTGGCTGACCTGAACAACGAAGCGGTGATCGACGCCGTTCGTGAGAAGGTCAAGGCCATCTGCAAGAAGCTGCCGGTGTACGGCGCTTAATTGCGACGTTAAATGCGCAGCATGAAAAACCGGCCAGTGATGGCCGGTTTTTTTTTCGGCCGCGATTTGTAGCAGCCGGCTTGCTGGCGAAGGCGTTCCTGAACCCTGTGCTGATCTTTCGGCCGCCTTCGCTGGCAAGCCCGCTCCCACATTTGATCTGCGTCGCCTCGGATGGAGTGGGCAACACAAATCTAATGTGGGAGCGGGCTTGCTCGCGAAAGCGGCCTGAAGTTCGCTGAAAATCTTTATCCTACCCGGCCGCTACCCGCGCAAACCCCTCGCGAATCTTTTCTTCCGGCAAATCATCGGCAATAAACACGATCACACTTTCCCGCGTTTCATCGTCCGCCCATTCAGTGTCCCAATCGAAGCCATACAGCTTCAATACCCCCTGAAACACCATGCGCCGGGGCTCGCCGAGGATGTTCAACACGCCTTTGTAGCGCAGCAATTGCTTGCCATGCTCTTCCAGCAGCTCGTTCATGAACTCGCTGAGTTTGTCGATATCCAGCGGTTTGTCAGTGCGCAGCACCAGGCTGGAAATGCGGTCGACGGAAGGCGCCTTGCTGACCGGTCGCAGGCTCACGCCACCACCGAGGTCGGCATTGAGGTTGAAACCGCGTACGTCGAGCAATTCGGCCAGATCGATCTTGCCGTGGTCGACCACGCGAATCGGCGCGCGACGGTTGATGCGGGTGAGGCGTTCGCACAATGCGGTGAAGGCCGCCTCGTCCACCAGGTCCCGCTTGCTCACCAGCAGGCGGTCGGCGAAACCGATCTGTGCCTGGGCGATGGTCTGGGTCAGGTGCGTGTCGGCGTGCGCCGCGTCCACCAGGGTGATGATGCCGTCGAGGATGTAACGCTCGCGCAGCTCTTCGTCGATGAAGAAGGTCTGTGCCACCGGTGCCGGATCGGCCAGGCCGGTGCATTCGATCACCAGGCGGTCGAAAGCGATTTCGCCACTGTCCAGGCGTTCCAGCAGCAGGTACAGCGCCTTGGTCAGGTCGGTGTGGATGGTGCAGCAGACGCAGCCGTTGGACAGCGTCATCACTTGCACCGGTTCTTCGCCCAACAGTTGAGTGTCGATACCGGCGTCGCTGAATTCGTTTTCGATCACGGCGATCTTCAGGCCGTGTTCGGCTTTGAGCAGGTGACGCAACAGCGTGGTTTTTCCCGCGCCGAGGAAGCCGCTGAGGATTGTTACCGGGATGGGAGAGGACAACTGGAGTCTCCTGTTTCACAAAGTTAAAAAACAACACAAAACAAATGTGGGAGCTAGCCTGCTAGCGATGGCGGACTGTCAATCAACAGTGATGTTGAATGTTCAGCCGCCATCGCCAGCAGGCTAGCTCCCACACGGATTGCTGTTAATCCGATAACTGGATCAACAGCACTTCGGCCCGCCCTTGCCACCGTAACGCGCTTCCTGACGTTCGCGAAAGAACATCTCGTAGCTCATCACCGGCTTGTCCGGGTGTTTGTTCTGCATATGCTCGACGTAGTTGTCGTAGTCGGGCATGCCGACCATCAGGCGCGCGGCCTGACCGAGGTATTTGCCGAGGCGACTCAGGTCATTGAACATGCTGCAATCCTCGATCAAGCATCCGGCAGGGCCTGGAATGGCGCTTCTTTATCCGTACGTTCCTTGGTACCCCAGGCGGCGATGCCGACCTTGAGCGCATAGAACAGGATGCTGAACACCACGAACAGGAAAAGCGCCGTCAGCGTGGCGTTGGTGTAGGCATTGAAGATCACGTGCTGCATCTGGGTGATGTCCTTGGCCGGGGCGAGGATCTGGCCGTTGGCCAGGGCATCGCTGTATTTTTTCGCCAGCGACAGGAAGCCGATCGCCGGGTTGGCGTCGAACAGCTTGATGAAGCCGGCGGTGGTGGTGCAGATCAGCAGCCAGACCGCTGGCAGCATGGTGACCCAGACGTAGCGTTGGCGTTTCATTTTGATCAGCACCACGGTCGCCAGCATCAGCGCGATCCCGGCCAGCATCTGGTTGGAGATGCCGAACAGCGGCCACAAGGTGTTGATACCGCCCAGCGGATCGATCACCCCTTGGTACAGCAACCACCCCCACATGGTCACGCATCCGGCGGTGGCGATCAGGTTGGCGGTCCAGGATTCGGTGCGTCTCAGCGCCGGGACGAAGGAGCCGAGCAAGTCCTGGAGCATGAAGCGTCCGGCACGGGTACCGGCGTCGACTGCGGTCAGGATGAACAGCGCTTCGAACAGGATCGCAAAGTGGTACCAGAACGCCATGGTATTTTCACCCGGCAGGACACTGTGCAGGATCTGCGCGATACCGACCGCCAGGGTCGGGGCACCGCCGGCACGGGCCAGGATGGTGGTTTCACCGATGTCCTTAGCCACCGCTTGCAGGGCTTCGGGGGTAATGGCAAAACCCCAGCTGCTGACGGTCTGTGCCACCGTCACCACGTCACCGCCGACGATCGCCGCCGGACTGTTCATGGCGAAGTACACGCCCGGCTCGATCACCGAAGCGGCGACCATGGCCATGATGGCCACGAAGGACTCCATCAGCATGCCGCCGTAACCGATGTAACGGGCATGGCTTTCGTTGGCCAGCAGTTTCGGCGTGGTACCCGAAGCGATCAGCGCATGGAAACCCGAGACCGCGCCACAGGCGATGGTGATGAACAGGAACGGGAACAGACCGCCCTTCCACACCGGTCCCGTACCGTCGATGAACTGGGTCAGTGCCGGCATTTTCAAATCGGGCATGGTGACCAGGATGCCGATCGCCAACGCAATGATGGTGCCGATTTTGAGGAAGGTCGACAGGTAATCGCGCGGCGCCAGAATCAGCCACACCGGCAACACCGCCGCGACGAAACCGTAGCCGATCAGCATCCAGGTGATCTGCACGCCGGTGAAGCTGAACGCCTTGGCCCACACCGGATCGGCGGCAATCTGCCCGCCCAGCCAGATCGAACCGAGCAGCAACAGCACACCGATCACCGAGATTTCGCCGATGCGACCCGGACGGATGTAGCGCATGTAGATGCCCATGAACATCGCGATCGGGATGGTCGCCATCACGGTGAAGATGCCCCACGGGCTTTCAGCCAGGGCCTTGACCACGATCAGCGCCAGCACCGCGAGGATGATGATCATGATCAGGAAGCAGCCGAACAAGGCGATGGTCCCGGGGATGCGGCCCATTTCTTCGCGGACCATGTCACCCAGGGAACGGCCATTGCGCCGGGTGGACAGGAACAGGACCATGAAGTCCTGCACCGCACCTGCCAGCACCACCCCGGCAATCAGCCACAGCGTGCCGGGCAGATAGCCCATCTGCGCCGCCAGCACCGGACCGACCAGCGGCCCTGCGCCGGCAATGGCCGCAAAGTGGTGACCGAAGAGCACGTGTTTGTTGGTCGGCACAAAGTCCAGACCGTCATTGTTGAGCACGGCGGGGGTGGCCCGTCGCGGATCGAGCTGCATCACATTGTTGGCGATGAACAGACTGTAGTAACGGTATGCAACCAGATAGATGGCCACGGCGGCGACCACAATCCACAAGGCGTTGATCGCCTCGCCTCGGCGCAATGCCACGACACCAAGAGCGCACGCCCCCACGATTGCCAGCAGCAGCCAGGGTATGTGGCGTAGCAGGCTATTATTATTTTTCATTTTTTGATTCCAGCCAGGGTGGACAAGAAAGACAGCCATCCCGAGTTTAGCTCGCCTGACCGCAAAGGCCATACCCCGATATGGGTCTGGACGCCTGCCTTGCTCGCAGGCTTTGCCATCAGGGGTCTATAGTCAGCGAACATTTCGAGGATTACGCCATGAGCGAGCACCCTGCCGATCGCCGCCGCTTCAAACGTATTGCGTTCGATGCCCGAACCGAGCTGGGCCAGGGGGCATTCATCTGGCCGGTGAAGCTGATCGACTTGTCCCTGAAAGGGCTGTTGATTGAAAAGCCCGAGCCGTGGCTGGGAAATCGGGAACAGGATTTTTTCGTCGACATTCATCTGAACGATGAAATCGACATCACCATGGACGTGCGCTTGACCCACGACGATCACGGCCAGCTCGGTTTCGTCTGCCATCACATCAGCCTGGAGTCCATCGAACGTCTGCGACGGTTGATCGAACTCAATCTGGGGGACCCGCAGGAGCTGGAGCGGGAGCTGGGGGCATTGATCGAAATCTGACGGCCCTACCCTTCCGATGTGGGAGCGAGCCGGCTCCGGGCGGCGTTCCGACGAAGAGGGCATCACCTTCAACATTCATGTTGCCTGTCATGCCGCTTTCGCGAGCAGGCTCGCTCCCACAAGAACTGCGTCCAGCCCAGAAATTATTCGAACAATGCATCCAACGCCTGTTCCAGACGTGTCACGGCAATAATCTGCAACCCTGGCGGTGCCTCTTTCGGCGCATTGCCCTTGGGCACGATGGCACGCTTGAAGCCGTGCTTGGCTGCTTCCTTCAGGCGCTCTTGTCCACTGGGCACCGGACGCACTTCGCCGGAAAGCCCGACCTCCCCAAACACCAGCAAATCGTGGGGCAGTGGCCGGTTGCGCAAACTGGACATGACCGCCGCCATCAGCGCCAGGTCGGAGGCCGTTTCCAATACTTTCACCCCACCGACCACATTGAGGAACACGTCCTGATCGTGGGTCGGAATGCCGCCGTGACGGTGCAGCACCGCCAGCAACATCGCCAGGCGATTCTGATCCAGCCCCAGCGTTACCCGACGCGGGTTGGCCAGGTGGCTGTCATCCACCAGGGCCTGGACTTCCACCAGCATCGGCCGGGTCCCTTCCCAGGTCGCCATCACCACACTGCCCGGCACTTCTTCCTGAGCACGGGTCAGGAAAATCGCCGACGGGTTGGAGACTTCTTTCAAGCCCTTGTCGGTCATGCCGAACACGCCCAGTTCGTTGACCGCGCCGAAACGGTTTTTCACCGCCCGCAGCAAACGCAAGCGACCATCGGATTCACCTTCGAAATACAGCACGGTATCCACCATATGCTCCAGCACCCGCGGCCCGGCTAACGCGCCTTCCTTGGTCACGTGGCCGACCAGGAAAATCGCCGTACCGCTCTGCTTCGCATAACGCACCAGCAACGCCGCACTTTCACGAACCTGGGAGACACCGCCCGGCGCCGATTGCAGTTGTTCAGTGAAAATCGTCTGGATCGAATCGATCACCATGACCTTGGGCTTTTCCTGCCGAGCCGTGGCGATGATGGTTTCGATGCAGGTTTCGGTCATGACCCGCAATTGATCCTGTGGCAAGCCCAGGCGGCGGGCGCGCATGGCTACCTGTTGCTGGGATTCTTCGCCGGTGACGTACAGGGCCGGCATACTCTTGGCGAGATTGCACAAGGTTTGCAGCAAAATGGTCGATTTGCCGATACCGGGGTCGCCGCCGATCAGCACCACCGAACCGTCCACCAGGCCCCCGCCCAGGACGCGATCAAGTTCGCCGGAGGCGGTAGAGAAGCGCGGGATTTCTTCAACGCTGACTTCGGCCAGGGTCCTGATCTGCGCCTGCTGACCCGTCCAGCCGGTGCGACCGCTGGGCGCTGCGGCCCCGCCGCTCTCGACCATGGTTTCCGTCAGGGTGTTCCAGGCACCGCACTCACCGCACTGGCCGGCCCACTTGGGAAAGGTTGAGCCGCACTCGGTGCAGCCGTACATGCGCTTGGCCTTGGCCATCTGAACTCCCGGCAAAAACCGCGATGATAGCTCAGCTGGACTGAATCAGCGCGACGCAGTCGCCCAATGGATCGGCTACAGCAAGTTACAGGCATCCCGGACCCATGCACGTTATTACAACTCACTAAAACTTATACAAGATTCCGCTCACGCTCATAAAACAGCAGATCTTATCCAATAAATACACATTAAACTTATACAAACCTTTAAGCCTTTATATCTGATCGTACAATCTCGCCCCAACAAATCAAAACATCAACCGCTACTGCGCATATGACCGCAACCTTGACCTCGACCAGTGAACACTTCGAGGGAGTTTTTTTATCCAACCCCTGCAAACTACGGGTGAATCATCTATTGTACTTTCCCTGATACAAACCTGGCAGGTTGGGTATTTATCGCATTATATCAAGCGCTGCCACCGCGACCTGAATGGGTCATAGAGTGCCAGAAAAAATGTTTGGAACCGAATAGCCAAAACCTCGCTGGATGACCCGCTCCAGCGCACTCAAGCCGCCCGGAAATGATGGCATTTTGTAAACTTTTTACCGATGTCTCGGTCGATAGCAGGCGAGCACTGTAAGCAGGTGTCTCGGGCAAGAAGCATTTTGCTGCTTTACACTGCTTGCACCAACCTCATCTGTAACAAGGAATAACCTATGGGCGTGATAACTGAGTTCAAGGCCTTCGCGGTCAAAGGCAACGTGGTCGACATGGCTGTCGGTATCATCATCGGCGCCGCCTTTGGCAAGATCGTTTCATCGTTCGTCGGCGATGTGATCATGCCGCCAATCGGCCTGTTGATCGGTGGGGTGGATTTCAGCGACCTGGCCATCACGCTCAAGGCTGCCAACGGGGACATCCCGGCGGTGGTGCTGGCGTATGGTAAATTCATCCAGAGCATGATCGACTTCACCATCGTCGCCTTCGCGATCTTCCTGGCCGTCAAAGCCATCAACCGCCTGAAGCGTGAAGAAGCCGTTGCGCCAACCCTGCCGCCGGTTCCAACCAAAGAAGAAGAACTGCTGAGCGAGATCCGCGACCTGCTGAAGGCCCAGAACGATCGGCCTACGTGACAGTGCATTGAAAAATGGTGCCTTCGGGCGCCGTTTTTTCACCAGTAGTTTTCCACCGCCACCTGCCCGGGTCGTCGGCTGAGACTCAAGTGCATGTGACGATGTTTGAGCAATTTTCGGGTGTCATCGATCATCTGCGGGTTGCCGCAGAGCATGACCCGTGAATGCTCGGCCGTCAGTGCCACGCCGGCCACTTGCTCCAGCTCACCCTTTTCAATCAGCGTGGTGATCCGACCACTCAAGGCGCCTGGATGCTCCTCGCGAGTGACAGTGGCAATGAACTGCAATTTGTGTGCGTGTTCCGCTAAATAGTCACGCTGTGCCAGCCCCGCAACGAGCTCCTGATAAGCCAGCTCCCGTGCTTCGCGTACGCTGTAGACCAGGATGATTCGCTCGAATTTTTCCCAGACCTCGAAGTCCTGCAGAATCGACAGGAAAGGGGCCAGGCCAGTGCCTGTGGACAATAACCAGAGATCACGCCCGTCAGTGAAGCGATCCAGTGTCAAGTAACCAAAGGCTTGACGGTCGACCAGCAGCGTATCGCCGACTTCCAGCCGACTCAGCTCACTGGTGAATTCGCCCCCCGGGACCACGATCGAGAAAAACTCGAGGAATTCGTCATAGGGTGACGAAACCATGGAGTACGCGCGCCATACCGTGCTGCCGTCAGCCTTGGTCACGCCCAACCGGGCGAATTGCCCCGCTCGAAAGCGAAACCCCGGGTCCCTGGTGGTCCGCAGGGTAAACAGGTTCGGGGTCAACGGCTGAACATCGAGCAAGGTCTGGCGAGTGAATTTTTCTACACTGGCGGTCATGGGTCGCTCCATTCAACGGGTAGCGTCCAGTGTCCCGCAAAGCCGGGGAATTAAACACCGATGATTTGTAGTGCTTTAATGGGGATTATCGATTACATCGATTCACATTTTTTTCACAATTACCGACACCGTCCAATACAGGCCAATCATATTAAACACGACATTCAAATTTCGCGGGCTGACCAATTTGTATTAGAACCGGATATTTAGTTTTTAATACGCAGCCAAGCTAAAAAGTCTCACCCCGAAGTAGGAATCGTCCTACACTCGAGGCGTGCCGGATCTCGGATCCAATAAGCACCAATCAGGAAAAAGCAAATGGAGAGACATGATGGAAAGGTGGATGGAGTCACAATTAAACCAACTGTCGTGCACCACGGAGATTGAAACCGCCTACCGCATCGCACTGGGCTTTGCAAAAAACATCGGCTTCAAATTTTTCGCATTTTCAACAACTTATCAAACGAAAATCGACCAGTTCAACACGGTTAAATTCAACAACTACCCGACTGCCTGGAACACGGAATACGAACAGAAAAAGTTGCGCGCAATTGACCCGGTAGTAGCACATTGCAATCACTCCATGCTGCCCATCCTCTGGAGTGAAGAACTTTTCGCCAACGTGCCGACTTTGTGGGAAGCACTTGAAACCCAAGGCCTGCAACACGGATGGTCACACTCTATCCATGATGAGGAAAGCGGGTTTTGCAGCATTCTGAGCCTCGCCAGAAGTCATTGTCCGATCACTGCGTTCGAGCTGTATGAAAACCTTGGCTTTTCAGTTTTCATGGGCCGCCACCTGCACGCCTTGATTGCGCAGACCCTGCCAAAAAAAACCGAGAAACCCGCTTCGCACTTGTCCGCCAGAGAAATCGACGTATTGAAACTGGCAGCCGATGGCAAGACCGCGTACGAGAGCGCCAGAATTCTCAACCTCAGCCCTCGCACCATCAATTTTCATGTGCAGAGCGCGATCGAGAAACTCGGTGTCAATAACAAGATCGCGGCAGTCATTGCCGCCGCGAAGGACGGCTATCTCAACAGCAATGCGATACGTTGATCGATAACCTGCGAGTAATCCCATCAAAAAAAACGTACCATTTGCGGTCCTTCCTGGGTAATGACGTGTGAAGCTTCACGACGCAGTACGCTCGGATGGTCTCGCGCGCTACAACGCCCCTGAGCCGCGGGAGAGTTTTTGATTGCCCCGTTGATTACCCAGAGTCCCCTCATGCCTTCGCTCGAAACACCCTTTGCCCGACTTGATCTGATCCGCCAGCCGGAACAGCAGAACGAACCGCTGCAGGCGTTCGATGCCGCGGACGAATACCTGCTCAATTACCTGGCCGAACAGCAACCGGGCGCGGACACTCGGGTGTTGGTGCTCAACGACAGCTTCGGCGCATTGGCCGTCAGTCTGCTGGGCAAGGTCCGGGTGATCAGCAGCGGCGATTCGTTCCTGGCGTTCCAGGGGCTGGAAAAGAACCTGATCCGTAACGGCCAGGCGTTTGATGCAGTGCCCAGCGTGCCTGCCAGCGAAGCGCTCATGGGGCCGTTTGACCGGGTACTGATCCGGGTACCGAAAACCCTGGCCTTGCTGGAGGAGCAACTGATCCGCCTGCAAGGTCAATTGGCACCCGGCGCCCAAGTGATTGCCGGCGCCATGATCAAGCATCTGCCCCGGGCTGCGGGCGATCTGCTGGAGTGTTACATCGGGCCGGTGCACGCTTCGCTGGCCGTGAAGAAAGCCCGGCTGTTGATCGCTGACGCAGAAGCCAAAGGTCCCGCCACCTCACCCTACCCGACGCGCTATCGACTCGACGAGCCGGCGATCGAACTGCTCAACCACGCCAATGTGTTCTGCCGCGAAGGGCTGGATATCGGCACGCGGGCGTTTTTGCCGCATTTGCCGAAGAACCTCGGCGCGGCGCGGGTCGCTGACCTCGGTTGTGGTAACGGTGTGCTGGCCATCGCCAGCGCTCTGCAAAACCCTGAAGCGCTGTACACCCTGGTGGACGAGTCGTTCATGGCCGTGCAATCGGCGGCCGAAAACTGGCGCATGGCGCTGGGTGATCGGGAAGTCATTGTGCGTGCCGGCGATGGTTTGGCCGGGCAGGAACCCCAGTCGCTGGACGTGGTGCTGTGCAACCCACCGTTTCACCAGCAACAAGTCGTCGGCGACTTTCTGGCCTGGCGGATGTTTCAGCAGGCGCGTGAAGCCTTGGTGGTCGGCGGCGCGCTGTACATCGTCGGCAACCGTCACCTGGGTTATCACAGCAAGCTTGCGCGTCTGTTCCGCGGCGTTGAACAAATCGCTGCCACACCCAAGTTCGTGATTCTCAAAGCCCGAAAATAATACCAGGCAAAAAAAACCCTCCGGTACAGGAGGGTTGTAAAGCCGTGCCGCAAGGCAACGGGATGGGATGTTGCGAAATCAGTGGGTCGACAGGCCAGCGGCGTTCATGAACATGCGCATCAGGCTCGCGACGATGAACAGCGCCACCACGCTGCCAGTCCAGATCATCGCCAGCCAGCCCAGTCGCTGCCACAGCGGTTTCTTCTCTGCTGCTTCGATTTCCTGCAAGGAATGTTTGCCTGCCATCATCGCGATCTCCTCTGAAACGGCGCAGATTTCAGGCCTGCGCCATTGCCATGCTCTTTAATGGTAGCCATCTTCGTGGGTGACCTTGCCGCGGAACACGTAGTAGCTCCAGAAGGTGTAACCCAGGATGAACGGGATGATGAACAACGTCCCCACCAGCATGAAGCCCTGGCTTTGCGGCGGCGCCGCGGCGTCCCAGATCGAGATCGAGGGCGGCACGATGTTCGGCCACAAGCTGATACCCAGGCCGCTGTAACCGAGGAAAATCAGCACCAGTGTCAGCAGGAACGGCGTGTAATGCGCATTGCGGGCTACCGCGCGAATCAACCCGTACAGGGTGACCAGCACCAGAATCGGCACAGGCAGGAACCAGAACAGGTTGGGCAGGCTGAACCAGCGATCGGCGATGTCGGCGTGAGCCAAAGGCGTCCAGATGCTGACGACACCGATCACTGCCAGCAGCACAAACGCCAATGGCCGCGCCAGGTCATGCATCTGTTCTTGCAGTTTGCCTTCGGTTTTCATGATCAGCCAGGTGCAACCAAGCAACGCATAAGCCACCACCAGCGCCGCACCACAGAACATCGTGAACGGCGTCAGCCAGTCCAGCGAGCCACCGGCGAACTGACGATTTTCCACCGGAAACCCATCAATGAACGCACCTAACGCCACACCCTGGAAGAAAGTGGCGGCGATCGAACCACCGATGAATGCCTTGTCCCAGAGGTGGCGCTTGTCGTCCTTGGCCTTGAAGCGGAATTCGAAGGCCACGCCGCGGAAAATCAGCCCGATCAGCATGAAAATCAGCGGCAGGTACAACGCCGAGAGCACCACCGAATAGGCCAGCGGAAAGGCGCCGAACAATGCCGCGCCGCCCAGCACCAGCCAGGTTTCGTTACCGTCCCAGACAGGTGCGACGGTGTTCATCATGACGTCACGGTCAGTCTTGCCCGGGATAAACGGGAAGAGAATCCCGATGCCCAGATCGAAGCCGTCCATGACCACGTACATCATGATGCCGAAGATGATGATCACGGCCCAGATCAGCGGAAGATCAATACCCATGACTCAAATCTCCTTGGTCAGGCTGGGGCTGCTATCAGCGTCGGCGTCATCGTCGGCAGCGGAAAGCGGACGAGCCGGTGTGCGTTTCTTGCCAGGACCACCCTCGGGCGTTTCCGCGCCTTCGTTGATCTTCGGCCCTTTGCGCACCAGGCGCATCATGTAGCCCAGACCGGCACCGAACAGCGCGAAATACACCACCACGAACAGGACCAACGTGATGCTCATCTGCATGAAACTGTGGTTGGAGGATGCATCCGCCGTGCGCATCAGGCCGTAGACCACCCACGGCTGACGACCGATTTCAGTGGTGAACCAACCGGCGAGGATCGCGATCAGGCCGGACGGGCCCATCCACAACGCCAGGTACAGGAACGGCCGCGAGGTGTACAGCTTGTCGCTTTTGCGCAGCCACAGGCTCCACAGACCGGTGAAGATCATCAGCATGCCCAGCCCCACCATGATCCGGAACGACCAGAACACGATGGTCGAGTTCGGCCGGTCTTCAGGCGGGAACTCCTTGAGTGCCGGCACCTGTTTGTCCAGCGAGTGCGTGAGAATCAGGCTGCCCAAGTAAGGAATCTCGACCGCAAATTTGGTCCGCTCTTCTTTCATGTCCGGCCAGCCGAACAGGATCAGCGGGGTTGGCTCATCGCCGTGATTTTCCCAATGGCCTTCGATCGCGGCGATTTTCGCCGGCTGATGCTTGAGGGTATTGAGACCATGGAAGTCACCGATGACGGCTTGAATCGGGGCCACGATCAAAGCCATCCACATCGCCATCGAAAGCATGGTGCGAATCGCCGGGTTGTCCTTGCCGCGCAGCAAGTGCCAGGCCGCCGAGGAACCGACGAAGAAGGCGGTCGCGACGAACGCCGCCGTCGACATGTGCAACAGGCGATACGGGAACGACGGGTTGAAGATCACCGCCAGCCAGTCCACCGGAATCACTTGGCCATTGACGATTTCGTAGCCTTGGGGGGTTTGCATCCAGCTGTTGGAAGCGAGGATCCAGAAAGTCGAGATCAGGGTGCCGATGGCGACCATCACCGTGGCGAAGAAATGCAGATTGCGCCCCACCTTGTTCCAGCCGAACAGCATGACCCCGAGGAAACCGGCTTCGAGGAAGAACGCCGTCAGTACTTCGTACGTCAGCAACGGCCCGGTCACGGAACCGGCGAAGTCCGAGAAGCGACTCCAGTTGGTGCCGAACTGATAAGCCATGACCAGCCCGGAGACCACGCCCATGCCGAAGTTGACGGCAAAGATCTTCGACCAGAAGTGGTACAGGTCGCGGTAAGTGTCGTTGTTGGTTTTCAGCCACAGCCCTTCGAGCACTGCCAGGTAACTCGCCAGGCCGATGGTGATGGCCGGGAACAGAATGTGGAACGAGATGGTGAACGCGAATTGGATTCGGGCGAGATCAAGTGCCTCCAAACCGAACATAAGTCTTCCTCTGTCAGGTAATACCGGCTGAAGGCTTGTGGCCTACACCCACTGCCCCCACGGATATGGAGTGTGGCGAATTTGAATTCGTTCTTTTTTTGCAAACATCACAACGTAGGGAGTCTGGCCAGCTGGCCGTCGGATCATTTCCGCCAAGGGACTTGATCTGGATCAAGCAACGTTGAAAGAGTAGTCCGCTTTTTGACGATGGACGCTGTGGTCTTTTGCCGCGTGACAGGTTGCCTCACCGCCAGGGTCAGACATATCGGTGTCTAGCTAACTAAAATTTCCCTCCCTGCAACTTCTGGTTACAGGTTGGTGATAATCTCGACCCCTTCCCTCGCCCAGATCTGCCCTCAGATGCCCAGCCAAGCGCCCTTGCTGTTACGTCATCACCGCCCATTCATTGCGTTCTGGCTGGCTCGGGTGTTCACCGCCAGCGGCTTTCAGATGCTCACCGTGGCGATCGGCTGGAACCTGTATCAATTGACTGGCAATGTGCTCGACCTGGGCCTGGTCGGTCTGGTGGAATTTGCCCCACGGGTGCTGTTCATGCTGCACACCGGGCATGTCGCGGACCGTTATGACCGACGCAAGGTCGCGGCAATCTGCCAATCCGTGCAAGCCCTGATCGCCCTGTCACTGGCCGTCGGCAGTGCGACCGACCACGTCACCCGCGAGATGATCTTCATCCTCGCGTTCCTGCTGGGTGCCGCTCGCTCCTTCGAGATGCCGACCACCCAGGCCCTGCTGCCCAGCATCGTGCCCAGCGCGCTGTTTCCCCGCGCCGTCGCCGCGGCACAGTCGGCCCAACAATCGGCGACCATCGTCGCCCCGGCCCTTGGCGGGTTGCTCTATGCCTTCGGCAGCGTCTGGGTGTATGGGCCGACCGTGATTCTCTACGTCATTGCCTGTGCGCTGATGCTCAAACTGCCCGGCCGACAGACTCCGCTGAACAAGGGCAAGGCCACCCTGGACTCGTTACTGGCGGGCATCCGCTTTATTCGTAGCCGCCCGGATATCCTCGGGGCCATTTCTCTGGATCTGTTTGCGGTCCTGCTCGGGGGGGCGACGGCCTTGCTGCCGGTGTTCGCCAAGGACATCCTGTTGACAGGTCCCTGGGGCCTGGGCCTGTTGCGCTCGGCCCCGGCGGTGGGCGCGTTGCTGATGTCACTCTGGCTGGCGCGGTTTTCCGTGGATCGCAAGGTCGGTCGAGTGATGTTCACCGCAGTGGGCGTCTTCGGCGTGGCGACCATTGCATTCGGCCTGTCGACCTCGTTCTGGTTTTCCCTCGCCGTACTGGTGGTGTTGGGCGCAGCGGACATGATCAGCATGGTGATCCGGGCTTCGCTCGTGCAACTGGAAACCCCGGACGAAATGCGCGGCCGGGTCAGCGCCGTGAACGGCCTGTTCATCGGCGCCTCGAACCAGTTGGGCGAGTTTGAATCCGGCCTGACCGCCCACTGGTTCGGCACGGTGCCGGCGGTGGTCATGGGCGGCATCGGCACACTGGTCGTGACCGGAGTCTGGATCAAACTGTTCCCGACCCTGGCCCACCGCGACCGCATGCATGTGCCGGCAGAAGAAGCCAAGGCCTGAAGCAGTTGCCAAACACAAATTTGGCAATACAAAGATATTGCATCAAGTGTAATGTATCGCCTTACACTCGATCCATGATCAAATCCTTTCAGCACAAAGGCCTTCGTGGCTTCTATGAAACCGGTTCGACTCGTGGGATTCGAGCAGATCATGCGAAGCGTCTGGCTCGCATGCTGCAGTTTATGGATCGTGCAGAAATGCCTGGTGACCTCGATCTTCCAGGATGGCGGCTGCATCCTCTGAGGGGAGAACTGGCTGAGTACTGGTCCCTGAGCGTTTCAGGAAACTGGCGCGTCATTTTTCGTTTTACAGGTTCGGATATCGAGCTGGTCGACTACCTGGACTACCACTGACAGGAGGCAGGACATGCCCATGCACAACCCGCCACACCCTGGCGAAACACTATTGACAGATATATTGCCCGAGCTGGGCATCAGCGTCACAGAGCTGGCCCGGCACCTGGGGTTTGCGCGCCCGCATCTATCACGGGTACTGCATGGCCACGCGCCGATCAGTCCGGATCTGGCAGTACGTCTGGAGCGGGCCGGAATCGGCAAGGCACGCATGTGGCTGGGGGTTCAAACCGACTACGATCTCTGGCAAGCGGAGCATCGAGAGCAACCGGTGATACAACCCATTGCGGTCCACGCCTGACAACCGCTAGACCACCAACTCTCCCGCCACCGCCGTGCGCGTGGCTTTGCCGCAGAGCTGTTCCACCAGCGTCAGGGCAAACTCCAGTGCGCCACTCGAGCCCTGCGCGGTGATGCAGTTGCCGTCGACCACCACCGGCTGGTCGACGAAGTTGCAGCCCGATAGTTGATGGCTGGCCGATGGCAGGCACGTCATGCGCCGTTGACGCAGTACGCCAAACGCTTGCAGCGCCAGCGCCGGGGCCTCGGCGATACCGGCAAACAGGCGCCCGGCCGCCGCCTGATCCTTGATCAGTTGTTGCAAGGGTTGATGCGCAGCCAGATGTTGCGCACCCACGGCGCCGCCAGGCAGGACGATCAGGTCGAACGGCTGGGCCAGCAAATCCACCAGCATCGCATCGGACGTCAGCCGGGTGCCGCGGGCACAGGTGATCATGCGCCGCCCTTCGATGCTGGCCACCACCACTTCAACCTTGGCCCGACGCAGCACATCGATCAGGGTCACCGCTTGCAGGTCATCGATGCCCTCGGCGAGGGTAATCAGAGCTCTAAAGGTCATGGGCGCAGTCCACTGAATAATCCTTAAAGCGTAGTCAGCTTTACCGGCTTTCGTTCGAGCCTGCCGTTACTTGATGTAAAGCTGCATTGACAAGGTGTTGCCCGGGGCGTTGATCGAGGTATTGCTGAAGGTGAAGGTGCCCTCCTGTTTGCCTGCCAGATCGAAGACATACAAATAGCCGACCGTTTTTTTCCCTGCGGTGCATTCAGTCAGGTTGCCGTTATCAAACGCACAGATGGGGGTCCGCGTGCCGTTTACCTCAAATCCGTCGAGCCCGACATGCGCCGCACGACCGTAGCCGACCTCCAGCACGTAGACCCTGATGTTCGATCCACTGTGATTGCAGCGAGTCTGCTCCTGCCCCTGTGCAATGTTTTCAAAGCCACAACCCGGCGACTCGACCTTGAGCACCTTCACCTGACTCAACGGCGGCGCCGATGCCGCCGAAGCGACTTGCGCCCCCAGCAACAGGGCCATGCACATTCCCAATCCGGCAATCAGACGTTTTTTCATGAAATACCTGCCCCCAAGACCAGCGCGCAGTATGGCTCAGTTGGCATTAGCGCAAAACATCGACGACGATCGCAGCCATAAGCAGCCATAGTCCGCCGCTGCTGCTATGATGCGCGGCTTTTTCCGACCCACAGAAAATGACCAGGCGCCTTCAACGGCCTGTGCTTAGCTGTTGAGGTCGATACATTCACGGCGCCTGGCGCGCCACGGGGAGCAGACATGCTGGAAAGGCTGTTTCAACTCAAGGCACACAACACCAACGTGCGAACCGAGATTCTGGCGGGCGTCACGACCTTCTTGGCCATGGCCTACATTCTGTTCGTCAACCCGAGCATCCTCGGCGAGACCGGCATGGACAAGGGCGCGGTGTTTGTCGCGACCTGCCTGGCGGCCGCCATCGGTTCCACCGTGATGGGCCTGATCGCCAACTACCCGATCGCCCTCGCACCGGGCATGGGCCTGAACGCCTTCTTCACCTATACCGTCGTCCTGCACATGGGCCACACCTGGCAAGTGGCGCTGGGCGCGGTATTCATCTCCGCCGTGCTGTTTTTCCTGCTGTCGATCTTCCGCATCCGGGAGTGGATCATCAACAGCATCCCGTTGCCGCTGCGTTCGGCCATTGCTGCCGGTATCGGCCTGTTCCTGGCCCTGATCGCCCTGCACAACGCCGGCATCGTGGTCAGCAACCCGGCGACCATGGTCGGTCTGGGCGACCTCAAGCAACCGGCACCGATCCTCGCCACCCTGGGTTTTGCCTTGATCGTCGCCCTCGAAGCCCTGAAGGTCCGCGGCGCCGTGCTGATCGGCATTCTGGCGGTAACCATCGCTTCCATCACAATGGGCTTTACCCCCTTCGGCGGCGTAATGTCGATGCCACCGTCGCTGGCGCCGACCTTCCTGCAACTGGACATCAAAGGCGCACTGGACATCGGTTTGGTCAGCGTGATTTTCGCTTTCCTGTTCGTCGACCTGTTCGACAACTCCGGCACACTGATCGGTGTTGCCAAACGCGCCGGCTTGATGGGCAAGGATGGCCACATGCCAAAAATGGGCCGGGCCCTGATCGCCGACAGTACCGCGGCCATGGCAGGTTCCTTGCTGGGTACCTCGACGACCACCAGTTACATAGAATCCGCAGCCGGCGTGAGTGCCGGCGGCCGTACCGGCCTGACTGCGGTCGTGGTCGCGATTCTGTTCCTGCTGGCGTTGTTTTTCTCGCCATTGGCCGCCAGTGTCCCGGCGTTCGCCACCGCACCTGCGCTGCTGTTCGTCGCGGTACTGATGACATCCGGCCTGGCCGAAATAGACTGGGACGACATCACCGTTGCCGCACCGGTCGTGGTCACCGCCCTGGCCATGCCATTTACTTATTCCATCGCCAATGGCATCGCCTTCGGTTTCATTTCCTGGACCGCGATCAAGCTGCTGTCCGGTCGCGGCCGTGAGTTGAATTCGGCGCTGGTGATCCTGTCGATTCTGTTCGTGATCAAGTTGGGTTGGTTCAACGCATGACTTTTGATACCCAGGCTTACGCCATTCAGCTCGAAGAAAAGGTCACGCGCCTGCGTGATCTGCTGGCCCCGTTCGATGCGCCGGAACCTGCCGTGTTCGACTCGCCGCTGAAAAATTTCCGCCTGCGCGCCGAATTCCGCCTGTGGCGCGAAGCCGGCGAGCGTCACTACGCGATGTTTTCCCAGGACGACAAACGCACACCGATCCTGATCGAAGAATTTCCGATTGCCAGCCTGCGCATCAATCAATTGATGCCGCAGCTCAAAGCGGCCTGGCAAGCCAGCGCGGCCCTGAGTCACAAGCTGTTCCAGGTGGAGTTCCTGACCACCCTGGCGGGCGATGCGATGATCACGCTCTGCTACCACCGTCCGCTGGACGAGCATTGGCATGCAGCCGCTTCGAAACTGGCAGCCGAGCTGAACGTCAGCGTCATCGGCCGCTCCAAGGGCAAGCGTGAAGTCATCGGTCATGATTACGTGATCGAGAAACTGGACGTCGGTGGCCGCACCTTCAGCTACCGCCAGCCGGAAGGCGCGTTTACCCAGCCCAACGGCACCGTGAACCAGAAGATGCTCAATTGGGCTTACGAGGCACTGGGCGATCGATCCGACGATTTGCTGGAACTGTACTGCGGCAACGGCAACTTCACCCTGCCGCTCGCGACCCGCGTGCGCAAGGTGCTGGCCACCGAAATCAGCAAGACTTCGGTCAACGCGGCATTGAGTAATCTCAGCGAAAACGCGGTGGATAACGTTACCCTGGTGCGCCTGTCCGCCGAGGAACTGACCGAGGCATTGAACGAAGTCCGTCCGTTTCGCCGCCTGCATGGCATCGATCTGAAAAGCTACGAATTCGGTAGCGTCTTCGTCGACCCGCCCCGTGCCGGCATGGATCCGGACACCTGCGAGCTCACCCGACGCTTCGACAATATTCTTTATATTTCCTGCAACCCGCAAACCCTTGCGGCCAACATCGCCCAACTGCACGACACCCACCGAATCACCCGTTGCGCGATGTTCGACCAGTTCCCGTGGACCCATCACATGGAATCCGGGGTGTTGTTGACCCGGCGTTGATTGCAGCTGTCTTATACGAATCAGCCGTCATGACGACGGCTTTTTTGTGCGCATTCAAAGAGCGACATCGACCTTGCGCGGACGCCCGCCCTTCCTGCCGTTAACCCGCGCGGCCTCGGCCTTGGCAGCAGTGCTTTGGCGACCATTGCGCGAAGCGATGACCGAGGCGGCCATGTCCATCAGCGGCTTGCTCGCTGAAATCATCCCGGCAATGGATACCTGCACGTCCTTGCCTTCATGGCACAGGGCAGTGCCGGCGAAACCAACTTTCAGTCCGGCGAAATCCTCACTCCCGAAATCATCGAATTCCGGGTAGCACTTCACTGGCAGCAATACGCCACTACCATCCTCGAAGCTAACAGTCGCCCTGAGAGCCCCGATCACGGGGAAAAATGGTAAGCAATCCTTTCGCCAATTTGATAAATACAGAGTCAGCCTCTTTATTTGATCCCTGGTGTAATCAATCATGCAGCGACAATTCGACGATCTTCAATTGGGCAGCATCGAGCTGTTTTGCCTGGCCGCCGAGGCTGGCAGCTTTACCGCCGCCGCGCTGGTGGCTGGGGTAACGCCGGCAGCGGTAAGCCGATCGGTGTCGCGCATGGAAGAACGTCTGGGTGTGCGGCTTTTTGCGCGCACGACTCGCAGCGTGAAGTTGACCGACAGTGGCCGACGCTACTACGAGGAATGCCGGCAGGCCCTGGCGCAACTGGTCGAGGCCCAACGCGAGGTCATGGGCCAGCAGCAAGAGCCTTCCGGCACCTTGCGCATCAGTATTCCGACCACTTATGCCCATCACCGCATCCTGCCGTTGCTGCCAGCGTTTCGGGAGCGTTTTCCGGCGGTGAAGGTCGAGTCGCACATCAGCAATCGCAACATCGATTTCGTTGGCGAAGGCTATGACATGGCCATCCGGGTGCGGGCGATTGCGGATTCCGGCCTTATCGCCCGACAGCTTGAAGATGCAGCGTTGGTGATGATCGCCAGCCCCGGCTACCTGAAACGCGCCGGCATCCCGCAAACCCTGGACGACCTCCAACGGCATGAATGCATACAGTACGAACTGCCCAGCAGTGGCCGGCGCATTGCCTGGTTGTTCAACGACGATGGCGTGCAGCGCGAGATTCTTGCCGAGGGCAACTTCAGTTGTTCCGACGACGTGCTCGGCGGCGTGACCCTGGCCAAACACGGGGCGGGACTGTTTCAGACCTATCGCTTCATCGTCGAAAACGAACTGGCCGATGGCTCACTGGTGGAAGTGCTCAAGCCCTATGGCGGGCGCTCGCGGCCGTTCACGCTGCTTTACCCGCAAAGTCGTCATGTGCCTTTACGTTTAAGGGCTTTTATCGATTTTCTGGTTGAACATCTGCCGCGCTGAATTGAGAAACCGTCCGATCACCGCACACAAAAGGCTGTTGGAACACCGATTCAATTGACCAAATTAACCATCTGGTACATTTTATCTCCACAGGCCGAAACACTCGGCCGATTCCAAAAATAATAAGTGGAGAGACCCCGATGCCCCCTATCGTCCTGGTGCTCAACGGCCCCAATCTGAATCTGCTCGGTACTCGCGAGCCGGCGACTTACGGCCATGAAACCCTGGCTGACATTTCCGCCTTGTGCGGCCGCGCCGCCGAAGAGTTCGGCTTGGCGGTGGAATTTCGCCAGACCAATCATGAAGGTGAACTGCTCGACTGGATTCACGCCGCTCGCAGCCGTTGCGCTGGAATCGTCATCAACCCGGCCGCCTGGACGCATACCTCGGTGGCGATCCGCGATGCCCTGGTTGCCAGCGAGCTGCCGGTGATCGAAGTCCACCTGTCCAACGTTCACGCCCGCGAGCCATTCCGGCACCACTCCTTCGTTTCCGCCATCGCCACCGCCGTGATGGCAGGTTTTGGCAGTCACGGTTATCGCCTGGCGCTGGAACATTTCAGCCTGCGCTTAAAGGGGTGAGCGCCGTGACTCAGAGCAATGCTGTACTGGCCGGACTGATCGGTGCCGGCATCCAGGCTTCCCGTACCCCGGCGCTGCACGAGCATGAAGGTGATGCCCAGGGTTTGCGCTATCTCTATCGCCTGATCGATCTCGACCAGTTGCAACTCGATAGCAGCGCCCTGCCCGACCTGTTGCTGGCGGCTGAGCGCATGGACTTCACCGGTCTGAACATCACTTTTCCATGCAAGCAGACCATCATCCCGCTGCTTGATGAACTGTCGCCGGAAGCCCGCGGCATCGGCGCGGTCAACACAGTGGTGCTCAAGGACGGCAAACGCATCGGCCACAACACCGATTGCCTGGGTTTTGCCGAAGGATTTCGCCGTGGCTTGCCTGGCGTGGGCCTTGGGCACGTGGTGCAAATGGGTGCAGGCGGCGCAGGCGCGGCGGTGGCCCATGCGTTATTAAGCGAAGGCGTCCAGTTGCTGAGTATCTTTGATGTGGATATCGGTCGTGCACAGGCGCTGGCGAACAACCTCAATCAACATTTCGGCGCTGGCCGCGCGGTCGCCGGGCATGATCTGCCGAGTACTTTGGCCCAGGCGGACGGCCTGGTGAACACCACGCCCATGGGCATGAAAAAACTGCCGGGCATGCCGGTGCCGGTGCAATGGCTGCGAAGTGAGCTGTGGGTGGCGGAGATCGTTTACTTCCCGCTGGAAACCGAACTGCTGCGCAATGCCCGCGCCCTGGGTTGCCGAACGCTGGATGGCGGCAACATGGCGGTTTTTCAGGCGGTGAAGGCGTTTGAATTGTTCAGCGGCGTGGTGCCGGATGCGCAGCGGATGCTGGCGCATTTTCAGAGCATGGATGGCTAAAAGCTTCGCGGGCAAGTCGGGTCGCCGCATCGCTCGCTCCTCCAGAGCGAGGGTTGCCCGCGAAGGCGTCAGGCCTGCAGGTATCGCAACACCGATTCGCAAATCATCTGCCGATGACGCTGCTTGATGCCTTCATCCGGCAAGTCGATCTGAAAGATCTCACCGAAGGTGTGGCGGTTCGACACTCGATAGAAGCAGAACGAACTGATCAGCAGGTGCACATCCAGCGGCTCGAGCCCTGCACGGAACACACCCTCCTGGGCACCGCGACGCAAAATCTCACCCAGTGAATCGAGGATGGTGTTGTTCATCGCCTTGATCGCATCGGAGCGCTTCACATAGTCGGCGTTGTGAATGTTCTCGATGCAGACGATGCGCACGAAATCGACGTTGCGATCATGGTGATCGAAGGTGAACTCGACCAACCGCCGAATCGCCTCCACGGGCGCCAGTTCCGCCAGGTGCAGACGGTTTTCGGTGCTGCGGATATCGCCGTAGAGTTTCTCCAGCACCTCGACGTAGAGCTGTTCCTTACTGCCGAAGTAGTAATAGATCATGCGTTTGGAGGTGTGGATGCGCTCGGCGATCGCATCCACACGAGCGCCGGAAAGCCCCTGCTGGACGAACTCTACAATGGCTTCTTGCAGAATGTTCTCGCGGGTCTTTTCCGGGTTGTTCTTGCGACTCTTGCGAGGCTCTGCAATCGGTTCGTCGGGCGCTGCGGAGAGTTCTGAAGTCATTGTCATTGCGGGCTCACGGCCATCACTGCACAGGCTGGCGATTATGGGCCGCGTCGCTCAGCGAAGGAAGCCGCGCGGCAGCGGTTTAACCCCGCGTTTACGAATTTCCTACAACTTTGCCTGACGGATGGCACCGCTGCGGGATTTGGCCATGGCCGCCAGTCGCACTGCCACGTTAGCCGCACCGTATCCTGCGTAGCCATTCTTGCGCTGGATGATTTCAAAGAAGAACCGTCCTTCAAACGGTTCGGTGTACACGTGAAACAGTTCGCCACCCTGCGGATCGCGGTCGTAGAGCACGTTGTAATAAGCCAATTGGCTAAGAAACTCGTCGTCGAAATCGAACCGTGCGGCAAGGTCGTCGTAGTAATTGAGCGGGATATCCAGCAGTGGCACGCCCGCCTCCTTGGCCCGGCTGACTTCGGCAAAGATGTCGTCGCAATCAAAGGCGATGTGATGCACCCCGGAGCCGCGATAACTCGACAGCGCATGTGAGATCGCGGTGTTGCGGTTCTCGGAAATGTTCAGCGGCAAGCGGATCGAACTGCACCGGCTGCGCAACGCCCGGCTCTTCACCAAACCATACGGATCGGGAAGGACCACTTCATCGTCAGCCTCAAAATCCAGCAGGCTTTTATAGAACAACACCCAGCTGTCTAGGCTGTCGGCCGGCAGCGCCATGGCCATATGGTCAATGCGCTTGAGGCCACCACCGGACGCCACGACGGGTTGCAGGTTGAAGTCGGTGCCGTAGACGTCAGCGTCCTGATCCACCAGATAAATCAGACTGCCGTCCGGCGCGCGCACCGCGGCCAACTCCAGTTCATTAGGGCCCACCAGCCCGCGATATGGCTGGCCCTTGTAAGCCACGGCCCGGGCCAGCGCGCTGGTGCTGTCCTTGACCCGAACAGCGGTGGCGCACAGCGATGGACCGTGAGCTTCGAAAAAACTGTGGGCGAAGGAATAGGGTTCGCAGTTCAGGATCAGGTTGATATCACCCTGACGCAGCAGACTCACGCTCTTGGAACGATGCTGGCCGGCTTTGACGAAACCCAGCCGCTGCAGCCAATGGGAAAGCTTGGCACCAAGGCTTTCGTCCACGGCGAACTCGAGAAACTCGATGCCGTTGTACTCGCTGGCCGTGGGCGTCTCGAACAGAATGTCGATATTGGGCGGTGAGCTGGCTTCCTGCGCCAGACGTTCGCGGGTTTTCTCTTCCAGGTACAGCAACGACCGCAAACCATCGGCGGCATTGGCCCGTGGAGGCGCGGCGCGGAAGCCGTCGTTGAAGATCTCGAGCGACAACGGCCCGGTGTAACCGCTCTTGATGATCGGCGCGAGGAACCCCGGCAGATCGAATTCACCCTGGCCCGGAAAACAGCGGAAATGCCGGCTCCACTCCAGCACGTCCATGGCCAGGATCGGCGCGTCGGCCATTTGCACGAAGAATATCTTGTCGCCGGGAATCTCGGCGATCGCGCTCGGGTCGCCCTTGAGCGACAGCGTGTGGAAGCTGTCCAGCAGCACGCCGAGGCTCGCATGATCAGCCTGACGAACGATGTTCCACACCTGTTGCCAGGTGTTCACATGCCGGCCCCAGGCCAGCGCTTCGTAGCCGATCCGCAAGCCTCGAGCACCGGCCCGTTCGGCCAGCAAGCGCAAGTCGTCGATGAGGATTTGTTCATCACCGATAGCATCGGCCGAGGCGTTGCTGCACACCAGCACCAGGTCGGTGCCGAGCTCCTGCATCAAATCGAACTTGCGCTCGGCCCGTTCCAGATTGCGCGGCAGGCGGTCGCGGCGGCAGCCTTCGAAATCCCGGAAGGGTTGAAACAGTGTGATCGCGATCCCGAGATCGGCGCACATCTGTTTGATTTCCCGCGGGCTGCCGTCGTAGTACAAAAGGTCATTCTCGAAAATCTCCACCCCGTCAAAACCGGCGGCGGCAATGGCTTCGAGTTTTTCCGGCAGGGTACCGCTCAGGGAAACGGTGGCAATGGAACGCTGCATATTTCGACTCCCGGTGGTGGAGACAATCTTGTTAGGCATCGCAGGTTTTATGCAGGAGCCTGGCTCCTGCAGGGACCGCATTTTGTCGTGAGGTGAATTATTGGCCTGACGAATGCTGACAGCAATTCAAAGTGTACTATCCGGTTAGTTTTATGTGCGATTATCGAACACAATGGCCTTGAGCGAATTGACGATTTTTCGTCCAATGCGCAACATCGACACCACATTGAAGCCGGTATGAATCACCGGCCTCGGTTAACAAGACCCAGAACACCACATAAAAATTTCAAAAACCGGGTACACACTCATGCGCACATTCAACGCCTTGATAGCTCGATCTGCTCCCCTTACGCCTTGCCTGGCATCCGTCCGAACGTCTCGCGCTTCAGGCCGAACCCTGCCGCTGGCTCAATAGCGCGCTGTCGTCAGCCGACGAAAGCACCTCAGCCGATCGATCTTGCGCGCCTATCGCCACCGATTGATCACGCGCCCTTGAAGTCCCGACGAGCTTCGCTTGTCAGTCATTGAACGGATGGCACTCATGTTCCCTTCTCAGAGTTCTCAAACGCAAAGCTCCCGCATGGCTGCGGCCAACGGCACCGCCGGCGGCATCGGCGACAAGATTCGCGGCGCCATGGCCGTCGGCAAAACCCGTTGGGGCATGCTGGCGCTGGTGTTTTTCGCCACCACCCTGAACTACATCGACCGCGCAGCACTGGGCGTGATGCAGCCGATCCTGGCCAAGGAAATGAGCTGGACGGCGATGGACTACGCCAACATCAACTTCTGGTTCCAGGTTGGCTACGCCATCGGTTTCGTGCTGCAAGGCCGGTTGATCGATCGGGTCGGCGTCAAACGCGTGTTCTTCTGCGCCGTGCTGCTCTGGAGCCTGGCCACCGGTGCCCATGGCCTGGCCACGTCGGCGGTGGGTTTCATGGTCTGCCGCTTCATCCTTGGCCTGACCGAAGCCGCCAACTACCCGGCCTGCGTGAAAACCACGCGGTTGTGGTTCCCGGCGGGCGAACGCGCCGTGGCGACCGGCATTTTCAACGCCGGCACCAACGTCGGCGCGATGTTCACCCCCATGCTGCTGCCGTTGATCCTGCATGTGTGGGGCTGGCAGGCCGCGTTCCTGTGCATGGCGTCACTGGGCGGCATCTGGCTGGTGTTCTGGGGCTTGAAGTACTTCAACCCGGAAGATCACCCGAGGGTTAAACAATCGGAACTGGACTACATCCAGAAGGAAGTCGAACCGGAACAATCCCGCGTTCCGTTCTCGAAAATCCTGCGCATGCGTGGCACCTGGGCGTTCGCCATCGCTTACTCGCTGACCGCGCCGGTATTCTGGTTCTACCTCTACTGGCTGCCGCCCTTCCTCAATCAGCAATACAACCTGGGGATCAACGTGACCCAGATGGGTATCCCGCTGATCATCATTTATGTGACTGCCGACTTCGGCAGCGTGGGCGGCGGGATCCTGTCCTCGTTCCTGATCGGCCGCGGGATCAACCCGATCAAGGCCCGGCTGATGTCCATGCTCCTGTTCGCCTGCTGCATCATCGGTGTGATCATGGCAGCCGGCTCGAGCAACCTGTGGGTCGCGGTATTTGCCATCTCCCTGGCGATCGGTGCGCATCAGGCCTGGACCGCGAACATCTGGAGCCTGGTGATGGACTACACGCCCAAGCACATGATGAGTACGGTGTTCGGTTTCGGCGGCATGTGCGCCGCCATCGGCGGGATGTTCATGACCCAGTTGGTCGGGCACATCCTGACCATCACCAACAACAATTACACCGTGCTGTTCACCATGATTCCGGCGATGTACTTCATCGCGCTGATCTGGATGTACTTCATGGCACCTCGCAAGATTCCTGCCGTCGCCGATTAAAAGTCCGACGCAATCCCCTTGTGGGAGCGAGACCGGCTTGCCGGCGAATGCGATGTATCAGTCAACATCAATGTTGAATGACAGTCCGCCTTCGCTGGCAAGCCGGTCTCGCTCCCACAGGTCGTTTACCGTTTTTACCGACGGCTTTGTTGCCACGCTGCCGCCAACCCGCTGCAGCAGATCACCGCGATCCCGACCAAGGCGATCGGGGTCGGTGTGTGGGAAAACAGCAACCAACCCAGCAAGCCGGCAAAGACGATCTGACAATAACCGAACGGCGCCAGCAGCGCGGGCGCGGCGTGACGGAAAGCCTGGGTCAGAAACAGATGCGCCGTCATCCCGCAGGCGCCCAGCGCCACCATCATGAAACCATGCCCAAGGCTTGGCACTTGCCAGAAGAACGGCACCAGCGCACTCATCACCAACGTATTGCACAGGCCGGCGAAGAAGTTGCTGGTGGTCGGGCTGTCGATCTCACTGAGCTTGCGAGTGAGCAATTGGTAGAAGCAGAAAAACAGGGCCGAGCTGAGCGGCAGTAACACCGCCGGCGTGAACAGGTCGCCGCCGGGGTGGACGATGATCAGTACGCCAATAAATCCGCAAATGACCGCAATCCATTGGCCACGGGTGACGCGCTCACCCAGCAGCGGCACCGACAGCGCGGTGACCAGAACCGGTGCAAGAAAGTTGACCGCCGTGGCTTCGGCCAAGGGGATGTACTGCAAACCGGTGGTGAAAAACAAACTGGTGGCAAGCAGGCATAACGCCCTGAGCAACTGCAGCAACGGCCGCCGGGTCCGCAGGACACTCAATCCGGATTGCGGCAGAAAAATCCCGGCCATCAATAAGGTGTGAACCAGATATCGGGCCCAGACCACCATGATGATCGGATAGAACCCTGAAAGAAATTTCGACAACGCGTCATGACTGGAGAACAGAAAGGTCGCGACAACGATCAGCATGATTCCCTTGAAGGGCTGATTGACGCCGGAAAGCGGGGTGCTGAGAGTCATTGGCTGTCCTTACTTAAAGTCAAAAGCTTCACGGTCTTCGCAAACTCAGCGATGACTGTCCGGCTTGAGTCGCCGGGTTTTCCACATCCGGCACACGAACCCCGACAATTTAGAACCTGGTTCCAGATACTCACACAAGAGAAGCACAAAAGTGTTCGAACAACGCACATCTTTTGCGGCTGAAGATTGAAAATGGGCTTGCTGCACCGCCGCTCCCCTATTGGATCAGTGTGCCGACTAACTGAACAATTCCGAAGCCTGGCTCGCCGCCGACAACTCTTTGGTATAGCTCAATAACAGCGGTGCCAACCCATGCAATCTCGCGCCCGGCATCCGCGCGCTCGGGCCCGCAATGCTCAGCACCCCGATCACTCGCCCATCGACCGGATGCCTCACTACCGCCGCAATGGCCGAGGTGCCCACCGCCGAACTTTCCTCGACCCAGGCATAGCCCTGCTCCCGCGCCAGGCGCAGCCGTTCCAGCAACTCGATGTTGGAGCTCGGTGCGTTCGGCCCCAGGTCTTTCGGACGGTCAGTGCCCTGGCGTTCCACCAGCGACAAGGCTTCGGCATCGCTCATGCACGCCAGCCACGCATGTCCCGAAGCGGTATAGAACAGTGGCGCGTCACGCCCCATATCCGGGTCGTAACGCAAACCGGAGCGGGCCCCTTGGGATTTGGCGATCCAGGTCTGTCGTTCACCCTCGATCACTCCCAGACGCACCAGCTCGCCAGTTTCCTGTGCCAGTCGATCGAGCACCGGCTGCACGATATCGGCGCCACTGCTCGACAGGTAACGAAAACCCATGGCCACCAGCTTGGTGGACAGGTGATAGCGCAAGTTCTCCGGATTCTGCCGTACGTAGCCTAACCGAATCAGTTCGGCGAGCAGGCGGTGGGTCGCACTCTTGGGAATGTCCAGCTGCTGCGCCAGCGTCTGCATCGGCAGGCCGCGAGGGTCGCTGGTGAGGTTTTCCAGCACGCTGAAAACACGTTCGATCTGACTGCCGGCCATGAGAGGTTCCACGCAAAATTTGCCCGATTCTAAAAGACAAACTGCCCAAGGCGAAATCTGGAACCAGTCAGGCGTTCGACCGGTTGCCGAGAAATGGCCATTCTCGATCCGTGACAACCATCGAAACGGCTTACCAACACTTGCACATTTCGCCCCCACATCTTTGCCAGTGCGGTTATTCATGGATTCGGCGATACACGCCATATCAATCCATTGGAGAACGCAAACATGCTATGGAACAAGGCAAGACGCAGCAAAAATGTTAACGACATTCGCAAGGGCAAGGATGCCCGTACCCACACAGGGAAATCCTTGGGCGCCGGACTGGCCGTAGTCGCGCTGGCAGGCGCAGGGCTTTATTCGACGCTGGATACGACACCCGACGAGGTTCCGCTCGCGTCTTCAAACACGCTGAACCCGGCCGGCGTTGCTGCCTCGATCGAGCCCGACGAAGATCTGCAACTGCAGTTTGTTCAGTCGATATTGGGTGACACCGAAGACACCTGGAAACAACTTTTTGCGCAAACGGGACGGCATTATCCGCAACCCACGCTGACGCTTTTCGACAATGGCGTGGTCTCGGGATGCGGGTACGCCAGCTCCGCCAGTGGCCCGTTCTATTGCCCGGGCAATCAGCAGGTGTACCTCGATCTGGGGTTCTTCAGCAAACTGGAGCAGCAGTTTTCAGTGGTCGGCGATTTCGCGCGGGCCTACATCATTGCTCACGAGATCGGCCATCACGTGCAACTGACACTGGGACTGTCCGATCCTTACGAGAACGCCTTGCGCGATGATCAACCCGTCACCGGCGATGGCGGCCTGGAGGTGCGTGCAGAGTTGCAGGCCGATTGCCTGGCTGGCGTCTGGGCGCACCATGCACAACAACGCCTGGACTGGCTGGAACCGGGCGATATCGAAGCGGCCCTGCAGGCTGCGGCGGTGTTTGGTGACGATTACCTGCAACGCTCGCAAAACGCCGCGATTCGACCAGAGACGTTCAGTCACGGCACTTCGCAACAGCGGGAGAACTGGTTCAAATCCGGTTTCGCTACCGGCCGGACCGACACTTGCGACACCTTCGCCGCCGAGGACCTCTGACACCCACCCTGTCAACCAGGCCGTCAACCAGGCCGTCAATCTCAAGCAGGCATAGAACCGGCGCCACTCAAGGCGGTCTGACGATCGGACTGGCGCCGTTCTCACTCACCAGCAACACTCACCACCATGCGTCTTCATCGAGCAGGAAAAGAGGATCCCACACATGCTATGGAAAAAAGGCCGACGCAGCGACAACGTGGTCGATGCCCGGGGCGATAACGTCGGCGGTGGTGGCGGGATGCGCTTCGGTGGCGGCAAGGGCCTGAGCCTGACGGCGATCGTTCTGATCGTCGGGATCGGCTGGCTCACCGGCCAGGACCCCTTGCAGATCCTCGGGCAACTCACCGGACAGATGAGCGAGCAATCGGCGCCGGCCCCGACGCAAACCCGCAAGGCGCCTCCGGCCAATGATGAAGGGGCCGAGTTCGTGCGCTCGATCCTTGGCGACACCGAAGACACTTGGGGGCAGATCTTCCAGCAGGCCGGCCGTCAATATAAGGACCCGACCCTGGTGCTGTTCAGCAGCCGCGTCAACTCGGCATGCGGCCTGGCGACTTCAGCGACCGGTCCGTTCTATTGCCCGGCGGACCAGAAGGTCTACCTGGACATGAGTTTCTTCCAGGAAATGTCCCAGCGCTTTTCCGCTGCAGGTGATTTCGCGCAGGCCTACGTGATCGCTCACGAAGTCGGACACCACGTGCAGACCTTGCTCGGCGTTTCGGCGAAGATCCAGGCCGCTCGCCAACAGGGCCGGCAAATGGAGGGTGACGGTGGCTTGCTGGTGCGCCAGGAGCTGCAGGCCGATTGCCTGGCCGGGGTCTGGGCCCACAATGCGCAACAACGGCTGAACTGGCTGGAACCGGGTGACATCGAAGAAGCCCTGAACGCCGCCAACGCCATCGGCGACGACCGTCTGCAGGAAAAAGGCCAGGGCCGCGTGGTGCCGGACTCGTTCACCCATGGTACGTCGGCGCAAAGGGTGCGCTGGTTCAAAACCGGATTTGCGCAGGGCCAGGTCGGCCAGTGCGACACCTTTGCGGCGAAAAACCTGTAATGAAAAGATGGCTGCTGGCCCTGCTGTTCACTTGCGTAAACACCCAGGCTGCCGAGCAAGGGGTCAAGGAGGTCAGCCCCGGTCGCCTGCTGTTGACCTCGGGTGAGATCGCGGTGGGCATCGGCCCGGCACCGACGAAAATCGAACGGGTGCTGATCATCATCCACGGTCGCCTGCGCAATGCCGAAACCTATCGCCAGAGTGCAGAGCATGCCGCTGAACAGGCGGGGCAAAGCGCAACCACCCTGGTGATCGCTCCGCAATTTCTCAATGAATCCGACATCGCAGCTCATTCAGTGGCAGACAGCGTGTTGCGCTGGCAAGGTAATGACTGGATGGCCGGCGGTTTGTCTACATCGCCGTTTGCCCTGAGTTCCTACACCGCACTCGACGAAGTCGTCGCCCGAATCGGTGACCGTCGACAGTTTCCCGACGTGAAGCAGGTCATCATCGCCGGCCACTCCGGTGGCGCCCAGGTGGTTCAGCGCTATGCGTTGCTGGGCCACGATCAGCCCGAACTCAAGGCGGCCGGGGTACAGGTGCGGTACGTCGTCGCCAATCCGTCCACTTATGCGTACTTCGATGAACGTCGGCCCGTGGCGTTCAGCCACGCCGGTTGCCCGGATTTCAATCGCTGGAAATACGGGCTGGCGGATCTGCCCGCCTACGCGCAAGGACAAACGCCCGCGCAGTTGCAGGACAATTACGCCAAGCGTGACATCGTTTACCTGCTGGGCCAGCAGGACACCGACCCGAATCATCCGGCCCTGGATAAACGCTGTGAGGCGAAAGCCCAGGGGGCGAATCGCTTGGTCCGCGGGCGCAATTATTTCGATTATCTGAAGCGGCTGTATCCTCAGGGAATGAGTCAGCAGCTGATCGAAGTGCCCGGGGTCGGGCATGATGGGGATGGGATGTTCAATTCGCCTGAGGGGCAGAAAGCGTTGTTTGGTCAGTGAGTTTTTGTGGTGGCTGAACCGACGTCTTCGCGGGCAAGCCTCGCTCCTACAAAAACGACGCCCCCCCTGTAGGAGCGAGGCTTGCCCGCGAAGGGTCCCTCAGGCGGACAACATCTGTCGCAACACCGCACAATCCGCCGCATGCCAGTCCGTCAACTCCGGCCACGGATTATCCGGCAAATTCACCAGCACCGTCCGCGCCCCCGCCGCCCGGCCGCAATCCAGATCGAAGCGGTAATCGCCGACCATCACCATCTCGCTCGCCGGTACGCTCCAGGCCGCAGCCAGTTTCAGCAAACCGCCGGGATGCGGTTTGGGCGGCGCTTCATCACGGCCCAGCACATCCTCCACGGCGAAGCAGTCGGCCAGGCCGATCGCCTCCAGCGTGACATGGGCCAGCTCACGAGCATTGCGCGTGAGAATGCCCAGGCGATAACCGCGCCCGGCCAGCTCACGCACCAGTTCCACCGCGCCCGGCGCAGCTTTCGAACCCAGGGCCAGGTCGCGTTCGTGTTCCAGCAACCAGGCGTGCTTGGCCGCGGCTTCATCGGCCGGCAGTGCGGCGAGGTGAGTCAGGATGTCGTCTTCGGCAGGGATCGCCAACGCCACGCGGATTGCCGCGAAATCATGCACAGCCACCGTCAGGGTGCCGTCCATGTCGAACACCCAATGCCGCACCTCGGCCAGGCTCATGCCCAATCCTTGCGGTGACGAATCAGCCCTTCCTGAGTGACCGAAGCCACCAGTTGCCCCGCGCGATTGAACACGCTGCCTCGCGAGAAGCCGCGGGAATTGCCCGCCCACGGACTGTCCATCGCGTACAGCAACCAGTCATCGGCGCGCAGATCGGCATGGAACCACAGCGCGTGATCGAGGCTGGCAACCTGCATATCCTTGTGCCAGACCGATTTGCCATGGGGTTGCATCGAGGTGGTCAACAGACCGAAGTCCGACGCGTAGGCGAGCAGGTATTTGTGCAACGCCGGGGAATCGGCCAGGGCACCGTCGGCACGAAACCAGACGTACTTGATCGGATCGGACGGGTGCGGGTTGTAGGGATCTTCCTCGGTCACCGGTCGGAACTCGATCGGTTTCGGGCACAGCAGTTTTTCGCGCATGTGCTCGGGGATCAGGTGCGCACGCTGCTGGGTGAGTTCCAGTTCCGAGGGCAGGTTTTCCGGACCGACCACGGTTGGCATCTCGGTCTGGTGCTGGAAGCCTTCTTCGTCGTACTGGAACGATGCGCTGCAGGTGAAGATCGGATTGCCCTTCTGGATCGCGGTCACCCGGCGCGTGCTGAAACTGCCACCGTCGCGAACCCGGTCAACCTGATACACCACCGGCAACCCGGCATCGCCCGGACGCAGGAAATAACCGTGCATCGAATGCACATGGCGCGCCTCTTCGACGGTCTGACTGGCGGCCGACAGGGACTGGCCGAGCACCTGGCCACCGAACAACTGACGGAAACCCAGGTCCTGGCTACGACCACGGAACAGGTTTTCTTCGATCGGTTCAAGGGTCAACAGGTCGACCAGATCATCCAACACTTGGCTCATTCAGACTCTCCTCACACAACGCATTGCCGCGCAGTCTTGGCTGCGGCGGTCGATTCAGTTTCTGGACAGGGCCCATGAAGGCCATTGTAAACGTCCGTGCCTGCTTATCCATGCAAGGTTTGCAGCCATTGTTCACGGGTGATGCGATAAAGAACATGGTGACGCAGGGGATCATCGACCGCCAGCTTCGGGTGATTGAAATCATCGACCGGGTCATGGTGCATGCCGATCGCCTGCATGACTTTCTGCGAAGGCAGGTTGCTTGCGGTGGTGAAAGACACCACTTCATTCAGCGCCAAACGGTCAAAGCCACAGCGCAGAGCGGTCCACGCCGCTTCACTGGCATAGCCCAGGCCCCAATGCTCGCGGGCCAGGCGCCAGCCGATTTCGGTGGCCGGGGTAAACGGCGCATCGAAGCCGACCACCCCCAATCCGGTAAACCCGATAAAGGCGCCGGTGTCCTTGCGTTCCAGCGCCCAGAGCCCGAAGCCATGCTCGGCAAAATGACCACGAACCCGTCCGATCAGCGAAGCGCTTTCCAGTCGACTCAAGGGCGCCGGAAAATATCGCATCACCTGTGGGTCGGCGCACATCGCCGCGAATTCAGGCAAATCCTCGTCACGCCATTGCCGCAACAGCAGTCGCGCGCTCTCGAGTTGCAGTATCGGCTCCATCGCTTCCCCCTTTCCCCATGTCGCCAGTCTACATCGCTGGTAGGATCCTTAACTCATTCCTGCACGCCGTCCCAGATAAATCCACCATGCCTTTGCCGTTGATCTACCACGAAGACTACAGTCCGCCATTCCCGGCGGATCACCGCTTCCCCATGGACAAGTTTCGGTTGTTGCGCGATCACTTGGTGGACAGCGGACTGACCCGTGACACCGAGCTGCTGCGCCCGCAGCTTTGCCCGCCCGAAATTCTCGCCCTCGCCCATGACCCTGCGTATATCGAACGCTACATGGGCGGCGAGTTGTCCCGCGAAGACCAGCGGCGCCTCGGCCTGCCCTGGAGCGAAGCCCTGGCCCGACGCACGGTGCGGGCGGTGGGCGGCTCCCTGCTGGCAGCCGAACAGGCGTTGGAACATGGCCTGGCTTGTCACCTGGCGGGCGGCACTCATCACGCGCACTACGACCATCCCGCCGGATTCTGCATTTTCAACGACCTGGCGGTGATCAGCCATTTCCTGCTGGAAAGTGGTCGGGTGAATCGGGTGCTGATCTTCGATTGCGATGTGCATCAGGGCGATGGGACTGCACGAATCCTGCACAACACCCCGGAGGCCATTACCGTTTCCCTGCACTGCGAAAAGAATTTTCCTGCACGCAAGGCCGAAAGCGACTGGGACATTCCCCTGCCAATGGGCATGGGCGATGCCGATTACCTGAAGGTCGTGGACGATGCGCTCAACTATTTGCTGCCGCTCTACCAGCCTGACCTGGTGCTGTATGACGCCGGTGTCGATGTGCACAAGGACGACGCACTCGGCTATCTGAAATTGACCGACCAAGGCGTCGCCGCTCGCGATGAAAGCGTGATGCGTCACTGCCTGGGCCGAGACATCCCGGTTGTCGGGGTGATTGGTGGCGGCTACAGCAAGGACCGCAAGGCTTTGGCGCGGCGGCATGGAATCCTTCATCACAGCGCGCAACGGGTGTGGCAGTCATCAGGTTGTCATTGAGCTGTGGGTGTTTACCCACAATGGCTGTGGAACCGCCTGTGGATAACCTGAGTGAAAGGGGCTGCAGACCATGCGGGGTATAGGCTTCAGAGCGGTGGTTGTTTTTTGATCAGCACTTGAGCACACCGACGATCCTGTGGGAGCGAGCTTGCTCCGGGCGGCGATCCGACGATAGCGGACTCTCAGTCAACAAAGATGCTGAATGTGCCGGCCTCATCGCGAGCAAGCTCGCTCCCACAGGGATCTGTGCTGATAGAATGCCCGGCTTCATTCCGCCGAACCGCAGCGCATTCCATGACCCAGCCTTCCACCCCCCTCCCCCCTCACGTCGCCATCATCGGCGGCGGCCCTGCCGGCTTGATGGCGGCTGAAGTGCTGAGCCAGGCCGGGATCAAGGTCGATCTGTACGACGGCATGCCTTCGGTGGGGCGAAAATTCCTGCTGGCCGGTGTGGGCGGCATGAACATCACCCATTCCGAAGCCTATCCGGCATTTCTCTCACGCTATGCCGAGCGCGCACCGCACATTGCACCGCTGTTGCGGTCCTTTGGCGCCGATGCGCTGTGCCAATGGATTCATGACCTAGGCATCGAAACCTTTGTCGGCAGCTCCGGCCGGGTGTTTCCGACTGACATGAAAGCGGCTCCGCTATTACGCGCCTGGCTCAAACGCCTGCGCGATGCAGGCGTAGTTATCCACACCCGCCATCGCTGGCTCGGCTGGAACGGCGATGGCAGCCTGAAAGTATCCTGCCCCGACGGAGAAAAAACCATTCACCCCGACGCCACCTTGCTGGCCCTGGGCGGCGGCAGTTGGTCGCGCCTGGGTTCGGACGGCGCCTGGATGCTGGCGCTGGAACAACGCGGCGTGGGCTTGGCACCCCTGCAACCGAGCAATTGCGGCTTCGAAGTGCAGGCCTGGAGTGAATTGATGGTCAGTAAATTCGCCGGTGCCCCGTTGAAAAATATCGCTATCGGGCTTAATGACGACATCCCCAGGCTCGGGGAATGCGTGATGACAGCGACGGGTATTGAAGGCAGCCTGATCTACGCCCTGTCTGCACCGATCCGCGAAGCCATCAACCTGAAGGGTTCGGCGACGATTCACCTCGACCTGTTGCCGGGCAAGCCTGTGGATAAAGTCCAGGCGGCGCTGAGCAAGCCACGGGGCTCGCGCTCCATGGCCAAGCATCTGCACAGCCAGCTCGGCATTGATGGCGTGAAAGCGGCGTTGCTGCGAGAACTGGCAGCGGCCGAATGTTTTGCCGATCCGGCATTGCTGGCCAAGGCGATCAAAACCTTGCCGCTGACGTTGGTCAAAACCCGCCCATTGGACGAAGCCATCAGCAGTGCTGGCGGGGTGATGTTCGAATCGATGGATGAGCGTTTGATGCTCAAGCAGTTACCTGGCGTGTTCTGCGCGGGGGAGATGCTCGATTGGGAAGCGCCAACGGGGGGCTATCTGCTGACTGCGTGTTTCGCCAGTGGGCGGGCGGCGGGGTTGGGGATGCTGGAGTGGTTGAAGCGCACGGGCTGAAGACCGAGGCGCGCCCATCGCGAGCAAGCTCGCTCCCACAGGTGACCAAGTTCTTCCAGAGAGAATTCGGTCACCTGTGGGAGCGAGCTTGCTCGCGATGAGGGCTTAGCAGACGCCGCAGATAATCAAGGCTTACGCTTGCGCGGCCCAGTGTTAAACACCGGCACCTTGCGCACAGGCTTGACCGAAGGTTCCGGCGCCGACGCATCACCGCTCTCGACCCATTTACCCAGGTTGCGCTTGCCGCCGCTCGAGGTCTTTGGCTTTTTCGGTTTCTTCGGCTTCTTGACCACTTGACCGCTGGCATCGGTATCCGGGACCCGGTGCTCGGGCTCGAAGTCATGCTCCATCTGCCGAGGCAACGTCTGACGGGTCAGTGTTTCGATGGCCGACAGCAGATTCACTTCATCGGCGCAGACCAGCGAAATAGCCTGCCCACTCGCACCCGCACGGCCGGTACGACCGATGCGGTGGATATAGTCTTCGGCCACGATTGGCAGGTCGAAGTTGACCACCAACGGCAAATCTTCGATATCCAGACCACGGGCCGCGACGTCGGTGGCCACCAGGATCTGCACTTCGCTGAGCTTGAAACGGTCAAGTGCCCGTTGACGCGTCGCCTGCGGTTTGTCGCCATGGATGCCGTCGGCATTGATGCCCAGACCCTGGAGTTTTTCCACCAATGCGTCGACGCCGTTACGGGTCTTGGCGAACACCAGCACCTGCTTCCACTTGCCCTTGCGCATCAAGTGCACGAACAGTTCCGGCTTGCGCTTCTTGTCCACCGTCACCACCCACTGCTTGACGGTATTGGCGGCGACGTTGCGCGGGCTGACTTCAATGCTCAGCGGATCGTTGAGCATTTGCCCGGCCAACAGGCGGATCGCATCGGAGAAGGTCGCGGAGAACAACAGCGTCTGACGTTTCTTCGGCAGCACCCGGTAAATGTTCCCCAGCTCTTCGGAAAAGCCCAGGTCGAGCATGCGATCGGCTTCATCCAGCACCAGGGTTTGCAGCTGATTGAACTTGAGCGCGTTCTGGCGGAACAGGTCGAGCAAGCGGCCGGGAGTCGCCACCAGCAGGTCGACGCCTTTGCGCAGCTTCATCATTTGCGGATTGATGCTGACCCCGCCGTACACCGCATAGGTGCTCAGCGGCAGGTTCTCGGCGTACTGACGCACGGCTTCGTGAACCTGTTCAGCCAGTTCGCGAGTCGGCACCAGGATCAGCGCACGCACCGAGTTGGCGGTGACTTTCGGCCCTTCCATGGCCAGCAACTGCAGCAGCGGCAGCGCGAAACCGGCGGTCTTGCCGGTACCGGTCTGGGCGGCGGCCATCAGGTCGCGACCGGCCAGCACCGCTGGAATGGCTTGCGCCTGAACCGGCGTCGGGGTCTGGTAGCCGAGCGTCTCGAGAGAGCGCAGCAAGGGTTCGATCAGGCCAAGGGTGGCGAAAGTCATGGGATTACCGTAGGAAAATTCAGCGCGGGTTTTTCAAAACAAGTGTGCAAAACAAGATGCAATGGCGCGCAGTTTACCCTAATTCACGCTCGATTCTGCCTGCACCACCGCGGCAGGTCGTTGCGGCGCCCGGCGCCACTGCGGCAAACCGATCAACACCACGGCACTGATGATAACCAGCATGGCCAGCGCTTCTTCGATACCGATGGTTTCGCCGACAAACACGATCCCCAGCAACACCGCCACCGCCGGGTTGACGTAGGCATAACTGGTGGCCGCCGCCGGACGCACGTTTTTCAACAGGTACATATAAGCGTTGAAGGCGATGATCGAGCCGAAGAAAGTCAGGTACGCCAGGGCCGCCCACCCTTCGATCGGCGGCATGGCTTGCAGATGCTCACCGCTCAGCGCACTGCCGATCAGCAGGGCCGCGCCACCGACCAGCATTTCCACGGCACTGGCCATCGCGCCTTCTGGCAACGGCAAGTGTTTGCTCCATACCGAACCGAAGGCCCAGGCCGCTGCCGCGAAGATCAGCAATCCGGCGCCCAGCGGGCTCGATTGCAGGTTCGAGCCGAGGTTGAGCATGGCAATCCCGATCAGCCCGAGCACAATCCCGGCCCATTCAAGACGAGTATTACGGGCGCCCCAGAAATAGCCGAAGAGCAAGGTAAACAGCGGCACCGTCGCCACTGCCAGTGCCGCCACACCGGAGGCCACGCCGGTGTGTTCCGCGACACTGACCCCGCCGTTGCCACAGGCGAGCAGCAAAATCCCGATAATCCCCGCGGCTTTCCACTGCGCCCAGGTCGGTGCCGGCGCCCCGCGCCACCGCAGGAACGCGTACATCAAGCTCCCGGCGATGACGAAGCGAATACCGGCGAGCAGCAATGGCGGCCAGTACTCCACACCGATGCGAATCACCAGGTAAGTCGAGCCCCAGATCACGTATAACGCGAAGAAGGCAGCGATCAACGGTAAGGGAAAACGACGTAAGCCAGGCATTGGGCAGCTCGCAGGCAAGATAAATGAACAGCTATTCTAGAAAGGCCAGCGGCAGAAAATAAGTTACAAAACGTGTTTGTAGCGCCGGTACACTTTTCAAAACACGGAGATCATCGCTATAAACCGTGCTTTCGAAAGTCAGTCTTTTTTCAGGAATACGCCGATGGACAAATACGACCGCATGCTCCTCAGCGCCCTGCTGGAAAACGGGCGCGCGTCCTACGCCGACCTCGCGCGCAAGGTCAACCTGTCCGCCCCGGCCGTCGCCGAGCGCGTGGCCAAACTCGAAACCAGCGGGGTGATCACCGGTTACCAGGCGAAAGTCGACATGTCCAAGCTCGGTCTGCCGATCCAGTGCGTCATCGAACTGCGCCTGAACCAGCACGGCAATCAGAAAGCCTACGACGAACTGATCAAAATCCCGCAACTGACCGAATGTCACCGGGTGACGGGTGATCCGTGCGTGATCATGCAGGCAGCGGTGGGCTCGATGCCGGAGCTGGAAGAGTTGATCAACCGGATCGCCAAGTTCGGGTTCAGCAAGACGTCGATTGTGTTGTCGAGTGCGATAGAGAAGCGGGTGCCGTTGGGGCAGTTGGAAGGGAATGGAAAGGTTTGATAGGGCACGGCCCCTGTAGGAGCCGGCTTGCTGGCGATAGCGGCGTATCAGTCAACATCAATAGTGGATGATGAACCGCAATCGCCAGCAAGCCGGCTCCTACAGGGGATTTGCGGTGTTCTTAGAACCCGCGATGGCGCTTGAGATGCTCGTTGATTTTTGCCGCCGGCACTTTCTGCAAGCTGACCAGCAGCTCATGGGACAACTCGCGCAACCCGTGCTTGTGCCGCAGTTCCTGGGCCAGGTGCGCCGTCAGGTTGGCGGCCATCTCGGCATCGGCCATGGCTCGGTGAGCCTGGCCGGTGTGGGGCAGTTTGGCGAAGGTGGTGAGCGTACCGAGTTTGTGGTTCGGTGCGGCGGGCATCAGGCGGCGGGCGAGTAGCAGCGAGCAGGCGAAGTTCTGCAGGCGCGTGCGTTTGATCCGCCCCAGTTCAAAGTCCCAGAACTTCTGGTCGAACGCGGCGTTGTGCGCCAGCAATGGCGTGATGCCGACGAACTCGTTGACCTCGTTCATCACCTGCTCGGCCGATGGCGCGGTGCGCAGCATGGCATTGCTGATACCGGTGAGTTGTTCGATGAAGGCCGGCACGCGCACGCCGGCGTTCATCAGACTCTGGTAACGCTCGACGATGCGCCCCTGTTCAAGAATCACCACGGCGATTTCCGTGGCCCGGCAACTGCTGCTCGGGGAGATGCCGGTGGTTTCAAAGTCGATGACTGCTATGCGTTCCAAACCTGTTTCAACTCCGTAAAAATCAATTCTTGAGCAGCAGCGCGCCTTCGATCGGCACATAGCGGCTGGCGGCGCGGATCAGCGAGTTGGCCGTCAGCCCCGGTACGCCGTAGGCCACCGCTTGCACCCCGTGCTTGGCGATGATGCGTTCCAGCAGCATGTCGAAATCGCCGTCACCGGAGGCCAGCACCACTTCGTCGACATGATCGGCGGCGTCCATGATGTCCAGGGTGATGCCCACGTCCCAGTCTCCCTTGGCCGAGCCGTCGCTGCGCTGGATGTAGGGCTTGAGCTTCACGGTGAAACCGAGGTTGCGCAGGATCTGCTGGAACTGCTGCTGTTTGCTGTCGCCGCGATCGATCGCGTAGGCATAGGCCTCGACGATCTCGCCCTGCTTGCTGATGTCAGCCCACAGCGCGGCATAGTTGAAGTGGCAACCATAGGCCTGACGCACGGTGTAATAGAGGTTCTGGACATCGGCGAACACTGCGATTTTTTTCACCGTGCATCCTCATAGGAGCGCTGGCGCGCGGACAGGATCGGGCGTCAAGCCCGAAAAGTTGCCCAGTATGCCAGCCTGAGGGATTGTTCCGCGAACAATCGGCCATGTGGCGAGGGAGCTTGCTCGCGCTGGGGTGCGAAGCGCCCCCTGCTTTAGAATCCAAGGGGCCTGCTACGCAGTCCAGCGCGAGCATGCTCCCTCATCACAGGGAATCAGACGAAAGAATCGTCGTCGCCGCCGAAGAACGACGAACTGTCGTCGCTGTAATCAGCGTCGGTGAACCCGCCCTGATCACTGGCGTTGTCGGCCACCCGCGGCTCGTCGCCTAAACCGTTGCCGCTGTCACCCTGATCGTTGACCTGGGCCGGCTCTTCCTTGATGACTTCAACCACCTCCGGCTGCTGATTGTGCTGGAACAGGCTGCTGATGCCCTGCGCCAACATCACGCCACCCGCGACCCCGGCGGCCGTTTTCAGGGCCCCGCCAAGAAAACCGCTGCCGGCAGGTTGTTGCCCGGCGTAGTTTTGCTGAGGCGGCGCTGCACCGAAGTTTTGCTGTGGAGGCTGCGAATTGAACGACGGCCGCGCTGGTTCACGCCAGCCACCACCGCTCGATGCCGGCGCACTTTGAGTCGGTGCGGGCTGCGTCTCACGGGAGCCGCCGCCGAAGATGCTCGACAGGAAACCACCGCCGCTGGATGCCGGCGCCGACGTGTGGGTTTTGGCCGATTGCAGTTCGGCCTGCAACTGCTGGACTTGCCGGGTCAGTTGTTTGTTTTGCTCATCAAGGCTCTTGAGCGCGGCCTCTTGCACCAGAATCGCCTGGGTCATGTAGTAGCCTGCCGCTGGCTGGCGAGTCAGGTGTTCCTTGATCCGCGTCTCCGCCTGGGCGTCGCGCGGGGCTGAGTCCGTTTCGGCCTGTTGCAGCCGGGAAAACAGTCCATCGATCAGGGTTTGTTCTTCGCTGTTCATGGCGACCTCGTAGATTGCCGGGAATATCGTCGCCCTTATCCACTACGGAAAAGGTGCCCCTGGGTAATGGAGGCTGATGCAGGATGTTTCAATGACCTTTACCGAACGTTTACGTTTGCGCCCCAAAGCGCTTGATCGGTTAAAGTGGGCCACTGCTTTCAACCTGCGATATCGACTGATGAATCCGTTAGATGTACTGCGTGACTCCCTGTATTTCTTCAAGCGCAATCTGGGCCAGATCGTGCGGCTGTGCCTGCCGCTGGTGATCTTCGAATCGCTGTTGCAGCAAGTGGTCGACCACTCCACCGAACCGGACAGCTTTCCCGGTATCAGCGTCATGGTAGGGCTGCTGGTCTATCCGCTGTACACCGCCGCGCTGATTCTGTTTCTCGATGCCCGCAGCCGTGGCGAGTCGCCACGCAATCGGGACCTGCTGGCGATGTCTGCGAGCCTGTGGCCGCGCTTCGCCTTGCTGACCGCCCTCAACACCCTGCTGATCCTGATCGGCCTGTCGCTGTATTTTCTGCCAGGCATCTGGCTGATGGTGACCCTGGCGTTCGGCGAATACCTGCTGGTCTTGCGCGGCATGGCCCCGCTGGCGGCGATGAAGGAAAGCCTGCGCCTGACCCGTGGCAATTTCCTGCGCATCCTGGTGTGCATATTGTGCGTGATGGCGCCTTTGTGGCTGCTCAAGGGCATGACCCTGGAGGTTTACCCGGAACCGCAGAACCCGGTGATTTCCTTGTTGATCGACAGCGCCCACAGCTTTTTGCAATTGTTCACCAGCGTGGTGCTGTTCCGTCTGTTCATGTTGATCGCCGATGTACCAGAGAAAATTGACCGACCGCTCTAACCGTGGGCTTCGGCTCAGCTCTCGGTTATGCTCGGGGCAACTCTTGTAACGCCATAAGCCGAGCCATGACCCGTCTACTGCGCTACACCCTGCTGGGCCTGCTGATCATCGGTCTGATTGGCATACTGATCCACAGCCTGACCTGGCGCCCTGAAGCCAGGGAAGCGCTGCCGGTCAGTTGCAGCGCCCAGGCACCCACCCTGGTCCCGGGCCAGGCGTTGAAAGTGATGACCTGGAACGTGCAGTTTCTGGCGGGCAAGCGCTATGTGTTCTGGAATGACCTGGCCGCCGGCGCCGACGAAACCCCCACCGCCGAAGACATGGCCTTCAGCCTGGATGAAGTGGCGCGGGTGATCCGTGACGAACAACCGGATATTGTGCTGTTGCAGGAACTCGATGACGGCGCCAAGGCCACCGACTACCAGAACCAGCTCAAACTGCTCCAGGAGCGCTTGGCGGACCTTTACCCGTGCAGCGCTCACGCTTTCGACTGGAAAGCCGACTTCGTGCCTGAACCGCATATTTTCGGCAGCGTCGGCCGGCAGTTGGCAACCCTCAGCCGCTACCGGATCGGACACGCCGAACGCCTGCAATTACCCGTGGTGCCGGCCAACCTGATCAGCCGCCAGTTCAAACCGAAAAACGCCTTGCTGGTCACGTACCTGCCGTTGAGCGATGGGGCTCAGGTCGCGGTGCTCAATACCCATCTGGACCGCGTGCTCCCACCCGACGAGACACTGAAAGCCCAGGTAAGCGCCGTGGCCAAAGTCCTCGACAAGCTCGAAAGCCGCGGTACGCCGTGGCTGATCGGCGGCGACTTCGATCTGTTGCCGCTGGGGCAATATCGACGCCTGCCCGACACGCAACGCACGCCCTACTCCGCCGACAGCGCGCTGCATGTGCTGTGGGACAAGTACCCGATGATCCCCACCAACAACGAAGCCAGCGGTGTCGATCGGGCGCACTGGCTGACCCACTACCCCAACGATCCGGGCTTGAACGGCCCGGACCGGACGGTCGATTACCTGTTCTACAGCCCGCGGATCAAAAGGGTCGAGGCGATGGTGAGGCAGGATGATACGTTGCGCATTTCCGATCATTTGCCGGTGATTGCGCGGTTTCTCCTCCCCGCCGCGCCTTGACTTTGTAGGAGCGAGCCTGCTCCGGGCGGCGTTCCGACGATGGTCGTCAACGAATACGTGCCCTGTCTGAATGAACGCGTTGCCTGGACGTTTTTCGCGAGCAGGCTCGCTCCTGCAAGGATCGGGGTTACTTCGCTTGCCAGTCGTCCGGGATGACGGCGATCACGTCGATTTCCATCAGCCACTGCGGTTGACCCAGCCCGGAAATGACCAGCCCCGTCGAGATCGGAAAAACCCCTTTCAGCCACTTGCCCACGACTTGATACACCGGCTCGCGGTAACGCGGGTCGATGATGTAAGTGGTGGTTTTGACGATATGGGAAAGGTCGCTCCCCGCCTCTTCCAGCAGCTGTTTGACGTTTTTCATCGCCTGTTCGGCTTGTGCACCCGGGTCGCCAAGCCCCACCAGGTTGCCATCGAAATCGGTGCCGATCTGGCCGCGCACATAAACCGTGTTGCCGGCCCGTACAGCCTGGCAAAGATCATTGTCCAGCGACTGGTTGGGATAGGTGTCCTTGGTATTGAACATGCGAATGCGTGTGTGAGTAGGCATCAACTGAGTCCCCTGAAACTTGAGTGATAAGGTGTGGATCGGGAATGGCCAAAGGACCATTCCCTCGATCGATTCTTAACGCTGCGACGGGTCGCGGTATTCGAGGTACTGGCGCTGGGTGGCAATGTGGCCAGCGACATGTTTGGCGTCATGCCAAACGCCCCAGATAAAGCTCGATCCGCGACGCGACAGCCACGGCAGCCCCACAAAGTAGACACCTGGCTCGTTCGAGACCCCACGCTGATGACGAGGCTTGCCCTTCTCGTCAAAGGTGTCGACCTGCAGCCAGCTGTAATCGACGGCGTAGCCGGTGGCCCAAATGATGGAGGTGATACTCGCCTCGGCCAGATTCAGTTCGAGAATCGGGTTGCTGACGCACTCTGGATCGGGAAGCATGAACCTGGCTTCGGGTTCTTCCGGGAGGTCGAGTCCGTTGCGTGCGATGTAGGCATCCGCCGCGTCCAGCAGCGACAGGTAATTCGCGTCGCCCGCAGCGATGTTGCGCGCCAGATCCTGCTGAAAAGTCACCACGCCGTCGTTGAATGATTGGGTCAGCCCCACCAGCGTCACGCCTTGTTTGGCGAGCCCACGGAAATCGACGGTCTGCCCGCCACGCGCACCGCTCACTGCGATGGTGACATGCTCACGACCCGGCTCCATCACTTCGGCATCCCAAAGCCCAAGCACCCCCAGCCACCAGCAGAAGTCACGGTTGCGATAGGCGCGAGGCGGACGGTCATGCTGGCCGACCGACAGGTAGACTTGTTTACCGGCACGCTGCAATTCATCGGCGATCTGCACACCGGAAGAGCCCGCACCGACCACCAGCACACCGCCCTCGGGCAGCTGCTGCGGGTTGAAATACTGGGCCGAGTGAATCTGCGTGATCGTGCTGTCTTTCGGCGCAATCGGCGGGATGACCGGACGCTGGAAAGGACCGGTCGCCGCCACCACGCGATTGGCCTGAATCACGCCATCGGAGGTTTCGATGGTGAAGCCTGGACGATCGCTGTTGCGTACCACTTTCTTGACTTCTACACCGGTACGAATCGGCGCTTCGAACTTCTCGGCGTAGGCTTCGAAGTAAGCCGCTACGCGATCTTTAGAGGCGAAGGCATCGGGCTCCAGGTCTTCGAAGGCCAGTCCGGGGAAGCGGTCATGCCAAACCGGGCCGTTCGCCACCAGCGAATCCCAACGCCCGGTGCGCCACGCTTCAGCGATGCGGTTACGCTCCAGCACCAGGTGCGGTACACCGAGTTTGCTCAGGTGTTCGCTCATGGCGACGCCAGCCTGGCCGGCCCCAACGACAAGCGTATCTATTTCTATCTTTTTATCATTCATGCTTGTGTCCTTCAAAGAGGCGACTATGGCGCGGCAAGTCGCGACAGATCAGCTGTTTCAACAATTAATTCCGCGTAGACAACTTTGCTGGCGGGGTAGTTTTATTGTGCTTAGCGAATGCCAATAGCGAAAATATGATTTTTGTAGTTGTTGCCCATGAAAAAACTAACTAACAACCAACTTCGGTACTCATTGAATAAATGCAACAACTGTAGGAGCGAGCTCGCTCGCGATGGTCGTGAACGATAACGCGTAAAACCAGACACCCAGCGGCGTCCTCCGGTTTTTCGCGAGCAAGCTCGCTCCTACAAATTTAAGGCGTGAATAGGGTAGTTACTTAAAGCACGCCAATTTCCTGTGCCGTTCTATCAACGGCAATCCTGGTCTTACCAACCAGTTCATCGATTTCAGCGCGCGTGGCGATCAGTGCCGGCGCCATGATCATGCGGCCCAGCGTCGAGCGAATAATCACGCCTTCTTCAAATCCGATCGTGCGGCAGCGCCAGGTGATGTCGCCTTCATTTGCGAAGCGCTTGCGGGTCGCCTTGTCCTGGGCAAACTGCAACGCCGCCACCAGGCCGACACCCTGAATCTCACCCACCAGAGGGTGATTGCCAAACACCTCGCGCAGACACTGCTGCAGGTACGGGCCGGTGTCATTTTTCACTTGGGTGACCACACCCTCATCACGCAGCGCCGTGAGGTTGGCTATAGCGACCGCAGCCGCTACCGGGTGACCGGAATAGGTCAGGCCGTGGGCAAACACGCCGCCCTGCTCCACCAGTACCTCGGCCATGCGCCGGCTGAGAATCAGGCCGCCCATTGGGATATAACCCGAGGTCAGGCCCTTGGCAATCGACAGGGTGTCCGGCTCGAAATCAAAGTGTTGGTGCGCAAACCATTCACCGGTACGCCCGAAGCCACCGATCACCTCGTCCGCACACAGCAGCACGTCGTACTTGCGGCAGATTCGCTGGATTTGCGGCCAGTAGCTCTCTGGCGGGAAGATCATGCCGCCAGCGCCCTGGAACGGCTCGGCGATGAATGCAGCGACGTTCTCCGCGCCCAGCTCGAGAATCTTGGTCTCCAGTTGCTGAGCCGCACGCAAGCCAAACTCGGCGGGCGTCAGATCACCTTCATGGCCAAACCAGTACGGTTCATCGATGTGCGCGACATCCGGAATCACACCACCCATTTCGTGCATGAACTTCATGCCACCCATCGCGCTGGCGGCCAAGGTAGAGCCGTGGTATCCGTTCCAGCGACCGATCATGACTTTCTTCTGCGGCTTGCCGAGAACCTGCCAGTAACGGCGAACAGTACGGATCAGTACCTCGTTGGCTTCAGAGCCGGAGTTGGTGTAGATCGCGTGGCTGTAGTGCTTGGGCAGCAGGCTGAACAGTAGCTCGGATAGCTCTACAACCGCCGGGTGAGTGGTGTGGAAGAACATGTTGTAGTACGGCAATTGCTCAAGCTGACGGGTCGCTGCCGCGGCGAGATCCTTGCGTCCGTAGCCGAGGTTGGTGCACCACAAACCGGACATGCCATCGAGGTAACGATTGCCGTCGTTATCCCACAGATGCAGGCGGTCGCCACCGACAATGACGCGCGGCCCCTCTTCGTTCAACGCCTTCTGATCGAGGAATGCGTGAATGTGGTGGGCGGCATCGGCCGCTTGGTAGTCCTTGGTTTCGCGCTGAGGTTTGTAGTCTGTTGTCATTTCTTATTCTCCTGAAGTGAAAAAAGGTTCAGTTCCCGGACACCGTAGCGATCGGAGTCATTTTCGGCACGTCGTTGCCTTGAGATTCGTTTTGAATGAGCGGCTCCGGCGTAAACAGCGGCTTGCGCATCACGAACTTGACCCATACCACGGCAATTACCGAAATCACGCCCAGCACCACGCCGGCACAGCCAAAAATACTGGCGGTCATCTCCGGAGTTGGCGACACGTGGTAGATCGCAAACAGCATGCCGGCGATGCCAATGACTTGTGGCCAAGGATAGAACGGTGAGCGGAATGGACGGGCCAGATGGGGATAGCGGCGGCGCAAGGCGATCACATCGATGTGCACGATGATGTAGGCCAGCAGCCAGGCCAGTGCGGCGGCCAACAGCAGCAGGCTGATGGCTGCCGCGTCGTGCCCCAGAATGAGGATCGGCAGGCCGGTGATCGCAGCAACAAAAAGCACCGCCACCCAAGGCGTACGGCCACGAGCGGTGAGTTTCTTGAATTGCGGGAAGGCCTGGCCATTTTGCGCCATGCCGTAGAGCATGCGCGGCAACGCCGCCAAGGACGAATTCACGGTGCTGCAAGTGGCGGTAATGGCGGCGACGACGAGGAACAACTTGCCTGCCTCACCGAAAACCGTGGTGGCCAGCAGGTAATGAGGCAGCGCATCACTGGCCAGTTGCTCACGCGGAATGCACAGCAATGCGCCGAAGCAATACAGCGCGATCACGCCGAAGATCACTGTCAAACCGATGGTCATCGAACGCGGAATATTGCGCTCGGGATTGCGGGTTTCTTCCACCAGCGGACAAACGAACTCAGCCCCGACAAATCCCCACACCGCCATGGCCGCCAGGGTGATTGCGCCGAATTCCAACGGGTTCCAACCCTGATCGAGCGGCAACTGCAGACTGGCCTGACCGTTACTCAGCGAAGCCAGGCCCATGGCGACGAGGATCACCACCATCACCAGCGCCAGCACGTTCTGCAGCTTGGCGAACACATCAATACCGAACAGATTCAGCACGGTGAAAAGCCCCAGCACCCCGTAGGCCACCAGCATGTGCGGAATGACATCCGGGTAGACCTTGCTGATCACCAGATCCAGCAACAGCAGTTCGGCGGAGAGCGCAAACATCGCCACCACCATGTATCCCGAGAAAGTCGCCAGAATGGCCGGGAAATGCCCGATCGCCACTTCCGTGTAACTGCTGAGGCTGCCCGCCTTCGGGATCATCAAGGCCAGTTCGGAAAACGACCAGGCGTAGGTGATTGCCAGCACATACGCGATGGCCAACGGAATGATAAAACCGAAACCAGCGATGCCCGCGCCTTGCAGCATCAGCACCATGACTCCCTGCGAGACCACGACGCCCACCGCAACGGCCAGCAACGAGCCCAGTCCCAGGACCCGGCGCAATCCGCCGGACTGTCCCTGGATGGACGAAGTTGTACTTGAACTCATGACAAACTCCCCGTGTTTTCTTGTTGTTGATTGCCTTCACGTGGAAGGCAGGGATAAACATCGCGACTCATCCTTGAGTTGCGATTAGCGACAGCAGCGGTTTAGCGGGCCGCCCAAGCGTTGAAACGTTCCTCGAGTTCTTCGCCGTGATCGACCCAGAACGTGGCATCGACCAACTGACCTTCAGCCAGATTGGCCTGAGCCGTGGGCAATTGGGCGAGCGTGTCGGCCGGTAGCTGCGCCAGTACATCCTTGCGGATCGGTCCGTAGGGAATCAGCGTGGAGAAGGACTTCTGCCCACTCGCCTGGCTGGCAAACACGATAAAACGCTCGGCCAGCGCCTTGTTCGGACTGCCGCGAACGATGGCCCAGTGATCGGGATCGTAGAGGTGGCCGCTCCATGAAATGGCCAGTTTCGAGCCTTCCTTTTGCGCGACGGCAATCCGGCCGTTGTAGGCCGCCGACATCACGACGTCGCCTGCCGCGAGCCATTGCGGTGGTTGCGCTCCGGCTTCCCACCACTGGATCGACGGCTTGATCTGGTCGAGCTTGTGAAATGCTCGATCCACGCCTTCCTTGGTGCCCAGCACTTTGTACAGGTCATCCTGTTTGACCCCGTCGGCAAGCAGCGCCACTTCCAGCGTGTACTTGGCGCCCTTGCGCAGGCCGCGCTTGCCAGGGAATTGCTGCAGGTTCCACATGTCCGCCCAGGAGGTCGGCGCCGCGCTCACCTTGTTCGAGTTGTAGGCGAGCACCATCGACCAGACATAACTGGCCACGCCACACTCGCTGACGGCGCCTGGCAAATAGTTTTTGGATTCGCCGATCAGTGCCGGGTCCAGCCGCTCGAACAGCCCTTCTTCACAGCCTCGCAGCAGTTCCGGGCTTTCGACTTCGACAACGTCCCAACTGACCTGGCCAACATCGACCATGGCTTTGACTTTGGAAAGTTCTCCGCTGTACTCGCCGACCACCACTTTTCCAGCGCCACTTTCTTCAAAGGGTTTGAAGTAAGCCCCCTCTTGCGCTGCCTTGGTGGCACCACCGAAGGAAATGACCGTAAGACTTTCGGAGTGCGCAACAACGGGCACCGTCAATACCAGAAGCGCAGTTAAACCAGCCGCTGCTGTAACGCTCGAAGACGAATATCTGAACATGAAAGCTCCCTCACTTTTTAATTGTGGTTAGTTACTGAGGCAGTCACGGCCACGCAGCCGCAAGTACACGGATGACTCTCCGCGCGATGACATCTTTTTATTCTTTAAGCCGCACACAATCAGCGTGCGGTTAATTGTTCAGGAGACGCTCAACGCAACTGAAACCAGGTTGTTTTCAATTGGGTGTATTTATCGAACGAGTGCAATGACAAGTCCCGGCCAAAACCCGATTGCTTGCCGCCACCGAATGGCACGCTCACATCGAGGGCATCCACGGTGTTCACCGAAACGGTGCCAACCTTCAGCGCCCGTGCAACCCGGTGCGCGCGATTCAGATCGTCGCTCCACACAGACGCCGCCAGCCCATAGATGCTGTCGTTGGCCAGCCGCACCGCTTGCTCTTCGGTGTCGAACGTGGAAATCGCCAGCACCGGCCCGAACACCTCTTCGCGCGACAGGTGCGACTCATGGGCGACGTCGGCAAAAATGGTCGGCTCGATAAAGTTGTCGGAACCGTTGAAGCTCAAGCGACGGCCGCCGGTGAGCAGTCGGGCCCCGTCTTCGTGGGCGCGCTCGATAAAGTTCATCACACGCGATGCCTGTGCCGAATCGACAATGGCGCCAGCGGCGCTCGCAGGATTCAGTGGATCGCCGGGCAGCCAGGCTTTGGCTTTTTCCAGAAGACGCTCGATAAACTCATCCTTGATCGAATGCTGGACATACAGTCGCGAGTTGGCCGAGCACACCTCGCCCTGATTGAAGAAGATGCCGAACGCCGCTTTCTCCGCCGCCAGATCGAGATCACGGCAATCGTCGAACACCAGGCTCGGGCTCTTGCCGCCGCACTCAAGCCAGACCTGCTTGAGGTTCGATTGAGCTGCATATTGCATGAAATATTTGCCCACCTGAGTGGAGCCGGTGAACACCAGGCAATCGACATCAGGATGCAGGCCCAGCGCCTTGCCGGCGGACTCGCCCAGTCCGGGCAGTACGTTCAGCACGCCAGGCGGCAAACCGGCTTCCAGCGCCAACTCGGCCAGACGCAGTGCTGAAAATGGTGATTGCTCGGCGGGCTTGAGCACCACGCTATTGCCGGCCGCCAGGGCCGGTGCCAGTTTCCAGGCCGCCATGTCGAGCGGGAAGTTCCACGGCACCACGGCCGCCACGACGCCCAGCGCTTCACGGGTAATGGTCGCCAGCGCCGAGGACGCCGTCGGCGCGACCTGATCATAAAGCTTGTCCAGCGACTCGCCGTACCAGGCGAACACATGGGCGGCGCCGGGGACGTCGATGTTGTAGGCATCCATCACCGGTTTGCCCATGTTCAGCGAGTCGAGCAAGGCAAGCTCTTCGCGATGGGCCAGCACCAGCTCAGACAGACGTAGCATCACCTGCTTGCGCTCAACCGGTGCCATCCGCGCCCAAGGGCCTTCGTTGAAAGCACGGCGCGCACTGCGCACGGCAAGTTCCACTTCCACTTCGCCACACGCGGCGACACGGGCAAGCAACTGATTCGTCGCCGGGTTGATCGAATCGAATGTTGCGCCCGAAGACGCAGAGACTTGCCGGCCATCGATCAAGGCTTTGTCAGAGAAGGTTTGCCGGGCAGCTCGTTGCTGCCAATAGTCGAGGTCGAACACGCTACGCTCCCTTTACGACCGCCAGGGTGGTCGGGGTTGTTATCAGAGGTTGTGGAGATAGTGCGTCAACCGTACGAAGAGGAAAATTATTAAAAATGTGCTCGGGGTATAAGAAAAAACTAGGTAAGCGCTGACCCAGTCCAGAACCCGCATAGGGTAAGGTTCAGTCAACAATCTGTGCGATACCCATCCGGGCTTTCACCGCAAAACAGAGCAGAACGAGGTGCGTGTGGCTTCCTATACATTGCGGCAACTCAAGTATTTCGTCACAACGGTAGAAGCCGGCAGCGTCGCTGAGGCCTCGCGGCAGCTGTATATCGCGCAACCTTCGGTTTCGACGGCGATCAAGAGTCTGGAAGAGTCGTTCAACGTCCAGCTGTTCATCCGCCACCACGCCCAAGGCGTATCCCTGACGCCCACCGGCACGCGCTTCTATCACAAGGCGCAAGAGCTGCTGCGCATGGCCAGGGAGTTTGAACAGAACGCACTGGCCGATAACGACACGGTGTCCGGACAAATCGATATCGGCTGCTTCGAGACCGTCGCTCCGCTGTACTTGCCTCAACTGATCGCCGGCTTTCGCAAGCTTTACCCGGGCGTGGACATACGCATTCGCGATGGCGAGCAACAAGAGCTGGTGCAGGGCTTGACCGCTGGCACTTTCGATGTGGCGTTCCTCTACGATCACGGGTTGGACGGCACCATACAAACCACGCCGCTCATGCCACCTCAGAAGCCTTACGTCCTGTTGCCTGAAGGGCACCGCTTTGCCGACCAGAAGGAAGTATCGCTACGGGACCTGTGCAGCGAGCCGATGATTCTTCTCGATGTGCAACCAAGCCGGACCTACTTTGTCAGCCTGTTCCACGAACTGGAACTGACGCCCAACATCGTGTTCAGCTCGCCCTCGATCGAGATGGTGCGCGGCATGGTTGGTCAGGGGTTCGGGTTTTCCATACTGGTCACCCGCCCGCATTCCGAGTGCACTTACGATGGAAAGAAGGTGATCTGCGTGAACATAAAAGAGCCGGTCACACTGTCCGGCCTGGCGTCCGCCCATCTGAAACGCAGTCAACTGACCAAGCCTGCGCAGTTGTTCGTGGATTTTTGCCGCGAACAACTGAGCCAAAACGTTGCAAGCCCCCTGTAGGAGCGAGCCTGCTCGCGAAAAACCTGCAGCCGCCGCGTTCATTCAGACAGCACGCGTAATCGTTAACGACCATCGCGAGCAGGCTCGCTCCCACAGTTCGCGTCGCCACACAGATAGTCGGCCAAGCCCCTGTAGGAGCGAGCCTGCTCGCGAAAAACCTGCAGCCGCCGCGTTCATTCAGACAGCACGCGTAATCGTTAACGACCATCGCGAGCAGGCTCGCTCCCACAGTTCGCGTCGCCACACAGATAGTCGGCCAAGCCCCTGTAGGAGCGAGCTTGCTCGCGAAAAACCTGCAGGCGCCGCGTTCATTCAGACAGCACGCGTAATCGTTAACGACCATCGCGAGCAGGCTCGCTCCCACAGTTCGCGTCGCCACACAGATAGTCGGCCAAGCCCCTGTAGGAGCGAGCTTGCTCGCGAAAAACCTGCAGGCGCCGCGTCCATTCAGACAGCACGCGTAATCGTTAACGACAATCGCGAGCAAGCTCGCTCCTACAGTTAAATGTCGGCGCACAGATAGTCGGCCAGGCGAACCAGCATCGCATCACAACCGCTCAACTGCTCCAGCGCAATGAACTCGTCAGGCTTGTGCCCTTGATCCATGCTGCCCGGACCACAGACCACCGTCGGAATGCCAGCCTGATCAAACAGCCCACCCTCGGTGCCAAACGCGACCGTTCCAAACTCTGAAGAGTTGCTCAACAGAGCAAGCAGCCGCGCCGCTTCACTCTCGGGCGGTGTCGCCAATCCGGGATATGCGCTCAACGGACGCAGGCGAATGTCGGTGTCCGCCTGCACCGCGCGCATCTTGGGCAAAAGGTTTTCATGGGCGTAGATCTGCAACTGATCCGCCACGTCTTGTGCATCAAAGTCCGGCAACGCCCTGACCTCGAAATCGAACTCACATTCAGCGGGAACAATGTTCAGCGCCCGGCCACCTTTGATCACACCGGTTTGCACTGTCGAAAACGGCGGATCAAAACGCGAGTCGTGGTGATCAGGATGCGCGAGCTGTTCACCGATAACACCGAGCCGGCCAATCAACTGTGCCGCATATTCGATCGCGTTCACCCCGTAAGGCGCATACGCCGAATGGCACGCCGCACCACGCACTTCGCAGCGCATCGCCAGTTTGCCCTTGTGGCCGAGCACAGGCTTGAGCTCTGTCGGTTCGCCGATCAGGCAAAGTCGGGGTTTAAATGGTCGCTTCTCCAGCTCGGCCAGCATCGGCCTGACACCCAGGCAACCCACTTCTTCATCATAGGAAAAGGCCAGGTGCACCGGCGTCAGAAGCGGACGCTGCACAAAGGTCGGGACCGCCGCGAGGACCGAGGCAATGAAGCCTTTCATGTCTGCGGTGCCACGTCCGTACAGGCGCCCATCCTTTTCAGTCAGCCGAAACGGATCGATCGTCCACGCCTGCCCGTCAACCGGCACCACATCGGTGTGACCGGAGAGCACCACGCCACCAGAGGTAAGCGGGCCGATGGTCGCAAACAGATTCGCCTTGGTGCCTTCTTCGTTGAAGAAGAGCTCACTCTCAACCCCGTGGTCGGCCAGATATGACTCGATGAAACGAATCAACTCAAGATTGGAATCGCGGCTGACAGTGGCAAAACCAATCAGGCGCTCCAGCAGCTCGCGACTGGATGCATCACTCATCGCCAGGCACCCCGTAGCTCGGCGCCGTCGTCGGATTGAGCGCGCGAGTCAGGTAGTCCTGCATTTGTGGACGATAGGCCTGCCAGAGGCCGTCAAGTTGTCCGATGGGATCTTCCTCGGCCCAGTCGACGCGCAAGTCGATGATCGGCCATGTGTGGTCACCCACCACTTTGAGCGCGGCGGAATGAACCGGTCCCGCCTCGCCACCGGCCGCCATGGCCATGTGCATGGCCGCCAGCAACCGGTCCGCCAACTGACCCGGCTCGGCTTCGAATGCCTCGACCATGGCCTCGATGACCCGCACATCGCTGAGCAGGTTACCCGCCGCGACACATTGCTCGCCTTTCACTGCGTTATGCACGCCCAACGACTCCTTGCCGCTGAACAGCGCAATCCGGCCTGACGCATCGATCACCGTGACCTGACGGTACTGGCTCCAGCCGTTGGACGTGAGTGCCTTGTCCAGTGCCGCGTCAGGCTCCAGATGCTGGTGCTCCAGCAGGTCCAGGATCTGCGGGCCTAACGCCGGCAGCGTAATGTTCTGCGTGGAGACAGCACCAACACCCGCCCGTGCCCAAGGGCAGCGTGCGCCGACCGCAATGCTTGAAGAACTGATGGCAATACCGAGCTGCCCGGTTTCAGGGCAGCGTCCGATAATCGAGAACGTCATGACTCACTCCTTAAAATTCCAATGCACGCGCAATTGCATTCTGTGCATGCACTGGAATCGGAGAAAGCAGGTTTTTTGTGGCTTTGGGGAAGGAAAAAACTGGTCAGCCCCGCAGGCTTACCCGGGTGGATCAATCTGATCCAGCACCCGATTCGCCGTGATCTCCGCCAGCATCACGCTGTTGGAAATCCCCAGCAGCGCATTGCGCGATCCGCCGTCCAGGTGATCGACCAACTGATGGACCATTACATCCACCGAGGCCAGCGTCTCGACCAGATACACCACAAGGGTTTCGGTCGTGGCCTCTGGGTCCACGGTAAACAGGTTACTGGGTGTGCGCGGCGTGGCTTTGATGTCGGCCGTCGAGGGGAAGTGGAAGTTGAGGGCGCGTTCGGCGGCCTCGTTGAGTTTTTTGGAATCGGATTCGTATGGGGATGCCGGATCGGTGTCCGGGGGATTCGGTGTAGGTTTGATCATAGATTGAAACTCCCAAATATATGGAGCCGTCACCGATCTGCGACTAAACAGGGGGGTGGCAGCTGTACGCAGGTTAGTCGACCGGGGGAGTATCAAACCGGCGCGCCCGAAGGCGCCCTGCGCACAGCTACCATGGAGTGCAGGCATGAAATGACCTGACTGTCTGATCGCATATGCGCGTTGATATACCCTCGAGCGACTAAACCCGATCACTGATGAGCAGTGACACGAATCAAGTTACCGATGGCCTCCAAAGCGCACAAGCCGGCGGATTCTGGCGTACCCGTAGGCAACGGCGCAAGGTCTTGTAGCTTGCAGGAAGTATTCTTAAACGCCTTTAAACACGCGCTCTCCGCCGGTAAAACCTGTAGGAGCGGGCTTGCTCGCGAAGGTAGTGAACGATAACGCGTAAAACCAGATGCGCAGCGGCGTCCTTGAGCCTTTCGCGAGCAAGCTCGCTCCTACAGGGACGCGGGTTTACTTGCGCGGTTTGATCCGCGCGGTTGCCTCGGCCACCAACGGGTCATCCGGCCAATAGTGTTTAGGGTAGCGCCCCTTCAAATCCTTCTTCACCTCGGCATAGGTGCTGCGCCAGAAGTTCGCCAGGTCCTGGGTCACTTGCACCGGGCGTCGCGCCGGGGACAGCAGGTGCAGCTTGACCACTTGCCGGCCACCGGCGATGCGCGGGGTTTCAGCCAGGCCGAACAATTCCTGCAAACGCACCGCGAGGATCGGCGGCTGCTCGCTGTAGTCCAGACGAATCGACGAGCCCGACGGCACGCTCAAGTGATGCGGCGCCAACTCGTCGAGCCGTTGTGGCAGAGGCCAGGGCAGCAGGTTGTGGACGATGCTCGAGAGGTCGAGATTGGTGAAGTGACTGAGCCGCGAGACTTTGCCCAGATACGGCATCAACCAGTGTTCAAGGCTTTTGAGCAACGCGGCGTCGCTGACATCCGGCCATTCGCTCTCGCCCTTGCTGCCCAGATCCAGCTGCCGCAACAACGCGACCCGCGCCTGCCACTGACGCAACTCCGGGGTCCATGGCAACAGCTCCAGGCCTTTGCGCCGCACCAGATTCACCAGCGCCTGGCTGCGAGCGCTTTCGTCGAGACCGGTCAGTGGTTCGCGGCTGAGGATCAATTCACCGACCTTGCGCTGTCGCTCGGCCCGTAACACGCCTTCACGCTCATCCCAATCCAGTTGATCGACGCAACGCACCTGCTCGGCCAGTACTGAGTCGAACAACGCCGGATCAAAATCCGCTGCCAGGTAAATCCGTTCCTCACGCTGGCCCTGACGACTGCCGAGATCAGCGATCACCAGCCACGGTTGTTTCATCAAACTGTCGGCCTCGGCGAACAACGCGGCACGGCCATTGGCCAAACGGTATTCCGCGCCACCGGCACGCCGTTGCTGGGCAACCCGGTCGGGATAGGCCAGTGCCAGCAACGCGCCGAGCCAGCGCGGGTGATCGGGATCGCTGACCGGTTCCGATGCTTTACCCCGCAGATAGCCGCGATACTGCCGCGCCAGTTGCCGGGCCCGTTGCACGCCGCCCTGAGCACCGCGTGCGGCCCGCTCTTCGCCGGATAACAGCACCAACCGGCTGTGCAGATCCGCCCCGGCACCACGCAAGATATCCCGCTCACCAAGCAATGCCGCGACATCGCACGCCATGTCGGCCAGGCCGAGTGCCTGACCCCGCAACAGCAAATGCGCAATACGCGGATGCGCTGGCAATTCGGCCATTGCCTGGCCGTGCCGGGTCAGCGCTTCGCCGTCCAGGGCGCCCAGGCGTTCAAGCAAGTCCTGCGCCTGCGCATAAGCGGCGGCTGGCGGCACGTCGAGCCACACCAATTGCCCCGGTGTCACGCCCCAGCGGCCAAGCTGCAACGCCAGCCCGGCAAGGTCTGCCGAGAGAATTTCGGCACTGGCATAGGCCGCCAGTTGCTCGTGCTGATCCTGCGACCACAGGCGATAACACACACCCGGCTCCAACCGCCCTGCCCGACCCGCGCGCTGCGTGGCGCTGGCCTTGGAAATTCGCTGGGTATCGAGCCGGGCCATGCCGCTGCCGGGATCGAAACGCGGCACCCGCGCCAGCCCGGCATCGATCACCACGCGCACGCCGTTGATGGTCAGGCTGGTTTCGGCAATATTGGTGGCCAGTACGACTTTGCGTTTGCCCGCCGGTGCCGGGTCGATCGCGGCGCGCTGCGCAGCCAGATCCAGTTCGCCATGCAAGGGGCACAGCAACACCTGGGTGTTTTCGCTCAACGCATCGGCCAGTTGTTGATGCACGCGACGGATTTCCGCTTGCCCTGGCAAAAACACCAGCACGCTGCCGGTTTCATCGTCCAAGGCGTCGAGAATGGTCTGCACCAGGCGCGGCTCAATGAATTCACCGGGCTGGAACGGCCGGCCCCAGCGCATCGCCACCGGGTACATGCGGCCTTCGCTGCGCAGGATCGGCGCGTTATCCAGCAACCCCGCCAGGCGCTCGCCTTCCAGCGTCGCCGACATCAACAGGATTTTCAGCGGCTGATCGTCGCGAAACAGTTCCCGGCCATTCAGGCTCAGGGCCAACGCCAGGTCGGCGTCGAGGCTGCGCTCGTGGAATTCGTCGAAGATCAGCAAACCCACGCCTTCAAGCGCCGGGTCGTCTTGCAGGCGGCGGGTGAGAATGCCTTCGGTGACCACTTCAATGCGGGTTTTGGGGCCGACTTTGCTATCGAGACGAATCCGATAACCCACTGTTTCGCCGACTTTCTCACCCAGTTCACTGGCCAACCGCTCCGCCGCCGCCCGTGCGGCCAGCCGACGCGGTTCGAGCATCAGAATGGTCTGCCCGGCCAGCCAGGTCTCGTTGAGCAAGGCCAAGGGCACGCGGGTGGTTTTACCGGCACCGGGCGGTGCTTCGAGCACAGCTTCGTGGCGTGTAGCCAAGGCTTCACGCAGCGCGGGTAAAACTTCATCAATCGGCAAAGAAATCATGCTGGCTCCACAGGGCGTGCCCACAGTAAATTGCGAGTCGCGTTGAAGTTGTGGACGTGCCAGGCAAGGCGCGGGACGCCGGTAAGGGTCGTTTCCTTGCCAAGTCCCGCAACGCAGCATGGCGCGTCCACAGCTTCAGCCCGGAGGGCCGAACCCCGATAACATCCATCAGCCGTTACGCGTTGTCGATCTGGAAAAAACAACATCAATCCTCAGCTATTTCAGTGGGGGTGAGACGCGGCCGCAATTTACTGTGGGCACGCCCTGCCGGCGCGAGTATAACGGCGAACTGCTCGGCGTTTATCAGGGTCCTAATTCATACAGGCGCCTTTTCGTTTTGACATTACCCAGGAGATTTCTTATGCGTGCTCCCTTTCGCTTGATTGGCGGTGTACTGATCGCGACGTTGCTGACCCAGGTCACCGCCTGCGGTTCGATTTTCTACCCCGACCGCCGTGGTCAGATCGACGGCAAGATCGACCCGGCCATCGCCGCACTCGATGCCGTGGGCCTGCTGTTCTACATCATCCCCGGCCTGATCGCCTTTGCCGTGGACTTTGCCACCGGCGCGATTTACTTCGAGCCAGGCAAGACCGCCCAGGTCGCACCGGAAAAACTCAAGGACGCCATCGGTGCCGACGGCAAGGTCGATAACCACAAGTTGCAGACTATTCTCGAAACCGAACTGGGACGCAGTTTCCCGCTGGACGACCCACGCCTGATCCAGCACAAGGGCAGCGCACAGCAGTTGGCCATGTTCGGCCTGCAGCCTGCCGCGTAATCCGTGCCGGTGAAGGACCACTCGAAGGACAAGCCGTACTTATGATCTCCAGCTCCGAACACGCCCGCCTGTTGCGGCTGGCGACCCGTGCCTCGGTGGCGGTGGCGTGTATGTTGATCGTCGCCAAGGCCATCGCCTGGTGGTTGAGCGGATCGGTGAGCATGCTCGCCGGGCTGACCGACTCGGCCCTCGACGGCGTCACCTCCCTGCTCAACCTGCTGGCCGTGCATTACGCCTTGCGCCCCGCCGATGAGGATCACCGCTACGGGCATGGCAAGGCCGAGTCGCTGGCGGGCATGGCACAGGCGCTGTTCATTGGTGGCAGTGCGGTGCTGATCGCCTTGCAGGCCGTCGACCGCCTGAAGCATCCGGAGCCGGTGGGAGCGGCGTGGATCAGCATCGGGGTCATCCTGTTTTCCCTGGCGCTGACCCTGGCCCTGCTGATGCTGCAACATCGGGTGGTCAAGGCCACCGGCTCCAACGCGGTGCGTGCCGACTCCCTGCATTACCGCTCGGACATGTTGCTCAACGGCAGCATCCTGGTGGCATTGGTGCTGGCCGGGTTTGGCTGGCATCAAGTCGACCCTTGGTTCGGCATGGGGATCGCCGCCTACATTTTCTGGAGCGCGACCCGAATCGCCCGTGAGAGCTTTACGGTGCTAATGGATGAAGAACTGCCGCCGGATGTCAGCCAGCACATGCTCGAACTGGCCTGCAGCGTGCCGGGGGTACTGGGCGCGCACGACCTGCGCACGCGGGTTTCCGGTAACCAGTGGTTCGTGCAGTTGCATCTGGAGTTGCCGGGCGAGTTGACGCTGTCAGTCGCCCACGGCATCAGCGATCAAGCCGCCGATGCGATTCACGCGGCGTACCCGCGAGCCGAGGTGCTGGTGCACGCCGACCCGCAGGAAGTGGTGCAGGCTGCCCGGGCTCAGTAATTGACCTGATAACCGCGACTGCTCAGACAATTGCCCTGGGCCTGGCGGTAGTCTTGCACCACCGACGGGTCCGGTTGATAGGTCGCCGTTCGTGGATTGAAGCCGCTCTGCTGCACCGCGTGTTGGTAGCACTGGTAACCGTCCTGGTTAACCTGCTCCGGCGACTGACCGTTGGCGGGATACGCCTCTACGTCATAACCATTACTGACTGGCTGCGGTTGCGGCTGTGCCTGCACGGGCGGCTCGACCACCACGTAATCCTGTGTGCTTTCCTGATAGGCGTAATAGGACCCGGCCGCCAGGAAAAGCAGCGCACCGCCAATCCACACTTCTTGCGCGTAATCGGGCAGGTAGCTGACACGAATCCCCCGTGGCGGTTGAACCACCACATAACGCGGTCCCTGCGGGCGATACCAGTAGCCACCGGAATAGAAATAGTCCCGCCCCCCATAAGGCACGCGGTAGTCGCGGTCCGGGAAGCGATCGATCACATGACCCGGACGGTATTGCGGGCCCGGGCCCCAGCCGTTGCCATGTCCGTCCGGGCGGCCCGGCCAGTGACGGTCATCGGGACGCGGGCCATTACTTTGCCAATGCGGGTTGTTGTCGTTGCGCCGCGGCGCATCCTGGTAGTAACCGCGCTGCGGTTGCTGGGTCTGGCGCACGGTGTCGGGCCGGCCCTGGATCGGCAGGTCATTGGCCGGTAGCTGCGGCGGCGGTGGTGGCGGCCGCACCGGACTGTTGTAGTCGCGCGGCTGACGGTTCTGCTGATTCTGGCCGTTATGTTCGAACTGACGACTGTTGTCGCCACGAATGATGTCGTTGTTCTGCCCACGCGGTTGATTCTGTTGCTGACTATTCTGCGGGCGTGGCTGATTGTTACCGCCATGGCCCTGATTATTGCCCTGTCGGCCATCCGAGCCACGTTGCCCGCCGTCAGGACCACGGTTTTGCGGCTCATCGGCCAACGATTGCGCAGCGACACTTACACACAGCAAACCAACACCGGCCAAACGCCAGATGCGCGACTTCATGCTTTTCCTCACTGCGGGTCAGGGCCTGTACATGAGACTGGGAAAGCAGCGGCCGGTTCTGCAGCAGGTTATCAGTCACGCAACTTATTTATTGAGAGGTCAGCGATAAATCGCGGGCAAAAGAAAAGGGAGACCCGTCGGCCTCCCTTTGGAGAACTTCGTCCGTGCTCGACGCTTTTGACGTCGGCTCACCTCACGCCGTCTTCTGGACAGTGTGTAGCTCGGGGGCCGGCACATCCCCTGTGGGGGTGGCGACCGCAGCTGGCCTGATTGGGCGAGCCGCTGTGGACTGTTTGTCCGAGCAGTGATTCTGGTGATAAGAATAGGCCGGAGGCGTTGGTAGAGGATTGCGAAGATTGCTCAAATAAACATGACTTGCGCAATTTTTAACCCTGGATAGATAATCTGCCGCAATTGATATGACAAAGGCCTGATTGATGAGCAAACTCGACCGATACGACCTGAGCATTTTGGCGGAATTGCAGCGCGACGCGCGCATTTCCAACCAGGAGCTGGCCGAACGCATCGGCCTGTCACCCTCTCCCTGCTCGCGCCGGGTCAAGCAACTGGAAGACGACGGCTACATTTCCCGCCAGGTGGCCCTGCTGGACCGCAAAATGCTCGGCCTGAGCCTGACGGCTTATGTGCTGATCGGCATGGACCGGCATACGCCGGAGCGTTTCGAGAACTTCGAAGCGGCGATCAGGACATTGCCGCAAGTGCTGGAATGCAGTCTGGTGACGGGGATGGATGCGGACTACCAGCTCAAGGTGGTGGTGCCGGACATGGATCACTATCAGAAACTGCTGCTGGGGCATCTGACCCGGATTGAAGGGGTGACCAGTGTGCGCTCGAGTTTTGTGTTGAATCAGGTGCTCAACAGCACGGAGTTACCTTTAACCCATCTGCGCGGCTAATTACGCCTTCGCCGGCAAGCCGGCGAAGGCGCCGGCACAGGCGACGAATAGCTGCGACACACTGCCGCAGGTCAATCCTCTACCACGCCCCCATGCCGTATACTCCAGCGCTTTTAGCCCCGCCCACGCTGGAGATGTCCGATGGATCCTGCAGTATTCGAAGAGTGGATGATGACCGGTCTGGTCAGCATCCTGATCATTTTCATGGGTTTTATCGTCTGGGACCTGGCGAAGAAATCCAAGGCCGGACGCTTTGGTTCGTTCATCCTGTTCTTCGTACTCGGCCTGGGCGTGGCCGCGTTCGTGATCAAAAGCGTGGTCATCGGCATGATCGAATCCGGCTCAATCTAAACGCGCCGGCACTTCCTTCCACTGGCCCTGATCGAGCCCTTCGATCGTCCAGTCGCCGATCCTGACCCGCACCAGACGTAACGTCGGCAAGCCGACCGCCGCAGTCATGCGCCGTACCTGTCGGTTGCGCCCTTCGCGAATCACCAGCTCCAGCCAACTGGTCGGTACGCTTTTGCGAAAGCGCACCGGCGGATGGCGTGGCCACAATTGTGGCTCTTCAAGCTGCCGTGCTTCAGCCGGCAAGGTCATGCCATCGTTCAACTCGACACCATCGCGCAGGCGCTGCAACTGCTCGGCGCTCGGCTCGCCTTCCACTTGCACCCAATACGTCTTCGCCAGCTTGTGTTTCGGGTCGGCAATCCGCGCCTGCAGCTGGCCATCGTTGGTCAGTAACAGCAAGCCTTCGCTGTCACGGTCCAGCCGTCCTGCCGGGTAGATGCCCGGAATCTCGATGTAATCCTTGAGCGTTGCCCGCCCTTCACCGTCGCTGAATTGCGTCAGCACATCGAATGGTTTGTTGAACACAATCAGCTTCGGCTCGGCCGGCGGCGCTTTGGCAATACGGCGCGGGGCGGAGGACGATGGCGCAGGCTTCACGCCAGGGCGGCGGGAAACGGGACGTTGAGGACGAGACATGGGAAAAGGAGCATCTAACGGTCAGGGCTGCTAATGCTAGTGCCCTGACCGCCAAATGACCATGAGAACAATCAGCGGAACGGCGGCTCGTCGAAGCTGCGCAGTTTGCGCGAGTGCAACGAGTTGAGTTCGGTGCGCAACAGATCCACCGCCTCGATGCCGATCTTCAAGTGCTGGCTGACCGCGCGTTCATAGAAGGCGTTGGCCGAGCCTGGCAGCTTGATTTCACTGTGCAGCGGTTTGTCCGACACACAGAGCAGCGTGCCGTACGGCACCCGCAAACGATAACCCTGGGCGGCAATGGTGCCGCTTTCCATGTCCACGGCCACCGCGCGGGACAGGTTGATCAATGGCCGCTCCTGCGCCCAGCGCAATTCCCAGTTACGGTCGTCATAGGTCAGCACGGTGCCGGTGCGCAGGCGCTTCTTCAGCTCGTCGCCCTTTTCGCCGGTGATGTTCGCCGCCGCTTGCTGCAAGGCCATCTGCACTTCAGCCAGGGCCGGAATCGGAATGTTCGGCGGCACGACACGGTCGAGAATCCCGTCCCGGCGCATGTACGCGTGCGCCAGCACGTAGTCGCCAATGGTCTGGGACTGACGCAAGCCACCGCAGTGGCCGATCATCAGCCAGCAATGCGGGCGCAATACGGCCAAGTGGTCGGTGATGTTCTTGGCGTTGGACGGGCCGACGCCGATGTTTACCAGTGTCACGCCATGACCGTCGGTCGCGATCAAGTGATACGCAGGCATTTGGTACCGGTGCCAGACCACGCCCGCGGCAATCGCCGAGGCTTCGCCGTGGTCCATGCTCTTTTCGATAATCACGTTGCCGGGCAGTACCATGCGCACGAAACGCGGGTCATTGCGCAACTGTTCCAGGCCGTGGACGATGAATTGGTCAACGTAACGGTGGTAGTTGGTCAGCAGGATCCAAGGCTGTACATGACGCCAGTCGCTGCCGGTGTAATGCACCAGGCGGCGCAGGGAGAAGTCCACCCGTGCAGCATCGAACAACGCCAGTGGCAACGGATCGGTGTTTTCCCAGTCGTACAGGCCATCGGCGATGCCGTCGGTCGCGGCAGACAAGTCGGTACTGGGGAAGACCCGCGCCAGCACTGCTGCGGTAACACCGGAGCCGGCCAGCTCATCGCCCTGCTCGACGACATAGGGATAAGGAATATTCTGTTGGCTGATGCCGACTTCCACGGTAACGGTGAAGTCGTGCATCAGGGGCACGAGTTGTTCCAGCAGGTATTTGCGAAAGGCGGCCGGGTGGGTGACGGTGACGCTGTAGGTGCCGGGCAACTGGACCTTGGCATACGCGCGAGTGGTCTGCGGGACTTCGCCTTGGCAGTGGTAGGTCAGACGCAGTTCGGGATAACGAAACATTGCACGCTGTTCGGCGTCCGGTTCGACTCGATCCTTGAGGTAACGCTTGAGCGCCTGGTTCAGCGCGGTGGTTGCACGATTGTGCAAGAGCGCAAGCCGATCCACGGCTTGCTCGGCGGTTTGAACGACAATAAAAGCTTCGGTCACGATCAGCATCCTGTGTTCTGACTTGCAGAGCTTCATCTTGCCTGCAACATCGCTTCACGGGAACAGTGGCGTGTTGGCTAAACACCAATGTTGATGCACAGATGTCCACTGTGGGAGCGAGCCTGCTCGCGAATGCGGCGGTACATCCGACATCAATGTGACTGGCAGGCCGCTTTCGCGAGCAGGCTCGCTCCCACATGGGTTCGGTGTCGTTCACGAAGTCGTGGTCAAAATCCCTGCGGGGTCGAGCGGGCGACTATTGCTTCCACCTCAAGCCCACGCGGCAATACGCCATACACTCGACCCGCCGAACCCAGGCGACTGGCAATGAAGGCATCGCTGACCGCCGCATTCCCAGCCTCCAGCAACAACTTGGCCTGAAGCCCCAACGCAATGTCTTCGGTGATTTGCCGGGCGCGGTACTGAATGTCGTCGGTGTCCTTGAACGCCGCCTGCAACTGACTGATATGCGCGGTCAGGCGTTTATCGCCGTGGCCATCACCCAACTCGCTGAACAATACATCGAGCACGCCCGGCTCTTTGGACAACGCCCGCAGCACATCAAGGCATTGCACGTTGCCGGAGCCTTCCCACGTGGAGTTGACCGGCGCCTCGCGGTACAACCGCGGCAGGATGCTGTCTTCGACATAACCGGCACCGCCCATGCATTCGGCGGCTTCGTTGATCATTGCGGGCGCGCGCTTGCAGATCCAGTACTTGCCCACCGCCGTGACCAGCCGGGCGAATTTCGCTTCGTGACTGTCATCCAGGTGATCCAGCGCCTTGCCCATGCGCAAACTCAGTGCCAGGGCCGCTTCGCTTTCCAGCGCCAGGTCGGCCAGTACGTTCTGCATCAAGGGTTGCTCGCTGAGCAACTTGCCACCCACCATGCGGTGGGCGCAGTGATGACTGGCCTGGGTCAGCGCCTGGCGCATCAGGGCGCTTGAACCGACCATGCAATCGAAGCGGGTCATGGCGACCATTTCGATAATGGTCGCAACTCCCCGCCCTTCCTCGCCGACCATCCACGCCAGGGCACCACGGAACTCCACTTCGCTGGAGGCGTTGGAGCTATTGCCGAGTTTGTTCTTCAGGCGCTGGATGTAGAACTGGTTGCGCGAGTCGTCCGGGCGATGGCGCGGCAGCAGGAAACAGGTCAAACCCTTGTCGGTCTGGGCCAGGGTCAGGAAGGCATCGCACATCGGCGCCGAACAGAACCACTTGTGGCCCACCAGCTCGTAAGCCTGGCCCGGACCGCTGGCACCGACCGGGTAAGCCTTGGTGGTGTTGGCCCGCACATCTGTGCCGCCCTGTTTCTCGGTCATCGCCATGCCGATGGTCACCCCGGCTTTATGGGCCATGGCGACATTGCGCGGGTCGTATTCGGTGGCGAGGATTTTCGGCAACCACTGCCTGGCCAGGTCCGCTTGCAAGCGCATGGCCGGGACACTGGCGAAGGTCATGGTCAGCGGGCAGCCACTGCCGGCTTCGGCCTGACTGTGCAGGTAGGTCATGGAGGCGCGCGCGACATGCGCGCCGTCCTGCGGATGCGCCCAGGGCAAAGAGGTCAAGCCGTGCTCGATCGCCGTGCGCATCAGCTGGTGATACGCCGGGTGAAATTCCACCAGGTCGATGCGATGACCGTAACGGTCATGACTGCTGAAAACCGGTTTGTTCTGATTGGCCAGGAACCCCGCTTCCATCAACGGTCCGCCGGCCAGTGCCCCGTAGGCGTCGATCCGCGACTGCGCCCAACCAGCACCAAAACGCCGCGACCACTCCTGTAAAGGCAGGTCGATGCGGTACAGGTTGGTGCCGTCCAGCGACGGTGGCTGGTTGGTGACTTCGTGGGTTTCGGCGAACTGATGCAGGTTCATGACGGGCTCCTTTGATCAGTCAGGGGATTTTCAGTTAAGCACCGCCCCACGGCTGATCAAAGTGTCATATCTGCCTAACTGTCGGCGCTTTCGCCTTACCCCCCACACAGCACCCGACGGTGTAGCGCGGCCTGCAGGTCCTCGAATTTCAGCGGTTTGCTCAGGTAATCGATCAAGGCGCCGGTCGGGCAGCGTTCACGATCAGCGCTCAGGGCAACCACGAATACCGGCAGTTCGGCGCAGCCGGGCAATGTGCGGATCTGGCAACACACGGACCAGCCATCCACTGACGACAGCTGGCAATCGATCAGTACCGCGTCAAAGGCTTCACGCTGCAACTGATCGAGCGCAGCGGCACTGTTGTCGGCGGTGCGCACCCGGAACCCCAACTTGAGCAACATGCCGCGCATCACCAATTGATTGACGCTGTTGTCATCGATCATCAATACGCTGCAGTCCTGAGGCAGTCGCAGGCGTGGCAATGCTTGAGTTGTCGAAGGTACTGATGACCGTTCCACCCTTGGCAGTTCGAATTCGACGTCGAGCTGAAAACGGCTGCCGCGCCCGGGCTCGGAGCGGTGACTCAGGCTCCCACCCATCAATTCCACCAGTTGCCGACAGATTGCCAGGCCGACGCCCAGGCCACCGTATTCGCGGGTCATCGAGCCGTCGAGCTGGAAGAACCGCTGATACAAAGGCGACTCTCCCAGATCGGTGAAACCGATACCGGTGTCGATCACCGTAAAGGACAGCGCCAACCGGTCGGGGCCTGCAGCCTTACCCGTCACCCGCAACGCCACCCCGCCGATACGGGTGAACTTGATCGCGTTATCCAACAGACATTCCAGGCATTGCGCCAATTTGGCACTGTCGCCGTGCAAGCGATCCGGCAGCCCCGGCGCCACGTCGACTTTGAAATCCAGCGACTTGCCCGAAGCATTGCCCTCCAACTGCAACCGCAAGGCATCGACCACGCCGCGCAAACTGAAGGGGGCCGTCATCACCTTGAGCCTGCCGGCCTGCAATTCGGTCAAGGTCAGGATGCCATTGACCATCCGCATCATGTCCCGCGCCGAGCCGGAGGCCGTTTGCTGGTATTGCTCCAGCTCGGCGTCCATCTCGACGGTCTGCATCAGTTCCAGCGAACCGATCACACCGTTCATGGGCGTGCGCAGTTCGTGGGTCAGGGTCGCCAGGAATTCGTCCTTGAGCTTGTTGCTGTGCGCCAGTTGCTGGTTCAGCACTTCGAGCTTATGACCGGCATCAACCAACGTCTGCGCCTGCTGCTCGCGCATGGCGTTGATGCGGTCGGCCAGGGCCAGCGACAGCAGCGCCACCTCGATCGCCGAACCGATCTGGCTGGAATACATGGTCAGGAACACATTCGGCAGATAGCCCAGCACCATCAGCGTATTGATGATGCCGCCGAGCAAGAACGCCGACCAGGCAATGATGAAATAGCGCGCGACACGCAGGCCACGCAGCCAGGCGAGAATCGCAGCGGCAAAAATCACCACGGTGAACATCAGCGCCAGTGCCGTCGCCAGACGCAGGGCCAGGGCATAACTGGCCATCAACGAGAGCCCGACCACCACCGCGCCGAAGACAATCAACGCCAGCAACAAGCGGTCGAGCCAGCGACTGTGGGTGGCGGTCTGCAGGAAGCTGCGGGCGAACTGGCTACCGAACAGCCCGGCGCAACCGATGAAGAAAGGCGTCGCCGCGTTGGCCCACCAGGGATGGTCCGGCCAGAAATACTCCACGGCCGCGCCGTTCACCGACAGTTGGTACAAGCCGAACGAGGCGATGTAGAAGATGTAATAGAGGTAGCTGGTGTCGCGCACGCTGAGGTAGATGAACAGGTTGTAGACCAGCATCCCCAGCAACACACCGTAGATCACGCCCAGCACGTAAAGGCGCACCGGTTGTGCTTCGAGGTAAGCGGTGTTCGACCACAAGGTCACCGGCGCCTGGATCGACCCTTCGCTTTGCAGGCGCAGATAAACGGTTTGCAGCTGATCAGGCGTGAAACTCAGATTGAACAAGTAGTTGTTCTGGCGAATCTCGCGAGTGGCGAACGGCAAGGCATCGCCGGTCTGCCGGGCCAACTGGTAGCCACCGGCCGTATCGGGCAAGTACAGATCAAGGTGATCAAGGGGCGGATAGGCCAGTTCCAGCAGCCAGGTCCGTTGCGCCGACGGTTGGGTGGGCCGGTAGTGCAAATCGATTTTCAGCCAGAACGCCGAACGAGAATAACCGGCGTTGAGGGTGTCTTTATCGTGGGTTTTGAAATGTCCCGCGGCGGCTTGCGCACTGATATCGGCAATGGTCGCCTGACCACTCGCGTCTTCGAACACTTGCAGGGTTCGGCCCAGCGGCAGGCTTTGGGTGAATTCATCGAACTCGACGGCGCTCGCCATGAGGGGCAAGCACAACAGCAATATCAGCAAATAGCGCATTTAAGCCCCAGCGTGGCCTGTCCGGTTATCTCAGGAAGCCCCTCATTCCTTTTGAGTAGACGTAAAACCGGTATTACCTGTATTGACTTGGATCCACTCTAGCATAGCCGTTGATGGCCATTGAACACCATTGAAATTTTTCCTACAAAGGCTCTAGCACGGGTGTTACAGCGCTATGCTCTGAGCTAGAGCTGTTGGTTCGGTCAGAGGATGAAAATGCCGGACATCTGCGGTGAGGGAGCACGCCCCCTCAGCGCAATGCATCGACCGGGCCCGATGTCCCGACACCCGAAAAACGAAGTTTGGTGGTAAGCTCGCGCACCATGAATATCTACAGCTCTCGCCCCGTTGTCCTCTGTCTCTCCGGCCACGACCCAAGTGGTGGCGCCGGCTTGCAGGCAGATATCGAAGCCCTGCTCGCCCAGGGTTGTCATGCGGCCCCGGCCGTCACCGCCCTGACCGTGCAAGACACGGTCAACGTCACTGACTTCCGCGTCCTCGACCGCGAGTGGGTGTTGGCCCAGGCCAATGCCGTGCTCAACGATTGCGAAGTCGCCGCCGTCAAACTGGGCATGCTCGGTTCCCTGGAAATGGTCGACACCGTGGTCGAACTGCTGCAGGCGCACCCGCATTTGCCGATGGTCTGCGACCCGGTGTTGCGCGCCGGTGGCGGCGGACGATTGGGCAAGGACGAAGTCGGTTATGCCATGCGCGAACGTCTTCTGCCCCTGGCCATCATCGCCACCCCCAACCTTCCCGAAGCCCGCATCCTCGCCGAACTGCCCGAAGGCACCGCGGACGAGTGCGCTGAAAAACTCTTGCCCTACGTCAAGCACCTGCTGATCACCGGCGGGCATGGCGATGAAGAAGAAATCCACAATCGCCTGTACAGCCGTGATGGCAGCCGTGAAACCTTCACCTGCCAGCGGTTGCCCGGCAGCTATCACGGTTCCGGTTGCACCTTGGCCAGTGCGTTGGCCGGTCGTCTGGCGCAGGGTGAAAACCTCGCCAGTGCGGTACAGACCGCGCTTAACTACACATGGCGAACCCTGCGTGACGCAGAGCAACTGGGCAAAGGCCAGTTCGTGCCGCGCCGTCTGCCGCTGGATTTCTGTTCGTAACTTATTTATGCGTAAAGCGCAGAGGCTTGTCCGATGAAACTACGTGGCCTTTACGCCATTACCGACAGCCAGCTACTGGCCGGTAAATTTCTGTCGTACGTGGAGGCAGCGCTGGAAGGCGGTGTCTCCCTGCTGCAATATCGCGACAAGAGCAACGACGACGCGCGCCGCCTGCGTGAAGCCCAAGCCCTGCGCGATCTGTGCGAACGCTACAAGACCCGGCTGATCATCAATGACGACGCCGAGCTGGCCGCGCGCCTGAACGTCGGCGTGCACCTGGGGCAGACCGATGGGCCGCTGACCCCGGCCCGCGCGCTGCTCGGTCGCCAGGCGGTCATCGGTTCGACCTGCCACGCGCAGCTCGCACTCGCCGAGCAAGCGGCCAAGGAAGGCGCCAGTTACGTCGCCTTCGGCCGCTTCTTCAATTCCACGACCAAACCCGGCGCACCGACCTGCAGTCTCGAACTGCTCGACCAGGCCCGCAGCACATTGCACCTGCCGATCTGCGCGATCGGCGGCATCACCCTGGAAAACGCCGCCCCGCTGGTGGCCCACGGGGTCGATCTGCTGGCGGTGGTCCATGGCCTGTTTGGCGCTCAGAGCACGGCTGAAGTGACCCGCCGCGCCCGCGCATTCAACGAACTGCTTTCTATTTAAGTAGCTTAAAATCTGATTTGAGAGCCCGATCATGTCTCGTTCCGAAACGCTGTTTGCCAATGCCCAGAAACACATCCCCGGTGGCGTGAACTCGCCTGTTCGCGCATTCAAGAGCGTTGGCGGCACACCGCTGTTCTTCAAACACGCCGAAGGCGCCTACGTCACCGACGAAGACGACAAGCGTTATGTGGATTACGTCGGATCCTGGGGCCCGATGATTCTCGGCCACAGCCATCCGGACGTCCTGGACGCGGTGCGTAAACAGCTTGAGCACGGGTTGTCCTACGGCGCCCCGACCGAGATGGAAACCCAGATGGCCGACCTGGTCTGCTCGATCGTGCCGTCGATGGAAATGGTGCGCATGGTCAGCTCCGGTACCGAAGCGACCATGAGCGCAATCCGTCTGGCCCGTGGCTTCACCGGCCGCGACAGCATCATCAAGTTCGAAGGCTGCTACCACGGTCACTCCGACAGCCTGCTGGTCAAGGCCGGTTCCGGTGCGCTGACTCAAGGCGTGCCGAGTTCCGCCGGTGTGCCGGCGGCTTTCGCCAAACATACCCTGACCCTGCCGTTCAACGACATCGACGCAGTAGAAGCCATGCTCGCCGAAGTCGGCCAGGACGTCGCCTGCATCATCGTCGAGCCCGTGGCCGGCAACATGAACTGCGTACCACCGGCACCGGGCTTCCTCGAAGGCCTGCGAACCCTGTGCGACAAACACGGCGTGGTGCTGATTTTCGACGAAGTGATGACCGGTTTCCGTGTCGCCCTCGGTGGCGCCCAGGCCCACTACGGCGTAACGCCGGACCTGAGCACTTTCGGCAAGATCATCGGTGGCGGCATGCCCGTCGGTTGCTTCGGCGGCAAGCGCGAAATCATGTCGCACATCGCACCGCTGGGCCCGGTCTACCAGGCGGGCACCTTGTCGGGTAATCCGCTGGCGATGGCTGCCGGCCTGACCACGCTGCGCCTGATCAGCCGTCCTGGCTTCCATGACGAGTTGACCGACTACACCAGCCGCCTGCTCGATGGCCTGCAACAGCGCGCCGATGCAGCGGGCATCCCGTTCGTGACCACCCAGGCCGGTGGCATGTTCGGCCTGTATTTCAGCGGGGCCGATGACATCGTGACCTTCGATGATGTGATGTCCAGCGACGCCAATCTGTTCAAACGCTTCTTCCACTTGATGCTGGAAGGTGGCGTGTACCTGGCGCCGAGTGCGTTCGAAGCCGGCTTCACTTCGATCGCCCATGGCGAAACCGAGCTGAAACTGACACTGGACGCTGCCGAGCGTGCCTTCGCCGCATTGAAATAACCCGGGGTTGCTGACGTTGGCCATTGCCAGCGTCAGCTTTTACCTGCATTGGCGTGCTTTTTCCTGCTCATCTGCGAAAAATCCCCGGTAAATTGGGCGATATATTCCCCGCGCAGCAGAAAAACGAGTAAAGACTTTGTAAGGTTGGCCCTGCTTATTTCATAATGCGCGCTTATTGGATCCCCCTCGATGGGTCCGCGCGCCCTCCAGAGGTAAGTCGACTCCCATGAACCGCACCGGCCGCGCCCTTGCCTTGGGCTGCCTGTTGCTCCTTCAGCCCCTGCTCGCGCTCGCACAGGCAGGCGGCAACTCGTTGTTAATCCCAGCGATGGGTCGCTGCACCCTCAATACTCAGCCGCAAGATCTGGCACAGGCACTCGCGGCCTGCCAGAAAGCGTCGGACGAAGGGGATGCGCAAGCGCAATACGAGTTGGGTGAGTTCTACTACGACGGTAAAAATGCGCCGCGCGACCTCAACAAAGCCCTGGGCTACTTCGAAAAAGCCTCGCTGCAAGGCCACGCCGAGGCGCAATTCAAACTGGGCACCATGTTTTTCCACGGCGAAGGCGTGCCGGCCAATAACGTTCAGGCGTATATCGTGCTGAAAATGGCCGCGGTCAACGGCGCGGAAGAGGCGCTGGATACGGCGGATGAAGTCGCCGAGAAGATGCCTCGGGAAGAACTGGAAGTCGCCACTCAGGTACTGGGGCAAATCTTTCGTAAATATTTGATGGAATTGCAGAGCGCCGATGGGCGCACGCCTTTCTCGCCTCTTCCCTGATTTCTGTATCGCCCTTTCTGGCCTCATCGCGAGCAAGCTCGCTCCCACAGTGGATCGCGTTCTTTCATGAGAATGCGATCACCTGTGGGAGCGAGCTTGCTCGCGATGGGGGCGACTCGGTCTTGCGACCTACTTCTCAGGCATCGGCATCGGAAACGGCATGACATTGCCGACCGCGCCGCGGGCTTCGCTGATTTTCGGTGTGCCAAGGCGCTCGACTTCGTCGATGCGCACGATCGAATGCATCGGCACAAAGCTGCGCACGACGCCTTCGAACTGAGCCTTGAGCTTCTCTTCGCTCGGATCGACGACCACCTGGGTGCGCTCGCCAAAGACGAACTCTTCCACTTCCAGGAAGCCCCACAGATCACTTTGATAGATCTGCTTGGCGTACATTTCGTACACCTGGCCCTGGTTGAGGAAAATCACCTTGTAGATTGGAGCTTCACGTTTGGTCATGGCGGGCGAGCAACACATCGGGGGATAAAAATGAGGGCGCGAACTATAGCATAGCCACTGGACGCACAGCGGTAGGAACCTTGGGACATGTTCCCTATAATGCGCGGTTCTTTGAATCACGTGATGACTCTGTCCATGGCCAAGAAGCTTTATATCGAAACCCACGGTTGCCAGATGAACGAGTACGACAGCTCGCGCATGGTCGATCTGCTGGGTGAACATCAGGCCCTGGAAGTCACCGCCCGCGCGGAAGATGCCGACGTGATCCTGCTCAATACCTGCTCGATCCGCGAACGCGCCCAGGACCGTGTGTATTCCCAGCTCGGCCGCTGGCGCGAACTGAAACTGGCCAATCCCGACATGGTGATCGCCGTCGGCGGTTGCGTGGCCAGCCAGGAAGGCGCCGCCATCCGCGACCGCGCGCCGTACGTCGATGTGGTGTTCGGCCCGCAGACCCTGCACCGCCTGCCGGAAATGATCGACGCCGCGCGCGCCACCAAGCTGCCGCAAGTCGACGTGTCGTTCCCGGAAATCGAAAAATTCGATCACCTGCCAGAGCCGCGTATCGATGGCCCGAGCGCCTACGTGTCGGTCATGGAAGGCTGCAGCAAGTACTGCACCTTCTGCGTGGTGCCGTACACCCGTGGTGAAGAAGTCAGCCGCCCGTTCGACGATGTGATTGCCGAGATTATCCACCTGGCCGAAAACGGCGTACGCGAAGTGACGCTGCTGGGTCAGAACGTCAACGGTTATCGCGGGGCCACTCACGATGGACGCCTGGCGGATCTCGCCGAGCTGATCCGCGTGGTGGCTGCCGTCGATGGCATCGACCGGATCCGCTACACCACATCGCATCCGCTTGAGTTCTCCGACAGCCTGATCCAGGCCCACGCCGACGTGCCGGAACTGGTCAAACACCTACACTTGCCGGTGCAATCGGGTTCGGACCGTATTCTCTCGGCGATGAAGCGCAACCACACAGCGCTGGAATACAAATCCAAGCTGCGCAAACTGCGCGCCGCGGTGCCCGGAATCTGCATCAGCTCGGATTTCATCGTCGGCTTCCCGGGCGAGACCGAGAAAGACTTCGAACAGACGATGAAGCTGATTGAAGACGTCGGTTTCGACTTCTCCTACTCGTTCGTCTACAGCCAGCGCCCGGGCACCCCGGCGGCCGACCTGGCCGACGAAACGCCGGATGAATTGAAAAAAGAACGTCTGAATGCGCTGCAACATCGCCTGAACCAGCAAGGTTTCGAGATCAGCCGACAAATGGTCGGTTCCGTACAGCGGATTCTTGTAACCGATTATTCGAAAAAAGATCCCGGCGAGCTGCAAGGCCGCACCGAGAATAATCGAATCGTCAACTTCCGCTGCGACACTCCAACTTTGATCGGGCAGTTCGCCGACGTGCACATCGATGCCGCGCAACCGCACTCGTTGCGGGGGTCGTTGATCTTGTGACACTGAGTAACCCTGTGGGAGCGAGCCTGCTCGCGAATACGGTCTGACATTCAACATATGAGTCGCCTGTCATGCTGCCTTCGCGAGCAGGCTCGCTCCCACAGGGACGGTGTTTGAGGTCGAGATATATAAGAGCTTTCGCACCCGCGCCACTGGCGTTATCCTTGATTTCATCTTAATTGCCCCAGGGCGGCTAAATACGACCTTGAACGCACCCATAGAACCACATCGTTTCATCCTCGAGCCCTTTGAAGCTCGCCGCTTCGCCAATCTGTGCGGGCAATTCGACGAGCATCTGCGCTTGATCGAACAGCGCCTGACCATCGAGATCCGTAACCGCGGAAACCAGTTCGAACTGATCGGCGAGCCCAAGCACACCACCTCAGCGGAAAACCTTCTGCGTCGCCTGTACCGGGAAACCAAGGGTACCGAGCTGTCGCCGGACATGGTTCACCTGTTCCTGCAGGAGTCGGCCGTCCAAGAGCTGGACAACGTTTCCCCCGCCGAACCATCCGTCGCCCTGCGCACCAAAAAAGGCATGATTCGCCCGCGCGGCTTGAATCAGCTGCGCTACGTGAAGGAAATCCTAGGTAACGACATCAATTTCGGCATCGGCCCGGCCGGTACCGGCAAGACCTATCTGGCCGTTGCCTGCGCGGTCGATGCGCTGGAACGCGAGCAGATTCGCCGCATCCTGCTGGTGCGTCCAGCCGTCGAAGCGGGCGAAAAGCTCGGCTTCCTGCCAGGCGACTTGTCGCAGAAGATCGACCCGTACCTGCGCCCGCTCTATGACGCACTCTACGAAATGCTCGGCTTCGAACACGTCGCCAAGCTGATCGAGCGTCAGGTGATCGAGGTCGCACCGCTGGCTTACATGCGCGGTCGCACGCTGAACAACAGCTTCATCATTCTTGATGAAAGCCAGAACACCACCGTCGAACAGATGAAGATGTTCCTGACCCGGATCGGCTTCGGTTCCACGGCGGTCATCACCGGTGACATCACCCAGGTCGACCTGCCGAAAGGCACCAAGTCCGGGCTGCACCATGTGATCGAAGTGTTGAAAGACGTGCCGGGTATCAGCTTCACCCATTTCATGCCCAAGGACGTTGTGCGCCATCCCCTGGTGCAGCGAATCGTAGAGGCCTACGAGCGCTTCGAGAATCGTGTGGCCGACGAAACGCCAAAGGATAGTCGCCGCGATGCTTGAGCTTGATCTGCAACTCGCGACCCAAGCGCCCGCCCCAAGCGAGACCAGCTTTCGCCAATGGTGCGAACTGGCACTGCGCCAGCGCACGGCCGACTCCGAAATGACCATCCGCCTGGTCGACGAAGAGGAAGCCCGCGAGCTGAACCATACCTGGCGGCAAAAGGATTACGCCACTAACGTCCTGTCGTTTCCGGCCGATGTGCCTGACGAGTTTCTCGACATCCCGCTGCTGGGGGATCTGGTGATCTGCGTGGCCGTGGTCGAGCGCGAAGCCGCCGAACAGGGCAAGGCGCTCGACGCCCACTGGGCGCATCTGGTCATCCACGGTTGCTTGCATCTGCTGGGTTACGACCATATAGATGACGAAGAAGCTGAAGAAATGGAAGCACTGGAACGAACGTTGCTTGCAGAGTTGGGTCACCCGGACCCCTATGCGGACGACGAAACAGACGCATCCCCTATCGTCACAACAAAGGATTCAGAGTAATCGCTATGAGCGAAGATCGATCGAGCAACGGGCAAAAGTCATGGCTGGGTAAGCTCACCCAGGCTTTTGCCCACGAGCCGAAGAACCGCCAGGAGCTGCTGGAGCTGCTGCGCGATGCACACCAGAACAAGTTGCTGGACAGCGAAGCGCTGGCCATCGTCGAAGGCGCCATCCAGGTCGCTGACCTGCAAGTACGGGACATCATGGTCCCGCGCTCGCAGATGATCAGCATCAAGGCGACCCAGACACCCCGCGAGTTCCTGCCCGCCGTGGTCGACTCGGCCCACTCCCGCTACCCGGTGATCGGCGAAAGCCACGATGACGTGATGGGCGTGTTGCTGGCCAAGGACTTGCTGCCGTTGATCCTCAAGGAGAACGGCGACAGCTTCAATATCAGGGATCTGCTGCGTCCGGCCACCTTTGTGCCTGAGTCCAAGCGCCTGAATGTGCTGTTGCGCGAGTTCCGCGCCAACCATAACCACATGGCCATCGTCATCGACGAATACGGCGGTGTGGCGGGCCTGGTGACCATCGAAGACGTGCTGGAACAGATCGTCGGCGACATCGAAGACGAGCACGACGTCGAAGAAGACAGCTACATCAAGCCGCTGCCCAGCGGTGACTTCCTGATCAAGGCCCTGACGCCGATCGAAAACTTCAACGAGTATTTCACCGGCGACTTCTCCGACGATGAATTCGATACCGTCGGCGGTCTGGTGATGAGTGCATTCGGGCACCTGCCAAAACGCAATGAAATCACTGAAATCGGCCCTTATCGCTTCCGCATCCTGAACGCCGACAGCCGTCGGATTCATTTGCTGCGCCTGACGCCTATTGCCCGGTAACAACTAAGGATAGAAATGCTCTGGATCACCCGCCCCGGCTGGCCCGGTAACCTGCTGGCCGTGGCGGCCGGTGCAATCACCACCCTGGCCCTGGCGCCGTTCGATATATGGCCGCTGGCATTACTGGCGGTCGGCCTGTTCTATGCCGGCTTGCGTGAGCTGAACCCTCGTCAGGCCCTGGGCCGTGGCTGGTGCTTCGGTTTTGGTCTGTTTGGCGCCGGTACCAGTTGGATTTACTACAGCATCCACCACTTCGGCGGCGCTTCGGTGCTATTGGCCGGCTTCCTGATGCTGATCTTCACCGCGGCGATTGCCTGGTTCTTCGCCCTGCCCGCCTGGATCTGGGCGCGCTGGCTGCGCCGCAACGAAGCGCCGCTGGCCGATGCCCTGGCGTTCGCGGCGCTGTGGGTCGGGCAGGAAGCCTTTCGCGGCTGGTTTCTCACCGGGTTCCCATGGCTTTATTCCGGTTACAGCCAACTCGACGGCCCTCTTTCCGGTCTCGCCCCCGTCGGCGGGATGTGGCTGATTTCGTTTATCCTGGCCCTGACGGCCGCGCTGATCTACAACGCGTTGCCATTGGTGAAAACCGGTCGTAAAGGCTTTATCGCTGCTGGCGTGGTGCTGCTGCTCGGCCCATGGGTGGCGGGTCTGGCGCTCAAGGAACATGCCTGGACCAGCCCGGCGGGGGCGCCGCTGAGCGTCGCAGCGATCCAGGGCAACATCGAGCAGAGCATGAAGTGGGACCCGGCACAGCTCAACGCGCAGCTGGCGCTGTACCGCGACATGAGCTTCAGCTCCAGACCGGTCGACCTGCTGATCTGGCCGGAGACCGCGGTCCCGGTGCTCAAGGAGTCCGCCCAGGGCTACCTGGACATGATGGGTGACTTCGCCGCAGAGCGTAAATCCGCACTGATTACCGGCGTACCGATCCGTCAGGAAGTGCATCAACAGAAACGCTTTTTCAACGGCATCACGGTCGTGGGTGAAGGCGATGGCACTTACCTCAAGCAGAAACTGGTACCGTTTGGCGAATATGTGCCGTTGCAAGAGGTATTGCGCGGGCTGATCGCCTTTTTCGATCTGCCAATGTCGGACTTCGCCCGCGGCCCTGCCGATCAGCCGATGCTGCAGGCCAAGGGATACCAGATCGCGCCGTACATCTGCTACGAAGTGGTCTATCCGGAATTCGCCGCCAGCCTCGCCGCCCGGAGCGAATTGCTGCTGACCATCAGCAATGACACCTGGTTCGGCACCTCCATCGGTCCGCTGCAACATTTGCAGATGGCGCAGATGCGTGCACTGGAAGCCGGACGCTGGATGATCCGCGCCACCAACAACGGGGTAACCGGTCTGATCAACCCGTTCGGCCAGATCACGGTGCAGATTGCGCAGTTCGAACGCGGTATTTTGTACGGCGAAGTGGTGCCGATGCACAACCTGACGCCTTACCTGGAATGGCGGTCGTGGCCGCTGATCATCGTTTGCGTGTTGTTGTTCGGCTGGGCGCTGATCGCGAGCCGGATGGCCAAGACCGTTTAAGACTGGCGAGCTTTTGTGGCGAGGGAGCTTGCTCCCGCTGGACTGCGCAGCAGTCCCTTTTTTGGGGCCACTTCGTGACCCAGCGGGAGCAAGCTCCCTCGCCACACGGTCAGCGGTAAAACACCGAATACCCGATCTGCCCCACCGCCTCATTCATCAGCTGCCCACTCTGCCAGAGAGCCTTGAACTCAGGCAGCCAGCCACCCAGCGGTCGGGCGTTGTCCACGCCCAGAAACCCCATCGGTGCCGGCACCACCTCGAATCCCGCCTGCTGGAAACTCCAGACCGCTCGCGGCATGTGCGAGGCGTGAGTCACGAGCACAACACGCTTGATGCCTTCGGGCAACAACACCTGGGCGCTGAACTGCGCGTTCTCCCAGGTCGTGCGGCTGCGTCCTTCCTGCCAACGCACGGTTACGCCGAAATCATCGAGCAATGAGTCCGCCATCAGCCCGGCTTCGGTCGGGAGGGTGCCGTAATGCAGCCCGCCACTGGTAAGGACCGGCAAGCCTGACGCCTTGGCCAGCCGCGCCGCATAGCGCTGCCGCTCCAGGCCGACACCGGTCGGCTGGTCGGCGCCCCAGGCCGGATCGCCCCGTTCGCGCCCTGACCCCAGCACCACGATCGCCTCCGCATGCCGACCCAGTGTTGCCCATTCATTGCGCGCCAGCGGCGGCTCACGCTCAAGCGCCCTGGCGCTCCACTCCACCACCACTGGCAGGCTCATCAGCCAGAAGCCGCCCAGGCCGAGGGCAAAACACAACCCGGCCAGTCGCGGCCTTGAGCGGCGCAACCACCAGGCAAGCAGTAAAAGCAGCAATAGAATGCCGGGAGGCAGCAGAAGTTGTTTAACGAAGTAACGAAAAGGCATCGAGCATCTCCAGAGATGCCCGAAGCCTAAGTGGGTTGACGCAATGCGACAACAAATGCGAAAGGACTATGCTTTAAAAAACCATATTTTATGGCTTCAAGTGCCCTTACTTGAATTGCAAAGACCGGACCTTTACCGTGTCCCTGCCAGGTGCCTTGTCCTTGAGCCAGATGATCTTGGCCGAACGTGGTGCGTCGAGTTGCTTCACTGCTTCTGACAAGTATCCGTGTGATTCACGTTCACTGCGATCGAGATACGCTTTGACCAGTGCAAACTCTGCGGGGCTCAAGCCACGCAGTTCCAGCTCCAAGGGGCGCTCATCGCGCAGCCGATCGGCGGTTTTTGCCGCGTCCAGGGCCATCCCCAGACGATCGATCAGTCTTTCGTACAGCTCCGGTTTCGTAACTTTTTGCCGTGACTCAACCATCCCTCACCTCATTGAAGATAAGACTCGCTCCCCTTTTAGAGCTTAGCTTCCATCAACAAACCGGCTGGATGCCGCGACCAACGGCCCTCGCGGCGGTTTTTGCGGGGCCTGCGGCAGCAATCAGGGTTTCCCTCGGTAGAGTGCGGTCATGTATGCTACGGCGCTTCCTGTAACTCCACTTCCAGCTCGTCTGGGCACTGAAGCGCCGATCTGGCGCAATCACCGTCCAGCGTGTATTGAAGAGGATTAGGCCACCCCTATTCAGTTCAAAAAGTAGCCATGCACGAACAATATCAGCCCCGTGAGATCGAAGCCGCCGCCCAGTCGTTCTGGGACGAGCAAAAGTCCTTTGAAGTCAGTGAACAGCCAGGCAAGGAGACGTTCTACTGCCTGTCGATGTTCCCTTACCCCAGCGGCAAGCTACACATGGGGCACGTGCGCAACTACACCATCGGCGACGTGATCTCCCGCTACCAGCGCATGCAAGGCAAGAACGTCCTGCAACCCATGGGTTGGGACGCTTTCGGCATGCCGGCGGAAAACGCCGCGATGAAGAACAACGTGGCGCCCGCCAAGTGGACCTACGAAAACATCGCCTACATGAAAACCCAGCTGCGCAGCCTGGGCCTGGCGGTGGACTGGTCCCGCGAAGTGACCACCTGCAAGCCCGATTACTACCGCTGGGAACAATGGCTGTTCACTCGCCTGTTCGAAAAAGGTGTGATCTACAAAAAGAGCGGCACCGTGAACTGGGACCCGGTCGACCAGACCGTTCTGGCCAACGAGCAAGTGATCGACGGCCGCGGCTGGCGTTCCGGCGCGCTGATCGAAAAGCGCGAAATTCCGATGTACTACTTCAAGATCACCGCCTACGCGGATGAACTGCTGGAAAGCCTCGACGAACTGACTGGCTGGCCTGAACAGGTCAAGACCATGCAGCGCAACTGGATCGGCAAATCCCGCGGCATGGAAGTGCAGTTCCCGTACAACGTCGACTCCATCGGCGAAGCCGGCGCGCTGAAAGTCTTCACCACCCGTCCGGACACCCTGATGGGCGCGACTTACGTGGCCGTGGCCGCCGAGCATCACCTGGCGACCCTGGCTGCGCAGAACAATCCCGAGCTGCAAGCGTTCATCGCTGAATGCAAAGGCGGCAGCGTCGCTGAAGCCGACGTCGCCACCCAAGAGAAAAAAGGCCTGCCGACTTCGCTGTTCGTCGAGCACCCGCTGACCGGTGAGAAACTCCCGGTGTGGGTCGCCAACTATGTGCTGATGCACTACGGCGATGGCGCTGTAATGGCTGTTCCGGCTCACGATGAACGTGATTTCGAGTTCGCCACCAAGTACAACTTGCCCATCAAATCCGTGGTGCGCACAAGTTCCGGTGACACCAACCCGGCCCCTTGGCAGGATGCGTACGGCGAGCACGGCACGCTGATCAACTCCGGCGAATTCGACGGCCTCGACTTCGCAGGCGCCTTCGACGCCATGGAAGTTGCCCTGATCAAGAAAAACCTCGGCGCCTCGCGCACCCAGTTCCGCCTGCGCGACTGGGGCATCAGCCGTCAGCGCTACTGGGGCTGCCCGATCCCGATCATCCACTGCAACACCTGCGGTGATGTGCCGGTTCCTGAAGACCAACTGCCGGTGGTGCTGCCGGAAGACGTCGTACCGGATGGCGCCGGTTCGCCATTGGCGCGCATGCCTGAGTTCTACGAGTGCGCTTGCCCGAAATGCGGCGCACCGGCCAAGCGTGAAACCGACACCATGGACACCTTCGTCGAGTCGTCGTGGTACTACGCCCGTTACGCCTCGCCGCACTATGAGGGTGGCTTGGTGGAAAAATCGGCAGCTGACCACTGGCTGCCGGTGGATCAATACATCGGCGGTATCGAACACGCGATTCTTCACCTGCTCTACGCGCGCTTCTTCCACAAACTGATGCGCGACGAAGGCCTGGTGAGCTCCAATGAGCCGTTCAAGAACCTGCTGACCCAGGGCATGGTGATCGCCGAGACTTACTATCGTCGCGAAGCCAACGGTGCCTACACCTGGTTCAACCCCGCGGACGTCGAACTCGAACGCGACAGCAAGGCCAAGGTCATCAGCGCCAAGCTGATCGCAGACGGCCTGCCGGTGGAAATCGGCGGCACCGAGAAGATGGCCAAGTCCAAGAACAACGGTGTCGACCCACAGTCGATGATTGACCAGTTCGGCGCCGATACCTGCCGCCTGTTCATGATGTTCGCCTCGCCACCTGATATGAGCGCGGAATGGTCCGACTCCGGCGTGGAAGGCTCGCACCGCTTCCTCAAGCGCGTCTGGCGTCTGGCTCAGGCGCACGTCACTCAGGGACTGCCGGGCAAACTGGACGTCGCCAGCCTGAACGAAGAGCAGAAAACCATTCGCCGTGCGATCCACCTGGCCATCAAGCAGGCCAGCCACGACGTCGGCCAGAACCATAAATTCAACACGGCCATCGCCCAGGTGATGACGCTGATGAACGTGCTGGAAAAAGCCCCGCAAGTGACCCAGCAGGATCGCGCACTGGTGCAGGAAGGTCTTGAAACCGTGACGCTGCTGTTGGCTCCGATCACCCCGCACATCAGCCACGAGCTGTGGCATCGACTGGGTCACGCTGATCCTGTGATCGACGCCGGCTGGCCGGTGCTGGACGAGACCGCGCTGGTGCAGGACAGCCTGACACTGGTCATCCAGGTCAACGGCAAGCTGCGCGGCCAGATCGAGATGTCGGCCAGCGCAACTCGCGAAGAAGTCGAAGCCGCTGCCCGTACCAACGAGAACGTGCTGCGCTTCGTCGATGGCCTGACTATTCGTAAAGTGATCGTAGTGCCCGGGAAACTGGTCAATATTGTCGCCAGCTAATTGGATCAGGCGCCAGGTGAGCCTGGCGTCGAGTAAAACCTTTCGGGCCGTTTGATCGGCCCACATGGTTTCAAGGGGAGCAACAAGATGATCAAACGCAATTTGCTGGTGATGGGCCTCGCCGTTCTGCTGAGCGCCTGCGGTTTCCAGCTGCGCGGCACCGGCACCACTGAACTGGCGATCAAGGAACTTGACCTGAGCGCCCGTGATGCCTACGGCCCAACCGTGACCCAACTGCGTCATGTGCTGGAAAGCAGCGGCGTCAAGGTGTACAGCGGTGCCCCCTACAAACTGGTGCTGACCGGTGAACAGGAAAACCAGCGCATCCTCAGCTACGCAGGTGCCGGTCGCACGGGCGAATACCAGATCAGCACAGTGCTCAGCTATGACATCAATGGCCAGGGTAACCTGTCACTATTGAACGACAAGCTCGAAGTGCAGAAAGTCTTCATTCACGACGGCAACAACCTCGCGGGTTCCGACCAGGAAGCCGATACCGCTCGTAAAGAGATGCGTCGTGAACTGGTTCAACGCATGATGCTGCGCCTGCAGCAGCTGACCCCGACGCAGCTGGAGCAGCTGCAACAGACCGCCGAGGCCCGCGCCACAGCTGAAGCCGCGGCACTGGAAGCGGCGCAGAAGGCTGAAGCGCAAACTCCGCGTCAGTCGCCTGTCGAACTGCCGCAGCAGTAAGCCTTACGGGGCGCCCAGGCGCCCCGTTCGCCCTCTCCCATGAAACTTGCCCCCGCCCAACTCGCCAAGCACCTGCAGGGCGCCCTCGCGCCGGTCTACATCATCAGTGGCGATGACCCATTGCTGTGTCAGGAAGCTGCGGACGCCATTCGCGCCGCCGCTCGCCAACAAGGTTTCGACGAACGCCAGGTTTTCGCCGCCGATGCCAGTTTCGACTGGGGTACGTTGCTGCAAGCCGGTGCGAGCATGTCGTTGTTTGCCGAAAAACGCCTGCTGGAACTGCGCCTGCCGTCCGGCAAACCGGGTGACAAAGGCGCGGCCGCATTCATCGAGTACTGTTCGCGTCCAGCCGAAGACACGGTCTTGTTGATCAGCCTGCCCAAGCTGGATGGCAGCGCGCAGAAAACCAAGTGGGGCAAGGCACTGGTTGAAGGCCAGCACACCCAGTTCGTGCAGATCTGGCCGGTGGATGCCAACCAGTTGCCAAGCTGGATCCGTCAACGGTTGTCCCAGGCCGGACTCTCCGCCAGCCAGGACGCCGTGGAACTGATCGCCGCACGGGTAGAAGGCAACCTGCTGGCCGCAGCCCAGGAAATCGAAAAGCTCAAGCTGATGGCCGAAGGTGGGCAGATCACCGTTGAAACCGTGCAGGCAGCGGTGGCCGACAGTGCGCGCTTCGATGTCTTCGGGCTGACTGATGCCATTCTCAACGGTGAAGCGGCGCATGCCCTGCGCATGCTTGAAGGATTACGCGGTGAAGGGGTCGAGCCACCGGTGATTCTCTGGGCCCTGGCCCGGGAGTTGCGCGTGCTGACCAACCTGTCACTGCAGTACAGCCAGGGAGTGCCGCTGGACAAGGCCTTCAGCCAGGCCCGACCGCCGATCTGGGACAAACGCAAACCGCTGATGAGCAAAGCCCTGCAACGCTACTCGGCGCAACGCTGGGCGCAGTTGTTGCTGGAAGCGCAGCGAATTGATGCGCAAATCAAGGGCCAGGCCGCGGGTTCGCCGTGGATGAGTTTGAGCCGGTTGTCGTTGTTGATGGCCGGGCAGCGATTGATGCTGCCTGCCGAGTAGGTCTTTTTGTGGCGAGGGAGCTTGCTCCCGCAGGGTTACGAAGCGACCCCGAACCATTCACCGCGATTCTTCAGAAAGTCCGCGCCTACCCGGTTTACGACGGCTGCGCCGCCGAACGGGAGCAAGCTCCCTCGCCACAGGTCATCATTTCCCACACATCGCGGGGACTAGACAGAACCACAACTTGAGCCGATGATTTGCCCCGCAAAAACCACTCACTTGCGAGACCTCATCATGAGCAAAAAGCCATCAAAGCATGGCCCCAACAAGGCCAAATCCATCATCGCCCAGCCACTGTTCCGCAGCCGTCAGGAACGAGCCGGCAAAGGCAAAGGCAGCTACCGCCGCGAAGCCTTCCAGTCTAACAACTGGGAGGCTTCTTACTTTCCGGCGGCCTGAAAGGCAAGCAATCGCTCAACATGTTAAGGTCTGCACCTGATTCGTACTCCCTGGACCTGTGCATGCCCCTTTGTCTTTCCCGTCGTTGGCACTTTCGCCAGCTGATCGCTGCCTCCAGCCTCATTTTGCTAGTCGCCTGCGCGGAAAAACCGACCGCCGCCGACGCCCAACCGCTTCAGACCCTCCCCGTCGCGACAGCCCCTGCGATAATGGCGCCCGTGGTGCCGACCGGTGACAATCTCGACATCCTGCCGACCCAGACCTTCGCCGAATGGCAGGCGGGTTTCCGCAAGGACGCTCTGGCCGCCGGCATCCGCGCCGATCTGTTCGACCGCGCCTTTGCCAATGTCAGCCTGGACAGCAGCGTGATCCGTGCCGACCGCAGCCAACCGGAATTTTCCCGCCCGGTATGGGAATACCTCGACGGCGCCCTTTCGCCGCTGCGGGTACGCAAAGGCCAGGCGCTGGTCAGCCAATATGCCGACATCCTGCAAAGCATCGAGCAACGCTACGGCGTCGATCGCCAGGCACTGGTTTCGGTGTGGGGCATGGAGAGTAACTTCGGTCAGTTCCAGGGCAGCAAGTCGGTGATCAACTCCCTGGCGACCCTGGCCTATGAAGGGCGGCGTCCGGGGTTCGCCCACGCGCAACTGATTGCCGCACTGCAAATCCTGCAACAGGGTGATATCGAACCGGAGGCGATGCTCGGTTCCTGGGCCGGCGCCATGGGTCAGACCCAGTTCATCCCGACCACCTACAACACTCACGCCGTGGACTTCGACGGTGACGGTCGGCGCGACATCTGGGGCAGCCCTGCCGATGCGCTGGCCTCGACTGCGCACTACCTGCAAAGCTCGGGCTGGCAGAAAGGCCAGCCGTGGGGCTTTGAAGTACAACTGGCCAATAGCTTCAACTACGTTCTGGCCGATGGCACGATTCGCAAGAGCGTTGCCGAATGGCTGCAACTGGGTGTCACCCTGCCCAATGGCGCCAAGGTTGCGTCAGGTTCCGAACACCTGTCCGCGGCCCTGCTGCTGCCGGCCGGTTATCGCGGCCCGGCGTTCCTGGTCCTCGACAACTTCCGCGCGATCCTGAAGTACAACAACTCGTCATCCTACGCTTTGGCCGTCAGCCTGTTATCCGAACGATTCAATGGTGCTGGCCTGATCAGCGGTACATGGCCGAAAGATGACATGCCGCTGAGCCGTACCGAGCGGATCGAACTGCAAAGCCTGCTGAGCGCGCAGAACTACGATGCGGGCACCGCCGACGGCATCATCGGTGCCAACACCCGTAAAGCGATCCGTAGCGCCCAGCAGTCGTTTGGCTGGCCGGCGGATGGGTATCCGACGCACAAGTTGCTCGAAGGCCTGCGTAACCGCTGAAAGCTTCGCCGGCAAGCCGGTCTCGCTCCCACATTCGACCGCGTTCTCCTGAAAGAACCCGGTCACCTGTGGGAGCGAGACCGGCTTGCCGGCGAAGACTGACTGTTAGGCGATGAATGCCTAAGCCTTGACCACCACATCCTGCTCCAATACCAACTCCTTGCTCCCCGCATCCAGCCGCACCAACGCCCCCATCGGCAACGTCAGGTTCGGATCGCAATGTCCGCTGCGCCACCCGGACAGCACCGGTATCCGCAACGGCGCAAAGGTCTGCTTGAGCAAGCGCTCCAGCGCAGCGCCATCCACTCCAGCCACATCCCCCACCAGCACCCCGCGCAGCTTGCCCAGAGTGCCCGCCAGCCGCAGATGGGTCAGTAGCCGGTCTATGCGATACAGCGGCTCGTTGATGTCCTCGATGAACAGGATGACGCCTTCGGCGTTCATTTCATAAGGCGTGCCCATGGTCGCGGCGATCAGCGACAGATTGCCGCCCAGCAAGCGCCCATGAGCGATGCCTGGCTCAATCGTGGTCAACGGCCAGGCCACCGGGTGTACCAGCACACTGCCCGCCTTCACCTGCCCTCTGAGCATGTTGAAAAACGACGACTCGGTAGGTTTGTGCTTGTCACTCAACAGATCAGCATTGAGCATCGGACCATGAAAGGTCACGAAGCCCGCATAACGACTGATTGCCAGGTGCAGCGCGGTGATGTCGCTGTAACCAATGAACGGCTTGGCATTGTTGCGCAGCAGTTCAAAATCGATGCGGTCGAGCAATCGCGGTGTACCGTAGCCGCCGCGAAGACAGATGATTGCGTCAACCTCGCTGTCGGCAAAGGCGGCGTGCAGGTCATTGAGCCGCACCTCGTCGCTGCCGGCCAGGTAGCCCTCCTTCTCGTACACGCCGGGATACACCCGCAACGAATAACCGCGCGCGCGCATCCAGGCGATGGCTTTATCGGTGTCCAGCGCTGCGGGCCCGGCGGGCGCGATGACGCCGATCAGCCCTTGCGAAGGCAAGGCCGGAACAGGCGCGTGAGGACAAAGCGTGTGGGTGGGTCTAACGGTCATCCATGAATCTCCCTGCGTGAAAGCGTCAACACACAGTAGTCAGGAACGGGGACAAACAGAAGAGGGTCAGTCGCCCCGCAGGTTGCAGGAAAAAACTGTAATGGCTGTGGGAATGGCAAAAAAACGCCCGCAAGACCGGAAAGCCTTGCGGGCCGTTCTTTTTCTTACCGCTGGATCAGGACGACATCAACTCGGCCTTGACCAGTTTCGCCTGCTCGTCGGCGTGGTACGAAGAGCGTACCAACGGGCCGGACGCGACGTTCTTGAAGCCCATCTTGTAACCTTCCTCGGCAAACCAGGCGAAGGTATCCGGGTGCACGAAGCGTTGCACCGGCAAGTGGCTGCGGGACGGTTGCAGGTACTGGCCCAGGGTCAGCATGTCGATGTCGTGTTCGCGCATGCGCTTCATGACTTCGATGACTTCTTCGTCGGTCTCTCCCAGGCCCAGCATCAAGCCGGACTTGGTCGGAATGTGCGGCATCATCTGCTTGAAGCGTTGCAGCAACGTTAGCGACCACTGGTAATCCGAACCCGGACGCGCGGCCTTGTACAGGCGCGGCACGGTTTCCAGGTTGTGGTTGAACACATCCGGCGGCTCGGCAGCGGTGATTTCCAGCGCGACGTCCATACGGCCACGGTAGTCCGGGACCAGGGTTTCGAGCTGGACGTTCGGCGACAGCTTGCGGATCTCGCGGATGCAGTCGGCAAAGTGCTGGGCACCGCCGTCACGCAGGTCGTCGCGGTCAACCGAGGTAATCACCACGTACTTGAGTTTCAGGTCGGCGATGGCAATGGCCAGGCTTTGCGGCTCGTTGACGTCCAGTGGTTTCGGCCGGCCGTGGCCAACGTCACAGAACGGGCAGCGACGGGTGCAGATGTCACCCATGATCATGAAGGTCGCGGTGCCGCCGGAGAAGCACTCGCCCAGGTTCGGGCAGGATGCCTCTTCGCACACGCTGTGCAGCTTGTGTTTGCGCAGCAGGGCCTTGATGCGGTCGACTTCCGGCGAAACCGGGATCCGCACGCGAATCCAGTCGGGCTTCTTCGGCAACTCGGTGGTCGGGATGATCTTCACCGGGATACGTGCAACCTTCTCGGCGCCGCGCAGCTTGACGCCGGCTTCTACCTTGGCACGCGGGGCCGGACGCTCGGTGACATCCAGCGTCGGGATCATGGTTTGCACTGCATCAGTAGTCATATCAGTCGATTCCGCCCGTTAGGGTCGTCTGCTCAGCATAGTCGAGGTGTTTGACGAGCTGCGCGCGCAGCCGGGCACTTACCTCGGCATATTCAATCGATCCTGCGTGATCGCTCAGCTGGGTCATCGCCAGCCCGGCGTAGCCGCAGGGATTAATCCGTCGAAACGGTTCCAGGTTCATATCCACGTTCAGGGCCAGGCCATGAAAGGAACAACCGTGGCGGATCCGCAGACCCAGAGAAGCGATTTTCGCACCGTCTACGTAGACACCCGGTGCATCAGGCTTGGCCGCGGCAGTGACGCCATAGCTGGCCAACAACTCGATCAGGCATTGTTCCATGCGACTGACCAGATCACGCACGCCGAAACCCAGCTTGCGCACGTCGAGCAACAGATAGGCCACCAATTGGCCCGGACCGTGGTAAGTCACCTGACCACCGCGATCGACCTGCACCACCGGGATATCCCCCGGCAGCAACAAGTGCTCGGCCTTGCCGGCCTGGCCCTGGGTGAACACCGGCAGGTGTTCTACCAGCCAGATCTCGTCGGCGGCATCGCTGCCGCGTTCGTTGGTGAAACGCTGCATGGCATGCCAGACAGGCTCGTAAGCCATCTGGCCAAGCTCACGAAAGCCCAGCGTGCCAGACATCACAACACCATGTGCACGAAACCGGTAGCCCGCAATTCGCTGTTGATGTCGTACAGCTGTTCCTGGCCGGTAGCGATGATGTGCAGCTGGATGGTCGTGTACTTGCCGTTGGTACTCTGGCGCTCGGCCAGGGTCTTGTGATCAACGGTGGCGTGTTTCTCAAGGATCGCAATGATCTTGTCCTTGAAACCCACACCGGTATCGCCGATCACCTTGATCGGGTAATCCGAGCAGGGGAATTCGATCTTTGGCGCCTTTACTTCGGTATCTGTCATGGCGTAACGGCCTCGTAAGCCGTGGCAACGGACATGGCCCCGCGCCGGATCGGGGCGGGGCCATGCAGGTCCACACTATTTCAGTTGAACAAGCCGTAGAAGAATAGACGGATGCTATCCCACATGCGGCGGAAGATACCACCCTCGTCGACTGCGTCGAGGGCGATCAGGTCGGCGCTGTGCACCACCTTCTCGTCCAGCTTCACTTCGACTTTACCGATCACGTCGCCCTTGGCGATTGGCGCAATCAGTTGCGGGTTCATGGTCATGCTGGCGGCGAGCTTTTTCAGCTGGCCCTTCGGCAGGGTCATGGTCAGGTCTTGGGCCAGGCCGGCCTTGACCTGGTTGGTAGTGCCTTTCCAGACAGGCGCCTGAGCCAGCTCGGCGCCTTTCTGGTAGAAGGTCTGTGTTTCGAAGAAGCGGAAACCGTAAGTCAGCAGCTTCTGGGTTTCGGAGGCTCGCGCCACGTCGCTGTTGGTACCGAACACCACGGCGATCAGGCGCATGCCATCACGGACAGCCGAGGACACCATGCAATAGCCGGCTTCGTCGGTGTGGCCGGTTTTCAGGCCGTCGACGGTCTTGTCGCGCCACAGCAGCAGGTTGCGGTTCGGTTGCTTGATGCCGTTCCAGAAGAACTCTTTCTGCGAGTAGATCGCGTAGTGAGCCGGGTCTTCGTGGATGATCGCGCGAGCCAGCACGGCCATGTCATGAGCCGACGAGTAATGCTCCGGGTTCGGCAGGCCGGTCGGGTTCATGAAGTGGGAGTTGGTCAGGCCCAGATCGGCGCCGGTTTTGTTCATCATGTCGGCGAACGCGTCTTCGCTGCCGGCGATGTGCTCGGCGAGCGCAACACTGGCGTCGTTGCCCGACTGAATGATGATGCCGTGCAGCAGGTCGCTGACGGTGACTTGCGAGCCAACCTTGATGAACATCCGCGAACCGCCGGTACGCCAGGCGTTTTCGCTGACGGTCACCGGATCGTTTTCACCGATCTGGCCACGACGGATTTCCAGGGTCGCGAGGTACGCGGTCATCAGCTTGGTCAGGCTGGCCGGAGGCAGACGCTGGTCACCGTTGTTTTCCACCAGCACGTTGCCGCTGCTGGCATCCATGAGCACATAGGATTTGGCAGCCAGTTGTGGTGGCGAAGGCATCATCTCGACCGCGAAGGCGGCAGGCGAGAGGAGCAGCGGGACTAGCAGGCACAGGCGTTTGGCAAAGGTGGTGATGTTCATCCGTCTCTCGAAATCGCTAATGGAAACTGCCCAAGGGCAAAACTAATCAGACAGCTTTCTAACGAGCTGTCGCGTGTTCAGTTGTTCACTCAGAACCCTTGCCGGGCTTTTGTTCTAAAACGAGCCAACAACCAGGTTCACCCCCCAAGACCGCAAGCGAACCGTCAATCAAGTACTACGTATTACTCGGCGGTGACCAGGCTCGGCGAACCGAGATTGGCCAGGCGCACGCTGTTCTGCACTTGCTGGATTTCACCCGGCGAGCCGATCGGCCCCAGGCGAACCCGATGCAGTGTCTGTTGATTGCGCACGATCGAGCTGATGAACACCGGAGCGCTCACCATCCCGCTGAGCTTCGATCTCAGGAGTTCTGCAGCGTCCGGGTTGGCGAACGCGCCCACCTGCAGATACTGGCCAGAGGCTGGTGCAGAAGCGTTTTTTTTTGCATCGATCGGCACAGGTACGACGGCCGCTGCGTGTTGCTGCGGCGGTGGCGTCCATTGTTCAACGGTGCCGGCCGAAGCCGTCATTACCGGGGCGTTATTTTGCGCGATTTTCGGCTCGTTAAGCATCAACGGTGCCGGACGCCCTTTGGCGGCCCACCATTGCTGCGGGTCGATGCCTTCGACCTTGACCCGCGCCGTGCCGCTTTCGGCATAACCGAGCTTCTTGGCAGCCGCGTAGGACAGATCGATGATCCGGTCAGAGTAGAACGGTCCGCGGTCGTTGACCCGCAGAACCACGGTCTTGTTGTTGTCCAGGTTGGTCACCCGAACATAACTGGGCAGCGGCAAGGTCTTGTGAGCGGCACTCATGCCGTACAGATCGTAGACCTCGCCATTGGCGGTGTTCTGGCCGTGGAATTTGGTGCCGTACCAGGACGCCGTGCCCGAGGCGACGTAGGTCCTGGATTCTTGCAGCGGGAAATAAGTCTTGCCCAACACGGTATACGGATTGGCTTTATAAGGACCGCTATGCAGGGTCGGCGTGGCATCAGGAATGCGCGATACGTCGACGTCCCACCATGGCGCGCCGTCTTTGTGGGCGCGGTTGATGTCCAGGCCTGGCGTTGCGCGCACGGCGGTGGTGGTGGTGGACGGAGACTTTGGCGTTGGCGCGCGGCTGGTCGAACAACTGGCGACCAGCACCGTCAACGCGGCGCATGCCATCAGCTTCAGGGGTTTATTCATAGGCAATGCCCGCATTACTTGACGCCCCGTGCTTGGACCAGCTGTTCAGACAGTTGATGTACGGCCATGGCGTACATCACACTGCGGTTATAACGCGTAATTGCGTAAAAATTCGTCAGGCCCATCCAGTATTCAGGACCCTTGTCACCTTCCAGGCGGAATGCCGTGACCGGCATATCATCGCGCAGCGCATCATGACTTGACCACCCCAGCGCTCGCAACTCCCCGACGGTTTTAGTCGGTTCGATTCCGGTGGTCAAACCACTGTCCACCTGATCGCCACGCACATCGGCGCGGCTGACCACGGGCTCACCGGCCACCCAGCCGTGACGCTTGAAATAACTGGCGACGCTGCCGATGGCATCAATCGGGTTGTTCCAGATATTGATGTGCCCATCACCGTCGAAGTCCACTGCATAGGCGCGAAAGCTGCTCGGCATGAACTGCGGCAAACCCATCGCCCCGGCGTATGAGCCCTTGAGGGTCAACGGATCGACCTGCTCTTCACGGGCCAGCAGCAGGAACTCACGCAATTCCTTGCGGAAAAATTCGGCACGGGGAGGATAGTCGAAACCCAGGGTCGACAACGCATCGACCACCCGGAAGTTTCCGGTATTGCGTCCGAAAAAGGTTTCAACGCCAATAATCGAAACAATAACCTGCGCCGGCACGCCGTATTCCTGCTCGGCACGGGCCAGTACCGCCTCGTGCTGACGCCAGAAGTCCACACCGCGGGCGATGCGCGCGTCGGTGATGAACATCGGGCGATACTCGTTCCACTGCTTGACCCGCTCCGCAGGTTTCGAGATCGCGTCCAGGATCGACTGCTTGCGCTCGGCTTCGCGGAACACGCCCATCAGCTGTTCACCGGCAAAACCGTAGTCGCGGGTCATTTCACCGACGAATTCGGCCACCTGGGGTGAGCCTTCGTAATCGCCGGCCAACGCGTCCTGCGCTGTGCCAAGGATGCTTACCAGGCCGACCCATGGCGCGTATCGAGTCGCCCAGCCACGCATTACTTGCATTGAAATCTTCACCTTATTCAAACTTGTGCGATCCACTTACGATGGGTATGGATCGACATCAAAACCCCAAACGCTGACAGCAGTGTCACCAGCGAAGTTCCTCCGTAGCTAATGAACGGCAACGGCACCCCCACGACCGGCAACAGGCCACTGACCATACCGATGTTGACGAAAACGTAAACAAAAAACGTCATGGTCAGGCTGCCCGCGAGCAATTTACCGAACAATGTCTGGGCCTGGGCGGTAATCACCAACCCGCGACCGATCAATAGCAGATAGATCAGCAGCAGTGCGCAGATCCCCACCAGGCCGAACTCTTCACCCATGACCGCAATAATGAAGTCGGTGTGGCTTTCCGGCAGGAAGTCCAGGTGCGACTGGGTGCCCAGCAGCCAGCCCTTGCCGAACACGCCGCCGGAACCGATGGCGGCCTTGGACTGGATGATGTTCCAGCCGGTGCCCAGCGGATCGCTCTCCGGGTCGAGGAATGTCAGCACTCGCTGCTTCTGGTAATCGTGCATGACGAAGTACCACATGGCGACAGACACCGGCACAGCGGCGGCGAGCACGCTGACGATCCAGCGCCAGCGCAGGCCACCCATGAACAGCACGAAAGCGCCACCCGCCAGGATCAGCAACGAAGTGCCGAGGTCGGGCTGACGCACGATCAGGATGAATGGCAACCCGATCAGAAACAGACTGACGCCCACATGCTTGAGCTGTGGCGGCAAGGTGCGCTTGGACAGGTACCAGGCGATGGTCGCCGGCATCAGGATCTTCATGAATTCCGATGGCTGGAAGCGGATCACCCCGGGAATGTTGATCCAGCGCGTAGCGCCCATGGCGTTGTGGCCCATGATATCCACCACCACCAGCAGGAGCACGCCGAGCACATAACCGACCGGCACCCAACGGGCCATGAAGCGCGGTTCGAACTGGGCAATGACCACCATCGACACCAGGCCGATGCCGAATGAGGTGGCTTGCTTGGCCAACAGGTCCCAACTCTTGCCACTGGCCGAATACAGCACGAACAGGCTGCCGGCGGCCAGGGTCAGCAATAGGATCAGCAGCGGGCCATCGATGTGCATGCGTTGCAACAGCGTCGCACGACGACGCATCACATCCTCGCTGGAGAGGATGCGATCGAAATTACTCTTCACGGGCCGTAGCCTCCGCACTGATAGGGCTGGCGTATTCGGCTTTCAACCGACCGTCCTGACCCAGGAGCCAGGCGTCCATGATCTGACGCACCACGGGCGCGGCAACGCCAGACCCGGACTCACCGTTCTCGACCATCACCGATACCACGATCTTCGGGTTGTCGGCCGGTGCGAAGCCGACGAACAGGGCATGGTCACGGTGGCGTTCCTGGACCTTGGAGCGGTCGTATTTCTCGCCCTGCTTGATTGCGACCACCTGGGCCGTACCACTTTTACCCGCAATGCGGTATTGCGCACCGATCGCCGCTTTGCGTGCCGTACCCCGGGCGCCGTGCATCACCTGCTGCATGCCGTGGTTGACCTTGGCCCAGTCGGACGGATCGCGCAGGACGATGTCCGGCATCGGATTGTCATCCTTGGGCCTTTCGCCTTCGACGGTCTTGGCCAGGTGCGGCCGATTCCAGATGCCCTTGTTGGCCACCAGCGCGGTGGCCTGGGCCAGTTGCAGAGGAGTCGACTGCATGTAGCCCTGGCCGATCCCCAGAATCAATGTTTCTCCCGGGAACCAGGCCTGCCGTCGGGTCGCTCGCTTCCACTCCCGCGTCGGCATCAGCCCCGGCGACTCTTCGAACATATCCAGCGAGACCTTCTGGCCAATGCCGAACTTGCCCATGTACGCCGACAACCGATCGATGCCCAGTTTGTGGGCCAGGTCGTAGAAGTAGGTGTCGTTGGAACGCATGATCGCCGTGTCCAGGTCGACGAAGCCATCGCCGGAACGGTTCCAGTTACGGTATTTGTGATCGTAGTTGGGCAACTGGTAATAGCCGGGATCGTACACCCGACTCGACGCGGTCACGACACCGGCATCCAGGCCGGCAATCGCTACCGCCGGCTTGATGGTCGAACCCGGCGGGTACAGGCCGCGCAGGACCCGGTTGAACAGCGGCCGGTCGATGGAATCACGCAGTTCGGCGTAGGCCTTGAAACTGATGCCGGTGACGAACAGGTTCGGGTCGAAGCTCGGCTGACTGACCATCGCCAGGACTTCGCCGGTTTTCGGGTCCAGCGCCACCACCGCGCCGCGGCGACCGCCCAATGCGGCCTCGGCGGCTTCCTGCAATTTGATGTCCAGGCTCAGGACGATATCCTTGCCGGGAATCGGATCGGTGCGCTTGAGTACGCGCAGTACGCGGCCCCGAGCGTTGGTCTCGACCTCTTCGTACCCCACCTGACCGTGCAATTCAGGCTCATAGAAACGCTCGATGCCGGTCTTGCCAATGTGGTGAGTGCCGCTGTAGTTGACCGGATCGAGGGATTTGAGCTCTTTTTCGTTGATCCGCCCCATGTACCCCACCGAATGCGCAAAGTGCGCGCCCTGCGGGTAGTGACGAACCAGCTGCGCAACCACTTCCACACCGGGCAGACGGAACTGGTTCACCGCAATGCGGGCGATCTGTTCTTCGGTCAGCTCGAACAGGATCGGCACCGGCTCGAACGGACGGCGCCCCTGCCTCATGCGTTTCTCGAAGATCACCCGGTCCTCGGGTGTCAACTCCAGCACTTCGACGATCACGTCGAGCACTTGCTGCCAGTCGCCGGAGCGCTCGCGGGTCATGCTCAGGCTGAAGCTTGGCCGGTTATCGGCCACCACCACGCCATTACGGTCGAAGATCAGCCCCCGAGTCGGCGGAATCGGCTGTACATGCACGCGGTTGTTTTCCGACAGAGTCGAGTGGTACTCGTATTGAATCACCTGGAGGAAATACAGCCGCGCAATCAACACACAGATCAGCACCACCACCGCAATGGCCCCGAACACGACGCGGCCACGCACCAGACGGGCGTCTTTTTCGTGGTCCTTGAGGCGGATCGGCTGGGGCATGAGGGCACAACTACTTGTGGTAAGGGTGGCCGGACAAGACTGTCCAGGCACGATACAGCTGTTCGCCGATCAGAATGCGCACCAGCGGGTGCGGCAACGTCAACGGCGAGAGCGACCAGCGCTGATCCGCCCGGGCACAGACTTCCGGCGCCAGCCCTTCGGGGCCGCCGACCATGAAATTCACCGTGCGCGAGTCCAGCCGCCAGCGATCGAGCTCGACCGCCAGCTGTTCGGTGCTCCAGGGCTTGCCGTGGACCTCGAGGGTGACAACACGCTCGTTCGGCCCGACCTTGGCCAGCATGGCTTCGCCCTCCTGACGGATGAAGCGCGCCACGTCGGCATTCTTGCCGCGGGTATTGAGCGGTATTTCCACCAGTTCCAGCGCCAGCTCGGACGGAAGACGCTTGGCATATTCATGCCAGCCTTCTTCCACCCACTTGGGCATGCGTGAACCGACGGCGATCAGTCGCAGTCGCACAGCGGTCCCTTATTGCTGGTCTTTGTTGAGCTTGACGAAGTGCTCATGGGTGTTTTCAGGGCTGTGGTGAGCCGCGTTCAGAGCACGGCTCTGTTCCGCACCGGACCACAGACGCTCCAGGTCGTAAAACTGACGAGCCGAGGCGGTCATCATGTGGACGATGACATCATCCATGTCCAGCAGCACCCAGTCGCTGTCGCCCTTGCCTTCTTCACCCAATGGCTTGACGCCCTGGGCTTTGACGGCTTCGCGGACCTTGTCCAGCATCGCGCCGATCTGGCGGTTGGACGTACCGGTAGCGATGATCATGAAGTCCGTGATGCTCTGTTTTTCACGAACGTCGATGACCTGGATGTCCTGGCCCTTCACGTCTTCCAGGGCTGCTACGGCAACCTTGACCAGTTCTTCGCCACGCAGTTCCGGTCCGGTTGGAGCCTCTACTGGCAGCGGGGCGCTCTTGAACGTGCCTTTGCGCTTTACTTTGGTTTGGTCTTTGTCAGTCATATAAAACTCGTTTTGCTCGTATGTTCAGGCGCTTCAATACACGTTGTTGCTACGTGCCTTGAGGCACTCCTATTCAGTTCGACGCACGGTAAAGTCCGTGCGCATCGATGTAGGCCAGGACCGCGTCGGGCACCAGGAAACGTACCGACTTACCGCTGGCCAGCAGTTGACGGATCTGGGTGGCGGATACCGCAAGCGGTGTCTGCCAGACGAATGCAATCTGTCCGCTCGGCCCTTTGAGGGCCAGCGGGTCGCTCACCGAGCGCGCTGCCAGCAGGTTGCGCAAGGCATCCGGCGGTTCGCTGTCGGCATCCGGGCGTTGCAGCACCAGGATGTGGCAATGCTGGAGCAACTCTTCCCAGCGGTGCCAAGTGGGCAGGCCGCAAAATGCGTCCCAGCCCAAAAGTAGAAAAACCTGGTCCTGCGCGGCCAGTTCGGCACGCATCAGCTCCAGGGTATCGATGGTGTAGGACGGTTTGTCCCGCTGCAATTCGCGGGCATCCACCACCAACGGCGCCACACCGGCCACCGCGCACTCGACCATCGCCAGGCGGTCTTTGGCCGACACCTGCGGCGTACCGCGATGAGGCGGCCTGGCACTGGGTGTCAGGCGCAGCTCATCGAGCGCCAGCGATTCGGCGACTTCCAGCGCACCGCGCAAATGGCCGATGTGCACCGGATCGAAGGTCCCGCCCAGCATGCCGATGCGTCGAGGCGCAGGTTCGCGGGTGGTGACCGGGGCCGACGGTTTGAGGTCGCCCAACTCAGGTCGACGCCTGGCCGCGCAACTGACCATCACCGACCACGATGTACTTCTCGCAGGTCAGACCTTCGAGACCCACCGGGCCACGGGCGTGCAGCTTATCAGTAGAAATGCCGATCTCGGCACCCAATCCGTATTCGAAGCCATCGGCGAAGCACGTCGGGGTGTTGATCATCACCGACGATGAATCGACTTCTGCCACGAAGCGGCGTGTGTCAGCCAGGTTCTCGCTGACAATCGAGTCGGTGTGATTCGAGCCGTACTGGTTGATGTGCTCGATGGCCTGGTCCAGACCGTCGACCACGCGGATCGAGAGGATCGGCGCCAGGTATTCGGTGCTCCAGTCATCGATGGTGGCTGCTGTCGCCTCGATGATCGCCCGGGTGCGTTCGCAACCGCGCAGCTCGACGCCTTTTTCGCGAAACTGTGCAGCCATCGACGGCAGGAAATCCTTGGCAACGGTTTGATCCACCAACAGCGTTTCCATCGCACCGCAGATGCCATACCGATACGTCTTGGCGTTGAACGCGATGCGCAGGGCTTTCTGCAGGTCGGCGTGGGCGCTGACGAACACGTGGCAGATGCCGTCCAGGTGCTTGATCACCGGCACGCGTGCATCGCGACTGACCCGTTCGATCAGGCCACGGCCGCCACGGGGTACGATGACGTCGACGTAATCAGGCATGGTGATCAGTGCGCCAACGGCGGCGCGATCGGTGGTTTCGACCACTTGTACCACGGCAGCCGGCAGATCGGCCTCGGCCAGGCCGCGCTGGATGCAGGCGGCAATGGCGCGGTTGGAATTGATGGCCTCCGAGCCGCCGCGCAGGATGGTCGCGTTGCCGGACTTCAGGCACAGGCTGGCAGCATCGATGGTCACGTTCGGTCGCGATTCGTAGATGATCCCGATCACGCCCAGCGGCACGCGCATCTTGCCCACCTGAATCCCCGATGGGCGATAGCTCATGTCGCGGATCGCGCCGACCGGGTCCGGCAGCGCGGCAACCTGGCGCAAACCGACGATCATGCCGTCGATGCGTTCCGGGGTCAGCGCCAGTCGCTCCAGCAGGGCCGGTTCAAGACCGTTGGCGCGGCCAGCGGCCAGATCCACCTCGTTGGCAGCCGCCAGCTCGGCGCGTGCAGCGTCCAACGCATCGGCAGCCGCCTGCAACGCGCGATTTTTCTGCGCAGTGCTGGCACGGCCGATGACGCGAGAAGCTTCGCGGGCAGCGCGACCCAAACGGGTCATGTAGTCAAGAACGGACTCAGTCATGGTCTGGAGTGGTCTTTGCTAAGGCTTGGTAAAGAGTAAAGCGGCAGATTATAGCTGTCGCGTCCCGGGACTAACAGCGGTGACAGGCGGATGGTCGAAATCGAGGGCAATTTGCCGACGTTCAGCTGTGATTAAGCTGCAAATTGTTATCATCACGACTCAATCAGCCCTGATTAACTCCGTTTATCATGACCGACCTGACTGTTCGCGCGTCCGCTGACCGCCTGCCCACGGCCCTCGCGGACGCGTTTTTCGATCGAGACGCACAAACCCTGGCCCGGGATCTGCTGGGCAAGGTTATCCGGCACCGGGTCGGTGAACTCTGGCTAAGCGCTCGAATCATCGAGACCGAAGCCTATTATTTCGAAGAAAAAGGCAGCCATGCCTCTCTCGGCTATACAGAAAAGCGTAAGGCTTTGTTTCTGGACGGCGGTCACATCTATATGTATTACGCCCGTGGCGGCGATTCCCTGAACTTCAGTGCCCAAGGTCCCGGCAATGCGGTGTTGATCAAGTCCGGCTATCCATGGGTCGATGAACTGAGCGGGCCGGCGAGCCTGGCGCAAATGCTGTTGAACAATCCGGATGCCCAGGGCCGCCCTCGTCCGTCGCAAAAGCTGTGCGCGGGACAGACATTGCTCTGCAAGGCACTGGGCCTGAAGGTGCCGATCTGGGACGCCAAGCGCTTCGACCATGAAGTGCTGCTGGTGGAAGACGTCGGCCCGGCGCCGGCACACATCATCCAAACCACGCGCCTGGGCATTCCCCACGGGCGTGACGAACACCTGATGTACCGCTTCGTCGATGCTGCCTACGCTGCCTATTGCACGCGGAACCCGCTGCGACGCGGGCAGGTCGAAGGACGCGATTATTTGCTGCTCTCCTGAGATGTATCCGGACTTGTAGTAAAAAACATCCCCTGTGGGAGCGAGCCTGCTCGCGAAAGCGTAGTGTCAGGCGATATCAATATCGACTGAAAGGCCGCTTTCTCGAGCAGGCTCGCTCCCACAGGGGGCCTGTGTTGATTTGAAGATTGAGTTCGTCCTTTGGGGGCGATAAACATTTCGATGGAGTTGTCTTATGGGCCCATGGCTCGATAGCGTGACCGGATGGTTGACGGTCAACCCGCAATGGCTGGCTGCGGCGGTGTTTATAGTGGCCTTTGTGGAATGCCTGGCAATTGCCGGGCTGATTGTCCCCGGCACGGTATTGCTGTTTGCCGTCGCGGTTCTGGCCGGCAGTGGTGCCCTGTCGTTGAGCGAAACCCTGCTGCTGGGATTCGTCGCCGGCGTGTTGGGCGATATTGTTTCGTATTTCGTGGGGCGACATTTCCATCAGAACATCCGGCGCCTGCCCGGGCTGCGCCATCACCCGGAATGGATTGCCAGCGCCGAGGCCTATTTCCAGCGTTATGGCATCGCCAGCCTGTTGGTGGGTCGCTTTATCGGCCCGTTGCGACCCATGTTGCCAATGGTCGCCGGGATGTTCGACATGCCCTTCCCACGCTTCGCCGCCGTCAGCCTGCTGGCTGCCGCCGGCTGGAGCGTCGCCTATCTGCTGCCGGGCTGGGCCACCGGCGCGGCGATCCGCCTCCCGTTGCCGGAAGGTTTCTGGCTGCAGGCGGGCATTGTCGCCGGCAGCATTGCAGTGATGGTCGGCTTGAGCGCGACCAGCAGTCTGCGCCGCCATCGCCGGGCAACGACCTGGATCAGTTGCATGAGCCTGCTGATCCTGATCGGCCTGTTCATCGGCTATCCGCACCTGACCGCCCTGGATCAGGGCGTGATGACCCTGGTGCAGGAGCACCGAGGCGCGACGCTGGATGAAATGGCGGTCACCTTCACCCTGATCGGTGAGTTCCGCAACATGCTGCTGTTCAGCGCTCTGCTCACCGGCCTGCTGTTGCTGTGCCGGCAATGGCGTCAGGCGCTGTTCGCAGGTGGCACACTGCTCTGCACCGCCCTGGCCAATACCGCGACCAAAAACTTCTTCGCCCGGGTGCGCCCGGAAGTGCTGACTGATCCTTTGACCACCTACAGCATGCCCAGCGGCCACGCTTCAGGGGCGTTTGCCTTGTTTCTGACCCTTGCCGTGCTTGCCGGTCGCGGGCAGCCGCCGCGGATGCGCCTGACCTGGCTGCTGCTGGCCTGCCTGCCGGCGCTGTCGATCGCCTTGTCGCGGGTTTATCTGGGTGCGCACTGGCCGACCGACGTGCTGGCCGGCGCCATGCTGGCTACATGCATGTGTGCGGCGAGTCTGTGGCTGAGTCAGCGCCAGACACCGCTCAACGCCATGCCGTTCAAGGTTTGGTGGCTGATTCTGCCAGCACTGCTGGCATTGTTCAGTTTCTTCGCCCTGCGCCATCTGCCCCATGCAATGGTGCGCTACGCATACTAAGCACAATGCTTCATTTCTCAATTCGCTAATAAGCTCTCCCTCCTCGCCACTCTCCAAGGTCTTCTCCGATGAGAGTGGCGTTGCGCTAAAACTCAAACTTATCCGGCACGACTGCGCTTTTAGAGCCCGACCAAACTAATAATTGAAGTTACATATTTACTCATAACTTCCTCAAACTCGGGCTTTCACGAGTTAAAAAATCAATTACATTAAAACAACCCCCTCGTAGTGAATATTGCGCATAGCTCACTCATCGGCAAGTGGCTCACAGGCGATTCATTCCCCACAGTGGAAACATCATTAAAAATTCATGATTTCATAAAACCATTTAACAGCGAGTTTTACATGAGCCCGAAAACACCACGCAAACCACCTATTACTACGCCGCACAAACCTGTATCAACGAATGAACCGTCGATAAGGCATGACTCCGATACTTCGGCCTATGTGCCACGAGTAGTTTGGCCTTCCGACGTAGAGGCTTCGTCGGCTTCCAATCAGAGACACGCTGCCCACCCAAGCGTTGATGCTCCCCTCATCCCTGGCATTGAAATAACCGATGTGCCGACTCGAACGGTTACCGAACGTTCGAAGAGTCACAGGGCAATTGATAGATACTGGTTATCGGAGACATTTCTGCGCGGCATGCAAATACCGAACGAGGACGGTTTCCGCTACATCGTTGGACGCAAATTTGTCGACGTCGAATATGAAGGCGCTCTGCATACAACCCATGTCGACCTTGATGAAAAAGCCCCCGGCGTCTATCGCGCGAAGCTACTGACGGAGCGGTTGGCGTACGGTCCTGTTGTTTATAAAAACGACGGACGTCCGACCTGGCGCCTGACAGCGCAGGTCAGCGAAGAGCCTGTAGTCAGTCATGGGCAAAAGACTGAAAACTCGGTACCGAAACGGCCAGCCACGCCAGAGAGCGAGCAGTCCGATACAATAGCCGCAGCTAAACGCCCTCATTATTCCGACACGCCGAATTATACCAACAATATCCTTTACACCGTATCGTCGCGCTCTCCGGATGCGCAGGGTTATTACGAGCTCAAACCAAGGTCGGGGCCCGATGAATCTGACACACGATTTACGCTCAGTGATCGTTTCGCAAACTGGATTCTGGTCGACCCGCCTGTTGGAGGGTTCGGTTCGCACCCCACTCACCTGAAACACTGGACAGATAAAGAGATCTGGGAGCTCTACGGGATTCACGGTCAGGACATCGAGCGTTTTCGGGCTCAAGCCCAGGTTTCCGGCAAGTCCCCGCAATGGGTCGAACCGAACGTAACGGACAACCCGGTCGTTAACCTGCAGCGCGATTCACTCCGCTGGCTGCACCCGACCATGACCTCGAACGAACGCAAGGCGTTCTTGCAGTCCTACAACCTGCTGCCGAGCCAACTGTCTCGCTTGCAACAGCACATGAAGGCCGAGCTGACGCTGCCCCAATGGGCGCAAGCGCACAAAAACCTGACAGAGGATAGCAGCAACCCGCGCCGCCTTGATCAGCTCAGCAACGACGTGATCAATGAGTTGAATCTGAAACGTGGCGCGCGCCATGACTGGTATCACCCCGAGACAAGCATGACCCACGAGCTGCGCGAGGCGCTCCTGGTTAAAATGGGTTATCTGCGCAACAAGAACAATTGCCTGTATCGCACGGATGTGCCCGCCTTGTTCAGGGGCGACGAGCGCACTCCGTTCGAACTGGCGAACGACAACGCCATGCTTCCTCGCTATGCCCACGAACCTGGCGCCACCACCCATAAGCCCATGAGCGCCACTTTCAGCCTCAAGGAAGGTCAGATGTACGCCAGCGCTCCCGACCCCGAGTACTTGCGATTCAACACGCAGACCAACAAGTACCCCGGAAAGAGCGCTGACGATACCCCAACGGACAACGATGCCAGTGACGCCAGTGACGCAAGCGACTCGCAAAGCAGCGCTTCCTCCGATTGGTCGGATGCAGGAAGCCCGGTCGCCTGGGATCATGAACGCAGTTACGAACGCACCAGAGAGCGACAGACGGAAATGTTTCTGTATGCGCTGGATACCCGCAACATGGAAGTGGTTCCGCATGAAGAAAACCTGATGTTCAATTCAACGGCCCGTGACACACCACCCACCTGGTTTCCCTCCGATGATTATGAAGGATTGATTTCGGTCACAAAAAAGGGGTTGGAAGCAGAGCGGATCTGGCTGTTGAACTCATCCCTGACAAAGGGAGCAAAAGTAAACGACATCGAGAAGCAGGCCGGCAGTCGCGCCGAACGTATCGAAGCCTCTACGCATGCGGGCCGCGCCAACAAACATGAATACGACCAATTGATCGATGAGGTGGAAGCTGCGGGCAAACCCGTACTCAGGCTGTCTGGCAATAAGGACGAATTTGGGTATGACGTAATATGGCCATGAGCATCAGATTTTTAAAGGGCCGCCTTCTTTATCTTTAATACCCTGACATTGGTCTGCCGAAGATACAAAGAGATACAACGACAACAACCTGGAAATCTTTAAAAACACTGCACAACCATTAAGACAAAGCTCACCCAAGAAGTTCTGTATATGCTCGTAAAATCCCGGACCCCCACACCGATACGAAAATTGGTGTCTTAGATCGCTCATTATTTAAAGGACTAAACAATGGCAAAGCTTATCGAACCCGCTATAAAAAGCTCAACCCGCCGCTCTATTCACGTAAAGGCGATCAGTGCCTCGCTCAACAGTCTTGCACCGGCCGCTGGCCGAATTGATACTTCTCCCAGCGCGCCACCGTTAACCCCGCCGGCCGCTGGCCAAATCGACACATCCCCCAGTGCGCCACCCTTGACGCCCCCCCCAGGCGCGGTGCCTGTCAACCCATCGTCTCCTCGCACCCTTGATGCCCTGGATAAACAGCTGGGATCCCTGCGTTTTGGCGAAAGCACCATAAGCCGTGTAGAACTCAGTAAATTGGGCGCGAAGGTCGCAGGCCAGGACATCAACGCGGCAAATACGAACTTTAAAAAGCCCTACCAGGATTTTCTTGATTCTCTGAGTTTCGATCCGGCCAAGGTCATGGCCCGCGAAATTTCCGCCGACCCGGCAGACAGTGGCAAAGTGACCACGCTCCTCTTTGAACTGGCCTGCTTGCGTTCAGAGGACGCCCCGCCCCTTTTGGCTGCCGACAGGGCGCTTACGCCCGGCAGCCCGATGGATCGTTTCGGAAAGCTTGTCGACTCAGCCCAGAAAATCGACATTCACCAAGCCAACGTTTCCTTTGCCGCCCTGGGTCAACCGTGTCACGGGCATCTCGGGAGTAGGATTGCAGGCTTTTGGCATTTACAGCGGCATGCGCGGGGTCATGGACGCCATCAAGGCAGGTGACTCGGTTGATGCGGTAATAAACGGCGGGGGTATCGCAAGCGAATTCGGTTCATTGATTATTGGAACGAGGCCTGACCAAGACCGCTGCAGCGATGTTCCAAAGCGGCGGAAAAGTATTCAACGGGTTCGCCGCCACATCGGTGGGGAAACACCTGGGTAGGGGTGCCGGATTGATTGCCAGCGTCATCACTCTGCCCTTCGACATTTATGGAGCCATCAGTGCCTTCAATGCCGCTGCCACCACGAAAGGCAAGGCAGCACAGGATCACTACGTCAGCGGGGGGTTCAGCGTGGTGGGAGCTACGCTCAGTCTTGCGCTGGGCGCGGCTACGCTGGCCGGTTTCGGAAGTGTTGCTGGCCCGGTCGGAATAATCGCTGCGGGCGTGCTTATATTGGGCGCGGAAATCTACCGGGCCGCACGAGTCGTGGACGATATTGATGATTACATTGAACTGAGCGACTACGAACGGTTGCGCGCCGGTTGGCTTGCATTCGTGAAGGCAGACCAGGATCAAGACGTGATGGATCGCTTCAAGATTGCCAAGACCTTAAGCGATCACACTAAACAGTTGGAACTATCGGCAAAAAACTTGCTTGAAGGAGCGTACAAGGAGCAACTGGAATACATCGTAAACGGCTGTTTCGAAGTCAAGTTACAGACAATCAAAATCTGGCAGTACCAATGGGACGAAAACGCCGGAGAACAACCATACAAACTTGACAGTGAGCCGGTAATCATTGGCACTGACGACATTGTCGATGCTCGCAATGGGCTCCCGCCGAATCTCAAGGGCGGCGTCAAAGGCAGCCTTGGCGAAAACAAAGGCGTTTTTTGGCGGCTCGGGGACGGCAATGACCAGATCCTCGGCGTCAAGGACAAGCCCAATACCTTCAGCTATCGGGAGGGCGCCAAGGAACTGACTGGCGGCGACAAGAATGATGGGTTTTACTTCGAAACAACTGAAGCGGAACTGAACCAGCCAATGAAACCTGCACGGACCAGTGTTCTTGACGGGGGTGAGGGTGCCGACACACTGGCATTCGAGGGTTCCCGTCCCGTCACCGATACCCGTCATGTCGGTTACGACGTCAATCTGCAGACCGGCGAGGTTGCCTTGCGCAACCACGACCGGGCGAAAGAAGACATCCTGGTCGCGCAGGTCAAATCGATCGAAAACATCTCGACCTTGCGACGCGGCTCAAATCGGGTCACCGGGAGCGACCAGGCCAATCAGATCTCGGCCAACGGTAACGACCACATCAATGCCGGACCGGGTGACGATACAATCGCCATTCGCGGGGCGCACTGCGTGGTTGATGGCGGCGCTGGAGAAGATCGTTACTACATCGCCGAAACATCTGCCCAAGTGACGATCATCGAAGATGGTGAACAATCGAGCCTCATCGAATTCGGCTGGCCAATGGAGAATATTCAACGTTGGCAGATCGTCGGCACCTCGCTGGTCGTCACCTCGCTGCGTGGCAAGGATGGCGAACTCCCCAAACACTTGTTGACCATCGTGGATGTTTACAAACATGTCGACGGTCAGCGTCATGTGAAAAACAGCCAGTTGCAGTTTAGAACCCGGGACGGTTACGGACTGGTTCCTCTGTTGCCAGATCATCTGGATGACTCACTTTCTCACGACGTCGAATGCATGGTGACCGTGATTGGTGACCGCGCGCCTGCCCCGCACATCGTCAACAGCGGATCCGTTGTAATCGCTGAGCAGGAATCCAGGCACCACTTTGTTTCCCGCGATGGCCGCAGGGTCGATTTTTTTGCAGAAGCCAACACACCTAAAACATCAAGAACCATTCACCTTGATTACGAATACGAAGAGATATTTGAAATCAGGTTCATTTACGAGGTAGAAGTTCGCGAAGGTGTTTCGGGCTATACATTCTTGTACTACAGCAACTTCCGTATCTGGATTTTTCTCCCATCAAAAACAATCACTTTCGGGGATTTCATACGCGAAAATCAACAGCAAAAAACCGCAGTCAAAGGTTTTCCAAATATCAAGACGGCCGGTATACACAGTGTGCATGACATAGTGCTAGTCATGCAGGACGGCCAATCCTATCGATTGACCCCCCCTGACATCTCCTATCACGAGGATGCTGCAGCCCCGGGTTACAAAGTCCGCTCCGGCGCAGCGTGCCTGAAGCGTCGGCACGGCAACTACCGTTTTATCCGACCACAACGGATAAAACCCTTCTTGCTCGCAGCCACCCCTCAGGAGGTTAACTTTCCATCAGCTTCCCATGCCGGTATCTATGTGCTGCAAGGCCAAGCCTCGTCCTACGATGTGTATCCTGCCAGCAACACGACTTTTAGCCTGTCGACTCCAGGCGCCGTTACACTGACCTCCAATGCATCGACCTGGACCATCTACAGTACAAAATTGACAGAAGCCGTAACACGCAACGAAATACGGCTGACGTCAGAAAAACTGCAAGTCGGTAGCGCAGTGCTCCAATTGCCAGGTCTGGATCACGCAGGACCGGTGGAATCCATCAGCGTGGCGACTTCATCCGGAAATATTTATTCAGTCGAACTGTTATTTGAGATGCTGCAACTTTACGTGATCAACGCACAGGGCTACGCAAACATCGATGCCTTGTTGACTGACCTTCGTGCTCACCAGAAGCGAAACGAGCTGGCCGTAAAAGTGAACGTTGAAAATATTGGCGTCACACCACGAATTGCCGGCAGGGTGTATTACAACTCGACGAACGATTACTGGGGTATCGATACGGATCCGAAGTTGCGCATCAAACCCGAGGATCTGTTCATAAAACCGATCCAGAATGCTTAATCCCTGAAAAACCCACTTAACGCTGCAGAACCGGCGTGACGTTTATCGGCACGCCAGCGCTTGCCTCATTACTTGAGCCCGCGCCTCAGGCAAACAACTCCCCTTGCAACTCATCCAGCAGCGCCTGGATCGCGTCCAGCCGCTGCTGCGGATCGTCAAGTTGCAGCAGATCGATCTTGTCCAACTCGGCGAATGGCAGCAGATACGCCAACTGATTGGCCAGCGACTGTTGCCCGCCCGCTTCGGTGCCCATGTTCAATGCTTCGACCATCGGGTGCTCCGCCAGGGCCTTGAGCAGCGCGACCAGGTCGGCGTCCTCGTCCTGGAGCGGCTGCTCGGGCTCGTCTTCCAGCCACTCGACCTCGGCGACAATCAACTGATCGCGCTGCACTTCGGTGCGCACAACGTGGAAACGCCGCCCGCCCTGCACCCGAATGCCCAGCAGGCCATTGTCCTGCTGCTTGAAATCGGTGATCAGCGCCTCACACCCGACCAGCGCATAGCCCGCCGGAGCGATGCCGACTTCTTCGCCATCGAGGATGCACACCACGCCGAAGCCACCACCCTGTTTCATGCAGCGGCCGATCATGTCCAGGTAGCGCGCCTCGAAAATCTGCAAATCGAGGATGCAACCAGGAAACAGCACCGTGTTCAGCGGGAAAAGCGGCAAGCTCATAGACATTTCCTTACACCACCATCGACACTGCCAACGGCAGGAACACCGCCGTGGCTACGCCCATCAGACTCATTGCCAGCGCCGCGAAGGCGCCGCACTCATCACTTTCCTGCATCGCCACCGCCGTGCCGACCGCGTGGGCGGTCATGCCCAGTGCCATGCCGCGAGCCTCAGGACTGTGGACACCGATCCGGGTCAAAAGACTCGGGCCGAAGATCGCTCCGATCACGCCGGTAATCAAGACGAACACCGCCGCCAACGCCGCGACGCCACCGATCTGCTCGGCCACCAGCATGGCAATCGGCGAAGTCACCGACTTCGGCGCCATGGTCATCAGGATCATGTGTTCGGCGCCAAACCACCAACCCAGCAACACGCCCATGCCCGTGGCAACCACGCCGCCTATCACCAGCGTAGTAAATATCGGCCAGAACAACTGCCGAATCCGTCGCAGGTTGAGGTAAAGCGGCACCGCCAGCGCAACGGTGGCGGGGCCGAGCAGGATACTGAGTATTTCCGTGCTCTTGCGGTATTCGGCGTAGGTCAGGCCGCCACCCACCAGCACACCGATCACCAGCAGCATGGAGACCAGCACTGGTTGCAGAAAGATCCAGCGGGTCTTCTCGAAGGCCGCCAGCACCAGCTGATAAGCCCCAAGGGTCACGCCTATTCCGAATAACGGGTGATGAATCACCACCGCCCCGGCACCGTGCCAGTCGAAGATCATTGGCTGTCCTCATGGGGGGCATGACGCTTGATCATGCGCTGCATCAGCACACCGGCAAACGCCAGGGACAGCAGCAACGACAACACCAGCGCACCGACGATGGCCCAGAAATCCGCAGCAATGTCGGCAGCGTAGACCATCACACCCACGGCCGGCGGCACCAGCAGCAACGGCAGGTAACGCAATAGACTGCTGGCGGCCAGGTTCAGCGGCTCGCCGACCTGGCCACGGCAAATCAGGAATACCAGCAACAGCAGCAAGCCAACAATCGGGCCCGGCAGCACCGGTAAAAACAAGTGGTTGAGGGCTGTGCCGAGCAATTGGAACAGCACCAGCCAGGTCAGGCCACGTAACAACATTCATCCTCTCCCGCAAATTCGCGCCTGGCATTATAAGCACGTCGACGCTATAGACCGGCATTCGCCAACAGCATGTTCAGTTGACCTGAGCACTTTGCCATGTTGATCTAAAGTGGTAATCCGGGAGGTCAAATCCCCCCACCTCAAAACTACAAAACCGATGAACCCAAGGAGAGTCTCAATGCCCTATGTTCCCGCTGCAGAGCTCAAAGATTATGTCGGCAAGGAACTCGGACGTTCCGAATGGCTCACGATCGATCAGGAGCGCATCAACCTGTTCGCCGAAGCCACAGGGGACTATCAGTTCATCCACGTCGACCCGGTCAAAGCCGCGCAAACGCCATTTGGCAGCACCATTGCACACGGTTTCCTGTCGCTGTCGCTGATCCCCAAGCTGATGGAAGACATCCTCGTCCTGCCTGAAGGCTTGAAGATGGTGGTCAATTACGGCCTCGACAGCGTCCGCTTCATTCAGCCGGTCAAGGTCGACTCGAAAGTGCGACTCAAGGTCGATCTGACCGAAGTCACCGAGAAGAAACCCGGCCAATGGCTGCTCAAGGCCACCGCCACCCTGGAAATCGAAGGCTCGGAAAAACCGGCGTATATCGCCGAACCTCTGTCCCTCTGCTTCGTGTAAAACCTCCCGGATGCGAAACAGCTCACGCTGTTTCGCATCCACGCCTTTCTCCTGGCTATATAAGGACACAGAGCTGCGGCATACTCGATCGCCTAATTGCCCGGATCACGCCATGCGCTCACTCGCACTCCTTGCCTTGACCCTGTTGCTCACCGCTTGCGGCGATGGCGAATCTCTATTGCCTCCCGACGCCCGTCTGCCGGACGGTGGGCGCTATCGCGGTGATCTGGTCAATGGCTTGCTGCAAGGCCAGGGCCGCGTCGACTACCCGAACGGCAGTTGGTACGCCGGCGAGTTCGACCAGGGTCAATGGCATGGCCAGGGTGAATGGCACGGCAGTAATGGCGAAGTTTATCGCGGGTCCTTCAATCAAGGGTTGTTCGACGGCAAGGGCATGCTGAGCACCAGCGGCAGCAGTTATACCGGCGGCTTCAAAGCCGGCCGACGGGACGGCGAAGGCACCCTCAAAGAAAACGGCATGACCTACCGCGGTGAATTCAAGGCCGATCAATACGCCGGGCTCGGGCGGCTGGAACTCGAAGACGGCAGCACCTACCAAGGCCAGTTCGCCCATGGCAAACCCAACGGCGAAGGTCAGCGCGGCGACACCAGCGGCAATCAGTTCACCGGGCATTTCGTCGATGGCCAGCTGGAGGGCAACGGGACATTCAACAGTGCCGATGGCGACATCTACGTCGGCGGCTTCAAGAACAATCAACTGCATGGCAAGGGCCGCTACGAGAACGCCGATGGCGATGTCTGGCTCGGTCAGTTCAAGGAAGGCTCGCTCAACGGCAAGGGCGAGATGATCGGCGCCGACGGCAGTCACTACATCGGCCTGTTCAATGACTGGCGTTTTACCGGCCAAGGCCGTTTGAACCTGCCCGACGGCAGCTTCTACATCGGCCAATTCGACGTCGACAATTACAATGGTCAGGGCACGCTGGTGCTGACCGATGGCACGGTGCAGAGCGGTACGTGGATCAACGGCCAGCGAGTGCGCGACGCCGACGGCAAGTTACTGCCCGATACACTCGAGCTAGGCTTGCTGGCCCAGGGCCGGCTGCTCGACGACGCGCTGGCCAACGTGCCGGCCTCGACTCCGGCGATCGAGCTGTACACCCTGACCCTCGGTGGTGATGGCAAGCAAAGCGTATTCCTGCGCGAGTCCGATTACGTCAGCAACATGCTCACCAGCCGCTTCGGCGCCTTTGGGCAGATCCGTTTGGTCAACCATCGCGACCACCTGGTCGACCGGCCGATGGCCACCCGGGAAAACCTGCGCCGTGCCGCCCTGACGCTGGCCGAGCGCAGCGGCCCGGAAGATTTGATTTTCATCTACCTGACCAGCCATGGCACCAGCGAACACGAACTGGTGCTCGACCAGCCGCGCATGGAACTGTCCGATCTGCCGGCCGACGAGCTCGCTGCCGTCCTGTCCCCGCTGAAAAATCGCGACAAGATCATCGTGGTTTCGTCCTGCTACTCCGGTGGCTTCATCCCGCCCCTGAAAGATGAGCGAACCCTGATCATGACCGCCTCGCGCGCCGACCGGGTGTCATTTGGCTGCTCTGAGGAAGCCAACTTCACTTACTTTGGCGATGCCTTGTTTGCTCAGGCGCTGAACCAGACCGACGACCTGGAACAAGCCTTCAAACTGGCCAGGGCCACCGTTGCCGAGCGTGAACTGGCGGACAGCTTCGAAGCCTCCGAGCCGCAGATCTGGGCGCCAAAAACCGTTCTCTCCCATTGGCAGTTGCTACGCAAACAGCAAGCGCGAAAGGCACTGCAAAGTGTCTCTATCGGCAGCAAGGATGCAAAGAGCAACTAAGCTGAATAGTATCAAGGGGGAAACACTATGTACTTGACGCCTCAGCACGTACTGCTTGCCGGAGCTACCGGTTTGACCGGTGAACATCTTCTCGACCGTCTGCTCAATGAGCCAACGATCGCACGGGTATTGGCACCTTCGCGCCGGCCACTGGCCGAGCATCCTCACCTGGAAAACCCGGTCGGTGACCCGGCGGTGTTTCTGCCGCAATTGAACGGTCGCGTCGACATCGCCTATTGCTGCCTGGGCACCACCATCAAGCAAGCCGGTTCGGAACAGGCGTTTCGTGCCGTCGACCTGGACATGGTGGTGGCCTTCGCCAAGCGGGCGCGGGAGATGGGTGCACGGCACTTGATCGTGATCAGTGCCTTGGGGGCCGATCGCAGATCCTCGATTTTCTACAACCGGGTCAAAGGCGAGATGGAATACGCATTGCGCGCGCAGGATTGGCCGCAATTGACTATCTGCCGGCCTTCACTGCTGCTGGGCGAGCGCATCGAACCACGGATGGCCGAGCAGTTCGCCGGGCCATTGTCCCGCTTGATCCCCGGCAAATACCGCGGCATCGAAGCCTGCCATCTGGCGCGTGCGATGTGGCGGCTGGCGCTGGAAGAACAGGATGGGCTGCGGATTGTCGAGTCGGATGAGTTGCGCAAGCTAGGTAAGTAGTCTTGTGGCGTCTGAAATGACGCCTTCGCGAGCAGGCTCGCTCCCACATTGGATTGTATCGCACACCAAATTTGTGATCGATGAAGATCAAACTGTGGGAGCGAGCCTGCTCGCGAAGGGCGCGGCACCGATGCTAAGCCGCACGCTACAACCCACCCGTCGCCTGAAAGCTCACGCCCAACACCGTCAGCAACGACAGCGGCAACAACAGGGTGTCGAGCAAGGCACTGGCCGGAAGGTCGACCCCGGGATAGCTCGGCGCTTCAGCACCGAAGCGGTCCATGGCGCAGCAACCGCCGTTCATGGCATACAAATCCAGTCGAGTCCCCGCGTACACCACCGGCGCCCCCGGCTTGGCGGCGTCGAGCGTGCGCGCGGTGGCGCAACCCGTCAATTGCAACGCCAGCACAAGCGCCAGCAGCTTATTCATCGCTGGTCAGATGGTGTTCGCCCCAGCGCGGCAGCATGTCCTGGGGAATGTTCAGCAGGTTGAGAATCCGCGCCACCACGAAATCGATCAGGTCATCGATGGTTTGTGGCTGATGATAGAAACCCGGCGACGCCGGCAAAATCGTCACGCCCATATTCGACAACTTGAGCATGTGCTCCAGATGGATGCTCGAATACGGCGCCTCGCGCGGCACCAGAATCAACTGACGACGCTCCTTCAACGTGACGTCGGCGGCACGCTCGATCAGGTTGTTGCAAGCCCCCGTCGCAATGGCCGACAAGGTCCCGGTGGAGCACGGCACCACCACCATCGCCGCCGGCGCTCCGGAGCCAGAGGCTACCGGCGACATCCAGTCTTCCTTGCCGTACACCCGGATCTGCCCGGCGGCAGCGCCGGTGTATTCGGTGAGGAAGGCCTGCATCATTTGAGTCTTTGGCGGCAACGTGACGTCGGTCTCGGTAGCCATCACCAGTTGCGCTGCCTTGGAGATCAGGAAGTGCACTTCGCGGTCTTCGCGAATCAGGCAATCGAGCAGGCGCAAACCGTACTGGGCACCTGACGCGCCGGTCATCGCCAGCGTGATGCGTTCCGGACCGTTGTTCATTGCAGCGCCTGGGCGAGTTTGCCGTGCAGGCCGCCGAAGCCGCCGTTGCTCATGATCACCACGTGAGTGCCGGGCTGGGCCTGGCTCTTCACGCGTTCGATGATGCCTTCCAGCGAATCGCTGACGATCGATGGCACCGTGCACAAGGCGGCGATGGCGCCCAGGTCCCAACCCAGGTTGGTCGGCGCATACCAGATCACCTGATCGGCATCGACCACGCTCTCCGGCAAGCCATCACGATGGGCACCGAGCTTCATGGAGTTGGAGCGCGGCTCGATGATCGCGATCAATGGCGCGTCGCCGATACGTTTACGCAGACCGTCGAGCGTGGTGGCGATGGCGGTCGGATGGTGAGCGAAATCGTCGTAAATGGTGATGCCACGAACTTCCGCGACTTTCTCCATCCGCCGCTTCACGCTTTTGAAGGTGCTCAAAGCAGCAATGCCCATCGACGGCACGACGCCGACATGGCGCGCCGCAGCCAAAGTCGCCAGGGCGTTCGCCACGTTGTGCTGCCCGGTCATGTCCCACTCGACCACACCCTGGACGACGCCTTCGAACATCACTTCGAATGCCGAACCGTCTTCGCTCAGCAACTTGACCTGCCACTGACCGCCGGCCCCGGTGGTTTGTACCGGCGTCCAGCAGCCCATTTCGATCACGCGTTGCAGCGCCGGTTCGGTGGTCGGATGGATCACCAGGCCTTCGCTTGGAATTGTCCGCACCAAATGGTGGAATTGCCGCTCGATGGCTGGCAGATCGGGGAAGATGTCGGCGTGATCGTACTCCAGGTTGTTCAGGATCGCCGTGCGCGGGCGGTAGTGAACGAACTTGGAGCGTTTGTCGAAAAAGGCGCTGTCATATTCGTCGGCTTCGATGACAAAGAACGGAGTGTCACCCAGGCGCGCCGACACCGAGAAGTTCTGCGGCACGCCACCGATCAGGAAACCCGGACTCATGCCCGCATGTTCCAGCACCCAGGCGAGCATGCTGCTGGTAGTGGTCTTGCCGTGAGTGCCGGCAACGGCCAGCACCCAGCGGCCTTGCAGCACGTGATCCGCCAGCCATTGCGGGCCTGAGACGTACGGCAGGCCTTTGTTCAACACGTATTCGACGGCCGGGTTGCCGCGGGACATGGCGTTGCCGACCACCACCAGATCCGGTGCCGGATCGAGCTGCGCCGGGTCGTAGCCTTGGGTCAACTCAATGCCCTGAGCCTCCAGCTGAGTGCTCATCGGCGGATAGACGTTGGCATCGGAGCCCGTCACGTGATGGCCCAGCTCTTTGGCCAGAACCGCCATCGAACCCATGAAAGTGCCGCAGATACCAAGAATATGAATGTGCATAGTCGACCTCGTAAAACATGGCCGCAGGTTAGCCCAGGAAGGGGAAATTCGCACCTTGTGTTTCCAAACCAGACGCCACCGGTCCTGTAGGAGCGAGCGGTGCGGCGATCCGAATTGCCCGCGAAGCTTTTGGCCGCTTCGAGGTCCCCTTCGCGGGCAAGCCGCGCTCCTACAGGGGTTCAGTGCATTTACCGGGATATGCCGTGTTTACGCAGCTTGCGATAAAGCGTATTGCGGCTGACGCCCAGCTGTTCGGCTGTGTGGGTCATGTGCCACCGTGTCTGTTCCAACGCATTGAGCAACGCCAGCCGCTCGGCATCATCCAGCGGAAACTCGGACGGCTCTTCAACGGCCGTCACCTGCACCGGCCGAGCCTGACGAATCATCGCCGGCAAATCCTCCAGGCCGATTCGCCCCTCGTCACACAACGCCGCCAACGTACGCAGCACATTACGCAACTGCCGAACATTCCCCGGCCAGGCAAACCCCAGCAACGCCTGGCGCGCCGGCTCATCAATCAGCACCGTCTCGCCGCCCGCCTCTTCGGCCAGCAAAAAGTCGAGCAACCGGGATTTATCACTGCGATCGCGCAAGGCCGGCAGTGCAACTTCCAGCCCATTGAGCCGGTAATACAAATCCTCGCGGAAACTGCCGTCCTGCACCCGCTCCAACAGATTGCGGTGAGTGGCGCTGATGATTCGTACGTTGACCGACTCCGGCTCGCCGCCGATCGGCACCACCTGACGATCTTCCAGCACCCTTAACAGCCGGGTCTGCAAGGCCAGCGGCATGTCGCCGATTTCATCGAGGAACAAGGTACCGCCATCGGCCTGCTGCAGCTTGCCACGCATGCCTTCCTTGCGTGCCCCGGTGAAACTGCCGCCACGATAGCCAAACAGCTCGCTCTCGATCAGGCTTTCGGGAATGGCTGCGCAATTGAGCGCGACGAAGGCTTTTTCGGCCCGTTGACTGGCGTGGTGCACGGCTTTGGCGAAAGCTTCCTTGCCGGACCCGGTTTCGCCGTTGATCAGCAACGGCACGTCACGCTCGAAGACTCGCAGGGACTTGCGGAAATCTTCCTGCAACGCCGCATCGCCCAGACAGATACCGGCCAGCCGTGGGCGTTCGGCAACCCTCGGGCTTTGCACCGCCGGCACCGGAATGCTGCGGGGTTGCCCTCGCAGCAAGGCAAACAGGCTCCGCCCGTCACGGGTGCGCAACGGCCAACTGGCGCTGGCATCGACGCTCGCACGACCGAGCAGTTCATCCAGCGAGCAGTCGAAAAACGCCTCGACCGGCTTGCCCAATAACCCACCACGAATATGCCCCAGCAGGTTCAGCGCGCTCTGATTGACGGCGCTGATCCGCCCTTCGCCGTCGAACGCCAGCAGCCCTTCGCTGAACAAGCCGACGGATTCAGCCTGCAGATGAAAACGCAGCAACCATTGATTGTCGAAATAACGCAGGAAGTAGCAGCTCTCGATCATCTTCGCCGAAAGGTTGACCAGGGCCATGGTGTGGAACTGACTCTGCCGTGAGACTTCGTGCCGCGCCGAGGACACGTCAAGCACCGCCAGCAGCTCGCCATGAGGATCGAACACCGGGCTCGCCGAGCAGGTCAGGCCCGTATGACGGCCGCGAAAATGTTCGTCCTGGTGGATGGTCAGGGACTGCCGCTCTACCAGGCAGGTGCCGATGCCATTGGTGCCTTCACAGGCTTCGCTCCAGTCGGCACCCAGCCAGAGCCCGGCGCGTTCGAAGATCTTGCGCTCGGTCGGCGCGGTGACGCAGTTGAGAATGACCCCGCGGGCATCCGTGAGCAGCACCGCGTGACCGGCGCCAGAGAGTTGCTGATGCAAGCTGGACATTTCGTTGCCGGCAATGTGCAACACCTGCTGCAAGCGTTCACGACTTTCCAGGAGGCGACCATGTTCCAGCACCGTCGGCGCCATGGTCAATGCCGGGTCGAGGTGGTAGTCCTCAAGACAGCGCAGCCATGAACGGGCAATGGAGGGATCGCTGCCGGGCCCCTGCAGGTGCGATTTCCCTTGCGTGACGGTCAAGACCTGCTGGGCATGGCGACTCAAATGGTTGTCGTGCATTTCTTGTTGTTCTCCCCTGGGCTCGATGGCCCTGCTTGAGGTGATGCCCAGCATCCTCCAGCGCTTCGCGCATTGCAATGCTGGCAAGACCACCCGGTCACAAGCTGTGCCACAAACGGTACAAAGTGTCACGGTGGCTGTACCGAAAGCGTCACATGCCCGGCCCGCCTGTCCGACAAAAATCGCGCAAGGCCTTGATTTACCTGACCTGCAGCGCAGTGGCCCGACCTTTGCTCTAAGCTTATAGCAAGCGCTCATGCGCGCTCCCTTATAAGTACAAAAGCCAAGGAGAAAACATCATGCGTTACGCTCACCCCGGTACTGAAGGCGCTATCGTTTCGTTCAAGAGCAAATACGGTAACTACATCGGCGGCGAGTTCGTCGCGCCTGTTAAAGGTCAGTACTTCACCAATACCTCGCCAGTAAATGGCCAACCGATTGCCGAATTCCCGCGTTCCACGGCCGAAGACATCGACAAAGCCCTGGACGCTGCCCACGCCGCAGCCGATGCCTGGGGCGCCACGTCCGCCCAGGCTCGCTCGCTGGTGCTGCTGAAAATCGCCGACCGCATCGAACAGAACCTGGAAGTCCTGGCGATCACCGAATCCTGGGACAACGGCAAAGCCGTGCGTGAAACCCTCAACGCCGACATCCCACTGGCGGCCGACCATTTCCGCTACTTCGCCGGTTGCATCCGTGCCCAGGAAGGCAGCGCCGCCGAGATCGATGGCAACACCGTGGCCTATCACATCCATGAACCGCTGGGCGTGGTCGGGCAGATCATCCCGTGGAACTTCCCGATCCTGATGGCTGCCTGGAAACTCGCCCCGGCCCTGGCGGCCGGCAACTGCGTGGTGCTCAAGCCTGCCGAACAAACCCCACTGGGCATTACCGTGCTCATGGAGCTGATCGGCGACCTGCTGCCGCCGGGCGTGCTAAACGTCGTGCAAGGCTTCGGCAAAGAAGCCGGCGAAGCACTGGCCACCAGCAAACGCATCGCTAAGATCGCCTTCACCGGCTCGACCCCGGTCGGCTCGCACATCATGAAATGCGCCGCCGAAAACATCATTCCGTCCACCGTGGAGCTGGGTGGCAAGTCGCCGAACATATTCTTCGCCGACATCATGCAAGCCGAAGAAACCTTCATCGAAAAAGCCGCCGAAGGCCTGGTGCTGGCGTTCTTCAATCAGGGCGAAGTCTGCACCTGCCCTTCCCGCGCATTGGTGCAAGAGTCGATCTACGACGACTTCATGAAAGTCGTGATGAAGAAAGTACTGTCGATCAAACGTGGCGACCCGCTGGACACCGACACCATGGTCGGCGCCCAGGCGTCCGAGCAGCAATTCGACAAAATCCTTTCGTACCTGGAAATTGCCAAGGGCGAAGGCGCCGAGTTGCTGACCGGCGGCAAGGTGGAAAAACTCGAGGGCAACCTGGCGACCGGGTATTACATCCAGCCGACCCTGCTCAAGGGCACCAACAAAATGCGCGTGTTCCAGGAAGAAATCTTTGGCCCGGTGGTGAGCATCACCACCTTCAAGGACGAAGCCGAAGCCTTGGCCATCGCCAACGACACCGAGTTCGGCCTGGGCGCCGGTCTCTGGACCCGCGACATCAACCGCGCCTACCGCATGGGCCGCGCCATCAAGGCCGGTCGTGTGTGGACCAACTGCTATCACCTGTACCCGGCGCACGCCGCGTTCGGTGGTTACAAGAAGTCCGGCGTCGGTCGTGAAACCCACAAGATGATGCTCGATCACTATCAGCAGACCAAAAACCTGCTGGTGAGCTACGACACCAATCCGCTGGGTTTCTTCTAACCGGGCTGAAACACCGCAAAACCATGTAGGAGCGAGCTTGCTCGCGATGGACGTCAACGATGACGAGGGCTGCCTGGATGTACGCAGCGCCCTCACGTCCTTCGCGAGCAAGCTCGCTCCTACAGGGGTCCGCATTAAAAACAATAAAAAAGGTAAATCCTATGCCCAGCGAATACCCTGGTGCTTCGGCGCCCGGCTCATCTGTGGACTTTGAAAAAGTCGGCTCCGACTATTTCCAGCAACGGGAACTCAAAAAAGGCGCGGCAGGCTGGGTCCTGCTGGTTGGCCTCGGCGTGGCCTACGTCATCTCCGGCGATTACGCGGGGTGGAACTTCGGCCTGGCCCAGGGGGGCTGGGGCGGCATGTTTCTCGCCACGCTGCTGATGGCCACCATGTACCTGTGCATGTGCTTTTCCCTGGCGGAACTGTCTTCCATGATCCCTACCGCTGGCGGCGGCTACGGTTTTGCCCGTAGCGCATTCGGCCCCTGGGGAGGGTTCCTGACCGGCACCGCGATACTGATCGAATACGCCATCGCCCCGGCGGCGATCGCGGTGTTTATCGGCGCTTATTGCCAATCGTTGTTCGGCATCGGCGGCTGGATGATTTACCTGGCGTTTTACATCATCTTTATCGCCATTCACATTTTCGGGGTCGGCGAAGCGCTGAAACTGATGTTCGGCATCACCGCCGTCGCCGCCCTGGCACTGGGTGTGTTTCTGGTCAGCATGGTCCCGCACTTCAGCGTCGCCAACCTGCTCGACATCCCGGTGACCGAGGCCAAGGGCGCCAGCAGCTTCCTGCCTTTCGGCTATGTCGGCGTCTGGGCAGCCATTCCCTATGCCATCTGGTTCTTCCTGGCTGTCGAAGGCGTGCCACTGGCGGCGGAAGAAACCAAAAACCCGAAACGCGACCTGCCCCGCGGGCTGATCGGCGCCATGCTGGTGCTGGTGAGCTTTGCCCTGCTGATTCTGGTGATCGGCCCTGGCGGCGCGGGCGCCAATGCCCTGGTGACCTCGGGCAACCCATTGGTCGAAGCGCTGAGCAAGGCCTACGGCGGCTCGACCTGGATGGGCCACTTCGTCAATCTGGTGGGTCTGGCGGGTCTGATTGCCAGTTTCTTCTCGATCATCTACGCCTACTCACGACAGATTTTCGCCCTGTCCCGAGCCGGCTACCTGCCGCGCAAACTGTCAGAAACCAATAAAAGCAAAGCTCCCGTACTGGCCTTGATTATCCCCGGCATCATCGGGTTCGGGTTGTCGCTGACCGGTCAGGGCGACTTGCTGATCCTGGTGGCGGTATTCGGCGCGACCATTTCCTACGTCTTGATGATGGCGGCGCACATCACGCTGCGTATTCGGCGCCCCAAAATGGATCGGCCATATCGCACCCCAGGTGGAATTTTCACCTCGGGTGTCGCCTTGGTGCTGGCTTGCATCGCCGTGGTAGCAGGTTTTCTGGTGGATCCGCGCGTAGTGATCGGCGCCGCGATCATCTATGGAGTGTTAATTGCTTACTTTGCCTTCTACAGTCGGCATCACCTGGTAGCCGGTACGCCCGAAGAAGAATTCGCGGCCATCCAGAAAGCTGAAGAAGCCCTGCATTAGGCCGGACACTACGGCGCAGACCCTGTCTGCGCCGTCACGGAGAATCTTTATGGCAAGTTTTGCTCACACGGTCGGCGCACAGACCTATCGCTTCGAAAGCCTCAAGGAAGTGATGGCCAAGGCCAGCCCTGCGCGCTCCGGGGACTTCCTGGCTGGCGTCGCCGCCCTCAATGATGGCGAGCGGGTTGCCGCGCAGATGGCGCTGGCGAATATTCCCCTCACTCACTTCCTGCAGGAAGTACTGATTCCCTACGAGTCCGATGAAGTCACCCGCCTGATCATCGACACTCACGACAAACAGGCTTTCGCCGTCGTCAGCCACCTCACCGTCGGCGGCTTTCGCGACTGGCTGCTCAGCGATGCCGCCGACGAACAGAGCCTGCGCGCCCTCGCCCCCGGCCTGACCCCGGAAATGGTCGCCGCCGTGTCAAAGATCATGCGCGTGCAGGATCTGGTACTGGTGGCGCAGAAAATCCGTGTGGTCACTCGATTCCGTGGCACGCTGGGCCTGCGCGGCCGGTTATCGACCCGCCTGCAGCCGAACCACCCCACCGACGAGCCGGCCGGCATTGCCGCAAGCATTCTCGACGGCCTGCTGTACGGCAATGGCGACGCGATGATCGGCATCAACCCGGCCACCGACAGCCTAACCTCCATCTGCGCCATGCTGGAAATGCTCGATGCCATCATCCAGCGCTACGAGATTCCCACTCAAGCCTGCGTGCTGACCCACGTCACCACCTCGATTGAGGCGATCAATCGCGGTGTTCCGCTGGACCTGGTGTTCCAGTCCATCGCCGGCACCGAAGCGGCCAACGCCAGCTTCGGGATCAACCTAAACGTATTGCAAGAAGGCTACGACGCCGGTCTGAGCCTGAATCGCGGCACCCTGGGCCAGAACCTGATGTATTTCGAGACCGGCCAGGGCAGCGCCCTGTCGGCCAATGCCCACCACGGCATCGATCAACAGACCTGTGAGACCCGCGCCTACGCCGTGGCGCGACATTTCAAACCGTTCCTGGTGAACACCGTCGTGGGGTTCATCGGCCCGGAATACCTGTACAACGGCAAGCAAATCATCCGCGCCGGCCTCGAAGACCACTTTTGCGGCAAGCTGCTGGGCGTGCCGATGGGCTGCGATATCTGCTATACCAACCACGCCGAAGCCGACCAGGATGACATGGACACCCTGCTGACCCTGCTCGGCGTGGCCGGGATCAACTTCATCATGGGCATCCCCGGTTCCGACGACATCATGCTCAACTACCAGACCACGTCGTTCCACGACGCGCTCTACGCGCGTCAGACCCTGGGGTTGAAACCGGCGCCAGAGTTCGAAAAATGGCTGGCAACCATGGGCATCTTCACCCAGGCGGACGGCAAGATTCACTTTGGCGACAGCCTGCCACCGGCCTTCCGTCAGGCCATGGCGCAACTGGGATGAGTGTTGTAATGGATAAACCACCTGTTGATCAGCAGAACCCGCTGCTGGAATTGCGCCGCCTGACGCCGGCGCGGATCGCCTTGGGCCGCACCGGCACCAGTATGCCGACCAGTGCGCAGCTGGATTTCCAGTACGCCCACGCCCAGGCCCGGGATGCGGTGCACTTGCCGTTCGACCATGTCGGGCTCAGTTCGCAACTGGCGGCGCGCGGGCGTGAAAGCCTGTTGCTGCACAGCGCGGCAACGGACCGTAACAGCTACTTGCAGCGCCCGGACCTGGGGCGAAAGTTGAGCGAGGGGTCGGCGCAGATCCTGCGCAATCACGCAGCGGCCAATCCCGGTGGCGTCGACCTGGCCATCGTCGTCGCCGACGGCTTGTCAGCCCTGGCCGTTCATCGCCACAGCGTGCCATTCCTGACACGAATGGAAGAACAGATCGAGGTTGAAGGCTGGTCTATTTCCCCTGTGGTTCTGGTTGAGCAAGGCCGCGTGGCCGTGGCCGACGAGATCGGCGAGCTGCTGGGCGCCAGGATGGTCATCATCATGATCGGTGAGCGCCCTGGCCTGAGCTCGCCAGACAGCCTGGGATTATATTTCACTTATAACCCCAAGGTCGGCCTGACCGATGCCTATCGCAATTGCATCTCCAACGTGCGACTCGAGGGCCTGAGTTACGGCATGGCCGCGCATCGGTTGCTTTATCTGATGCGCGAAGCCTGCCGGCGGCAGTTGTCGGGGGTGAATCTCAAGGACGAGGCTCAGGTTCAGACGCTGGATGCGGACTCTGAAGCAGGTATGAAAGGAAATTTCCTACTGGGCCCGCTGGATGCCTGAAGCGTTTCCGCATTGCGTTTCCATTCCGGTTTCAGGCAGGATCGAGGCACGGCCGCCAAGGGTTTCCCATCGCCGTCACCACGTACGACAGCCACTTGAAGACGAGACCTACCAATGCGGATTATTCAAGCGACCCTCGAACACCTGGACCTGCTGACCCCGTTATTCGTCAAATATCGCGAGTTTTACGGCTCGTTGCCGTATCCGGACTCATCCCGGGCGTTTCTCGAGAAGCGCCTGCGGCGCAAGGAATCGGTGATCTATCTGGCCCTGGCCGACGACGAAACCAACAGACTGATGGGTTTCTGTCAGTTGTACCCGAGCTTTTCGTCGCTTTCGCTCAAGCGCGTGTGGATTCTCAACGACATCTACGTCGCCGAAGATGCCCGCCGCCAGTTGGTGGCCGACAACCTGATCCGGACGGCGAAGAAGATGGCCAAGGAAACCAATGCCGTACGCATGCGTGTTTCCACCAGCAGCAACAACGAGGTGGCGCAGAAAACCTATGAATCCATCGGATTCAAGGAAGACACCGAGTTCAAGAACTACGTGTTGCCGATCAGCGACGGGCTCTGATCCACTCCGGATAACTGTAGGAGCGAGCTTGCTCGCGATGTTCGTCAACGATAACGCTGCAAACCTGATACCCCGCAGCGTTCTCAGGTGCATCGCAAGCAAGCTTGCTCCTGCAAAAACATACCGCATCCCACTGTCCGCCCTGTGCGAAATCCCCCGCTACAAACTCGACGCGCTTTTCACCACTCAGCCCGTATAATGCTGACCTTTCCGGCTTGTAAGAAAAACTACTCCCATCTGTAGGCTTTCGCGAAGTCATCCGCACAGGCCCGCCGAGTCGGGCCGTCACCCCAGGTGCCTCCATGGATTTCAACCCGCTCGACCTTATCCTGCATCTCGATGTTTACCTCGACTTGCTGGTGAACAACTACGGGCCATGGATCTACGCCATCCTGTTTTTGGTGATCTTCTGCGAGACCGGCCTGGTGGTGATGCCATTCCTGCCGGGCGATTCCCTATTGTTCATCGCCGGCGCCGTCGCGGCCGGGGGCGGCATGGACCCGGTACTGCTGGGTGGCCTGCTGATGCTGGCGGCGATCCTGGGCGACAGCACCAACTACGTGATCGGACGAACGGCGGGGGAAAAGCTCTTCAGTAACCCGAACTCGAAGATCTTCCGTCGCGATTACCTGCAACAAACCCATGATTTCTACGACAAGCACGGTGGCAAGACCGTGACCCTGGCGCGTTTCCTGCCGATCATCCGCACCTTTGCACCGTTCGTCGCCGGAGTGGCAAGAATGCCTTACCCGCGTTTTTTTGCATTCAGCGTCCTCGGTACCATCCTGTGGGTCGGCGGCCTGGTCACCCTCGGCTACTACTTTGGCAACGTGCCGTTCATCAAGCAAAACCTGTCGCTGCTGGTCGTGGGCATCATCCTGCTGTCGCTGGTGCCAATGATCATCGGCATCGTCCGCAGCCGCTTCGGCAACGCCGCGTCCAAAGCCCACCCGCGCTGATCCGGCATGTGGTCGCTTAGCGCCTGGCGTCGCCGGCGCATCCTGGCCAGGCATCCGATTGCCGACGACCTGTGGCAGCGGGTGCGCCATCACCTGAGTTTTCTCGATGGCCTCAGCGCCGCCGAGGACCAGTGGCTGCGCGAAGCCTGCGTGCTGTTTCTCGAAGACAAGCACCTGACTGCCCTGCCCGGCGTCGAACTGCATCAGGAGCAGCGCCTGCTGCTCGCCGCCCAGGCACAACTGCCGCTGCTGCATCTGGGCGATCTGAACTGGTATCAGGGTTTCCACGAAATCGTCCTCTACCCCGACGATTTCCTCAGCCCCCAACGCCATCGTGACGCCAGCGGCGTCGAGCATGAGTGGGATGGCGAGCACAGCGGTGAAGCCTGGCAACAAGGCCCGGTCATCCTGGCCTGGCCCGGCGTGATGGCCAGTGGCGGCTGGGAAGGCTACAACCTGGTGATCCACGAACTTGCGCACAAACTCGACATGCTCAACGGCGACGCCAACGGCCTGCCGCCACTGCACACCGACATGCGGGTCAGCGACTGGGCCAAGGTGATGCAAGAAGCTTACGACGACCTTGATCGGCAACTGGAGCTCAATCCCGACGCCGAAACCGCCATCGACCCGTACGCGGCGGAAAACGCCGCCGAATTCTTCGCGGTCACCAGTGAATACTTCTTCAGCGCCCCGGATTTGCTACATGAGGCGTATCCTCGGGTCTATGAGCAGTTGAAGCTGTTCTACCGCCAGGACCCGCTGGCCCGGCTGCGGCAACTTCTGGCCGAAGACCCGGTCTATCAGGCACATGAGGCACGCGACTAAGGTCTACACGACCTCTGGTCCATAGCAACGGTGGCGGAATATGCCTATAATCGCCGCCACTTTTTGGTCAATCCGGCCAAGTGTTTTTGGTCAACTAACGGGGGCACCGCCCAATGAGCTACAGCAAGATTCCGGCTGGCAAAGACCTGCCGAACGACATCTACGTCGCGATCGAGATCCCGGCCAACCACGCGCCGATCAAATACGAAATCGACAAAGACAGCGATTGCCTGTTCGTTGACCGTTTCATGGCCACCCCGATGTTCTACCCGGCCAACTACGGTTTCATCCCGAACACCCTGGCCGACGACGGTGACCCCCTCGACGTGCTGGTCGTGACCCCTTACCCGGTTGCTCCAGGCTCGGTCATCCGCGCCCGTCCGGTCGGCATCCTGCACATGACCGACGACGGTGGCGGCGATGCCAAAGTCATCGCAGTCCCACACGACAAGCTGTCCCAGCTGTACGTCGACGTGAAGGAATACACCGATCTGCCACCTCTGCTGCTGGAACAGATTAAGCACTTCTTCGAGAACTACAAAGACCTCGAAAAAGGCAAATGGGTGAAGATCGAAGGCTGGGGCGACGCAGAAGCCGCTCGTACAGAGATCATGAAGTCGGTTGCTGCCTATAAAGGCTAAAGCCAGCTGTCAGCGTTTAGCTGCAAGCTGCAGGAAAACCCCGGTTGATCCGGGGTTTTTTGTGGGCGTCTGAAAAACGATTTTTAAACGCTCCGTATAGTGGTCTGCGAATATGGGTTTTGTTGTTTAATTGTCCCGAAAAGCGTCTTACATCCGGTCTAAATTTCCCTCGCAAATTGAACAGTTCGTTTATTCAAAGCCCCACCCGGCGCCAGTAGACTCGCGTTCATGAAAAAAAATACTAGCGGTCCACGGTTTAAAGCGCTCCTCGCAGCGGCGAACATTACGACGACAGGGTTCGCCGAATTCCTCGACACGGCGCCGCAAAACGTCCACAACTGGTACGCCCGCGGTGTGCCCGCCCACTGCATGGAAGAAGTCGCCAGAAAGCTATCCGTCAATAGCGAATGGTTGAAAACCGGCGAAGGCCCGAAAGACGCCAAAGAACTGCGTCTACTCGACGAATCCGGCTACACCTTCGACGCCCAGGCGCTCCGCGGCATCTACAGGGTCATCGAGCCGACCGATGTCGAACTGCCCTTCTATAAAGAAACAGTCATCCCGCCGGGTACCCACAAAACGCAGGTCATGAAGGATCCCGGCCAATCCATCCGCCTGCCGCGTAGCGATCTCGACTCCCTGGAAATCAACCACGCCGACGCCATCTGCGCCCGCATGATCGGCAACAGCATGGCCGAAAGGATTGAAGACGGCTCGATCCTCGCCATCGACCGCGGGCTCACGCAAATTATCGACGGAGAGATCTACGCCATCGAGCATGACGGTATGTTGCGGATCAAATACCTGCATCGAATTCCAGGCAATGCGCTACGCATGCGCAGCCACAACAGCGCCGAATACCCGGATGAGATCTTCAGAGCCGCGCAAATTGAAGAACAGAACATCAGGGTATTGGGCTGGGTCTTCTGGTGGTCGACCCTGAACAAACGCAGGCCGCCCGTACCGTTCTTGTAATGCCGCGATTCTTCTTCGCCATCACACCCCCCCTGTAGGAGCTGGCTTGCCAGCAAAGGCGGCAGAACATTCACCCTCAAATCCAGGTCTGCTCCATGGTCTAAAGCATCCCCGACAGCCCTATCTCACACACCAAGCTGGGAATTCTCCAAAAAAATCAGTATGCTGCGCCCCACATTTGCGCATCGACCCTTTCCCAAGGCTCAGATCGCACCGACCAGGCGGATCACTTTCTCGCCGAGTCCCACAGCCGGACGCAAGATCCGGGTGTACGTTTTGAAGGCTGGCGCGGTTTACCAAAAATAAACCAAGCCAGTCCCCGAGAAGCCGGCCACAAGCCGGCTTTTTAATGCCTGAAAGAAGGGTTGTCGGGCTTGGAGCGTAACAGCTATCGTAACGACGAACGTCATTACAGGTATCTCACCATGGCTTCCATTAACATTCGCATTGACGACGACCTGAAGCAGCGTTCATTTGCAGCGTTAGAGAAACTCGGGGTGACGCCATCCGAGGTTCTGCGCCAAACCCTTCAATACGTCGCCGAACGAGGCAAATTGCCTTTCAAGGCAGCCTTACTTAGCGAAGAGGATGAAGTCCTCATCGCAGTGGTCACCGAACGTCTTGCCGCCCCTCAGCGAGTCAAGGTAAGCCTGGATGACCTAAAGCCTCGAATTTGATCATGCCCGATTAATACCCCTCAGCATTGGGTCGGCGAGTATTGCCTTGATACGGGGTTTACCTGCGTTTTCTCGGAGCCAACAACTCGGAACGGCCAATCTGTTCTCGACTACTTTCTGCTGCTCGCGGGCCTGAGAACCCCGCCTCCGTAATGGCGGTATCCAACCCTCGAAATTGCGGAGCTGCTCTCGAACTCCGTAACGTTTCCATACCCTCGTTCCAGGCATGCACCATGTGTTTGGCCACATCACGCCAGGCTGGCTCGTTTTTCGCGGCTTCGATCACTTCTTTTCCCACCGTGATAGCCGACTCGCACAATTGCTCGACCATCATGGCGTACTGACGCGGGGGAATCCCCAAAACACCATTGAAGAAGATCTCGAGCGTGCGGCCCGGCGCCCAGGTCTGCCGACCGCCCACAGATAAACCTGGGGGATTCGAGGCGAAACGGGGATAAGCCTGAGTGGTCACCAAGTCATAGATTGGTGTGAAGGCGACGTCGGCTCGTGAAGTGTAATAGAGCGCGATGTTTTTGGCGTGACAGTCGGCGTTTCGCACTACGTAGTTCGCCAAAATGTGCCAGCCGAAGTGCTCACGCTGCTCACGTAGCCGGTCTCCGGTTATGTAGGGGCGGGTGGCCTTCCATACTCGCTCGGTGGTGGTTGCGTATTTCTCATGAGGCGGAAGCCCCAACAATCCACACGCATCTTCCAGCCCGCAACGCGGTTGACCGTGCTCATCGACGTCGAAACGATCCACTACCAATATTCGCCCATCGTCCGACATGTTGCAGGTGGCTACCGGTACGACCTGCAATCGCTCCAGCACACGCATGGTGTAGAACTCGTTGAAGCCCAGATAGGGTGTCGTGTCGTCCGAGCCTTTGATGATGTGAAAACCAGTACGCAGGGTGGGTTTGCCCAAGGGCAAATCGTGATGTTTGACATCTGTCGCTATGAATTTAGGTACTACTCCCGATATCGCCGCTCGTGCGTAACGTCGCACCAGTGCAGCAAAATGTTCTGTGGTGTTTTCGGCGGTCAATAATTGGTCAATTTCCAAGGGCTCCATTTCGGCGCCCGGTGCGACGCCTTTAGGCGTGACGGTCACCCGCCCAATTCCGGCGCCACCGATTACAGCCAGCAATGAAAGATCGGTGCCGTCGAGCAATGCGCCAAATTCCTCACGGATCACCCCTAGCAAATATCCCTCAGGCAAGTTCTGCCGAAAAAACGGGAACAGATCGCGGGGCCACCGCCAAGGCTCCTCCCGAACAGGTAACGCCAAGCTGACGAAGTCCCCATTTTCCGTCCCAGGCAAGTACTTCAAAATGTACTCATCGCGCTCTCGGTAGAGTTTGGCGACCGTTCTTGCGCTGACATGAACATCTAAAATCATTATTCAGAAACTCCGGAGCGCTGCTCGGCCAGGATGTCTTCAACGGTACGCTCATGTCCGGCCTTCACCAGCTTCAAGTCATACCCGGCCGCTTCCAACAGGCGCACGAACGCCGAGACGCTCATATCGCCTTTAGCCATCGTCTCCATGCGCGCCACGGTCGAACGGGATACGCCAGCACGTTTAGCCAATGCTTCCTGACTCAAGCGGGCTTTGCCTCGGGCCTGCTTCAACATATCGGCAACGTCAAACAGAGTCGTCATTTGTAGCCTCTGAGCATCAAAAATCGTCACTTCGTCGATTACTGTAGCCTCTGTGACACAAAAATCGCAACATCCATTATGGTTTTTAATCATCAGTCAATTTTGTAGCTTGAAAGCTACAATTTTGTCCAGAGAAGCAAAATTTGTAGCTTGTGAGCCTCAATCAACAACTCTGCTAAGACTTTTTCCCTCACGGATAACTAAACCCCTTAACCAACGTCAACTCCCCCACCGCCCGCATCGGCACCAGAAACGTCTCCATCTTCTCATCCGGCGTCCCCTCCTCCGTAATCACCGTCACCTGCGCCGTGGTCAGCGGCTGCACTGCATCCCCCTGCCCCTCTTCATCACTGCGGTACCCGCCGCCGAAGTAATTCACATACACCAGATACTGCCCCTTGATCGGCGCAGGCATGGCGAAGATTTCCGGGCCGTAGCCTGTCGTCACGTCCACATCGAGTGCCGCTCCATTGGCAACGACGCGATCGCCGTACCAGATGTGCGCGCCATCCGGGGTAATCAGGTGCAGGTCCAGATCCGTGCCATCGCTGTCCCACGCCAGCAGCACGCGCAATTTGGCTGGCGTCGCGCCGCCGCTGGTATTGAGGAATTGCGTGCGGTGGCGTTGCTGGCCGTCCGGGCTACGTACTTCGACGCTGTTGCTGCCGTTGGGGAACGAAAACGGTCGATCGAACTGGCCAGCGGGATCGATCTTCAGCGGCATGCTGACGCCATTGACGATCAACCGGCCGGGTTCCTTGGACTTCGGCGTGGCGTTGATCTGGCCGGTGATGCGTGCGGTGTTGGCCTGCCCGACCGGGGTGTTCACCGAGGACGCGGGGTAGTTGACGACCTGGCGAAAGTTTTCGCCTTCACCTTCAGGGGCGCCGGTACGCCAGCCACCCATTGGCGTGTCGAGTTTGACCGCGGCGTTGGCGACCATCGACATCGGCAATGCGCAACAGGCGCAAAGGAACAGCAAGACCTGTGGATAACGGAGTTTCATGGACTATTCCAGCAAAAGGTGGCGGGCGAGCCCTTCGATGTAGGTTTCATCCTGGCCGTTGGGGTGTGCTTCGAAGGCCAGGTGCAGGTATTCGTGGGTCAGGTCGAGTCGGTCTTGCAGCGACAGCACGCCGCGCACGTACAGGCGCTGGCGTTCGCGGTCGACATAGGGGCGGCCGAAGGCCAGGCGGCAGACGGCGAAGGTGCTGACTTCGTTGTAGCCGGTTTCGCTTTCCAGGCGTTGACGCCAGCCGCGGCGCTGTTGTTGTAGCCAGTCCTGGGCGGCGGGAAGTGCCTGGCAGGAGGCCACGGGGTTGTCCCAGCGGCTGAGACTGGCGCGCGGATAGGCGTGCAGCAGGATGGTGTCGTAGCGTTGGCCGGCGCTGGCTTGTTCGACGGCGTGTTGCCAGGAGAGTTTGTCTGGGCCGGGCTGGTCGGAGTGGTAGGTGACGGTGCTGCCGGCGAGGACCAGATCGCTGGTCCAGGCGGCGATGTTGCGTGACTCGGCGGTAGCCGGGCGCGGGGCGACCCGCTGGCGATGGCTGCTGTCGTCGATGCTCAGGCAGTCGCCAGTGCGGGTGGCGTTTTGCAGGAGGTAGGTGCGGATGGCGACGGCCAGCGCTTTGGCGGCTTCGGCGGGTTCGGCCCGGGCTTCGCGCTGCAGGACGCGGGCGACGTATTCTTCGCGATCCAGGCGGGCGACCAGTTTGTCCTTGAGCAAAAAGAGCTCGCCGTCGCTGTGGATATCGAGTTGGTTGCCGTTGGCGAACTCGACCCGGTAGTCGCCCTGCATGGGGCCCGACTCAACCACCCGATCCCCCGCGAGAACGCGTCCGATCGGATAGCGGGAAAACAGCCCGACTTCGACGCAACGCCCCGCGTCTGCGGGCCACTCGACAGGCAACACCGAAGACAATGCCTCGTTGTAATTGCGCAACAACCTCTGACTGGTTCCTCGTCCACCGGCCCAGATTGGCGTTCCATCCGCCAACCACCCGGCAAACCCACCCTGGCGCGATGCAGGGTCCTGATCGTCCAGCCAACTCCAGGTTTTCACCCGCAACCGGCCGCCAAGTTCGCCCACGACATTGCCATCGGCGGCGTTCAAAACCACATCAAGCAATACCCGACGCGCCTGCTCCTGCGCCGGCATCAGGCTCAGCGCCTGCAACAACTCAGTCACCGCAACCCGAGTGCCAGGCTGCAACGACGGCAAGTCCAGCAACCACTCCGGCGCCTGGCGCGCCTGCCAATACTGGCGCCACTCAACGCCAGTAATGCCCAGACGCTCGGGTTCAAAATACAACCCGCAGGATTTCACTAGCGCCTGATCGCGCTCAATCTTGCCACCCGCCGTGCAGCAATAGACTTCCTCTTTCGACTGTCCGCGACATTCGTAAGCCGGTTCCCGCGCGCCGGTATCCACCAGCCAGCCATAAACGAACAACTTCCACACGCTGCCCAGTGGCGTTTCCAATCTGGAAGACAACGGCTCACGGGAGATCACCTGAGTCCGGCTCAAGGCAAGCAGTTCACCCTTGAAGCCCAGGCGCAAAGGCTCATCCTGCGCAGTCGCCAGCGCAGGAATCAAGCACAGCAGCCACCAGACCAGGGGCCGGGTCATGTCAGTGCACCGTAACCTGGCCCAGGGCCGGTTTCCGTTCCTGGGCCTGATGCTGTGGCGCATAGACCTGGGTGAAGCGAACCGGCGGCAGGTTGAACTGACCTTTCTGCGAGAAGCGCACCAGGTGGCGCAGGCGCAATTCGCCGCTCAAGGCGTCGACTGGAATGGCGTAGGCCATTTGCCCCGGTTCGAAACGGGCCTTCTCCAATGCCGCCGGTTCGGTACCCGTCTTGCCGAGGAGCTTGATGCCCCAAGTCGTGCGCTCGACGTCCGCACCCGGTGGCAGCGGCACTTCGAGCATGCCGTAACGCAATGGTTTCGCGGCTTTGCTGGTGATGATCACCTCGTCCAGGTACAGGCTGTCACTGGACAGCGGCTTGTCGCCGACCGCTTCCAGCTTGAAGGTGAAGGCTTCATCGCCCGGCACCAGGCGCGACAGTCGACGGGTGACGGTCACGGCCATCGGTTCAACCGGCGGTTGCCGGGTCTGGAAACTCAAGGCCGCTCGCAACGGACGCTCCTGCGCGCCAGCCAGTGACAGCACTGCAGGGACTGGCGAAGTCCCCTGCCACGTCCAATAAACTTCACCCGTAGCGCCCTGCTCCTGCTTCCAGCCTTCACCCGGCGTCAGTGCGACGGCGGGCGATGCCTGCTCGATGCTGCGTTGCAACCAGGTCAGCGCCAAGGCACGCTCCAGTGTCGATTGCTGTGGCAGCAAACGCTGCAGCAGCGCTTGAGCGTGAGCCTGATCGAAGGCTTGCAGCGACAGATTCAAGGCTTCGGCAAACGGCTGGAAACTGACGTCCAGGCGCTGCTGCGCGTCCGCCAGCTGCCGAGTGAAAGCCTCTGGCAAATCGACCTTCGCCTGGCGAGCCAGGGACGCGGTCAACACGCGGGCACTGGCCAACCCGAGCGCCGAATCCTGATCGCTCATGACGATGCTGTCTTCACCCTCTTCCATCAGGTTCGAGGAACTGCCCTCGCCAGCTTTTGCCAGGTCATCCATCAATCCGCTGAGCAAGGTGTTCACCGGCAGTTGCATCTGTCTGGCAAAGGACAGGATCAGCGCCCGCTGCAACAGCGGCGTGTGCTTCGCCTGTTTCGCATAGACCTCCAGCACCCGCTGCCAGTGCTCCGGCGGCAGGCTCAGTTGCAGCGCCTTGCTGGCGTGCCAGTCAGCGAAATAGGCGTAAGCGGTGAGGAAGGCATCCGGCTCTCCGTCCATGCCCCACCAGGTGAAACTGGCCGACGGCCCGGCCATTTGCACCAGGCGCAGGCGGCTGTTCTGCATGATCAGGCGCAAGCGATCGCGAATCCGAGGGTTCGACGACAGCGTCGGATAGGCAATGCTCAATGGCAGTAGACGGCTGGCGGTTTGTTCAACGCCGCCGTATGGATAACTCAGCAGATCATCCAGTGCCGAACGGAACAGCGCCTGCGCACTGTCATCCAGGCGCAGGCGAATATCCGTCGCGTCCGCCGGCAAGGTCAGTGGCGTATCACCACGAGCGACCTCCAGGCTTTGGCTCTGGATCACCTGCCAGCCTTCACCGGTGGCGGTCAGGCGAACGGCCAGGGCGTCAGCGGTTTTGCCTTCCTGCACCAACTCGGCGGTCCACTCGCCGCTGGCCAATGCGAATGTCGGTAATGCGATGTAGTTGATGCCGTTATTCAACGTTACCGGGACCCGCTGTTCGGTGCCGCCATAATGAATCACCAGTTCAGCCGCCAGCGGTTTCTCGGCCTGGCTGAAGGCGAATACACCCAAGTCCGGTTTGTCGCCGCTGCGGAATCGGGTCGGGCCACTCCACTTCAAGTACAGTGGTTTTTCCGAACGCACGAACTGTTTCTTCTGCCCGACCTGACCGTCGTCGGCAATGGCCCGGGCAGTGATGCGCCAGCGGGTCAACGAATCCGGCATCTTGAAGGTAAAGCGGGTTTTGCCATTGGCATCGGTCACCAGTTCCGGCTGCCATGCGGCGGTATCCACGTCTTCGCGGCGCGGCCGTTCCAGCACTTTCACCCCGCGCTCGCTGCGGTTGGCCTTGCCCGGCGCACCTGGGCTGCCCGGCAGTGCCACGTCGTAGCTGATGAACGACAGGCTGGCGCTGGTGCGCACGTTGTTGCGCCGCGGGTGATAGAAGAACTGGTCGATGCTCGGCGCGACTTCCGGTTGCAGCGCGTAGACCATTTCGTCCACCACACTGACCGTCAGGTGCGCTGGAATCGGCTTGCCGGCGAACTGGGTGGTGAGGTCGACCGAGACTGTGTCGCCAGGCTGATACGCCTCTTTATCGGTGGTGATCGCTACGTCGATTTGCGGCGCAATCACCTTGATCCCGGCATTCTGGAAGCTGTACTGGCCGCTCTTGGTGTAGAGCACGGAGAAGGTCAGGTTGGGCGCGAAGTTGTCTTTCACCGGAATGCGCGCGCGGTATTGCGTCTCGCTGAGTTTTTCCATCTGCAGCCAGTCGCCGCCCTTGGACAGCAGCGCCGTGGCCTCGACTTTGTCCCGCTCCAGCGACAGCAATGCATCGCTGACCGGCTCAGGGAAAGTGATCAGGGCCAGCGCTTCATCGCCGGCCTGGTACTGCGCTTTATCGAGGACGATTTCAACGGTGCCGGGCACGGCTTTGACGCCATCGCCGGTGACCGAATGGCCGGTGGCGCCGATGACCCGGCCATGATCGTCCTTCAAGGTCAGGTTGTAAGTGCCTGGACGCTCGAACGCCAGCGTAAAGCCTTTATCGGTGGCCGCCAGCTTGCCCTCGCCCGTACTCTGGTCTTCCAGACGCACCCAGCCATAGCTGCCCGGCGTGACCGCTTTACTCTGCTCGTTGCCGCCTTCGTTACGGTAGTCGAACGCCACCTTGTCACCGACCGCACTGAACCGCTGCGGCGCGCTCAAGCGCAAACTCGCGGCGCCGCGGTCGATGAGGATTTCCTTGGTGGTCTTGACCCGATACGCCGCGCCATCGCTGGCAAACACGGTGAGCATGTAGCGGCTCGGCTTCTCGGCGGCCGGCAGATCGAGGGTCGCGTTGCCCTTGGAATCGGTGGTCAGTTCGGTGCTGGTCAGCTCCACCGGGAATTGCCCCAGGTATTGCAGCTCGTTGTCGACCATCGACAGTTGTTGGGCGCGCAGGCTGAGGCTCAATTTGGCATTGGCCACGGGTTTGCCGTCCGGGTACAGCAGCACCAGGCTGCCGTTGACCGGTTCACCGGTGCCGTAATCCTGCCTGGCGAGGTTGAGCGAGATTTCAAAGTGCGGCTTGATGTATTCAGCGACACGGAAGGCGCTGCTGTAGGCCTGATCCTTGTAGTTGAAGCGCAGTTCATAACCGCCCGCCACAGCGTTGTCAGGCAACTGGAAGCGACCCTGGGTCCCTGCCTTGGAATCGAGTTTCAGCACCAGCGATTGCAACGCCGTGCCGGTGGCATCGAGCACGGTAACGTTGACGTCAGCGGCGGTCGGCTGCACCGAATCCCGCGCATTCTTGAACTCGCGGCCGACGATTTTCAGCGACACCCAGTCCCCCGGCCGATACAGCGGCCGGTCGGTGAAGGCATAGAGTTTGGTGTCATAGATTTCGCTGTCGTAATAGAAGTTTTCGGAGACGAACACGCCGCCTTCTTCGTCCTCGCCGATCACGAACGACCGCTCGGGGCTGACGTGTTTCAGGCGCAGCAAGCCATCGGCATCGGTGGCGCCACTGCTCATCACGCCGAGGCCATCGGTCCACAGCACATTGACCTTCGGCACCGAACTGCCTTGGTGTTTGCGCGCGGCCCAGACCAGCAGTTCGTCGCCGGCAATCTTGCTCACCGCCACCGTGTTGGAGACAAAGACCATGGTGGTCGCGCGGTACTTGCCGATCAGCGCTTCGACCAGGTACAGGCCCGGCTTCAGGTTGCCCAACGGGATGTACACATTGCCCGGTGCAACGCTGACAAACTCGCTGGAAGAACCGGCGAGGTTCACACCTGCGGGCGGCTGGATCGGTTTGGCTTGCCACAGCGGATAACGGAATTGGCTGATCACCGGTAGTCCCGGAATCAGCGCAAATTGCGGCTGCGCGTCGTAGGGCGTGGGTGCGGCGATGGCAGTACCCATCTTCAATTCCGGCACTTGCTCGGTCACTTGTTTACGCGATTCGTAGGAAAACGCCCGTTGCATCACCCGACGGGATTTGCGGTACCAGTTGTCCCACAGGTACGCGAGGGTGTTCGACAAGCCTTCGCCCTTGAACTGACCATCGCTGACCACCCGGTGCAGGTTCTTCTGGCGTTTGAGGAAATCCAGCGGTTTGTCGATCCGATACACGCGAATATCGGCGCCGCCGTAAGGCTCCATGCGAAACCGGCGATAGTCACGGCCCGGCGCTTCGAGGCGCACCACCGCCTGTTCGTCGCTGGCGAAGCTGCTGTCGGCCAGCAGGAAAAAGCTTTCACCGGCCACTGGTGTGTAGCCGCTTGGTTCGACGGTGTCTTCGGCATACACCGCCGAAAAAGGCAGCATCCATACCAACAGCAGAGGCAGAAAACGCAGCATGCGGGCACCGATCATTGGGAGAGAAATTTCAGTCGATAGACGCCGATGAAGTTGGGGTTGGCTGCGTCGGGTATCCATAGGGTGTCCTTCCATGTCATAAGTTGTTGCAAGCTTGCGGAGCGCATGCCGTTGTCAGTGGGAGTGGTAGTGCCGGTGTGATAGGCGATGTAGCGGCCCATCCAGATCATCAGGTGCTGGTCGTCGCCCTGATCGAAAAACATCAGGTCGCCGGGCCTGGCCTGCGCTATATCGCGGCCGACCAAATGGCTGTTGAACTGGATCAGCTTGATGGCGTTGACGTAGGGCCCGACCTTGCCGCCGCCTTGCTGCCATTGCCGGGCGAGGTTTCGTTGCGCGTCGCTCAGTTGCAGTTCCGGTGGCAGGTAGCGGTTGGACAGGCCGTTGCTGCGCAGCCATTTATCGTCATGCACTTTCAACGCTTCGTTGGCGGCGAACCGCACCAGGCCGGCGCAGTCCTGCTGATACCAGCGCGGGCTCGGGCCCTGAGTCAGTTGTTCCTGGGCGATGCGCACGAACCAGGCGCGGAATACCTGGGATTGCTGCGGGTCGAGCGCCGCGGCCTCAGTCGCCAATACGCGACTGCCAAGCAACAGCGCCAACAGTCCGAGGCCTCGAATGAGCGCGGTCACAGGGCTTTCCATTCCAGCGGCAGCCACTGCCAGTGGCCGTCCGGTTCGCTGCCTTCGGGCAGGGTCAGGGCATATTTTCCGTAGCCACCGAGCTTGCGCAGTTTCGGGATCAGGTAGGTTTGCGCGGCGTTGTAAAACACTGGCTCCATGTCTTGCGGCAGGCTGTCGAGGGTTTCCTGTTGCATCAGTTGCGCCATGGAATCCGGGCCGAAGTACACCGGCATCAGCAGGTCCTTGGGCACGACGTCCGCCATCGGCGGGAAGCGCTTGTCGAGGGTGCCAAGGGCCTTGTCGACCAGTTTGTCGTCGAGGGAAAACAGCAGCGTCGAACCGTGGCGCGCCAGGCTCACGCGCATGAATGCCTTACCGCTGATCGCGTCCGGTTGCTCGGCATCCTTGGCCTTATAGGGGCCGAAGTTGGAGCTGACCTGGCGCTGCCACTGATGGGTTGCACCTTCCTGCTTCTCGACCACCGGGAACACGTGTTCCTGGACCTTGCCTTCGTAAGCGCCGACCATCGAGCCGAACAGGTTGCCCAGGTCGCCGTCGAGCTTCGCGCTATCGTCGTCGTTCAGGCTGGCCACCAACAAAGGCGTATAGAGCCGCGAATCGGCATACCAGCACAGGCCGGCGGCACCCGCCATGTGTTCGGTCAGCGCCCGGGCCACCGCTTCTTCCGCACCGAGTTTTACCAGCAGCGGTTGCTGTTGCTCGGCAGCCAGGGGCAAGGCCACACAAGCGCTGGCCCCCATCGGCATGGCTTGCCAGATCGGCTTGAAATCGAAGTCCGGCTGGTTGTCCAGCTCATCCATGGCGAGAAAGCTGTGCCAGCCCTTGTCGTCCATGTCGAAGCGCAGGCCGGCGAAGTTGGGGATAAAACGCTGATAACCCATGGCCAGGACGCTTGAATTGACTGACAGGCGTTGCTTCACCTGCGGCGCACGAGGTTGCAGGCCGAAGGCTTCGGGGAACAGTTTTTCGCCGTTGAGCAACGCGGCGATGGCCTGGGTCGAAACGCTGCCCGGCTCTTCTGTCGCGCCGCTGCCTGGATCATAGAGCCTGGAGGGATTGGACAGCACCACCAGTTTGTCGCCATGGGAGGCGAACACCAAGGCCTTGCTGGCGTTGTAGTTGAGTTGATACAGCGCGACGTCATCGGCACCGACTTTCACGTCGCCGAGCCTGGTCAGCTGCGTATCATCCAGCGCCACTTTGGCCAGCGGCTCCAGCAGCTTGGCCAGGCCACCGCGATCCATCACCAACAGGAAATCCTTGAGCCGGCCATCCGCCCCGCGCCACAGCGCCACGTCCGCCGGCTGATCGAACAGCTGCTCGATGAGGCTGTCCTGCAGTTTCAGGTCATGCTCGTAGATGATCCGCCGCAGACTGCCGATCAAGCCGAGGCGATCGCCATGGGTTTGGTAATAGAAGACGAAATCTTCGGTGAGGGTTTCCTTGAGAAACGGCACCGCCAGCAAGTCCTTGGGCAATTGGCTCAAGGAATGGGTTTCGAGCAATCCGTCCGGCCGGCTCATGCCCAGCTTGTCGCTGGCCAATTGCACCGGCGGTGTCTTGGGCTGGTGCATTAACCAGCCCAACCCGGCCGCTACGCCCGCCACCAGGAACAGCCCGCCCAGCAGCACCGGCCAGCGCCGGGAAGGTTTGGCGGCGGGTGCGGCGGCGGCCGGCGTCACAGTGTTATCGCTCATTTCACAACACCCAATTCATCCGTGGTACGGGATGTTCAATAGTTGAAAGTCTTGACCAGCAGCAGGTCACCGATCGCACGCAGGGGCACGATGAAGGTCTCGCGTTTCTCGTCGACGGTGTTTTCGTTCAGTACCAGGTTGATTTGCGAGGTGATCACCTCGTTCTGGTTACCGCGCTCATCGAAGTTATAGCCGCCACTGCCGAAGTTGCCCCAATAGTTCACATAAACCAGATAGGTGCCACGCATCGGCGCGGTCATGGTGAACATTTCCGGGCCGGGCCCATCGACCCCATCCGGGTCCAGGCCACCGCCGTTGCTCATCGCCGGGCGCGCCCAGAACGCATGCTGGCCATCCGGGGTAACGATGTGCAGGTCGAGCTCGGCCTTGGGATCGTCCCAACCCAGCACCACGCGAATGCGCGCCGGAGTTCGCAGGTTGTTGGCTTCAAAGAATTGAACGCGTTTGAGCGACTTGCCTTCGGCACTGCGCACTTCGACGCTGTTGGAGCCGGCACCAAACGCATACGGCCGGGCAAAACGTCCCTGGTCGTCGGTGTAGAGATTGAGGGTGTTGCCGTTGACCGCCAGGGTATGGGGCCCGCGCTGGGTGCCGATGGCCTTGAGCTGGCCTTCGATCATGGTGCGGTTGCGCTGTATGCCGCGATCAATGGGCGGCGTGGGATAGGCGACTTGAGGCTGTTCACTGCGATCCAGCAGGCCGTTGTAGCGCCAGCCGCCTACCGGTTCCGACATCTGGGCCGCGGGCTCGGCCCTCGCAGCAATCGCGCAGAGCAGCCCCATCAGCAGTAGAAGCAATGAACGCATGTGACGCCTCCTGCCATGCATGACGAAAACCTTGCGCCTGATCCTCGGCGCATTACAGATCCAGATACTGCGTTTCGTCTGAAAGACCCGTGAATATTGGGTCGTAGAAGACGCGAAGGTTAGTCACCCGGCGGTTTTTTAACAATCAGATAGATCTCTATTTGCGGCGGAAATTATGGAATTAGCTTGGCGTGAGCCGAATAGGGAGCTTATTCGGCTCACAAAATGAGCCGAATAACTCACATCACTGTTAGGGACGACACATTTTGTGGCGAGGGAACTTGCTCCTGCTCGACTGCGCAGCAGTCGCAAATCGCCGAATGCGAAATGGGCTTAGGGTTTAGGGGGCGTGGCGCGCTCCAGCGGGAGCAAGCTCCCTCGCCACCGGGTGTGTTTGAACCTCAATGGCAGCTCCAAATTCCCCGCTCATTTGCCCATACCCCCCATGTCTGCTAGTGTCGCGCCGGTTTAACGTCAACCGGAAATAGCCGCCATGGCCCGCAAAAAAGCTGCACTGGATTTCGAACAATCACTCGCTGAACTGCAAACGCTGGTCGAGCGTCTGGAGAATGGTGAATTGTCGCTGGAAGACTCGCTGACGGCTTTCGAGCAGGGCATCGGCCTGACCCGCGATTGCCAGGCGGCGCTGGCCCAGGCCGAGCAGAAGGTTCAAGTGCTGCTCGAGCGTGATGGCGAGCTGGCCGAGGAACCTTTCGACGCGGATTTGCCAGAATGATTGCAGCGTATTCGGCAACCAGCCAGGCTCGCGTCAACGCAGCACTGGAAAGCCTGTTCGTCGCGCCCGGCCCTGAGCTTGCACGTCTTTACGAAGCCATGCGCTACAGCGTCATGAATGGCGGCAAACGGGTGCGCCCGTTGCTGGCCTATGCCGCCTGCGAAGCGCTGGGCGGCAAGGTTGAGCAAGCCAATGGCGCGGCGTGTGCCGTGGAGCTGATCCACGCCTATTCCCTGGTGCATGACGATTTGCCGGCCATGGATGACGACGACTTGCGTCGTGGCCAGCCGACGACGCACAAGAAATTCGACGAAGCCTGCGCGATCCTGGCCGGCGACGGTTTGCAGAGCCTGGCCTTCAGCGCCCTGCTCGACCCGCGCCTGAGCGCTACGGACGCCGAGATCCGCCTGCAGATGGTCAGCGCCCTGGCGTTGGCGGCAGGCCCGGCGGGCATGGTCGGCGGCCAAGCCATCGACCTCGGCTCGGTCGGTTTGAAGCTCGATCAACAAGCCCTCGAGTACATGCATCGACACAAGACCGGTGCGCTGATCGAGGCCAGCGTCAAACTCGGCGCCCTGGCCAGTGGCCGTGCCGAAAAAGACCAACTGAAGTCGTTGCAGGCTTATGCACAGGCCATCGGCCTGGCGTTCCAGGTGCAGGACGACATTCTCGACGTCGAAAGCGATACCGCCACCCTCGGCAAACGCCAGGGCGCCGACATTGCTCGCGATAAACCCACCTATCCGGCCCTGCTCGGCCTCGATGCCGCCAAGGCTTACGCTCTGGAACTGCGCGATCAGGCCCTGCATGCCCTGCGACCGTTTGACGCGGCAGCCGAGCCGTTGCGCGACCTGGCCCGTTATATCGTCGGCCGGCGCAGCTGACAGCGTATCCCCAAGTTAAAACCAACGCGTGGGCAGGGGGCGATGCATCAGGTAAACTGCCGCATCTTTTATACCTATAACGATTCGCCTGATGCCCACGACGTTTCATGAGATTCCCCGCAAGCGCCCGACCACGCCCCTGCTCGACCGTGCCAACACGCCGGACGGCCTGCGCCGGTTAGGCGAAGCCGAGCTGGAAACCCTGGCCGATGAGTTGCGCCTGGAATTGCTCTATACGGTCGGTCAGACCGGCGGCCATTTCGGTGCCGGCCTGGGCGTCATCGAGCTGACCATCGCGTTGCATTACGTTTTCGACACCCCGGACGACCGGCTGGTGTGGGACGTGGGTCATCAGGCGTATCCGCACAAAATCCTCACGGGCCGCCGCGAGCGCATGGGCACCCTGCGCCAGAAGGATGGCGTCGCCGCCTTCCCGCGTCGTTCCGAAAGTGAATACGACACCTTTGGCGTCGGCCACTCCAGCACTTCGATCAGCGCAGCGCTGGGCATGGCCATTGCCGCCCGCCTGCAGAACAGCGATCGCAAGGCGATTGCGGTGATCGGCGACGGTGCATTGACTGCCGGCATGGCGTTCGAGGCGCTGAACCACGCGCCGGAAGTGAACGCCAACATGCTGGTGATCCTCAACGACAACGACATGTCGATCTCGCGCAATGTCGGCGGGCTATCGAACTACCTGGCGAAGATTCTTTCCAGCCGCACGTATGCCAGCATGCGCGAAGGCAGCAAAAAGGTCCTGTCGCGCCTGCCCGGCGCCTGGGAAATCGCCCGTCGCACCGAGGAATATGCCAAAGGCATGCTGGTTCCCGGCACGCTGTTCGAAGAGCTGGGCTGGAACTACATCGGCCCGATCGATGGCCATGACCTGCCGACCCTGATCGCCACGCTGCGCAACATGCGCGACCTGAAAGGCCCGCAGTTCCTGCACGTCGTCACCAAGAAAGGCAAAGGCTTCGCCCCGGCGGAAGTCGACCCGATCGGTTACCACGCCATCACCAAGCTGGAACCGGTCGATGCGCCGGCCGCTGCGCCGAAGAAAGCCAGCGGGCCGAAGTACTCCGGTGTGTTCGGCGAATGGCTGTGCGACATGGCGGCTGCCGACTCGCGTTTGGTAGGCATTACCCCGGCAATGAAAGAAGGCTCCGACCTGGTGGCCTTCAGCGAACGTTTCCCGTCGCGCTATTTCGACGTGGCGATTGCCGAGCAACACGCCGTGACCCTCGCCGCCGGCATGGCGTGCGAAGGCGCCAAACCGGTGGTGGCGATCTATTCGACGTTCCTGCAACGGGGCTATGACCAGCTGGTACATGACGTCGCGGTGCAAAACCTCGACGTATTGTTCGCTATCGACCGTGCAGGCCTGGTGGGCGAAGACGGCCCGACGCACGCCGGCAGCTTCGACCTGTCGTTCCTGCGTTGCATCCCCGGCATGCTGGTGATGACCCCGAGCGACGAAAACGAACTGCGCAAGATGCTCACCACCGGCCATCTGTTCGAAGGTCCGGCGGCGGTGCGTTATCCGCGGGGCTCCGGCCCGAACGCGACGATCGAAAAAGATCTCGAGCCGATCGAAATCGGCAAGGGCGTGGTTCGCCGCCAGGGCAGCAAGGTCGCCCTGCTGGTGTTCGGCGTGCAACTGGCCGAAGCGCTGAAAGTCGCCCAGACGCTGGATGCGACCGTGGTCGACATGCGCTTCGTCAAGCCGCTGGATGAAGCACTGGTTCGCGAAATCGCCGGCAGTCACGAACTGCTGGTGACCATCGAAGAAAACGCGATCATGGGCGGCGCCGGTGGTGCGGTCAGCGAATTCCTCGCCCGGGAAAACATCCTCAAGTCGGTGCTGCATCTGGGCTTGCCGGACAGCTATGTAGAGCATGCCAAGCCTGCGCAGATGCTGGCGGAGTGTGGGCTGGATGAGGCCGGGATCGAGGCTTCGGTTCGTCAGCGTTTGCAACTGCTGAACATCTAAAGACACACACAAAACCCTGTGGGAGCGAGCTTGCTCGCGATAGCGGTCTGACAGTCGACATATTCGTTGACTGACACACCGTCATCGCGAGCAAGCTCGCTCCCACATTGGTTTTCATGCCTTTCAAAACTGTATTCGCTCCAAAGCCAATGGATTACCGATGAAACTCTCCCGCCTCGCCCTGACGCTGACGCTTCTGCCGTCTGGCCAACTCCTGGCCGACACCTTCGAACGCGACCAGGCGCTGAAGCTGCCCGACGTGCTGATCAGCGCCAACCGCCAGGTCGAAGCCCGCAACGACAGCAGCGCCGCCAACACCGTGTTCACCCGTGAAGACATCGACCGCCTGCAACCGGGCAGCGTCACCGATCTGCTGCGCCGGGTACCGGGTGTGCAGATCGGGCAAACCGGGGGCCGAGGCAGTCTGCCGGGGATCTACATTCGCGGGACCAAGTCGGCGCAAAGCCTGGTGCTGGTAGATGGTCAACGCGTCGGTAATTCCACGTCCGGCGACAGCAACCTGCAACACATCAACATTGAACAGGTCGAGCGCGTGGAAGTGCTGCGCGGCTCGCGCTCGGTGATCTACGGCAGCGATGCGATTGGCGGGGTGGTTCAGATCTTTACCCGTCGTGGCGCGGAACAAGGCCTGCAACCGCGCATGCATGTGGGCTTTGGCAGCAATCAGACCTGGGAGCGCAGCCTCGGCCTTTCCGGTGGTGATGAGCAGACCCGCTTCAACCTCGGCGCCAGCCTCGATGAAACCGCCGGGATCAATCGCACCCATGAGTCTTATCCGAGCGATGGCGATCACGACGAGTACCGTAACAAGTCAGTCAGTTTGAGCCTGAGCCACGCCCTCACCGATGACATCGAAATCGGTGCCAACCTGCTGGATAACCGCGGCAAAAGCGAGTTCGACAATCCATTCGGCCGCTTCGACCCGGACACTTCTGAGTCGGTGCAGCAGCAACCCTACAGCGACTTTACCGTCAGCAGCCTCAGCAGCTATGTTGATGCCCGGGTCAACGACATCTGGAAAACCCGCGTCGAGTTCGGTCATAGCGAAAACCGCGAGAATACCCTCGATAAACTCAGTGACGAACGCAACGTGTTCAATACCTACCGTGACTCGGTGAACTGGCAGAACGACCTGACGCTCGATGAGCGCAACAGCCTTATCCTGGGTGGCGACTGGTACGAAGACAGTATCAACAGCAACACGCCATTCGATGAGGACAGCCGCTGGAATCGCGCGGCGTTCATTCAACATCGTTATCAGGCGGACAGTTTCTCCACCGAACTGGGTCTGCGCCGGGACCAGAACCAGCAGTTCGGCGGCCAGAACAGCTGGAGCGGCACATTGAATCTGCCAGTGAACCCGGACAACGACCTGCTGCTGACCTACAGCGAAGGTTTCCGTGCGCCGACCTTCAACGACCTGTACTACCCGGACTTCAGCAACCCGGACCTGAAGCCCGAGACATCGAAAAGCTACGAGCTGCAATGGCGCAGCCAGTTGACCGAGTCCAGTCGCCTGGAAGCTTCGCTGTATCGCACGGACCTGGAAGACGCAATTATTTTCGGCAGCAACTCGCGCCCGCAGAACGTTGCTTCGGCGCGAATCAATGGATTTGAAGCGGCATTGAAGCAGGAGCTGTTTGGTTGGCAGAGCAACCTGGGTGTGGCGATCATCGACCCGCGGGATCGTGACAGTGGTCACACATTGGCCCGTCGTGCGCGGCGGACCTTGAGCCTGGATCTGGATCGACAGTTCGATCGCCTGGGCCTCGGCGCCAGCTGGCAGGCGGTGAGCAGCAGCTATGACGATGAGAACAATCAGCAGCCGCTGGGTGGGTACGCATTGCTGGGGTTGCGCAGCAGTTGGGAGCTGAATCGCGAGGTCAAGCTTGAGCTGAAGGTGGATAACCTGCTGGACAAGGGTTACAGCCGGGCGCTGTATAGCCATGAAGGTAGTCAGTATGGCTATCGGGAGGAAGGTCGGGCGTGGATGTTCGGGGTGACCTGGACCCCAGAACTCTGATCAGAAACCAGCGGTGTTTGGGCTGGCCTCTTCGCGAGCAGGCTCGCTCCCATCGGGGTTTGTGTCGCACAGAGGTTCAATGTGGGAGCGAGCCTCCTCGCGAAGGCCGCACCTCGGTCTCAGCGGTCCGGCGCAATCAATTGGCACAACTTGGCCGTCGCCTCGATCATCTGCCCACTCGGCCGCTCCAGGCCCTTGTCCGTCACCAGCAACAACCGTCCCTGCGCCACCGCCGCCACATGCGGCCACGCCTTCCACGCATCAAGCTGCGCCTGATCACCGGCCAGAATCATTTCGGGATTACGCTGCAACACGGCTTCCACACTGACCTGCGGTGCTGGCAATGTCAGGTCGGCAAACACATTGCGCGCCCCGCACACTTGCAGCGCATCGCTGATGATCTGCCCGCCACCGACGGTGTACAGCGGTCGATCCCACACCTGATAAAACACCCGCAACGGCTCATCCCGTCGATATCGCTGACGCAGTGAATCCAGGCGTTGACGCAAACCGGCAGCCTGGGAAACACCACGCTCCGGCCGGCCGAGCTGTGTGGCTATCGCCTCGATCTGAGCAGCGAGTTGCTCGAGACTGTGCGGTTCGGCGACGTAGACAGGAATGTTCAGGCGCTGGAGTTGATCACGCTGGGCCGGGCCGATGCTGCCGGGCCAGAGCAGCAGTAAATCGGGTTTCAGGCTAAGCAGCCGCTCCATGTCCAACTGGCCATAACGGCCAACGGAGGGAAGATCCTTGAGCTCGGCAGGACGCTCACCGGCATCCAGCACGCCTGCCAGAAGGTCGGCCGAACCCAGTTCGACGACGATTTCGGACAGAGAGGGTGCAAGGCTGACAACGCGCTCGACCGCAACCACCGAACCACTGACGGCCAGCAGCAAAACCGCCAGCCATGCCGATCGCATCACCCGAGTTGACGCGGAATACGGTAGAGGTAGAACAGCACCAGGGTCGACAGCGCCAGCAGCATCAGCGGCACCGCTTCCAGGCCGACGAACACGGCCAGGGCGCCGATCCACGCCGGCAGGCTGGCAGCCAGAAACGCCGTGCGACGCTTGGCGGCCAGGGCGATCCAGGCGGCGGGCTCTTCGGGTGTGTCGAGGGCTTTATGAGTGGCGATCAGGCCGTGCTTGTAGCCACCAAAGAATTTCAGGCTGACAAACATCGAGGCCACACCGGCGATAAACAATGGCATTGCCAGCACCGGCAGGATCGCCTCGCCCTGACCAAACACGCCATTGATCACGAACAGAGGCACCAGGGCCAGCGCCAGATACTGCCACCAATTGACCGACAGTCGCCGCCGCACCTGACCGCGGGTCACGCCCGGTCTACCTCGCCCTGATGCTCGTTGCCCATCATGTGGTCGAGCTTGCTGGCCTTGGTGGCCAGGTAGAGTTTGTTGTGCGGGTTGTGGCCGGTGTGCAGCGGTACGCGCTCGGCGACTACGATACCCATGTCGGTCAACGCTTTGACCTTGCGCGGGTTATTGGTCATCAAACGCAGGGATTCCACGCCCAGGTGCTGCAGCATTGGCAGGCACATGGCGTAATCGCGCTGATCGGCGGCAAAGCCCAGGCGCTCGTTGGCTTCAACGGTGTCGGCCCCGCCATCCTGTAGCTCATAGGCACGGATCTTGTTCAGCAGGCCGATGCCACGACCTTCCTGACGCAGGTACAGCAACACGCCACGGCCTTCACGGGCGATGGCCTGCAAGGCGGCCTCGAGTTGCGAGCCGCAGTCGCAGCGCTGGCTGAACAAGGCATCACCCGTCAGGCATTCGGAGTGCAACCGGCCGAGTACCGGGGCACCGTCGATGAACTCACCCAGGCTCAGCACGACGTGCTCGCGCCCGTTCTCTTCATCGAGAAAGCCGTGCATGGTGAATTGCGCAAACGGCGTTGGCAGCTTGGAAGCGGCGACAAAAACGACAGGCACCGGTGTGCTCCTGATCTATAGGTACTGGAGATTCGCAGACGCGGCATTGTAACAGCAGGTTCCAGCAGACGCTTAGGCTGAATTATGGCGCATAACGATCTAAAAGTTTGATCACTGGTTTGGCCTCAACCCACATTTGATCGGTGTTTAATTCGCGTCAAATGGATAGGGTTGTTTCCAGCGCTCGAAAATCGGTTTCAGCCGGCCGCTTTTCACTAACTCGGCCATGCGCTGATCGAACAGCGCCATCAATGCACGGGCCCTGGGCGTATCGGCGAAGCACAGGTACAACGGCAATTCCGCGATGTGGGTACGACTGAACTGCGACGGATCCCTGGCCCGCCTGACGACGTAATCGACCTCAGTCAACGCGTCGATGTAAAAGTCGGCGCGATTGTGCACCAGCATCGACAGGATCCCGGTACGCCGCAAGACCTCGTTATAGCGACGCACGTTGGGCAGGTAGTCCTGATAATCGTAGCCGCGGACCCAGGCCAGTCGATAATTGCCCAGGGTTTCCGGGGTTGGCGCCGGGTTACTGGACAGTCCCAGGGCATAGATGTGATCGGTATCGAAGTTCCAGCGTGGATAGAGCAGATCGCTGGCCTCGTCACGGTAGGAACCGACACAGGCATCCACTTCGCCCCGCTGGGCCAGACCCATGGAGCGGATGTAGGGTTCGGTGCGGATGTCCAGTTTGACACCGACCGGCTCGAACACTTCGCGCAGTACGTCCCAGCCCAGACCGTGACCGTCGGCGGCGGTATAGTCTTCCCAGTCTTCACTGGCCAGATGAATCACGGACGGGGTCGCCGGCGCATCCGCCGCCTGGGCAAGCGCACCCAACATCGCCAACACCATCACCAGCCACCAGCGTCTAGCCATCCCTAGTCCCCTGTTCCGTCCCTCAGGCGAAAATCCATACCAACCCCTGCATCGCCAACCACGCAAACACCCCTGCCAATACATCGTCGAGCATAATCCCGAAGCCACCATGCACATGTCGGTCGATCCAGTGAATCGGCCACGGCTTGAGGATGTCGAAGAACCGGAACACCAGGAAACCCGCCAGCAACCAATACCAACCTTCCGGTACCAGCCACAGGGTGATCCACATCCCGACCATTTCGTCCCAGACGATGCCTTCGTGGTCGTGTACCCGCAAATCGTCGGCGACCTTGCCGCACAACCAGACGCCGAACAGCATGGTGATGCCCAGCATCAGCCAGTAACCCCAGTCGGGCAGCATTTGCCACAACGGGATAAAGGGTAGCGCAACTAACGAACCCCAGGTACCTGGTGCTTTTGGCAAAGTGCCCGAGCCGAACCCGAACGCCAGGAAATGCCATGGATTGCGCCAGACCGAGGGCGGTACGAATTCCGCCGGGACTTGATTGGGATGATCTGTCACGGTGTCTCCCGAAAATGTTGATAACCCCGGGTTTGCGGGGTGATGTCGTGCCCGTTGGCATCCAGCAGCGTCACGCCCTGCCCCGCGGTTACCCGGCCTACCACATGGATCGGCCAACCGCCGGCCATCAAGGGTGGCAACTCGGCGGATGGCAAGGTGAAGGCCAGCACGTAGTCGTCACCGCCGCTCAGGGCCGCCGCTTCCGCGCCTGACTGACCGAGGAAGGCCACTAAAGCCTTCGACAGCGGCAAACGCTCACGTTCAACCTGAATGCCGACCTTCGACGCAAGGGCGATATGCCCACAGTCAGCGAGCAGGCCGTCGGAGATGTCCAGCGCCGAGGTCGCCTTGCCCCGCAATGCCATGCCCAGCCCAAGCTGCGGTTGCGGCGACCAGTAATGCGCCAGCAGCGGATCGGCGATGGCCGCTTCAGCCGTGCGCTGACCGAGCACCAGTGGCAAGGCGCCCGCGGCATTGCCCAACTCACCGCCAACGCACAACAGGTCGCCCGGCTGAGCTCCGCTACGGGTCAACGCCAAGCCACCCGGCACACGACCGAACACGGTCATGGTCAGGCTCAGCGGCCCACGGGTGGTGTCGCCGCCCACCAGCGCGACGCCACAGCGCTGCGCCATGAGGTTCAAACCACGGGCATAGGCCCGCAGCCAATCGTCGGCCACCGTCGGCAAGGTCAGGGCAAGGGTAAAGGCAACGGGGGTGGCGCCCATGGCCGCCAGATCGCTGACGGCCACGGCCAGCGAGCGCTGGCCGAGCAGAAACGGGTCGCAAGGATCTGCGAAGTGCACACCGGCCACGAGGGTGTCGGTGGAAATCGCCAACTGCTCCCCGGGAGGAACAGCCAGCAAGGCGCAGTCATCGCCGATTCCGAGGGCAACGCCTTCGCCGCCTTGCGCACAAGGCGCGGCGGCGAAGAAATTGCGGATCAGCTCAAACTCACCCATCAGGTATCCTGTCTCACCAATGCTGTTCCTTTTTTAGCGGCGTCTGTTGTCGCCAGACTGCGTCGCCACTCCTCGCCATAGCGCGCTATGACTCGTCGCGGCTCCTTGCCTGACAACAACAGCCACTCGCCAAAAAAGGAACGCATCGGCGAGACAGGACACTGAATTCAAGCGCCGATCAGCGCTTGAACGCCTTCACTTCAGCTTCACGCAGACGCGGGGCCAGTTTGTCGAGCACACCGTTGACGAACTTGTGGCCGTCGGTGGAACCGAAGACTTTCGCCAGCTCGATACCTTCGTTGATCACAACGCGGTACGGCACGTCGACGCGTTCGAGCAGTTCCCAGGTGGACAGGCGCAGAACCGCCAGCTCAACCGGGTCCAGCTCGTCGATCGTGATGTCCAGGCAAGGTGCCAGTGCGGCGTCGATCCGGTCCTTCTGCGCCGGAACCCCGTGCAGGATTTCACGGAAGTAGGCGCCGTCGACATCGCTGAAATCGTTATCGACCCGAAACTGCGCTTCGATCTCGTTCAGCGACTGCTTGGCCATGTGCCATTGGTACAGCGCCTGGGTCGCGAGCTGACGGGCTTCGCGACGCTTGACGCTTTTCGATGGCTTGCCGGCATCCGCAGGCTTTGGATCGCGCGGGTTGAAACGATCGCTATCGTCGCTAATCACTTGGCCTCCAACTGCGCCAGCAGGCTGACCATTTCCAGGGCGGACAGGGCAGCTTCGGCACCTTTGTTACCGGCCTTGGTGCCGGAACGTTCGATGGCTTGTTCGATGGAATCAACGGTCAGTACGCCGAAAGCGACCGGCACGCCGAACTCCATGGACACCTGGGCCAGACCCTTGGTGCACTCGCCCGCCACGTATTCGAAGTGCGGAGTACCGCCACGGATGACCGCGCCCAGGGCGATGATGGCTGCGAACTCGCCCTTCTGAGCGACTTTCTGCGCAACCAGCGGGATTTCGAAGGCGCCAGGCGCACGGATGATGGTGATGTCGCTTTCGCTCACGCCATGGCGAACCAGGGCATCAACTGCACCGCTGACCAGGCTTTCAACCACGAAGCTGTTGAAACGGCCCACTACCAGAGCGTAGCGGCCTTTAGGGGCGATGAAGGTACCTTCGATGGTCTTCAGGGTCATTCGTTAGATCTCTTAAAGAGCCGGGACGCGTTTTCTACGCGTCCCTCAGTGATTTGTTAACCGCGAATACAGGCCCGCAAACTGCCGGTCATTATTCGGAGGGCACGTATTCTACAACTTCCAGATCGAAACCGGATATCGCATTAAATTTCATCGGCGCACTCATCAGGCGCATTTTGCGCACGCCCAGGTCCCGAAGGATCTGCGAACCGGCACCGACGATGCTGTAGGTGGTCGGTTTTTTCGCCGGGACGTGCTCCGCGGTTTCACGGATGTGCGCCAGCAATACGTCGCCATCGAGCGGGTGACCGAGCAACAGCACCACACCGCTGCCGGCCTCGGCGACCGCAGCCATGGCGGCGCGCAGGCTCCAGCGGCCGGGCTGCTTGACCATCAGCAGGTCGCGCAGCGGATCCATGTTGTGCACCCGGACCAGGGTCGGCTCGTCAGCGCACACGGTGCCCAGGGTCAGGGCCATGTGCACGTCGCCTTCCACGGAATCACGATAGGTCACCAGGTTGAATTGGCCCAGTTCGCTGTCCAGGGGCTGCTCGGCAATCCGCTGAACGGTACGCTCGTGGATCATCCGATAGTGAATCAGATCGGCGATGGTGCCGATCTTGATGTTGTGTTCGGCTGCAAAAGCTTCCAGTTCGGCGCGACGGGACATGGTGCCGTCGTCGTTCATCACTTCGCAGATCACTCCGCTCGGCTCGAAACCGGCCATGCGCGCCAGGTCGCACGCTGCTTCGGTGTGCCCGGCACGGGCCAGGGTGCCGCCGGCCTGGGCCATCAGCGGGAAGATATGGCCCGGGCTGACGATGTCTTCAGCCTTGGCGTCTTTTGCGGCAGCAGCCTGCACGGTACGCGCACGGTCGGCGGCAGAAATGCCGGTGGTCACACCGGTGGCCGCTTCGATGGACACGGTGAACTTGGTGCCGAAGCCGGAACCGTTGCGCGGCGCCATCAAAGGCAGCTTCAGCAGTTCGCAACGCTCGCGGCTCATCGGCATGCAGATCAGGCCGCGGGCGTGCTTGGCCATGAAGTTGATGTGTTCCGGCTGGCAGCACTCGGCGGCCATGATCAGGTCGCCTTCGTTCTCGCGGTCTTCGTCATCCATGAGGATGACCATCTTGCCTTGGCGGATGTCTTCAACCAGTTCTTCGATGCTATTGAGCGCCACAAGGCACCCCCCTTCTTTAGAATTTGAGCTTCAGGATTTGAGGTAGCCGTTTTGGGCCAGGAAGCTTTCGGTAATGTTGCCACCGGACGTTGGCTCGGCGGCCTTGTCGCCCAGCAACAGGCGCTCCAGATAACGGGCCAGCAAGTCGACTTCCAGGTTCACCCGGCGACCTGGCTGGTACGACGCCATGATGGTTTCGCTCAGGGTGTGCGGAATGATCGTCAGCAGGAACTCGGCGCCATCGACTGCGTTCACGGTCAGGCTGGTGCCGTCGACGGTGATCGAGCCTTTATGGGCGATGTACTTGGCCAGCTCTTTCGGCGCGCGGATGCGGAACTCCACAGCGCGAGCATTCTCGGTACGGGCAACCACTTCGCCCACGCCATCGACGTGCCCGCTGACCAGGTGCCCGCCGAGGCGAGTGGTCGGGGTCAGGGCTTTTTCCAGGTTCACCGGGCTGCCGCTTTTGAGGTCGTTCATCGCGGTGCAGTCGAGGGTTTCGCGGCTGACGTCCGCCGCAAAGCCGTTGCCTGGCAATTCAACCGCGGTCAGGCACACGCCGTTGACCGCGATGCTGTCGCCCAGTTTGACGTCGCTCAGATCGAGCTTGCCGGTTGCTACGTGTACCCGCACATCTCCGCCTTTTGGGGTCAATGCACGAATACTGCCGATGGATTCGATGATGCCGGTAAACATGAAGTCCTCCTCGAGAACAAAGCCGTCGCGTGGCGCAGGCCGGGAATTATACGCTCGCCGCTGGCGAAGGAATGGCAGTGACCCGCCAGTCATCGCCGACCGCGCGAATTTCGGTGATTTTGAGCTCGGGCGCATCCTTCATTTGCGCCAGCGGCCAGTCCAGCAGCGGCCGTGCCGAGGAGCCCAGGAACTTGCCGGCGATGAAAATCTGGAATTCGTCGACCAGGCCTTGCCGGGCAAAAGCCCCCGCAAGACGCGGGCCCGCCTCGACCAACACTTCGTTGACCCCACGGTTGGCGAGCTCGACCAGCAGTCTGCGCAGGTCGACCAAGCCATCGTCGCCGGCCACGATCAGGCATTCCGGACCGTTGGCGTATTGTTCTTCGACTGCCATGCAGGTGGCGACCAGCGCCGGCCCGGCCTTGAAGAAAGGCGCGTCCAGCGGTACGCGCAGACGGCCGTCGACCAGCACACGCAGCGGCGGACGGCTCATCGCCAAGGCCGTTTGTGCCGCGTCCAGGCCTAATTCATCGGCACGCACGGTCAAGCGAGCGTTATCCGCCAGCACCGTGTCGGCGCCGGTCAGTACCACGCTGGCCTGGGCACGCAGGCGTTGCACCGCTGAACGCGCCGCTTTGCCGGTGATCCATTGGCTTTCGCCGCTTGCCATCGCCGTGCGACCGTCGAGGCTCATGGCCAACTTGACCCGCACGAACGGCAAACCGTGTTCCATGCGCTTGAGAAAGCCCTCGTTGAGCTTGCGTGCCTCGCCTTCGAGCACGCCGCTTTCGGTGGCGATGCCGGCCTGGGCCAGGCGTTGCAGGCCACGACCGGCGACTTCCGGGTTCGGGTCCTGCATTGCGGCAACGACCCGGGCTACACCGGCATTGACCAGCGCATCGGCGCAGGGCGGCGTGCGCCCGTGGTGACTGCACGGTTCGAGGGTCACGTAAGCGGTGGCTCCCCGCGCCTTGTCGCCGGCAGCGCGCAGGGCGTGGACCTCGGCGTGGGGTTCGCCGGTGCGCTCGTGCCAGCCTTCGCCGACGAACTGCCCGTCACGCACGATCACGCAACCTACCCGCGGGTTGGGGTGCGTCGTGTAGTGACCTTTGCGCGCCAGTTCCAGCGCGCGGGCCATGTAATGAGCGTCGAGGATGGCAAGTTCTGGGGAGAGGGTCATTCTTTCACCGGCTCACGGGCCAGGCGATCGATCTCTTCGCGGAACTCGTTGAGGTCCTGGAAGCGTCGATACACGGAGGCGAAACGAATGTAGGCGACTTCGTCGAGCTTTTGCAGCTCGGCCATCACCAGTTCACCGACCACGAGGGATTTGACCTCGCGTTCGCCGGTGGCGCGCAGTTTGTGTTTGATGTGCACCAGCGACAATTCGAGGCGCTCGACACTCACCGGGCGCTTCTCCAGCGCACGCTGCATGCCGGCACGCAGTTTTTCTTCGTCGAACGGCTGGCGGCTGCCGTCGGTTTTGATCAGGCGCGGCAACACCAGTTCGGCAGTCTCGAACGTCGTGAAACGTTCGCCGCAGGCCAGGCATTCGCGCCGGCGGCGCACCTGTTCGCCCTCGGCGACCAGACGCGAGTCGATGACCTTGGTGTCGTTGGCACCGCAGAAGGGACAGTGCATGGTGGCAGGCAACAAAAAAAGGGAGGGCCATGGTAGCGCATCCCGGTGGCAAGACAAGCCATAGGGTTTGCGGTATACAGACGGCTATCTATGGATTTCACCTTGCTGGAGCCGCCCATGTCGTTTCGACCCCTTATTTTGCTCAGTCTTTTCAGCCTGCTGGTGGCCTGTAGCAGCGATGCGCCGCAGCCACCGCCCCCCGGTCCTGCACCACAACAGGCGCAGAAGAAAGCCAAAGAGTCTGCCGACCTCGGCCCGCTGCCCGCGCATCAACGTGAATTGAGCGGCACTTTGCAAGGCGTGCCGGCAGGTGCTGAAGTCGAACTGGCGCTGCTGGTGGTCGACAATCAGGACCGCCCGCAGCAATTGCTCGCCAGTTCCAGCCTGATCGGTACCAATCAGCTGTTGCCGTTTCGCCTGCGCTTCAACCCGCAATCCTTTCCGGTCGGGGCTCGCGTTGAGCTGCGTGGCCGCGCCAGCCAGTCCGGCCAGCTGATTTTGCACCTGCCGTCGCAAGTCATCAGCCAGCCAACGACCCAGGCGATGGGTCAACTGCAGTTCGTCAAAGCACCATGATTGCACCGCTCGACCTGCAACAGGCGCTGGCCGGACTGCTCGGTGATGCACAGCTGGTGGCCTGTGCCTTGCCGGAGACCGAACTGAAGCTGTGGCTGATCGACGGCGACAACATGGACCGCGCGTTCAGCCCGGAAGAAACCCGGCGCATTCTCCACGAGCCGCCGTACTGGAGCTTTTGCTGGGCCAGCGGGCTGGCGGTGGCGCGTTATCTTGCTGAGTTCCCTCAGTGGGTCAAAGGCAAGCGGGTGCTGGATTTCGGCGCCGGTTCCGGGGTGGCGGGGATTGCCGCCGTGAAGGCGGGGGCGCTGGAGGTAGTGGCCTGCGACCTGGACCCGCTGGCGATTGCCGCGTGTCGGGCGAATGCCGAACTCAATGGGGTACAGCTCAGCTACTCGACGGATTTTTTTGCCGAGGCGGATCGGTTTGATCTGATTCTGGTGGCCGATGTGCTGTATGACCGGGCGAACCTGCCGTTGCTCGACGAATTTCTGAGTCGCGGCCGGGAGGCGCTGGTGGCGGATTCGCGGGTGAGGGATTTTCGTCATCCGTTGTATCGGCGTATCGAAATGCTGGAGGCGCTGACCTTGCCCGATCTGGCCGAGCCTGAAGAGTTTCGGCATGTGAGCCTGTACCACGCGCGGCGATAGTTAAAAGCTTCGCGAGCAGGCTCGCTCCCACATTTGGTTCTGCGGCGCTCACAAAACACTTGTGGGAGCGAGCCTGCTCGCGAAGGCGCCCTGTCAGACGACACATACCCAAAGACCACCCCGCTTCCAGCCACACCCCGCCAAGCCGTATAGTTACCCCATTCACGCTTCCAAGAGATCCCTCATGAGTCAGGAAACGCCGTACATCTTCGACGCCACGACTGCCGACTTCGAGCAATCGGTGATCGAGAACTCTTTCCACAAACCGGTGCTGGTGGATTTCTGGGCCGAATGGTGTGCGCCGTGCAAGGCGCTGATGCCAATGCTGCAAACCATCGCCGAGAGCTATCAGGGCGAATTGCTGCTGGCCAAGGTCAATTGTGACGTCGAACCGGACATCGTCTCGCGTTTCGGCATTCGCAGCCTGCCGACGGTCGTGTTGTTCAAGGACGGTCAGCCGGTGGACGGTTTTGCCGGTGCACAACCGGAATCCGCGGTCCGCACGATGCTTGAACCTCATGTGCAGATGCCGCCACCGGCCGCTGCCGATCCGCTCGAACAGGCTCAGGCACTGTTCGATGACAACCGCTTTGCCGACGCCGAAGCCACTCTCAAGGTGCTGCTGGGCGAAGACAACAGCAACGCCAGCGCGCTGATTCTCTACGCTCGCTGCCTGACCGAACGTGGCGAGCTGGGTGAAGCGCAAACCGTGCTCGACGCGGTCAAGAGCGATGAGCACAAAGCGGCCCTGGCTGGCGCCAAGGCGCAAATCCAGTTTCTCGGCCAGGCCAGGGACCTGCCGGATGCGGCGGACCTGAAAGCGCGCCTGGCGAAAAACCCGCAGGACGATGAAGCGGTGTATCAACTGGCGATCCAGCAGCTGGCCCGCCAGCAGTACGACGCGGCGCTGGATGCGTTGCTCAAGCTGTTCATCCGCAATCGCAGCTACAGCGAAGGCTTGCCGCACAAGACCTTGCTGCAGGTGTTCGAGCTGCTGGGCAACGATCATCCGTTGGTGACCACGTACCGTCGCAAGTTGTTTGCCGCGCTGTATTGAGTGTTACAGGCACACCGCGTCATCGTTCATCGCCAGCAAGCCGGCGCCTACAGCCAGCGGTACAGCGGCGTATCCCCGCCGCTCTCTACCTTTACGTCCGGGCAATGCCGCAAACGCACCAGCAGCCGCTTGCCCGACGCCGCGCTGCCGGTCAATCCTTCAAGCTGCTCCAGCAAATCCGGCCCGCTCAACTGCCCGGCTTTGCGCAGCAAATCCTTTGCGATCTGCCACTGCGCATCATCCTGATTCACAGGTTTGGCCGGCGCTGCGCTGGCTTCAGGCTTGACCACCTCCAACTGCGCTCCCAGCCGTGCCCAGTCCGCGTCATCCAGCTCCAGGGTCAAATCCACCGGCCAGTCGCCGATGCTTCCGCGTACACGCAACATGAGTCTGCTCCTGCACATTTGTGACTCACATGCTCCCATGGGACTTGTGCAACGCCAAGCGGGCGGTCAAACTCTGCGCGCTTACGTTATAAGATTACATAACAAAATAGTCATTTATTGCGGAGACTCGTCATGCGCCGTTTGCTTCTCGCTCTACCGTTTGCCTTGCTGCCGCTGGCCGTCGCCCAGGCAGGTGATGAACATGAACATGAACATGACCATGAGCACGGCAGCCTCGGCGCCCACGAACACGGCGTCGGGCGCCTGAACGCGGCCCTGGATGGCCAGACCCTGGAGCTGGAACTGCAAAGCCCGGCGATGAACCTGGTGGGCTTCGAACACGCCGCCACTACCGATGCCGACAAGGCCAAGGTCGCCGCGGTCCGTGCGCAGCTTGAGAAACCGCTGGTATTGTTCAACCTGCCCAAAGCCGCTGGCTGCGTGGTCACGACCCAGGAACTGGAAAGCCCGTTGTTCGGCGGCAAGCCGGATGCCGACGATGATCACCTTGAAGATGGCAAAGATGAGCATCACCACGACCATAGTGAAATCCACGCGCATTACCAATTCAGTTGCTCGGCCCCCAGCGCCCTGAAAACCCTGGACCTGGCGAACATCTTCAACACCTTCCCGGCGACCAGGAAAATTCAGCTACAACTGATCAGCCCGAGCGGGCAGCAAGGCGTTGAAGTGACGGCCGAGGCGGCCGCCCTGAAATTCTGAATTCATCTCCAATCCCCTGTAGGAGCGAGCTTGCTCGCTATGGTAGTCAACGATAACGCTGAAAGCCTGACACCCCGCGGCGCTCTCAGGTTTATCGCGAGCAAGCTCGCTCCTACAAGGGTTCACCCATCATCTGACCGGTTTCACATGACCCAAGCACTCATCGAACTGTCCGACCTGGGCTTCAGCTGGCCCGGTCACCCGCCGCTGCTGGATATCCCGGCGTTTCGCCTGGAACCTGGCGAAACCCTGTTCCTCAAAGGCCCCAGCGGCAGCGGCAAGACCACTTTGCTCGGGCTGCTTGGTGGGGTGCAGAAGCCTGATCGAGGCAGTATCCGATTGCTCGGCCAGGAGCTGACCGAACTCGGCGCCAGCGCGCGTGATCGCTTCCGCGTCGATCACACCGGCTACATCTTCCAGCAATTCAATCTGCTGCCGTTTCTATCGGTGCGCGAGAACGTCGAGCTGCCCTGCCATTTCTCCAGGCTGCGCGCGGAACGGGCGATCCAGCGCCACGGCAGCATCGATCAGGCCGCCGCCACCCTGCTCGCTCATCTGGGGTTGAAGGATCAAAACATCCTCGGTCGCCGCGCCGATTCGCTGTCCATTGGCCAACAACAACGGGTCGCCGCCGCACGCGCATTGATCGGTCAGCCGGAACTGGTGATCGCCGACGAGCCGACGTCGGCCCTGGATTACGACGCCCGGGAGAATTTCATCCGCTTGCTGTTCGCCGAATGCCGCGAAGCCGGATCGAGCCTGCTGTTCGTCAGCCACGACCAGAGCCTGGCGCCGTTGTTCGATCGCAATCTGTCGCTGGCCGATCTCAATCGCGCCGCGACCCCGTTCGAGGTTTGAGATGTATTTGTTCCGTCTAGCCATGGCCAGCCTGGCTAACCGCCGCTTTACCGCGATCCTCACTGCATTCGCCATCGCCCTGTCAGTCTGCCTGCTGCTGGCGGTGGAACGGGTGCGCACCGAGGCCAAGGCCAGTTTCGCCAGTACCATCAGCGGCACCGACCTGATTGTCGGTGCTCGCTCAGGCTCGGTGAACCTGCTGCTGTACTCGGTGTTCCGCATCGGCAATGCCACCAACAACATCCGCTGGGACAGTTTCGAACACTTCGCCAACAACCCGAAAGTGAAGTGGGCGATCCCGATGTCGCTCGGTGACTCACACCGCGGATATCGGGTGATGGGCACCACCGCGGCGTACTTCGAGCATTACCAGTATGGCCGCCAACAACACCTGGAACTGGCCGACGGTCGTGCCTTCGGCACGGATCCGTTCGACGTGGTGCTCGGCGCCGAAGTCGCCGACGCTTTGCACTACAAGCTGGGTGACAAACTAGTGTTGGCCCACGGCGTGGCGGTGATCAGCCTGGTCAAGCACGACGACAAACCGTTCACCGTGGTCGGCATTCTCAAGCGCACCGGGACCCCGGTGGACCGCACATTGCACATCAGTCTGGGTGGCATGGAAGCAATCCATGTCGACTGGCAAAACGGGGTGCCGGCGCGCGGCAACGGGCGGATCAGTGCCGATCAGGCCCGCAACATGGACTTGAAGCCGCAAGCGATCACCGCGTTCATGCTCGGCCTCAACAGCAAGATTTCGACCTTTGCCCTGCAGCGCGAAATCAACGAGTTTCGTAGTGAACCGATGCTGGCGATCCTGCCTGGAGTGGCATTACAGGAGCTATGGAGTTTGATGAGCACGGCCGAAAAGGCCTTGTTCGTGGTCTCGCTGTTCGTGGTGCTGACCGGCTTGATCGGGATGCTCACGGCAATTCTCACCAGCCTCAACGAACGGCGCCGGGAAATGGCGATTCTGCGTTCGGTGGGCGCCCGACCGTGGCACATTGCGACCCTGCTGGTGCTGGAAGCGTTTGCGCTGGCGCTGTCGGGGGTGTTGGCCGGCGTGGCGCTGCTGTACGTTGCCATCGCCGCCGCCCAGGGTTATGTCCAGGCCAATTACGGTTTGTACCTGCCCCTCGCGTGGCCTAGCGAATATGAATGGACGCTGCTCGGTGGCATCCTGATCGCCGCGTTGCTGATGGGCAGCGTGCCGGCCTGGCGCGCGTATCGCCAATCGCTGGCCGATGGCCTGTCGATCCGACTATGAGGATGTTGAAGATGCCCCGCGCTGTGCTTGCGCTGTTGATGCTGGTCGCCCTGCCACTGTGGGCGGCCACGCCGAAAGATCTGACCTGGTCAGAAATGATCCCGCCGGACGCCGCACCGGAAGTGCCGAACATGACACCGTTGCACGACCTGTCGCAGATAGGTGACGCGCTGGCGGCAGAATCGGCGCCCGCGGCCAGGCAAGACATGCCGAATGCGCCGGTGGTGAAAGCCCTCGACGGTCAGAACATTCGCCTGCCTGGCTACATCGTGCCGTTGGAGGTGAGTGAAGAAGGCCGCACCACGGAGTTTCTGCTGGTGCCGTATTTCGGCGCCTGCATCCATGTACCGCCACCGCCTTCGAACCAGATTGTGCATGTCAAAAGCGAGGTCGGTGTGAAGCTGGATGAGCTGTATCAGCCGTACTGGATCGAGGGTGCGTTGCAGGTCAAGGCATCGAGCAGTGAGTTGGCGGATGCGGGGTATCAGATGGAGGCGGACAAGATTTATGCGTATGAATTGCCGGAGTGAATCAGACAGTTATGTGGTGCTTGTTAGATAGCCATCGCGAGCAATCGAGCGTCGACCGGCTGCTCCCCCATTTGATCTGTGCATCAACGCAAATCCCCTGTGGGAGCGAGCTTGCTCGCGATGGGGCCCTCAAAGGTTCCACAAAAGTAAGGACCATCACCGTTTCATTGAGCTGAATCAAAAGACCGTGTCAGACGCCTCCGTACCATTGGACATCGAACATTTTCAACGTCCTTTGGAGCCTCCATGCACAAGTCCTTGCTCAGCGCTTCGCTGTTCGCCCTCGCGCTCGCAGCCCCGCTCGCCTACGCCCACGACGCTGGCGACATTCTCGTTCGCGCCGGTGCAATCACCGTCAACCCGAAAGCCGACAGCTCCAGCGTCAAGGTCGATCAAGGCCCGTTGGCGGGTGCCGACCTGGGTGGCAAGGCCACGATGAACAGCGACACGCAGCTGGGTCTGAACTTCGCCTACATGCTCACCAGCAACTGGGGGATCGAGCTGCTCGCAGCCACGCCGTTCGAACATGACGTGAAGATCAAAGGTACCGCCCTCGGCGCGGCCAACGGCAAACTCGGCAGCCTGAAACACCTGCCGCCAACCCTGAGCGTCGTGTACTACCCGCTGGACGCCAAGTCCGCGTTCCAGCCGTATGTCGGTGCGGGCATCAACTACACCTGGATCTTCGATGAACACGTCGGCAGCGAAGCCAGCGCCAATGGCTTCAGTAACTTCAAGGCGAAGAATTCCTGGGGCATGGCATTCCAGGTCGGCGCCGACTACATGATCACCGACAACATCATGCTCAATGCCCAGGTGCGCTACATCGACATCGACACCACCGCGACCGTGGAAAACAACGCGGTGGCGCAGGGTACTCGCGCCAAGGTCAATGTCGATGTGGACCCGTTCATCTACATGGTTGGGCTGGGTTACAAGTTCTAAGCCTGCTCGCGAAGACGTCAGTCCAGCCAACAGAAATTCAGAAGAAAAAAGGCGCCTCGAAAGGCGCCTTTTTCATGGCCGCGCAAACCTCAGCGACCCAACAACCGCGCCAGGCCGACGCTCAACGGGGTCTGCGGCGGATAGCTAAAGCGCTCCAGCAAACGCCGGTTGTTCGCCCGGGAATGGCGGATGTCACCGCAGCGCGCCGGGCCGTAGCTCACGGGCGGCAACTGACCGACGACTGACTCCAGCGCTTCAAGCATTTGCTTGAGGGTGGTGGCCTGGTTCCAGCCGACGTTTACCGCGCCGACCTCGACCTGTGGTTTCTCGATGGCTTGCACCAGCAAGTCGACCAGGTCTTCGACGTAGACAAAATCCCGAGTCTGCTCACCGTCACCGAACACCGTGATCGGCAGGCCTTTCTGCGCGCGCTCGCTGAAAATGCTGATCACCCCGGAATACGGCGAGGAAGGATCCTGACGCGGGCCGAAGATGTTGAAGAAGCGGAAGATCACCGGCTCCAGAGCATGCTGGCGACGGTAGAAATCGAAGTAATGTTCGCTTGCCAGCTTGTCCGACGCATAGGGTGTCAGCGGTGCCTTGGGCGTGTCTTCATCGATCGACTCGCCCTCGCCATTATTGCCATAGACCGCCGCGCTGGACGCAAACAGCACCCGCTTGACCCCGGCCTGGCGCATGGCTTCGCAGACATTCAGCGAGCCAATGAAATTACTCTGGTGGGTTTTCACCGGATCGTCCACCGAGGCCTGCACCGAAGCCACCGCCGCCAGGTGTGCAACCGCACTGCAGCCAACCATCGCCCGAGCGACCAGCGCAGCATCGGCGACATCGCCCAGAATGAGTTCGACCTTGGGATTTTCCAGCGCCAGATTGCTGCGCTTGCCGGTGGACAGGTCATCGAGAATCCGCACTGTATGGCCCTTGGCGAGCAAGGCGTCGGTGAGGTGCGAGCCGATGAAACCGGCGCCGCCGGTGATTAAAACTGGGCCGTTAGCCATGGCGATAAAACCTGTCCAGTAAGCCCGGGAGTGCCGCGCGCCAGGCGCGGGGCTTGATGCCGAAGGTGTGCAGAATTTTCTTGCAGGCCAGCACCGCGTGTTGCGGCTCCTCGGCGGCATCCGGGCGCGCGGCGTGAGCCTGGGCGGTCGGAGCTTCGATGGCCAGCGGATGCAGCGCGCGGGCTTCGGAGAGGATCGCCTGGCCCAACGCCAGCGGCGTGGTCGCCTCATGCCCGGCGTAATGATAGGTGCCCCACAGTGGCGCTGAACAATCGAGTTGTTTGAGCACCGAAATGATCACCCGGGCGGCATCATCCACCGGCGTCGGATTGCCCCGGCGGTCATCGGCCATGAGCAGTTCTTCGGGTGTTTCTGCCCGCGCGAGGAAACGCCCGAGGGTGCCGTCGGGACTGTCATCGAGCAGCCAGCCGAAACGCAGCAGCACATGCTGCGGGCAGGTGGCGCGTACGCTTTGCTCGATCCGCCACAGGGCTTGACCGCGCAGGCCCAGGGGCACCGGTTCGTCTTTTTCGCTGTAAGCAGTCGCCCGGGAGCCATCGAACACGCGATAGCTCGACGGTTGCAGCAGAACGATGTTGTGATGCTGGCACAGTTCGGCCAGTCGCTCGACCGCACGCTCCTGCCCGGCAAGGCGCTGCTCGCTGACCGTCTCCGCCTGGAACCAGTCGAAGTAGTAGGCGAGGTTGATCAGCGCGTTCGGGCGGGTGTCGTCGAGCAGTTGCGTCAGGCTCGCGGCATCCCAGCCGTCTTGCGGTGGGCGGGGGGCGAGGAAGCCGATGTCTTCCTCCGCACCGAGGCGAATCAGCGCCTGCCCAAGGGCATTTCCGCCGCCCAGTAACATAAGGCGCATTCGCATAAAGTCAGCAGGCCCAGTCTGATTGAAACAATGGCTTATCGACATTGCGCGTGGGCAATGTCGTCGATAGTGCCGGAATCGTTGCATTTTGCGGGTTTAGAGCGCAACCGTCATCCGTAAAGTGTACATCTCCCGGATTTGTGGCGCTGCAGGCGGCCCCTTCGCGAGCAGGCTCGCTCCCACAGGGATCTCCTGTGAACACGATTTATGTGAACAACGAGGTCATTGTGGGAGCGAGCCTGCTCGCGAAGGGGCCGTAAGGGCCGACACAGACCCCGAGCGGTACTTGCATCTTCCCCACCCCACCCGCATAAATTACCCCATGAATCTGCCCATCCCCGCAAACAGCGCCCTGGCAGGCTTCCACCCCGCCGTCAGCGCCTGGTTCAGTAACACCTTCCCGACGGTCACCGCCGCCCAGGCCCGAGCGTGGCCGTTGATTCGCCAGCGCCGTTCAACATTGATCGCCGCGCCCACAGGCTCCGGCAAAACCCTTACCGCGTTTCTCGCGGTCATCGATGACCTGGTCCACCGTGGCCTGGAAACTGAAGAGGGCCTGCCGGATGAAACCCTGGTGGTCTACGTCTCGCCGTTAAAAGCCCTGTCCAACGACATCCAGATCAACCTGCAAAACCCCTTGGCCGGTATCACCGTGCAATTGCGCGCGATGGGCCTGCCCGCGTTGCAGATCAACACCGCCGTGCGCACCGGCGATACCCCGCAAAAAGACCGCGCGGCGATGCGCAGGACAGCGCCACACATTCTGGTGACCACTCCGGAATCCCTGTATGTGCTGCTGGGCTCCGACTCTGGCCGGCAAATGCTCAAGACCACGCGCACGGTCATCGTCGACGAAATCCACGCCATCGCCGCCAGCAAACGCGGCAGCCACCTGGCCCTGAGCCTGGAACGCTTGCAGGCGCTGTGCAGCGAACCCTTGATGCGCATCGGCCTGTCTGCCACGCAAAAGCCGATCGAAGCGGTCTCGCGTTTTCTGGTCGGTCGCGACCGCGGGTGCGAAATCATCGACATCGGCCACGCCCGGCCACGCGACCTGGCCATTGAAGTGCCACCCGTGCCGTTATCGGCGGTCATGGCCAACGACGTCTGGGAGCTGGTTTATGACCGCCTCGCCGCCCTCGCCCGCGAGCATCGGACCACGTTGATTTTCGTCAACACCCGGCGTCTGGCCGAACGCCTCAGTCGACACCTGAGCGAGCGTCTGGGCAAGGAGGCGGTAGCTGCCCACCACGGCAGCCTGGCCAAGGAGTTTCGCCTCGACGCCGAGCAACGGCTCAAGCGCGGCGACCTGCAAGTGCTGATCGCTACCGCCTCACTTGAGTTGGGGATCGACATCGGCGACGTCGACCTGGTCTGCCAAATCGCCTCACCGCGCTCGATTGCCGGGTTTCTGCAACGGGTCGGCCGCTCCGGGCACCAGGTGGGCGGCACGCCCAAGGGGCGGTTGTTCGCCACCACCCGCGATGACCTGATCGAATGCATCGCCCTGCTCGACTGCGTGCGTCGCGGCGAACTCGACACCCTGCAGATTCCCCAGGCACCGCTGGACGTGCTGGCGCAGCAGATCATCGCCGAGGTCAGTTGCCAGGAATGGCAGGAACAGGCGCTGCTGGAGATGTTCCGCCGGGCTTCGCCTTATGCCGGACTCGACGAACAGCATTATCAGGCACTGCTGCACATGCTCGCCGATGGCTACAACGGTCGCCAGGGCATCCGCAGCGCCTACCTGCACCGCGACGCCGTGACCCGCACGTTGCGCGGTCGCCGGGGCAGCAAGCTGACCGCCGTGACCAGCGGCGGGACCATACCGGACAACGCCGACTACAGCGTGCTGCTGGAGCCCCAAGGGCTGAACATTGGCAGCGTCAACGAAGACTTCGCGGTGGAAAGCATTGCCGGCGATGTCTTCCAGCTAGGCAACACCTCTTATCGCATCCTGCGCGTTGAAACCGGCAAGGTCCGGGTCGAAGACGCTCAGGGGCAACCGCCGACCATTCCGTTCTGGCTCGGCGAAGCACCCGGTCGTAGCGATGAACTGTCGTTCGCCGTGGCTCGCCTGCAAGGGCAACTCGACGCCCTGCTTGGCGCCACGCCCGGGGATTTGCAGCCCGCGCTCGACTGGCTGACCGACACCCTGGGCCTCAATCTGGCCAGTGCCGAGCAACTGGTGGATTACCTCGCCCGTGCCCGGCTGACCCTCGGCGCCCTGCCCTCGCAAGACACGCTGATGATGGAGCGGTTTTTCGACGAATCCGGCGGCACCCAGCTGATCATCCACACCCCGTTCGGCAGCCGCATCAACCGCGCCTGGGGCCTGGCCCTGCGCAAGCGTTTCTGTCGCACCTTCAACTTCGAATTGCAGGCGGCCGCCAGCGAGGATGCCATCGTGCTGTCGCTGTCGAGCAGCCACAGCTTTGATCTGGATGACGTCTGGCGCTATTTGCACAGCAACAGCGCCGAGCACATCCTGACCCAAGCGGTGCTCGAAGCGCCGTTGTTCGGCGTACGTTGGCGCTGGAATGCCGGGGTGGCGCTGGCGCTGCCGCGGTATACCGGCGGGCGCAAGGTCGCGCCGCAGATCCAGCGGATGAAAAGCGAAGACCTGATCGCCAGCGTGTTTCCCGACCAGATTGCCTGCGTGGAAAACCTCGCCGGCGAACGGGAGATTCCCGAGCACCCGCTGGTGGAGCAGACCCTCGACGACTGCCTCCACGACGCCATGGACAGTGTAGGCTGGCTGGCCCTGTTGCGTCGCATGGAGCAGGGCGACGTCCGCCTGATCAGCCGCGACCTGCCTGCACCCTCGCCGCTGGCGGCAGAAATTCTCAGCGCCCGGCCCTACACCTTCCTCGATGATGCCCCGCTGGAAGAACGCCGCACTCAAGCGGTACTGAACAGACGCTGGACCGACCCGCAATCCACCGACGACCTCGGTGCACTGGATGCCGAAGCGATTCAAGCCGTTCGCGACGAAGCCTGGCCCGCGCCCACGGGCATCGATGAAATGCATGAAGCATTGATGAGCCTGGCGTGCATCACCGACGCCGAGGCGCAGGCCAACCCTGATTGGCGTGATTGGCTCGACGCCCTGGCCGACAGCGGCCGGGCCAGCCGTTTGCAGATCAACACCGGGCGATCGCTGTGGCTGGCGCTGGAACGGCTGACCTGCGTGCAGGCGATTTATCCCCAGACCACTTTGTTGCCGCCGCTGGAGGCGTTGCCCGGTTTCGATGAAGCCTGGGAACCGGAGGCTGCGACACTTGAAGTGATCCGCGCACGGTTGAGCGCTTTTGCTCCATTACCGCTGCAAGCGATTGCCGAACCCCTGGGATTACCAGCGGCGCGGGTCACCCAGGCACTGGCTGAACTGGAGCGCGAAGGTTATGTGCTGCGCGGTCGGTTTTCGCCTGGCGCGGAACAGGAAGAATGGTGTGAACGGCATTTGCTGGCGCGCATTCATCGCTACACGGTCAAGCGTCTGCGGCGTGAAATCGAGCCGGTGGCGTTGCAGGATTTCATGCGCTTCCTGTTTGACTGGCAGCACCTGTCCGTGGCGACCCAAGGCCAGGGCAGCGCAGTCTTGCCGACCATGGTCGCGCAGTTCGAAGGCTACCCCGCCGCGGCTTCGGCCTGGGACAGCGACCTTTTGCCGGCGCGCATCAAAGGCTATTCGGCGAGCTGGCTGGATGATCTGTGTCGCAGCGGCAAACTGGTCTGGACTCGCCTGACGCCACGGGGCAAAAGCGCGAGCACGGCGCTGCGCAGCACGCCGATTGTGCTGTTGCCGCGCAGTCAGGTCGGGTTGTGGAGCAGTATCACCGAGCAAACGCCGGCCAGCGCACTGTCGCCCAAGACGCAGAAGGTTCACGAAGCCCTCAGCCAGCATGGCGCATTGTTTTTCGATGAGCTGATGCACGAGGCGCATCTGCTGCGCTCCGAGCTGGAAATCGCCCTGCAGGAACTGGTGGGTGCCGGGCTGGTGAATGCCGACAGCTTCGCCGGCTTGCGAGCGCTGATCACCCCCGCCAGCAAACGGCAGAACCGCAGCAGCCGACGCGGGCGCGGGGCATTTGTCGGCGGGATGGACGATGCCGGGCGCTGGGCCTTGTTGCGACGCGGGGCTGCCGTGCCGGTAGTGGATAACCAGCGTCCGGCGCCCACGCCGAGCGACACCCTTGAACACATCGCCATGACCTTGCTGCGTCGCTATGGCGTGGTGTTCTGGCGTCTGCTGGAACGCGAGGCTGACTGGCTGCCGAGCTGGCGCGAACTGCTGCGCACGTTCCATCGGCTGGAAGCCCGGGGCGAGATTCGCGGCGGGCGGTTCGTCAGCGGCCTGGCGGGCGAGCAGTTCGCGTTGCCTGAAGCGATTCCGTTGCTGCGGGAAGTGCGCCGACGGCCGCATGACGGGAGTCTGGTGGCGGTGTGCGGGGTCGATCCGCTGAATCTCGCCGGCACGCTGTTACCCGGTGCGAAAGTGCCGGCGGTGGCGAGTAATCGGCTGGTGTATCGCGATGGGTTGCCGGCGGCAGCGGAGATTGCGGGCAAGCAGGTTTTCTGGCTGGAGCTGGATCAGCAAGCCAGTGCCGATATCCGGGTCAAGCTGATCCAGCACTGATGTTGTCTGGTCTGGCCTCTTCGCGAGCAGGCTCGCTCCCACAAGGGATGTGTGTTGGTCATAAAACCTGACTCAAACACAGATCAAATGTGGGAGCGAGCCTGCTCGCGAAGAGGCCTCTAGCATCAACAAAAATCATTGGGTGCGCGGCTGATCCGGCAGCAACACCGACGAATGCTCCGTGATCACCCCGTCGTCTTCCGGCTCATCCACCTGCCGCTTGGGCATCAACACCTGCTGTGGATAAGTCTGCGCGAAATGCACCCACGGGCTGTTATCCACAAGCTTTTTCAAGCGCTGATTAAACGCCCGGCTCACCGCATACTGCCCGCCCGACACAGTGCGGAACTGTGCCGTCAGGACCACGCCATTAAGGTCCATCTTGTCAACGCCAAACACATCCAGCGGCCCTTGCAGGTTGTACTTGAGGAACGCATCGTCACGGATCGAATCACCCGCCTCGCGGATCAGTTCGATGGCCTTGTCCACGTCAGTGTCGTAGGTGAACTGCACCGAGAAGAACGCATAAGCGAATTGTCGCGACTGGTTGGTCACCGCCTTGATCTGGCCGAACGGCACCGAGTGCACGAAACCCTTGCCGTCACGCAGGCGCAATGTGCGGATGGTCAGGCCTTCGACCGTCCCTGCATGGCCGGAGTCGAGCACCACCCAGTCGCCGATCGACAAGGTGTCTTCGATGATGATGAACAGCCCGGTGATGACGTCCTGCACCAATTGCTGCGAACCGAAACCGATGGCCAGGCCGACCACCCCGGCACCGGCCAGCAGCGGCGCGACGTTGATGCCGAGGTTGGCCATGGTGGTGATCGCACAGATCACCACCAGGATGATTTTGATCGCGTTGCGCAGCAACGGCAGGATGGTTTTGACGCGGGTGCTGGGCTGCGCCGCGCGTTTGTTGACCGGCGGTTTCAGCGCTTCCTGGATCGCCGTATCGAGCACCACCCAGAACAGCCATGTGACCAGGAAAATTAGACCGATGCGGCTTAATGAATCGCTGATCGCCCGGCCCACCGAGTTGCGTTCGGCGAATTCGAACAGCGACACACCCCAGATCCGCCCAAGGATTTCAATGAAAGCCACGGCCATGACGATTCGCGACAAGGCGTGCAGCAGACTGAGAAACCGTTCCTTGTAGGCGCTGCTGCGCTTGACCGCTTCGGCTTGGCGCGACTTGAACATGTGCTGGAAGATCGTGCTGAGAAAGACCGTGGCAATCAGCAGAATGGTGGTGAACAGCGCACAACGCAGGGCCTTTTGATTGTCCTCGCCAACGCCGATCAGGTTGATCGCCGAGACCATGACCATCAGCAGGATGGGTAAGTACCAGAGCCCGGAAAAGATCCGCAGCGACTCCTGCAACGAAGGCTGTTTGAGGCGTTGGGCCAGCGGTCGATTGCGGATCAGATGCGCCACCGGGCGGCGCAGGCGGATCACCAGCAAACCGAAGATGATCGAGGCGAACAGACCGGTGAATACCGCAATGCTGCTGGTGATATTGCCCCCCAGTTGCCGCGCTATTTGCGGGCTGGTCAACGCGTCGCTGAGGGCGGCCAGAAAGCCGATCAGGAACAGCGGTCTGGGGCAGTAATCGCGTATGAGCTGCACCGCCGCGCGCTTGTGTCCGGTGTTGAACATGACAATGACGCAGAGCAGCATTGAGGTAGAGAAAATGCCGCTGCTGGTGGCGTAGGCGAAACACAGCGCTAGCGCGCGCCCCACCGAGGCTGGCAGGAAGTGGCTGACGTAGAGCGTCAATGGCAGACAGATCACGGCCGGCAAAGTGTAAGGCAGCAGATAGATGAGCAAATCCTGGCTGCGTTGACGGGTACGCAGCCAGCGCCCCTGGTTCAGGCGCTTGGCGAGAATGCCACCCAGTACGGTGAGCAAGGCAAAGACACCGAGCCAGACCCCGGACAACATCAGAAAATCGCCCACCACACTCCAGCCTGAACGACTCGAGGGTCGATTGACCAGTTTGTCCACTTCATCCGCCGCCCGATCGGCCCGCAGGCGCCAGGCGTCGACCAGGTCTTCGTTGAGGTCGAGTTTGTCCTGAACGTCGTCGATGCTGGTACTGATGGCCCCGAGCAGACCACCTTGCACCAGCGGTTCCGGCTTCGCGGCTTCCTCAGCGGCGGCGGGAACGCCCGGCAACGTGACGGCTTCCAACTCGTTGCTGCCCAGAAACAGCAACGCCCCCAGTAGTATCGCGGTCTTGAACTTCAGCAAAACGCGGAGCTCCTTGAAAAGGGTCTGTTAGAAACTGATTGGCAAATGGCGATCAAGTTCGGTTGTACCGCAATATCACCAACCAATTTGCAAAGCTCCCTCGCCACACGGTTCCATTTACCTGCGAGATATTTGACCTACACGCAAATATCAAATGCCCATCCCTCTATTTTTCCGCACAACCGAAACCCCGACACTGCGCTCCATCAAACAAATCCACCGGAGTTGCAGCCATGCCCATTGCCTTGCTCGCGCTGACCCTCAGCGCTTTCGCCATCGGAACGACCGAGTTCGTCATCGTTGGCCTGTTACCGACCATCGGCACCGACCTCGGCGTCAGCCTGCCGTCCGCCGGGCTGCTGGTCAGCCTCTACGCCGTGGGCGTCGCGATTGGCGCCCCGGTGTTGACCGCTCTCACGGGTAAAGTCCCACGCAAATTGCTGTTATTGTCGCTGATGGTGCTGTTCACCCTGGGCAACCTGCTGGCGTGGCAAGCTCCCAGCTACGAATCGCTGATCATTGCACGGATCGTCACCGGCCTGGCCCACGGGGTGTTCTTCTCGATCGGTTCGACCATCGCCACCAGCCTGGTGCCAAAGGAAAAAGCGGCCAGTGCGATCGCCATCATGTTCACCGGCCTGACCGTGGCGCTGGTCACCGGTGTGCCGCTGGGGACGTTTATCGGTCAGCATTTTGGCTGGCGTGAAACCTTCCTCGCCGTGTCCGCGCTGGGTGTAATCGCCTTTATCGGCAGCCTGCTGTACGTGCCGAAGAACATCACCCACAGCAAACCGGCCTCGCTGCTGGAGCAATTGCAGGTGCTCAAACAACCACGTTTGCTGCTGGTATACGCCATGACCGCGGTGGGATACGGCGGATCGTTCATCGCGTTTACCTTCCTGGCACCGATTCTTCAGGACATTTCCGGTTTCAGCGCCGGCACTGTCAGCCTGGTGCTGCTGGTCTATGGCATCTCGGTGGCGGTCGGCAATATCTGGGGCGGCAAACTGGCAGACAGACGCGGCCCGATCAGCGCCCTGAAAATCGTCTTCGCCCTGCTCGCTGCCGTACTGTTCATGCTGACCTTTACCGCTGGCAACCCATGGCTGGCCCTGGCCACCGTGCTGGTCTGGGGCGCGGTTGCGTTTGGTAACGTACCGGGCCTGCAGGTTTATGTGGTGCGTCAGGCCGAACATTACACCCCCAAGGCCGTGGACGTGGCCTCCGGTCTGAACATCGCTGCCTTCAACCTCGGCATTGCCGGTGGCGCCTGGGGCGGCGGTTTGATCGTCGCTCACATGGGCTTGATCCATACCGCGTGGATTGGCGGGCTGGTGGTGTTGGTAGCGCTGGCGCTGACTGCGTGGAGTGGGCGTCTCGATCGCCTCGGCCCGGTGCATGCGCAGCCGGCTGAAGGCTCCGCCCGCTTCATTGCCGGTCACTGATCAACCCTGTGGGAGCGGGCTTGCTCGCGAAGGCGGCGACACATCCAACGATGATGTGACTGACACACCGCCATCGCGGGCAAGCCCGCTCCCACAGGATTTTTGGAGACCTATCGAAGATGTACCGCCTGTATTTTCGTCGAAACTTTATCCCTCACCCCGCAGTCATCAAAAGATCAGGGCAGTCCGAAGACCATTAGACGGGAGGCGATATGGCGGCGATTCACATTGGTATTTCAGGTTGGCGCTACACGCCCTGGCGGGGGGATTTCTACCCGAAGGGGCTGCCCCAGAAGCGCGAATTGCAATTCGCGTCGCGAGCCGTCAACAGCATCGAAATCAATGGATCGTTTTACGCCCTGCAACGGCCCGAACGTTACGCCCAGTGGTATGCCGAAACGCCGACGGAGTTCGTGTTCAGCGTCAAGGCCCCGCGCTTCATCACCCACGTCAAACGTCTGCGAGAGATTCACAAGCCCCTGGCAAACTTCTTCGCCTCCGGGGTGCTGGAACTCAAGGACAAGCTCGGTCCGATCCTCTGGCAATTCCCGCCCAACTTCAAATTCAATGCCGAACTGTTCGAAACCTTTCTGCAACAACTGCCCCACAATACCGAACAGGCCGCCGCCCTCGCCCGTCAGCATGATTCGCACGTGGCTCACGCCAGCATGAAGGCTTACAGGAAAAAGCCTGTGCGCCATGCCGTGGAAATTCGCCATGAAAGCTTCATCGACCCAGCCTTCGTTCATCTGCTCAAGCGCTACAACACCGCCCTGGTCGTCGCCGATACCGCCGGTAAATGGCCGTACCGCGAAGATATCACCAGCGACTTCGTCTACCTGCGTCTGCACGGGGCCGAGGAGCTTTACGCCAGCGGCTACACGCCACAAGCGTTGAAACGCTGGGGCGACCGCATCGAGGCCTGGCACCAGGGCAAGCAACCGAGCGACCCGCAGTTGATCGCGCCGAAGCAAAAGCCCAAGGCGCGCAAATCCCGCGAGGTGTTCTGCTATTTCGACAACGACATAAAAGTCCGCGCGCCCTTCGATGCGCGCAGCCTTCTGCAACGCTTTCATCTGGACAAAAACCTCGCCACTGCACCCGGCGAGCCTGCTGGCGAAGGAGTGCTGCCATGAATACTTCCGAGCAACTCAGCGCCACGGATGATCAGCCACAAACGATTGCCTCCATACGCCGTTTCACCGTACTGACGGTCAACACCCACAAGGGCTTCACTGCGTTGAACCGGCGCTTCATCCTGCCCGAATTGCGTGAAGCGGTGCGTAGCGTGTCCGCCGACGTGGTGTTTTTGCAGGAAGTTCATGGCACCCATGAGTCTCATCCGCAGCGTTACAGCAACTGGCCGCAGATGCCGCAGTACGAATTCCTCGCCGATACCCTGTGGCCGCAGTTCGCCTATGGACGTAACGCGGTGTACCCGGCAGGCGACCACGGCAATGCCCTGCTGTCGAAATTCCAGATCATTCGCCATGACAATCTCGACGTGTCCATCAGCGGTCATGAGAACCGGGGCATCCTGCATTGCGTGCTGCGCCTGCCCGGCGACGGTCAGGAAGTGCACGCCATCTGTGTTCATCTGGGCCTGCGCGAAAGCCACCGCAATGAACAGCTCAAGTTACTGGTCAGCCGCCTCGAAGAGCTGCCGGCCGATGCCCCGGTGGTAATTGCCGGTGACTTCAACGACTGGCGCCAGCGCGCCGATGCCCTGCTCAAGCCCTGTGGTCTGCGGGAAGTGTTCGCCGAACATCACGGCAAACCGGCACGCAGCTTTCCGGCACGCCTGCCGACGTTGCGCCTGGACCGCATCTACGTGCGCAACCTCAAGGCCAGCCGCCCGCAAGTGCTGGCGGCGCGGCCCTGGTCGCACCTTTCCGATCATGCACCGCTGTCGGTGGAGATTGAGCTATGAGCAGCCCGTCGATGGAAAAAACCAGCGTGGAACATTTATCCACCACCCCGCCCGTCCGTGAGCCCGGCGCTATCGATGTCGAATACGGCTGGCAGGGCAACAATCGACTGGTCCTGCTGGAAAACGGCGAAGCGTATTTTCCCCGGGTGTTCGAGGTTATGCGCCAGGCCAAGAGCGAAATCCTCCTGGAAACCTTCATCATATTCGAGGACAAGGTCGGCGATGAGCTGCAGCAAGTGCTGATCGATGCTGCGAAACGCGGTGTGCGGGTCACCGCCAGCCTCGACGGTTTTGGCTGCGGTGAGCTGAGTACCGCCTTTCTCGCGGCGTTGAGCGAGGCCGGCGTGCGTATCCAGATTTTCGACCCCGCGCCCAAGCACTTCGGCATTCGTACCAACTGGTTTCGCCGCCTGCATCGCAAGATAGTGGTCGTGGACGGCACGATTGCGTTCATCGGCGGCATCAACTTTTCCGCCGACCATCTGGCCGACTTCGGCCCCGAGGCCAAACAGGACTATTCGGTGGAGGTGCAAGGGCCGGCAGTGGCCGACATCCACCACTTCGCCCTGCTGCAAAGCGGCCGTCCGGCTCGGGCCAAATACTGGTGGCAACGTCGCCGGCAGCGGCGCCAGGAGCTGGCCTTCAGCGATCACGACGGTCAGGTGCGCCTGGTGTACCGCGACAATGGCGAACATACGACCGACATCGAAGAGGTTTACCAGCAGGTGCTGCGCAGTGCCCAGCGTCGCGTGGTCATCGCCAATGCCTACTTCTTTCCGGGTTATCGGCTGCTGCGCGAGATCCGCAACGCGGCCCGGCGTGGCGTCGATGTGCGGCTGATTTTGCAGGGCCAGCCGGACATGATGGTAGCCAAACTCGCGGCGCGCATGACCTATGACTATCTGCTCAAGTCCGGCGTGCAGATATACGAATATTGCGAGCGGCCGCTGCACGGCAAAGTCGCGCTGGTGGATGAGGACTGGAGCACGGTGGGTTCGAGCAACCTCGATCCGTTGAGCCTGTCCATGAATCTGGAGGCCAACGTATTGATCCGCGATCGCGCCTTCAACCGCGAACTGTCCGAACGCCTCGAGGACCTGAGTAACAACCATTGCAAGGCCATGTCCGCGGACAAGTCCCCTCGCGGACGGGTCTGGCACATGACCGTCGGTTTTCTGGTGTTTCACTTCCTGCGGCACTTCCCGGCCTGGGCCGGCTGGCTGCCAGCGCACAAGCCGCGCCTCAAACCATTTTCCCACACAGCCCGGAGTGACACCTGATGAGCCACTCTGAAACACAACCGGCAACCCACGCCGAGCACCCGCACAAGTCGCGCTGGAGCCGCTGGAAGAAACCGCTGACGATGCTGTTTTTCCTGGCGCTGATCGTCCTGTTCACGATGCTCGCCCAGCGCATCGAATGGGATGAAGTGTTCAACAACCTCGCTGATTTCAAGGTACGCACGCTGATCATTGCCTCCGGACTGACACTGGTGAGCTTCTTGGTCTACGCCTGCTTCGACCTGATCGGACGGACCTATATTCGCCAGGACCTGACCTGGAAGCAGATTCTGCCGGTGGGGATCATCAGCTACGCCTTCAACCTCAACCTGAGCGCCTGGGTCGGCGGCATTGCCATGCGTTATCGCCTGTATTCGCGTCTCGGGGTGAGCAAAAGCAACATCGCGAAAATCCTCGGCCTGAGCCTGGCGACCAACTGGTTCGGCTACATGACCATTGCCGGTGTGGTGTTCACCAGCGGCCTGGTGCGAATGCCACCAGGCTGGAAGCTGAGCACCGGTGCGTTGCAAGGTGTCGGCGTGTTGTTGCTGATAGTGAGCGCGGGGTACCTGGTGGCCTGTCAGTTTTCCCGGCGCCGGGAATGGTCGATCCGCGGGGTGGAAATCAATCTGCCGTCCCTGCGCATGGCGGTCCTGCAACTGGCACTCGGCGCGCTGAACTGGTCGCTGATGGCAGCGGTGATTTTCACCCTGTTGCCGAGCAAACTGGACTATCCGCTGGTGCTTGGGGTGCTGTTGATCAGCGCCATCGCCGGAGTGATTACGCACATCCCGGCCGGGCTTGGGGTGCTGGAGGCGGTGTTCGTGGCGCTGCTGCAACATGAGGCTTCGCGGGGGAGCCTGGTGGCGGGATTGCTGGCTTATCGGGCGATCTATTTCATCTTGCCGTTGTTGATTACCTTGGTGATGTATTTGGTGGTGGAGGCCAAGGCCAAGTCGCTGCGGATTGCAAAGAAACCTTCTTGAGAGTTGCGGCGAGACGGATGCAGTCATCGCGAGCAAGCTCGCTCCCACATTTGATCGGCGCTGGTCAAAGATCCTGAGATCGACACAAATCACTGTGGGAGCGAGCTTGCTCGCGATTGATCGCAAGAACACCACCCGGTCAGCTCGATTGAATAATACTCAACCGCTCACCAACGACCATCTCGGTAATCCAGCCCACCAGGATCGAGGTATAGGCCTGCTGCGACACTGGATCGCTCAAGGCGTGATCCGAACCATCGATGATCCGGTGGGTCAGGGAATGCGTCTGCTGACACGCAGCCCGGTAACTCATGATGGTTGCGTGGGGCACATAGTCATCGGTTTCGGACTCGACTAACAACACATCCCCGGTAAATTGCGAACAGGCATGCAACGCACGATTGCTGTCGGCGCGTACCAGGGTGCTGCGGTAGTCACGCAGGTCGGGCTTGTCCAGGTCACGCTTGGGTGTGTTCCATTGATCGTCGCGATACAGCGCCGGCACTCGCAGCGCCAACCAGCGAACGGGGCGCAACGACGTCAGGATCGACGCCAGATACCCGCCATAACTGGTGCCGACCACGGCAATCGCCGAGGTATCGAGCGCGGGATGGGCGAGCAATCGGTCGTAGGCCGCCAGCAGGTCGCGCAGGTTGTCTTCACGCGTTACACGCGTCAGTGGAATCCCGGTGCCACCCGTGTGCCCGCGCAAGTCGAACGTCAGGCACACACAACCCAGGCCTGCGATGCCTTTGGCTCGTTCCAGGTCCCGCTCCTGGCTGCCGCCCCAGCCGTGCACGAACAGCACGCCCGGGACTTTGGATTTGGGGCTGAGAAAGGTTCCGGTCATCTGTTCATCGTCGATGTCGATCTGAATGGTTTCACTTCTAGCCGTCATAGGATTTAACCGTTACGTACTTGAGTAGAAAATCACTGGTTTGCGCCGGCCCGCGATAGACCTCGATGGCGTCCGCGGGCAGCGGCTGATCGATGTACTGCTCTACTGAAGACACGCGAATCGCACGCATCCCCGGATCGTTGACAAAGCTCTGCAAGGCCGCCACTTCGGCACTGCTGGCACCGCCCATGCGCCAGGATTGTTCAAGCACCCCGCTGCGCGGTTTGCCGTTGCTGTCCAGTCCTTGGGCGATGTCATAGTTGCGCCGCGAGGCATAGAAGCCTGGATAGGATTCGTCCGCTGCGCTGTCGAATACCTGCGCTTGCTGGATCGCCAGCCGCACAGCGTCAGGCAGTGCCAACTCCAGCAAGTCCTCGTAATAACCCTGTACCACTAGCAGATTGGAGCCCCCATAAACCTGCTCGCCTTGACCGTCTTTGGTCAAGTATTGATCACCGCAATAACTCAACACCCTGTCGCCGATGAAGCTCTGGCCAACGCTGTGGGTGATGACCTGGTCCAGGTCCTGCTCCAGCACCACGCCTTCGTTGAACAAGGTTTCGGCATCGGGTCTGGCAAGGATCGCATCGAACTGGTCGAGGCTCTTGATCACTTCCTGGCCGCGTCCGGCACAGGCATGGATCGGTTTGAGGCGAATCGGACCGGTGTAGAGCAGGTGTTCTGCCGCGGGGCGCGCATCGTCCAGCGAAAACACACTGAGGCCATCGAGCACCACGCTGCGCACGCGCCCGGAAAACAATGGCGACCAACCTTCAGGGGCGTGGGCATTCTTGTTGCGCAGCCCGTGGCTGATGGCTTTGGTGCAAATGAAGTCATGGTCGACGTAACCACCCCACAAATCTTCCGGCCCTTTCACGCCTAATTGTCGGGCAGCCGCGGCGCCTACCAGGGTCTGGGTGGGTAACAGATAGAGGTCTTGGCCGCTGTGCAATTGAGGGTCGTAACTGCCACCGAATTTGAGCCCGAGGATTTGCGCCAGCCAACGGGCCAGCGCGCGATTGGTTTCGACTTCGTGCCGGGGAGCGTCGGGGCGCACTGAATGGGCGACCACGATTTTCTTGCGGGTTGCTGGGGTCATGCATCCCCCTTCAATCGGCGCTTGATGAATGTAACTGGAAGGGTGCAGAGATCAGGCCAAGGATGACTGGCACGAAACGGTTTTTAAATCAGCCAGTTGTGGGAAGCGTGATGGCACTAGGCCTGTTTGATTCTGCACGACATGGGCTTCAATTCCTGCATTCTGCACGAATGGCGCAAATCAAATGTGGGAGCGAGCCTGCTCGCGAAAGCGGCAGCACAGTCAAATTTGATGTGACCGAAAGGACGCTTTCGCGAGCAGGCACACTCCCACAGGGGATTTGGGGTGATGCGCTTAGCGGGTAGCCGCACTCGATGTCACCCCAAACCGTGCCCGATAATCACTCGGCGCCAACCCGGTAATCTTCTTGAACGTCGCCCGAAACGCTCCGGGGTCCTGATACCCGACCGTCCACGCGATGTGATCGATCGTGCCGTTGGTGAATTCGAGCATTTCCCGCGCCTTACCGACCCGCAGATGCTGGCAGTACTCGGTGGGTTTCAAGCCGGTCGCCGCGCGGAATCGGCGCAGGAACGTGCGCTCTTCCAGCCCTGCCCGCTCGGCCATTGCCGTCAGCGACACATCCGTAGCGCCGGTACTTTGCAACCAGTGCTGAACCTTGAGTATCGACGCATCGCCATGGCTGAGGATCGGTGAAAAATTGCTGCCGCACTCGCTCGCGCTGTCGCTGTGCTCCACGACCAGGAAACGAGCAGTGCTGGTGGCGATGCTCGGCCCGAGCAGACGGTCTACAAGACGCAAACCCAGTTCGGACCAGGCCATCAAACCGGCCGTGGTGATCAAGTCGCCGTCGTCGACGATGGGCGTATCGGCCTTGAGCCTGATCGCCGGGTAACGCTCGGCAAACGTCTTGGCCGAAGTCCAGTGGGTGGTGGCGCTACGACCGTCGAGCAGGCCGCTCTCGGCCAACAGAATCGAACCCACGCAGACGCCGCCGAGGATCGCGCCGTTGGCGTGCTGCTGACGAAGCCAGCGGATCAACGCCTGTGGTGCCTGGCCTTCGGAAAAACCGGCGATCGACGGCGGGATCAATACCGCCACCAATGCGTTGTCCAGGGCGGGATGGCTGTCATAGACCCGCTCGGGGACCTGCTCGCCATCGACCAGCCAATGGCTGACCCGCAATTGCGGCAACTGCGCACTCTGATGCTCGGCGGCAATCCGGTTCGCCACCGCGAACAAGTCCGTCAGCCCATGCACCGCGGCCATCTGCGCACCGGGATAGATCAGCACAGCCAGTTCGACGATTGCCCTTTGCGCGTCCATTGTCAGTTTTCCCCCTGCTATTGTCGGCGCGGCCAATCCTCGCACGGCCTGCCAGACCCGATACTTCATTCCACACCAACTCACACTTCGAGGAAACAGTCATGGCCAAGCAAGCCCTTATCGTAGTCGATATTCAGAACGACTACTTCCCCCAAGGCAAGTGGCCACTGGCCGGTGCCGACGCCGCTGCGGACAACGCCGTACGCTTGATCAAAGCCTTCCGCGACGCCGCTGATCCGGTGGTGCATATCCGCCACGAATTCACCTCCGACGACGCGCCGTTCTTCACGCCCGGCTCAGAAGGCGCGAAGCTACACCCCAAAGTCCTCAACCGCGCCGACGAGCCGGTCGTGCTCAAGCACTTCGTCAATTCGTTCCGCGAAACCGAACTGCAGTCCATTCTCGATGAACAAGGCATCAAGGAATTGGTAGTGGTCGGCAGCATGAGCCACATGTGCGTCGACGGCATCACCCGCGCCGCGGCCGACTTGGGCTACACAGTCACGGTCATCCACGACGCCTGTGCCTCCCGCGATCTGGAATTCAACGGTGTTGTGGTTCCCGCAGCCCACGTGCACGCCGCCTTCATGTCGGCCCTGGGTTTCGCCTACGCCAGCGTAGTGTCCACCGACGAGTTCCTGGCGGCCAGGCGCTAAACGCCTCACTCCAAAACCAAAAGGCCAGTAGCGTTCGCACGTTACTGGCCTTTTTCATACGCTCGCATGCTTGTCATAAAATCTCACGCGTGAGCTGTTGAGGGCTGCAGACATTGCCTGTAGTGTCTTGGCGCGTAAGTGTTCACAACGAGGCCAGCACCATGACAAGCAGCTCTCCATCGGATCCGCCTGACGGGTCTGTAAGCGATTCCGCGAGCCGAAAGGGAGAGCGCTCGAAACCCTCCGCGAAAAAACCGTCGAGTTTTTACATGAAGCAGATGCGCGCGGGCCTGGGTGCCGCCGGTTATGTGAAACACGAGACTTGGGTGCTTCCCGAAAACCGAAGCCTGCTCAAGCAGTTGGAGAAACAGCTACGCCAACCGATTCGGGCTGGCTCATTCATGTCGGAGAATTACATGAGCGCAGGTAACAACTGGAACATCGATCGCCTCTACAGCGCCCTTCAAGCCCTGGAAGAAGTGGTCTCGAACGACATCACCCTCTCCCTTGTCCAGGGTTCCGAGTCCAGCATCAAGCTGCAAATGAACGACTTCGGTGGCTTGCCAATTTACATCGCAGTGGTGGGCGATCAGCTCATCGTGGATACCGTTCTGGTTGATGTCGAGTCGATCAAAGACGTGCCGGCCTTCAATGATGCCGTGCTGCGCAGCCGGGAAATGTTTCCGCTGTCTTCGATCGGTATCGAATCCATGCCCAACGGGCAGGTTGTTTACAACATGTTCGGCGCGCTGAGCTCCGACTCGAGCCTGACCAACGTCGTGACCGAGCTCAAAACCCTCGTCGACAACGTCCAGCGCGCCAGCGAAGCCTTTGAACGTTTCTTCAATTAATTTTCGGGAATAACCAATGACTCAGTCCATCTGGAGCAAATTGTTCACCGCGCTGCGTGGCGGTGCCAACGAAGCCGGTGAGGCCATCGCCGACCAACAGGCCCTGCGCATCCTCGACCAGGAAATTCGCGATGCCGACAGCGCCCTGGCCAACGCCAAGCGCGAGCTGATCACCATCATGGCCAAGCACAAACTGTCGGCCGACCGCGTCAGCGAGCACAACGCCAAGATCAAGGACCTGGAGTCCAAAGCCATGGCCGCGATTCAGGCCAACCGTGAAGACCTGGCTCTTGAAGTGGCCGAAGCCATCTCGACCCTGACCAGCGAATTGGAGGTCGAGCAGAAGCAGGCCGCCGAATTCGGCGGTTACGCAGACAATATGCGTAAAGACATCACCAAGGCCGAAAGCCGCATCAAAAGCCTGCGCCAGCAAGTGGACATGGCCAAGGCGCGCGAAAGCGTACAGAAAGCCCAGGTCAGCGCTTCGATCGCCAGTGGCGGCGCCAACGGCAAGCTGGAAACCGCCGTCGGAACGTTGAACCGTCTGCAGGCCAAACAGCAGCAGCGCGCTGCAGAGCTGCAAGCCCAAGACCAACTGGCCGACGCGTCGACCGGCACCGACCTGGAGCGCAAACTGCGCGAAGCAGGCATCACACCGGACACCGGCAGCGCCAACGCGATTCTTGAGCGCCTGAAGAAAAAATCGATTCAGTAAACAGCGCGGATTTAGTTCGTTGCTTTTTTGTCGAATCGAGGTCAAGGATGGATGCCCTGAAGGGTTTCAAGACAATCGCAGGGCTGGCCATTTTCATGCTTGCGCTGCAGCTGTTCAATGTGGCGACCGGCTACAGCCTCATCGCCTTCGGTCTGGTGCCGAGAACGCTGCACGGCCTCGGCGGCATCATCACTTCTCCCTTTTTGCACGCCTCCTTCGCGCACCTGAGCGCCAACCTGATTCCCTTTCTGATACTCGGCACCCTGGTCATGATCGACGGGCTCAAGCGGTTCGTCGTCGTCAGCGCGATCATTGTGCTACTGGGGGGCGCGCTGATCTGGCTGTTCGGTTTTGCCGGCGTGCACATTGGCGCCAGCGGCTGGGTATTCGGGCTGTGGGCCTACCTCCTGTCTCGCGCCTGGTTCCATCGGAGCTGGGGGAACCTGATCATCGCCAGTATCGTGGCGCTGCTGTATGGCGGTCTGATTTTCGGTTTTTTTCCGCGTCAGGGCGTGTCCTTCGAAGGGCATCTGTTTGGTGCGTTCGCCGGCTTCATAGCGGCCAAAGTGCTTTTATCTGCATCGCGCAGCAGGTTAAATGCCGTCCGATAATCGCATTCGAAGGCACCAGGCTCGCCTCCACTCGCCTCAAGGAAATCTCCAATGGGATGGTTTAAACAGCTGATGGGGTTTGAGGCCCCGAAAGCTAAATCAGAATCGAAATGGCCAGCCAACGAAACCCTGCCGGTCACCGGTCCGCTGGGTCTTGCAACGGGCAAGGGCGTAATGTTCGACAGCACCCTGAGATTGCTGCTTGACGAAAAAACCACGGTGCTCATCCCGGACTCCCAGCAGATCTGGAGTGTAGGCACCGTTGATCTCGGGCAGTCCACCTGGCTGTCGCGCTATTACATGAATGACGAAGACTACTGGCTGCAAGTGCACACCACCGGCGGCATCGCCGGCCAGGTCGAATCGGTGATCCTGTTCAATTACCTCAGTTACATCACCATCAGCAGCGAAGCGGAGCTGCGTCGGCTGGCCGGCCCTCAAAGCCTGATCGGGCTGCCGACCTACACCCACAACGAGGTCGAATATACCCGCGAATGGGGCACCGAGAACGGTCAGACGGAACTGGTGGCGTTGAGTGAACACCTGAGCAATCCGGATGAGTCCTACAGCATCGAGCACCGTTCGATGTTGTATGCCCGCGAAACCGGCCTGACCGAGCGCAGGGAGTTCCTGCTGTTTTCCGTCGAAGAAGACGCCGAGGGCACCATCAGCCTGAGCACTTCGCTGGGGATGTCGCTGTACACCACCGACCTGAACATTATTTAAAAAGGAAGAAGTCCATGCTAGAAGCACTCTCCATCTCCCTGAACAAAGCCGCGGTGCTCGGGTTTGTTTTGTACATCCTTGGTGCTGCGGTGCTGTTTGCGCTGTTCCAGTTCATCTACACCCGAATCACCCCGCACAAAGAGTTCGAACTGATCCGTTCAGGTAACGTGGCGGCCGCGATCGCCCTGGGCGGCGCCATCATTGGTTTCGCGATTCCTACCAGCAATGTGATCGCCTACTCGATCAGTATTCTGGATTTCGTCGTTTGGGCGGTGATCGCCGCGTTCGTGCAACTGCTGGCATTCCTGATGACCAGCCTGGTGCTCAAAGGCGCTTCGCAACGCATCAAAAAAGGCGAGATCGCGGCGGGCATCTATGTCGCTGCTGTGGCCATCAGCGTCGGCATGTTGAACGCCGCCTGCATGACCCCTTCCCAGAACTGATTGCGCACGGAGCTCCCGATGAAACGAAGCAAGTACGTTCAGTTGTCGCTGGCAGCGTCGGTCGCCATGGCGATATCAGGCTGCGGGCCGACTGAAAAAACCTACCCCGTACAGAAGAAGTACAACTTCCAGTCCGTTCAGCAATGCGCCGATGAAAAGCTTCCGGTGGACGTCTGCTCTGACGCCTACATGACCGCCATGGCCGAGCATCGCCGTATTGCGCCGGTGTACGACAACCAGGCCGATTGCGATGCCGACTTTGTCGCCGACTGGTGCCAGCAGGATTCCGCCGGCAAGTTCATCCCCAAGCTCGGCGGCTTCGAACTGACCGCCGATGGCGAGGTGACGCAATCCCAAGTGGACGCTGCCAAGGCTCAATTGCCAGGCTCGGAAGCGAACAGTGGCGGTTCGGGGTTCTCCGGCACCAGCCTGCTGACCGGTTTGTTGATCGGCAACATGCTGAGCAACAACCGCAACAGCTATCACTCCCAACCGGTGTACCGCTACCGCGATGATCGCGGCAGTTATGCGTCGTCGACGCTCGGACAGCGGATTGCCAAGGGCTCGACCTTTACCAAATCCAATCAGGCGCGATACGGCAGCAGCAATTACGCCGACTCCATTCGTTCCGCCAGCAAACCGGTTTCCGTTGCCTCGTCCACCTCCCGTGGCGGTTTCGGCAGCAAGGCCACTGCACGCAGCGGCTGGGGTGGATCGGGCAAGAGTTTTGGCGGTTCAAGCAGTTAAGGAAACCGGGCCATGAAGAAGATCCACTGTGCAGAACGTCATGACTGGAAACAGACCGCCGACAGCCTTGGCTTTCTGTTCCATACCATCGACGACGAACCCTATTGGGACGAGAGCGCGTATTACCAATTCACGCTCAAGCAGATCGAGGACGATCTCGAAGACCCGACCACAGAAATTCATGGGATGTGCATGGATCTGGTGGCCCGCGTGGTGCAGAGTGAGGAGTTGCTGGAGCGCCTGAGCATCCCCGCGCCGTTCTACGATCTGATTCGTACGTCATGGCTCGAAGGTCATCCGCATCTGTACGGGCGCATGGACTTCTCCTACAACGGCAGCGGCCCCGCCAAGTTGCTGGAGCTCAACTACGACACGCCGACCAGCCTGTATGAGGCCGCGGCGTTTCAGTGGGGCTGGCTGGAGCAGTGCATCGAACGCGGTTTGCTGCCCAGACATGCCGACCAGTTCAACAGCATCGACACCAGACTGCATCAGGCCTTTGCTCAGCTACAGCTCAAACAGCCCTTCTATTTCGCCTCGATGAAAGACTCGGTCGAAGACAAGGGGACCACCGACTACCTGCGCCTGATCGCAGAGAAAGTCGGCATCGAATCGCGCCACATCGACATCGAAGACATTGGCCTGACCAGTGACGGACGCTTCGTCGATCTGGAAGATCGCTGGATCCCCCACCTGTTCAAGCTGCACGCCTGGGAGTTCATCTTTCACGAGCCCTTTGGTGCAGCGATTGCCCAAAGCGATACGCAGTTTTTCGAGCCGGCCTGGAAGTCCATCCTCTCCAACAAAGGCATTCTGCCGCTGCTGTGGGAGTTCAACAAAGGCCATCCGAACCTGCTCGCCGCCCACCTGGATTGCGACTCGAACAAAGCGGTGCCCAAGGGCTGGGTGCGCAAGCCGTTCTTCTCGCGCGAAGGCGCCAACATCGAATTGCAAACCGCCGAGGGCCTGACCGTGAAAGAGGACGGGCCTTACACCGACGCGCCGTTCATCCTTCAGGAATTCGCGCCGCTGCCGAAGTTTGGCGACAGCTACACATTGATCGGCTCCTGGGTGATCGGCGATCAGGCGGCGGGGATTGGTGTGCGTGAGGACAACAGCTTGATTACCAAGGATTCGAGCCGTTTCTTGCCACACTTGATACTCGATTGAACAATTTATCGCTCATAAAAAGGCCGGTGCCGTGCATCGGGCGCTGGGGTGAAGCACGTGTAAACCTGGCTCAGAACCAGACAACCACAAGACTTACAGCTGAAAAGCCGGATAATGGCGGCCAAATCGTCTAGCCCGTTATTCTGGTAATCCCCCATGGAAATCAAGGTCAACTTTCTCGACAACCTTCGGCTTGAAGCCAAGTTCGATGACTTCACGGTGGTGGCCGACCAACCTATCCGCTACAAGGGCGATGGCTCGGCACCGGGTCCGTTCGACTACTTCCTGGCTTCGTCGGCGTTGTGTGCGGCGTATTTTGTGAAGTTGTACTGCAGTACGCGCAATATCCCCACCGATAACATCCGCCTGTCGCAGAACAATATTGTTGACCCGGAAAACCGTTACAACCAGATTTTCAAGATCCAGGTCGAATTGCCGGCGGACATCTCAGACAAGGACCGCCAGGGCATCCTGCGTTCCATCGACCGTTGCACCGTGAAAAAAGTGGTGCAAGCCGGGCCTGAGTTTGTGATCGAAGAGGTGGACAACCTCGACGCCGATGCCCAGGCGTTGCTGATGCCGGCGTCCAACTCAGAGGCGAGCACTTATATTGCGGGCAAGGATCTGCCGCTGGAGCAGACCATCGCCAATATGTCGGCCATTCTGGCGGACTTGGGCATGAAGATCGAAATCGCCTCGTGGCGCAATATCGTGCCCAATGTGTGGTCGCTGCATATCCGCGATGCGCACTCGCCAATGTGTTTTACCAACGGCAAGGGTGCGACCAAGGAAGGCGCGCTGGCGTCGGCATTGGGCGAGTTCATCGAGCGACTCAACTGCAACTTCTTCTACAACGATCAGTTCTGGGGCGAAGACATCGCCAACGCAGCGTTCGTCCACTACCCGGACGAACGCTGGTTCAAGCCTGGCCGTAAAGATGCACTGCCGGCCGAAATCCTCGACGAGTACTGCCTGAAGATTTACAACCGCGACGGCGAGCTGCGCGGTTCCCATCTGATCGATACCAACTCGGGCAATGAAGAGCGCGGCATCTGCTCGCTGCCGTACGTGCGCCAGTCGGATGGCGAGGTGGTGTATTTCCCGTCCAATCTGGTTGAAAACCTGTTCCTGAGCAACGGCATGAGTGCCGGCAACACGCTGGCAGAAGCTCAGGTGCAGTGTTTGTCGGAGATCTTCGAGCGCGCGGTAAAACGCGAAATCATCGAAGGTGAATTTGCATTGCCGGATGTGCCGGCCAACGTGCTGGCGAAATACCCCGGGATACTGGCCGGTATTCAGGCGCTGGAAGAGCAAGGCTTCCCCGTGCTGGTGAAGGATGCATCCCTGGGTGGTGAGTTCCCGGTGATGTGCGTCACGTTGATGAACCCCCGTACCGGCGGCGTGTTCGCCTCGTTCGGCGCGCACCCGAGCCTGGAAGTGGCGCTGGAACGCAGCCTGACCGAATTGCTCCAGGGTCGCAGTTTCGAAGGCCTCAACGACTTGCCCCAGCCGACGTTCGAAGGCCATGCGGTGACCGAGCCGAATAACTTCGTCGAGCACTTCATCGACTCCAGCGGCGTGGTGTCGTGGCGCTTTTTCAGCTCCAAGTCGGATTACGAATTCGTGGAGTGGGACTTCTCCGGCCAGGGTGAAAACTCGAATACCGACGAAGCCGCAACCTTGTTCGGCATTCTCGAAGGCATGGGCAAGCAAGTGTACATGGCGGTCTACGAGCATATCGGCGCGACGGCGTGCCGTATCCTGGTGCCGGACTATTCGGAAATCTATCCGGTGGACGATCTGATCTGGGATAACACCAATAAAGCGCTGTTCTTCCGCGCCGACATCCTGAACCTGCACCGCCTGGACGAAGACGAACTGCAAGCGCTGGCTGAGCGCCTGGTGGAAAGCGAGCTGGACGACTACACCGACATCACCTCCTTGATCGGCATCGAATTTGACGACAATACCGCCTGGGGTCAACTGACGATCCTGGAGTTGAAGCTGCTGATCTATCTCGCCTTGCAGCGATATGAAGAGGCGAAAGAGGCGGTGGAAATGTTCCTGCAGTACAACGACAACACGGTCGAGCGCGGCTTGTTCTACCAGGCCGTGAACGTGGTGCTGGAGATGAAACTGGATGAAGACCTGGAACTGGAAGACTACGAGGCCAATTTCCGCCGGATGTTTGGCAACGAGCGGATGGATGCAGCGATCGGATCGGTGGACGGCAGCGTACGCTTCCATGGATTGACGCCGACCAGCATGAAACTGGAGGGGCTCGATAGACACCTGCGTCTGATCGACAGCTACAAAAAACTGCACACGGCGCGGGCTAACGTGACTGCCTTGTAGGAGCGCAAAAGAAAACCCCCGACCCGTCCAGAGGACCGATCGGGGGTTTCGAGGCTAAACCTTACAGTTAAGTCTCTGGTGGATCTCAGAACGGGATATCGTCATCAAAGCTGTCGAAATCCGGAGCCGGTTGCGGCGCGGCCTGCTGTGGAGCTGGAGCCTGACGCGACTGTTGCGGTGCCGACTGCTGCGGACGCGGAGCCTGTTGGCGTGGGGCCGGGGCGGACTGCTGGTAGTTATTGCCCCCGCCTTGTTGGTCGCCCTGCTGTGGACGGCCGCCCAGCAGCTGCATGGTGCCTTGCATGTCGACCACGATTTCAGTGGTGTAACGCTTGATACCGTCTTTTTCCCACTCGCGGGTCTGCAGCTTGCCTTCGATGTAGACCTGCGAACCTTTACGCAGGTACTCGCCGGCGATCTCTGCAACTTTGCCGAACATCGACACACGGTGCCATTCGGTCTTCTCAACCTTCTGACCGGTTTGCTTGTCGGTCCACTGTTCGCTGGTCGCCAGACTCAGGTTGGTCACGGCGTTACCGTTCGGCAGGTAGCGAACTTCGGGATCCTGGCCGCAAGTGCCGACCAGTATGACTTTGTTAACCCCACGGGCCATAACGTTCTCCTAGGCTTCGCACGCTGTCGCGGTCGGGTTGTTCACCAGACGCTCGAGGGTGGTGCGATCCAATAGTTCGGTGTCCAATTTAATGTAAATCGCCGCTTCGTCCGCGACAATCACTGCATCTGTTACCCCAACAACGGCCATCAGGCGCTCGACCAGACCCGCTTCGCGGATCGCTTCAGGCGACAACGGCAAGCGCAGGCTCGTCACGTAGGGAGGTTCGCGCATGGTAACAGCAAAGGCCAGCCAGAGGGCAGCCAGCCCGGCGCATCCAAGGAACACAACCGACAAACCGCCATGCTGGAACATCCAGCCGCCGAGGATCCCGCCCAGTGCCGAACCCAGGAACTGGCTGGTGGAATAAACCCCCATTGCCGTGCCCTTGCCGCCCGCCGGTGAAACCTTGCTGATCAGCGATGGCAATGAAGCTTCCAGCAAGTTGAACGCGGTGAAGAACACCACCGTCCCGATGACCAGAGCCCGCAAGCTATCGCCGAACTGCCAGAAGAATAGCTCAGTGAGCATCAGGGTCAGCACTGCGCCCAATAAAACTCGTTTCATTTTGCGTTTCTTCTCGCCGTAGATAATGAACGGGATCATGGCGAAGAAAGAAATCAGCAGCGCGGTCAGGTACACCCACCAGTGCTGCTCCTTGGGCAGTCCGGCTTTTTCGACCAGGGCCAGCGGCAATGCAACGAAGCTCGACATCAACATCGCGTGCAACACAAAAATGCCCAGGTCCAGGCGCAACAGGTCCGGATGCTTGAGCGTCGGCATCAGCGCCTGGCGCGCGACGCCGGACTCGCGATGCTGCAACGGCCCGGTGGAACGCGGCACCATGAACATCACGATCACGATGCCGAACAGCGCCATGCCGCCCGTGGCCAGGAACAACCCGGACAGACCGAAGGCGCGGGTCAGCAACGGTCCCACCACCATGGCGACCGCGAACGACAGGCCGATCGTCATGCCGATCATGGCCATGGCCTTGGTCCGATGCTGTTCCCGGGTCAGGTCTGACAACAGCGCCATGACCGCTGCGGAAATCGCTCCGGCGCCTTGCAGGATGCGTCCGGCGATCACACCCCAGATCGAATCGGCATTGGCCGCCAGCACGCTGCCCAGGGCGAAGACGATCAGCCCCAGGTAAATCACCGGACGGCGGCCGATGCGGTCGGAAATGAAGCCGAAGGGAATCTGGAAGATTGCCTGGGTCAAGCCGTAAGCGCCAATCGCCAGTCCGATGAGGGCCGGGGTCGCTCCTGCCAGATCCATCCCATAGGTCGCCAATACCGGCAACACCATGAACATGCCAAGCATACGGAAGGCGAACACCAGGGCCAGACCACTTGCTGCGCGGGTCTCGCTGCCACTCATGCGTTCGCTGTGGGGATCGTGCATGGAAAAACCTCATGTGAACCGGCGGCGATTCTACCAGTCCCATCGGTTGACGGGGTATATCGCGACGCTTTGACGCGCTTCGCTGACATAGTCTTCATGCAAGGCTGTAACCTCGTCACTCGATAGTGTGCATCCATCCAGTATTTGGCCGTATACTCCTACGTTTTCGACGCCCGCCGAGCGAGGCCACTTTGGACAAGATCCTGATTCGTGGGGCCCGAACCCACAACCTGAAGAACATCGACCTGACCCTGCCACGGGACAAACTGATCGTCATCACCGGCCTGTCCGGATCCGGCAAATCGTCCCTGGCATTCGACACGCTGTACGCCGAAGGCCAGCGCCGCTACGTCGAATCGCTGTCGGCCTATGCCCGGCAGTTCCTGTCAATGATGGAAAAGCCTGACGTCGACACCATCGAAGGTTTGTCGCCGGCCATTTCCATCGAACAGAAGTCGACCTCGCATAACCCGCGTTCGACGGTCGGCACCATCACCGAAATCTACGATTATCTACGTCTGCTTTACGCTCGCGTGGGTATTCCGCGCTGTCCGGATCACGACATTCCCCTGGAAGCACAGACCGTCAGCCAGATGGTCGACCTCGTGCTGGCCCAACCGGAAGGCAGCAAGCTGATGCTGCTGGCCCCGGTGATTCGCGAGCGAAAAGGCGAACACCTGTCGGTCTTCGAGGAACTGCGCGCCCAGGGCTTCGTGCGGGCCCGGGTCAACGGCAGGCTGTGCGAGCTGGACGAGTTGCCGAAGCTGGATAAACAGAAGAAGCATTCCATCGATGTCGTGGTCGATCGCTTCAAAGTCCGCGCCGATCTGCAACAGCGCCTTGCCGAGTCGTTCGAGACCGCACTGAAACTGGCGGACGGTATTGCCCTGGTTGCACCGATGGACGACGAGCCCGGCGAAGAAATCATCTTTTCCGCGCGCTTCGCCTGCCCGATCTGTGGCCACGCCATCAGCGAGCTGGAACCCAAGCTGTTCTCCTTCAACAACCCGGCCGGTGCCTGCCCGACTTGCGACGGCCTGGGGGTCAAGCAATTTTTCGACATCAAGCGACTGGTCAATGGCGAACTGACCCTGGCCGAAGGCGCGATTCGCGGCTGGGACAGGCGCAACGTCTATTATTTCCAGATGCTGGGGTCCCTGGCCTCACACTTCAAGTTCAGCCTGGAAATGCCGTTCAACGAACTGCCGGCCGATCAGCAGAAATTCATCCTGCACGGCAGTGGCTCGCAGAATGTCGATTTCAAATACTTGAACGACCGCGGCGACATCGTCAAACGCTCGCACCCGTTCGAAGGCATCGTGCCGAACCTCGAGCGTCGTTACCGCGAGACCGAGTCCGCCTCGGTGCGCGAAGAGCTGGCCAAGTTCCTCAGCACCCAGCCTTGCCCGGATTGCCGCGGCACTCGCCTGCGTCGCGAAGCGCGGCACGTCTGGGTCGGTGAGAAGACGCTGCCTGCGGTGACCAATCTGCCGATTGGCGATGCGTGCGAGTATTTTGGGGGGCTCAAGCTGACAGGGCGCCGCGGCGAGATCGCGGACAAGATCCTCAAGGAAATCCGCGAGCGCCTGCAGTTTCTGGTCAACGTCGGCCTCGACTACCTGTCGCTGGATCGCAGCGCGGACACGCTGTCTGGCGGTGAAGCCCAGCGGATTCGCCTGGCCAGTCAGATCGGCGCGGGTCTTGTCGGGGTTTTGTACATCCTCGACGAACCTTCGATCGGGCTGCACCAGCGAGACAACGATCGCTTGCTCGGTACGCTCAAGCACCTGCGCGACATCGGCAACACGGTGATCGTGGTCGAGCACGATGAGGACGCGATTCGCCTGGCGGATTACGTGGTGGATATCGGCCCTGGTGCCGGCGTCCATGGCGGGCATATCGTCGCCGAAGGTACGCCGGCCGAAGTCATGGCCCACCCTGACTCGTTGACCGGCAAGTACTTGTCGGGCCGGGTGAAGATCGCAGTCCCGGCCAAACGCACGCCGCGTAACAAGAAGCTGTCGCTTTCCCTCAAGGGGGCTCGCGGCAACAACTTGCGCAATGTCGATCTGGACATCCCGATCGGCTTGCTGACCTGCGTGACCGGCGTGTCCGGCTCGGGCAAGTCGACACTGATCAACAACACGCTGTTTCCCTTGAGCGCCACGGCTCTCAACGGCGCAACGACCCTTGAAGCCGCTGCTCACGACAGCATCAAAGGCTTGGAGCATCTGGACAAGGTGGTGGACATCGACCAGAGCCCGATCGGCCGCACGCCGCGCTCCAACCCCGCGACCTACACCGGGTTGTTCACCCCCATTCGTGAATTGTTCGCCGGTGTCCCGGAATCCCGCTCCCGCGGTTATGGTCCGGGGCGTTTCTCCTTCAACGTCAAGGGTGGTCGCTGTGAAGCCTGCCAGGGCGATGGCCTGATCAAGGTGGAAATGCACTTCCTGCCGGACATCTACGTTCCGTGCGACGTCTGCAAGAGCAAGCGCTACAACCGCGAGACGCTGGAGATCAAGTACAAGGGCAAGAGCATCCACGAAACCCTCGAGATGACAATAGAGGAGGCTCGAGTGTTCTTCGATGCGGTGCCTGCCCTGGCGCGCAAGCTGCAGACGCTGATGGACGTCGGTCTGTCGTACATCAAGCTGGGGCAATCGGCGACTACCCTGTCGGGTGGTGAGGCGCAGCGGGTGAAACTGTCCCGTGAGCTGTCCAAGCGTGACACCGGCAAGACGCTGTACATCCTTGATGAGCCGACCACCGGCCTGCACTTCGCCGATATCCAGCAACTGCTCGACGTACTGCATCGACTGCGCGACCACGGCAATACCGTGGTGGTGATCGAGCACAACCTGGACGTGATCAAGACCGCCGACTGGTTGGTGGACCTGGGGCCGGAAGGCGGTTCCAAAGGCGGGCAGATCATTGCCGTTGGTACGCCGGAAGAAGTCAGCGAGATGAAGCAATCCCATACCGGCTTCTACCTCAAGCCACTGCTGGAGCGCGACAGGGCCTGAATCGGGAGCATGAAAAAGCCCCTGTCACTTATCGGTGACAGGGGCTTTTTTTTGTGCATTTCTGTAGGAGCGAGGTTTGCCCGCGATAGCATCACCGCGTCAATTCAGAAGAACCAAGGCGTGCCCATCGCGAGCAGGCTTCGCTCCTGCAAACACATCAATCAGGCGTGGGATTGCAGGTAGTTCTCAAGACCGATCAACTTGATCAACCCCAACTGCTTCTCCAGCCAGTAGGTGTGATCTTCTTCGGTGTCGTTCAGCTGAACACGCAGTATCTCGCGGCTGACGTAATCCTTGTGCAACTCGCAGAGCTCGATGCCCTTGCAGAGTGCGGCGCGAACCTTGTATTCCAGTCGCAGGTCGGCGGCAAGCATGTCAGGCACCGTGGTACCGACATCGAGATCGTCCGGACGCATGCGCGGCGTGCCTTCCAGCATCAGGATTCGGCGCATCAGGGCATCGGCGTGCCCTGCTTCTTCTTCCATCTCGTGGTTGATTCGTTCGTAGAGCTTGGTGAATCCCCAGTCCTCATACATCCGCGAGTGAACGAAATATTGGTCACGCGCAGCCAGCTCGCCGGTGAGCAACGTGTTGAGGTAATCGATTACGTCTGGGTGGCCTTGCATCGCCCTACATCTCCCTGCTTTAAAGTCTGTAGTTTGAACCAACCTGATCGCGAGGTCACTCGCTTGACGCGATAAAAGCGAAGATATTCTGAGAAAAGCAGCTTAAATAACGCAAAAACCGCCCAAATGAGGGCGGTTCTGCTTCTCGTTTAGACTTCGTTCAGCTGTACGCCCAACGCCGTTGCGATTGCTTCTCCATACGCCGGGTCGGCCCTGTAGAAGTGCTGCAGCTGGCGGTCGATCACGTCACCGGATACCCCGGCCATCGCGCCGACAATGTTATTGATCAGCAGGGCTTTCTGCTCGTCGCTCATCAAACGGAACAGGGCACCGGCGTGGCTGTAGTAGTCGGTGTCTTCACGATGATCGTAGCGATCAGCAGCGCCGCTCAAGGCCAAAGCAGGCTCGGCATAGCGAGGCGCTTGTTTCGGCGACTCGACGTAGCTGTTCGGCTCATAGTTCGGCGCTGCGCCGCCATTGCTGCCAAACGCCATGGAGCCATCGCGCTGGTAGCTATTGACCGGGCTGCGAGGCGCATTCACCGGCAGTTGCTGGTGGTTGGTGCCGATACGGTAGCGGTGTGCATCCGCATACGCGAACACCCGCCCTTGCAGCATGCGATCCGGCGACAGACCCACCCCCGGAACCATATTGCTCGGACCGAACGCAGCTTGCTCAACTTCAGCGAAGTAGTTCAGTGGATTGCGGTTGAGCTCGAGTTCGCCGACTTCGATCAGTGGAAACTCTTTCTGTGACCAGGTCTTGGTGACATCGAACGGGTTCTCGTAGTGCGCCTCGGCTTGTGCTTCAGTCATGATCTGGATGCACACGCGCCATTTCGGAAAGTCACCGCGCTCGATCGCTTCGAACAGATCGCGCTGAGCATAATCCGGATCGGTACCGGCCAGACGTGCCGCGTCTGCGGGAGCCAGATTCTTGATCCCTTGATTGGTTTTGTAGTGCCATTTCACCCAGTGACGCTTGCCACTGGCGTTGATCAGGCTGTAGGTATGGCTACCAAAGCCGTGCATGTGACGGTAGCCGTCAGGGATGCCACGATCCGAAAACAGGATGGTGACCTGGTGCAGCGCTTCAGGCGAGTGCGACCAGAAATCCCACATCATCTGGGCGCTTTTCAGATTGCTTTGCGGCAGGCGCTTTTGGGTGTGGATAAAGTCGGGAAATTTCAGCGGATCACGGATGAAGAATACCGGCGTGTTGTTGCCGACAATGTCCCAATTACCTTCTTCGGTGTAGAACTTCAGGGCAAAGCCGCGTGGATCGCGCTCGGTGTCGGCCGAACCGCGCTCACCGCCCACGGTGGAGAACCGCAGGAAGGTTGGGGTTTGTTTGCCGACGGACTCAAACAGTTTGGCGCTGGTGTACTCGGTGATGTCACGCGTCACGGTGAATGTACCGTAAGCACCCGAGCCTTTGGCGTGTACACGACGCTCAGGGATATTTTCGCGGTTGAAGTGGGCAAGCTTTTCGATCAGGTGGAAATCGTCGAGCAGCAACGGGCCGCGTGGGCCGGCGGACCGGGAATACTGGTTGTCGGCGACAGGAGCGCCACTGGCGGTGGTCAGTATTTTGTTTTGGCTCATGAGATCTCTTCCTCTGTCAGTCTTGAACTACCGGCTATCGGCTGAGAGGGAGTATCGACGACGAACGTTACACCTACAAATTCATTAACCTGTAACTCTCGATAGAAAATAACTAATAGGTCACATGCCCATACTTTTCGAGCGCGCACAAAAAACCGGGCACTAGGCCCGGTTTTTCGTTTCAGACTGACGTCTTACTCAGCGGATACAGCTTCACCACCGGCAGGACGGTCAACCAACTCGACGTACGCCATAGGCGCGTTGTCGCCAGTGCGGAAACCGCACTTGAGGATGCGCAGGTAGCCACCCTCACGGGTAGCGTAACGCTTGCCCAGGTCGTTGAAGAGCTTACCAACGATAGCTTTCGAACGAGTACGGTCGAAAGCCAGACGGCGGTTAGCCAGGCTGTCTGTCTTGGCCAAAGTGATCAGCGGCTCAGCAACGCGACGCAGTTCTTTAGCTTTCGGCAGTGTAGTTTTGATCAGCTCGTGCTCGAACAGCGACACTGCCATGTTTTGAAACATGGCCTTGCGGTGCGAGCTAGTGCGGCTCAGGTGACGACCACTTTTACGATGACGCATGGTTCATTCCTTACCAAACACAACGTTCGGTGATTACGACGATCAGGCAGTCGCCTTGTCGTCCTTCTTAAGACTTGCAGGCGGCCAGTTGTCGAGGCGCATGCCGAGGGACAGACCGCGGGAGGCCAGAACGTCCTTGATTTCAGTCAAGGATTTCTTGCCAAGGTTCGGAGTCTTCAACAGCTCTACTTCGGTACGCTGAATCAGGTCACCGATGTAGTAGATGTTTTCCGCCTTAAGGCAGTTAGCCGAACGTACAGTCAGTTCCAGATCGTCAACCGGGCGAAGCAGGATCGGATCGATCTCGTCTTCCTGCTCGACAACCACTGGCTCACTGTCACCTTTGAGGTCGACGAACGCAGCCAACTGCTGTTGCAGAATGGTTGCAGCACGGCGAATAGCCTCTTCAGGATCCAGGGTACCGTTGGTTTCCAGATCAATAACCAGCTTGTCCAGGTTAGTACGCTGCTCGACACGGGCGTTTTCCACCACGTATGCGATACGGCGAACCGGGCTGAACGAAGAGTCAAGCTGCAAGCGACCGATGCTGCGGCTTTCGTCTTCATCGCTCTGACGCGAGTCTGCCGGTTCATAACCACGACCACGAGCTACGGTGAGCTTCATGTTCAGGGCGCCGTTAGACGCCAGGTTAGCGATTACGTGATCGGGGTTAACGATCTCGACATCATGATCCAGCTGAATATCGGCAGCGGTAACCACCCCCGAACCCTTCTTCGACAAGGTCAGCGTAACTTCGTCACGACCGTGCAGCTTGATAGCCAGACCTTTAAGGTTCAACAGGATTTCAATTACGTCTTCCTGTACACCTTCGATGGCGCTGTACTCGTGGAGCACACCGTCAATCTCGGCCTCGACTACTGCACAGCCGGGCATTGAGGACAACAGGATGCGGCGCAGCGCGTTGCCCAGGGTGTGGCCAAAACCACGCTCGAGAGGCTCGAGAGTGATCTTGGCGCGGGTTGGACTGACAACCTGCACATCAATATGGCGGGGTGTCAGGAACTCATTTACCGAAATCTGCATGGATGCACCTATTTTCTAGCCCTTACTTGGAGTAGAGCTCGACAATCAGGCTTTCGTTGATGTCGGCGGACAGATCACTGCGAGCAGGAACGTTCTTGAAAACGCCCGACTTCTTCTCAGTGTCTACTTCTACCCATTCTACGCGGCCACGTTGGGCACACAGATCGAGAGCTTGGACAATGCGAAGTTGGTTCTTTGCTTTCTCGCGAATCGCGACCACGTCACCAGCACGAACCTGGTACGACGGCACGTTTACGGTCTGACCGTTAACGCTGACGGATTTGTGCGATACCAGCTGACGGGATTCGGCACGAGTAGAGCCAAAACCCATACGGTATACAACGTTGTCCAGACGGCATTCGAGCAGTTGCAACAGGTTTTCGCCGGTTGCACCTTTCTTGCCAGCAGCTTCTTTGTAGTAGCCGCTGAATTGACGCTCGAGAACGCCGTAGATACGACGGACCTTCTGCTTTTCACGCAGTTGGGTGCCGTAATCGGACTGGCGACCGCGGCGTTGGCCGTGGATACCAGGTGCTGCTTCGATGTTGCACTTCGATTCGATCGCGCGCACGCCGCTCTTCAGGAAGAGATCGGTGCCTTCGCGACGAGCGAGTTTGCATTTTGGACCAATGTAACGAGCCATTCTTTACAATCTCCTGGATTACACGCGGCGCTTCTTCGGCGGACGGCACCCGTTGTGCGGGATTGGCGTCACGTCGGTGATGCTGGCGATCTTATAGCCACAGCCGTTCAATGCACGGACAGCAGACTCACGACCTGGACCTGGACCCTTGACGTTAACGTCGAGGTTTTTCAGGCCATATTCCAGCGCAGCTTGACCAGCACGTTCAGCAGCTACTTGAGCAGCAAACGGGGTGGACTTGCGGGAACCGCGGAAACCCGAACCACCGGAGGTAGCCCAAGAAAGCGCGTTACCTTGACGGTCGGTGATGGTCACGATTGTGTTGTTAAAAGAAGCATGGATGTGGGCGATGCCATCAACCACTGTCTTTTTAACTTTTTTACGAGGACGAGCAGCAGGTTTTGCCATGATTAATTTCCTGTCGATTCGCTGGGGCGATTACTTGCGGATCGGCTTACGCGGACCTTTACGGGTACGCGCGTTAGTCTTGGTACGCTGACCGCGTACTGGAAGACCACGACGATGACGCAGACCGCGATAGCAACCGAGGTCCATCAAACGCTTGATTTTCATGTTGATTTCGCGACGCAGGTCACCTTCAGTGGTGAACTTCGCCACTTCGCCACGCAGCTGTTCAATCTGCTCGTCGCTCAGATCCTTGATCTTTGCGGCTGGGTTGACCCCAGTCACTGCGCAAATTTTCTGCGCAGTAGTGCGACCAACACCATAGATGTAGGTCAGCGAGATAACAGTATGCTTGTTATCTGGAATGTTAACGCCTGCAATACGGGCCATTCAGTGGGACTCCAATTGACAGCTACCTACGCCCCGGAAGCCAAGAAATAGGGCGCGAGATAATATCGCTGTAATAACAAATAATCAACCCGGCAGCGCACTAGCTGCCGGGCTTGAAGCACAATCACACTCAGCCTTGGCGCTGTTTGTGACGCGGTTCCGCGCTGCAAATTACTCGAACAACACCTTCGCGGCGAATAATCTTGCAGTTACGGCACAGCTTTTTCACCGATGCACGAACTTTCATCACCAACTCCTCGAACCTTATGGGTACTCAGCGCAACATGCCGCTGCCGTAACCCTTCAGGTTGGCTTTCTTCATCAGGGATTCGTACTGGTGCGAAACGAGGTGCGATTGTACTTGGGACATGAAGTCCATCACAACCACGACCACGATCAGCAACGAGGTCCCGCCAAGGTAGAACGGAACGTTTGCTGCAACCACCAGGAACTGGGGCAACAGGCACACGGCCGTCATATATAGAGCACCGAACAGGGTCAAACGGGTCAGAACGCCATCAATGTAGCGCGCCGACTGCTCGCCTGGACGGATGCCCGGAATAAAGGCACCGGACTTCTTCAGGTTTTCCGCTACGTCTTTCGGATTGAACATCAACGCCGTATAGAAGAAGCAGAAGAAAATAATCCCTGCACTAAACAGCAGAATATTCAACGGCTGACCAGGAGCGATCGACTGCGAGATGTCCTGCAACCAGCCCAAACCTTCGGACTGACCGAACCAGGTACCCAACGAAGCCGGGAACAGCAAAATGCTGCTCGCGAAAATAGCCGGAATAACACCGGCCATGTTCACCTTCAGCGGCAAGTGGCTAGTCTGCGCAGCGAAAACCTTGCGGCCTTGCTGACGCTTGGCGTAGTGAACAGCAATACGACGCTGACCACGCTCAATGAACACCACGAAACCGATAATCGCTACTGCCAGCAAACCGATGGCAACCAGGGCGAAAATGTTGATATCACCCTGACGCGCAGACTCGAAAGACTGCCCGATCGCTCTCGGAAGACCGGCGACGATACCTGCGAAAATCAACATCGAGATACCGTTGCCAACACCACGCTCAGTAATCTGCTCACCCAGCCACATCATGAACATCGCACCAGCCACAAAAGTGGATACCGCGACGAAATGGAAGCCAAAGTCACCAGTGAACGATACGCCCTGCCCCGCCAGACCAATGGACATGCCAATGGCCTGAACAAGAGCGAGGACGACAGTGCCGTAGCGGGTGTACTGGGCGATCTTGCGACGCCCAGCTTCACCTTCCTTCTTCAACTGCTCCAGTTGCGGGCTGACGGCGGACATCAGCTGCATGATGATCGATGCCGAAATGTACGGCATGATCCCCAGTGCAAAGATGCTCATCCGTTCAAGCGCACCACCGGAAAACATGTTGAACAAGCTAAGAATGGTCCCCTCATTCTGTCGAAACAGGTCCGCGAGTCGGTCCGGGTTGATACCTGGAACCGGGATGTGTGCGCCTATTCGGTAGACGATAATCGCCAGGAACAGAAAACGCAGACGAGCCCAGAGTTCAGACATACCGCCTTTGCCGAGCGCAGAGAGAGCACCTTGCTTAGCCATTTATTCCTCGAACTTGCCGCCAGCTGCTTCGATAGCCGCACGCGCACCTTTGGTGGCGCCGATTCCCTTTCCGATGGTGACAGCGCGAGTAACTTCGCCGGACAGCATGATTTTCACACGCTGTACGTTGACGTTGATCACGTTGGCATCTTTCAGGGACTGCACGGAGACGATGTCGCCTTCCACTTTAGCCAGCTCGGACAAACGCACTTCTGCGCGATCCATGGCTTTCAGGGAAACGAAACCGAACTTCGGCAGGCGACGATGCAGCGGCTGTTGACCGCCTTCAAAGCCTGGAGCAATGGTGCCACCGGAGCGGGAGGACTGACCTTTGTGGCCACGGCCACCGGTCTTGCCCAAACCACTACCGATACCACGGCCCGGACGATGCTTTTCGCGACGGGAACCCGGCGCTGGACTCAGATCATTGAGTTTCATCGATTAACCCTCGACACGCAGCATGTAGTAAGCCTTGTTGATCATCCCGCGATTCTCGGGAGTATCAAGTACTTCTACAGTGTGACCGATGCGACGCAGACCCAGACCCTTAACGCACAGTTTGTGGTTAGGGATGCGGCCGGTCATGCTTTTGATCAGCGTAACTTTAACGGTAGCCATGATCAGAAGATCTCCTTGACGCTTTTGCCACGCTTGGCGGCAATGGATTCAGGAGACTGCATGGCCTTCAAACCTTTGAAAGTGGCGTGAACCACGTTTACCGGGTTAGTCGAACCGTAGCACTTGGCCAGAACGTTCTGAACGCCAGCAACCTCGAGGACAGCACGCATAGCGCCGCCAGCGATGATACCGGTACCTTCAGAAGCAGGCTGCATGTACACCTTCGAAGCGCCGTGACCGGACTTCATTGCGTACTGCAGCGTGGTGCCGTTCAGATCAACTTGGATCATGTTGCGGCGAGCAGCTTCCATTGCCTTCTGGATCGCAGCAGGCACTTCACGTGACTTGCCACGGCCGAAGCCAACACGCCCTTTACCATCACCAACCACGGTCAACGCGGTGAAAGTGAAGATACGGCCGCCTTTAACGGTTTTGGCTACGCGGTTAACTTGAACCAGCTTCTCGATGTAGCCTTCGTCGCGCTTTTGGTCGTTATTTGACATAACTTAGAACTCCAGCCCAGCTTCACGAGCAGCATCAGCCAGCGCCTTGACGCGGCCGTGGTACTTGAAGCCAGAGCGGTCGAAAGCCACCTGCGAGACGCCAGCGGCTTTTGCACGCGTAGCGACCAGCTGGCCAACCTTAGTGGCCGCGTCGATGTTGCCAGTGGCGCCATCACGCAGTTCTTTATCCAAAGTCGAGGCACTTGCCAGGACTTTGTTGCCGTCGGCCGAAATGACCTGGGCGTAGATGTGCTGCGACGAGCGGAACACGCAGAGACGCACGACTTCGAGTTCGTGCATTTTCAGGCGTGCTTTGCGAGCGCGACGCAGTCGAGTAACTTTTTTGTCGGTCATTTGCTATGCCCTACTTCTTCTTGGCTTCTTTACGACGGACGACTTCGTCCGCGTAGCGCACACCTTTGCCTTTGTACGGCTCTGGTGGACGGAAGTCGCGGATCTCGGCGGCCACTTGACCTACCAGCTGCTTATCGATGCCCTTGATCAGGATATCGGTCTGGCTAGGAGTCTCAGCGGTGATGCCTTCCGGCAGTTCATAATCCACTGGGTGCGAGAAGCCAAGAGCCAGGTTCAGCACTGTGCCTTTTGCTTGCGCTTTGTAACCAACACCGACCAGCTGGAGCTTGCGCTCGAAGCCTTGGCTTACGCCTTGGACCATGTTGTTTACCAACGCACGAGTGGTACCAGCCATTGCGCGAGTCTGTTGATCGCCATTGCGAGCAGCAAAACGCAGCTCACCGGCTTCTTCAACAATCTCAACGGACGAATGGATGTTCAGTTCGAGAGTGCCCTTGGCACCCTTCACCGAAAGCTGTTGGCCTGCGAATTTGACTTCGACACCGGCTGGCAGCTTAACGGGGTTCTTAGCGACGCGTGACATGCTTATCCCCCCTTAGAACACAGTGCAAAGAACTTCGCCGCCGACACCGGCAGCGCGCGCAGCACGATCCGTCATCACACCTTTGTTGGTGGAGACGATAGACACACCGAGACCGCCACGAACTTTCGGCAGATCATCGACGGACTTGTACTGACGCAGGCCTGGACGGCTAACGCGCTTCACTTCTTCGATGACCGGACGGCCTTCGAAATATTTCAGCTCGATAGACAGCAGTGGCTTGATTTCGCTGCTGATCTGATAACCCGCAATGTAACCTTCGTCCTTCAGGACTTTGGCAACAGCTACCTTCAAAGTAGAAGATGGCATGCTTACGACGGACTTTTCAGCCATCTGGGCATTACGGATTCGAGTTAGCATGTCCGCTAACGGGTCCTGCATACTCATGGGCTAGACGCTCCTAATACACAAAAAATTAGCCTTGCGGCTACTACGTGTCGCCGAGGACATCCATGCGAAAAAAGCACGGGCTCAGGCGAGCCGGGTATTCTAGACACACCCCACAAATGAATCAAGCCCCAAAAGGGGCTTGATTCAAGTTCAAGGTCACCGGTGGTCAGGATCTTGCGATCCCGGACACCGAGACTTTGACAGTGCTTACCAGCTGGCTTTAACCAGACCAGGTACGTCACCACGCATTGCCGCTTCACGCAGTTTGTTACGGCCAAGGCCGAACTTGCGGTAAACGCCGTGTGGACGACCGGTCAGGCGGCAGCGGTTACGCATGCGCGAAGCGCTTGCGTCACGTGGCTGCTTCTGCAGAGCGACTGTAGCTTCCCAACGTGCTTCTGGACTTGCGTTCAGATCAACGATGATAGCTTTCAGTGCTGCACGCTTCTTGGCGTACTTGGCAACCGTGAGCTGACGCTTCAGCTCGCGGTTTTTCATGCTCATCTTGGCCATTTTCCTACTCCAATCAGTTGCGGAACGGGAATTTGAAAGCACGCAACAGGGCGCGACCTTCATCATCGTTCTTGGCAGTGGTGGTCAGGGTAATGTCCAGACCGCGGAGAGCATCGATCTTGTCGTAGTCGATTTCCGGGAAGATGATCTGCTCTTTAACGCCCATGCTGTAGTTACCACGACCATCGAAGGACTTGGCATTCAGGCCGCGGAAGTCGCGAACCCGAGGCAGGGAGATCGACAGCAGACGATCCAGGAATTCGTACATACGCTCACGGCGCAGAGTCACTTTGACGCCGATCGGCCAACCTTCACGGACTTTAAAGCCAGCGATGGATTTCCGAGCGTAAGTCACAACGACTTTCTGACCGGTGATCTTTTCCAGATCGGCAACAGCGTGCTCGATGACTTTTTTGTCACCGACCGCTTCGCCCAGACCCATGTTCAGGGTGATTTTGGTAACGCGTGGAACTTCCATCACGTTCGAAAGCTTAAGTTCTTCCTTAAGCTTCGGTGCGATTTCCTTCCAGTAAATCTCTTTTAGTCGTGCCATGGTCTCATCTACCTAGCAGTGTTCAAGCATCAACCGCTTTTTGGGTCGACTTGAAGACACGAATTTTCTTGCCGTCTTCTACTTTGAAACCAACGCGATCAGCCTTGTTGGTTTCGCCGTTGAAAATGGCGACGTTAGAAGCGTCCAGTGGAGCTTCTTTTTCGACGATACCGCCCTGCACGCCCGACATCGGGTTAGGCTTGGTATGACGCTTGACCAGGTTCAGACCACCAATAACCAGACGGTTATTAGCGAGAACCTTAAGCACCTTACCGCGCTTACCTTTGTCTTTGCCGGCGATCACGATGATCTCGTCGTCACGACGAATCTTTTGCATGTCGGATCTCCTTACAGCACTTCTGGGGCGAGCGAGACGATCTTCATGAACTTCTCAGTACGAAGTTCACGGGTCACTGGCCCAAAGATACGGGTGCCGATCGGCTCTTGCTTGTTGTTCAGAAGAACAGCAGCGTTGCCATCAAAGCGGATAATGGAGCCATCTGCACGGCGAACGCCGTGACGAGTGCGGACTACAACAGCAGTCATCACTTGGCCTTTTTTCACCTTACCGCGAGGAATTGCTTCCTTCACGGTAACCTTGATGATGTCACCGATACCAGCGTAACGACGATGGGAGCCACCCAGCACCTTGATGCACATAACGCGGCGTGCGCCGCTGTTATCGGCCACATCGAGCATGGATTGAGTCTGAATCATATAATTTCTCCGACCCCTAGTCCTTAGACTTCCACAGCGCGTTCGAGAACATCAACCAGCGCCCAAGACTTGGTCTTGGCCAAAGGACGAGTTTCACGAATAGTGACTTTGTCGCCGATGTGGCACTGATTGGTTTCGTCGTGCGCGTGCAGCTTAGTCGAACGCTTAACGTATTTACCGTAGATCGGGTGCTTTACGCGACGCTCGATCAGAACGGTGATGGTCTTGTCCATTTTGTCGCTGACAACACGGCCAGTCAGCGTACGGACGGTTTTTTCGGCTTCAGCCATGATTACTTACCTGCCTGCTGTTTGAGCACAGTCTTCACGCGAGCGATGTCACGCTTAACTTGCCGGAGCAGGTGAGACTGCCCCAACTGGCCAGTTGCTTTCTGCATGCGCAGATTGAACTGGTCGCGCAGCAGGCCGAGCAGTTGCTCGTTAAGCTGCGGCGCGTCTTTTTCACGAAGTTCGTTCGCTTTCATCACATCACCGTCCGTTTAACAAAAGCGGTGGCGAGCGGCAGCTTTGCAGCAGCCAGGGCAAAAGCCTCACGCGCCAGCTCTTCAGAAACGCCCTCGATTTCATACAGGACTTTGCCTGGCTGAATCTGGGCAACCCAGTACTCCACACTACCCTTACCTTTACCCATCCGAACTTCGAGTGGCTTTTTGGAAATAGGCTTGTCCGGGAATACACGGATCCAGATCTTGCCGCCACGTTTAACGTGACGGGTCAGTGCACGACGCGCTGACTCGATCTGACGAGCGGTGAGACGACCACGAGCTACAGACTTCAGCGCGAACTCGCCGAAGCTGACTTTGCTACCGCGCTGAGCCAGACCACGGTTGTGGCCTGTCATCTGCTTGCGGAACTTCGTACGCTTTGGTTGCAACATTTGGCGTACCCCTTACTTAGCAGCTTTTTTACGAGGCGCTGGTGCTTGTGGTTTCAGTTCTTCTTGGCGACCACCAATTACTTCGCCCTTGAAGATCCAAACCTTTACACCGATCACACCGTAAGTGGTGTGAGCTTCGTAGTTGGCATAGTCGATGTCGGCACGCAGGGTGTGCAGTGGCACACGACCTTCGCGATACCATTCAGTACGTGCGATTTCAGCACCGCCGAGACGACCGCTCACTTGGATTTTGATGCCTTTGGCACCAATGCGCATGGCGTTCTGTACAGCGCGCTTCATAGCGCGACGGAACATTACGCGACGCTCCAGCTGCTGAGCTACGCTCTGCGCAACCAACATACCGTCGAGCTCCGGCTTACGGATTTCTTCGATATTGATGTGCACAGGCACACCCATTTGTTTGGTCAGGTCCTGACGCAGTTTCTCAACATCTTCACCTTTCTTCCCGATAACGATACCTGGACGAGCGGTGTGGATGGTGATACGTGCAGTTTGAGCCGGACGATGGATATCGATACGGCTTACGGACGCGCTTTTTAGTTTGTCTTGGAGATACTCACGCACTTTCAGATCAGCGAACAAATAGTCCGCATAAGTCCGACCGTCTGCGTACCAGACGGAGGTGTGCTCCTTGACGATTCCCAGGCGAATGCCAATGGGATGTACTTTCTGACCCATCTCTTCGACTCCGTTACTTGTCAGCAACCTTGACAGTGATATGGCAAGACCGCTTGACGATGCGATCAGCACGGCCTTTGGCTCGTGGCATGATTCGCTTCAGCGAACGCCCTTCGTTGACGAAAACGGTGCTGACTTTAAGGTCATCAACGTCTGCGCCTTCGTTATGCTCGGCGTTGGCTACGGCCGACTCCAGCACTTTCTTCATGATCTCGGCGGCTTTCTTACTGCTGAAAGCCAACAGGTTGAGCGCTTCGCCCACCTTCTTCCCGCGGATCTGGTCGGCGACCAAGCGGGCTTTCTGGGCGGAGATTCGAGCGCCCGACAACTTAGCGGCTACTTCCATCGTTCCTTACCCCTTAACGCTTGGCTTTCTTGTCTGCCACGTGCCCACGATATGTGCGGGTACCGGCAAACTCGCCCAGTTTGTGGCCGACCATGTCTTCGTTCACGAGAACTGGAACATGTTGACGACCGTTATGCACTGCAATGGTCAGACCGACCATTTGTGGCAGGATCATCGAACGACGCGACCAGGTCTTAACTGGTTTGCGATCGTTCTTTTCCGCCGCCACTTCGATCTTCTTCAGTAGGTGAAGATCAATAAAAGGACCTTTTTTCAGAGAACGTGGCACTGTCGTATCCCTCTATTTACTTGCGACGACGGACGATCATTTTGTCGGTACGCTTATTACCACGAGTCTTCGCGCCCTTAGTCGGGAAGCCCCATGGCGATACCGGATGACGACCACCAGAGGTACGACCTTCACCACCACCATGTGGGTGGTCAACCGGGTTCATGGCAACACCACGAACGGTTGGGCGAACGCCACGCCAGCGTTTGGCACCAGCTTTACCCAGCGAACGCAGGCTGTGCTCGGAGTTCGAGACTTCACCCAGGGTCGCGCGGCATTCAGCCAGCACTTTACGCATCTCACCAGAACGCAGACGCAGGGTCACGTAGACACCTTCACGAGCGATCAGCTGAGCCGAAGCACCAGCGGAACGAGCGATCTGTGCGCCTTTACCTGGCTTCAATTCGATGCCGTGTACGGTGCTACCAACTGGAATGTTACGCAGTTGCAGAGCGTTGCCCGGCTTGATCGGCGCCAAGGCACCTGCGATCAGCTGGTCGCCAGCACTCACGCCTTTAGGCGCGATGATGTAGCGACGCTCGCCATCTGCGTACAGCAGCAGAGCGATGTGAGCAGTACGGTTTGGATCGTATTCGATACGCTCGACAGTGGCAGAGATGCCATCTTTGTCGTTGCGACGGAAATCGACCAGACGATAATGCTGCTTATGGCCACCACCGATGTGACGAGTGGTAATGCGACCATTGTTGTTACGACCACCAGTCTTCGATTTTTTCTCGAGCAGCGGTGCGTGAGGAGCGCCTTTATGCAGCTCCTGGTTGACCACCTTGACCACAAAACGGCGGCCAGGGGAAGTCGGTTTGCATTTAACGATTGCCATGATGCACCCCTTCCTTACTCAGCACTGCTGCTGAAATCGAGATCTTGGCCTGGCTGAAGGGAGATAACTGCCTTCTTCCAGTCATTACGCTTGCCCAGACCGCGAGCAGTGCGCTTGCTCTTACCCAGAACATTCAGGGTAGTAACACGCTCTACTTTCACGCTGAACAGGCTTTCGACGGCCTTCTTGATTTCCAGCTTGGTTGCGTCAGTTGCAACCTTGAAAACGAACTGGCCTTTCTTGTCAGCCAGAACCGTAGCCTTCTCGGAAACGTGCGGGCCAAGCAGAACTTTAAATACGCGTTCCTGGTTCATCCCAGCAGCTCCTCGAATTTCTTCACGGCCGACACGGTGATCAACACCTTGTCGTATGCGATCAGACTAACTGGATCGGAACCTTGCACGTCACGTACATCAACGTGTGGCAGGTTGCGAGCAGCCAGGTACAGGTTCTGATCAACGACTTCAGACACGATCAAGACGTCAGTCAGGCCCATGCCGGTCAGTTTGTTCAGCAGATCTTTGGTCTTCGGTGCATCAACAGCGAAGTCCTGAACCACTACCAGACGATCAGTACGCACCAGCTCAGCAAGGATGGAACGCATTGCTGCGCGATACATCTTCTTGTTCAGCTTCTGGGTGTGATCCTGAGGACGAGCTGCGAAAGTGGTACCGCCGCCACGCCAGATTGGGCTACGGATAGTACCGGCACGAGCACGGCCAGTACCTTTCTGACGCCAAGGGCGCTTACCGCCACCACGAACGTCGGAACGGGTCTTTTGCTGCTTGCTACCTTGACGGCCGCCGGCCATGTAGGCCACGACTGCTTGGTGAACCAGCGTCTCGTTGAATTCGCCGCCAAATGTCAGTTCGGAAACTTCGATCGCTTGAGCGTCATTTACATTTAATTGCATGTCAGCTTCCCCTTAACCGCGAGCCTTGGCTGCTGGACGTACAACCAAGTTGCCGCCAGTAGCGCCAGGAACAGCACCCTTGACCAACAACAGATTGCGTTCAGCGTCCACGCGCACTACTTCCAGGGACTGCACGGTCACGCGCTCAGCGCCCATATGACCGGACATTTTTTTGCCCTTGAATACACGACCAGGAGTCTGGCACTGGCCGATAGAGCCTGGAACGCGGTGGGACACGGAGTTACCGTGGGTATTATCTTGCCCGCGGAAATTCCAACGCTTGATCGTACCCTGGAAGCCTTTACCCTTGGACTGACCGGTTACATCAACCAGTTGACCAGCGGCGAAGATTTCAGCGTTGATCAGATCGCCGGCCTGGTACTCGCCTTCTTCAAGGCGGAATTCCATTACGGTACGACCAGCGGCAACGTTCGCTTTAGCGAAGTGGCCAGCCTGAGCAGCTGTAACACGCGAAGCACGACGCTCGCCTACAGTGACTTGCACTGCACGATAGCCATCGGTCTCTTCAGTTTTGAACTGGGTGACGCGATTCGGCTCGATCTCAATGACCGTGACCGGAATGGAGACACCTTCTTCGGTGAAAATACGGGTCATACCGCATTTACGACCGACTACACCAATAGTCATGTTGTAAACCTCATGAGTGTACGGGGCTTTCACCCGCTATGGCCGCCCATTTCAGAGCGTTACACGACTAAGACCGAGTCTTAGCCGAGGCTGATCTGCACTTCCACACCGGCCGCAAGATCAAGCTTCATAAGAGCATCAACGGTTTTATCCGTTGGCTGGACGATGTCCAGTACGCGCTTATGAGTACGGATCTCGTACTGGTCACGCGCGTCTTTGTTGACGTGCGGGGAGACCAGAACGGTGAACCGCTCTTTACGGGTAGGCAGTGGAATTGGACCACGCACTTGAGCACCAGTACGTTTCGCGGTTTCCACGATTTCCTGGGTGGATTGGTCGATCAGGCGATGGTCAAAAGCCTTCAACCTGATACGGATTTGCTGATTTTGCATTGGATTTCAGACTCCGGCTGCTATTCCCACCGAGCGCAATACGCCCGTTAAAAGGAGGCGCAATTCTATAGACGCCCCATATGGGTGTCAACCCAATAAAAAAGCCCCCGCTGAGCGGGGGCCTCTTCAACTCATCGAAGCTGACTCAAAAAGAGCTTACTCGATGATTTTGGCTACGACGCCAGCGCCGACGGTACGACCGCCTTCACGGATAGCGAAACGCAGACCGTCTTCCATTGCGATGGTTTTGATCAGGGTGACAACCATTTTGATGTTGTCGCCTGGCATTACCATTTCAACGCCTTCCGGCAGTTCGCAGTTACCAGTCACGTCAGTAGTACGGAAGTAGAACTGTGGACGGTAGCCTTTGAAGAACGGAGTGTGACGACCGCCTTCTTCTTTGCTCAGAACGTAGACTTCAGCTTCGAACTTGGTGTGCGGCTTAACCGAACCTGGCTTGACCAGAACCTGGCCACGCTCAACGTCGTCACGCTTGGTACCACGCAGCAGAACGCCGCAGTTCTCGCCAGCACGACCTTCGTCGAGCAGCTTACGGAACATTTCAACACCGGTGCAGGTGGTGACGGTAGTGTCACGCAGACCAACGATTTCCAGTGGATCCTGAACCTTGACGATACCGCGCTCGATACGACCAGTTACAACAGTACCGCGACCGGAGATCGAGAATACGTCTTCGATTGGCATCAGGAACGGCTTGTCGATAACACGAACTGGATCTGGGATGTAGCTGTCCAGAGTCTCAACCAGTTTACGAACGGCAGTGGTGCCCATTTCGTTGTCGTCTTGGCCGTTCAGAGCCATCAGAGCCGAACCGATGATGATCGGGGTGTCGTCGCCTGGGAAGTCGTAAGTGCTCAGCAGATCGCGCACTTCCATCTCAACCAGCTCCAGCAGCTCAGCGTCGTCAACCATGTCAGCCTTGTTCAGGAAGACAACGATGTACGGAACGCCAACCTGACGGGACAGCAGGATGTGCTCACGGGTTTGTGGCATCGGACCATCAGCGGCCGAGCAAACCAGGATAGCGCCGTCCATCTGAGCAGCACCGGTGATCATGTTCTTCACATAGTCAGCGTGACCTGGGCAGTCAACGTGAGCGTAGTGACGGATCAGCGAGTTGTATTCAACGTGCGCGGTGTTGATGGTGATACCACGAGCCTTTTCTTCCGGAGCGCTGTCGATCTTGTCGAAAGCAACAACGGCCGAACCGAAAACTTCGGAGCAGACGCGAGTCAGAGCAGCGGTCAGCGTGGTTTTACCGTGGTCGACGTGACCGATGGTGCCAACGTTGACGTGCGGGAGGGTACGGTCAAATTTTTCTTTAGCCACGACAATTAACTCCTAGCCTAAAGGGGGCTGAATCAGCCTTGTTTTTTGGTAACGGTTTCGACGATGTGCGACGGAGCCGTATTGTATTTTTTGAATTCCATAGAGTAGCTTGCGCGACCTTGGGACATGGAGCGAACGTCGGTTGCGTAACCGAACATCTCACCCAGCGGAACTTCGGCACGAATTACTTTGCCGGAGACCGTGTCTTCCATACCCAGGATCATGCCGCGACGACGGTTAAGGTCGCCCATCACGTCACCCATATAGTCTTCAGGTGTAACAACCTCTACCGCCATGATCGGCTCAAGCAGCTCACCACCGCCCTTCTGGGCCAGTTGCTTGGTCGCCATGGAAGCAGCCACCTTAAACGCCATCTCGTTGGAGTCGACGTCGTGGTAGGAACCATCAAACACAGTAGCCTTCAGGCCGATCAGCGGATAGCCGGCAACAACGCCGTTCTTCATCTGCTCTTCGATGCCCTTCTGGATAGCCGGGATGTATTCCTTAGGAACAACACCACCCACTACTTCGTTCACGAATTGCAGACCTTCCTGACCTTCGTCAGCAGGAGCAAAACGGATCCAGCAGTGGCCGAACTGACCACGACCGCCGGATTGACGAACGAACTTGCCTTCAATTTCGCAGTTCTTCGTGATGCGCTCACGGTACGAAACCTGAGGCTTACCGATGTTGGCTTCGACGTTGAACTCACGGCGCATCCGGTCAACCAGGATGTCCAGGTGCAACTCGCCCATGCCGGAGATGATCGTTTGACCAGTCTCTTCATCAGTCTTGACGCGGAAAGACGGGTCTTCCTGAGCAAGTTTGCCCAGAGCGATACCCATTTTTTCCTGGTCATCCTTGGTCTTAGGCTCTACGGCAACCGAAATAACCGGCTCCGGGAAGTCCATGCGAACCAGGATGATTGGCTTGTCAGCGCTGCACAAGGTTTCGCCAGTGGTGACGTCCTTCATGCCGATCAAGGCCGCGATGTCACCAGCGCGTACTTCCTTGATTTCTTCACGGGCGTTTGCGTGCATTTGCACCATACGACCCACGCGCTCTTTCTTGCCCTTAACCGAGTTGATCACGCCGTCGCCGGAGGCCAACACGCCCGAGTAAACTCGAACGAAGGTCAAGGTACCCACGAATGGGTCGGTAGCGATCTTGAAAGCCAGAGCCGAGAACGGCTCGCTGTCATCTGCGTGACGTTCCATCTGCTTTTCCTCGTCATCAGGGTCAGTACCCTTGATGGCAGGAATGTCAGTTGGAGCAGGCAGGTAATCGATAACGGCGTCGAGAACCAGGGGAACACCCTTGTTCTTGAAGGAAGAACCGCAAACAGCCAGAACGATCTCACCAGCGATAGTACGCTGACGCAGAGCGGCCTTGATTTCCGCGTTGGTGAGTTCTTCACCTTCGAGGTACTTGTTCATCAGCTCTTCGCTGGCTTCGGCCGCAGCCTCAACCATGTTGCCGCGCCACTCGTCAGCCAGTTCCTGCAGTTCAGCAGGGATAGGCTTACGAACTGGAACCATACCTTTGTCAGAGTCATTCCAGTAAACAGCTTCCATAGCCATCAGATCGATCTGACCCTGGAAGTTGTCTTCGGAACCGATAGCCAATTGGATTGGCACCGGAGTGTGACCCAGACGCTGCTTGATCTGGCCGATCACGCGCAGGAAGTTCGCACCAGCACGGTCCATCTTGTTTACGTAAACAAGACGTGGAACGCCGTACTTGTTGGCTTGACGCCATACGGTTTCCGACTGAGGCTCAACACCCGAGGTGCCGCAGAACACAACGACCGCACCGTCGAGAACACGCAGGGAACGCTCAACTTCAATAGTGAAGTCCACGTGACCCGGGGTGTCGATGACGTTGAAGCGGTATTGGTCCTTGTGCTGCTTCTCGGAACCCTGCCAGAAGGCGGTAATGGCAGCAGAAGTAATGGTAATACCACGCTCCTGCTCCTGCACCATCCAGTCTGTGGTCGCGGCGCCGTCATGCACCTCGCCCATTTTGTGACTTTTGCCAGTGTAAAAAAGGACGCGCTCGGTGGTGGTGGTTTTACCAGCATCCACGTGAGCAACGATACCAATGTTACGGTAGCGGTTAATCGGTGTAGTACGAGCCATAAAGCCCTCGCAAAATTAGTGACGCTAAAATTAGAAGCGGTAGTGCGAGAAAGCCTTGTTGGCTTCAGCCATACGGTGCACGTCTTCACGCTTCTTAACTGCAGCACCTTTACCTTCAGCGGCGTCCAACAGTTCGCCAGCCAAACGCAGAGCCATAGACTTCTCGCCGCGCTTGCGGGCGAAGTCTACCAACCAGCGCATTGCCAGGGCGTTACGACGGGACGGACGAACTTCAACCGGAACCTGGTAAGTAGCACCGCCTACACGGCGCGACTTCACTTCGACCAGCGGAGCGATGGCGTCGAGAGCTTTCTCGAAGATTTCCAGGGGGTCGCTGTTCTTGCGTTCTTTAACCTTTTCCAGCGCGCCATAAACGATACGCTCGGCAACGGCTTTCTTGCCGCTTTCCATCACGTGGTTCATGAACTTGGCCAGGATCTGGCTGCCGTATTTTGGATCGTCAAGCACTTCGCGCTTGGCTGCTACGCGTCTTCTTGGCATGGATAAGCCCTCAAACGGTCTTCAGGTTCGCTCGGAATCGGTGCCCTTTCGGGACGCCTCCGACCTTACTCTTATCGACTCAGAAAAATAGAAAATCAGTTTACAAAAAGCCGCTACTACTTAGGCTTCTTGGTACCGTACTTCGAACGACCCTGGTTACGACCTTTAACGCCGGAAGTATCCAGAGAACCGCGTACGGTGTGGTAACGAACACCTGGCAAGTCTTTTACACGACCGCCGCGGATCAGTACCACGCTGTGCTCTTGCAGGTTGTGGCCTTCACCGCCGATGTACGAGGAAACCTCGAAACCGTTGGTCAGACGCACACGGCATACTTTACGCAGTGCCGAGTTAGGTTTTTTCGGCGTGGTGGTATACACACGGGTGCATACGCCACGACGTTGCGGGCAGTTCTGCAGCGCAGGCACGTCGGATTTCTCGACGATACGCTTACGCGGCTGACGTACCAGCTGGTTGATAGTTGCCATCTACTAGCTCCACTGTTGTCTTGCGACGCTATTGTCTTGCAAGAAAAGCAAAATGGCAGGAACGAATTCCCGCCAAATTTAGGGGTACAAGAGTCTAAAGAGGATCTTGCCCCCAGTCAAGGCAAGGCCCCGACCTCCCCGCTCATCCAACCTCGACAAATTGTCTCGATTCGATGAACGGAACGGCCAGGGCCTACGCTCATTTATCGCAGAACTCAGTTACCGCTCGAGTTCAGCGCTTCGGTCAGTGCAGCTTCCACTTCACTGGCGCTTACGCGCAACGGTTTGTCAGCATCACGGCGGCGCTTGCGCTCGCTGTGATAAGCCAGACCGGTACCGGCCGGGATCAGACGACCCACGACCACGTTTTCTTTCAGGCCGCGCAGGTAATCGCGCTTGCCGGTTACCGCCGCTTCGGTCAGTACGCGAGTGGTTTCCTGGAAGGAAGCCGCCGAGATGAACGATTCGGTGGACAACGACGCCTTGGTGATACCCAACAGCACGCGAGTGAACTTGGAAACGAATTTCTCGTCGCCAGCCAGACGCTCGTTCTCTACCAGAACGTGAGTCAATTCCATCTGGTCGCCCTTGATGAAACTGGAATCGCCGGATTCAGCGATTTCAACTTTACGCAGCATCTGACGCAGGATGGTCTCGATGTGCTTGTCGTTGATCTTCACGCCTTGCAGACGATAAACGTCCTGGATCTCGTTCACGATGTACTTGGCCAGCGCACTCACACCCAGCAGACGCAGGATGTCGTGTGGATCGCTCGGGCCGTCGGAGATAACTTCGCCGCGGTTTACCTGTTCGCCTTCGAAGACGTTCAGGTGACGCCACTTCGGAATCAGCTCTTCGTACGGATCGCTACCGTCGTTCGGGGTAATGACCAGACGACGCTTGCCTTTGGTCTCTTTACCGAACGCGATGGTGCCGCTGACTTCAGCCAGAATCGACGCTTCCTTCGGACGACGAGCTTCGAACAAGTCGGCAACACGCGGCAGACCACCGGTGATGTCACGGGTCTTCGAAGTCTCTTGCGGAATACGAGCGATAACATCACCGATCGCGATTTTCGCACCGTCCGCTACACCGACCAGGGCGTTGGCAGGCAGGAAGTACTGAGCAATTACGTCGGTACCCGGCAGCAAGAGATCCTTGCCGTTGTCATCAACCATCTTCACAGCAGGACGGATATCTTTACCGGCAGCTGGACGGTCTTTGGCGTCGAGTACTTCAATGTTGGTCATACCGGTCAATTCGTCAGTCTGACGCTTGATCGTGATGCCTTCTTCCATGCCCACGTAGGTCACGGTACCTTTCATTTCGGTAACGATTGGGTGAGTGTGCGGATCCCACTTGGCCACGATTGCGCCAGCGTCGACCTTGTCACCTTCTTTAACCGAAATCACAGCACCGTACGGCAGCTTGTAACGCTCGCGCTCACGACCGAAGTCATCAGCGATTGCCAGCTCACCGGAACGGGACACCGCAACCAGGCAACCATCCACTCGCTCAACGTGTTTCAGGTTGTGCAGACGGACAGTACCGCCATTTTTCACCTGAACGCTGTCGGCTGCGGAGGTCCGGCTTGCCGCACCACCGATGTGGAACGTACGCATGGTCAGCTGGGTACCCGGCTCACCGATGGACTGGGCAGCGATAACGCCGACCGCTTCACCGATGTTCACCTGGTGACCACGAGCCAGGTCACGGCCGTAGCACTTGGCGCAAATGCCGTAGCGGGTTTCGCAGCTGATCGGCGAACGCACGATCACTTCGTCGATGCTGTTCAGCTCGATGAACTCGACCCACTTCTCGTCTACCAGCGTGCCGGCAGGAACGATTACTTCTTCGGTACCTGGCTTGAATACGTCACGGGCGATGACTCGACCCAATACGCGTTCACCCAATGGCTCAACAACGTCACCGCCTTCAATGTGCGGAGTCATTACCAGGCCATGTTCGGTGCCGCAATCGATCTCGGTTACAACCAGATCCTGCGCCACGTCTACCAGACGACGAGTCAGGTAACCGGAGTTCGCCGTTTTCAACGCGGTATCCGCCAAACCTTTACGAGCACCGTGAGTCGAGATGAAGTACTGGAGTACGCTCAAACCTTCACGGAAGTTCGCAGTAATCGGCGTTTCGATGATGGAACCGTCCGGCTTGGCCATCAGGCCACGCATACCGGCGAGCTGACGGATCTGCGCAGCAGAACCCCGTGCGCCCGAGTCGGCCATCATGTACATCGAGTTGAAGGATTCCTGGTCGACTTCGACGCCATGACGGTCGATGACTTTCTCTTTCGAGAGGTTGGCCATCATCGCCTTGGAAACTTCGTCGTTCGCCTTGGACCAAAGGTCGATCACTTTGTTGTACTTCTCGCCCTGGGTTACCAGGCCGGAGGCGTACTGACTTTCGATCTCTTTCACTTCGTCGGTAGCAGCACCGATGATGCGGGCTTTTTCATCCGGGATAACGAAGTCGTTAACGCCGATGGAAACGCCGGAAATGGTCGAATAGGCAAAACCGGTGTACATCAACTGGTCAGCGAAGATCACGGTCTCTTTCAAACCAACCACGCGGTAGCACTGGTTGATCAGCTTGGAGATCGCCTTTTTCTTCATCGGCTGGTTGACGACGTCGTACGACAGGCCTGGTGGAACAACCTGGAACAACAGCGCACGGCCGACAGTGGTGTCGACGATACGGGTGTTCTTGACGCTGCCGCCATCACGATCGTTGACGGTTTCGTTGATCCGCACTTTGACCTTGGCGTGCAGTGCGGCTTCGCCGGCACGGAACACACGGTCAACTTCCTGCAGATCCGCGAACACACGACCTTCGCCCTTGGCGTTGATCGCTTCACGAGTCATGTAGTACAGACCCAATACAACGTCCTGCGACGGAACGATGATTGGCTCACCGTTGGCTGGCGACAGAATGTTGTTGGTCGACATCATCAACGCACGCGCTTCCAACTGGGCTTCCAGTGTCAGCGGTACGTGCACGGCCATTTGGTCGCCGTCGAAGTCGGCGTTGTACGCAGCACAGACCAGAGGGTGCAGCTGGATAGCTTTACCTTCGATCAGTACCGGTTCAAACGCCTGGATACCCAGACGGTGAAGGGTCGGTGCACGGTTGAGGAGAACCGGGTGTTCGCGAATCACTTCAGCGAGAACGTCCCAAACCTCTGGCAGTTCGCGCTCGACCATTTTCTTGGCCGCTTTGATGGTGGTCGCGAGACCACGCATTTCCAGCTTGCCGAAAATGAACGGTTTGAACAGCTCAAGTGCCATTTTCTTAGGCAGACCGCACTGGTGCAGACGCAGGGTCGGACCTACGGTAATTACCGAACGACCGGAGTAGTCAACACGCTTACCGAGCAAGTTCTGACGGAAACGACCTTGCTTACCCTTGATCATGTCAGCCAGGGATTTCAGAGGACGCTTGTTGGAACCGGTGATAGCGCGGCCACGACGACCGTTGTCGAGCAGTGCGTCGACGGCTTCCTGCAACATACGCTTTTCGTTGCGCACGATGATGTCCGGAGCGGACAGATCGAGCAGACGCTTCAAGCGGTTGTTACGGTTGATCACTCGACGATACAGATCGTTGAGGTCGGAAGTCGCGAAGCGACCGCCATCCAGCGGGACCAGTGGACGCAGATCTGGCGGCAGAACCGGCAGAACGGTCAGCACCATCCATTCTGGAAGGTTGCCGGAACCCTGGAAGGCTTCCATCAACTTCAGACGCTTGGACAGCTTCTTGATCTTGGTTTCGGAGTTGGTTTGCGGAATTTCTTCACGCAGACGGCCAATCTCGTGTTCCAGGTCGATAGCGTGCAGCAGTTCGCGGACAGCTTCGGCACCCATGCGGGCATCGAAATCGTCGCCGAACTCTTCCAGCGCTTCGAAGTACTGCTCGTCGTTGAGCAGCTGACCTTTTTCAAGGGTGGTCATGCCTGGATCGATAACGACATAGCTCTCGAAGTAGAGAACGCGTTCGATATCACGCAGGGTCATGTCCATCAGCAAGCCGATACGCGACGGCAGCGATTTCAGGAACCAGATGTGGGCAACTGGCGAAGCCAGTTCGATGTGCGCCATGCGCTCACGACGAACCTTGGCCAGCGCGACTTCAACACCGCACTTCTCGCAGATCACACCACGGTGCTTCAAGCGCTTGTACTTACCGCACAGGCACTCGTAATCCTTTACCGGGCCAAAGATCTTGGCGCAGAACAGGCCGTCACGCTCAGGTTTGAACGTACGGTAGTTGATGGTTTCCGGCTTTTTAACTTCACCGAACGACCACGAACGGATCATCTCAGGCGATGCCAATCCAATACGGATGGCGTCGAACTCTTCGACTTGACCCTGGTTTTTCAGCAAATTCAGTAGGTCTTTCAAGGCCTTTCCTCCTGGCGGAGCAGAGAGCGGGCAATCCTGCCCCGCTCTCGATTCGCGTCACGTGTTATTCGGTTTCCAGATCGATATCGATGCCGAGGGAACGAATTTCCTTGATCAACACGTTGAAGGACTCGGGCATGCCCGGCTCCATACGGTGATCGCCGTCCACGATGTTTTTGTACATCTTGGTCCGGCCGTTCACATCGTCCGACTTCACTGTGAGCATTTCTTGCAGAGTGTAAGCAGCACCGTATGCTTCCAGTGCCCAGACCTCCATCTCCCCGAAACGCTGACCACCGAACTGTGCCTTACCACCCAGCGGCTGCTGGGTAACCAGGCTGTACGAACCGGTAGAACGAGCGTGCATCTTGTCGTCTACCAAGTGGTTCAGCTTCAGCATGTACATGTAGCCAACAGTAACCGGGCGCTCGAACTTGTTGCCGGTACGGCCGTCGGTCAGCTGCATCTGGCCACTTTCTGGCAGGTCCGCCAGTTTCAGCATGGCCTTGATTTCGCTTTCCTTGGCACCGTCGAACACTGGAGTGGCCATTGGAACGCCGCCACGCAGGTTCTTCGCCAGATCCAGGATTTCCTGGTCGGAGAAGCTGTCCAGATCTTCGTTGCGACCGCCGATCTCGTTGTAGATCTCGTGCAGGAACTTGCGCAGATCGGCAACTTTACGCTGCTCTTCGATCATGCGGTTGATCTTCTCGCCCAAGCCTTTGGCCGCGAGGCCCAGGTGGGTTTCAAGGATCTGACCAACGTTCATACGCGAAGGTACGCCCAACGGGTTGAGGACGACGTCGACCGGGGTGCCATTGGCATCGTGCGGCATGTCTTCAACCGGCATGATCACGGAGACCACACCTTTGTTACCGTGACGACCGGCCATCTTGTCGCCCGGCTGGATGCGGCGACGGATTGCCAGGTAAACCTTGACGATTTTCAGCACGCCTGGAGCCAGGTCATCGCCCTGCTGCAGTTTGCGCTTCTTGTCTTCGAACTTGTCGTCCAGCAGACGGCGGCGATCAACGATGTAGGCCTGGGCCTTCTCGAGCTGCTCGTTCAGAGCATCTTCAGCCATGCGCAGTTTGAACCACTGACCATGCTCAAGACCGTCGAGTACTTCGTCGGTGATGTCCTGACCTTTCTTCAGGCCGGCGCCGCCTTCGGCTTTGTGGCCGACCAGAGCGGAACGCAGACGTTCGAAAGTCGCGCCTTCAACGATACGGAACTCTTCGTTCAGGTCCTTGCGGATCTCGTCGAGCTGGGTCTTCTCGATCGACAGTGCACGAGCATCACGCTCAACGCCGTCGCGGGTGAAGACCTGTACGTCGATGACGGTACCCTTGGTGCCGGTAGGCACACGCAGGGAGGTGTCTTTAACGTCGCTGGCTTTTTCACCGAAGATGGCACGCAGCAGTTTTTCTTCCGGAGTCAGCTGGGTCTCGCCTTTCGGAGTGACCTTACCCACCAGGATGTCGCCTGCGCCTACTTCAGCACCTACGTAAACGATACCGGCTTCGTCCAGCTTGTTCAGTGCCGCTTCACCCACGTTCGGGATGTCGGCAGTGATTTCCTCTGGCCCAAGCTTGGTATCACGCGCCACACAGGTCAGTTCCTGAATGTGGATCGTGGTGAAGCGATCTTCCTGAACCACACGCTCGGACAGGCAGATGGAGTCTTCGAAGTTGAAGCCGTTCCATGCCATGAACGCGATGCGCATGTTCTGACCCAGTGCCAGCTCACCCATGTCGGTGGACGGACCGTCGGCCATGATGTCGCTACGCTGAACCCGATCACCTTTACGCACCAGCGGACGCTGGTTGATGCAGGTGTTCTGGTTGGAGCGGGTGTATTTGGTCAGGTTGTAGATGTCGACACCAGCTTCGCCGGTTTCAACTTCGTCATCAGCAACACGAACCACGATACGGCTGGCGTCGACGGAATCGATAACGCCGCCACGACGAGCCACGACGCAAACGCCGGAGTCACGGGCTACGTTACGCTCCATGCCGGTACCGACCAGCGGCTTGTCAGCGCGCAGGGTGGGTACAGCTTGACGCTGCATGTTCGAACCCATCAACGCACGGTTGGCGTCATCGTGCTCGAGGAACGGGATCAGCGACGCTGCAACCGAAACTACCTGCTTGGGCGATACATCCATCAAGGTGACGTCTTCCGGCGCCTTGACGGTGAACTCGTTCAAGTGACGAACAGCTACCAGTTCGTCGATCAGGACTTTCTTGTCGTTCATCGTGGCCGAAGCCTGAGCGATCACGTGATCAGCTTCTTCGATGGCGGACAGGAATACGATCTCGTCGGTGACCAGAGCGTCTTTCACCACACGGTACGGGCTCTCGAGGAAGCCGTACTGGTTGGTGCGCGCATAAGCGGCCAAGGAGTTGATCAGACCGATGTTCGGACCTTCCGGCGTTTCAATCGGGCATACACGACCGTAGTGAGTCGGGTGTACGTCACGAACTTCGAAGCCGGCGCGCTCACGAGTCAAACCGCCAGGGCCGAGTGCAGACACACGACGCTTGTGGGTGATCTCGGACAGCGGGTTGTTCTGGTCCATGAACTGGGACAGCTGGCTGGAACCGAAGAACTCTTTCACCGCCGCAGCCACTGGCTTGGCGTTGATCAGGTCTTGCGGCATCAGGCCTTCGCTTTCAGCCATCGACAGACGCTCTTTGACCGCACGCTCAACACGTACCAGGCCAACGCGGAACTGGTTCTCGGCCATTTCGCCTACGCAGCGAACACGACGGTTACCCAGGTGGTCGATGTCATCGACGATGCCTTTACCGTTACGGATGTCGACCAGAGTCTTCAGAACCGCGACGATGTCTTCCTTGCACAACACGCCCGAACCTTCGATCTCGGTGCGACCGATACGACGGTTGAACTTCATCCGGCCGACCGCAGACAGGTCATAGCGCTCAGGGCTGAAGAACAGGTTGTTGAACAGGGTCTCGGCAGCATCCTTGGTTGGCGGCTCGCCTGGACGCATCATGCGATAGATCTCGACCAGCGCTTCCAATTGGTTGCTGGTGGAGTCGATCTTCAGGGTGTCGGAGACGAACGGGCCGCAGTCGATATCGTTGGTGTACAGAGTTTCGATGCGAACAACCTGGGCCTTGGCAATTTTTGCCAGGATCTCGGTGTTCAGCTCGGTGTTGCACTCTGCCAGGATTTCGCCGGTTGCCGGATGCACGATGGCCTTGGCGGTAGTGCGACCCAGGACGTAGTCCAGAGGCACTTCCAGGGTCTTGAGACCGGCTTTTTCGATCTGGTTGATGTGGCGCGCAGTAATACGGCGACCAGCCTCAACGATGACCTTGCCCTTCTCGTCCTGAATATCAAGAACAGCGATTTCACCACGCAGACGCGAAGCAATCAGTTCCAGACTGAGGGTTTCGCCGCTCAGGTGGAAAACGTTGGTGGTGTAGAACGCGTCGAGCACTTCTTCAGTGGTATAGCCGAGCGCGCGCAGCAGTACCGATGCAGGCAGCTTGCGACGACGGTCGATACGCACGAATACGCAGTCTTTCGGGTCGAACTCGAAGTCCAGCCACGAACCGCGGTAAGGAATGATGCGCGCGGAGTACAGCAGCTTGCCGGAGCTGTGCGTCTTGCCACGGTCGTGGTCGAAGAACACGCCCGGGGAACGGTGCAGCTGGGAAACGATTACTCGCTCGGTACCGTTGATTACGAAGGTACCGTTTTCAGTCATCAGGGGGATTTCACCCATGTAGACTTCTTGCTCTTTGATGTCCTTGATCGCTTTGTTCGACGATTCTTTGTCGAAAATGATCAGGCGCACTTTTACCCGCAAAGGTACGGCGTAAGTTACACCGCGCAATACGCATTCTTTGACATCAAATGCCGGTTCGCCCAGGCGATAACCGACGTACTCCAGCGCAGCATTGCCGGAGTAGCTGATGATCGGGAAAACGGATTTGAAGGCCGCATGCAGGCCCACGTCGCGGAACTGATCTTTAGTCGCTCCCGCCTGCAAGAATTCACGATACGAATCCAGCTGGATTGCCAGGAGATACGGCACATCCATGACGTCCGGCAACTTGCTAAAGTCCTTGCGGATACGTTTTTTCTCAGTATATGAGTAAGCCATCAGCGTTCCCCAGCTTGGTCACCTGCTTGTTTGGCCCCTCCCGACGGGAGCAGCCAGAAAATCGTGCAAACCCCATGGTTTGCGCCACCGCATCGGGTGGTTACAGCTCGTTACCAGCACCGACCCAGTCGGCTGCCAATAACGGAAAAAGGCCGGTGGCAAGAGCCACCAGCCATCAGCCTTTCGCTTAACGCTCGGGCTGGAGACGCAAAGTCGATGCTTACTTCAGCTCGACTTTAGCGCCTGCTTCTTCCAGAGTGGCTTTGGCTTTGTCAGCTGCGTCTTTCGAAACAGCTTCCAGAACCATGCCAGGAGCGCCGTCAACTACAGCCTTGGCTTCTTTCAAGCCCAGACCGGTCAGTTCACGTACTGCCTTGATCACGTTAACTTTCTTCTCGCCAGCTTCCAGCAGCATGACGTTGAATTCAGTTTGTTCTTCAACAACGGCAGCGACAGCAGCTGGACCAGCAGAAGCAGCGGCAGCGGAAACGCCGAACTTCTCTTCCATGGCCTTGATCAGCTCAACGATTTCCAGAACGGATTTTTCGCCGATTGCTTCGATGATTTGGTCGTTAGTCAGAGACATGACTATAAATTCCTGTATTGGGGTGACAGCCTACGCGGCCATCGAAATAAACAATAAACGCTGAAAGGAGTCGCTCAGCCTTAGGCTGCAGCAGCTTCTTTCTGGTCGCGAAGAGCCGCCAGAGTACGAGCCAATTTGCTGGTTGCGCCTTGAATCACGCTCATCAGCTGGGAAATTGCTTCGTCACGGGTCGGCAGGCTTGCCAGTACGTCGATCTGATTAGCTGCGAGGAACTTGCCCTCGAACGCAGCTGCCTTGATCTCGAACTTGTCCTGACCTTTTGCGAACTCTTTGAAAATACGGGCAGCAGCGCCCGGATGGTCTTTGGAGAATGCAATCAAGGTCGGGCCGGTGAACACGTCGTTGAGCACGTCATATTGAGTGCCAGCAACGGCGCGCTTGAGCAGGGTGTTACGTACAACACGTACGTATACGCCAGCTTCACGAGCCTCTTTACGGAGTCCGGTCATAGCGCCTACTGTTACGCCACGGGCATCAGCCACGACAGCGGACAGAGCAACTTGGGCAGCCTTGTTGACTTCAGCGACGATGGCCTTCTTGTCTTCAAGTTTAATTGCCACGGGAAAAACTCCTGCTTGTTACCGTTTCATCCAACCGAGGCCAGATGTCGTTTTGGTGTCTGATTCGGTAAGGAACCGGGAGCACCATCTGCGTAGGCTTGAGGTTTAAGACTTGCGCCGCCTACGGTCTTGGATAGCCCCCGCCAGGCAGGGACCCCAATCTTTCAATTGGCGCAATCACTTGCGCCAACCTGTGTCTTACGCGTCGAGCGAGCCTTGGTCGATGACCAGACCTGGACCCATGGTGGTGCTCAGGGTCACGCGCTTGACGTAAATACCTTTCGAGGAAGCTGGCTTGATACGCTTCAGATCAGCGATCAGGGCTTCAACGTTTTCCTTCAGCTTGACGGCATCGAAGCCGACTTTGCCAACGGAGGTGTGGATGATGCCGTTTTTGTCGGTGCGATAACGAACCTGACCAGCCTTGGCGTTTTTAACCGCGGTAGCTACGTCTGGGGTTACGGTGCCGACTTTAGGGTTAGGCATCAGGCCACGTGGACCGAGGATCTGACCCAACTGGCCTACAACGCGCATGGCATCCGGGGATGCGATCACTACGTCATAGTTCAGGTCGCCGCCTTTCATTTCGGCAGCCAGGTCGTCCATACCTACACGGTCAGCGCCGGCAGCCAGAGCGGCCTCAGCAGCTGGACCCTGGGTGAACACGGCTACGCGAACGGTCTTGCCAGTGCCGTGTGGCAGCACAGTAGCGCTACGAACGACCTGGTCGGATTTACGCGGGTCAACGCCAAGGTTTACAGCAACGTCGAACGACTCGCTGAACTTGACAGTCGACAGCTCAGCCAGCAGCGCAGCAGCATCTACAAAGTTGTAGGATTTGCCGGCTTCGATTTTGCTGGCGATAGCCTTTTGACGCTTGGTCAACTTAGCCATTACACACCCTCCACGTTAAGGCCCATGCTACGAGCAGAACCGGCGATAGTACGCACGGCTGCATCCATATCAGCTGCAGTCAGATCCGCGTTTTTGGTTTTCGCGATTTCTTCCAGCTGAGCACGGGTCACGGTGCCAACCTTAACGGTGTTCGGACGAGCGGAACCGCTAGTCAGACCAGCAGCCTTCTTCAGCAGAACCGAAGCAGGGGTGGACTTGGTTTCGAAAGTGAAGCTACGGTCGCTGTAGACAGTGATGATCACTGGAGTCGGCAGACCTGGTTCAATACCCTGGGTACGGGCGTTGAAAGCCTTGCAGAATTCCATGATGTTCACGCCGTGCTGACCCAGTGCAGGACCAACAGGTGGACTTGGGTTAGCCTGAGCGGCCTTCACTTGCAGCTTGATGTAAGCGGTAATCTTCTTGGCCATGAGGCACTCCAATTACGGGTTCGAACGCCTCGAAAGGCTCCCCGGTTACTTGCGCGTTTATCCCAGTGACGACAAAACCCCACAGCCTGAGGCTGCGGGGTTGGGATGCTTGCTCAGCTAGACCTTTTCGACCTGGCTGAACTCCAGCTCTACCGGAGTAGAGCGTCCGAAAATGAGCACTGCCACTTGGATCCGGCTCTTTTCGTAGTTAACTTCTTCAACCGTGCCAGTAAAATCGGCAAACGGTCCGTCGTTGACACGTACCGACTCACCTGGCTCGAACAACGTCTTCGGCTTCGGCTTGTCGCTACCATCAGCAACACGACGCAGAATCGCTTCTGCCTCTTTATCTGTGATCGGTGCAGGCTTATCAGCAGTACCGCCGATGAAACCCATCACCCGAGGCGTGTCCTTGACCAAGTGCCAAGTACCCTCGTTCATGTCCATCTGGACCAGCACATAACCTGGGAAGAACTTGCGCTCGCTTTTGCGTTTCTGGCCATTACGCATTTCAACCACTTCTTCAGTGGGAACCAGAATTTCGCCAAAGCCATCTTCCATGCCAGCCAGCTTTACGCGCTCTACCAACGAGCGCATGACATGCTTCTCGTAACCGGAGTAAGCATGCACAACGTACCAACGCTTAGCCACGGGACACCCTTAGCCGACAATCAAGGAAACAAGCCAGCCGAGCAGGGAATCAAGCCCCCACAACAGCAACGCCATAACCAGGACAACAGCCACAACAATCAACGTGGTCTGCGTGGTTTCTTGGCGAGTTGGCCATACGACTTTACGAATCTCGGTGCGAGCTTCCTTTACCAGTACAAAGAAAGACTTGCCCTTGGCTGTCTGCAGGCCTACAAAGGCAGCTACAGCAGCAATGACGAGCAAAGCAAGCACACGGTACAGGATCGGCGACGCAGAGTAATACTGATTGCCAACAACGCCAACAACCACCAAAGCAGCTACTGCAAGCCACTTGAGCAGATCGAAGCGAGAGCCTTGAGCTTCAGCTTTAGGAGTCATCTATGAAGATCCTGTGAAAAGAAAGCCAGACACACCAAGTGAATCTGGCAGGTCAGGAGGGAATCGAACCCCCAACCTACGGTTTTGGAGACCGTCGCTCTGCCAATTGAGCTACTGACCTAAAACAAAATCAGGCCGACCATTATGCCGGCCCGAAAAAGACTTTACAACAATTTACTCAATGGCCTTTGCACCCCATCAGCACCGAGACTCAAATCACCCTCAGGGACAACGAAACACAACCAGGCCATTAAAACAAAGGCAGATATTTTCATATCTGCCTTGTTATATGGAGCTCTTGAGCGGATTTGAACCGCTGACCTCACCCTTACCAAGGGTGTGCTCTACCAACTGAGCTACAAGAGCGTAACACCGTGCAAAACCTGCAAACTTGGAGCGGGTAGCGGGAATCGAACCCGCATCATCAGCTTGGAAGGCTGAGGTTCTACCACTAAACTATACCCGCGAGGCTTGCAGCTCTCGCTAAAAATGGTGGAGGGGGAAGGATTCGAACCTTCGAAGTCGTAGACGTCAGATTTACAGTCTGATCCCTTTGGCCGCTCGGGAACCCCTCCTAAGCGAGCCGGCATTCTATATCATGCCAGCCTTCTGTCAAGCATTTTCTCATTAAAAACCTGAGGTTAGCTGCGTTGACCTCGCTTCGCACCGTTAACCGTTAAAGGTCTTCACTGCGAAGCGGGCGCCATTCTATGCAAACTATTCAGCGGGTGCAACCCCCTCGCAAGGCATTATTTTATGTTTTAACTCATTGAATTCTCTGGAAAGGTTTTGCAGCTGCAGATCATCCAGCCAGCGTCGGCTTTCCGGTGCCACACGCACCCAGTAACCAGGAGCATCGGCACCCCCTCTGGGCAGGGACTGGAACTTGATTTCCATGCCACTCAACCGCCGCTCAACCGCCTGAGCAGCCTCTTGACGAGCAAATCCCCCTAAATACAGACAGCTATTGTCTGGCTGTGCAGGCTTTGCCTTCTCGCGAGCCGCCGCAGTCGATTCGCTCAGCAAACGGATATCTTGTTGCGAGCCCCGATACAGACTCAATGGCGTTACGTCCTTCGCACGAAGCGGGGCCTCTTGTTGGTGCCAGATGTAATAGAACACATTGAGTACAAGCAGCAGCAGGAACATCCAACGCATAAAAACCTCAGGACAAGGGACATGCCATAGCCAGGCCTACAAATACCAGGTCAGGAACCACCCGTGCCTCAGGCGCGACCCCGGAGACCAGATCCGCATCCCCGCCGGTGAGAAATACCGTGAAATCTTCCCCCCAATAACTGCGCGCCAGCTCCAGCTGAGTCAGGACAAAACCCCTGAGCATCAACGAGCATCCGCGCTCCACAGCCTCGACCGTGGTGCGACCAGGGACCAGGCTTTCCAGCGCGCGCTCGGCGGCAAGATCGCCATAGCGGATTCTACGGGTATGGGTACGCAGCTGGTTACGCATCAACGGCATCCCCGGACAGATGAATCCTCCGAGATGCTCTCCGTCGCTCGCGATGAAGTCGGCAGTCACAGCGGTACCGAAATCGAGCACAAGGCACGCACCGGAGGCCAGGTGAAAACCGCCGAGCATCGCCAGCCAGCGATCGAGACCCAGTCGCTCGAAATCTTCATAGCCATTACGAACACCAGCCATCTCGCGAGCCGGCGTCGCACATGTCACCGACACCGCAAAAGCATCTGTCAGCAAAGAAATCAGTGCGCCGGTCTCTTCGGTGGTCCTGACGCTGACCAGCCGGCAAAACCTGAGGGCAAGACCTTTAAATGCCTTCAAACCCTCCAGCAATGCGAGATCCGAATCAACGACCCCTTCACCCACTACCCGACGGGCATTCGCATCGAGCACACGCCATTTGATAAAACTGTTTCCACAGTCGAGCTCAAGAATCATCACGCAACCTCAGACTGAGCTCACCACCACTAAAGACTTTTTCCAAGCCATCCACCTTCAAGCGCAAAGCACCCTGGCCATCAATGCCCAGTACTTCGCCATCTATATGGTTAACGCCCGCAATCAGCGACACAGCGCGCCCCTGCCACAGATGATTTTGCTCCCACTCCGCCTGCAATGCCGAGAACCCGCCGACCTGATGACGACTCAAATAGGCCTGGAGCCTCTCCTCCAAGGCGGCAACGAGGTGATTGCGATCAAATACCTTGCCTGACTCAAGCCGCATGGACGTCCACTGCTGATCAACCTCATCGGTCATCTGCATGTTCACATTGATCCCGACACCCAGGACCACGTGACATACGTCAGCCGGATCCCCCACCAGCTCGAGCAATATCCCTGCAATCTTTTTCTGCCCTACCAGGACGTCATTGGGCCACTTCAGCCCGGCCGCCGAAACACCAACCTCTCGCAAGGCCTGCATCACCGCAAGCCCGACGACCAGGCTCAAGCCCTCCAACTGCCGCATTCCACCTTCAATGCGCAGCACCAGACTGTAATAGATGTTTTCGGCGAAAGGGCTGACCCATTTTCGACCACGGCGACCCCGTCCGGCAGTCTGCCGCTCGGCAAGCACCAGGAATGGCGCAGCCTGGCCGCGCTCTATGGCGCGCAAGGCTTCAGCGTTAGTGGAATCAATTGAGTCGAAGACCAGAACGGGCCAGTCGCAGGAGGGGCTCCGCTCTCTGATACTGAGAGGATCAAGCAGCGTCAATGGCGCAGCCAGCTGATAGCCGCGCCCGCGCACCTTATGAATGGACAAGCCAAGTTCAGCCTCCAGATGCTGAAGCTGCTTCCATACCGCGCTACGACTGATACCCAAGGCAACGCCCAGGGCCTGGCCGGAATGGAACCGACCATCCTTAAGAAGCTTTAACAACGTCAGCATGCAAGTCTCGCCTCACAATGAGGCCCGCATGATAGCCATGCCCCGAGCCGTTGCATAGAAACCCTGGAGGTCAGATTTTCCTGGAGACAAAAACAAAACCCCTACCTGCGTACGCAGATAGGGGTTTCGGAATTTAATCTTGACGATGACCTACTCTCACATGGGGAAACCCCACACTACCATCGGCGATGCATCGTTTCACTGCTGAGTTCGGGATGGGATCAGGTGGTTCCAATGCTCTATGGTCGTCAAGAAATTCGGGTACTGAGTCGCGACCAGCTGGCCTCGCTTCAGCAAATTGGGTATGTGATAGCTTTCGGTGTTTTGTGAGATTCGAACTTTCGGTTCATTTCGTCTTCACACACCGCAATCTGATGCTCTTTCGAGTAGTCAAATTGCTTGGGTGTTATATGGTCAAGCCTCACGGGCAATTAGTATTGGTTAGCTCAACGCCTCACAGCGCTTACACACCCAACCTATCAACGTCGTAGTCTTCGACGGCCCTTCAGGGGACTCAAGGTCCCAGTGAGATCTCATCTTGAGGCTAGTTTCCCGCTTAGATGCTTTCAGCGGTTATCTATTCCGAACATAGCTACCCGGCAATGCCACTGGCGTGACAACCGGAACACCAGAGGTTCGTCCACTCCGGTCCTCTCGTACTAGGAGCAGCCCCTCTCAAATCTCAAACGTCCACGGCAGATAGGGACCGAACTGTCTCACGACGTTCTAAACCCAGCTCGCGTACCACTTTAAATGGCGAACAGCCATACCCTTGGGACCGGCTTCAGCCCCAGGATGTGATGAGCCGACATCGAGGTGCCAAACACCGCCGTCGATATGAACTCTTGGGCGGTATCAGCCTGTTATCCCCGGAGTACCTTTTATCCGTTGAGCGATGGCCCTTCCATACAGAACCACCGGATCACTAAGACCTACTTTCGTACCTGCTCGACGTGTCTGTCTCGCAGTCAAGCGCGCTTTTGCCTTTATACTCTACGACCGATTTCCGACCGGTCTGAGCGCACCTTCGTACTCCTCCGTTACTCTTTAGGAGGAGACCGCCCCAGTCAAACTACCCACCATACACTGTCCTCGATCCGGATAACGGACCTGAGTTAGAACCTCAAAGTTGCCAGGGTGGTATTTCAAGGTTGGCTCCACGCGAACTGGCGTCCACGCTTCAAAGCCTCCCACCTATCCTACACAAGCAAATTCAAAGTCCAGTGCAAAGCTATAGTAAAGGTTCACGGGGTCTTTCCGTCTAGCCGCGGATACACTGCATCTTCACAGCGATTTCAATTTCACTGAGTCTCGGGTGGAGACAGCGCCGCCATCGTTACGCCATTCGTGCAGGTCGGAACTTACCCGACAAGGAATTTCGCTACCTTAGGACCGTTATAGTTACGGCCGCCGTTTACCGGGGCTTCGATCAAGAGCTTCGCGTTAGCTAACCCCATCAATTAACCTTCCGGCACCGGGCAGGCGTCACACCCTATACGTCCACTTTCGTGTTTGCAGAGTGCTGTGTTTTTAATAAACAGTCGCAGCGGCCTGGTATCTTCGACCGGCATGAGCTTACGGAGCAAGTCCTTCACCCTCACCGGCGCACCTTCTCCCGAAGTTACGGTGCCATTTTGCCTAGTTCCTTCACCCGAGTTCTCTCAAGCGCCTTGGTATTCTCTACCCAACCACCTGTGTCGGTTTGGGGTACGGTTCCTGGTTACCTGAAGCTTAGAAGCTTTTCTTGGAAGCATGGCATCAACCACTTCGTGTTCTAAAAGAACACTCGTCATCAGCTCTCGGCCTTAAGATCCCGGATTTACCTAAGATCTCAGCCTACCACCTTAAACTTGGACAACCAACGCCAAGCTGGCCTAGCCTTCTCCGTCCCTCCATCGCAATAACCAGAAGTACAGGAATATTAACCTGTTTTCCATCGACTACGCTTTTCAGCCTCGCCTTAGGGACCGACTAACCCTGCGTCGATTAACGTTGCGCAGGAAACCTTGGTCTTTCGGCGTGGGTGTTTTTCACACCCATTGTCGTTACTCATGTCAGCATTCGCACTTCTGATACCTCCAGCAAGCTTCTCAACTCACCTTCACAGGCTTACAGAACGCTCCTCTACCGCATCACCTAAGTGATACCCGTAGCTTCGGTGTATGGTTTGAGCCCCGTTACATCTTCCGCGCAGGCCGACTCGACTAGTGAGCTATTACGCTTTCTTTAAAGGGTGGCTGCTTCTAAGCCAACCTCCTAGCTGTCTAAGCCTTCCCACATCGTTTCCCACTTAACCATAACTTTGGGACCTTAGCTGACGGTCTGGGTTGTTTCCCTTTTCACGACGGACGTTAGCACCCGCCGTGTGTCTCCCATGCTCGGCACTTGTAGGTATTCGGAGTTTGCATCGGTTTGGTAAGTCGGGATGACCCCCTAGCCGAAACAGTGCTCTACCCCCTACAGTGATACATGAGGCGCTACCTAAATAGCTTTCGAGGAGAACCAGCTATCTCCGAGCTTGATTAGCCTTTCACTCCGATCCACAGGTCATCCGCTAACTTTTCAACGGTAGTCGGTTCGGTCCTCCAGTTAGTGTTACCCAACCTTCAACCTGCCCATGGATAGATCGCCCGGTTTCGGGTCTATTCCCAGCGACTAGACGCCCTATTAAGACTCGCTTTCGCTACGCCTCCCCTATTCGGTTAAGCTCGCCACTGAAAATAAGTCGCTGACCCATTATACAAAAGGTACGCAGTCACCCAACAAAGTGGGCTCCCACTGCTTGTACGCATACGGTTTCAGGATCTATTTCACTCCCCTCTCCGGGGTTCTTTTCGCCTTTCCCTCACGGTACTAGTTCACTATCGGTCAGTCAGTAGTATTTAGCCTTGGAGGATGGTCCCCCCATATTCAGACAAAGTTTCTCGTGCTCCGTCCTACTCGATTTCATGACTAAGAGATTTTCGCGTACAGGGCTATCACCCACTATGGCCGTACTTTCCAGAACGTTCCGCTAATCTCAAAGCCACTTAAGGGCTAGTCCCCGTTCGCTCGCCACTACTAAGGGAATCTCGGTTGATTTCTTTTCCTCAGGGTACTTAGATGTTTCAGTTCCCCTGGTTCGCTTCTTAAGCCTATGTATTCAGCTTAAGATACCTAACTTATGTTAGGTGGGTTCCCCCATTCAGACATCTCCGGATCAAAGTCTGTTTGCCGACTCCCCGAAGCTTTTCGCAGGCTACCACGTCTTTCATCGCCTCTGACTGCCAAGGCATCCACCGTATGCGCTTCTTCACTTGACCATATAACCCCAAGCAATCTGGTTATACTGTGAAGACGACATTCGCCGAAAATTCGATAATACTCAATTAAGAGCAACTCACAAATTTTACCTTAGCCTGATCCGTTACCAGTGAAAGTAACGTTCAGTCTATCTTTCTATCACATACCCAAATTTTTAAAGAACGATCTAATCAAAGACTAGAAATCAACATTCATCACCGTCTTGGTGGAATGCTCATTTCTAAGCTTTCAACAAACAGAAGCAGTAGTGGTGGAGCCAAACGGGATCGAACCGTTGACCTCCTGCGTGCAAGGCAGGCGCTCTCCCAGCTGAGCTATGGCCCCGTATTTCTACAGGCGTTTCCCACACAAGCAAAATTGGTGGGTCTGGGCAGATTCGAACTGCCGACCTCACCCTTATCAGGGGTGCGCTCTAACCAACTGAGCTACAGACCCAATTTCGAGCTACTCAGGCCGACCTCACCCTGCTCTTTACCACAAAGCATGGGGTGTGCTCTAACCAACCAAGCTACAACCCAATTTCGGGCTGCTTCTAAATCGTCTTCTTCAATGAATCAAGCAATTCGTGTGGGAACTTATGGAGCAGCTGATGTCGTCGATTAAGGAGGTGATCCAGCCGCAGGTTCCCCTACGGCTACCTTGTTACGACTTCACCCCAGTCATGAATCACACCGTGGTAACCGTCCTCCCGAAGGTTAGACTAGCTACTTCTGGTGCAACCCACTCCCATGGTGTGACGGGCGGTGTGTACAAGGCCCGGGAACGTATTCACCGCGACATTCTGATTCGCGATTACTAGCGATTCCGACTTCACGCAGTCGAGTTGCAGACTGCGATCCGGACTACGATCGGTTTTCTGGGATTAGCTCCACCTCGCGGCTTGGCAACCCTCTGTACCGACCATTGTAGCACGTGTGTAGCCCAGGCCGTAAGGGCCATGATGACTTGACGTCATCCCCACCTTCCTCCGGTTTGTCACCGGCAGTCTCCTTAGAGTGCCCACCATTACGTGCTGGTAACTAAGGACAAGGGTTGCGCTCGTTACGGGACTTAACCCAACATCTCACGACACGAGCTGACGACAGCCATGCAGCACCTGTCTCAATGTTCCCGAAGGCACCAATCCATCTCTGGAAAGTTCATTGGATGTCAAGGCCTGGTAAGGTTCTTCGCGTTGCTTCGAATTAAACCACATGCTCCACCGCTTGTGCGGGCCCCCGTCAATTCATTTGAGTTTTAACCTTGCGGCCGTACTCCCCAGGCGGTCAACTTAATGCGTTAGCTGCGCCACTAAGAGCTCAAGGCTCCCAACGGCTAGTTGACATCGTTTACGGCGTGGACTACCAGGGTATCTAATCCTGTTTGCTCCCCACGCTTTCGCACCTCAGTGTCAGTATCAGTCCAGGTGGTCGCCTTCGCCACTGGTGTTCCTTCCTATATCTACGCATTTCACCGCTACACAGGAAATTCCACCACCCTCTACCATACTCTAGCTCGTCAGTTTTGAATGCAGTTCCCAGGTTGAGCCCGGGGATTTCACATCCAACTTAACGAACCACCTACGCGCGCTTTACGCCCAGTAATTCCGATTAACGCTTGCACCCTCTGTATTACCGCGGCTGCTGGCACAGAGTTAGCCGGTGCTTATTCTGTCGGTAACGTCAAAACAGATACGTATTAGGTAACTGCCCTTCCTCCCAACTTAAAGTGCTTTACAATCCGAAGACCTTCTTCACACACGCGGCATGGCTGGATCAGGCTTTCGCCCATTGTCCAATATTCCCCACTGCTGCCTCCCGTAGGAGTCTGGACCGTGTCTCAGTTCCAGTGTGACTGATCATCCTCTCAGACCAGTTACGGATCGTCGCCTTGGTGAGCCATTACCTCACCAACTAGCTAATCCGACCTAGGCTCATCTGATAGCGCAAGGCCCGAAGGTCCCCTGCTTTCTCCCGTAGGACGTATGCGGTATTAGCGTCCGTTTCCGAGCGTTATCCCCCACTACCAGGCAGATTCCTAGGCATTACTCACCCGTCCGCCGCTCGCCACCAGGTACAAGTACCCGTGCTGCCGCTCGACTTGCATGTGTTAGGCCTGCCGCCAGCGTTCAATCTGAGCCATGATCAAACTCTTCAGTTCAAACATCTTTGGGTTTTTAAGAAACCCTAAACTTGGCTCAGCAATCGTTGGTTACATCTTTGATTTCTCGCGGAGTAACTTGTGATGCTGATAATCTTGTTGACTATCAGTCTGACTCCACAAGCACCCACACGAATTGCTTGATTCAGTTGTTAAAGAGCGGTTGGTTAAGATCTTTCGTCTCAACCGAGGCGCGCATTCTACGCTTTCCTCTGCTGCTGTCAAGCGGTTATTTTCAGAAGTTTTCAAAGTTTCCTTTGCAACTTCAACCACTTGCGCTTCCGATCTCTCGTCAGCGGGAGGCGAATTCTACAGCGTTAGTCGCTGCTGTCAACACCTCTTTTACACCGCTTCGATCGAGAAGATCGAATCGTTAACAAGGCGACAACACACTGCCCTACCAACTCCTTCCAGGCTTCGATGATCTGAAGCACCCCGCTGCCGAAAACTGCCTAACTCTTTGTTTACCAAGGAGTTTTCCGTTTCGACTGCGCCGGAAGTGGGGCGAATTATAGACTTCCTGAATCCGCCGTCAACCTTTATTTCAGCCTTATTCGGATTTGAGCGTAATACGCGCAAATGCCTTCTTTCCAGCCTGACAGACATGGGTCGCGCCGAGTACGTATATAAAGGTGCGATCGACCACCTCACCATCTATACGCACACCACCAGAGCCGAGCAGGTCACGCGCCACGGCAGAGTTCTTCACCAGGCCCGCCTTATTAAGGACAGCGGCGATTGGCATATCTTCGGCAGCCGTCAGCTCGATCTCTGGCAGATCATCCGGCAGCTCGCCTTCCTTCATACGGTTGCCCGCCGCACGGTGAGCATTGGCGGCAGCCTCCTCGCCATGGAAGCGCGCTACGATTTCTTCAGCCAGCTTGATCTTGATGTCTCGCGGATTGGCACCCGCCTCGACATCCGCACGAAATGCGTTGATCTCATCCATGGAGCGGAAGCTGAGCAATTCGAAGTAACGCCACATCAGCACATCAGGGATGGAGACCAGTTTGCTGTACATGACGCCTGGAGCTTCCTGAATACCGACGTAGTTGCCCAATGACTTGGACATCTTCTTCACGCCATCCAAACCTTCTAGCAACGGCATGGTCAGAATGCACTGAGGCTCCTGGCCATAACCACGCTGCAGCTCACGCCCCATCAGCAGGTTGAATTTCTGGTCGGTTCCACCCAGCTCGACGTCCGCGCGCAACGCAACAGAGTCGTACCCCTGCACCAGCGGATAGAGGAACTCATGAATGGCGATCGGCTGATTGGTGGTATAGCGCTTGTCGAAGTCGTCGCGCTCGAGCATGCGCGCAACGGTGTATTGCGAAGTCAGGCGAATGAAGTCAGCCGGACCCATCTGATCCATCCAGGTGGAGTTGAACGCCACCTCAGTCCTGGCCGGATCAAGGATCTTGAACACTTGCGTCTTGTAGGTCTCGGCATTCTCGAGCACCTGCTCGCGAGTAAGCGGAGGACGCGTTGCGCTCTTGCCGCTCGGATCACCGATCATCCCGGTGAAATCACCTATAAGGAAGATCACCTGGTGACCCAGGTCCTGGAACTGACGCAGCTTATTAATAAGCACGGTGTGGCCCAGGTGCAAATCCGGCGCGGTCGGGTCGAAGCCCGCCTTGATACGCAGCGGCTGACCACGCTTGAGCTTCTCGATCAGCTCGGACTCGACCAACAGTTCTTCCGCACCACGTTTGATCAGCGCTAGCTGCTCTTCAACCGACTTCATAACAGACCCGCAAGGCTCGAATTCAAAGGGAAACAACCATACAAGATCGCGCGTCAAATACAAGTTTTGCCCGGCGCACGGACGCCAATCCACGGACAGAAGGTCCGCGGACTTGCTTCAGAGACGATTTGGTTATATTTTATACAGTTATTTCATCTTCATCATGTCATTCATCTTTTCCAATTCATCTTTTTTCAAAGTCAAACATTACCTATGACCAAAGAATCGTCTAAAGCGCCGCCGCTTTACCCGAAGACCCACCTGCTCGCAGCAAGTGGTATCGCCGCGCTTCTGAGCCTGGCGCTTCTGGTATTCCCTTCCAGTGATGTTGAAGCCAAAAGAACGACCCTGAGTCTTGAACTGGAAACACCTGCAGAACAACTGACACAAGATCAAGACGCCGCTGAGGCGGTCCAGGCCACAAATGAGCCGCAAGCGCCCCCTTTCGCGCAGATCGAAAACAGCAGCGAAGAGGCTACCGAAACTGCTCAGGTCGAGCCGGCAGCTGAGCCCGCGCCTGCGCCTGCGCCTGCGCCAGTCATTGAAGAAAAGAAGGCTCCCAGTCACAGGGAAGTGATCGTTGCCAAAGGCGACACGCTCTCCACTCTGTTCGAGAAAGTCGGCCTCCCCTCCGCTTCGGTGCATGAAGTGCTGGCCAGTGGCAAACAAGCCAAGCTGTTCAGCCAACTCAAGCGCGGCCAGAAGCTCGAGTTCGAACTCAACCCGGAAGGCCAACTGATCAATCTGCACAGCAAGGTCAGCGATCTTGAAACCATCAGCCTGACCAGGAACGACAAGGGTTATGCCTTCAACCGCATTACCGCCAAACCGACCGTGCGCTCTGCCTACGTTCACGGGGTGATCAATAGCTCGCTGTCACAGTCTGCCGCTCGCGCCGGTCTGTCCCACAGCCTGACCATGGACATGGCCAGTGTGTTTGGTTATGACGTCGACTTCGCCCAGGACATTCGCCCGGGTGACCAGTTCGACGTGATCTACGAGCAGAAAGTCGTCAATGGCAAAGCAGTCGGCAATGGCCCGATCCTTTCCGCGCGCTTCATCAACCGCGGCAAGACTTACACCGCCGTGCGCTACACCAACAAACAAGGCAACACCAGCTACTACACCGCAGATGGCAACAGCATGCGCAAGGCGTTCATCCGCACGCCAGTGGATTTCGCCCGCATCAGCTCGAAATTCTCCATGGGCCGCAAGCACCCGATCCTGAACAAGATCCGCGCCCATAAAGGTGTCGACTATGCAGCTCCGCGGGGCACGCCGATCAAGGCTGCCGGCGACGGCAAAGTATTGTTGGCCGGTCGCCGCGGCGGCTACGGCAATACCGTGATCATCCAGCACGGCAATGCTTACCGCACGCTTTACGGCCACATGCAAGGTTTCGCCAAGGGCGTCAAGACTGGCGGCAGCGTCAAGCAGGGCCAGGTGATTGGTTACATCGGTACAACCGGGCTTTCGACCGGGCCGCACTTGCACTATGAGTTCCAGGTCAATGGCGTGCACGTCGACCCGCTGGGCCAGAAGGTAGCGATGGCCGATCCGATCTCCAAGGCCGAACGCGCACGCTTCCTGGCGCAGAGTCAGCCACTGATGGCGCGCATGGACCAAGAGAAAGCCACCATGCTGGCTTCGAAGCGCTAAGTCATGACGCTCTATATAGGCGTGATGTCCGGGACCAGCCTCGATGGACTGGACATTGCGTTGATCGAGCAAACCTCGGCGATCAGACTGATCGCTACGCACTACATCCCAATGCCTGACTCCCTGCGCGCCGAGCTGCTTGGCTTGTGCGCCAGTGGGCCGGACGAGATTGCCCGCTCCGCCATCGCCCAGCAGAACTGGGTGAAGCTGGCCGCGCAAGGCATTCACACCCTCCTTGATCAACAAGACCTGAAGCCCGCAGACATTCGCGCGATTGGCAGCCACGGCCAGACCATTCGCCACGAACCGTCGCGCGGGTTCACGGTGCAGATCGGCAACCCTGCCCTGCTGACCGAATTGACCGGCATCACCGTCGTCAGCGACTTCCGCAGCCGCGACGTCGCGGCTGGCGGGCAAGGCGCACCCTTGGTTCCGGCGTTTCACGAAGCTTTATTCGAAGAGCAGGAAGGTAACCGCGCGGTGTTGAACGTCGGCGGCTTCAGCAATCTCAGCCTGATCGAACCTGGCAAACCTGTAGCCGGTTTCGACTGCGGCCCCGGGAATGTGCTGCTGGATGCGTGGATTCACCAGCAACGCGGCCACAACTTCGATCGTGACGGCCAATGGGCTGCCAGCGGCAAGGTCGAGCCTGTTCTGCTGAAGACGTTGCTCAGCGATCCGTTTTTTGTGACCAAAGGCCCGAAAAGTACCGGTCGCGAAGTATTCAACCTGCCGTGGCTGACACAGCACCTGTCACAACTACCCACCTTCGCCGCCGAAGACGTGCAGGCAACGCTTCTTGAGCTGACCGCACTGACTATCGTCGAGTCATTGCAGAGTGCTCAATCGGATACCCGGCAATTGCTGGTTTGCGGCGGCGGTGCACACAACGCCACGTTGATGGACCGCTTGGCCAGCCTGCTGCCCCACACACAAGTCAGCAGCACCGCGACTTGCGGTGTCGACCCGGACTGGGTTGAAGCCATGGCCTTTGCCTGGCTGGCCCATTGCTGCCTGGAAGGCATTGCGGCCAATCGCCCCAGCGTCACCGGCGCCCGAGGCCTGCGCGTACTGGGCGCCATCTACCCCGCCTGAACCCGAACCCCGGACAGCAAAACGCCGCAAGGCCTTGAGACCATGCGGCGTCCGGTGCTGCTCCGCGCGATCAGATCGAGAACGAAGAGCCGCAGCCACACGTGGTGGAGGCGTTCGGATTCTTGATGACGAAACGCGAACCTTCCAGACCTTCCTGATAATCCACCTCGGCACCTGCCAGGTACTGGAAGCTCATTGGATCGACGACCAGACTCACACCCTCGCGCTCGACGATGGTGTCGTCATCGGCCACTTCTTCATCGAAGGTGAAGCCGTACTGAAAACCTGAACAACCGCCGCCCGTAACGAATACGCGCAGCTTCAAGCGATCATTCCCCTCTTCATCGACCAGGCTCTTCACCTTGTGCGCGGCACCGTGGGTGAATTGCAAAGCCGTGGGGGTGAAGGATTCGACGCTCATGCTGACTATCTCCCGGCGTTACGCCGCCATAATGCGTGATGATGTGCATTATCCGCTTCTCCCAGAAAATCGGTCAACTATTGTTACGGTATATCAATCGAACCAAGCGCCAGTCCCGAATGCAAAAAGGCCCGTCAGACGGGCCTTTTTGTCGAGTGCGATACCGCCTTATGGCAGCATGCCGGCATGAGACAAGCCCAGGCGCTCATCCAGCCCGAACAGGATGTTCAGGTTCTGCACCGCCTGACCCGACGCGCCTTTGACCAGATTATCGATCACCGACAGCACCACCACCAAGTCACCATCCTGCGGCCGATGCACGGCGATACGACACACGTTGGCACCGCGCACGCTGCGGGTTTCCGGATGACTGCCGGCAGGCATGACGTCGACGAACGGTTCGTTGGCGTAACGCTTTTCAAACAACGCCTGCAAATCCACCGAGCGGTCCACGACGGTGGCATAGAGTGTCGAGTGAATGCCACGGATCATGGGTGTCAGGTGCGGAACGAAGGTCAGACCGACGTCCTTGCCCGCGGCTCGACGCAGACCCTGGCGGATTTCCGGCAAATGACGGTGTCCTTTGACGGCGTAGGCCTTCATGCTTTCCGAGGTTTCGGAATACAGCGAACCTACAGAGGCGCCACGGCCAGCTCCGCTGACACCGGATTTGCAGTCAGCGATCAAGCGGGTGGTATCGGCCAGACCGGCTTCGAGCAAAGGCAGGAAACCCAATTGTGTAGCCGTCGGATAGCAACCCGGTACGGCGATCAGGCGAGCTTGCCTGATCTGCTCGCGATTGACTTCCGGCAAGCCATAGACGGCCTCCTCCAGCAATTGCGGCGCGCCGTGCGGCTGACCGTACCACTTGGCCCACTCATCGGCGTCTTGCAGACGAAAGTCCGCCGACAGGTCGATGACCTTGGTCCCCGCCGCCAGCAAGTCACCGGCCAGCGCATGGGCAACCCCGTGAGGCGTCGCGAAGAACACCACGTCGCAGGCGCCCAGGGTCTTGATATCCGGAACGCTGAACGCCAGGCCGTCGTAATGACCACGCAGGTTCGGGTACATATCAGCCACGGCCAGACCGGCCTCGGATCGGGAAGTGATCACTGCCACTTCAGCTTGCGGATGCTGTGCCAACAGACGCAGCAGTTCGACCCCGGTGTAACCCGTGCCGCCGACGATACCGACCTTGACCATATACCTGCCCTCAACGAACCCACTGGAAAGCCGTCGATAATAGGGCCCGTATCGTCCTGCGACAACCGCCAAGGTGACGTGCGGAGCCTCAAGCCTCTACTATCGCGCCTACCGTGAACCTGGGAATACCAAAAAAATGCTCTATCTATGGCTCAAAGCGTTGCACATCGTCAGCATGGTCTGCTGGTTTGCCGGCTTGTTCTACCTGCCGCGCCTGTTCGTCTACCATGCGCAAAGCGAAGACAGCATCAGCAAGGAACGCTTCAGCATCATGGAGCGCAAGCTGTACCGTGGCATCATGGGGCCGGCGATGATCGCCACCCTGGTTTTCGGCATCGCGCTGATCGCCTTGAACCCCGGTATATTCAGTCAGGGCGCCTGGATTCACGCGAAGTTGACCCTGGTGGTGATCCTGATCGGCTACCACCACATGTGCGGAGCCCAGGTGAAACGTTTTGCCCGTGGCGAAAACACCCGCAGCCATGTCTTTTATCGCTGGTTCAATGAAGTACCGGTTCTGATATTGCTGGCTATCGTAATTCTGGTCATCGTTCGGCCGTTCTAATTCAATCAGCATCACTCACCGGGGTACTTCCAATGTCGCTGCCCGCTTTGCTCGAACAACGTTTGCGCCTGCCCGTGGTGGCAGCGCCGATGTTCCTGATTTCCAATCCGCAACTGGTGCTCGCCTGCTGCCGTAATGGCGTGGTGGGCAGCTTTCCCGCCCTGAATCAGCGCGAGAGCAGCGGCTTCAAGGCCTGGCTGGAGGAAATCGAAGCAGGGTTGGCGATACTGGAAAACCCGGCGCCTTATGCGGTGAACCTGATCGTTCACAACAGTAACCCGCGCCTGCAAGCGGACCTGGAGATCTGCATCGAGCACAAAGTGCCGATCGTGATCACCAGCCTCGGCGCCGTAAAGGAACTGGTCGATGCAGTCCACGGCTATGGCGGCCTGGTGTTCCACGATGTGACGACCCGTCGCCATGCCGAGAAAGCCGCCGAGGCCGGGGTAGATGGCCTGATCGCCGTGGCCGCGGGTGCCGGCGGACACGCCGGAACCTGGAGCCCGTTCTCGCTGATTGCCGAGATCCGCCAGTTCTTCGACAAGACCCTGCTGCTGGCCGGTTGCCTGAACCACGGGCACGAGATTCTTGCCGCGCAATTGCTCGGTGCGGATCTGGCCTACTTCGGTACGCGATTCATCGGCACTACCGAAAGCCATGCACCTGACGCCTACAAGCAGATGTTGCTGGCTTCCAGAGCCGCCGACATCGTTCATACTCCAGCGGTGTCGGGCGTACCGGCGAGTTTCATGCGACAAAGCCTGGAGGCCGCCGGGTTCGACATGGCGGCATTGCAAGGCAAGGGCGAGGTCAACTTCGGCTCCAAGCTCAAGCCGTTGAGCGATGAAGCCAAAGCCTGGAAAACCGTGTGGTCCGCGGGTCAGGGCGTCGGCGAAATCGATGACCTGCCGAGCGTCGATCAATTGGTCGCCCGCCTGGACGATGAATACCGCAAGGCTCTGGAACTGTCGGTACAGCTGCGTGAACGGTGGCCGCGCTGACGGAACGTCTGGCTCAGCTGCTCTCGACTGGCCCTTACGCTCCTGGCGCGCAACACGCTCCATTCAAATAATTCGCGACAAGGATGCCTCGCAATGAGCGAAAACCGTTACAAGATCGTATTCGACGGCGCTTTGCTGCCCGGTGTCGAGGTCACCACCGCCAAACTCAATCTCGCCGAGTTATTCAAATCCGATGTCGCTGCCGTCGAGCGGCTGTTCAGTGGCCGGCCGGTAGCACTCAAACGCGGCTTGTCACAGGCCGAAGCTCAGACCTACCTTCAGGCGCTGACGAAAACCGGCATCGATGCCCGGATCGAAAGCGAGCCCCCGGTCGAACTGAACTTGTCCGATGTGCACGACCACACGCCTGTCGATCCGCCTCCATCGAGAGATCCGGAATCACCCTACGCACCGCCGCGCGCGGCCGTCGGCGATGTGTTGCCGGAGTTCGCCCCGCTCAAGGCGTTCAGTTTCGAGGGCCGTATAGGCCGCTTGCGCTACCTGGCCTGGACGATGGTCCTGATGCTGGTGACGCTTGGCATCGGCGCCGTGCTGGGTGTTTTCGGCCTCGCCCTTATCAGTACGGATTCCAGCGCCGGGCTGATTCTCGGGGGCCTGCTGGCCTTTATTCTGATCGTGGCGCTCGGGTTCGTCAGCATTCAGTTCAGCGTCCAGCGCCTGCACGACATCGGCTGGTCCGGCTGGCTCTGGCTGCTGACCCTTGTGCCGTTCGTGGGCAGCTTCTTTCCGTTCGTAATGATGATCATGCCGGGCAACAACACCGCCAATCGCTACGGCGCCCCACCACCGCCGAACAGCACCGCGGTCAAGGTCCTGTCCGCACTATGGCTGGTAGCTGTTGCGATTCTGTTTGTCGGCGGGCTGACCGGTGGGCTCACTGCGATCCAGAGTGAATACGAAAGCGTCACCGAACGCAGCTACGAAAGTGACTCGGTCACCGTTGAAGAGATCGAAGATCAGACCGCTGTGCAAGCACAGCCAGCGCCAAATTCAGCCGAGGATGCAGCCGAAGCAGCCCGGCCCCCTGTAGACTCTGCGCAAGAATGAACAGCGCTTCCCGCCCGTGACACTGCGTCGCCGGCGCGAAGCTGCTGCGATGGAGAATGGCATGACCCGTTACGCTCTGATCACCGGCGCTTCCAGCGGCATCGGCCTTGCGATGGCCGAAGCGCTGGCCCGGCGCGGCCGCAGCCTGATTCTGGTGGCCCGACAGCGTGATCAGCTGGAAAGTATTGCGATTGAACTGACTCAACGTTTTGGTGTGGAAGTGTTGTTCCGGGCCTGCGACCTGGGCGAACCCTTGCGGCTGTCCGGGTTTCTGCTGGAACTGGAGGAAGGTGACCGCCAGATCGATCTGCTGGTCAACTGCGCCGGCATAGGGACTTGTGGTCCTTTCCTGGCCCAGGACTGGATGACCGAGCAGGATCTGATCGAGGTCAACATCCTCGCCCTCACCCGCCTGTGTCATGCCGTCGGCAACAGCATGGCGTTGCAGGGTGGCGGGCAGATTCTGAACGTGGCCTCGGTGGCTGCATTCCATCCCGGTCCGTGGATGAGCACTTATTACGCCAGCAAAGCCTATGTGCTGCACTTTTCCGAAGGTTTGCGCGTCGAGCTGAAGAAATGTGCGGTCAAGGTATCGGTACTCTGCCCTGGCCCGACCCACACGGCGTTTTTCCGCACCGCGCAACTGAACACCGACAAACTGATCGACAGCAAACTGCTGATGAGCCCCGAGGAAGTCGCGCTCTACACCGTGCGCGCCCTGGAGAAAAATCGCGCCATCATCATTCCCGGCCGACGCAACCGCTGGCGCGCCTTCCTGCCGCGCCTGGGGTCACGCTGGCTGACCCGGACAATCGCCGGCATGGTCAACAAGGCCTATTGCCCGCGTTGATCGAACCTGAAAGTAAAAGGCTGGGCTCGGGCATAACCCGTGGTTACACTCAGGCCAGCCCAAACAACGGAGAAAACAGCTGTGGATACTCTGTTCACCAAGATCATCAATCGGGAAATCCCGGCGAAGATCATTTACGAGGACGACCAGGTACTGGCCTTCCACGACATCGCCCCACAGGCACCCGTGCATTTTCTGGTGATCCCGAAAAAGCCGGTGCGCACACTTAACGACCTCACCGAGGACGACAAGGCATTGGCCGGGCATATTCTGTTCACTGCCCAGCGCCTGGCCCTGGAATTGGGCTGTGAAGAAGGTTTCCGTGTGGTCATGAACTGCAATCCACTGGGTGGGCAGACGGTCTATCACATTCATATGCATGTGCTGGGTCAGCGGCAGATGCATTGGCCGCCGGGCTGATTTACCACCGTCCTCTGTAGGAGCCGGCTTGCTGACGATGGCGGTCTGCGATGTTGAGGTGATCTTTCGTACGCCATCGCCAGCAAGCCGTTTCCTACAGATCAAGCCTGCGACGCAATGACCCAGCGCAAACCTTCCCCGGCCGATTGGGTTAAACTGGCCGCCGAGATTCTTCCCGGAGGTCAGCATGACTACCCAACGTCACTACTCGCCAATTGACCGTCTTCTGCTGCAAGCCGATGCCGCGATGCGTACCCTGTTGCCCTCCAGCGGCCAACCGTACCGTCCGTCGCCCGCCATCGTGCAGCCGGATGCGAAAATGAGCGACGAAGACACCCGGCACGTTGCCGGCCTGATGCGCATCAACCATACCGGCGAAGTCTGTGCCCAGGCGTTGTATCAGGGTCAAGCCCTCACCGCCAAACTGCCGCAAGTGCGCGCCGCCATGGAACACGCTGCCGAAGAAGAAATCGACCACCTGGTCTGGTGCGAGCAACGTATCCATCAGTTGGGCAGCCACACCAGCATCCTCAATCCACTGTTCTACGGCATGTCGTTCGGGATCGGCGCGGTGGCCGGGTTGATCAGCGACAAAGTCAGCCTGGGTTTTGTGGCGGCTACCGAGCATCAAGTCTGCAAGCACTTGAATGAGCACCTGCAGCAGTTACCGGCCGAGGACGAGAAGTCCCGGGCAATTCTGGAGCAGATGCGCCTCGACGAAGAACAGCATGCCGAAAGTGCGCTGGAGGCTGGTGGCTTCCGCTTTCCGGCGCCGGTGAAGTTCGGCATGAGCCTGATGGCCAAGGTGATGACCAAAAGCACTTACCGGATCTGATAGCGGGGTCAATAAGAAGGGCCTCATCGCGAACACTCGTTTCCACAATGGCTTCGCGACAGCATGAAAAAGGCGACTGCCTTGAAGTAGTCGCCTTTTTTGTGTCCGAAAAACCCGACTCGATTCAAACCAGCTCGATAATCTCGTAGTCGTGGGTGATTTCAACACCGGCCGCGCCGAGCATGATCGACGCCGAGCAATATTTCTCTGCCGACAGCTCGATGGCGCGTTTGACTTGGGCTTCCTTCAGCCCCCGGCCTTTGACCACAAAGTGCATATGGATCTTGGTAAACACTTTCGGATCCTCGGTCGCGCGTTCAGCTTCGAGGAAAGCTTCGCAGCTCTCAACGGCTTGGCGAGACTTCTTGAGGATGCTGACCACGTCGAAATTGCTGCAACCGCCGACTCCCAGCAGAAGCATTTCCATTGGCCGGACACCCAGGTTGCGACCGCCGGCATCGGGCGGACCGTCCATGACCACGACATGACCGCTACCGGATTCGCCGAGGAACATGGCTTCGCCAGCCCATTGGATGCGTGCCTTCATCGCCAAGACTCCACTGTCTAAAAAAGGGTCGCCAGCTTAGCACAGGGCCCTGTATCGGCTGTGCTCACCTTCCCTGGACATAACCATCCAAACCCGGGTAAATGCTCGAATATTGCAGGAAGTGTCTGGTAAGCTGGCGCCAATTTAGCTGGCGCATAGCCAGCCTCGTTGCGAACAACAAAGATTGCAGGCTTCGCCAGCCCTTACAAACAAACCAAACACACCGTGCAGTCTTTTCGGGATACAACCATGGTTGCTATTGCGCCCACGCCCAAGATCAAGAACCTCGACAAACTGTTGATGCATTGCCAGCGCCGTCACTATCAGGCCAAAACCCCTATCATTTGCGCTGGGGACCGCTCGGACACGTTGTTTTTCATCATCAAAGGCTCGGTCACTATCCTGATCGAGGACGACGATGGTCGCGAAATGATTATTGCCTACCTGAACGCCGGGGACTTTTTCGGTGAGCTGGGTCTGTTTGAACAGGCCGGCCTGGAACAGGCACGTAGCGCCTGGGTGCGCGCCAAGATCGAATGTGAAGTCGCGCAGATCAGCTATGCGAAATTCCGCGAATTGTCCCGGCAGGATCCGGACATTCTTTACGTACTCAGCGGACAAATTGCACAACGTCTGCGCAACACCACCCGCAAGGTGGGTGACCTGGCGTTTTTTGACGTGACCGGACGAGTTGCTCGCTGTCTGCTCGAACTGTGCAAACAACCTGACGCCATGACCCACCCTGACGGCATGCAGATCAAGGTGACCCGCCAGGAGATCGGGCGCATTGTCGGTTGTTCCCGGGAGATGGTCGGTCGCGTGCTCAAGGACCTGGAAGAGCGCAACCTGGTGAACGTCAAAGGCAAGACCATGGTGGTTTTCGGTACGCGCTAAGCTCGAACACTCAAGCCCTGAACATCTCTGCCAGCAGCTGGCGATAGAGCGAATCGAGCCGCTCCAATGCACCGGGTGCGGCGAATTTCTCATGCAGGGCGATGTGGCTCTCGGCGCGCACCCGTTGTTCAAGACCACAGGCCTCATTGAAACGGTTGACCGCCGCGACCATCGACTCACGCTCGTTATCGAGCAACAAAGCCCCGTGCACCAATCCCACCGGACGCGAACCACCCTTGCTCTGGCGCCAGCGCTGAGCGGTGCCAACCATTTTTCGACCGTCGAGATTGACGTTGAAACGGCCGTCACAGAAAGCGCCTTCGACTTCGCCCAAGGATGAAACGCCGCCCAGCTCATCCAGCAGTTGGCAAATCGGGTCGCAGAGTCGCCGGTAAGCGGATTCGATCCGGTTCTGATCACCCTCGCTGCGCGGTGGTGCGTAGACCAGCGCAATGTTGATCGTCGATGCCGATTGCGGCACCGGTTCACCGCCGGTTTCACGTAAGAGTACTGGCCAGCCGGCGGCGGCAGATGCTTCGCACGCAGCCTCGAAGCCGGGCAGACGACTCAATCGGCGCGGCATGACCAATGCGCGGTCGCTGGGTTGCCAGAACAGCAAGCCAAAGTCCGAATCACCGGTGCACACATGGGCCAACAGGTCTTGTTCGGCCAGGAGGCCGGCTTCAACGGTCAGAGAAATTGGCTGGGGCATGGATGATTCCGTAAGACGTGAAGTCTCTGGGGTACTTGATGGCCTCTTCGCGGGCAAGCCCGCTCCCACAGGGGATCGGGTTGCCCGCAAGATGTGGTCAGTCGAGGGTCGAGCCGCTGACAGGAATGCCGCGTTCAGGGAAAAACAGACGCTGCAACTCGGTCCCCGGATTCTCGGCACGCATGAACGCCTCACCAACCAGGAACGCATACACATCGCTGATTTCCATCAGTTCGACATCGGCCCGATTGAGGATGCCGCTCTCGGTAATCACCAATCGATCACGCGGGATACGCGGCAACAGATCAAGCGTCGTTTCCAGATTGACGTCGAAGGTGTGCAGGTTGCGGTTGTTGACGCCGACCAGGGGAGTGTCGAGGGTTTTCAAGGCCCTTTCCAGCTCATCGCCATCGTGGACTTCCACCAGCACATCGAGGCCGACGCTTTTTGCCACGGCCGCCAGCTCGGCCATTTTCACATCATCCAGCGCCGAGACAATCAACAATACGCAATCAGCACCCAGGGCACGGGCTTCAACGATCTGGTAAGGATCGATCATGAAGTCCTTGCGGATCACCGGCAGTTTGCACGCCGCACGTGCCTGCTGAAGATACGCGTCGGCGCCCTGGAAGTAATCGATATCGGTGAGCACCGACAGGCAGGTCGCCCCGCCCCTCTCATAGCTCGTGGCGATGTCGGCGGGAACGAAATTCTCGCGGATCACGCCTTTGCTCGGCGAGGCTTTCTTGATTTCAGCAATGACCGCAGGCTGCTTCAGCTTGGCCTGGTCGATCAATGCCTTGGCGAAACCACGGGGTGCATCGGCCACCTTGGCCAGACTTTCCAGCTCGGCGAGGCTCATACGAGCACTGCGCTCGGCGACTTCTTCGACTTTGCGGGCCAGAATGTTTTCCAGAACCGTCGGCACACTCATCCCTCATTCTCCACCTTGAATACCGCGGTAAACGCACCCAACTCCTCAAGTTTTTCCCGAGCGAGACCGGTGTGCAGCGCATCGTGCGCCAGGGCAACGCCCTCTTTTAAAGTGCTGGCCAGGTCGGCGGCATACAGCGCGGCACCGGCATTGAGCACGATCATCTCGGCGGCTTTCTGGCCGCTTTCGGTCTTGCGCTTGCCCAGAGCATCGCGAATCAGTTCAAGTGACTGGGCCGGACTCTCCACCACCAGGCCAAACAAGCTCTGGCTCTTTATACCGAGGTCTTCCGGCTGCACCCAGTACTCTGTTATTTCGTCGTTTTTCAGATCGGCCACATAGGTGGGTGCCGCCAGGCTGAATTCGTCCAGGCCGTCCTGGGAATGCACCACCAGCACATGTTTGCTGCCCAGACGCTGCAAAACTTCGGCCAGTGGCCGGCACAACGCCTGATTGAACACACCTACCACCTGATGTTTCACACCGGCCGGATTCGTAAGCGGACCGAGCATGTTGAACAAGGTACGCAGGCCCAGCTCCCGACGCGGGCCAGCGGCGTACTTCATGGCACTGTGATGGGTCTGGGCAAACATGAAACCGATGCCGACATTATCGATGCAGCGTGCCACTTGCACCGGCGTCAGGTTCAGGTAGATCCCCGCTGCCTCCAACAGATCGGCACTGCCGCTTTTGCCCGAGACCGCACGGTTACCGTGCTTGGCAACGGTGCAACCGGCGGCTGCGACGACAAACGAAGAGGCGGTGGATACGTTGAAGATGTTCGCACCGTCACCGCCGGTGCCAACGACATCGACGACGCTGTCGAGGGTCTTGAGTTCGACCTTGTCCGCCAACTCGCGCATGACCGACACGGCACCCACGATCTCGTCGATGCTTTCGCTCTTCATGCGCATGGCCATCATGAACGCGCCGATCTGCGCGTCGGTGCACTGCCCGGTCATGATTTCGCGCATCACATCGCGCATCTCGTCGGTGCTGAGGTCGAGCTGGTCGACGATACGGCTCAGGGCTGTCTTGATATTCATGAAAAGTCCTTAGCGCGTGCCGCCGGTTTGTTTGAGGAAGTTGGCGAGCAGCTCGTGGCCCTGTTCAGTCAGGATGGACTCAGGGTGGAATTGCACGCCTTCGATGTTCAATGTCTTATGGCGCAGGCCCATGATCTCGTCGACCGAGCCGTCTTCAAGCTGGGTCCAGGCCGTCAGCTCCAGGCAGTCTGGCAGGGTTTCACGTTTGACGATCAGCGAGTGATAGCGGGTGACCGTCAATGGACGATTCAAGCCTTCGAAAACGCCCTTGTCCTCGTGGAACACCGGACTGGTCTTGCCGTGCATGACCTGACGGGCGCGGATTACATCACCGCCGAACGCCTGGCCGATGGATTGATGGCCCAGGCAGACGCCCAGAATCGGCAGTCTGCCGGCGAAATGCTTGATCGCCTCGATCGAGATACCGGCTTCGGTCGGGGTGCATGGACCGGGAGAGACGACGATCCGCTCCGGGTTGAGGGCTTCGATCTCGGCGATGGTGAGCTCATCGTTGCGCACGACCTTGACCTGGGAACCAAGCTCACCAAGGTACTGCACAACGTTGTAGGTAAAGGAGTCGTAGTTATCGATCATCAGCAACATGGCGTTAAGAACCTCTTGAATTCACTGACTTTAAGACAGCCTTCGAAGGATTTACCCGCAGCGTCCTGCGCTTTGTCAGTCGCTGGAATAGCGCAGCAAAGCGGTTTGTCTTGCGGGTAAAGAAGGCGAAGCGGTAAAGATCCGGCCGGGCCGGCAGAAGGATTCAGGCGCGCCAACGCCAACGGGCGTGTGCCTTGATGACTTGATCCAGGAGCTTGCTGACGATCAACACGGGGAAGGTCTCATTTATACGTATTGGCACAGTAACTTAGCTGGGCAGAGCGTGCAATATGGGGCGATCGAAGCGCCGTGAAACAATCGAAGTTCGCGCCGAATGGCGACAGACTCTATAGTTTTTGGCACGGTCGTTTCGCCCACTAAAACAATAACAAACGGAATTGCTCATGATCAGACAGACGTTGGCTGTACCGCTTGCCGGCTGCTTGCTCGCGATGGCCTGCACCCAGGCGATCGCGGCGCCCAACCCTTATTCGAATTTCATTGTCTTTGGCGATAGCCTCAACGATGCCGGACAGTTTACCGACACCGGTGGCCCTCCCGGCTCGACCCTGCGCTTCACTAACCGGATCGGACCCGTTTACCAGAACGGCAGCGGCGAAGTCTATTCCGCCAACTCGACGCAACTGCTGGGGGGACGGCTCGGGTTTTCAGCGGACCAGACGGCCGCTTCAACCTCGGCGGCACGTGCGAGTCAGGGCCTGCCGGACGGAAACAACTGGGCCGTCGGCGGCTATCGCACCGACCAGATCCTCGGCTCGATCACCACCGCATCCGCCACGGGTGAACGCACGCGTCCAGGCTATTTGCCGACCAACAACCTCAGCGCCGATCCGAACGCGCTGTATTACATCTCCGGGGGCGGTAACGACTTTCTTCAGGGACAAGTACAAAGCGGCATTCAGGCAAATGCGGCTGCGGATCGACTGGCCAACAGTGTCCAGGTTCTGCAAACCGCCGGTGCACGCTACATAGTAGTCTGGCTGCTGCCTGACCTGGGTTTGACTCCTGCCATCAATGGCACTCCCCTGCAGGCAGCAACGTCACAACTGAGTGCCGCTTTCAATCGGCGGCTGGTCACTCGCCTTGCGGGTATCGATGCCGAAATCATTCCGCTGAACATTCCGCTGCTATTGCAGGAAACCGTCGCCGATCCCGCACGATTCGGTCTCGCTACCGGCCAGAACCTGACCGCAACCTGCTTTAGCGGCAACGGCTGCGTCGAAAACTCAACGTACGGCATCAACAGCGCCACGCCGGACCCGAGCAAGCTGATCTACAACGATGGCGTTCACCCGACCGAGACCGGGCAAAAACTGATTTCCGACTACGCCTACTCCTTACTGGCAGCGCCTTGGGAGCTGACGCTGTTGCCGGAAATGGCCCACGCTACGTTACGTGCGCACCAGGATGAACTGCGCAGCCAATGGCAGTCGGACTGGGAAAACTGGCAGGCGATCGGCCAATGGCGCGCGATTGTCGCCGGTGGCGGCCAGCATCTGGATGTCGACAGTCAAAACAGCAGTGCCAGCGCCGACGGTAGCGGGTACAACCTGAACATCGGCGGTAGCTACCGCCTTGATGAAGCCTGGCGGGTCGGTATGGCGGCAGGCTTCTATCGGCAGAACCTTGAAGCCGGCAACAATGACTCGGACTACAAACTCAACAGCTACCTGGCCACCGTTTTCGCCCAGTTCCAGCAGAATCGCTGGTGGGCCGATGCCGCGTTGACCGGCGGCAAGCTGGATTACGACAACCTCAAACGCAAATTCGACCTGGGTGCCAGCGAAGGGGCGGAAAAGGGTGATACCGATGGCCATCTGTGGGCCTTCAGCACTCGCCTCGGCTACGACATTGCGCAACCGGGCAGCGCATGGCACTTGTCACCGTTTATCAGCGCCGATTACGCAAAGGTGGAAGTCGACGGCTATTCGGAAAACGGCAATCGTTCTACAGCGCTGACCTTTGATGACCAGAAACGCGACTCGAAACGCCTGGGCGCCGGTCTCCAGGGCAAATACCAAATCACCGCGCAGACCCAAGTGTTCGGCGAATATGCCTACGAGCGTGAGTACGAGGATGACACTCAAAAAGTCAACATCGCCCTCAATAACGTGCCTTCCCTTGATTTCAAGCTGGACGGATACGCTGCGCAAAGCCATTTGAATCGCGTGAGCCTGGGGGTCAGCCACAAGTTGACGGCCGATCTGGCGTTGCGTGGCGGTTACACGTTCCGCAAGTCAGATGACTTTACCCAGCAAGGGCTCAACGTTGGGGTAGCGCTGGATTTCTGATGCAGTAGACAGCAAGCACAAAAAACGCGGAGCCCTCACAGGCACCGCGTTTTTTATGATGGTGAGGTTCTTGTGGGAGCGTGAACTCAGGCGTCCGAAGTTTGCTCGGCCAGCGCCACCGCACGGAACATCGCGCGGCGCTTGTTCAGGGTTTCTTCCCATTCCAGTGCCGGCACCGAATCGGCGACGATACCGCCACCGGCCTGCACGTGCAGCTCGCCGTCCTTGATCACCGCGGTGCGGATCGCAATGGCGGTGTCCATGTTGCCGTTCCAGGCGTAATAGCCGACCGCGCCGCCGTAGACTCCACGCTTGACCGGTTCCAGTTCGTCAATGATTTCCATCGCGCGAATCTTCGGTGCGCCGGACAAGGTGCCCGCTGGCAGAATCGCCCGCAGAGCGTCCATCGCCGTCAGCCCCGCCGTCAGTTGCCCGGTGACGTTGGACACGATGTGCATCACATTGGAATAACGCTCGATCACCATCTTTTCGGTGAGTTTCACCGAGCCGATTTCCGAAACCCGACCGGTATCGTTACGGCCCAGGTCGATCAGCATCAAATGCTCGGCGATTTCCTTGTCGTCGGACAGAAGGTCTTTTTCCAACGCAACATCGGCCTCTTCGTTGGCGCCCCGCGGACGGGTGCCGGCGATCGGGCGCACGGTGATCAGGTTGTCTTCGACCCGCACCAGCACTTCCGGCGAACTGCCAACCACGTGGAAGTCGCCGAAGTTGAAGAAGTACATGTAGGGCGTCGGGTTGAAGCAGCGCAACGCCCGGTACAGGTCGATCGGAGCAGCCTTGAAGTCGATGGACATTCGTTGGGATGGCACGACCTGCATGCAGTCACCAGCCAGGATGTATTCCTTGATGGTGTCCACGGCTTTTTCGTAATCATCCTGGGTGAAACTGGAACGGAATACCGGATCAGCAGACTGCTGCTTGCTGAAATCCAGGCCACGGCGCGGCGTGATCGGCTGACGGAGTTGTTCCAGCAGCGCTTCCAGACGTGCCTGACCTTGTTCGAAAGCATCCTTGTGCGACGGATCGGCCAAGACAATCGCGTGCATCTTGCCAGCGAGGTTGTCGAACACCACCACCGCGTCAGAGACCATCAACAGGATGTCTGGCACGCCCAACGGATCCGGGTTCGGGCACTTGCCCAGACGCTTCTCCACATAACGTACGCAGTCGTAGCCGAAGTAGCCCACCAGACCGCCATTGAAACGCGGCAGGCCGGGGATGGTCGGCACGTTGTAACGGGCCTTGAATTCTTCGACGAAGGCCAGCGGGTCTTCAGCCTCATGACTTTCAATCTCGACGCCATCGTGGGTCACGCTGATGTGATGGTCACGAACCCGCAGCACGGTGCGGCATGGCAAACCGATGATCGAATAACGACCCCACTTCTCTCCGCCCTGTACCGATTCGAGCAGGTAGGAATTAGGCTCATCGGCCAGTTTCAAGTAGATCGACAGCGGGGTGTCAAAGTCGGCCAGGGTTTCGCAGGCCAGCGGGATGCGGTTGTAGCCGGCAGCGGCCAAACGCAGGAATTCTTCGCGGATCATGGGGTAGCCTCGTGGCTGGGGGGTCTAACAGTCAGGTATGCAAACGCGCCGGAATGCCGGCCAGGAACAAGTCAGGCGCGCCAACGCCAGCGGGCCAGGGCCTTGATGACTTTCATCCAGAGTTTGCGAGTGACCACCACGATGGGATTTCCGGCAGGAGATTGAACAGCGTCGGGCAACGTTATCCCAGTGGCCAGGTCCAGGCAACCGGGAATTAATTTGCGCAGATCGTCGATCACCAGCGCCGGGGATTCTTCGGCAATCGGCCGGCCATGGTTGTAGCCATAACTGAGCGCAACACACTTGACCCCCGCCGCTTTCGCCGCCAGCACATCACTGCGCGAATCGCCGACGAACAAGGATTGCGAAGCCGGGATATTGGCCATTTTCATCACGAAGAAGAGCGCCGCAGGGTCAGGCTTCTTCTTCGGCAGCGTATCGCCGCCGATGATCCATTTGAAGTAACGGCCAATCTTCATCTGATCCAGCAGAGGCGCGACGAAACGCTCCGGCTTGTTGGTGATCAGCGCCATCTCGACCCCCTGCTTGTGCAGCCATTTCAGGGTGTCGCGCACGCCGGGATAGACCACGGTCAAGTCGTGTCCATCCTCGTAAAAGCCGTTGAACAGCTCCAGTGCCTGCTCGGCCTCGACCTCATCGACGTTTTCGGCGTCGATATGGTTGGCCAGTGCCCGGCGCACCAGCATGTGCACACCGTTGCCGACCCAATCGCGCACGGACTCGATCCCGGCAGGTGCCCGGCCGAGTTTGAGCAGCATGTTATCCACAGCTGCCGCAAGGTCGGGGACCGAATCGACCAGTGTGCCATCCAGATCGAACATCACCAGCCTCGGCAGGGCTCCCGGGAACAGCTGCTCAAAGCCACTCATGGACGGGCCAGCGACAGTTCGGAGCGCATCTTTTCAATGACCTCCTGGTAGTTCGGTGCATTGAAGATCGCCGAGCCGGCAACGAAGGTGTCGGCGCCAGCAGCGGCGATTTCGCGAATGTTGTTCACGTTCACGCCGCCATCGATTTCCAGGCGGATGTCACGTCCGGAGGCATCGATCAGTGCCCGCGCTTCACGCAGCTTGTCGAGGGTACCTGGAATGAATTTCTGCCCGCCGAAGCCCGGGTTGACGCTCATCAGCAGGATCATGTCGACCTTGTCCATCACGTATTTGAGCACGTCCAGCGGAGTCGCCGGATTGAACACCAGGCCCGACTTGCAACCGCCTTCGCGGATCAACTGCAGGGAGCGGTCGACGTGCTGCGTGGCCTCCGGATGGAAAGTGATGTAGGTCGCACCGGCCTCGATGAAGTCCCCGACAATGCGGTCCACCGGGCTGACCATCAGGTGCGCGTCAATCGGTGCGGTCACGCCATACTTGCGCAGCGCGGCACAGACCATCGGGCCGATGGTCAGGTTCGGCACATAATGGTTGTCCATGACATCGAAGTGTACGAAGTCGGCGCCGGCGGCCAGGACGTTGTCCACTTCCTCACCCAGGCGGGCGAAGTCGGCGGAGAGAATCGACGGAGCAATGACGAAGGGCTGCATGACGCACCTTTTTTGAGCAGAATCACGATGGCGCGCATTGTATACCTCATGCTTTGGCGCGCGCACCGTGAGCGCGATGATCAGTAAGCCGCTCGGTAGATCTTCTCGATATCAATAGCGCTCAACTTGCGCGGATTGTTGCGCATCAGGCGCTCGATTCCCGCGGCTTCCAGGGCCATGGCCGGGATCGCGTCCTCGGGAACGCCGAAACTGCGCAGGCCCGGCGGAATTTCCACTGCCGCGCACAGATCGGTCATTGCCTCCACGGCTTTGTCCGCCGCTTCATTGGCACTCAGATGAGCGGTCTTCATCCCCATGGCCTCGGCAATGTCTTGCATTCGCTCGACGCAGGCCAATTTGTTCCAGGTCATCACGTACGGCAGCAACAATGCATTGCTGACGCCATGGGCGATGTTGAAACGCCCGCCCAGCGGATACGCCAGTGCATGCACCGCGCCGACCCCGGCATTGCCGAATGCCATGCCGGCCATCAGGCTGGCGGTGGCCATGTCTTCGCGAGCTTGCAGGTTGGACGGATTGGCATAGGCCTTGGGCAGCGCCTTGGCGATCAGCTTGATGGCGCCGATGGCCAGGGAATCGGTGATCGGCGAAGCGTTGACCGACAGGTAGGACTCGATGGCATGCACCAGCGCATCGACGCCGCTGGCCGCAGTGACACTGCGCGGGCAGGTCAGGGTCATTTGCGGGCTGACCAGCGCCACGTCCGGCAACAGGTAGTCGCTGACGATGCCTTTTTTCAACTGTGCAACCTTGTCGGACAGGATCGCCACATTGGTCACTTCCGAGCCGGTGCCGGCGGTGGTCGGGATGGCGATCAGGGGCGGACCTTTGCGCGGCACCTGGTCGATGCCGAATAAATCCTCCAGCGCGCCGTGGTAACCGGCATACGCCGCAACGCTCTTGGCGATGTCGATCGCACTGCCGCCGCCCAGACCGATCAACCCGTCGTGCCCGCCCTCGCGATAAACCCGCATGCAGTCTTCGACGATGGCGATTTCCGGATCCGGTTGCACGCGGTCGAAAATCTCGTAACTGCGCTCCCCCAGCTGCGCCAGCGCCAGCTCCACCGTTCCGGATTTGACCAGTGCGGCGTCGGTGACGATCAGCGGATTGTCGATGTCCAGACGTGTCAGTTCAGCGGCCAGTTGCTCGATGGCACCGGCGCCGGTGATCAGTTTGTGAGCGATTTTGAAAGAGCAAAGACCCATGTGCGCAGCCTCTTATAGATAGGGGAGCTGGGCACAAGAGTAGCTGGGGACTGTGGGTTGTCTGGTATTCAGGCGGTGAATGATTAAAGAGTCCGAAAGCACTGAGATACCTGTGGGAGCGAGCCTGCTCGCGAAAGCGCATCGACATTCAACATCTATGTCGACTGATACTCCGCATTCGCGAGCAGGCTCGCTCCCACAATGGATCGGTGTGTAGCTTTAAACCTGCGCTGTACGCAGTTTTTCGCTGCGGCCACGTAGCCACTCGAGGGTCAGCAACAGGATCACCGAGAAGGCGATCAGCAACGTCGCGGCAGCAGCAATGGTCGGGCTGAGGTTTTCGCGGATGCCGCTGAACATCTGTCGTGGCAAGGTTGCTTGCTCGGGGCCGGCGAGGAACAGCGTCACCACCACTTCATCGAACGAAGTCGCAAAGGCGAATAGCGCACCGGAAATCACGCCCGGCGCAATCAACGGCAAGGTCACCCGACGGAACGCGGTCAGTGGCGAAGCACCCAGGCTCGCAGCAGCGCGCACCAGGTTGTGGTTAAACCCCTGCAATGTTGCCGACACCGTAATGATCACAAACGGCACACCCAATACCGCATGCACCACAATCAGCGAGAAGAAGCTGTTACCCAACCCGAGCGGGGCAAAGAACAGATAGCTCGCCACGCCAATGATCACCACCGGCACCACCATCGGCGAAATCACCAGCGCCATCACCAGCGGTTTGCCGGGGAAGTCGCCACGGGTCAGGCCAATCGCCGCCAGCGTACCGAAGATCATTGCCAGCACGGTCGCAGCCGGGGCGACGATGATGCTGTTCTTGAGCGCCCGCATCCATTCCGCCGAAGCGAAGAAATCGTGATACCACTGCAACGAGAAACCTTGCAGCGGGTACACCAGGAAACTCCCGGAGTTGAACGACAGCGGAATGATCACCAGCACCGGCAGAATCAGGAACAACAGAATCAGCCCGCAGAGAATGCGCAAGCTGTAGAACCACACCCGCTCGACGGGCGACATATAAGGACTCAGCATTTCGTTCTCCCCTTAGCTCAGGCGCAGGCGACTGGCGCCCACCAGCCAGCTGTAAATCAGATAAAGCACCACGGTCGCCAACAGCAGCAGCCCACCGAGTGCGGTCGCCATGCCCCAGTTGATGCTGGTGTTGGTGTAGAACGCGACGAAGTAGCTGACCATCTGATCATTCGGGCTGCCCAGCAGGGCCGGGGTGATGTAGTAGCCAATCGCGAGGATGAACACCAGCAGGCAACCGGCGCCGACACCGGCATAGGTCTGCGGGAAATACACCCGCCAGAAACTGGCGAACGGGTGGCAGCCAAGGGAAATCGCCGCACGCATGTAAGTGGGCGAAATGCCTTTCATCACGCTGTAGATCGGCAGGATCATGAACGGCAACAGGATGTGCACCATCGAGATGTAGACCCCGGTACGGTTGAACACTAGCTCCAGCGGCTTATCGATGATGCCCATGGCCATCAGGCCGCTGTTGATCAGCCCGCCCGATTGCAGCAGCACGATCCATGCGGCGACCCGCACCAGGATCGAGGTCCAGAACGGCAGCAGCACCAGAATCATCAGCAGGTTGCTTTGACGTGATGGCAGGTTCGCCAGCAGATAGGCCAATGGGTAAGCCAGCACCAGGCAAATCACGGTGATGATCAGCCCCATCCAGAAGGTCCGGGCAAAAATATCGAGGTAGATCGCCTGATCGGGGGTAGCCGGGGCGATTTCACCGAGGTCGTCGATTCGGTGATCGACCGCCGCCAGCAGGTAGTACGGGGTGATGCTGCTGGTGTTGCGACGCACGGCTTGCCAATAGGCCGGATCCCCCCAGCGTTCGTCCAGTCCTTCCAGTGCTTCTTTATAAGAGCTTGGTTCGGTGGCGAACGGCAGGGCGCGTGCGGTTTTGGTCAGCAGGCTGCGATAGCCGGCCAGCTCCATGTTCAAGCGCTTGGACAGATCGCCCAAAGTCTGATTCTTGCGGGCTTCGGCGAGGTCTTCGCTGGCCGCCTTGTACACCGGCTCCCCGGGCAGGCCGCGGCCGTCCCAGCTGGCGATGGCCGCCACGGTGCGCGGCATGCCGCCGACCACTTCCGGGTTACCTACGCTTTTGTAGAGCAGCGCCACGATGGGCACCAGGAACACCAGCAGCAGAAACAGCACCAACGGCGCTATCAAGGCCTGGGCCTTCCAGCGGTTGATCCGCTCGGCGTGCTTGAGCCGCTGCTTCAAGGTGGGATCGGTGCCCGCGTTCAGGGGAATGGCGGTGGCCATGGCGTACTCCGGAAATCTTTGATCGTTACAGAGGAAGTCACGCCACCTCTGTTCTTGTTAGCTGCGAATCCCCCTGTAGGAGCGAGGCTTACCCGCGAAGGCGGTGTGTCAGTCAACATAGATGTTGAATGTACCAACGCTTTCGCGGGCAAGCCTCGCTCCTACAGGAGTGGGCAAGCCCGCGGTGTGGTCTTATTTTGCTGCCCAGGAATTGAAACGCTGTTCCAGTTGCTCGCCGTTGTCAGCCCAGAAGCTGACGTCGATCTGCACCTGGTTGGCGATGTTTTCCGGGGTGGTCGGCATATCTTTCAGCACATCCTTGGCCAGCAACGGAACGGCTTGAACGTTGGCCGGGCCGTAGGCGATGTTTTCCGAGTAAGTCTTCTGCTGCTGCGGCTGCACCGAAAACGCGATGAATTTCTTGGCTGCTTCAGCACGCGCCTTGTCCAGGCCTTTTGGAATCGCCCATGCGTCGAAGTCGTAGATACCGCCGTTCCACACCACTTTCAGGTTGCTTTCTTTCTGTACGGCAGCGATCCGACCGTTGTAGGCCGAGCTCATGACCACGTCACCGGAAGCGAGGTACTGCGGCGGCTGTGCGCCGGCTTCCCACCACTGGATGCTTGGTTTGAGCTCATCGAGCTTCTTGAACGCGCGATCCTGACCATCCTTGCCGGCCAGCACTTTGTAGACGTCTTTCGGCGCAACGCCGTCGGCCATCAGGGCGAATTCCAGCGTGTATTTCGCGCCTTTACGCAGGCCGCGCTTGCCCGGGAATTTCTTGGTGTCCCAGAAATCCACCCAGCTGGTCGGTGCGGTTTTCAGCTTGTCGGCGTTGTAGGCCAACACGGTCGACCACACGAAGAAGCCCACGCCACAAGGCTGGATAGCGCCCTTGACGTAGTCTTCGGACTTGCCGAACAGTGCGGGGTCGAGTTGTTCGAACATGTCTTCGTCGCAACCACGGGACAATTCTGGCGATTCAACCTCCACCAGGTCCCACGACACGCTCTTGGTGTCGACCATGGCTTTGACCTTGGCCATTTCGCCGTTGTACTCGCCTGCCACGATCTTGCCGTTGCCTGCCGCTTCCCACGGTGCATAGAAGGCCTTGACCTGCGCCGCCTTGTTCGCCCCGCCAAAGGACACCACGGTCAGGTCCGGGCCCGCCGCCATCGCGTGTGCCGCACCCATCATGCCGACGACCAGGGCGGTGAATTTCAGGGATCTCAACATTTATTGTTCTCTCCACGTGCAGGGTTGGTGTTGTTGAAGCAGGGGGCGATCAATGCGCCTCTAGAAGCGGGTCGAGCGCGCGAACGTGTTCGACCTGCCAGCCAAGCGGTACCACGTCGCCGACAGCCAGCCCGGGATCGAGCTCGGCAATCGGTTGTTTCACAAAGAAGTCGGTCTTGCCGCAGACTTCCAGGCGAACCCGCACGTGGTCGCCCAGATAGATGAATTCCGCCACCCTTCCTGAGAAGCGGTTGACGCAGGACTCGCTCGAACCGTTGAGGCTCACGCGTTCCGGGCGAATCGACAGCGTGACGGGCTCGCCGGTCTTGCCGACATTGACTGCCAAAGCTTCAACCTTTTCACCGCGACCGAGCTCGACGACACAGCGGTCGCCGGTGTGGCTGTGCAAGCGGCCATTGAGACGGTTGTTCTCACCGATGAAGTTGGCGACGAAGGTGTTTTTCGGTTCTTCATAGAGGGAGCGCGGCGGGGCGATCTGCTGGATTTCGCCCTGGTGGAACACCGCCACCCGATCGGACATGGTCAGGGCTTCGCCCTGGTCGTGGGTCACGTAGACCACGGTCACGCCGAGCCGCTGGTGCAGATGCTTGATCTCCATCTGCATGTGTTCGCGCAGTTGCTTGTCCAGCGCGCCGAGGGGTTCGTCCATCAGCACCAGTTGCGGCTCGAACACCAACGCCCGGGCCAGGGCCACCCGCTGCTGTTGACCGCCGGACAGTTGCGCCGGGTACCGTTGAGCGAAGGTGTCGAGCTGAACCATGCTAAGGACACGCTTGACCCGGTCACTGACGTCGCTCTTGTTCAAGCCGCGCACGGTCAGCGGGAACGCCAGGTTCTCGGCGACCGTCATGTGCGGGAACAATGCGTAGTTCTGGAACACCATGCCGATATCGCGCTTGTGCGGCGGCACGTTGTTGATGGAACGCCCGGCCAGGAGGATTTCGCCTGCGGTCGGTGTTTCGAAACCGGCGAGCATCATCAGACTGGTGGTCTTGCCGGAGCCGGACGGCCCGAGCAAGGTGAGAAATTCGCCTTTGCGAATGTCCAGGTTGAGGTCTTTGACGATCAGGTTCTCGCCGTCGTAGCTCTTTTGCACCCCACGAAAGCTGACCAGAACATCGCTGGCCCCTGCGCTTGAATCGACCTGGCTCATACCCACACCTTTGTTGTGATGACTGCTGTGGACTAAGCCTAGTGGACGCTGGTGACCACGCAAATCGGGGCGCAGGAGAGAATGGCCTCAGCCGTATGGAAGGTTGGGGGTAGGGATTGCCCTACAAGGATGGCGGGAATGGATAGGGGCAGCGGCAAGTTTCTGGCTGCAAGCCGCAAGACCGGGCAATAGCGATTTGGCGGGATGTCGTAAATGGATATGCCACTGCTATCCCTGTGGGAGCGAGCTTGCTCGCGATAGCGCAATACCAGTTGACGCAGATGTTGAATGTTAAGCCGCCATCGCGAGCAAGCCCGCTCCCACAGGGGACTGCGGTGAGCCTTAGAGCAGTTTGTGCTCCATGGCGTACTTCACCAGTTCCGCCAACGAGGTGATGTTGAGCTTCTGCATCAGCCGCGCCTTGTGGGTGCTGATGGTTTTACTGCTCAAGGCCAGTTGCTGGGCGATGTCGTTGACGTTGGCGCCCTGGGCCAGGCGTTCGAACACCGAAAATTCGCGCTCGGACAGCAACGAGTGCAGCGGACGCGAATCGGTCAGGCCGACCTCGAACACCATGCGATCCGCCAGGTCCGGGTCGATGTAGCGCCCACCCGCCGCGACCTTGCGGATCGCGGTCAGGAGCAGCGCCGGATCGCTGTCCTTGGTTGCGTAACCAGCGGCGCCGACCTTCAACGCACGGGCGGCCATTTGCGCCTCGTCGTGCATCGACAACACCAGAATCGCCGGCGGATTGTTCAGCGCACGAATCCGCGGAATCGCTTCCAGGCCATTGACCCCCGGCATGGAGATATCCAGCAATACCACCTCGCAGGGAACATGACGCAAGGTTTCGAGCAACTGCTCGCCATTGCTCGCCTCCCCTACCACCAGCAGATCCTTGGCCAGGCCAATCAACTGCTTGATCCCTTCACGGACAATGGTGTGGTCTTCGGCTACCAGTACACGGATCACAGACTTCTCCATTCTTCTTATGTCAGAGCCAAGATCATTCGTCGGAACGCCGCCCGGAGCAAGCCCGCTCACACAGTTGATCGGCATTGGCTGGATGAACGCGGACTAATGTGGGAGCGGGCTTGCTCGCGAAGACGTCAGCACAAACACCACAAAACCATCAGGCCTCATCCAGCGGCACTCGCACACTCAGGGTCGTACCCTCACCCGGCTCACTCTCAAGCAACAACTGCCCACCCATGATCAACACCCGCTCGCGCATGCCGACCACACCAAAGGATGTCGACCTGCCGGTGCAGGGAACAAATCCTACGCCATCATCACTGACCGTCAGACACAACTCGTCGCCTTCCAGCGTCAATGTCAATTCAACAGTATGCGCCTGGGCATGGCGCATGACATTGGTTAGCGCTTCCTGAAGGATCCGGAACAAGCCAATCGCCTTGGCATCACTGAGCACTGGCAGATTGTCCGGCACCTGCACCAGACACGGAATTTGTGTACGCGCCTCGAAACGGCGGGCCTGCCATTCGATGGCTGATGCTATCCCGGCGTCGAGAATCGGTGGGCGCAGCGCTGTCGCCACATCGCGCACCAGCTGGAACAGCTGAGCGATCAAGCGCTTCATGCTGTTCAAGCGTTCGTTCAGGCCGGGGTCGAGCTGGGCGTAGGCCAGTTCGCACATGGATGTTTCCAGCTTCAACACGGTCAACATCTGACCCAGTTCATCATGAACTTCCCGGGCGATGCGGGCCTTTTCCTCCTCCCGCACACTTTCCAGGTGAGCGGACAACTCACGCAGTTGCTCCCGGGAGCTGGCCAGTTCCAGCTCAATGCGCTTGCTCTCGCTGATGTCCCAGACGATGCCGTCCCAGACATAGGCACCGTCTTCGAGTCGGCGGGTCATGGCCTTAATCTCGGCCCAGCGCTGTTCGCCCGAACGGGTGAGAATACGCCCTTGCCACGACCAGTCGCTGTCGGTATCCAGCGCATGGTCCTGGGTTTGGTGATAGCTGGCCTTGTCGTCCGGATGCACCAGGCTGCGCAGGCCTTTGTCGCGGTGAGCGAGAGTGGCTGGCGAGTAACCTACCAGGCTTTCGCTGCCTTCACTGATGTAAGCAAAGTCGATCTGTCCGGTCACCGGCGCACGCTCCAGGCGAAACACCAGTCCCGGAACATTGGCGGCGATCCCTTGCAGCCGCGCTTCGCTTTCCTGCAGAGCCGCCAGGGCACGGCGGCGTTCGGTGACATCATTGAGGTAAACCACCAGGTATTCGCCGTCACGAAAACGCAGGAAGCTCAACGAAACATCCGCCGGCAGAATACTGCCATCGGCGCGCACACAGTTGGTTTCGAAACTTTGCGGGCCTTCCTCGCTGGCCCGGGCGCGCTTCCACAGGTTCAGCCAGCGGTCCATGTGCAGGCCCGGCTCAAAGTCGATCAACGGTCTGTGGATGATCCCGCCTGCCGGGTAGCCCAACATGCTTTCGGCCGCGCGGTTGGCGTAGCGCACATGGCTGTCCCAGTTGACCCAGAGGATGCCAACGGTGCTCTGATCGATGGAAAACTGAGTGAGGCGCAAGGCTTCCTCGCTGGCGGCACGCAGGGCAATGTCTTCCCGCGCGGCGAATAACCGTTGCTCCAGACTGTGCTGCTGCCGACGCTGCCAGAACACGATGGCCATGCTGCTCAGCATCAACACGGCCAACAACAGGCAAAGGTTTTGCCAGAAACCCGGGGATTCGGTCAGCCGCGGGTACTTGGGTTGTACCCATTGAGTGTGCAACTGCTCCAGGTCTTTGGCCGGGATTGCGCGCAACGCACTTTCGACGATACCGGCCAGCTCCGGCCAGTCCCGGCGCGTGGCCACCCGCAGCAGTTGCGGCAGGCCGATGTCGCCGACCACCACCAGCCCGGCGAACTCCGGTTCGGCGGACAGGCGCCCCAACTGCGCTTCGTCGACCACGGCGTAACTGGCCTGCTGACTCGACAACAGTTGCAATGCCTGGCGCTCGATCGGTACGCCTTGAAGGTTCAGATGCGGATAATTGCTGCGCAGGTAATCCGCGGTGGCACTGGGCATGCGTACGGCGACACGGGTCTGGCTGTCGAGCTTTTCCAGCTCGACCGCACCGGTGCTTTTCTGGTCACTGACCACCAGTTGCGGCACCCGCATGTACGGGTCGGAGAATTGCCAGAGGCGCAAACCGCCGGGGGTTTGACTCAATCCCGGGGCGATGTCGATATCGCCCTCGCGCGCAGCGGCTTCCAGCTGCGCAAGATCGGGGAAGTTACGCCAGCTCAGCTCGACCTTGAGTGACTTGGCCAGCCATTTCATCAGCTCGACGTTAACCCCCGACAGGCGCTGCAAGCGACGATCGTATTGGGCATAGGGCACTTGTAGCACCAGTCCGACCCGCAACTCGCCATGCTCCGCCAGCCATTGCTGCTGGGCTGCGGACAATTGCGGGACGTGGGCTGGAGGCGCGGACGCCGCCCAGCCCAGCAACGGAAACCACAAACAGCCGATAACCCAGAGGCAGCGAAAACGCATCATTGAAGTCTCACACACTGACAAATACTGACCAACCCATTAGGCTGCCGGAATAACTTCTGGCCTGGAATATCCGATGCTCCCTGTCTACCGCCTGACATTGCCAGCATTGTGCCTGTCGCTGATCCTGCCCTGCGCCTTTTCCGTCGAGGCGGCCGACCCGGCTGCCAGTGCCGCGGGGAAACCCGCAGAAGAAAAACCCCTCGAGCGCCAACCGCTGCTAGAGCGTAGTCAGGAAGAAGCCACAGCACTGGAGCGACAGATCCCGGCCCGGGAACAGCAACAGTTGCAAGCCGGTGCCGATACCTTTCTGGCCCTGTGGAAACCGGCCAACACCGCCAGCCCCAAAGGCGCGGTGATTATCATCCCGGGCGCTGGCGAAACCGTTGACTGGCCGCAAGCAATCGCTCCATTGCGGCGAAAATTGCCGGATGCCGAGTGGAGCAGCCTGAGTATCACCTTGCCGGACCCGCAAAGCGAAGCCATTGCGCCACGTATCGCTGAAATGCCGCCAACGCTCAAAGCACCCGAGACCGGCAGCAAGGATGCCACCACCGCCAAGCCCATCGAACAGGCGGTCGGCGGCGAAGCGGAGGTCGCGGACAAGGCGATCGTCGAGACCGCCGAGGAACAGGCCGAGGCTGACGCCGAACGAATCTTTGCTCGCATTGACGCGGCCATTGCCTACGCCGAACAGCAAAGCGTGCGCAGCATCGTGGTATTGGGTCATGGCACGGGGGCTTACTGGGCCGCGCGCTATCTGAGCGAAAAACAGCCATCGCAGGTCGAGAAACTGGTGATGGTCGCCGCCCAGACGCCGGTTAATGCGAAACCAGGGCTGGCTGAGCTCGCACCAACCTTGAAGCTGCCAACTGCAGATATCTTCTATATGGATAAGCCGGTGGATCGCAACGCGGCGCTGGAACGTTTGCAGGCGAGTAAACGCTTGAAGAGTTCCGGTTTCAGCCAGGTATCGCTCAAGGCGCTGCCTGGTAACGCCAAGGCTGAGCAAGAGCAGCTGGTGCGCCGGGTTCGGGGTTGGTTGAATCCTCAGCCTGCGGCGGACAGATAGACCGAGTCGCCCCATTCGCGAGCAGGCTCGCTCCCACATTGATCCCGGTGGTACACAGATTCTGTGCCCCCTGAAAATTTAATGTGGGAGCGAGCCTGCTCGCGAAGGCGGCATCACATTAAACACAACTCTGTCCTCCTACCGAAAATCCCGCCGCTCACGAATCAACGTGTACGCCGTATGCAGTTCACGAGTCTTATCGGTAGCCTCACGCACCTGCAACGCCGTCGCACCGCTGCCGGCGATCTTGTCCGGGTGATGGCGGCTGAGCAAACGTCGATAAGCGCGCTTGATCTGCGCCGGCTCGCTGCTGGCGGAAACACCCAATAGCCGCAAAGCCTCCTGATAAGTCACGGTGCTGCTGACCAACGGACGTTTCTGTGGTTCATAGTCGGTTGCCAGCGCCTGTACCTGTTGCCGCGTCCAGCCCAGCCATTTACCCCACTGGGCCAGCAGCTCAAGCTCACCGACACCGGCGTGGCCATCCGCCCAGATCATCCGCCAACAGGCGCGCAAGACGCCTTCAGCTGCATGGGGTTGAGCACTCAGACGGCGCATATAACCCCGCAACCGATCATGCCCCGCCTTGCCGCGATTAAACGCCGCAATCGCACGGCGCTGGGCCGAGTCGGTCATTTCCAGCGAGCGCATCTCCTGGCGAGCCTGGTGGATGTGGCCATCCACTACCCGCCCATCGCACTTGGCCAGGCGCCCCAGCAACACGAACAGCAGTTCATCGTTGCGCAGCGCCGGCCGGCCACCGAGCCTTTCCCGCACGTCCGCCCAGCTCTGCAGCTGCAGGCGCCGATCCAGCGCCTGTCCCAACAAGCCGCCGAGCATGGCCCCCGGAATGCTGGCAATGGCAAAGCCCGCTCCGGCTCCAATCAGAGTCCCTGGCCACAGCATGTCAGCGTCTCGCTTCTATCAGAGCATCCACTTGCGCCAGACGCTCGTGAGTGCCGACATCCACCCAGACCCCGTTCAGGTGTTCGCCGGTCACCTGACCGTCCGCCATGGCGGTGCGCAGCAACGGTGCAAGCTTGAAAGCCCCTGCCGAGCAACCTTCGAAGAGCTGCGGATGCAGCACCGCGATGCCGCTGTAGGTCAAGTTGGCGGTGTCCGCCTGACCGTCGTGTACCTGCCCGTCGACCAGGCTGAAATCCCCGGTGGGGTGATGAGCCGGGTTGTCCGCCAGCACCAGATGTGCCAGCCCTGCAATAGGCTGATGTAGCACGCTGAAGTCGTAATCGGTCCAGATGTCACCGTTGACGACTAAAAAGGCTTCATCCCCCAACAACGGTAACGCGCGGAAAATACCGCCTCCGGTTTCCAGTGGCTCACCTTCCGGCGAGTACTGAATGCGTACACCGTATTGCGAGCCATCGCCCAGGTAGTTTTCGATCTGCTGGCCAAGCCAGGCATGGTTGATCACCACCTCGGTAAACCCCGCCACCGCCAAGGCTTTCAGGTGATACTCGATCAACGGTATGCCGCCAGCGCGAACCAGCGGTTTCGGCATGGTCAGGGTCAACGGACGCATGCGCTCGCCTTTGCCAGCCGCCAGAATCATCGCCTTCATGCAATCGCTCCAGCGCGCAGACTGGCCAGCAACACATCCAGCTCAGCCAGTTCCGGGCGGCGCGCGACCACGGCGTCTATATAAGCGAAGAAGCGCGGCACATCCGCAAGGTAACGTGGCTTGCCGTCGCGGTGACAGATCCGGGCGAAGATGCCGATCACTTTCAGGTGGCGCTGCACGCCCATCAGGTCGCTGGCGCGCAGGAAATCCTCGAAGTCAGGCTGAACCGGGATCCCCCGCTCGCCCGCCTGTTGCCAGTAATCTCTCTGCCAGGCGCGCACTCGTTCCTCGGGCCAGCTGAGGAACGCATCCTTGAACAGGCAGGTCACGTCGTAGGTCACCGGGCCATAGACCGCGTCCTGGAAATCCAGGACACCCGGATTCGGCTCGCTGAGCATCAGGTTGCGCGGCATGTAATCGCGATGCACCAGGACTTTGGGCTGGGCCAGGGCGCTATCGATCAGCTTGTCGCTCACCTGCTGCCAGAGCATTTGTTGAGCCGGGTCGAACTCGATGCCCAACTCGTGCTTCACGTACCACTCGGGAAACAATTCCAGTTCGCGCCGCAACAAGGCCACGTCATAACTCGGTAGCGGTGCGACCATCGGCAACTGCTGAAAAGCCAGCAGCGCTTGCAGGGCATCCTTGAACAAGTCGTCGGCATTTTCGCTGTCGATCACGTCCAGATAAGTCTTGTTGCCCAGGTCATTGAGCAAAAGAAATCCACGTTCGAGGTCTTCGGCATAGATTTTCGGCACATTTATTCCGGATTTCGCCAGCAGGAAAGCAATATCCACAAAGGGTTTGCAGTTTTCCTGGGGCGGTGGAGCGTCCATCACGACGAAACTTCTGCCACAGCCTTCCCAGCGAAAGTAGCGTCGGAAGCTCGCGTCGCTACTGGCGGCGGTCAACGTGGCCGGGGGAACGGTCCCCCAGTCATGTTCGGCAAAGAGGATCGGCAACTGCTCATCGAGCCAAACTTTCAGGTGTTGCAAACGTACATCTTGGTCAGGCATTGCAAGGGTCTCCGACGGCGCTAGCCGTCAAGCGGGTCATGCTTTATTATCCAGCATCTTTTTCAGACCATCGAGAGGCGTGCGGCCCACACCGCGGGCAGATGGCACGCAGGAAGCCCGGACTAATAAGATGGCATTGAAATCCCCCGCGTTTCGTAAAAAATTTCCGTTGTTGGTAACTGGCAGTCTGCTGGCCCTGCAACCTTTAGCCACTTCGTTCGTGGTCGCCGCGGAACAGTATGACTGCTCAGTCTCTGCTTCGGGTGCCTGGGACTGTGCGCCAAAATCCCCAGCCCCTGCACTGCCACCGCGTCCCGTCCATGACGGCGGCGCAGTCAGCTCGAGCGGCGAGACGCCGGCTGAGGGCAGTGTCAGTCAAGACACCGGTGCCAAGCCAGTGCTGGTGACCGAAGCCAAGGGCCGCGGCCTGAAGTCGCGTAGCGAAGACTACAGTCACCTCGACTGGGTGCCACGCGAAAACCTCACGGCAGCTCAATTGGCCGAAACCGGTCCTTATTGCTCCGGTTCCTATGTCGAACCGACTCGTCCTGGCATGAATGACAAGACGAATAAAAGTGACGCCCCAACCTTTATCGGCGCCAAGGCCTCTCGCTACAAGCAGGAAGAACAGGTCGCCACCCTGGCCGGTGACGTGGTCATGCGCCAGGGCAGCATGCAGGTCGAAGCTGATGAAGCGAACCTCTACCAGGCCGAGAGCCGTGGCGAACTGAGCGGTAACGTGCGAGTTCGCGACAACGGCGCATTGATCGTCGGTGATCATGCCGACGTACAGCTCGACACCGGTGAAGCCAAGGTCGACAACGCCGAATACGTGATGCACAAATCCCGCATTCGCGGCAGCGCGCTGTACGCCAGACGTGCCGAGAACGCGATCATCCGCCTAAAGGATGGTACGTACACCACGTGCGAACCGAACAGCAACGCCTGGCAGCTCAAGGGCAACAACATCACCCTGAACCCGGCCACCGGCTTCGGTACCGCTACCAACGTGACATTGCGGGTCAAGGACATTCCGGTCCTGTACACGCCGTACATCTATTTCCCGATCGATGACCGTCGCCAGTCCGGCTTCCTGCCGCCGACCATCGGTACCGGCAGCGATACCGGCTTCTTGCTGGTCACCCCGTACTACTTCAACCTGGCACCGAACTACGATGCCACGCTGTACCCGCGCTACATGAGCAAGCGCGGCCTGTTGATGGAAGGCGAATTCCGCTACCTGACCAAGTCCAGCGAAGGTCAGTTCGGCGCCGCGTACCTCAACGATGAAAACGACGATCGCAAGCTGCAGACCGACTACGAAAAAACCCGCTACATGTACAACTGGCAGCACAAGGGTGGCCTCGACTCGCGCGTCCTCTCCCAGGTCGATTACACCAAGATCAGCGATCCGTATTACTTCCAGGATCTGCAGACTGACCAGATTGGCGTGAAAAGTTCTGACTACGTGAACCAGCAGGGTTCGGTCAGCTATCGCGGCGACAGTTACACCGCTCGCGTCAACGCCCAGGCTTATCAGCTGGCGACCGTATCGAACATTACCCCGTACGATCGTTTGCCGCAGATCACCTTTGATGGTGCACTGCCTTACCACCCGGGCGGCCTGGATTTCTCGTACAACACTGAACTCGTCAGGTTTGACCGCGATCTGGAAAACGGGAACTTCTCGGACGAAGATGGCAATGTGACGCCGCGCTTGGATACAAATGTCCAGGGTCTGGCGCGCGCCACCGGTGACCGTCTCAACCTGGCGCCAGCCGTGAGCCTGCCGCTGGACTGGACTTATGGGTTCCTGAAACCAACGCTCAAGTATCAGTACACGCAATATCAGCTGGACCTGGACGGCACGGGTAAAACCCAGATTGCCGCGCAGAACGCAGAACAGGACAGACTCAACGGTACTTTCGACAGCAACCAGAACCGCGGCGTGCCGATTGCAAGCATCGACAGCGGCCTGTACTTCGATCGCAACACCCAATGGTTCGGCAAGAATTATCGCCAGACCCTTGAGCCACGCCTGTTCTACCTCTATGTTCCGGAAACGGACCAGGAAGACATTCCAGTCTTCGACACCAGCGAGTACACCTTCAATTACGCGTCGCTGTTCCGTGACAACCGTTTCTCCGGCTCCGACCGCGTCGGCGACGAGAACAAACTGTCGCTGGGCATCACCAACCGCTGGATCGAGGACAATGGCTTCGAGCGTCAACGCATCAGCGTCGGCCAGGCCGTCTACTTCAAGGATCGCAAGGTTCAGTTGCCAGGCATCGATGCCAGGACCCGCCAGGATGCACAGTCGGACGTTTCGCCTTACGCACTGGAATACGAATACCGCTGGAACCGCGATTGGCGCACCACCGCCGATTACAACTGGGACCCGGACAGCCGCAGCCCTCGCTCGGGCAGCGCCATGTTCCACTACCAGCCTGAAGACAACCCGAACAAGGTCATCAACGCCGGTTATCGCTATCGCAATGACCAGGTCCGTTACGACCAGAACACCGGTCAATGGGCAGTGGGCGGCGGTGACTACGGTACTCCAGGCACCCCGGGTTACGTGAAGGACTACTACAAGATCCAGCAACACGACTTCTCGGTCATGTGGCCGATCGTGCCGCAATGGAACCTGATCAGCCGCTGGCAGTATGACTACAACCGCAACCGTACCCTGGAAGCCTTCGGTGGCTTCGAGTACGACAACTGCTGCTGGAAACTGCGCCTGATCAACCGTTACTGGGTCGACTATGACGAAACCAGTCAAGACGCACCGCAAAACGAAAAAGGCGACCATGGCGTCTTCCTCCAAATCGTTCTGAAAGGTCTCGGCGGCCTCACCGGCTCCAAAGTAGAGAGCTTCCTCGACAAAGGCATCCAAGGTTATCGTGAACGTGAAGACCAAGCTTTCTGATTGTCTGCGCCCGCTAATGCTGGGCGCGCTGTTCCTGGGTACCGCGGCCAACGCCGGGGTACAGTCCATCGATAAGGTGGTGGCCATCGTCGACAACGACGTGGTCATGCAGAGCCAGCTGGACCAGCGGGTCCATGAAGTTCAGCAAACCATCGCCAAACGCGGTGCTGCAGTACCGCCGGCCAACGTGCTGGATCAGCAGGTACTCGAGCGCCTGATCGTCGAGAACCTGCAATTGCAGATCGGCGAACGTTCCGGCATCCGCATTACCGATGAAGAACTGAACCAGGCTGTCGGCACCATTGCCCAGCGCAACAACATGTCCGTGGATCAATTCCGCGCCGCCCTGACTCGCGATGGCCTGTCCTACGACGAAGCCCGTGACCAGATTCGCCGCGAAATGATCATCAGCCGTGTGCGTCAGCGTCGTGTGGCCGAGCGCATCCAGGTATCCGAACAGGAAGTGAAGAACTTCCTCGCTTCCGATCTGGGCAAGATGCAGTTGTCCGAAGAGTTCCGCCTGGCCAACATCCTGATTCCTACGCCGGAAAGCGCCAACTCCGACGCGATTCAGAATGCAGCCAAACAGGCCGACGCGGTATACCAGCAGCTCAAGCAAGGCGCTGACTTCGGTCAACTGGCAATCGCCAAATCCGCCAGCGAAACCGCATTGGAAGGCGGCGACATGGGCTGGCGCAAAGCCGCTCAATTGCCACCTCCGTTCGATCGCCTGCTGAGCACCATGACTGTCGGCGACATCACCCAGCCAATGCGTACCCCAGGTGGCTTCATCATCCTGAAGATCCTCGACAAGCGTGGCGGTGAGGCCCAGGTGCGTGACGAAGTGCACGTGCGTCATATCCTGGTCAAACCGAGCCCGATCCGCGACGAAGAAAAAACCAGGGCCCTGGCTCAGTCGCTCTACACCCGTATCGAAGCGGGCGAAGATTTCGGCGAACTGGCGAAAAACTTCTCGGAAGACCCGGGCTCGGCCCTCAACGGTGGCGACCTTAACTGGATCGACCCGAATGCCCTGGTTCCCGAGTTCCGTGAAGTGATGGCCAATACCCCGCAAGGTCAGCTGTCCAAGCCGTTCCAGACCCAATATGGCTGGCACGTCCTGGAAGTTCTTGGCCGTCGCGCCACCGACAGCACTTCCCAGGCCCGCGAACAGCAAGCGATGACCGTACTGCGTAATCGCAAATACGACGAAGAGCTGCAAACCTGGCTGCGCCAGATCCGCGACGAAGCGTACGTAGAGATCAAGCTCCCTGGTGCAGACCAGGCCACGCAGTGAAACCGAAACGTTTCGCGCTGACACCGGGCGAGCCGGCCGGCATAGGTCCCGACCTGTGCCTGCTGCTCGCCTCGCAAGCCCAGCCCTATCCCCTGATCGCCATTACCAGCCGCGACCTGCTCCTTGAGCGGGCCGCGCAGCTGGGCGTGGTTGTCGATCTGCTGCCGGTCGCGCCGGACAGCTGGCCGGATGCACCCGCACCCGCCAACAGCCTGTACGTCTGGGATACACCACTCAACGCCAGGGTCACCGCCGGGCAACTGGACAAGGCCAATGCGGCGTTCGTTCTGGAAACCCTGACTCGCGCTGGCCAGGGCTGCCTGGATGGGCATTTTGCCGGCATGATCACCGCCCCTGTGCACAAGGGCGTGATCAATGAATCCGGGATCGCTTTTTCCGGGCACACGGAATTTCTCGCCGACCTGACCCATACCGCGCAAGTGGTGATGATGCTTGCGACCCGCGGATTACGCGTGGCGCTGGTCACCACCCACCTGCCCCTGCGCGAGATTGCCGATGCGATCACGCCGGAGCGGCTGGAACGGGTCACGCGAATCCTGCACCGCGATCTGCAAGAAAAATTCGGCATCGCCCGGCCACGCATCCTGGTCTGCGGGCTCAACCCCCATGCCGGTGAAGGCGGCCACCTGGGCCATGAAGAAATCGACATCATCGAACCTGCACTGGAGCGCCTGCGCGGCGAAGGCATGGACCTTCGCGGTCCCCTGCCCGCCGACACTCTGTTTACCCCCAAATATCTGGAGCACTGCGACGCGGTGCTGGCGATGTACCACGATCAGGGCCTGCCCGTGCTGAAATACAAAGGCTTCGGCGCGGCAGTCAACGTGACCCTCGGCTTGCCGATCATCCGCACGTCGGTCGACCACGGCACTGCCCTGGATCTGGCCGGCAGCGGTAAAATCGACACCGGCAGCCTGCAGGTCGCCCTGGAAACCGCCTATCAGATGGCCGAGACCCGTTTATGACCGAGCATTACCAACACCGGGCGCGCAAGCGTTTCGGCCAGAATTTCCTGCACGATGCTGGCGTTATCGACCGCATCCTGCGTTCCATCCACGCCAAACCTGAAGACCGCCTGCTGGAAATCGGTCCGGGCCAGGGCGCGCTGACCCAAGGCCTGCTCAACAGCGGTGCGCAGCTTGACGTGGTGGAGCTGGACAAGGATTTGATCCCGATCCTCAACCAGCAATTCGCCAGCAAAAGCAACTTCAACCTGCATCAGGGTGACGCGCTGAAGTTCGACTTCAACAGCCTCAACGCCGCACCGAACAGTCTGCGAGTGGTCGGCAACCTGCCGTACAACATCTCCACACCGCTGATTTTTCACCTGCTGCACAACGCCAGCCTGATCCGCGACATGCACTTCATGCTGCAAAAGGAAGTGGTCGAGCGCATGGCCGCGGGCCCTGGTGGTGGCGATTGGGGCCGGCTGTCGATCATGGTTCAGTATCACTGCCGGGTCGAGCATCTGTTCAACGTTGGCCCGGGCGCATTCAACCCGCCGCCGAAAGTCGACTCGGCCATCGTGCGCCTGGTGCCCCACTCGGTGCTGCCACACCCGGCCAAGGATCACAAGCTGCTGGAGCGCGTCGTGCGCGAAGCCTTCAACCAGCGACGCAAGACCCTGCGCAACACCCTCAAGTTGCTGCTGAGCAATGCCGAGATCGAAGCCGCCGGTGTCGATGGCAGCCTGCGCCCCGAACAGCTCGATCTGGCCGCCTTTGTGCGCCTGGCCGACACGCTGAGTGAACAAGTCCTGCAAAAGCCTGCAGACATCTGACAGGTCTGAAGCGTTATCGGATAGGACACCGGCGCACATGTCTGGTTTACTATCCGATACTTGGCCTAGACTGAGTTCAATCAGCTATGCCCCGCGTCCCGCTTCGTTTTTAAGGCCTCTTGCATGTCCGATCCTCGTTATCAGGTCGACGTCAGCGTCGTCACCCGCTATCTGGCTGAACAATCGCAACCCGAGCACTCCCGCTTTGCCTTTGCGTACACCATCACCGTGCACAATAACGGCGAGTTACCGGCCAAGCTGCTGTCGCGGCATTGGGTGATCACCGACGGTGACGGGCATGTCGAAGAAGTTCGCGGGGCGGGCGTTGTTGGCCAGCAGCCGCTGATCGAGGCGGGCGAAAGCCATACTTACAGTAGCGGCACCGTCATGACCTCCAAGGTCGGGACGATGCAAGGCACTTATGAGATGGTCGCCGAAGACGGCAAACACTTCGACGCCATCATCGCGCCATTCCGCCTGGCGGTGCCCGGAGCCCTGCACTGATGGCGACGTATGCCGTCGGCGATCTGCAAGGCTGCCTTGAAGCGCTGCAATGCCTGCTCAAACAGGTTGCCTTCGACCCGACGAAGGATCGTCTGTGGCTGGTGGGCGACCTGGTCAACCGCGGCCCTCAATCGCTCGAGACACTGCGTTTCCTCTATGGCATCCGTGAATCACTGGTGTGTGTACTTGGCAACCATGACCTGCACTTGCTGGCCGCAGGGCAGAACATCGAGCGCCTGAAGAAAGCCGACACCCTGCGCGAAATCATCGCAGCTCCTGATTGTGCCGAGCTGCTGGACTGGCTGCGCCAGCAAAAACTCATGCACTACGACGAACAACGAAATGTTGCCTTGGTGCATGCCGGCATTCCGCCGCAATGGTCGTTGCGCAAAGCCCTGAAGTGCGCCGCCGAGGTCGAGACCGCCCTGCGCGACGATAACCTGTTTCCTGCTTATCTAGATGGCATGTACGGCAACGATCCGGCGAAATGGGACAACGACCTCAAAGGCATCGCGCGCCTGCGAGTAATCACCAATTATTTTACCCGGATGCGCTTCTGCACCGCCGAGGGCAAGCTTGACCTCAAGAGCAAGGAAGGTCTCGATAATGCGCCGCCAGGTTACAAACCCTGGTTCCAGCACAAGGAACGCAAGACCAAGGGCCTGAAGATCATTTTTGGCCATTGGGCAGCACTGGAAGGCAAATGCAACGAGCCGGGGATCTCGGCCCTCGACACCGGCTGTGTCTGGGGCGGTGCCTTGACGCTGATGAATGTCGACAGCGGTGAACGCCTTCCCTGCAAATGCGACGAGCACGGCCATGCCGCCCTGCCACCAGTCGCCCCACGAATTTCCGAACCGTCGTCAGCCAGCGCCCCGCGCTAGACTGCGCTTTCAGCCGAGCCACAGGAGCCCGCCATGAGCGAATTCAAACGTATCCCCCCTGAACAGGCCCAGGCCCTGCGTGAACAAGGCGCAGTAGTGGTCGATGTTCGCGACCCCGCGACCTATGCCGCCCTGCACATCAGCGGCTCGAAGCATCTGGACAACCATTCCCTGCATGCCTTCATTCAGGGCGCTGATCTGGACGCACCGACTGTAGTGGTCTGCTATCACGGTAATTCCAGCCAGGGCGCGGCCGCTTACTTGATCAGCCAGGGCTTCTCCGACGTCTACAGCATGGATGGCGGATTTGAGTTGTGGCGTACGACTTATCCTTCGGAAACAGCGCAAGGCACCTCCGAATAATTTTTTTGTAATGCGCAAGCCCCCGGCTCCCGCGGGTTAGCGCGGTGGCAGACGAACGGTCTGCCACAACTAATTACTTATCTTGCCTTTACCTCCTGAATTCCCAACTATCCTTAAGCGCAGGCCATCCAAAACAGGGGAGAGCCGGTACACCGGCGCGCGGATCATCGGGAGTAGCTTCCAGGGCTGTAGCTCTGAAAGTGTTCTGGGGGGTAAACAGCAACTGCATATCCGGTTGCTGCCAGCATCGACTGATTGATTCGGCGTCGGCTCCACGTATCGAGCGAGGTGACGTCATGAGTATCTTTAGCCACTTCCAACAACGCTTCGAGTCCACACGCCAGGAAGAACTCTCGCTGCAAGAGTATCTTGAACTGTGCAAACAGGACCGCAGCGCCTACGTTTCCGCAGCCGAGCGTCTTTTGCTGGCCATCGGTGAACCGGAGCTGCTCGACACCTCGACCAACTCGAGGCTGTCGCGAATCTTTTCCAACAAGGTGATCCGCCGCTATCCGGCCTTTGAAGACTTCCACGGGATGGAAGAATGCATCGACCAGATCGTGTCGTATTTCCGCCATGCCGCTCAGGGCCTGGAAGAAAAGAAACAGATCCTCTACCTGCTCGGCCCCGTCGGCGGTGGTAAATCGTCCCTGGCCGAGAAGCTCAAACAGCTGATCGAAAAAGTACCCTTCTACGCGATCAAGGGCTCGCCGGTATTCGAATCGCCTCTGGGTCTGTTCAACGCCACTGAAGATGGCGCGATCCTCGAGGAAGACTTCGGCATTCCGCGGCGCTACCTCAACACCATCATGTCGCCATGGGCCACCAAGCGCCTGGCCGAATTCGGCGGCGACATCAGCCAGTTCCGCGTGGTGAAACTCTATCCGTCGATCCTGAACCAGATCGCCGTGGCCAAAACCGAACCGGGTGACGAGAACAACCAGGACATTTCGGCGCTGGTCGGCAAGGTTGATATCCGCAAGCTGGAAGAATTCCCGCAAAACGACGCCGACGCCTACAGCTACTCGGGCGCACTGTGCCGGGCCAACCAGGGCCTGATGGAATTCGTCGAAATGTTCAAGGCGCCTATCAAGGTGCTGCACCCATTACTGACCGCCACCCAGGAAGGCAATTACAACAGTACCGAAGGTCTCGGCGCGATTCCGTTCACCGGGATCCTGCTGGCTCACTCCAACGAATCGGAATGGCACACCTTCCGCAACAACAAGAACAACGAAGCCTTCATCGACCGGATCTACATCGTCAAGGTGCCGTACTGCCTGCGGGTCAGCGACGAAGTGAAGATTTACGACAAGCTCTTGTTCAACAGTTCGCTGGCCAAGGCTCACTGCGCGCCTGACACCCTGAAGATGCTCGCCCAGTTCACCGTGCTCTCGCGTCTCAAGGAGCCGGAAAACTCCAACATCTATTCCAAGATGCGGGTGTATGACGGCGAAAACCTCAAGGATACCGATCCGAAGGCCAAGTCGATTCAGGAATACCGCGACAACGCGGGTGTCGACGAAGGCATGAACGGCCTTTCGACCCGGTTCGCGTTCAAGATCCTGTCGAAGGTCTTCAACTTCGATCCGCACGAAATCGCCGCCAACCCGGTGCATCTGCTCTACGTGCTGGAACAACAGATCGAACAGGAACAATTCCAGGCCGAGACCCGCGAACGCTACTTGCGCTTCCTCAAGGAGTACCTGGCACCACGCTATATCGAATTTATCGGCAAGGAGATCCAGACCGCCTACCTCGAGTCTTACAGCGAATACGGCCAGAACATCTTCGATCGGTATGTGCTGTACGCCGACTTCTGGATCCAGGACCAGGAGTATCGCGATCCGGAAACCGGCGAAATTCTCAACCGCGTAGCGCTGAACGAAGAACTAGAGAAAATCGAAAAACCGGCAGGCATCAGCAATCCGAAGGATTTCCGCAACGAAATCGTCAATTTCGTGCTGCGCGCCCGAGCCAACAACAATGGCAAGAACCCAACCTGGCTCAGCTACGAAAAACTGCGGGTAGTCATCGAGAAGAAAATGTTCTCCAACACCGAGGACCTCCTGCCAGTCATCAGCTTCAATGCCAAGGCCAGCAAAGAGGATCAGCAGAAGCACAACGACTTCGTCACAAGGATGGTCGAGCGGGGCTACACCGACAAACAGGTACGACTGCTGTCCGAGTGGTACCTGCGGGTCAGAAAATCACAGTAACCCGCTGCCGGTCAGACCGGTTGTCGTCAGCCAGAGGTCTGTGTACACATTTTCTGTTACACAGGCCTCTGGAAGGTGTTCGAAAGTCGGTAGCGAGTTTCAAGCAGTATCCAAAGCGCTTGGGGGAGCGTGAACATCCCTTGGCACGGTCGATGCTGCATAACCGCTCGCCCCTTTCAGGACAGCTTCTAAGGAGCAGTCATGAGCTATGTGATCGACCGACGTCTCAATGGCAAGAACAAGAGCACGGTGAACCGTCAGCGGTTTCTGCGGCGTTATCGTGACCACATCAAGAAGGCTGTCGAAGAGGCGGTCAGCCGGCGTTCCATTACCGATATGGAACACGGCGAACAAATCAGCATCCCTGGCCGCGATATCGACGAGCCGGTGCTTCATCATGGTCGCGGCGGCAAGCAGACCGTCGTGCACCCGGGCAACAAGGAATTCACCAGCGGCGAGCATATTGCCCGCCCACCTGGAGGTGGCGGCGGCAGAGGCCCCGGCAAGGCCGGTAACTCGGGCGAAGGGATGGACGAGTTCGTCTTCCAGATCACCCAGGAGGAATTTCTCGAATTCATGTTCGAGGACCTCGAGCTGCCGAACCTGGTCAAGCGCAACCTGACCGGCACCGATACCTTCAAGACGGTTCGTGCCGGTATCAGCAATGAAGGCAATCCATCGCGGATCAATATTATCCGCACTCTGCGCTCGGCCCATGCGCGCAGAATCGCCCTGTCTGGCAGCAGCCGGGCGAAATTGCGTGAAGCCAAGGAAGAACTTCTTCGACTGAAACGTGACGAGCCGGATAACTTCGGAGATATTCAGGAAATCGAAGCAGAAATCGAAAAACTCAGTGCGCGCATACATCGCGTTCCGTTTCTCGACACCTTCGACCTCAAGTACAACCTGCTGATCAAACAACCGAACCCGAGTTCCAAGGCGGTGATGTTCTGCCTGATGGACGTGTCCGGCTCCATGACCCAGGCGACCAAGGACATCGCCAAGCGATTCTTTATACTTTTGTACCTGTTTCTCAAGCGCAACTACGACAAGATCGACGTCGTGTTCATCCGTCACCACACCAGTGCCAGGGAAGTGGATGAGGAGGAATTTTTCTACTCCCGCGAAACCGGCGGCACCATCGTTTCAAGTGCACTCAAGCTGATGCAGGAAATCATGGCTGAACGCTATCCGAGCAATGAGTGGAACATCTATGCCGCTCAAGCCTCCGACGGCGACAACTGGAACGACGATTCACCGATTTGCCGCGACATCCTGATCAACCAGATCATGCCGTTCGTGCAGTACTACACTTACGTTGAGATCACCCCACGCGAACACCAGGCCCTGTGGTTCGAATACGAACGCATCGCCGAAGCCTTCTCTGACACTTTTGCCCAGCAACAACTGGTCTCGGCCGGGGATATCTATCCGGTCTTCCGTGAACTCTTCCAGCGCAGGTTAGTGACATGACCGCCAAAGAGCAGAAGCGCCAACCCATTTCCACCGGCTCCGAGTGGACGTTCGAGCTGATTCAGGCCTACGACAAGGAAATCAGTCGCCTGGCGGCTCGTTATGCCCTGGATACTTATCCCAATCAGATCGAAGTGATCACCGCCGAGCAGATGATGGACGCCTACGCCTCCGTCGGCATGCCGTTGGGTTATCACCATTGGTCCTACGGCAAACACTTCCTCAGTACCGAAAAATCCTACAGTCGCGGCCAGATGGGGCTGGCGTACGAGATCGTGATCAATTCGGACCCGTGCATCGCCTACCTGATGGAAGAAAACACCATTTGCATGCAGGCACTGGTCGTCGCGCATGCCTGCTATGGGCATAACAGCTTCTTCAAGGGCAATTACCTCTTTCGCACCTGGACCGATGCCAGCTCGATTATCGACTACCTGGTGTTCGCCAAGCAGTACATCATGCAGTGTGAAGAGCGCCACGGCATTGATGCCGTGGAGGACCTGCTCGATTCCTGCCATGCGCTGATGAATTACGGGGTTGACCGCTACAAGCGCCCATACCCTATTTCGGCGGAAGAAGAACGTCGCCGGCAAAAGGATCGGGAAGAGCATCTGCAGAAGCAGATCAACGACCTGTGGCGGACCATTCCCAAAGGCGCAGACAAGTACAGCGACAAGGACAATGCGCGCTTCCCCGCCGAACCCCAGGAAAACATCCTCTACTTCATCGAAAAACACGCACCGCTACTGGAGCCATGGCAGCGGGAAATCGTGCGGATCGTGCGCAAGATCGCACAATATTTTTACCCGCAGCGCCAGACTCAGGTGATGAACGAGGGGTGGGCCACATTCTGGCATTACACCCTGATGAACGACCTGTATGACGAAGGCCTCGTGACTGACGGATTCATGATGGAGTTTCTGACATCCCATACCAGCGTGGTCTACCAGCCTGGCTTCGATAGTCCCTACTACAACGGTATCAACCCTTACACCCTGGGGTTTGCCATGTACCGGGACATCCGGCGCATGTGCGAAAACCCAACCGAAGAGGATTACCGCTGGTTCCCTGAAATTGCCGGCACCGACTGGCTGTCGAGCATCAAGTTCGCCATGAGCAGTTTCAAGGACGAGAGTTTCATTCTGCAGTACCTGTCACCCAAGGTGATCCGCGACTTGAAGCTGTTCAGCATTCTCGATGACGATCAGAAGGAAGACCTGCTGGTCCCGGCGATTCACGACGAAGGGGGTTATCGCATCATTCGGGAAACCTTGGCGGCGCAGTACAACCTGGGCAACCGGGAACCCAACGTGCAGATCTACAGCATCGACCGTCGAGGCGACCGCTCGCTGACCTTGCGCCACCAGCAACACGACCGGAAACCGTTGGGTGAATCCACCGAGGAAGTACTCAAACACCTGCATCGCCTCTGGGGCTTCGACATTCACCTGGAAACCTTGCAAGGCGACCAAGTGATGAAAACCCATCACGTTCCGCCTAGAGGTGAACACAGCGAGGGTGATTACGGCCGACTGGATCTGGCTGTTATCCATCTTTGATCCTGTTTCTGCCTCCGGAAGTTCGACGCAAAGGTTATTCTGTCGAGCTAACGGAGGTTTTTTATGCAGATTTATAAAGTCGGCGGGGCAGTTCGCGATCGCCTGCTGGGCAAACCTGTCACCGATATCGACTGGGTCGTTGTAGGCGCCACCACTGAAGAAATGCTCGCCAAGGGCTTCCGCCCGGTGGGTGCGGATTTCCCGGTATTCCTTCATCCCAAAAGCGGTGAGGAATACGCCCTTGCCCGAACCGAACGCAAAAGCGGGCGCGGTTACGGCGGCTTCACCTTTCACGCCAGTCCCGAAGTCACCCTCGAAGAAGACTTGATCCGTCGCGACCTGACGATCAATGCCATGGCTGAAGACGATCAGCAAATCCTGACGGATCCCTACCATGGCCAGCGCGACCTCGAAGCTCGCCTGCTTCGTCACGTTAGCCCCGCCTTCGCCGAAGATCCCCTCCGGGTACTGCGTGTTGCACGCTTTGCGGCGCGCTACGCCGAACTGGGTTTCACCGTAGCTCCTGAAACGATGGAGCTGATGCGCCAACTCAGCGAGTCAGGCGAATTGCAAGCCCTGACAGCGGAGCGCAGCTGGAAAGAAATCTCCCGCGCATTGATGGAAGATCAGCCTCAGGTATTCATTAAAGTACTGCGCGAATGCGGTGCGCTCAAGGTGCTGATGCCGGAAGTCGATGCATTGTTCGGCGTGCCCCAACCGGAAGCCCATCATCCTGAAATCGACACTGGCGTGCACACCTTGAGCGTGCTACAGCAAGCAGCCCTGCACAAACAACCGCTGACCGTGCGCTGGGCCTGTCTACTGCATGATCTGGGCAAGGGACTCACGCCCGAGGAGGAATGGCCCCGACACATTGCCCATGAGCACAAGGGCCTGAAGCTGATCAAGGCGGTCAATGAACGCTTCAAGGCACCCAGGGACTGCCAGGAACTGGCTCTGCTGGTCGGTCAATATCACACCCATGGTCATCGTGCCTTGGAGCTGAAGCCGTCGACCTTGCTCGAATTGCTGCAGAGTTTCGATATTTACCGCCGGCCGCACCGGTTCGAGGAATTTATCGCGGCGTGCGAGATGGACGCGCGTGGGCGCAAGGGGCTGGAGCAGAGAAGTTATCCACAGGCGGATTATTTGCGTGGAGCAGCGACGGCGGCTCGCAGTGTCGCGGTGCAGCCGTTACTGGAGAAGGGATTCAAGGGGCCTGAACTGGGAGAAGCGTTGAAAACAGAACGCTTGAAAGCGTTGAAATCCTACAAAGAGGCGGCGTCTGTCTGAAAGCTTCGCGAGCAAGCCCACTCCCACATTGGTGTGAACACCCGAGATCCAGTGTGGGAGAGGGCTTGCTCGCGAAGGCGTCATCCAATTCAAAGCAAATCTGAAGGCGTCAACTGCTCTCCGCGCCACTCAAACGCCACTGGCGCCAACACCTGATCAATCCGCGCTTCGCTCCACAACGTCGCAAAGCTCTTGCCGATACCCGGATGCACGCGATCCGGCGCAATCAGCGACAACGGCCACAACACAAAGGCATTTTTCAGAATCTCGGCCCGCGGCAGAATCAAACCATCGAAGTTGCCCACCAGATCACCAAACAGCAGCACATCGATATCCAGCGGCAAACCCTTGCGGTCCGGCGCGTAACGACCATTATCCGCCTCAATGAATTTCAACCGACGGTCCAACTCCACCAGCGGCAGATCGGTGTACGCCGAGACCACGAAATTGAAGAACGGCCCGCTTTTGATCCCCACTGGCTGGCTTTCGAACACCGCCGAGCAACGTATGTCCACCAGGAAACCGGCCAAGGCGTCCAGGCCAGCCTGCAAATGGGATTCGCGCTCGATATTGCTGCCGAGCCCGAGATAAACCTGAGTCAGCGACATCCGCGCTCGATCTCCACGCCCACACCACCGGTGGCAGCCGGTACTGCACCTGGCTTGGTCAGCTTGAGTCGCATCCAGGTGATATTGAACTCGCTCATCAGCACTTCAACCAGCCGTTCGGCAAAGGTTTCGACCAGCTGGAACTGCGCCTGCTCGGCAAACGCCTGGATGCGCGATGAAACGCTCGCGTAATCGAGCGCCAGCGTCAGGTCGTCACCGGCTGCCGCCGGGCGATTATCCCAGGCGAAGCTCAGATCAAGACGCAAGCACTGCCGGATGCCTCGCTCCCAGTCGTAGGCACCAATCACGGTGTCGACTTCCAGGCCCTCGATAAACACTCTGTCCAAGCACTTTTCTCCGCTGCACGACAAGGGCGCAATGCGCCGTTAGAATCAGGGCGTCCTCGCCCGGAATAGTTAGCATGTTTTGGTTACTGGCGATCCTCGCCTACCTGCTCGGCTCTCTGTCCTTCGCCATCTTGCTCAGCCGCCTGACCGGTAACCCCGATCCGCGAATGAGTGGCTCGGGCAATGCCGGTGCCACCAACATGTTGCGCGTGGCAGGCAAAAAGCTCGCCACCCTGACCTTGCTCGGCGACCTCTGCAAGGGCCTGCTGCCAGTGCTGATCGCAGGAGTTGCAGGGCTTTCGCTGCAGGAACAGGCCTGGATCGGCATCTGCGCCGTCATCGGCCACCTGTTTCCGCTGTACTTCCGATTTCGCGGTGGAAAAGGTGTCGCCACCGCCGCCGGAATGTTGCTCGGCCTGTACCCGCCTGCGGCACTGTTGGCCGTTTGCGCCTGGCTGCTGACGTTTTACCTGACCCGCACCAGCTCGCTCGCCGCATTGATCGCCACGCCGCTGACCCTGCCGCTGCTGGCCTGGCAAGAGCCGGCGGCACTGTTGCCCATGAGTGCGCTCACCGCGCTGATCGTCTGGCGTCATCGCGGCAATCTACGCGACCTGTTGGCCGGGCGCGAACGGCATTTCTAATACCGGACATGAGCGCCGCTCATCACAGCGCCGTCAATTGCTCCATTGGCCAGCGTGCCTGGACGCTGATTGCCAGGCTTTCGTGCTGGCCCGCTTGCAAGCGCTGACAACCGGCGAACGCGATCATCGCGCCGTTATCCGTACAGAATTCGGGACGGGCATAAAACACATCGCCGCGCATATCCCCGAGCATTTTCTCCAGAGAAGTGCGCAATGCCTTGTTGGCGCTGACGCCCCCAGCGATCACCAGACGCTTCATACCCGCCTGTTTGAGGGCGCGCTTGCACTTGATGGTCAAAGTCTCCACCACGGCCTGCTGGAACGCCAGCGAGATGTCGCAACGGGCTTGCTCGCTGTCGTCCCCGGCGCTGACGCATTGCTGCCAGGTGTTCAGGGCAAAGGTTTTCAAGCCGCTGAAGCTGAACGCCAGGCCCGGGCGGTCACACATCGGACGCGGGAAAGTGAATCGTCCTGCAACCCCCTGCTCCGCCAGTCGCGCGATCTCCGGACCGCCTGGATAATTGAGACCCATCATCTTCGCAGTCTTGTCGAACGCCTCACCGGCGGCATCGTCGAGGGTCTCGCCCAACAAGGTGTATTGGCCGATTCCGTCGACCTGGACCAGTTGCGTATGACCACCCGACACCAACAAAGCGACGAACGGAAATTGCGGCGGTTGCGTCTCCAGCATGGGCGCCAGCAAATGGCCTTCCATGTGGTGCACACCAAGGGCCGGAATGCCCCAGGCAAAGGCCAGCGCCTGGGCGCAGGAAGCCCCCACCAATAACGCACCGACCAGCCCGGGACCCGCGGTGTAAGCGATCGCATCGATCTCGGTCGGCACACAGTCGGCCTCGGCCAACACCTGACGAATCAAGGGCAGCATGCGCTTGACGTGGTCACGCGAGGCCAGCTCCGGCACCACGCCACCATAGGCACGGTGCAGGTCTATCTGGCTGAACAGCGCGTCGGCCAGCAGGCCGCGTTCACTGTCATATAATGCGACACCAGTTTCGTCGCAAGAGGTTTCTAATCCCAGTACTAGCATGGGTTTGCGCCTTGTTTAGGCTGAGTTCGAAGGCGCGCATAATAGTCGCCACGTGATGCCCCGACCAGCGGTTTTCGATCAGAGGCTTTGCATTCCGAGCGATGAGGGGTTAACATCCGCAACCCTTAAAAACCGACGTCTTCAAGTGCTCTTTTGCCACGAGGATGTTGACCCCGGTAATGAATGAAGGTAGCTCTGGATGCCAGCCGTCAAAGTAAAAGAGAACGAACCCTTCGACGTAGCTCTGCGTCGTTTCAAGCGCTCCTGCGAAAAAGCCGGTGTTCTGGCTGAAGTTCGTAGCCGCGAATTTTACGAGAAGCCGACTTCTGAGCGTAAGCGTAAAGCAGCAGCCGCTGTTAAGCGTCACGCCAAGAAAGTTCAGCGCGAGCAGCGCCGCGCCGTTCGTCTGTACTAATACACAGACGTTCGTAGCAAGCTTCTGCCAAGCCCGGCCCTCAGCCGGGCTAATGGCATTTGCGTAATACGCTTGATGCTTCACCGTCAAAGCCGCCGATGCGACCGAGACAAACCTGCTTCACAGCGTCAGACCTGGCTCTTTTGCCAGCGGTGCACGTCTTTTCTGACGAGCCTTCCAAGGCTACTGACGAGCACACCCACTGATTCCTCTCACGACGATCAGCCCAAGGCACCTTCTTGCGTGCCCGCTTATGAGCGATCCGGGGCCATCGACTGGCCGCAGCGGATTTCAGCGCAATATTTTCAAATAGTCGAATACTGATTGGTACTAACGTCAGTGGATTTTCGGCGGATACACTTCCCGACAGCGATTACGCAGACGAGACAGGTCGAGCCGTACATTTTGCGCGCCTCAAACAACGACCCGCATTCGGCCGCCTTTTGTTTCGGGTCCATTTCAGCGCAGATGACGAGAACGCCATGGCCGGGCTAATTCCCCAGAGCTTCATTGACGACCTTCTGAACCGCACCGACATCGTCGATGTGGTCAGCTCGCGCCTGCAAATGAAAAAGGCCGGCAAGAACTACACCGCCTGCTGCCCTTTTCACAAAGAGAAAACCCCGTCCTTCAGCGTCAGTCCCGACAAACAGTTCTATTACTGCTTCGGCTGCGGCGCTGGCGGCAATGCCCTAGGTTTCATGATGGACCACGACAACCTGGATTTCGTCCAGGCTGTCGAAGAACTGGCCAAAGCCGCCGGCATGGAAATACCCCGCGAAGAAAGCGGCCGGCCGCACAAACCGCGGCAGCCGACCGACTCGCCACTTTATCCCCTGCTCACCGCGGCTGCCGACTTCTACCGACAGGCCTTGAAGAGCCATCCGTCGCGCAAAGCCGCCGTGGATTACTTGAAAGGTCGCGGGCTTACCGGCGAAATCGCCCGGGACTTCGGCCTCGGTTTCGCCCCGCCCGGCTGGGACAATCTGTTCAAGCACTTGAGTAGCGACACTCTTCAGCAGAAAGCCATGGTCGATGCCGGCCTGCTGATCGAGAACGCCGAAACCGGCAAACGCTATGACCGCTTCCGCGATCGCGTGATGTTCCCGATCCGCGACAGCCGTGGGCGGATCATCGCTTTTGGCGGCCGGGTACTGGGCGACGACAAGCCCAAATACCTGAACTCTCCGGAAACGCCGGTATTCCATAAAGGCCAGGAACTCTACGGTCTTTATGAGGCACGCAAGAACAACCGCAATCTCGACGAAATCATCGTCGTCGAAGGCTACATGGATGTCATCGCCCTCGCCCAGCAAGGCCTGCGCAATGCCGTGGCAACCCTGGGTACCGCCACCAGCGAAGAGCACTTGAAGCGACTGTTTCGCGTCGTACCCAATGTGCTGTTCTGCTTCGACGGCGACCAGGCCGGCCGTAACGCCGCGTGGCGGGCGCTGGAAGCAACCCTGCCCTGCCTGCAGGATGGGCGGCGCGCACGTTTTCTGTTCCTGCCGGAAGGCGAAGACCCGGATACGTTGGTTCGCTCCGAAGGCACTGATGCCTTCCGCGCACGGATCAACCAGCACGCCCAACCGTTAGCGGATTACTTTTTTCAACAGCTGACCGAGGAATCGGACCCGCGCTCGCTGGAAGGCAAGGCCCACATGGCCACCCTCGCCGCGCCACTGATCGACAAAGTCCCGGGTGCCAACCTGCGCATCCTGATGCGCCAACGCCTGAGCGAAATCACCGGCCTGAGCGGTGAAGCCGTGAGCCAACTGGTGCAAAGCGCGCCCCAGGAAGCACCACCGGCCTACGACCCGGGCATCGATTACGACGCCATGCCGGATTACAGCGACTACCATCAGCCGCAGGCACAGGAGATGTACGTGCCGCAGCAGGAATGGACGCCAAAGAAACCCGGCGCCGGCGGCAAGAAGTGGGACAAGAAACCGTGGGACAAGAATGGCAAACACGGCGGCGATCGCGACCAACCCCGCGCGCCACGGGTGCCGGCCGCGGTCGAACCCCCCACCCTGGCCGCCTTGCGCACGCTATTGCACCATCCGCAACTGGCCGAAAAAGTCGAGGATGCCGGGCACTTTGCTGCCGAGGATCACACTAATACGCAACTGCTGGTGGCCCTTCTCGAAGCCGTACAGAAGAATCCCAAGCTAAACTCATTTCAGTTGATCGCACGCTGGCACGGTACCGAACAAGGGCGTTTGCTCAAGGCGCTGGCGGAAAAGGAATGGCTGATTGACGGAGATAACCTTGAACAACAGTTTTTCGACACCATTACTAGTTTATCCGCCCGCCAACGCGAGCGAAACCTGGAACAACTTCTCAGAAAAGCGCGGCAAAGCGAATTGAGTGCCGAAGAGAAAAATCAACTGCGCGACCTTTTAAGTCGCAATGTTTCCGCATCAAACCCGACCTCAACTGGCGCGTGAGGTCATAGCTCAGGTATAATCCTCGGCTTGTTTTTTGCCCGCCAAGACCTTCAGTGGATAGGGTGTTATGTCCGGAAAAGCGCAACAGCAGTCTCGTATCAAAGAGTTGATCACACTTGGTCGTGAGCAGGGTTACCTGACTTACGCGGAGGTCAACGACCACCTGCCGGAGGATATTTCAGATCCGGAACAGGTGGAAGACATCATCCGCATGATCAATGACATGGGGATCAACGTATTCGAGGTTGCGCCAGATAAGGATTCCCTTATGCTGGCCGACGCCGATACCGACGAAGCCGCGGCCGAAGAGGCAGCAGCAGCGTTGGCAGCGGTCGAGACCGACATTGGTCGCACCACCGACCCGGTGCGCATGTACATGCGTGAAATGGGTACGGTAGAGCTCCTCACGCGTGAAGGCGAAATTGAAATCGCCAAGCGTATTGAAGAGGGCATCCGCGAAGTGATGGGCGCAATCGCGCACTTCCCTGGCACGGTTGACCATATTCTCTCCGAATACACTCGCGTCACCACCGAAGGTGGCCGCCTGTCCGACGTCCTGAGCGGTTATATCGACCCGGACGACGGCATTGCGCCGCCTGCTGCAGAAGTGCCACCGCCTGTCGACCCGAAAGCCGTGAAAGCGGACGACGACACCGACGACGATGACGCCGAAGCGACGACTGATGACGAAGAAGAAGCCGAAAGCGGTCCGGATCCGGTCATCGCCGCACAGCGTTTTGGCGCTGTCTCCGATCAGATGGAAATCACCCGCAAGGCCCTGAAAAAGCACGGTCGTGGCAATAAGCTGGCAATTGCCGAGCTGATTGCCCTGGCTGAGCTGTTCATGCCGATCAAACTGGTGCCGAAGCAATTCGAAGGCCTGGTCGAGCGTGTTCGCAGCGCCCTGGATCGTCTGCGTCAGCAAGAGCGCGCGATCATGCAACTTTGCGTTCGTGATGCCCGCATGCCGCGTGCCGACTTCCTGCGCCAGTTCCCGGGCAATGAAGTCGACGAAAGCTGGACCGATGCGCTGGCCAAAGGCAAAAGCAAATACGCTGAAGCCATTGGTCGCCTGCAACCGGACATCATTCGTTGCCAGCAGAAGCTGACCGCACTGCAAACCGAAACCGGTTTGACGATCGCCGAGATCAAGGACATCAACCGTCGCATGTCGATCGGTGAGGCCAAGGCCCGCCGCGCGAAGAAAGAGATGGTTGAAGCGAACTTGCGTCTGGTGATTTCCATCGCCAAGAAGTACACCAACCGTGGCCTGCAATTCCTCGATCTGATCCAGGAAGGCAACATCGGCTTGATGAAAGCGGTGGACAAGTTCGAATACCGTCGCGGCTACAAGTTCTCGACTTATGCCACCTGGTGGATCCGTCAGGCGATCACTCGCTCGATCGCCGACCAGGCCCGCACCATCCGTATTCCGGTGCACATGATCGAGACGATCAACAAGCTCAACCGCATTTCCCGGCAGATGTTGCAGGAAATGGGTCGCGAACCGACCCCGGAAGAGCTGGGCGAACGCATGGAAATGCCCGAGGATAAAATCCGCAAGGTATTGAAGATCGCTAAAGAGCCGATCTCCATGGAAACCCCGATCGGTGATGACGAAGACTCCCATCTGGGTGACTTCATCGAAGACTCGACCATGCAGTCGCCAATCGATGTTGCTACCGTTGAGAGCCTTAAAGAAGCGACTCGCGAAGTGCTGTCCGGCCTTACTGCCCGTGAAGCCAAGGTACTGCGCATGCGTTTCGGTATCGACATGAATACCGACCACACCCTCGAGGAGGTTGGTAAGCAGTTCGACGTGACCCGTGAACGGATTCGTCAGATCGAAGCCAAGGCGCTGCGCAAGCTGCGCCACCCGACGAGAAGCGAGCATCTGCGCTCCTTCCTCGACGAGTGATAACAAACCCCCCGGCCCAGGCCGGGGGTTTTGCTTTTTGCAGATAAAATTTCCCACGTTTCACTCCCGCCTGATTGCCCGTCTACACTCGAAACATTCCCCCGTGCCGTAACGAGACCGTTATGCAGAGACTGCCAACCGTGCTTTTTTTGCTGTCGCTGATAACCTGGACCGCAACGGCTGGCGCGCTGACTCTGACCGACGAAGAACGTAGCTGGCTGGCGGCTCACCCGGACTTGCGCCTGGGCGTCGATGCGTCCTGGCCGCCCTTCGAGTTTCGCGACGATCAGGGCCGCTACCAGGGCCTTGCAGCGGACTACATCAACAAGATTCGTCAACGCCTGAGCATCAAACTCACGCCCATCGAGCCGGTCAGTTGGACGGTTGTCCTGGAGCAGGCCAAACAAGCGAAGCTGGATTTGCTGCCGGGCATCATGTCGACCCCGGAGCGCCAGGGTTACCTGGCGTTTACCCGTCCCTACCTGGACTTTCCGATTGTCATTCTTGCCCATGTCGGCGGGCCCCAGCCGCGCAAACTGGTAGACCTGTACGGCCTGAAAATCGCCGTGGTGGAAAATTACGCCCCCCATGAACTGCTGCGCACCCACCATCCTGACCTGAATCTTGTGGCCATGCCCAATGTCAGTTCAGCCTTGCAGGCACTGGCCACCGATGAGGTGGACGCCGTGGTCGGCGATCTCGCCTCCAGCATCTGGAGCCTGCGCCAACTCAAGCTCGACGGGCTTTATGTCAGCGGTGAGACACCCTATCGCTATCAACTGGCCATGGGCGTGCCCAAGGACAACAAGATGCTGGTGGGCATACTGGACAAAGTCCTGGCCGATATGTCCCCGGATGAAATCAGCGCTATACAGGAGCATTGGGTCGGCAACGTCCTCGATCATCGGACCTTCTGGTCGGATTTGCTGGTTTACGGCCTACCCGGATTACTGCTGTTGATCGGCGTACTGGCGATGGTGATCAGGATCAACCGTCGCCTGAGCTCGGAAATCACCCGCAGGGTCGACCTGGAACAGGAACTGCGCAGCAGCGAATACCACTATCGCGGACTGGTGGAGAGTCTTTCGGCCATCGCCTGGGAAGCGAGGATCACCGATTTCACCTACAGCTACGTGTCACCCCATGCCGAGGATCTGCTGGGTTATCCCCTGTCGCACTGGCTGATTCCGGGCTTCTGGCGCAATATCATCCACCCCGCCGACCTCACCCGCGCACAGACCTTCTGCGATCAAGAAGTCCTGGCCGGGCGCGATCACTCCCTCGACTACCGGGTCATTACCGCCGACGGCCGCTGCCTGTGGGTGCGTGACATCGTCAGCCTGATCGAACACGGCCATGAACCGGTGATGCGCGGGCTGATGATCGATATCAGCGACGCCAAGCGCACAGAAGAAGCCTTGCGCCTCTCGGAACAGAAGTTTGCTTCGGTGTTCCAGCAATGCCCGGACATTCTGGTAATCGCGCGTCTGTGCGACGGTTGTTTGCTGGAGGTCAACGAGGCGTTCGAAGAACAGATCGGCCTCAAGGCTGAAGACGTCATCGGCCAGACCGCCACCGACCTGAACATCTGGGGCGTGCCCGGCGTGGGGCCGGGCTTGTTGCAGCGATTGCAGGCCGGCAGCATTCGCAACCTGGAGATGCCCTTTCGTCGCAACAATGGCCAGGTGTTTACCGGCCTGATTTCCGCAGAGCCGTTCGACCTCGATACCACCCCTGCGCTGGTGGTCGTGGTGCGCGACATCAGCCAGCTCAAGGAAACCCAGCAACAGCTGCAAACCTCCGAAGAAAAATTCGCCAAGGCCTTTCATGCCTCCCCCGATGGCTTATTGCTGTCCCGGCAAAGCGACGGTTTGCTGCTGGAGGTCAACGAGGGGTTTAGCCGCATTACCGGCTTCAACAGCGCGATGTCCGTGGATCGTTCGGCGCTGGAGTTGGGGATCTGGGTCAATCTCAACGAACGCAAACAAATGCTCGACCTGCTGCACCGTGACGGTTTCGTGCGCGACTTCAGCTGCCACATTCGCCGTAGCGACGGGCAGATCCGTCTCTGTGAGGTGTCCAGCCGGCCGCTGCCGATCGGCGATGAAGACTGCATGCTGACCATCGCCCGGGACATTACCGAGCGGCACTTGATGCAGGAGAAACTGCAACAGGCCGCCACCGTGTTCGAGAGCACCGCCGAGGGCGTGTTGATCACCGACACTCAACAGCACATCAGTGCCGTTAACCGCGCCTTTACCGAAATCACCGGCTACAGCGAGAGCGAAGCATTGGGCCACACCCCGCGCCTGCTGGCCTCAGGCCTGCACGACAGCGCGTTTTATGCGGCCATGTGGCACCAACTGACCGCCGAAGGTCATTGGCAGGGCGAGATTTCCAACCGGCGCAAGAACGGCGAGCTCTACCCGAGCTGGCTGACCATCAGCGCGGTGCGCAACCGGGACAAATTCATCACCCACTTTGTCGCCGTGTTCGCGGACATTTCCAGCCTCAAGCACGCCCAGGCCAAACTTGACTACCAGGCGCACCACGATCCGCTGACCGGCCTGCCGAACCGCACCCTGTTCGAGAGCCGGCTGCTCACCGCGCTCAACAACCAACAGGAAAACGGCGGCCAGGGCGCCGTGCTGTTCCTCGACCTGGACCGCTTCAAACACATCAACGACAGCCTCGGTCACCCGGTCGGCGACCTGTTGCTCAAAGGCATCGCCGTGCGCCTCAAGGAACAGTTGCGCGACATCGATACCGTGGCGCGCCTGGGCGGCGACGAATTCATCATCCTGCTCCCCGGCCTGCAGCAATCCAGCGACGCCGACAACATCGCGACCAAGCTGCTCAATTGCTTCGGCGCACCGTTCCAGGCCGGCGAGCACGAGTTTTTTATCAGTGCCAGCATCGGCACCAGCCTCTATCCCAAGGACGGCTGTGACGTCGCCACACTGGTCAAGAACGCCGACGCGGCGATGTATCGCTCCAAGGCCAAGGGGCGCAATCGGGTCGAAAGCTATACCCGCGACCTCACCGCCCAAGCCAGCGAGCGCGTTGCGCTGGAACATGAACTGCGGCGCGCCATCGAGCGCAATGAACTGTTCCTGCACTATCAGCCGAAGATCAGCCTCGCCGACCATAGCCTGGTCGGCGCCGAAGCGCTTATTCGCTGGCGTCACCCGACCTTTGGCGATGTACCGCCGGAACACTTCATCCCCCTGGCCGAAGAAAACGGCATGATCCTGCAGATCGGCGACTGGGTACTCGAGACCGCTTGCCGGCAGATGTACGAATGGAATCAGGTCTACGAATGCCTGGGACCACTGTCGGTCAACCTCGCCGGCGCCCAGCTGCGTCAGCCGAACCTGCTCGGCCGCATCGAACAACTGCTCAAGGACAACGGCCTGCGGCCCGATTTCCTGCAACTGGAAATCACCGAAAACTTCATCATGAGCCAGGCCGAAGAAGCGCTGGCGGTGCTGCACCAACTCAAACACCTGGGTGTACAACTGGCGATCGACGATTTCGGCACCGGCTACTCGTCCCTGAGCTACCTCAAGCGCCTGCCGCTGGACATCCTCAAGATCGACCAGTCATTTGTCCGCGGCCTGCCGGACGATCCCCACGATGCGGCCATCGTTCGCGCCATTATCGCCCTGGGCCGCAGCATGCAATTCACAGTTATTGCCGAGGGCGTCGAGACCCTGGCGCAACAGCAATTCCTGGCCGCGGAGGGTTGTGAACAGATCCAGGGCTACATCGTCAGCATGCCCCTGCCCCCAGCCGAATTCGCCGCGACGTTTCTTCGTACAGCCATATTGGATTTTTCGGATAGCACAGCCGAGAAACCATCGCTATAATCCGCGACCTACTGAGGGCCTATAGCTCAGTTGGTTAGAGCAGAGGACTCATAATCCTTTGGTCCACGGTTCAAGTCCGTGTGGGCCCACCAAACAAATCAAAGGTTTACGTCATTCAGACGTAGGCCTTTTTTGTTTCTGGCGGTTTTCGTTCCTCTATAAAGTCTGTGGACGGGCCTGCCACCTGTCGGGGCGTTTATTTCGCCAGCGGCTGTGGCGTTATCGCATGCGCCAGAGCATGAATCGCCGGGGAAATTGCTGGGACACTGCGCCGATGGAGCGTGTGTTCCGCAGTTTGAAAACGGAATGGATACCGACCGTGGGCTACAGAACCGTTCAAGAAGCTCAGCGCGATATCAGCCATTTCTTGATGCATCGGTACTACTGGATTCGACCCCATCTATTCAACGGTGGGCTGGCGCCAGCTCGGGCCGAAGAAAACTTAACATCGTGTCCGGGATTAGTTGACCACTACACCAGCGTGGCCACCACATCCAAGCTGGTTGCGCTTGCGCGCAACGCGCCATGCCTGGCGCACAATAAAAAAAAGGCGCCATAGGCGCCTTTCAGATGGTTATTGTGCTAATCAGACGGCCAGCTCTCGCAACGCAGCGGCGGCCAAAAAGCCAGAGCGTGAGGAGTAGCGGTGATCTTTGTTGACCTTCTCGTCTATACGCAACAGCAGGTTTTCAGGCAAAGAGGCGTTAAATCGAACTGACTTTCCGAGATAAGGAGTCAGATCGAAATCGACCACCGCCCACACACCGCCTTCGTAATCTGGCTCGCCTAAGTGCGCGTCTACCTCCTTAGCTTGGGGTAGAGCGTCACCGTCAGCGACCATGCCTTCTAAATGTAGCGCCAGTGCTTCGCGTACATTTTCAAGCGCTTCCGAGAAGGTGCTGCCGGACGAGAAGCATCCAGGCACGTCGGGCACAATCACCCCGTAATCAGAATCGGCGTCTTTATGTATTACGACTGGAAATTTCATCATGCGCTCCTTTGAGCTTCTAGCATGCTATACGCTCTTCAATCGGTTGAGCCAGAGCAGGCGCCTCTGTAAGGACAGCCACTGTTACCGAACCGACCCACCGAAAACCCTGCTGTAGGGTTTCAGGCGGTGCGTTCGGCCTCACTTGAGGCCGGCGGACTTTAAAATACTGTGCAGCGTTCCTTTAGCGATTTCAGACTTGGGGTGTGGAACTGTCACCCGGCCAGGTTTTGTTGGATGTTTGAACTGGTGATGACTGCCTTTTACTGCCACCTCCTCCCACCCATCTGCCAACATCAGATCAATCACCTCTCTACTTCGCATCCCGTCCCTCCCCTTGCTCCGATGTTGTGTATGATACACACACCAACAAGCAACACAAGCAATCACTACACACTATACACAACGACGATTCAGGTAAGCGTCGTCGCTTACTTCGGCAAAAGTCAGCGGCTTACGCCCAAACACTCGAAGGAATAGCCTGTACTGGCCGCAGCCGTTCAAGCATTTCCCCCGTCAACACAACCTCATACGTATCCGCCGCCCTTCCCCACTGCTCCACCATGACCATGCCGTCTACCAACGCCAATGCCAGTTCAATAATCGTATCGGCCAACGCCTCCACGATTTCTTGAGTCCGTAGCCACACGCGATCAGTGATCTCCTTGAGCTCAGCCGTTATGCGGTCAGACGACGCGGGATCTGTATCGGGGTAGGCGATGTTACGGAGCAATTGCTGCAACTCCCTTACTTTTGCGTAATCCTGTTCCGCCCCAAGCCCTCCTTTGAGGATGGTTGTCGCTTTCGACTTGTCGACGAGTTTCCTGGGCGAATGCGCTGAAGATAATGTCTGCCCCATAGAGCCAGCCAAGAGGACCATCATCCGCGCCTCCAAATGACTTTTCATCGAGTCCATCGACGCAATGGGCCGCGCCAAGGTGATGGAAGCACCCCCTTGATGCCTCAAGTCCATGGTCACTGTCAGGGTCACGCCGCCTGTTGCAAACCCCAAGGCACGGGCCATGACGTAGTGCCCCATTTCGTGATGTGCAATCTGTAATGCATGGTCCCGTACAGCGGGAGGCATCTTGTTCGTCATCTCCGTCACCTCGCATCCCTGGATTTTGCATTCGACTACGAGTGACTGTCGCTGTCCATCGTGGCGTCCCGTTGATGGCTTCAGGTCAGTTCGCACGCCCAAAAAAGCCGCGCAATTGCGCGGCTTTTTCGTACCTGCTATTCAGCCTTTACTCAGGTAAGGCGTAAGCAATGACATAGTCCCCACGGTCCGGCGACTGACGTGCGCCACCAACAGTGAGCAGGACGTACTGCTTGCCGGTTTTCGGCGACACGTAGGTCATCGGTCCGGATTGGCTACCCACCGGCAAACGCGACTTCCAAATTTCGTTGCCGTTGCCGGTATCGAAAGCACGCAGGTAGAAGTCCTGGGTCCCCGCGAAGAACAGCAAGCCCGACTGGGTCGCCAGCGATGCGCCCAAGGTCGGCATGCCGATCGGGATCGGCAGGTGCATGCGAATGCCCAGCGGGCCGGTGTCCTGCACGGTGCCGACCGGCACCTGCCACATCAGTTTGCGGGTCTTGAGGTCGATGGCGGACATGGTGCCAAACGGTGGTTTCTGGCACGGAATGCCAGCCGCCGAGAGGAAGCGTTCGCGCATGGCGCCGAACGGTGTACCTTCCTGCGGTACCACGCCCATTTCGATTCCGCTGGCCCCGGCGGCAATCTTGTCGCGCGGGATCATGTAGTTGGCCAGGCCCAGGCGCATGTCGTTGACGAACATGTAGTGGGTGTTCGGATCGACCGATACGCTGCCCCAGTTCATACCGCCCAGGGAACCCGGAAACTGCAGGGCCCGGTCCATGCCCGGCGGCGTGTAGACGCCTTCGTGGCGCATGCCTTTGAACTGGATGCGGCACATCAACTGGTCAAACGGCGTGGCGCCCCACATGTCGGATTCGGTGAGTGTCTGGTTGCCGATTGACGGCATGTCCACCGAGAACGGCTGGGTCGGCGAGTAGCGTTCGCCAGGCACGTTGCCCTGCGGCACCGGACGCTCTTCGACGCGGGCGATCGGCACGCCCGTTTCGCGGTTGAGCAGGAATATCTCACCCTGTTTGGTGACTTGCGCCAGGGCTGGCTGGGTGCCGCCCTTGTCGTCAGGCACGTCGTAGAGCAGCGGTTGGGCGGGCAGGTCGAAGTCCCACAGATCGTGGTGCGTGGTCTGGAAGTGCCAGCGTACCTGACCGGTCTTCACGTCGATGGCGACAATGGACGAACTCCACTTGTCGTCGAACTCGGTGCGTTGACCGGCGAAGAAGTCCGGTGTGGCGTTACCGGTGGGCAAGTACACCAGACCGAGCTGGGCGTCGTAGGACATGGCCGACCAGACATTGGGCGTGCCACGGGTATAGGTCTCGCCGGCTGTCGGACGTTTGGTGGTGTTCGGGTTGCCCGGATCCCAGGCCCACACCAGCTCACCACTGCGCACGTCATAGGCACGGACCACACCTGGCGGTTCGCCGGTGGAGTAGTTATCGGCCACGCGGCCGCCGATGATCACGACATCCCCTGCTACCAGTGGGGTCGAAGTCTGCTGGTAGTAACCCGGCTTCACTTCGCCCATGTCGGTTGTCAGGTCGACCGTGCCTTTGTTGCCAAACTCTTCACACGGCTCACCGGTTTCGGCGTTGATGGCGATTAGACGCGCATCGCCGGTCGGCAGAAACAGACGTTTCGTACAGGCTGTTGGCGGGTTGTCCGTAGACGCAGAGGCTTCGGAATAACCCAGCCCCCGGCAGCGCTGCCAATTGGGCGCGGTACCCTGCGGATCGAACTTCCAGCGCTGGGCGCCGGTGTCGGCATCCAGAGCGAAGACTTTGCCGTAGGCAGTGCAGGTGTAGACGGTGTCGCCGATCTGCAGCGGCGTATTCTGGTCTTCGGCGCCGGCGCCGGTGCTTTCAGGAATATCGCCGGTGCGGAAGGTCCACGCCACCTGCAGCTTGTCGATGTTGCCTTTGTTGATCTGGTCCAGCGCGGCAAAGCGGTTGCCGGCGGTGGTGTTGCCCCAATGCGCCCATTTTTTCTGTTCAGTACCCGCGGCGACCGGCGTCACAGCGGGTTCACTGCTGGCCTTGACCACAGGTGTCGGTACGAACATGTAGGCCAGCGTTGCAACCACACCAACGCCCAGAATGCCGGCCAGACCGTAGGCACCACGGCCCGCGGTCGCGCCCGAGGCTCGCACCAGGGTCGGGTAGATCAACGCGACTACCAGGCCGATCACGGCGAAGGTCAGTACCCGCGAAACCAGCGGCCAGTATTCAAGACCGGCGTCCCATACCGCCCAGATCGCCGTCAGGATCAGCGCCAGGCCATACAGCCATGCACCCTGCGGTTTACGCCGGGCGATCATCAGTCCGGACACCAGCATCGCCAGGCCCATCAACAGGAAGTACGCGCTGCCACCGAGCGAGATCAGATAGCCACCGCCACCGGCCAATCCAAGCCCGATCAATGCGATGAGGACACCTGGCCCCACCAGCAACCATTTGCCGCCGGCGGCAGCCCCAGAATTATTCATGTCGAAAATTTTCCCCATTTGTGACAAGCGCGGAATAATGTACCAACTGGTTACTTATGGCAAATTGTCGCAGGCACAAATGGCATGAACGGTACCGAGCCTGGATCAGGCATCCGCTTCGAGGGCTGTGCCTGTAACATGCTTACCCATTGCTTTGAGCCACTGGAGCCGCCCCTTGCCTGACATCCGCCCGCCCATCCTTGACGAAATCGACCGCCAATTGATCGCCGCCCTGCAGATCAATGCCCGCGAAAGCGTGGCCATGCTCGCCCGGCACCTCGGTATTGCCCGCACTACCGTTACGTCACGGCTGGCGCGACTGGAAAAGGCCAAAGTGATCACCGGTTACGGTGTGCGTTTGGGGCAACGTGTGGTGGATGGAGGGCTGCAGGCGTATGTCGGGATCACGGTGCAACCGCGGTCCGGCAAGGAAGTGTTGCGCCGCCTCAGTACCATGGCACAGGTGCAGCAGCTGTGTGCGGTGAGTGGCGAATTTGATTATGTGGCGTGGTTGCGCACCGATTCGCCGGAGCAGCTGGATCAGTTGCTGGATCAGATTGGCAGTGTGGATGGGGTGGAGAAGACGACTACGTCGATCATTTTGAGTAGCAAGATTGATCGGGGGCAGCCGGGTTGAGTTTCTGCCTGTAGAAGTTCGGTGTCTGGTCAGGCCTCTTCGCGGGCAAACCCGCTCCCACAGGGACCGTGCTTTGTCAGTCTGTATCGTGCTGTCGTCGTAGTGCGCAAATAACATGCAAAACGACGACACATTGCGTCTTATTAACGTGTTCTACGCTCTCTAGAATGGCTGCCATCTTTTCCTATACTCAGATGCGCACTGCGCGTCGGGTCGCCAGCAAGGTCAGCCATGAACAAGAACAATCGCCATCCTGCAGACGGTAAAAAACCGGTTACCATTTTCGGCCCGGACTTCCCTTTCGCCTTCGACGACTGGATTGAACACCCGGCCGGCCTGGGCAGTATTCCTGCGCACAACCACGGTGCCGAAGTGGCGATTGTCGGTGCCGGTATCGCGGGTCTGGTGGCGGCTTACGAGTTAATGAAACTGGGCCTCAAGCCCGTCGTCTATGAAGCTTCGAAAATGGGCGGCCGTCTGCGTTCCCAAGCGTTCAACGGCGCCGAAGGCATCGTCGCCGAACTCGGTGGCATGCGGTTCCCGGTGTCGTCCACCGCGTTTTATCACTACGTCGATAAACTCGGCCTGCAGACCAAACCCTTCCCGAACCCGCTGACACCTGCCTCGGGCAGTACCGTGATCGACCTGGAAGGCAAAACCCATTACGCACAGAAACTGGCGGATCTTCCTGCACTGTTCCAGGAAGTGGCTGACGCCTGGGCGGATGCACTGGAAGCCGGTTCGCAGTTCTCCGATATCCAGCAAGCGATCCGCGACCGCGACGTGCCACGCCTCAAGGAATTGTGGAACACCCTGGTGCCGTTGTGGGACGACCGCACGTTCTACGACTTCGTTGCCACCTCCGAAGCCTTCGCCAGGCTCTCGTTCCATCACCGCGAAGTGTTCGGCCAGGTCGGTTTCGGCACCGGTGGCTGGGACTCGGACTTCCCGAACTCGATGCTGGAAATCTTCCGCGTGGTGATGACCAACTGCGACGATCACCAGCACCTGGTGGTCGGTGGCGTCGAACAAGTGCCACTGGGCATCTGGCGCCATGTGCCGGAGCGTTGCGTGCACTGGCCGGAAGGCACCAGTCTCAGCTCGTTGCACAGCGGCGCACCTCGATCCGGCGTGAAGAAAATTGCCCACGCACCGAACGGCCGTTTTACGGTCACCGACAACTACGGTGACACCCGCGAATACGCGGCGGTACTGACCACCTGCCAGAGCTGGCTGCTGACCACCCAGATCGAATGCGACGAAACCCTGTTCTCGCAAAAGATGTGGATGGCCCTGGACCGCACCCGCTATATGCAATCGTCGAAAACCTTCGTGATGGTCGACCGCCCGTTCTGGAAGGACAAGGACCCGGAAACCGGCCGCGACCTGATGAGCATGACCCTTACCGATCGCCTGACCCGCGGCACGTACTTGTTTGAAAACGGCAAGTTCGACAACGGCGACGACAAGCCCGGGGTGATTTGCCTGTCGTACTCGTGGATGAGCGACGCGCTGAAAATGCTTCCACACCCGGTGGAAAAACGCGTCAAGCTGGCGCTGGATTCGTTGAAGAAGATCTACCCGAAAGTCGACATCGCCGCGCGGATCATCGGCGACCCGATTACCGTGTCCTGGGAAGCCGATCCGCATTTCCTCGGTGCGTTCAAAGGCGCCCTGCCCGGCCACTACCGCTACAACCAGCGCATGTACGCGCATTTCATGCAGGCGGACATGCCGGCTGAGCAACGGGGCATTTTCATCGCCGGCGACGACGTTTCCTGGACGCCGGCCTGGGTCGAAGGCGCGGTGCAGACTTCGCTCAATGCGGTGTGGGGCATCATGAAACACTTCGGCGGTGAAACTCACGCCGAGAACCCGGGTCCAGGAGATGTGTTCAACGAGATCGGTCCGATCGCCCTGCCCGAGTAAGAGGAATCCGAAATGCGCGTAGCCCTTTACCAATGTCCACCATTGCCCCTGGATGTCCCGGGCAATCTGCAACGCCTGCATCAACTGGCGCTGGAGGCCAAAGGCGCCGACCTGCTGGTGCTGCCGGAGATGTTCCTGACCGGCTACAACATCGGCCTTGATGCGGTCAGTGTGCTGGCGGAGGTGTACAACGGTGAATCGGCGCAGCAGATCGCGCGCATCGCCAAGACCGCGGGGATTGCCATTTTGTATGGCTACCCCGAGCGCACCGAAGATGGACAGATCTACAACGCCGTGCAATTGATCGACGCCCATGGCGAACGCCTGTGCAACTACCGCAAGACGCATCTGTTCGGTGATCTCGATCACTCGATGTTCAGCCCGGGCAAGGACGAGTTTCCGCTGGTCGAGCTCAACGGCTGGAAGCTCGGATTCCTGATCTGCTACGACCTGGAATTCCCGGAAAACGCCCGGCGCCTGGCCCTGGCCGGTGCCGAGCTGATTCTGGTGCCGACGGCGAACATGGTCCCCTATGACTTTGTCGCCGACGTCACGGTCCGCGCCAGGGCTTTTGAAAACCAGTGTTATGTGGCTTACGCCAACTACTGCGGGCACGAAGGTGAAATTCAGTACTGTGGCCAGAGCAGCATCGCCGCGCCCGATGGCAGTCGTATCGCTCAGGCCGGCCTGGATGAAGCCTTGATTGTCGGCGAGCTGGATCGGCAGTTGATGGTCGATTCCCGCGCGGCCAATCGTTATCTGCTCGATCGTCGGCCCGAGCTTTACAGCCAGCTGAACAAGCGCTGATCCATTTCAGGGGGCGTTCTCGATCAGTTTCCCCGGTGCGATGTGGAACTGATGGAGAACGCCCCCCAATCCGCTAGCATTAGCGCTTCCCTGTTCTGGAAGTGCTCATGCCTGCGCCGAATCACCCCCGCCTTCACACTGAAACCCTGGCCAACGGTCTGCGGGTGACGTTGCGTCATGCTCCCGATTTGAAGCGTTGCGCTGCGGCGTTGCGCGTCGCCGCGGGCAGCCATGATGTTCCGCTGGCCTGGCCTGGTCTGGCGCACTTTCTGGAACATCTGCTGTTTCTCGGTACCGAGCGCTTTCCTGCAGGTCAAGACTTGATGGCCTACGTACAGGGTCATGGCGGGCAGGTGAATGCCCGGACCAGTGAACGCACGACCGACTTTTTCTTTGAATTGCCACCTCAGGCGTTTGGCGGGGGGCTGGAGCGTCTGTCAGACATGCTCGCTTATCCGCGTATGAATCCGGACGATCAGCGGCGGGAACGGGAAGTGCTGCACGCAGAATTTGTCGCCTGGTCACGGGATGCGACGGCCCAGCAGCAGTTTTCGCTGTTCGATGGTGTTTGCGCCGCTCATCCGTTGCGCGCGTTTCATGCGGGCAATCGCTATAGCCTGCCGCTGCCGCAGACGGAGTTTCAAAACGCGCTGAAGGATTTCCATTATCGCTTTTATCAGACCGGACAGATGACGCTGAGCCTGGCGGGGCCTCAGGGGCTCGATGAATTGCGCTCGATGGCGCAAAGCTTTGGCGCAGTCATTCCGGCGGGGAAAGAAGTCCCGCAACAAGCCCCTGTGCCGCTGATGGAGTCTGCGAACAATAGTTATCAACAGGCTGGCGAGCGCCGGCTGGATCTGTTGTTCGCCTTCGAAGCGCTGCCGGATGCCTCGGCCGAAGGTTTGTCGTTCCTGTGCCATTGGTTGAACTGCGCGAAACCAGGTGGCCTGCTGGCGGTTTTGCGCGACGGCGGGATGGCCGACATCCTGAAAGCCACGCCGCTGTACCGGTTCGCCGGCCAAGCATTGCTGCACGTCGAGTTCACCTTACCCACCCATGCCACGCACACCGGGATCCGCGAGCAGTTACTGGACTGGCTGGGCTTTTTTGCCTCCCGGCATGACTGGAGCGCGTTGCGCGAAGAGTACGCCGCCCTGTTGCGACGTCAGCAGCTGGTCAGCGGGGCATTGGCCCTGGCGCGACTGGACAGCGAGCAACTAGAGGCCGGTTTATCCGACCAGGGTGTCATCGCCCTGAAGGAGATCCTGCAGCAAATGGGCGCTGTGGATAACTTCAGCGGCCAATGGCAAATGCCGACAGCCAATCCCTTTTTACACGCTGAGGCTCCAGCCTCAAGTGCCGGACTGATCCGCGGCCAGACCAGCAAACACCGCGGTCTGCGGACCTTTGCCCAGGATCGCTCGCGCAGCCGCCGCGAACGCTCGCCGATGCAATTCAGCCAGGCGTTGCCGGATAATACGGCTGAAGGCGCCGTTTACCTGCGCTGGCGCTTGGCATTGGCGCCTCGCAGCAACCTGCAGTCGGCACTGGAAAACCGCCTGCAACCCTTGCGTGAAGATGCTCGTCAGGCAGGTGTCGAGTTTTCCTTCAGCGCGACGGGCAATGAATGGCTGCTGAAAATGACCGGATTGCAGGAGCCGATGCCGACAGTCCTCGAACACGCACTGAAAGAACTGACAAATGCTGATGTCGCGGTCTCACACACTGCATCGACAAGCGCTGCGCTGATGCCGATTCGGCAGTTGCTCAAAGCACTGCCTGATCACTGCCTGGAACAAACCCCTGACTCGGACGACTTGCAGCAGTTGTGGTCGAATGCGTACTGGGAGGGTCTGGCGACAGGCCTGTCCGCCCAGACCCAAGCGGCGATGGGCCCGGCCTTGAGCCGTGTGCCGGGCAGCCCGGACAACCAACCTGGCTCATACTCATCGATCTGTTCTGAACATCTCTGGCACCACATCGACACCGGCTGCAGCGAGCACGCGCTACTGCTCTTTTGTCCGACCGCAACCCGGGACATCGCCGACGAAGCCGCCTGGCGCTTGCTTGCTCACCTGTGCCAGACACCTTTCTATCAGCGTTTGCGGGTAGAGCTGCAGCTGGGCTATGCGGTATTCAGCGGCCTGCGGCAGATTCATGGGCAGACCGGGCTGCTTTTCGGTGTTCAATCACCGAGTGTTGCACCCGTTTACCTGCTGGAGCACATTGAACAATTCCTGAACGGATTGCCCAGGATGATCCATGGCATTGATGATGCGGCCTTCGTCGCCCAGCGCCAGGCCTTGGCCGATCAGTTTGTCAGCACCGCGGTGCCACATATCCAGGCCGCTGAATTACTATGGCAGGGCAAACTGGCGGGCCACTCGTCGGATTATCTGACCCAACTACCCGAGGCGATTCTGCAGATCGACCGCCCCGCCCTGCTCGACGCCATCCAGCGGTTGAACAAGGCCGACGGCGGCTGGCGCTGCCTGGCCACCAGCTCGGGGCCGAGCGCCCCTTGGCAAGTGGCAAAATGATCATTACCGGCGCTGCAATTAGCTTTCTCAAAGATTCCCGGCCAATCATTCTGAAATTTTGAGTAACATAGCCACCTAACTATCTGAACATCTCCGACTGGAGGTGGACTATATGTATAGGTATCAACTGTCTTATCCACCTGAAAGGAGCACTCTCATGTCCTGGTCCAAACCTGCTTACACCGATCTGCGTATCGGCTTTGAAGTCACCATGTACTTCGCAAGCCGCTAAGTCCTGCCGTTTTGGTAGAGATGATGTGCAACGCCTCGGTTCGCCGAGGCGTTTTTATTTTCTGCTGTGAAATGATGGAGCAGCCATGTTTGTCCAGATTCTAGGTTCCGCCGCCGGCGGCGGTTTCCCCCAGTGGAACTGCAACTGCGCCAACTGCGCAGGCTTTCGCAGCGGTAGCCTGCGGGCCGAGGCGCGGACCCAGTCGTCCATCGCGATTTCCGATGACGGCGTAAATTGGGTGCTGTGCAACGCCTCACCGGACATCCGCGCCCAGCTCCAGAGTTTTGCGCCAATGCAGCCGGGCCGCGCCCTGCGCGATACCGGCATTAGCGCGATCATCCTGATGGACAGCCAGATCGACCACACCACTGGCCTGCTCAGCCTGCGCGAAGGTTGCCCGCATCAGGTCTGGTGCACCGACATGGTCCACGAAGACCTGAGCACCGGTTTCCCGTTGTTCCCCATGCTCACCCACTGGAACGGCGGGCTGAGCTGGAACCGCATCGAACTTGATCATAGCTTCAGCATCCCGGCGTGCCCGAACCTGCGTTTTACCCCGCTGCCCCTGCGCAGCGCCGCCCCGCCGTACTCGCCGCACCGCTTTGACCCGCATCCGGGCGACAACATCGGCCTGATCGTCGAAGACCTGAAGACCGGCGGCAAACTGTTCTACGCCCCGGGCCTGGGCAAGGTCGATTCGCCGCTGCTGGAAATCATGGCCGGCAGCGATTGCCTATTGGTGGACGGCACGATGTGGGACGACGACGAGATGCAGCGCCGTGGCGTCGGCACGCGCACCGGCCGGGAAATGGGCCACCTGGCGCAGAACGGTCCTGGCGGCATGCTGGAAGTACTGGAAAAACTGCCCAAACCGCGCAAAGTGCTTATCCACATCAACAACACCAACCCGATTCTCGATGAGGATTCGCCGGAACGTGCGGAGCTGGGTCGGCGCAAGGTTGAAGTGGCGTATGACGGCATGAGTATTGTGTTGTAAGGGGCCGAGACCGCTTCGCGGTCTATCGCCAGCAGGCTGGCTCCCACAGGGAATGCGATCAACTGTGGGAGCCAGCCTGCTGGCGATGAGGCCGGTCCAGACACCACAAAATCCACCGGCTGTACCCGGAGAACCGCAATGACTGACACCCCAATGTCCCCCGCCGAATTCGAAGCCGCGTTGCGCGCCAAAGGCGCCTACTATCACATCCATCACCCCTACCACGTGGCGATGTATGAAGGCCGGGCCACCCGCGAGCAGATCCAGGGCTGGGTTGCCAACCGCTTTTACTACCAGGTGAACATTCCCCTCAAGGACGCCGCGATCCTCGCCAACTGCCCGGACCGCGAGATCCGTCGCGAGTGGATTCAGCGCCTGCTGGACCACGACGGCGCCCCCGGCGAAGACGGCGGTATCGAAGCCTGGCTGCGCCTCGGCCAGGCCGTCGGTCTGGACCCGGATCAGTTACGCTCCCAGGAGCTGGTGCTGCCCGGCGTGCGTTTCGCCGTGGATGCCTACGTCAACTTCGCCCGTCGCGCCAGTTGGCAGGAAGCCGCCAGCAGCTCCCTGACCGAACTGTTCGCGCCACAGATCCACCAATCGCGCCTGGACAGCTGGCCGCAGCACTATCCATGGATCGACCCGGCCGGTTATGAATATTTCCGCACCCGCCTGGGTCAGGCGCGCCGGGATGTCGAACACGGTCTGGCGATCACCTTGCAGCACTACACGACGCGGCAAGGCCAGGAGCGCATGCTGGAAATTCTCCAGTTCAAACTGGACATCCTTTGGAGCATGCTCGATGCCATGAGCATGGCTTACGAACTGAACCGCCAGCCATATCACAGCGTGACCGGGCAACGGGTCTGGCATAAAGGAATCACCTTATGAGTTTCGACCGCAGCAAGACCCCGACCTGGCGTCAGGGCTACCGCTTCCAGTACGAACCGGCGCAGAAAGGCCACGTATTGCTCTACCCGGAAGGCATGATCAAACTCAATGAAAGCGCCGCGTTGATCGGCGGCCTGATCGACGGCCAGCGCGATGTCGCGATGATCATTGCCGAACTGGGTGCGCAGTTTCCCGACGCGCCCGAGCTCGGTGATGACATCGAGCAGTTCATGGAGGTCGCCCGTGCTCAGCACTGGATCGAACTTGCCTGATTCCGTGTCAGACAAGTTACCGCCCAAACCGGAAATCGGCCTGCCGCTGTGGCTGCTGGCCGAACTGACCTATCGCTGCCCGCTGCAATGCCCCTACTGCTCCAATCCGCTGGATTTCGCCGAGCAGGGCAAAGAACTCAGCACCGAGCAGTGGATCAAGGTATTTCGCGAAGCGCGGGAGATGGGTGCGGCGCAATTGGGCTTTTCCGGTGGCGAGCCGCTGGTGCGCCAGGACCTCGCCGAGCTGATCTTCGAAGCGCGCCAGCTGGGTTTCTACACCAACCTGATCACCTCCGGCATTGGCCTGACCGAGCAGAAAATCAGCGACTTCAAGAAGGCGGGTCTGGATCACATTCAAATCAGCTTTCAGGCCAGCGACGAGCAAGTGAACAACCTGTTGGCCGGCTCGAAAAAAGCCTTCGCCCAGAAGCTCGAAATGGCTCGTGCGGTGAAGGCCCACGGCTATCCGATGGTGCTCAACTTCGTGACCCATCGGCACAACATCGACAAGATCGATCGGATCATCGAGCTGTGCATCGCCCTTGAAGCCGACTTCGTCGAACTCGCCACCTGCCAGTTTTACGGTTGGGCGCAGCTCAATCGGGTCGGCCTGTTACCAACCCGGGAACAACTGGTCCGCGCCGAACGCGTCACCAATGAATACCGCGCCAAACTGGAAGCCCAAGGGCATCCGTGCAAGCTGATTTTCGTCACCCCTGACTATTACGAAGAACGCCCGAAAGCCTGCATGAACGGCTGGGGCAGTATTTTTCTGACGGTCACACCAGACGGCACCGCCCTGCCCTGTCACGGCGCCCGGCAACTGCCGGTGCAATTTCCCAACGTGCGCGACCACAGCATGCAGCATATCTGGTACGACTCGTTCGGCTTCAACCGCTTCCGCGGTTACGACTGGATGCCCGAGCCGTGCCGCTCCTGCGACGAGAAAGAAAAGGACTTCGGCGGCTGCCGTTGTCAGGCATTCATGCTCACCGGTGACGCGAGCAATGCCGACCCGGTGTGCAGCAAGTCGCACCATCATGGCGTGATCCTCAAGGCCCGCGAAGAAGCCGAGCACGCGACCCAGACCATCGAACAACTGGCCTTTCGCAATGAACGAAACTCACGCCTCATCGCCAAAAGCTGAACCCTTCAGCGCCGCCAGAGCCGTCGCTGCCGGTGTCGACTTTGCCGAATTGCAGCTCGGTCGGCACGGCTTGTTCTGGAACGAGTACCGCCCGGAGGATGCCGCCTGCCGCCTCTGGCAGTGGCGCGATGGCCAGGCGCATTGCCTGACGCCGCCGGGTTTCAGTGTGCGCAGTCGAGTGTACGAATATGGCGGTGGCGCGTTTTGCCTGACCGATGACGGGATCGTTTTCGTCAACGAGGCGGACCAGCAGTTGTACCGACAGTCGCTCAAAGGCGAGCCGCAGGTACTGACTGACAGTGAATGCCGCTATGGCGATCTGCAGTTCGCCAACGGGCAGGTGCTGGCTGTTGAAGAGAACCGGGACCGGCACCGTCTGGTCGCCATCGACCTGGTGGACGGCACGCGGCACTTACTGGCCGAGGGCGCGGATTTTTACGCCTCGCCGACCCTGAGCCCGGATGCTCGCCGTCTGGCCTGGATCGAATGGAGCCGCCCGGATCAGCCCTGGACCGCGACCCGCCTGATGGTTGCCGAGCGCCAGGACGATGGCGGTTATGCTCAGCCGCGCTGCGTGGCCGGCGATGTGACTCAGGCGTCGCTGCAACAGCCCCGGTTCGATGCCAGCGGCCGGCTGTTCTGTCTGACTGATAGAGGCGGGTACTGGCAACCTTGGGTGGAGTCGGACGACGGTCTGAGCCCTCTGCCAAGCGCCGCTGCCGACCATGGGCCGGCTCCGTGGCAACTGGGCGGATGCACCTGGCTGCCTACAGGCGAAGGCAGCTATCTGGCAAGCTGGACCGAAGGCGGTTTTGGCCGATTGGGTCTGGTTGGCGAGACTGACGAGGATTTCACCGGTGACTACAGCCGCTTCCGCCATCTGGCGCTGGATGCGCAGTTCATTTACTGCATCGCCGCCTCACCGATCAGCCCGCCAGCGGTGATTGCCATCGATCGCCACACCCGCCAGGTCAAGGTGCTGGCCGGCGGTGCAGCGCCGCTGCCGGCCGAACAGATCAGCCTGCCGCTAACCCTGCGCTACCCGAGCGGTTCAGGCGAAGCCCATGGCTTCTTCTATCCGGCGATGACCGGGGATGCGCAACCGCCGCTGGTGGTGTTCATCCACGGCGGCCCGACCTCGGCCTGCTACCCGATGCTCGATCCGCGCATCCAGTACTGGGCACAACGCGGCTTCGCCGTGGCCGACCTCAATTATCGCGGCAGCAGCGGCTACGGCCGGGCTTATCGCCAGGCGCTGCATCTGGGCTGGGGTGAAGTCGATGTGGAAGATGCCTGCGCGGTCGTTACTTATCTCGCCGAGCGCGGGCTGATCGATGGCGACCGGGCGTTTATTCGCGGCGGCAGCGCCGGCGGCTACACCACCCTTTGCGCCTTGGCTTTCCACAAGGTTTTCCGCGCCGGCGCCAGCCTGTATGGCGTCAGCGATCCTGTCGCTCTCGGCCGTGCAACCCACAAGTTCGAAGGTGATTATCTGGATTGGCTGATCGGTGATCCGGTGCTGGATGCCGAGCGTTACGCCGCGCGAACGCCGCTGCTGCATGCGAGCAATATCAGTGTTCCGGTGATTTTCTTTCAGGGGGAACAGGATGCCGTGGTGGTGCCGCAACAGACTCGCGACATGGTCGAGGCTCTGCAGAAAAACGGTATTCTGGTTGAAGCGCATTATTACGGGGACGAACGTCATGGTTTCCGCAAGGCGGGTAATCAGGCCCATGCGCTGGAGCAGGAGTGGTTGTTTTATCGGCGGGTGATGGCGTTGGCGGACTGAAGCCTTTGCTCAATTGCAGAAATTGCAGCGCCTCATTCGCGAGCAGGTCGAATCGTCGCACCGTCGCTCCCACATTTATCGTGCTCCTGGGGAACTCGGTCGACTGTGGGAGCGAGCCTGCTCGCGAAAGCGATTTACCTGACGCCGCCAGTATCAGCGCTTGGCAATGATATACACCGCATGCACGATCCCCGGAATGTAACCGCACAACGTCAGCAGAATATTCAGCCAGAACGCTCCGCCGAAACCGACTTGCAGAAACACACCCAGTGGCGGCAACAGAATGGCGATGATGATTCGAATAAAGTCCATGGGATCAGCTCCTGATTGAAGTGGGCTCTCGTGAGCCATACATCTAATCGACCCGTGCCGTTCGTCAGGGTTCAGTATCGTCATCGTCATCGTCAACGGACTGAGCTGACACTTTTCTGCGGGCAAAAGAAAACCCCGCCGAAGCGGGGCTTTGCAGACTGTTTCCCTGACATCCATTTCACTCCGCCGTCCTGGCAGAATCCTACGTGTCCGTGTTGTTGCTTTGCGCTTCCTGCGCGACGTCCATGTGAAGTAGATTAGCTGTGGATCCAATCTTCGACCATGGGAAAACAGCATCACGTCTTGTAAGAGATTGCTTACATGACGTTACATTGTCAGAACTGGCTTGCCTCCAGCAGGAAAAGCGATTCGCTACCCGCCTTCACCGACGCGCTCAACGAATGAATGCGCGGCAGCAGGCGGGCGAAATAGAACCGTGCCGTGCCCAGCTTGCTCGCGTAGAAATCGTCCTGCGCCTCTTTTCCGTAGGCGGCCTTGGCCATCAGCGCCCACATATAGGCGTACGCCACATAACCGAAAGTCTGCAGATACTCGACCGATGCCGCGCCGATTTCATTCGGGTTGTTTTTCGCCCGGTCGAGCAACCACGCGGTCAACTCGTCAAGTGTAGTCACGGCATCGTTCAGTGGCTTGGTGAACTCCGCCAGGTCAGCACTGGCGGTCGCAGTGAAATGACGGATCTCGTCGGCGAACAAGTCATAGAACGCACCGCCACTGCCGACAATCTTGCGCCCCACCAGGTCCAGCGCCTGAATGCCGTTGGTGCCTTCGTAGATCTGGGTGATGCGCACGTCGCGCACCAGTTGCTCCTGACCCCACTCGCGGATGTAGCCGTGGCCGCCGAACACCTGCTGGCCGTGCACCGTGGTCTCCAGGCCGAGATCGGTGAGGAACGCCTTGGCCACCGGCGTCAGCAAGGCCACCAGGTCTTCGGCCCGTTTGCGGGTGGGGGCGTCTTCGCTGAATTTGGCGGTGTCCAGTTGCATCGCCACGTACGTCGAGAACGCACGGCCGCCTTCGTTCGAGGCTTTCATGGTCAGCAGCATGCGCCGCACGTCCGGGTGGACGATGATCGGATCAGCGACCTTGTCCTTGTTCTGCGCACCGGTCGGCGAACGGCTTTGCAGGCGATCGCGCGCGTATTCGACGGCGTTCTGGTACGAGCGCTCGCCAGTGGCCAGCCCCTGGATACCCACCCCCAAACGCTCGTAGTTCATCATGGTGAACATCGCCGCCAGGCCCTTGTTCGGCTCGCCGACCAGGTAACCCACGGCCTCGTCGAAGTTCATCACACAGGTCGCGGACGCCTGGATGCCCATCTTGTGTTCGATCGAACCGCAGTTGGCCGGGTTGCGTGCGCCCAGGCTGCCATCGGCATTGACCATGAACTTGGGCACCAGGAACAGCGAAATGCCTTTCGGCCCCGCCGGCGCGTCCGGCAGTTTGGCCAGCACCAGGTGGATGATGTTCTCGGTCAGGTCGTGTTCGCCGCCGGTGATGAAGATCTTGGTGCCGCTAACCTTGTAGGAGCCGTCCGCCTGGGGCTCGGCCTTGGTGCGGATGATCCCCAGGTCGGTGCCGGCGTGCGGCTCGGTCAGGCACATGGAGCCGGCCCAGACCCCGGCGTACATGTTCGGCAGGTACGCCGCTTTCAGTTCTTCGCTGGCGTGGGCATTGAGCGACAGGCAGGCCCCGGCGGTCAGCATCGGGTACAGGCCGAACGACAGGCTGGCGGAGTTGACCATTTCCTCGACCTGGGCCGAGACCGCCTTGGGCATGCCCATGCCGCCATAGGCCGGATCGCCACCGACCCCCACCCAACCGCCTTCAGCGTAAGTCTGATAGGCCTGGGGGAAACCGGCCGGCGTGGTGACGGCACCGTCCGCCCAGTGGCAACCTTCTTCGTCCGCCGCACGGCTCAGGGGCGCGATGCTTTTGCTGGTGACCTTGCCGGCTTCTTCGAGAATGGCTTCGACGGTTTCGGCATCGACGGAATCGGCCAGCGCTGGCAGCTGGGCCCAGAGTTTCGTGACCTCGAACACTTCATTGAGGACGAAGCGCATATCGCGCAGGGGCGCTTTGTAGTCAGCCATGGCAAACCTCGCAAGATCTAAACGGGTGAATCGTGGAAGGGTGTTTTCGTTGAGTCCGAGTGTAACCCAACAACTTTTGCGACACATAGGGTCAGGCCGTGACTGTTTTGTAATTTTTAGTCACTGGCAATCAGTTGAATATTTTTTGTCTGCCGGAACCATTCGCGGGCAAGCCTCGCTCCTACAGGTCCTCGTCGTACGCGCGAGCACGAACGACACAGACCCTGTAGGAGCGAGGCTTGCCCGCGAAGCTTTTAAAGCCCTGACCGTTAAAGCGAGAACAACTCCGCCGGCAACTGCATCAGACAATCACTACCCGCCTCGATAGCGGCCCGATGAGCGGCAGTTCGTGGCAACAATCGCTTGAAGTAAAACTCGCTGGTCGCCAGTTTGCCCCGGCAGTAATCGGCGTCGCCGCTGCCGTCGTCAAGCTGCGCCTGAGCCACCAATGCCATGCGCAGCCACAAATAGCCGAGGATGATGTAACCGCTGTACATCAGGTAATCCACCGACGCGGCGCCGACTTCATCAGGGTTTTTCATCGCCGCCATGCCGACCCTGGTGGTCAGCTCGCCCCACTGCTGATTCAGTTCGTCGAGCTGCGCCACATAAGAGGCAAGTTGCGGATGCTCGGCGTTGGCGGCGCAGAATTTGTGGACGATTCGGCTGAATCCGCGCAGCAGCTTCCCCTGGCTGCCGAGCACCTTTCGTCCGAGCAAGTCCAGCGCCTGAATACCGTTGGTGCCTTCGTAGATCGGCGCGATACGGCAGTCGCGGACCAACTGCTCCATGCCCCATTCACGAATGAAACCGTGCCCACCGAATACCTGCATGCCTTGATTGGTCACTTCCAGCCCGGTATCGGTCATGAAGGCCTTGCAGATCGGTGTCAGGAACGCCAACAGGTCTTCGGCCTCCTGGCGCGCGGTGGCATCCGGGTTCAGATGCGCGGTATCCAGCAACTGCGCGGTGAAGTAGGTCAGCGCCCGGTTGCCTTCGTTGAAGGCTTTCATGGTCAGCAGCATCCGGCGCACATCAGGATGAACGATGATCGGGTCGGCGACCTTTTCCGGCGCTTTCGGCCCGGTCAGCGAGCGCATCTGCAGACGGTCGTTGGCGTACCTGATCGCCCCCTGGAAACTGGCCTCCCCCAGACACAATCCCTGCATCCCGGTGCCCAGGCGCGCATGGTTCATCATGGTGAACATGCAGTTCAGGCCCTTGTTCGGCTCCCCGATCAAAAAGCCCTTGGCCCCGTCGAAGTTAAGGACACAGGTGGCGGAGGCCTTGATCCCCATTTTGTGCTCGATCGAACCGCAGGACACGCCGTTGCGCTCCCCAGCCTCACCTTCGGTGTCAGGCAGGAACTTGGGCACGATGAACAGCGAGATGCCCTTGGTCCCGGCCGGCGCATCCGGCAGCTTCGCCAGCACCAGATGGATGATGTTGTCACTCAGGTCGTGTTCGCCGGCGGAGATGAAGATCTTGCTGCCGGAGATCGAGTAACTGCCGTCGGCCACAGGCACGGCGCGGGTCTTGATGATGCCCAGGTCAGTGCCGCAATGGGCTTCGGTCAGGCACATGGTGCCGGTCCATAGGCCGGCGGTGAGTTTGCTCAGGTAGGTCTGCTTCTGCTCTTCGGTACCATGGGCGTGAATCGCCGACATCGCACCGTGGGTCAGCCCCGGGTACATGCCCCAGGATGTGTTGCTGGAACCGACCATTTCACTGATGACCAGGCCCAGGGAGCTGGGCAAACCCTGGCCGCCGTAGGTCGGATCCGCCGCCAGGCCATGCCAGCCGCCTTCGACATATTGGGCGAATGCCTGCTTGAACCCTGCAGGCGTCGTCACCACGCCGTTGTCGAAATGGCAGCCCTCTTCGTCTCCGCTGCGGTTCAGCGGTGCGAGCACGTTCTCACAGAATTTCGCACCTTCTTCGAGGATCGCATTGACCATGTCCGGGCTGGCGTCGTTGACACCCAGCGCCGCGTAATTGCTGTGAAAGTCGAACACGTGGTCGATCAGAAAGCGCATGTCGCGCAGGGGAGCTTTGTACTCGGGCATGGTCATTTCTCCGTCAGCAGATCTCCCAAACCTACTGCCCCCGGCCAGGCCCCACAATCACAGTCCAGACGCTGAATGCGCCATCATCACTCATCCCGCAGCAACATCTGATCCACCGCGCCGCCGGGTTCGCCAGCACGCCGGCTCCTACACGGGGCACAAAAAAAGGCCGCAGCTCCCGAAGAAGCAGCGGCCTGGTGAAGAACGCGTAAGGCTTAGTAGCCCAGTGCGAAGTCTTCTTCTTTCATGTCCATCAGGTTGTTGGCCCCCGACAGCATGGTTACAACGTGAGTGCGGGTACGCGGCAGAATGCGCTGGAAGTAGAAACGCGCCGTCTGCAGCTTGGCGGTGTAGAACGCCTCTTCGGACGTGCCGGCCGCCAGTTTCTCGGCCGCCAGACGCGCCATGTCAGCCCAGAAGTAGGCCAGGCAGGCGTAACCGGAATACATCAGGTAATCCACCGACGCCGCGCCGACTTCTTCGCGATCTTTCATGGCCGCCATACCGACCTTCATGGTCAGCTCGCCCCACTCTTTGTTCAGCGCCGCCAATGGCTCGACGAACTCTTTGACGGCTTCGTTGCCTTCGTTGGTCTGGCAGAACTTGTGAACGATTTTGGTGAAGCTTTTCAGGGCTTCGCCTTGAGTCATCAACACTTTGCGGCCCAGCAGGTCGAGTGCCTGGATACCGGTGGTGCCTTCGTACAGCATCGAAATGCGGCTGTCGCGAACGTTCTGCTCCATGCCCCACTCGGCGATGAAACCGTGACCGCCGTAGATTTGCACGCCATGGTTGGCGGATTCAAAACCGACTTCAGTCATGAAGGCTTTGGCGATCGGAGTCATGAAGGCCAGCAGTGCATCGGCTTTCTTTTTCTCTTCTTCATCTACGCCGTACTTGACGATGTCGACTTGTTTGGCGGTGAAGTAAACCATTGCGCGGTTGCCTTCGGCGAACGCCTTCATGGTCAACAGCATGCGACGTACATCGGGGTGCACGATGATCGGGTCAGCGGCTTTTTCCGGCGCTTTCGGGCCAGTCAGGGAGCGCATTTGCAGGCGATCGCGAGCGTATTTCAGGCCGCCCTGGAATCCGATCTCGGCGTGGGCCAAGCCTTGCAGCGCGGTACCCAGGCGTGCGGTGTTCATGAAGGTGAACATGCAGTTCAGACCTTTGTTCGCCGGGCCGATCAGGTAGCCGGTGGCCGCGTCGAAGTTCATCACGCACGTGGCGTTACCGTGGATGCCCATCTTGTGTTCCAGGGAACCACAGGTCACGGCGTTGCGAGCACCGATCGAGCCGTCTGCGTTTGGCAGGAATTTCGGAACGATGAACAGGGAAATGCCCTTGGTGCCGGCCGGTGCATCCGGCAGACGTGCCAGCACGATGTGGACGATGTTGTCGGCCATGTCGTGTTCACCGGCCGAGATGAAGATCTTGGTGCCGGAGACTTTGTAGGAACCGTCGGCCTGAGGTTCGGCCTTGGTGCGCAGCATGCCCAGGTCGGTGCCGCAGTGCGGTTCGGTCAGGCACATGGTGCCGGTCCATTCGCCGGACACCAGTTTGGTCAGGTAGGCCTCTTGCTGCTCAGGCGTGCCGTGCTCGGAAATGGTGTTCATTGCGCCATGGGACAGCCCCGGGTACATGCCCCACGACCAGTTGGCTTCGCCAACCATTTCGCTGACTGCCAGACCCAGAGACTCCGGCAGCCCTTGACCACCGTGCTCCACGTCGTGGGCCAGGCTTGGCCAGCCGCCTTCGACGAATTGCTTGTAGGCTTCCTTGAAACCGGTCGGGGTTTTAACGCCGGACTCGCTCCAGGTGCAGCCTTCGGTGTCACCCACGCGGTTCAGCGGAGCCAGCACCTGCTCACAAAACTTGGCGCCTTCTTCGAGAATGGCGTGAACCATGTCCGGAGTTGCGTCTGCACAAGCCGGAAGGCTCTGATAGTGCGCTTCGTAGCCGAGCAGTTCGTCACGAACGAAGCGAATATCACGCAAGGGGGCCTTGTAGTCAGGCATAGCGATAAACCTCTGCTGATGTAACCGGGAATGAACGACCGCGTTGATTTGTTGTGGCGGTCAAACAGTTGTTTGAAACATACGTTTACGCCCAAACCTTGTCAAGCGCCGATCTTTCGCCGTTCGTCATGACACCACGGCAATAGCGGGCGCGCAGCCACGCCACAGCGTCCATGGAAACAGTTGTCCATGAAGGAAAGATTAGTTGAGGGATAAGGACTTACGCAGAAAAACGCCGCGAATGATCGCGGCGTTGGCAGGCGGATTCAGCGAGACGCAGCCCTCAGTCCAGCAGATCCAACTGAAGATGCTCGGCCACCGCTTCGGCGGTCACCAGCTTGAGTTTCGGCACGCGTCCCAGGCATGGCGCCGGGATGCGCTCAGCCAGTGTCGCCAGGTTCTCTTCCAGGCGCGCAGTCTTCGAATCGATGATATTGGCCACCCAGCCCGCCAACTGCAGGCCGTCCCGCGCAATCGCTTCAGCCGTCAGCAGCGCGTGATTGATGCAACCCAGACGCACGCCAACCACCAGAATCACCGGCAAATCCAGCGCCATCGCCAGGTCCGACAGGTTGTCCTGATCCGCCAGGGGCACGCGCCAGCCGCCCGCGCCTTCGATCAGGGTGAAGTCGGCCTGCATATCGAGAATCTGCCGCATCGGCGCCAGCAGTGATTGCACCGTCAACGCCACACCGGCCTCCCGCGCCGCCAGGTGCGGCGCGATTGGCGGTTCGAATGCCACCGGATTGACCTGTGCATAAGTCAAAGGCACCGAACATTGAGCCATCAACGCCAGCGCGTCGGCATTGCGCAAGCCCTTGGGCGTCACGTCGCAACCGGAAGCGACCGGCTTGCCTGCCGCCGTACTCAGGCCCGTCGACCGCGCGGCATGCAGCAGGCCTGCAGCAACGGTGGTCTTGCCAACATCGGTGTCAGTGCCGGTGATGAAATAGGCAGCGCTCATAGGGGTTTCTCCAAAACCGCGTACACCACTTGATAAGTCGCCGGCAGACCTTTGCCCTGGCGAAACTGCTCATACGCCTCGATCAAGCCGAGGATCCGCGCCCGGCCGGTCAAACCGCCCGGCCGACCCGGGTTCAGGTTGTGTGCACCCAGTGCCTTGAGTTCATGGGTCAGGCTGCGCACATCCGGGTAATGCAACACATGGGGACGGGTTTCCAGACTCACGGCTTTCAACCCACTGTCGGCGCACAGCTGTTGATAAACCCCGAATTCACGGAAGCGATTGACGTGCACCATGCCGTCCACCTGACGCCAACTGTCACGCAATTCGTATAACGTACCCACGCACAGACTAGCAAACGCGAAAATTCCGCCAGGTTTCAACACGCGATGTGCCTCACTGAGCACCGAGGCAAAGTCCGAGCACCACTGCACCGCAAGGCTGGAGAAGATCAAATCGCAGGTCGAAGCCTGTAATGGCAAGCGCTCCGCATCCCCGGCGATGAAATGCGTGGCGCCGCCCAACGGCCGTGCGTGATTGAGCATGCCTTCGGCGATATCCAGCGCCACTCCGTGACCGGCAGGGAAACGCTGGCTCAGCAGCCGGCTGAAGTGCCCGGTGCCGCACCCCAGATCCAGCCAGCGACCGGGTACGAAATCTTCCGGCAAACGACTCAGCAGCTGGCCACCGACATCACGCTGCAACTCGGCAACGCTGTCATAACTCGCCGCTGCGCGGGAAAAGGAGGCCGCCACCTGGCGCTTGTCAGGCAAGCCGCCGGGCAAATCTGGAAGGGATAAATCAGTCATCACCGAACTCATGCAAAAAGGCCTGGATCGCCCCCGCCACACCGTGGGGGTCTTCCAGAAGAAACGCGTGGCTGGCCCGTTCAATCAGGCCGATTTCTACATCCGGCAGCAACATCAGCAGCGCTTGCGCGGCTTCGGCGGGAACAAGCCCGTCGAGGCCGGCGAACAGGTGCAATTGCGGACCGCGGAATGTTTGCAGCGCTTTGCGGGTATCCAGTTGCGCGAGCACTTCCAGGCCGCTGATCAACACCGATGCACTGGTGTGCGGCGCGCCACCGAGCAACAGCCTGGACAATCCGCGCGGGTCTGCAGAACCCTGGGCGCAGAGCAGCGCAAAGCGTTTCAAGGTGATGCGTGGATCAGCCTTGCAGCCGGCCAGAAACCCGTCGAAGGTCTCGCCCGGCATCGCGCTCGACCATTGCTCATGGGCGACAAACGAAGTGTTGCTCGCCAGGGTCAACACGCCGCAGCAGCGATCGCCGCGCCGGGCTGCCAATTCGCAGGCGAGCATGCCGCCGAGGGACCAGCCACCCAGCCAGGCGTCCTGAGGCAGGGTCGAATCCAATTCATCGAGCCATTCTTCAACATCGCTGGACTCCAGTTCCGGCAATGGCTCGATCTCGACCCGCAGGTGTTCATCCAGCCCCTGCAACGCTGCAGCCAATGGCTCCAGCGGTGAAATCCCAAGGCCCCAGCCGGGCAGCAGAATCAGACGATCACGCATGGCTTGGCTCCGGTCCCAGTTGTTGAAAGCAATCGGCCAGTCCATTCAACAATAGCTGCACCTGCGCCTCATTGTGGGCAGCGGTCAGGGTCACGCGCAGGCGGGCACTGCCGGCAGGCACGGTCGGCGGACGAATCGCCGTCACCATCAAACCGCGTTCGCGCAGCATCTGCGACAGTCGAACAGCACGCCCGGCGTCGCCGATCATGATCGGCTGGATCGGCGTGAAGCTGTCCATCAATTCCAGGCCAATCTGCTCGGCCCCCTGGCGGAACTGGCGGATCAGCGTGCTCAGATGCTCACGCCGCCAATGTTCGCTGCGCAGCAACTCCAGGCTTTTCAACGTAGCGCAGGCGAGGGCCGGAGGCTGGCTGGTGGTGTAAATGTAAGGGCGGGCGAACTGAATCAGGGTCTCGATCAGCTCTTCACTGCCCGCCACAAAAGCACCTGCTGTACCGAACGCCTTGCCGAGGGTACCGACCAGTACCGGCACGTCGTCCCGGCTCAGGCCGAAATGCTCGACGATCCCGCCGCCATTGGCGCCCAGCGGACCAAAACCGTGGGCGTCATCGACCATCAGCCATGCGCCTTTGGCCTTGGCTTCCCGGGCCAGCGCCGGCAGATCGGCGATGTCACCGTCCATACTGAACACGCCGTCGGTGACCACCAACGTATTGCCGGTGGCCTTTTCCAGGCGACTGGCCAGGCTTGCTGCGTCGTTGTGCAGATAGCGATTGAAGCGCGCTCCGGACAACAGGCCCGCGTCCAGCAACGACGCATGATTGAGCCGGTCTTCGAGCACCGTATCGCCCTGCCCGACCAGCGCGGTGACCGCGCCGAGGTTGGCCATGTAACCGGTAGTGAACAGCAGGGCGCGCGGGCGACCGGTGAGGTCGGCCAAGGCTTCTTCCAATTCGTGATGCGGCGTGCTGTGGCCGATCACCAAGTGCGAAGCCCCGCCACCCACGCCCCACTTCAAGGCGCCAGCGCGCCAGGCTTCGATCACTTGCGGGTGATTGGCCAGGCCCAGGTAGTCGTTATTACAGAACGCCAGCAGCGGCTGGCCGTCAACCACCACTTGCGGGCCTTGAGGGCTTTCGAGGAGCGGGCGTTGGCGGTAGAGATTGTCGGCACGACGGGCAGCAAGGCGTGCGGCGAGATCGAAAGACATGCAGGCCTCGGGGTCAGATCGCAGAGTGCGGAAGTTGCACAATCCCCTGTGGGAGCGAGCTTGCTCGCGATGGCGGCGGCTCAATCAACATCAATGCTGAATGTCACTCCGTCATCGCGAGCAAGCTCGCTCCCACAGGGATTTGCATTCCATCAGAGGAATCGGTGTGGTCAAACAGCCGCGTTATAAAACTGCTCGCTGCTCTTCTGCTCAACCAAGGCCTGCTCGATAGCCGCCTGATGCACTTCGTCAGCGTGCTCTTCCCGTGCTTCCGGCAGGATCCCCAGGCGCGAGAACAGTTGCATGTCCTTGTCGGCCTGCGGGTTGGCGGTGGTCAGCAGTTTGTCGCCGTAGAAAATCGAGTTGGCACCGGCAAAGAACGCCAGGGCTTGCATCTGCTCGTTCATCGCTTCGCGGCCGGCGGACAGGCGCACGTGGGACTGCGGCATCAGGATGCGGGCAACGGCGAGCATGCGGATGAAGTCGAACGGGTCGATGTCGTCAGCATTTTCCAGCGGCGTACCGGCGACCTTCACCAGCATGTTGATCGGCACCGACTCCGGGTGCTCCGGCAAGTTGGCCAGCTGGATCAGCAGGTTGGCGCGGTCGTCGAGGGATTCGCCCATGCCGAGGATGCCGCCGGAGCAGATCTTCATCCCCGATTCGCGCACGTAGGCCAGGGTTTGCAGGCGCTCGCTGTAGGTACGGGTGGTGATGATGCTGCCGTAGAATTCCGGCGAGGTATCGAGGTTGTGGTTGTAATAGTCGAGGCCGGCCTGAGCCAGGGCGACGGTCTGATCCTGATCGAGGCGACCGAGGGTCATGCAGGTCTCCAGGCCCATGGCTTTCACGCCCTTGACCATTTCCAGCACGTACGGCATGTCTTTGGCCGACGGATGCTTCCAGGCAGCGCCCATGCAGAAACGGGTCGAACCGATGGCCTTGGCGCGCGCGGCCTCTTCGAGGACCTTCTGCACTTCCATCAGCTTTTCTTTTTCCAGGCCGGTGTTGTAGTGACCGGACTGCGGACAATATTTGCAATCTTCCGGGCAGGCTCCGGTTTTGATCGACAGCAGCGTCGAAACCTGGACCCGATTGGCGTCGAAATGCGCACGGTGCACCGTCTGCGCCTGGAACAACAGGTCGTTGAATGGCTGAACGAAGAGTGCTTTGACTTCGGCCAAAGACCAGTCATGACGCAGGGTTGCAGTGGTGCTGGCGCTCATGGGCGTTTCCTTTGTTTTATGCTTGGCAAACGGCTGGGGGCTGGAATACCCACAGACTCGACACGGATGCTCGGCATATTTAAGGAAGACTCATGCGCTGTCAACCACCATACGACGGACCGGTTTACATCTGGTTAGAAAACATACAATCCTGTTTGCTGTGCGGCGAAGCATCCGATGACGCGACACCTATTTGCACCGCCTGTGAAACCGAGCTGCCCTGGCTTGGCGACCAATGCCAGACCTGCGCTCTGCCCTTGCCCGGCGCGGGATTGACGTGCGGCCAATGCCTGAAGCAACCGCCAGCCTTCGACCGGGTCGCTGTGCCCTGGACTTACAGCTTTCCCGTGGACAGCTTGATCACACGCTTCAAGCACAGCGCGAAATGGCCGTTCGGGCGCCTGCTCGCCGAACTTCTCGCTCGATCCCTGCAGCATCGCTTCGAAGAAGACCTGGACCGCCCGGACATGCTGGTCCCGGTGCCACTGGCCGTCAAACGCCTGCGCCAACGCGGTTTCAACCAGGCCGCCATGCTTGCCCGCTGGCTCGGCACCAGCCTCGACATTCCTTGCGATGAAAGACTGTTGCTGAGGGTTCAGGACACCAGCGCGCAACAGGAGCTGAAGGCTAACGCCCGCAAAAACAATCTGCGCAATGCCTTTGCCCTCGTACCCAATGCGCCGGTCAAGGGTCGACACCTGGCACTGGTGGATGACGTCCTGACCACCGGAGCCACCGCCCAGGCACTGGCTCGCCTGTTGATGGACGCCGGCGCGGCGCGGGTCGACGTCTACTGCCTGGCCCGCACCCCCAAACCCGGCGACGCGGTTTGACCTGAGAACACAAAACCTGTGGGAGCGACGGTGCGACCTGCTCGCGATAGCGGTCGGTCAGCCGACAACATTGTTGTATGTGACAGCCTATTCGTCGGAACGCCGTCCGGAGCCGGCTCGCTCCCAAAAGAAAAGGGTCTGACTTGACTCCCTAGTCCCAAGTCGCCAACGTCCTCCCCATCGCCACAGCCCGAAGCATCCGCCATGTCCTTGCCCACGTTGTTGACCCAACACATTGTTCGCCGCCCGCAGCGCATCGCGCTGCTGCAACACATCGCCGAACAAGGCTCGATCACCCGCGCGGCAAAAAGCGCAGGCCTGAGTTACAAGGCGGCGTGGGACGCCATCGACGAACTGAACAACCTTGCGCAGAAGCCACTGGTAGAGCGCAGTGTCGGCGGCAAGGGCGGTGGTGGCGCCAGACTGTCCAGTGAAGGCGAGCGCGTGTTGCGCTTGTATCAAAAGCTGCAAACCCTGCAGGCCCAGGTGCTGGAAGCCGCCGAAGATGCCAGCGACCTCAACCTGCTCGGTCGCCTGATGCTGCGCACCAGCGCACGCAATCAATTGCACGGCAAGGTCGTGGCGATCGATAGCCAGGGTCGCAACGACCTGATCCGCCTGGAACTCGCCGGCGGCTTGACCATCGAGGCGCAGATCACCCACGACAGCACCCTGCGCCTGGAGCTGGAAATAGGCACCGAAGTGGTGGCGCTGATCAAGGCCGGCTGGCTCGATCTGCTCGCCATCCAGGAGGCAGTAACGCCTGGACACAATGACCTGACCGGCATCATCGAAGAAATCCTCGACGCCCAGGACGGTCCCAGCGAAGTGCGTATCGGCCTGCCCAATGGCCAAACCCTTTGCGCGCTGGCCGAACCGCTGCACTTGCGAACCCTGGGCCTGGCCACGGATACCGCGGTACGGGTGCAGTTCGCGCCATCCAACGTTTTGCTCGGTACACCGCTCTGAAATATTAGCGTCACGAACGCTGATTAAGGTGGCTGCAAAAACCGCAGGGAGCCCGATGTGAGCCTATTAGAAGAAAACCAGTCCACCGACCTCGAAAAAATGGTCGGCCTCAGCCGTCGCGGCTTCATCAGCGCAGGTGCCTTGTGCGGCGCAGCGATGTTCCTGGGTGGCAACCTGCTGAGTCGCAGCGTGCTGGCCGCCAGTGTCAGCGCCGGTTCCAGCACACTGTTGGGTTTTGACAGCATCCCCGCCGCCACCAGCGACGCCATCAGCCTGCCGCCGGGCTACAAATCCTCGGTGTTGATCAGCTGGGGCCAGCCGTTGCAAAAGGACGGCCCGGCGTTCGACCCGAGCGGCCAGGGCAGCGCCGAGCATCAGGAAGTCCAGTTCGGTGACAACAACGACGGCATGAGCCTGTTCGAGTTTCCCGGGGAGCAAGATCGGGCGCTGATGGCAATCAACAACGAGTACACCAACTATCGCTACCTCTACCCCCACGGCGGTATGCCGCAATCAGCCGACGAAGTGCGCAAGGCACTGGCCTGCGAAGGCGTGTCGGTGATCGAGGTCCAGCGCAACAACGGCCAGTGGCACTTCGTCCAGGGTTCGCGCTACAACCGGCGCATTCACGGTAACGCGCCGATCAGCCTGAGTGGCCCGGCCGCCGGCCACGCCCTTGTGAAAACCAGCGCCGACCCCCAGGGCAAGAATGTCCTCGGAACGTTCCAGAACTGCGCCAATGGCAAGACGCCGTGGGGGACTTACCTGACCTGTGAAGAGAACTTCACTGATTGCTTTGGCAGCAGTAACGCCGAGCAGAAGTTCGACGCTGCGCAAAAACGCTACGGTGCGGTGGCGGCCAGTAAAGAGATCAACTGGCATCAGCACGACGAGCGTTTTGACCTGGCAAAGAATCCGAACGAACTCAACCGTCACGGCTGGGTGGTGGAAATCGATCCGTTCGATCCGCAATCGACCCCGGTCAAACGTACCGCGCTCGGCCGCTTCAAGCATGAAAATGCGGCGCTTGCCGAAACCAGTGATGGTCACGCCGTGGTGTACATGGGCGACGATGAACGCGGCGAGTTCATCTACAAATTCGTCAGCCGCGACAAGATCAACCACAAAGACCCCAAGGCCAACCGCGATTTGCTGGACCACGGCACTCTGTACGTGGCGCGCTTCGACGCGGGCGACGGCAATGCCGATCGCCCCAAGGGCCAGGGCGAATGGGTCGAACTGACCCACGGTAAAAACGGCATCGACGCCAGCAGCGGCTTTGCCGATCAGGCCGAAGTGCTGATTCATGCGCGCCTCGCGGCCAGCGTGGTGAAAGCTACGCGCATGGACCGTCCGGAATGGATCGTCGTCAGCCCCAAGGACGGCCAGGTCTATTGCACCCTGACCAACAACGCCAAACGCGGCGAAGACGGGCAACCGCTGGGCGGGCCGAACCCGCGGGAGAAAAACGTCTACGGACAGATCCTGCGCTGGCGCACCGACCGTGATGATCATGGCTCGAAGACGTTTGCCTGGGATCTGTTCGTGGTCGCCGGCAATCCAGGCGTTCATGCTGGCACGCCGAAGGGCGGCTCGTCGAACATCACCCCACAGAATATGTTCAACAGTCCCGATGGCCTGGGCTTTGACACGGCCGGGCGGTTATGGATTCTGACGGACGGCGACTCGAGCAACGCGGGGGATTTTGCCGGGATGGGCAATAACCAGATGCTGTGTGCCGACCCGGTGACCGGCGAGATTCGTCGCTTCATGGTCGGACCGGTGGGCTGTGAGGTGACGGGGATCAGCTTCTCGCCGGACCAGAAAACGCTGTTTGTCGGAATCCAGCATCCGGGGGAGAACGGCGGGTCGACCTTCCCTGAGCACCTGCCCAATGGCAAGCCGCGGTCTTCGGTGATGGCGATTTCACGGGAAGACGGCGGGGTCGTCGGCGCCTGATCAGGCCCCTTCGCGAGCAGGCTCGCTCCCACAGGGGTCTGCGGTGCACACAGGATTTTGTGACACACAGGAGATCCCTTGTGGGAGCGAGCCTGCTCGCGAATGCGATAGCCCAAAAAACTCATCTCAAGCCCAACCCCTAAAGACGCCCCGTCTGCGCTACCATGCTTGGCCGGACGCGGCAGCCTGCTGCGCGCAGGAGTCAGCATGGCCCACCCGTTTGCAACCCTCACCCCAGACCTCGTGCTCGATGCCGTCGAAAGCATCGGCTTTCTCAGCGACGCGCGCATTCTGGCGCTCAACAGCTATGAAAACCGCGTCTATCAGGTCGGTATCGAAGACTCCGAGCCGCTGATCGCCAAGTTCTACCGTCCGCAACGCTGGACCAACGAAGCGATTCTCGAAGAGCACCAGTTCACCTTCGAGCTCGCCGAGTGCGACGTGCCAGTGGTGGCGCCGATGATTCACAACGGCGCCAGCCTGCACGAACACAATGGCTTCCGATTCACCCTGTTCCCCCGCCGTGGCGGCCGGGCGCCGGAGCCGGGCAATCTCGATCAGCTGTACCGCCTCGGCCAACTGCTCGGTCGGTTGCACGCCGTGGGCGCGACCAAGCCGTTCGAACACCGTGAAGCACTGGGTGTGAAAAACTTCGGTCACGACTCGTTGACGACATTGCTCGAAGGCAATTTCGTACCCAAAAGTCTGCTGCCGGCCTACGAGTCCGTGGCCCGGGACCTGCTCAAGCGGGTAGAAGAGGTCTACAAGGCCACGCCGCACCAGAACATCCGCATGCACGGCGATTGCCACCCCGGCAACATGATGTGTCGCGACGAGATGTTCCACATCGTCGACCTCGACGACTGTCGAATGGGCCCGGCGGTGCAGGACATCTGGATGATGCTCGCTGGCGACCGCCAGGAATGCCTCGGTCAGTTGTCGGAATTGATGGACGGCTACAACGAGTTCCACGATTTCGATCCTCGGGAACTGGCACTGATCGAACCGCTTCGCGCCTTGCGCCTGATGCACTACAGTGCCTGGCTCGCCCGCCGCTGGGACGACCCGGCGTTTCCGCACAGTTTTCCGTGGTTCGGCAGCGAGCGGTATTGGGGGGATCAGGTGTTGGCGTTGCGTGAGCAGCTGGCTGCGCTCAATGAAGAACCATTAAAACTTTTCTGACCCCCCCCCTTAAACCTGTGGGAGCGAGCTTGCTCGCGATGACGGCCACACATTCAACATTGATGCATGCTGATCCACCGCCATCGCGAGCAAGCTCGCTCCCACAGTTGTTCGTGTTCACAATTGCCCAACCTATTCAGGTAGGACATTCGCAGACAAATCTCCTTACAATCCCCTCTTTGTTAGCTGCCTAAGCAAGGACTCTGCATGCAAGCCGCCAACCCGCGTCGCGGGTACATATTGGGCCTGAGTGCCTACATCATCTGGGGATTGTTCCCGCTCTACTTCAAAGCCATCGCCAGCGTGCCCGCCGTGGAGATCATCATCCATCGCGTACTCTGGTCCGCGCTGTTCGGCGCCTTGCTGCTGATGGTCTGGAAGCATCCGGGCTGGTGGCGCGAGCTGCGTGACAACCCGCAACGGCTGGCGATCCTGGCCCTGAGCGGCACGCTGATCGCGGCCAACTGGCTGACCTACGTCTGGTCGGTGAACAACGGTCGCATGCTCGAGGCCAGCCTGGGCTACTACATCAACCCGCTGGTGAACGTGCTGCTGGGCATGCTGATCCTCGGCGAACGGCTGCGGCGCATGCAATGGCTGGCCGTTGGCCTGGCGGCGGTGGGTGTCGCACAGCAGGTCTGGCAAGTCGGCAGCCTGCCCTGGGTGTCACTGGTGCTGGCGCTGACCTTCGGTTTCTACGGGTTGATCCGTAAACAAGCGCCGGTCAAGGCGCTGCCGGGGCTGGTGGTGGAAACCTGGATGCTGGTGCCGATCGCCGTCGCCTGGCTGCTGTTCAATCCGACGGTCAACAGCGCGCAAGCTGAATTCTGGACCACTTCCGAAGCCTGGTGGCTGGTGGCCGCCGGGCCGGTAACGCTGGTGCCGCTGGTGTGTTTCAACGCCGCCGCACGGCATTTGCCCTACACCACATTGGGATTTCTGCAGTACCTCGCGCCAACGCTGGTACTGCTGCAAGCCGTACTGTTGTTTGGTGAACACATGTCCTCCAGTACGCTATTGGCGTTCATCTTTATCTGGGCCGGCCTGGCGCTCTACAGCGTCGATGCGTGGATAAGTCTGCGCCGTCGCAGCTGATCAAAAAACGCACAACCCTCTGCAGGCCACGTCCTTCGTGGCCTGCACCGATCCTTCCCAAGGTTATCCACAGCGTGATCCCCGCCGTTTGTGCGCAACTTGTTGAAACTGTTGATTTTTTGATCAGGTACTGAAGAAGCCCGGTCGGCGTGGCCTGGCGGGCTGTCTCTACAGGTTATCCACAGGCAGGTGCACTTTTAACTTGGATAACCTTTCAAACTTCGCTGCGTAATACCAATTCCACCATCAGGTCGTCGGCCAGGGTTTCCAGGCGCGATTGCAACACGTCCAACGACAGCGTCAACGGCACGGCGAGAATCGCTTCGGCGTGGAACAACGGCTCGCTGCTCATCGGCGCCGGGCGCACTTCGGTCACCAGGCGCTCCAGGTTCACGCCCTGTTCGCTCAGCAGACGGGTAATGTCGCGGACAATGCCCGGACGATCATTACCCACCAGTTCCATGGCAATCGGTTTCCAGGTGCAGGATTGTTCGATGCCACTTTCGGCGATCAGCACGCGAATGCCGTGGGTGGACAATGCCTGCAGGGCGCCCACCAGTTCATCGTAAGCCTCGGCCGGCACGCCCACCCGAAGAATCCCGGCGAACTGCCCGGCCATGCGCGACATTCGGCTTTCCAGCCAGTTACCGCCGTGCTCGGCGATGCACTGGGCGATGCGCTCGACCTGCCCAGGCTTGTCCGGAGCGAATACAGTGAGTACGAGGTGGTCCATGGCGCAATCCTCTTGGTCATGACTTTTGTTATAGAAAAACAAGTATAGGCAAGGGGTGATTCTGTGTTGAATCGTCTGGCGCCTTCGCGAGCAAGCCCGCTCCCACAAGGATTGCGCAGTACCTGTGGGAGCGGGCTTGCTCGCGAATGAAGGTACTGCTAATCGAACTGAAAACCACAAATCGTGTACAAGTTTTTATATTTAGCTGGAACAATCCATCAGTTTTTTGAGAACATCCTGTTCCCCGAGCTGACTGCAATGCGTCATGGGGTCGCAGAACGACGTAATTAGTCTAATTTTCACAAGCGCAATTCATCATGTAGTATGCCGCAGCGCGCACTACATAACCTTGGATCGATGTCTGCCACAGGCGCAGTCGCAACCCTGAAAGCCCTGTCAGCAAGGCCCCAAGCCGTTGATTGGACCAACCCCAGCCGCCCGCGATGGCATGTACTGGTAGACGGGTTTGTGGTTTAAATGGCCAGAGGCTTCATTGTTAAATTGAAGAGCTGAAAAGCGAAATAGCTGAGCAGAGTGAGGCAAGCAATGACTGAACACGTTCAAGTCGGTGGCCTGCAGGTCGCCAAAGTCCTGTTCGACTTCGTGAACAACGAAGCCATTCCCGGTACCGGCCTCACCGCCGATAAGTTCTGGGCCGGTGCCGACAAGGTCATTCATGACCTGGCCCCGAAGAACAAAGCCCTACTCGCCAAACGCGATGATTTCCAGGCTCGTATCGATGGCTGGCACCAGTCCCGTGCCGGTCAACCGCATGACGCCGTGGCCTACAAAGCCTTCTTGCAAGAACTCGGTTATCTGCTGCCAGAAGCAGCCGACTTCCAGGCAACGACGCAAAACGTCGATGACGAAATCGCCCGCATGGCTGGCCCGCAGCTGGTAGTGCCGGTGATGAATGCCCGCTTCGCGCTCAATGCCTCGAACGCCCGCTGGGGTTCGCTGTATGACGCGCTCTACGGCACCGATGCCATCAGCGAAGCGGACGGCGCGGAAAAAGGCAAAGGCTACAACAAGGTTCGTGGCGACAAGGTTATCGCCTTCGCCCGCGCTTTCCTTGACGAAGCAGCCCCCTTGGCTGCCGGCTCCCACGTCGACTCCATTGGCTACAAGATCATCGACGGCAAACTGGTGGTCGCCCTCAAAGGCGGCAGCAACACCGGCTTGCGCGACGATGCGCAATTGATCGGTTACCTCGGCGATGTCAGTGCTCCGACCGCGATCCTGCTGAAAAACAACGGCCTGCATTTCGAAATCCAGGTCGACGCCAGCACCCCGGTCGGCCAGACCGACCCGGCCGGCGTCAAAGACATCCTGATGGAGGCCGCGCTGACCACCATCATGGACTGCGAAGACTCGGTCGCCGCCGTCGATGCCGACGACAAAGTGGTGATCTACCGCAACTGGCTCGGCCTGATGAAGGGCGATCTGTCGGAAGAAGTCTCCAAGGGCGATCAGACCTTTACCCGCACCATGAACGCCGATCGCCGCTACACCGGCGTCGACGGAAGTGAACTGAGCCTGCACGGTCGTTCGCTGTTGTTCGTGCGCAACGTCGGTCATCTGATGACCATCGACGCGATTCTCGACAAGGAAGGCAACGAAGTACCGGAAGGCATTCTCGACGGTCTGCTGACCAGCCTCGCGGCCATCCACAGCCTCAACGGCAACAACTCGCGCAAGAACAGCCGCACCGGCTCGGTCTATATCGTGAAGCCGAAGATGCACGGTCCGGAAGAAGCGGCGTTCACCAACGAGCTGTTCGGTCGCATTGAAGAGGTGCTCGACCTGCCGCGCAATACCCTGAAAGTCGGGATCATGGACGAGGAGCGCCGTACCACGGTCAACCTCAAGGCCTGCATCAAGGCCGCCAGCGAGCGCGTGGTGTTCATTAACACCGGCTTCCTCGACCGTACCGGCGATGAAATCCACACCTCCATGGAAGCCGGGCCGATGGTGCGCAAGGCGGACATGAAGGCCGAGAAGTGGATCGGCGCCTACGAAAACTGGAACGTCGATATCGGCTTGAGCACCGGCCTGCAAGGTCGCGCCCAGATCGGTAAAGGCATGTGGGCCATGCCCGACCTGATGGCGGCGATGCTCGAACAGAAAATCGCTCACCCGATGGCCGGCGCCAACACTGCCTGGGTGCCTTCGCCGACCGCCGCCGCATTGCACGCACTGCATTATCACAAGGTCGACGTATTCGCTCGTCAGGCTGAACTGGCGCAACGTGCCCGCGCTTCGGTGGACGACATCCTGACCATCCCGCTGGCCGTGAACCCGAGCTGGACCACGGAACAGATCAAGCATGAACTGGACAACAACGCCCAGGGCATTCTCGGTTATGTGGTGCGCTGGATCGACCAGGGCGTGGGGTGCTCGAAAGTACCGGACATCAACGACATCGGCCTGATGGAAGACCGTGCGACGCTGCGTATTTCCAGCCAGCACATCGCCAACTGGCTGCGTCATGGCATCGTCACTGAAGATCAGGTGATGGAAAGCCTCAAGCGCATGGCGCCGGTCGTCGATCGTCAGAACGCCAATGACCCGCTGTATCGCCCGCTGGCCCCGAACTTCGACAGCAACATCGCCTTCCAGGCGGCGGTCGAATTGGTCGTCGAAGGCACCAAGCAGCCGAACGGCTATACCGAGCCGGTGCTGCACCGTCGTCGTCGCGAGTTCAAGGCAGCCAATGGCCTGTAACTGAGCGTTGATGCCGGACATGAAAAAGCCCTGATCGAGAGATCAGGGCTTTTTCATTTGTTTGAAATCGGCGGTGTTGCCTTCGCCAGGACAATACAAAAATGAAGCTACGGCTCCATCCCCAACTCATGCTTGACCAACCCCAACAGCTTGACGGTATCGATCGGTTTGAGCAGGAAATCAACCACGCTCAGGTGCATGGCGGCGATCGCATCCTGCACGTCGGCATCGCCGGAAACGATGATGAACGGCATGGCCGCCCGTACCGACTCACGTACCTGGCGGATCAAGTCGAGGCCATCGACATGCCCCATTCGCAGATCGGTGATCACCAGGCCGATCGACGGCTTTTCGCTCAACATCTTGAGTGCGGTTTCGCCACTGGCTGCGGTCATGCACCGAATACCATCCAGCGCCAGAATCTCTGACAACAGCTCACGCGCGTCTTTATCGTCGTCGACGATCAGCACCCGCTGCGGCGGCAAGTCAGGTTCGAGCATGACGGCACTCAGCGCCTCGCGCTCGGCGTCACTCAAAATATCGTGGTCGGACATGGCTTACTCTACATTTCAAATTCAATCGCCTGACTTATTCGTCAGACATCGCCAGCAAGACCTACAATCTGCACTTCGTCGGAAAGTCTTCCTATAGCCAATGTAGGAGGCTTTTCCGATAGTTGCGTAAGACATTTCCCAAGTTTCGACATCCGCGCTGCCTACCTAGACTTACGTCCAATGGGCACCCTGCGTCCAGGGGCCGACCATGGCCAAGTCATCCGACAACAAAAATTCATAAAAACGACTGCGGTAAAGGTTATGAGTAAAGCGGACGCCTTCACACAGGCAGGGAAAACCGCGGTGTTGCAGAACATCCAGGGCACTTTGCAGTTCCTTCAGCGCTTCCCGCCCTTCAATCAAATGGAACACGCCCACCTGGCGTACCTGGTCGAACAATGTCAGCTGCGTTTTTATGCGCCCGGTGAATGCATCATCAAACCCGCCGATGGCCCGGTAGAGCATTTCTACATCGTCAAACAAGGCCGGGTCGTGGGCGAACGCCCGCACACGGCCAAAGGCGGGACTGAAACCACCTTCGAAATCGCCACCGGCGAGTGTTTCCCTCTCGCCGCGCTGCTAGGCGAGCGTGCGACCCGCACCGAGCACCTGGCTGCCGAAGACACCTTTTGCCTGCAGCTGAACAAGCTGGCGTTCATCAAACTGTTCGCACTTTCCAGCGCGTTCCGTGACTTTTCCCTGCGCGGCGTCAGCAGCCTGCTGGATCAGGTCAACCAGCAAGTCCAGCAAAAAGCCGTGGAAACCCTGGGCACCCAGTACTCACTGAACACCCGGCTGGGTGAATTGGCCATGCGCCACCCGGTGACCTGCAGCCCGACCACCCCCCTGCGTGAAGCCGTGACCCTGATGCACGAGCAGCAGGTCGGCAGCATAGTGATCGTCGACGAGCAGAAAGCCCCACTGGGCATTTTCACCCTGCGCGACCTGCGCCATGTAGTCGCCGATGGCACCGACGACTTCAACGAAGCGATCGAGCGCCATATGACCCAGGCGCCGTTTTTCCTGTCGCCGGACCACAGCGCGTTCGATGCGGCGATCGCCATGACCGAACGGCACATCGCCCACGTCTGCCTGGTCAAGGACCATCGCCTGTGCGGCGTAGTGTCCGAGCGGGATCTGTTTTCCCTGCAACGGGTCGATCTGGTGCACTTGGCGCGAACCATCCGCAGCGCTCAGCGCGTGGAAAACCTGGTGGCGCTGCGCGGCGAGATTGGCCAACTGGTGGAGCGCATGCTGGCCCACGGCGCGTCGTCGACCCAGATCACCCACATCATCACCCTGCTCAACGATCACACCGTCTGCCGCGTGATCGAGCTGACCCTTGCCGAGAAAGGTGACCCCGGCATCCCGTTCAGTTGGCTGTGCTTCGGCAGTGAAGGTCGCCGCGAACAGACGCTGCACACCGATCAGGACAACGGCATTCTGTTCGAAGCCAGGGACACGGCCCACGCCGCCGAGATCCGCGGCAAGCTATTGCCCATCGCCCAGCAGATCAACCAGAGCCTGGCACTCTGTGGCTTTACCCTGTGCAAGGGCAACATCATGGCCGGCAATCCCGAGCTGTGCCTGTCCCGGGCCGAGTGGGCGCGGCGCTTCGCGGCGTTTATCCGCGAAGCCACGCCGGAGAATCTGCTGAGTTCGAGCATTTACTTCGACCTGCGCGTGGTCTGGGGTGACGAGCAAGGCTGTGAGCAGTTGCGCCAGGGGATTCTCGATCAGGTCGATGACAACCGGTTGTTCCAGCGCATGCTCGCCGAGAATGCCCTGCGCAATCGCCCGCCCGTAGGACGTTTCCGTGATTTTGTGCTGGCTCGCAAGAATGGCGAAAAAGCCACCCTGGATCTGAAAATCCAGGGCTTGACCCCGTTTGTCGACGGTGCCCGCTTGCTGGCGCTGGCCCACGGGATCGAAGCGAATAATACCCTTGAGCGCTTTCGCCAACTGGTGGACAAAGAGGTCATCGAACGGCTGGATGGCGCGGCATACGAAGAGGCGTATCACTTTATTCAGCAAACCCGCATGCAGCAACATCAGCTCCAGACCCGGGAGAATTTGCCCTACTCCAATCGGGTCGATCCGGACAGCCTCAACCATCTGGATCGACGGATCCTGCGTGAATCCCTGCGCCAGGCTCAGCGCCTGCAAAGCAGCCTGGCCCTGCGGTATCAGCTATGAGCCTGTTTTCATGGTTGCGTCCGGCAGGGCCGATGTTATCCGGTGAACTTCAACTACGCCTGCAACGCTTGCCCGCAGCTGCCGAGCTGGGCGAGTGCAGCCTGCGTGAGCAACGCTGGATCGTGCTCGACCTGGAGACCACCGGATTGAACCTGAACAAGGACCGGGTGCTGTCCATCGGCGCGGTGGTGATCGAAGACGGGGCGATCGACTTCAGCCAGCAGTTCGAACGCACTTTGCAATGCAGCGAACTCAAACTCGGGCCCAGCGTGCTGATTCACGGTCTGGGCCCGAGCGCGATTGCCGCCGGCAGCGACCCGGCCCAGGCCCTGCTCGATTTCATGGAATTTGTGGGTGACAGTCCGGTATTGGCTTTCCATGCGCCGTTCGATCAACACATGCTCGGGCGCGCGCTGAAAGATCATCTGGGCTACAAGTTGCAACATTTGTTTCTGGATGTCGCGGATATAGCACCGATGATTTGCCCTCAAGCGCACATCCGCGAGGCTGGGCTGGATGAATGGATCGACTGGTTCAAGCTGGAGGTGTTCGAGCGTCACAATGCCAGTGCCGATGCACTGGCCACGGCAGAGTTGGCGCTGATTTTGTTCAGCCGGGCCCGGCAGCAGCAGATACATAGCCCGTTGAATCTGCAGCAGCGGTTGAGTCAGTGGAAGCGGCGGCAGCGCGCGCCGTCCTTCTAAATCCCACAGTGATTGGTTCGACTTCCAACCGTGGCGTACTGAAATCACCCGACCAGTGGCCAATTGCTTACCTCCCCCGCCTCTGCCACAATCGCGAACAATTCTCGTTAGTTAACACTTCCCAATCGGTGATACGGCGTGCCGTCAGTCCAAAGCCCCCAGCGTGAGCTTGTTGGTGCGTTGTATCGCGACCATCGCAGCTGGCTATTGGCCTGGCTGCGGCGCAACGTGGCCTGTCCGCAACGGGCCGAAGACCTGAGTCAGGACACCTTCGTTCGCCTGCTCGGCCGTGACGGACTCAAGGAGCCTCGCGAGCCGCGGGCATTTCTGGTGGCGATCGCCAAGGGCCTGCTGTTCGACTATTTCCGCCGCACCGCGCTGGAGCAGGCCTATCTCACCGAATTGATGCTGATTCCCGAAGGCGAACAACCTTCAGTCGAAGAGCAACAGCTGATTCTCGAAGACCTGAAAAACATCGACCGCCTGCTCGGCCAACTCTCGAGCAAGGCCCGGGCAGCGTTTCTCTATAACCGGCTCGACGGTCTCGGCCACGCCGCAATCGCCGAGCGTCTGGGCGTGTCGGTGCCGCGGGTGCGTCAGTACCTGGCCCAGGGCATTCGTCAGTGCTACATCGCACTGTACGGTGAGCCGGTGTGACCCCGGTCAGCGCCAAACCGGTATCGGCACAGGTGCTGGATGCCGCCATTGCCTGGCAACTGACCCTGGATTCCGGCAATCCGGTGGATCGCGAAGAATTCGCCAAATGGCATGCCGCCCACGAAGAACATGCCAGGGCCTGGCGCCAATTGGCCATGCTCGACGCGCGTTTCAGCGTCGCCAGCGGCCCGGCCCGCACCGCGTTGCTGCAATCGCGCGAAAGCATACGCCGGCGGGTGCGCAAACTGGGCAGCGGTGTGGCGAGCATCGTCGCGGTGATCGGCCTGGCGCTGTTCGCCGGTGACCGTTACCTGCCGCTCGACTATTGGCTGGCCGACCAGCGCACCGCCACCGGCGAACAACGCACCCTGCGCCTGAGCGACGGTACGCTGCTCAACCTCAACACCCACAGTGCCGTGGACGTTCGTTTCGATGACAAGCAACGGCTGATCATTCTGCAGGAAGGGGAAATCCTCATCGAAACCGGTCATGGCGATGCCCGGCCATTTATCGTCGAAACCCGCGAAGGCAGCATGCGCGCGTTGGGCACCCGATTCCTGGTCAAGCGCGAGGACGAAGGCACGCGCCTGAGTGTGCTGCAGTCGGCGGTGGCCGCCCATCCGCAATCAAGCCCTGAAGAACAGGTTCTGCGCGAAGGCCAGCAAGTGCTGATGCGCAACAACGGCCTGGGCCCGATCATCGCGCTCAACCTCGGCGCCGATGCCTGGACCCGCGGCATGCTGGTGGTGGATAACGCGCGACTGGAGGACCTGATCAACGAACTCGGCCGCTATCGCCGCGGACATCTGGGCGTTGCACCGGAAGTTGCCGACCTGCGAATCACCGGCAGTTTCCCGCTGCACGACACCGACCTGGCCTTGCGCGCCCTGCTGCCGACCCTGCCGGTGCAGATCGAACAGCACACGCCGTGGTGGGTGACGGTGGCGAAGGCTGAAGCCCGGCCCTGAAATTTGTTTCGACAGTCAGATCGCCTTCGCGAGCAGGCTCTCGCTCCCACAGGGGATCGCGGTCAAATGTGGGAGCGAGACCGGCTTGCCGGCGAAGGGGTCATCAGCCTCCCAACGAAAGCCGGTTTCATCCAACGATCATTCAGCACTGATTTAATGAATCAAAATTATTTTCATCCACCCCTATCACTTTTGAATTCTCGTTCGGCATCCAGGCAATTGAGAAATATTTCTATTCAGGAGCCGCCGTATGTCCCGTTCGCTAGACACCTTGTTGCGCCCCGGGTTGTTGGCAACCGCCATTGCCCTCTGTGCCCCTCTGGCCTGCGGTCAATTGATCGCCGCCGAGCAGGTGTCCAGCGTTCGCCCCTACAACCTGCCGGCCGCCCCATTGGCCAGCACGCTTAACCAGATCGCCAGCCAGGCGGGCCTTGCCCTGTCGCTGAATCCGTCCCTGGCGGCGGGCAAAACCTCGGCACCGGTCAACGGCCAGTACGACGCTGCCGGCGCTTTGCGCGAAGCCTTGCGCGGCACCGGCCTGCAACTGGAACAGAGCAGCGCGGGCACCTACACCCTGGTGGCCGTGCCCGAAGGCGTGATGGCTTTGCCGGAAACCGCCGTCATCGGTGTGCAAAACACTGAAAGCGCCTGGGGCCCGGTGCAAGGGTATGTGGCCACCCGCACCGCTGCGGGCACCAAGACCGACACTGCCCTGGTCGAAGCACCGCGTTCGATTTCGGTCGCTACCCGTCAGCAGATGGACGATCGCAAAGTGCAAAACATCGATGACGCCGTGCGCTACATGCCCGGTATCACCGCCAGCAGCTACGGCAGCGACACCCGCGCCGACTGGCTGCGGGTACGCGGTTTCGAACCGACTCAATTCCTTGACGGCTTGCCGCTGCCAAAAGGTGTTTACGCCAACCCGAAACAGGAAACCTGGAACCTGGATCGCCTCGCCCTGCTGCGCGGACCGGCTTCGTCGGTGTATGGCCAGACCCCGCCGGGCGGCTTGCTGGACATGGTCAGCCGCCGCCCCAGCGCCGAGTCGAGCAATGAAATCCAGGTGCAATACGGCAGCGACAACCATCGCCAGATCAACTTCGCCAGCACCGGCAAGATCGATGATGAAGGTCGGTTTCTCTACGGTCTGAGCGGCGTGATACGCGACAGCGGTACGCAGATCGATCATGTCGACAACAAGCGCTACAACATCGCGCCGAGCCTGACCTGGAATATCGACGACGACACCCGGTTCACCCTGCTCACGCAATTCACCCGTGACGATACCGGGATTACCAGTCAGTTCCTCCCGGTGCAAGGCACCAGGATTCGCTCGCCGCTCGGCGATATTTCCCACCACAAGAACCTGGGCGACCCGGACTGGGAATACTACGACCGCACCTATTACGCACTGGGCTACGCCTTTGAACATCGCTTCAACGATATCTGGCAGTTCAAGCAGAACCTGCGCTACACCAAGTCGGACCTGTCCTTCCAGACCCTCACTCCCGGCGCCTATCCCTTCACCCAGGTCGACGCCGAGGGCAACGTTGGCCGTTCGAGCACCAGTACCGACGAAGACATCAGCCAGTTCGCCGTGGATAACAACTTCCAGGGCGACTTCGCCACTGGCGACATTCGTCACACCCTGCTGATCGGCCTTGATCACCAACGCAGCAACACCAACTACACCTCGATCTTCGGTGACGGCGAGACTACCAACGTCAACAACCCGATCTATGGCCAGCCGATCGTTCGTCCGCCTCGCTCTACTGCGTTTTATGACTACAACCAGAAGTCCTACCAGACCGGTCTATACATCCAGGACCAGATGGCCCTCGACCAATGGCGCCTGACCTTGGGTGGTCGTGAAGACTGGGTCCACACTGGCACCAGGTTCTTCAACAAAGGCGATGCCACCAACACCGAGCGTGACAAGAAATTCAGCGGCAACGCAGCGATCAGCTATGTGTTCGACTCCGGCTTCGTGCCTTACCTGTCCTACGCCGAATCGTTCCAGCCGACCAGCAACGCCACGGCCTCGCCGACCGATTCGATCAAGCCGACCGAAGGCAAGCAGTGGGAGCTGGGCATCAAGTACCAACCGCCTGGCAGCAACACCCTGCTGACCGCTGCCGTGTATAACCTGACTCAGAAAAACGTCTCCGTCACCACCACCAACTCGGACAGCGTTGCAATGACCAGCCAGACCGGTGAAGTCAAAGTCAAAGGCCTGGAACTGGAAGCGGTCTCCGACGTGACCGAAAACCTCAAGGTCATTGCCGCCTACACCCTGGCCAAGTCCGAAGTGCAAAAAGGCGACTTCAAAGGCAACCGCCTGCAACTGATGCCGAACCAACAGGCCTCGCTGTGGGCCGATTACACCTGGCATAACGGCGTGCTCAATGGCTTCGGCATCGGCGCCGGCGCGCGTTACACCGGCAACACCTACGGCGATCAAGGCAATACCTGGCTGGGCAAGGCCGACGCCTACACCGTGTTTGACGCCGCGGTGCATTACGACCTGGGCCGGCTGGACAACAGCCTCAAAGGCGCGTCCCTGGCACTGAACGCGACCAACCTGTTCGACAAGGATTACATCTCCACGTGCGACAGTTTTTACTGCTACTACGGCGACCAACGCAGTGTCGTCGCCAGTGCCACTTACAAGTGGTAATTGCTTGATCCGACACGCTCGATACCCAGGCCGTCCTTCGAGGACGGCTTTGGTATTTCTGAAGGCCATGAAATGAAAAGTAAAACAATTCGCCGCTGGTCCTTCGTCCACACCTGGACCAGCCTGATCTGTACGGTGTTCCTGCTGATGCTGGCACTGACCGGCCTGCCCTTGATATTCCATCATGAGATCGACCACCTGTTGGGCGATGCCGCCGAGCTGAAGGCAATGCCGGCGAACACCCCGCAGCTGAATCTGCAGCAGTTGGTGCAGGCCGCGGAAAAACATCGCCCCGGCGAAGTCATGCAGTACTTCGGCTTCGACGAAGACGAACCCAACGCCGCCATCGCGATCATGGCGGCCACTGCCGGCACCGAACCGAACTCGTCTCACACCTTCATGCTCGACGCCCGCACCGGTGAAGCGCTGGAGATGCCGTCAGCCAATGGCGGCTTCATGATGGTCATGCTGCGCCTGCACGTGGACATGTTCGCCGGGCTGCCGGGCAAGCTGTTGCTGGCGTTCATGGGGCTGCTGTTCGTGGTCGCGATCGTGTCCGGGACTGTGCTTTATCTGCCATTCATGCGCCGCTTGAAATTCGCCACCGTGCGCCAGGACAAATCCACCCGCCTGCGCTGGCTCGACCTGCACAACCTGATCGGTGTGGTGACCCTGACCTGGGCCCTGGTGGTCGGCGTGACCGGCGTCATCAGCGCCTGCGCCGACCTGCTGATCGCCGCTTGGCGTAACGACAGCCTTAGCGCAATGGTCGCGCCGTACCGCAACGCGCCACCGCTGACGCAACTCGCTCCAGCGACACGTTTGCTCGACATCGCCAAAGACGTCGCACCCGGCATGCAACCGGACTTCATCGCCTTCCCCGGAACGCGCTTCTCCAGCGAACACCATTACTCGGTATTCATGAAAGGCAGCACGCACCTGACCTCGCATCTGCTGACGCCAGTGCTGATCGACGCCAGTACCCTGCAAGTCACTGCCGTGGCCGAACGGCCGTGGTACATGGACGCCATGGCCATGTCGCAGCCGCTGCACTTCGGTGATTACGGCGGTATGCCGATGAAAATCCTCTGGGCGACCCTGGATGTACTGACCATCATCGTGCTCGGCAGCGGGGTTTACCTGTGGGTGGTACGGCGCAAGTCGGCCAAACCTGTACTCGAACAGGCGCAGGCTCAAGCATGAAACCGCGACAGTCGAACTTCTGGAAAGTCTTCGCCACCCCGACCGTCATCGCCCTGCTCAGCGGCGCGGGGTTGTTCGCCGCGTTGCTGGGCGATGGCGTGTGGGATGGGTTCAGCTGGCTGGGCCTGGGCGTCCCCGCGCTTCTCGCCCTGCGCGGGCTGCTGCAACGCGGCTGACTTTTGTGGGAGCGAGCCTGCTCGCGAATGCGGTATGTCAGTCGACACCGATGTCGAATGTGACGCCCTCTTCGCCGGCAAGCCGGTCTCGCTCCCACCTTGGATCGGTGCGCGGCCCTCAACTCGCACTTGAGCTACCAGATCAACGCGCTATGCTGCCGACACCTGCCACTGACCGAGACACCGCCATGTCCGCCCCGAGCATGACCCTCTACCACAACCCCTTATCGCCCTTCGTTCGCAAAGTCATGGTGCTGCTCCACGAAACCGGCCAACAAAACCGCGTGGCCCTGCAAAACTGCGTGCTGACGCCAGTCGACCCGGACCTTGCACTGATCGACGACAACCCCCTGGGCAAAATCCCGGCCCTGCGCCTGGCCGACGGCAACGTCATCCATGACAGCCGGGTCATCCTCGATTACCTCGATCACCAGCACGTCGGCAACCCCCTGATCCCCCGCGACGGCTCGGCCCGCTGGCGTCGCCTGACCCTGGCGTCCATGGCCGACGGGATCATGGACGCTGCGGTACTGACCCGCTACGAAGTGGCCCTGCGCGCCCCGGAAAAACACTGGGCCGAATGGCTGGATGGCCAACGCGATAAAATCCGCCGCACGCTGGCGTTGCTGGAAGAAGACGCGATTGCCGAACTGACCAGCCATTTCGATGTGGCGGCGATCAGTGTGGCGTGTGCGTTGGGCTATCTGGATTTGCGCCACCCGGATCTGGAGTGGCGTGAGGCGAATCCAAAGCTGGCAGGATGGTATTTCGAGGTGAGCCAGCGGGCGTCGATGTTGGCGACTATGCCGAAGGTTTAACTTCAGAAAGGACAAAACCCTAGCAGTTCTGATAGTAGGCAACGACTGAAAAAGGAATGATGCTGACGGCTCGGCTTTTTGGACCTTGCACGGAGCTTAGTCAATGCCTACTCTCACTCGCGAAATCCCATTGTGTCGCTACCACTATGATCCACTTGATCGCATGGTCGATAGCACCCCCTTTGAACAATCTACCATTCAGCGCTATTACTGCAAAACCCGCCTGGCCACCGAATTACAAGGCGTGGCGCAACGCACAATCGTGCAGCACGACGACCAGCTGTTGGCACAGCAACAGGGCGAGGGCGGCAAGGTGGCTGCCAGACTGCTGGCGACTGATCAACAACGTTCAGTATTAAATGCGCTGGATGCAAACCAGCCTAATCCTCTCGCCTATTCGCCCTACGGTCATCGCCCACCGGAGAATGGCTTACTCAGTTTGCTCGGGTTCAACGGCGAACGGCCGGATCCGGTGACCGGGCACTATCATTTAGGAAACGGATATCGACAGTTCAATCCGGCGTTAATGCGGTTCAACTGCCCGGACAGCTGGAGTCCGTTTGGGAAGGGAGGGTTGAATGCATATGCTTATTGTGGGGGAGACCCCCAAAATCGGATAGATCCTACCGGGCATTCATTTGGATTTTTAGCTTTATTTGGGCGATCAAATTCTATAGCAAGAGTGCCTACCTCGAGTGCAGAAATAGTAAGCACCGCAGCCGGAATCGCAAACATGAAACAGGGAATGCTTTACCAAGGAAAAACCTTAGGCTACCAACTTGGAGAGAAATCTTCCAAATTAAATCTAGACAAAAAAAGCATTACAGAAATTGAAGCTTATACCAACGTCATCAAAGACAATAACGCCAAACTAGTCAAAGAAACCAAAAATCTACTGACCCAGATGCCCGACGGTCCTGAAAAGCTAAAAGCCATTAAAGATTTCGAAGAACGCGTTATTCAATTCCCCACTGTAGACCCTATTACCTCCAAAGACATCGCAGTTCGCGAATTACACGCAGAAGCAATGTACTTTGCGGACCGTCTAAATTTCTTTAAACATATAGAAACCACCTTAAAATCCACACCAGCAAAACAGAACACATCTATACGACAACTTACTTAAAGCGTGACCAGCAAAAGCTGATGCTTTGAATGACGTAAATGTCGGTATAAGCTGCTATTCTTCAGATCCTACGCCTTGGCGCCTCACATCAATAATTTAACGGGTCCGATTTATTTAACTATTTATTTTACTACCAGCGTAAGCAGCGGGACAGATTTTAACCCAATTAATCTGTCCTGCTGTGTTTTCCGTAAATATCCTTTCCTATATCATTTTTTTCTCGCCTCAACTTCTCTGTGGGAGCGAGCCTGCTCGCGGGAGCAATATCAGTGACAACCAATGACTCGGATCAATCCCGACCCTGCTTCATCCCCAGACAATCAATCGACCGATCAACCATGGCGTTGGCGATCTCCAGCGAATGCCAGACGGAAAACACCATGGCCCTGTCCGCGCCTTTGAGGTGTTCGCCGCATTGATAGGCGGTGACCGAGGCACAGCGCAGCAGGTCGGCGAAATAGAGTTGGGTGTCTTCGAAGCTCACATCATCACTGACGTTGTAAAACCGCAATTCATCCGGTGCCGACGGTTGTTCACCGGTCAGGTAGAAATCGATCGCACGATAAAGGGCGGAACGGTCTCTTGGCGGATCGTCGGTGGGTTTGCCTTGGGTGGACGTTTCGGGAGGTGGATCGGGGACAGATTTTTTCATTGGTAAAACTCCTAGAGCTAATTGGAGCCAACCGATATCGCGACTAAACGAACAGGGGTGGCGGCTGCACGCAGGTTAGTCGACCGGTCTCTAGGCAACCCGGCGCACCCGAGGGTGCCCTGCGCACAGCCACCATAACTTTCAGGCAATGAAAACACCTGGAATGAGGTGGCGCTGTGCGCCTAGAAAGATCCGGGCGACTAAACCCGATCACTGATGAGCAGTGACGGACGGAGATTAGGCACGGAAATCTGTCGGCGCAAGCGTGCGAAATAATCTAGGAATCGTCCTGCAAAAGGAAGGGGTTAGCTCTGTAGGAGGCCAGTTTTTCCTGTAGGAAAACTTACTTTTCGACGAGAGAAGTTCCCTGTACGGACCAACGACGGGACAGATGATTCTCAGATTAATTTAAACCATAACCAAGCCGCTCGCCTCACTGGCCCCTTCGCGAGCAAGCCCGCTCCCACATTTGATCTATTGCGTATACAAACCTTGTGTTTACTAGAGACCCTTTGTGGGAGCGAGCCTGCTCGCGATGGCACCACACCGGGTCTGCTGGAAACAACAACGCAATCCGCGTCGCTAACGCTTTTCCCTCCCGCTGATCTTCTCGCAACCCCACCGACCGGCTCATTCCACCGCCCCAATATCGAATTCCAGCGGCTTGGTCTTTTTCTGCCCAACCCCATACCAATCCAGTTTTCGCGTCAGCACCATAAACACACCCAGCAATCCGAACAGCAACAACGAACCCATCAACAGCGCGTAATCCTCTGCACTCAACAACCCATAGAGCAAGCCATACAACGCCGCCAGCCCAGCCGAAAAACTCAATCCGTGACGCACGCTGTGCAGCACGTGGCAGACATAGAACCCAATCAACAGCACACAGCCGCTCGCCGACAACACATACGCCAAGGCAAAACCTGTGTGCTCGGACAACGACAACAGCAACAGATAAAAGAACGCCAGGGCCACGCCCACCAGCGCATATTGCACCGGGTGCACCGCGAGGCTTTTCAGCACTTCGAAGAGGAAAAACCCGGCGAAAGTCAGGACGATAAACAACAGCGCGTATTTGATCGCCCGATCGCTTTTCAGGTACTGGTCCACCGGGTCGATGAAGCTCACGCCGAAACTGCGGCCGCTGAAGGCTTCGCAGCCACTGCCAGACACGCAGCTGTTCAAGGCTTCTTGCAAGTTGGTGGAGAAAAACGAGGTTTGCCAATTGGCGGTGAACCCCAGGTCGGTGACTTCGCGCTGGGCCGGCAGGTAGTTGCCGATGAAGCTCGGATGCGGCCAGTTGGCGGCCAGCGATACCTTGCTGGTCTTGCCCACCGGAACGACTTGTAACTGACCGGTGCCTTGCAGGCGCAGATCAAAACCAAAGGTCAGTTCAGTCGGCGCCCTGGCGTCCAGAGCCGGCAGCGTTACGTGCACGCCCTCCCCCAACCAGCGAACCTGACTGCCTGGAATGAAGTCCAGACGCTGGCCGTCCAGTTCCAGTTTCAAGGCGTTCTCGATGCCACGAATGTCGCTGATACCGACGGCAAGGAAAGGCTGATCGAACTGGTAATCGTTGAAGTCTTCCTTGATCCCCAATTGCGCCGGTAGCGAAAAATGCCCACTGATGCGATTGTCGGCGTGGAACAGCCGCGCCTCATAAATGCCCCGTTTACGCAATTCAGTCTGAACCTGGCCATCGAGTTCAAAGCGCTCTGGCAGGAAATACAGCCGACCACGTTCTTCACCAACTTCCTGATAACGCTGGTTGGTTTTCTCGTTGAGTTTCCAGGTGCGTACCACCTTGCGATACGGCACCACCATCAGCGGGCCGCTCAGTTGCTGGCTGTAACTGGAACTGCGGGCGATGTCTTCGAGCACGCCATCGCGCAGTTGCTGGCGGTCCTGGATCACGCCGCTGATCATCAGCAATGGGACGAGCAACAACAGAATAAGCAGGGCAATGGCCCCGAGTTTGAGGGTCAGGCTGCGGCTCATGGGACTCTCCTTGTTTGGATGGGGAAAGTCTGGTGTGGGTGTGTGGGGGTTTTATGTGGGGAATATGGATATTTTGTGGAGACTGGGCCGGCCTCTTCGCGAGCAAGCCCGCTCCCACAGTGTTTGTGTTCACCTCAAGCCCCTTGTGGGAGCGGGCTTGCTCGCGAAAGGCGCGACTCGGTCCTAAGCCAGGCGCAACCTGACCTCAACCCCACCCTCGACATTACCAATGCTCATTTCTCCGCCATGCAGCTTCACCACCTCCTCGACAAAGTTAAGCCCTAACCCGGTGCTTTTACGTCCACTGTCCGGACGCGGCAGCGAGTAAAAACGCTCGCTCAAGCGCGGCAGCGCATAGTCGGGAATCGGCTCAGCCTGGTTGAATAGCCTGAATTCGATCAGCCCCCCAACCCGCTCGGCGCGCAATCGCAGCAAGCCCTGAACCGGAGTGAAATCCAGGGCGTTCTCCAGCAGATTGCCCAACGCCTGACGCAACAGGAAAGGTTCGCCGAGCAGCTCAAAATCCGTCGTGATCTGTTGCTCGACTCGCAACTGCTTGCCCTCGATCCGCGCCGCTTGCGCACTCAACACCTCATCAACCAAACCGGCCAACGGCACCCTCACCCGCTCCTCCAACCCTTGGCGTTGCTCCACCTGCGCCAGGTTCAACAAGCGCTCGATCAACTGCTGCATCCGCACGCTTTCGCTGTCGATGTTGCCGACGAACCGTTGCCGCTGCGCTAACGGCATCTCGCTTTGCAGCAGCTCCGCCGCGCCACGAATCGCCGCCAGCGGGCTCTTCAATTCATGGGTCAGGGTGTGGACATAACGCTCCACGTAAGCCTTGCCTTCGAGCTGGGTGCGCATCTGCTCCACCGCTGTCGCGAGCTGCTCCAGCTCGCCGCCACGATAGTGCGGCACCTCGACCCGCCGACCTGCACTGACCGCCTGCGCGTACACCGTCAACCGGCGCAACGCGGCGCTCAACCACCACGACAACAGCGCGCCGAACAACAGGCCGAGACCGATCAGCCCGGCGCCGTACGCGAGCAATCGCCGTTCGGTGCGATCAACATACGGCTGCAACGAGCTATTGGGTTTGGCCACGGTGACCACGCCGATGATCTGGCCGTTGTCGCGGATCGGCGCGCCAACGTGCATCACCGAGGAGGCGGGATCATCCGGATCGCTGCGGCTGGAGCGCGCACCGTATTCACCGCGCAGGGTCAGGTAGACGTCGTTCCAGCGCGAGTAATCCTCCCCCAGCGCCACCCCGCTGGAGTCCAGCACCACAATGCCTTTGGCGTCGGTGACGTAGATGCGGTGGTTGACCTTATTCTTCGGCAAGCCCCAAATGCTCGCATTCGGTTGCCGCTCACCGTAGGCCTTGAGCAATTGCGGCCAACGGTGCTGATTGAGGGTGCCGGCCTTGAAGTCATCACGCAGAATCTCGGCCAACAGGTTGGCAGTGTCGACCAAGGTTTCTTCGGTGGACTGACGCACACCAGGGCGGATTTCTTCCATGACGGTGTTGAGCACAAAGTAACCGGTCAGGCCGATAAACAGCACGTAGACCAGGAATATCCGGATCCCCAGCGGCATCAGCTGCGTCCTGGACTGTAGCTGTAACCCAGGCCGCGGTGGGTCTGGATTGGCTCGGCATCAGCCTTCACCAGACGCAATTTGGCGCGCACGCTTTTGATATGGCTGTCGATGCTGCGCTCATAACCGGCATCTGCGGCGACACCCAGCGCATCGAGTAACTGCTCGCGGCTGAACACACGCTCGGGCTGATCCAGCAGGCATTGCAGCAGACGAAATTCGTGACGGGTCAGGCTCAGCGACTGGTTGCGATAGCTGATCTGCACGCGCTCGCTGTCGATGCGAAACACTGCCGAAGATGTCTCGGACACGGCTCGTGGCGCCATGCGCTTGAGAATCGCCCTGACCCGCGCTGCCACTTCACGGGGACTGAACGGCTTGACTACGTAATCGTCCGCGCCGATTTCCAGACCCACCACGCGATCGATTTCCCCATCCCGGGCGCTGAGGAACATCACCGGCACTTCGCTGAACCGTCGCAGTTGCTTGCAGGTTTCAAAACCGCTGATGTCCGGCAAGCCAATGTCGAGAATGATCAGATCCGCCGGCGTCTGGCGTTGATGCTCAAGCGCTGCCACGCCGAGACTCAACCAGGTCGTGGTGAAGCCTTCGCCCTGCAAGGCGAAAATCAGGGTGTCGGCAATGGCGGCTTCGTCTTCGACGATCAGGATATGGGGCATGGCGTTCGAGCCCGGCAGTTGAATGGGCGAACGGTGAACCAAGGTTAATGCGACGTCAATCCGCAAGGGGGGTTAGAGGCTCGGACCTAGCAGTTCTGATAGTAGGCAAAAACTGAAAACGGCCTGATGCTGAAGGTCCGATTTCATGGACCGTGCCAGGAGCGCCGCCGATGCCTGTAAACCATCGCAAAACAATACTGTTGGTCACCGATCAACAGTGTTCGGTGCTGAACGCGCTCGACTCGAACCGACTTCAGCCCATCACCTACACACCCGGACATTTTTGGGGGATCGGAAAATTCTTCAGATGGCTGTTCGGGCGCGGATCTAAAGTAGCTAAAAATACAAGCCCGGTATCAAAAACAGTTGCCCGTAGCCCCCCGCGTTCGGGCACAGTATTTAAATGATCCTAGGGAAAGGCGGGCAACCTTGAGTCTGCCAGAATCAATGTATCCAACAGACTCGCCTCCGATACCCCCGGTGACAGAGAGAGGCGTCTATTCCTGCTAAATAACATAGACAGCGACATTTCCGAACTCACTAAAAAAGTAAATCAGACTCGCAATCCTCGTTCACCACTATCCATATGACGGTCACAAAAAGGACGACAAAGTTCGGTCGATCAACAATCCGGCTTGTCCGCCGTAAACCGCCGAGCCGGATTCACCGCTGCCCCAAACTCACGCAACGCCTTCGCCCCAATCAACAACGGATAATTAAAGCTGCTGCGGTCGGTCAGATTCACCTCAACCGTGCGCTTGACGTTGCCCAGGCACAGCTCCAGATCCACCACTGGCCGCTTGGTGGGGGCGACGTCTTCGTCATCATCGTCGCCTTCTTCAGAGCGGGTCTTGATCTTGCTGATCCGCGCGACCTTGTGCTCGTAGACCTTGTTGCTCGCGTCCTTGGTGCCGAGGCGGAAGCGTACCCACTCGTCTCCGTCGCGGGTGAAGGTTTCGATGTCTTTGGCCGAGAGCGACGCGGTCAGGGCGCCGGTGTCCATTTTGGCCTTTAGCACTTCGCCGCCGATTTCCGGCAGCGCGATGTATTCGTAGCGCCCGTACAGGGTTGGCTCGGCGGCCAGGATTGGCAGGGCCACGAGGGAAAGCAGTGCAAGGAGGGATTTCACGTAATGGGCTTCCTTGGGGAATAGGGGCGTCGACCGCGAGATTTTAGACCGTCAGCAGGGAATTCGTTCGTTCTTGAGCTCTTTCGCGGGCAGGCTCGCTCCCACAGGGATTGTGCGGACACTGTGGGAGCGAGCCTGCTCCCGATGGGACCGGAACGATCACCACAGGGCCAGCATAGCTAGGCAAAGGTGAAACATTCGTCAGCGTCGATTTGGCCTAGCGCAAGAAGCTGCCTATCATGGCGCGCCCAAACGCTTTCAAGAGTCATTTATGCGCCGCCTGCTCACCGGCTGTTTCGTTACCCTGCTGCTGTTGCTCAACACCCTGGTCCTGTTCGGGCCGCTGATGGTGTTTGCCTTGCTCAAACTGATCCTGCCCGGGCGTCTTCGCGATTACGCCTCAGGGGCGGTGATGTGGATTGCCGAGACCTGGGCCGAGATCGACAAACTGATCTTCCATTTGTGTATCCCGACGCAATGGGACATTCGCGGCGGCGATGACCTGCGCCGCGGTACTTCGTATCTGGTGATCAGCAACCATCAATCCTGGGTCGATATCCCGGCGCTGATCCAGACCCTCAACCGGCGTACACCGTTCTTCAAATTCTTCCTCAAGAAAGAATTGATCTGGGTGCCGTTCCTGGGACTGGCCTGGTGGGCGCTGGATTATCCGTTCATGAAGCGCTACACCAAGGCGTTCCTGGCGAAGAACCCGGAGTTGGCCGGCAAGGATCTGGAGATCACCAAAGCCGCGTGCGAGCTGTTCAAGCGTCAGCCGGTGACGGTGGTCAATTATCTGGAAGGCACCCGGTTCACCGCCGCGAAAAGCACTCAACAGCAATCCCCCTTCACCCATCTGCTCAAACCCAAGGCCGGTGGCGTGGCGTTCGTGCTGGCGGCGATGGGTGAACAGCTGGACGCCATTCTCGATGTGACGGTGGTGTATCCGCAGCAGCCGATTCCGGGGTTCTGGGACTTGATCAGCGGCAACGTGCCGAGAGTGATCATCGACATCAAGACCCGCGAACTCGACCCCGCGCTATGGCAGGGCGATTACGAAAACGATCCGCTGTTTCGAGAAACCGTCCAGAAGTGGGTCAACCAGCTCTGGATCGAAAAGGACCAGCGCATCGACGCCTTACGCGCCGAGCGCCGCTGAATCAACTACCGGTGCCGGTGCCGACACCCCAGATTCCGCCCAGGCTTTGCAGCAACGAACCGCCGACGCCCTGCTGACCGAAGTATTGCAGGATTAGCGGGGCAAATTGGCCGATCATGCCGCTGTCCATGCCCAGGGCGCTAAAAGCGTTGTTCAGGTCGCTGGTGTCCTTGACGGCGCCCAGGGCGTTATCCAGGCCGGCTGCCTTGCCGGAGGAGCCAAGCAAACCGGCGAGCGCGCCCAGTTCACCACCGCCCGACAGCTTATCGATGCCTGGTACGTTTTTGGCCAACTCGGAATAGTCAGTCGAACTCAACTGATTCTTCGCCAACCCCAGCATCGCACTGGTGCCGCCAACGGCTTGCTGTGGCGTCACGTTCAACTGGCTGAGCGCACTCAGCAGGCCAGCCGTCTCCGAAGTCGGCGCAGCCGCAGTGGCGGCGTTATCGCCCTTCATGCCCGAAATGGCATTGGCCGCATCGTTCAGGCTGAACTGAGCAAAGGCCGGGCTGGCCACCAGGGTCATGAGCGATGCCAGTGCAAAACCGCGTGTAATCTTCATCCAGACATCCTCTTGTGCCATGAAAACCGCCTGTGAATAGACGGAAAAACTGCCGGTTTTGACCGGATATTCCCCGGCATGTTCCTCGGCGCTGCATCCATTTTTAGCCCCCTTCGCGTTGGCAAAATGTGAAACCGTGAAAGCCGGGCGATGAATGGTTTTACTGGCGAGGCCTGAACACTCACAACAGCCCAGCGACACTATCAGTTCTGTTAGTAGGCAAAAGTGGTCAGATGCGGGAGAGTAGCCCCCTGAATCGACGGATCTTTCAGGAGCGCTGCCCATGCATACCCGTCGCGAAACCCTGCTGTGCCGCTACCACTACGACCCGCTGGATCGGCTAATTGATTGCATACCGTCGGAGCAAGCCATCACCCAGCGCTTCTACCGAAAAGATCGCTTGGCCACCGAAATACAAGGCGCGGTGCAGCGTTCCATCATGCAGCACGACGATCAACTGCTGGCGCAGCAACAGCGCCAGGACGGCCGCGCAAAAACAACCTTGCTCGCCACTGATCAACAACGTTCGGTGTTGAACGAATTCGAAGCAACATCACCTCGTTCCTTCGCCTACACACCTTACGGCCATCGCTCCCCGGAGGCGGCTTGCTCAGCCTGCTTGGCTTCAACGGTGAACCGCAGGATCCGGCGACGGGGTGCTATTTGTTGGGGAATGGCTATCGGGCGTTTAACCCAGCGTTGATGCGATTCAACAGTCCGGACAGTTGGAGTCCGTTTGGAAAGGGTGGGTTAAATGCCTATGCATATTGCAAAGGGATCCTGCGAACCTGAGTGATCACACTGGGCACTTTGGCGCTCCAATGAAAGGGGTTTTGAACTTCTTAAAACTTAGACCCTCGCCCATGGCAAGAGCCAAACGTATGGCTCGAGCCAACGAGGCATACACACGAGCGCTCCTTGACTTTCCGAGCCCCCACTCACAACGTTCAACAATCGTCAGCCTGGACTATCCGGACGAGGGGCAACTCTCCTCTTACTCCTCTATCTCGTCCGGGAGCTCAAAAATTTCCTCGGCTTCGTCTAGCTACGCATCTTCGTTGAGCAGCAAAAGAGACTTTTTCATCGAACCCACAGCAAAACTCGGACCTCGCGCTCCGCTGCCGAGAGGAATTATGTCTAAAACAGAATGGAGTTATCCTAGTCCTAACTACTCCAACCAAAATATTTACGAAGAGCTTCAACCCCGTAGCGCTCACAACATGGTTAGCGGGTCAATTTACGATCTAAATATGAAGCTGTTCAAAGAACAGCAGATTCTGGACTTGCTGACTTCTCCGCAGGCGCGGGAAAAAAAACATCAACTCTACAATCAACAATATTCGATCCGGCTGAGACTGTTCGGCAGTAGTAGGACGCATCCAAACGACTTCACTATTAACAAAAACGGCGACCCGAAGGTCGCCGTTTTGTTTTGCGTGAAGCCTTACGCTGCACTAAACAACTTATGCGGATCAATCACAAATTTCTTCGGCACACCCGCATCAAACTCGCCATAACCACGTGGCGCGTCATCCAGGCTAATCACCTCAACACCCACAATGTCAGCAATATGAATACGATCCCACATGATCGCCTGCATCAGCTGGCGGTTGTACTTCATCACCGGCGTCTGCCCGGTGTGGAAGCTGTGGGATTTTGCCCAACCCAAGCCGAAGCGAATGCTCAGGCTGCCCATTTTGGCGGCGGCATCCACTGCACCTGGATCTTCGGTGACGTAGAGGCCAGGAATACCGATTTTGCCGGCAACCCGAACCACGCCCATCAGGGAGTTGAGCACAGTAGCCGGCGCTTCGTGTTTCACACCATCATGCCCATGACCGCGCGCTTCGAAGCCTACGGCGTCGACGGCGCAATCCACTTCCGGCTCGCCCAGCAGTGCGGCGATCTGTTCGTGCAGTGGAGTATCCAGGGACAGGTCGGCGATTTCGAAACCCTGGGCCTTGGCGTGCGCCAGGCGGACGGTGTTGACGTCACCGATGATCACTACTGCTGCGCCCAACAGGCGAGCGGAAGCGGCAGCGGCCAGACCGACCGGGCCGGCACCCGCGATGTACACGGTGCTGCCTGGACCAACGCCAGCCGTCACGGCACCGTGATAACCGGTCGGCAGAATGTCGGAGAGGCAGGTCAGGTCGCGGATTTTTTCCATCGCGCGATCGCGATCAGGCAGTTTCAGCAGGTTGAAATCGGCATACGGCACCATCGCGTATTCAGCCTGACCACCGGTCCAGTCGCCCATGTCGACATAACCGTAGGCACCGCCTGGACGGGCCGGGTTGACGCTGAGGCAGACGCCGGTGTGCATTTCCTTGCAGGAACGGCAGCGCCCGCAAGCCACGTTGAACGGCACCGAGACCAGGTCGCCGATTTTCAGGTTTTCGACGTCGCTACCCTTCTCGATCACTTCACCGGTGATTTCATGGCCCAGCACCAGGCCGGTTTGAGCGGTAGTACGGCCGCGCACCATGTGCTGGTCGGAACCACAGATGTTGGTGGAAACCACGCGCAGGATGACAGCATGGTTAATCTTCCTGCCGCGCGGGTCCTGCATTTTCGGATAGTCGATTTTCTGTATTTCGACCTTGCCATTGCCGAGATACACCACACCACGATTGCCAGACATGCTTTCACCTCGCTGTTGTTTTTATGTAATAGCCGCGTCGCCCGGGATCGGCGGCGCGTTGATTGCTCGGGTTATTGCTTGTGCGTCTTGTGTTGTCTGTTATGCCGCCATCGCGAGCAAGCTCGCTCCCACAGGGTTTTATGTCGCCCACAGATCTCGGGTATACCTCAGCCCACTGTGGGAGCGGGCTTGCCCCGGGCGGCGATCCGACGATGGCGATCTAAAGAACGACCGTTCTGTTCGCGTTCAAAAACACGCGTCGTTCAATGTGATAACCAACGGCCCGCGCCAGGGTCAGTCCTTCGATATCCCGGCCTTTGGCAATCAGGTCCTCGGGATAGTGGCTGTGGTCCACAGCCTCCACGCCCTGCGCAATGATCGGGCCTTCGTCGAGGTCGTTGTTGATGTAGTGCGCCGTGGCGCCGACCAGTTTCACGCCCTTGTTGTAAGCCTGGTGATACGGCTTGGCGCCTTTGAAACCCGGCAGCAGGGAGTGGTGAATATTGATCGCCTTGCCATCGAGTTTGCGGCACAGCTCTGGCGACAGGACTTGCATGTAACGCGCAAGGATCACCAGTTCAGCCCCGGACTCTTCGATCACCTGCCAGACCTGACGCTCCTGGGACGGCTTGTCGTTCGGGTCCAGCGGGAAGTGGTAGTACGGAATCTGGTGCCAATCGGCCAACGGCTTGAGATCCGGATGATTGGAGATCACGGCGGCCACATCCATGGACAACTGGCCGATGCGCTGGCGGTAGAGCAAATCGTTGAGGCAGTGATCGGCCTTGGAGACCATGATCACCACTTTCGGCCGGTAGTTCGGCGCGGTCAGTTCGAAGATCATGCCGAAGGCTTCACCGCGCTCCTGCAAACCTGCGCGGAACGACTGCTCGTCGAAACCGTCGGGCTGGCGGAACTCCACTCGAATGAAGAAGCGGCCCGAGAGCCGGTCATCGAAGGAATGGTGCTCGGTGACGTAGCAGCCCTGCTCGAACAGAAAGCGGGTCACCGCATCCACGGTGCCGAGGACGCTTGGGCAGTCGGCGGTCAGAATCCATGTGTCTGGGGCGCGGCTCATAGTGCGGTGACTCCTGCTGCTACAACAGTGATCAGAGAGAACTCTGTGGCGAGGGAGCTTGCTCCCGCTGGGTTGCGAAGCGACCCCAAAATCAGCAACCGCATGCCTTCAGAAGGAACGCGGGTTCAGGTTTTACGACTGCTTCGCAGCCGAGCTGGAGCAAGCTCCCTCGCCACAAAAGCAGTCATGACACACCACTGGGTCAGGCCTGAACGCTAAGCCCGTACTCGGCAGCCGCATCCTGCAACCACAACCACCAGTAATCCGAGAAGCTGCGACGGATCAGCAGTTCCCAGGTGTCTTCGGCGGTGTGGCGGATCATCAGTTGCGATTTGGCAAACACGGTGCCGACTGCCTTGCCGACCGGAAAGCTGTTGGGGTGCACGTCGTAGCTGGTGGATTTCATCAATACCTGGCGCACGTTCGGGCCGCTCAGTTCGAGGAGCTGCTGACCGCCGCTAACGTTGACGATGGCAATGTGCAGGTCGCCCAGCGCTTCACGCAGCTTTTTCTCCACGGCGAATTCTTCACCGGTCGGCACGATCAGCAGCCATTCATCCGGTCCCATCCATTGCAGGCTGGTTTCGCCTTTGACGATGACGGTCAACGCACCGGGCAATTCAATGCCCAAGGCTTTGTGCACGCCAGCGGCGAAGGCCGCATCGTGGCCATCGCCACGAATGGTCAGGTGGCCGAGGAGTTTTTTCTCACGCACGATCACGCCGGCGCTTTTGCGGCCCTTGCCCACCAGGCTGGCGAGGTCGGCATGATGCAACGACGACTCGGCCTTGGCCCCGGTGGTTGGGCGTTGTTGGTACACATTGGCTGCGGTCATAAAGCACCTTTCCTGAATTCTGTTGGTTCTTGTGGTGGCTGCACTGCCGTCATCGCCAGCAGGGCTAGCTCCCACATTCAACCGCTTTCCCCTGTGGGAGCTAGCCTGCTAGCGATTGGTAGCCCGCCCACAGATCTCGAGACCATCACACGTTCTGGCGATCACCTTTCGGATCGAAGAACACCGAAGAAACGATTTCCGCCTCGATCACGCTGCCATCCGCCAGCGGTGCGAACACCCGCTCACCGATGCGCTTCAAGCCGCCTTTGACCACGCCCATGGCAAACGAATAGCCCAGGGAGTTGTGCAGGTAGCTGGACGTCACGTGACCGACCATGCTCATCGGGATCGCTTGCTTGGTGTTGAACACCAGTTGCGCGCCTTCAGGCAGCCATTTGGTCGGATCGATCGGCTTCAGGCCCACCAACTGTTTGCGCTGATCACGCACGCAGTCTTCACGGTTCATGCCACGCTGGCCGATCCAGGAGAACGGTTTAGTGCGACCGACACACCAGCCCATGTTCAGGTCATCCGGGGTCATCGACCCGTCAGTGTCCTGCCCGACGATGATGAAGCCCTTCTCGGCCCGCAGCACGTGCATGGTTTCGGTGCCATATGGCGTCAGGTTGTACTTCTTGCCAGCATCAACAATTTTTTCCAAGACGCCCATCGCATAGTCAGCCTGCACGTTGACTTCGTACGACAGCTCACCGGTAAACGAAATCCGGAACACCCGCGCCGGCACTCCGCCGACCAGGCCTTCTTTCCAGGTCATGAACGGGAACGCTTCATTGGTCAGGTCGATGTCGGTGACTTCGCTGAGCAGCTTGCGGCTGTTCGGCCCGGACAGGGTCATGGTTGCCCAGTGATCCGTCACGGAAGTGAAGTACACCTTCAGGTCTGGCCATTCGGTCTGGTGGTAGATTTCCAGCCATTGCAGCACGCGTGCAGCGCCGCCGGTGGTGGTGGTCATCACGAAGTGGTTGTCGGCCAGGCAGGCGGTTACGCCGTCGTCGAACACCATGCCGTCTTCTTTGCACATCAGGCCGTAACGCGCCTTGCCCACGTCGAGCTTGGTCCAGGCGTTGGTGTAGATGCGGTTGAGGAACTCACGGGAGTCCGGGCCCTGGATGTCGATCTTGCCCAGGGTCGAAGCGTCCAGCAGGCCAACGCTGTCGCGCACGGCTTTGCATTCGCGCTTGACCGCGGTGTGCAGGCCTTCACCATTTTTCGGGAAGTACCACGGGCGTTTCCACTGACCGACGTCTTCGAATTCGGCGCCGTTCTTCACGTGCCAGTGATGCAGCGCGGTGAAGCGAACCGGCTCAAAGATGTGCCCACAGTGACGGCCGGCCACGGCGCCGAAGGTGACCGGCGTGTAGTTCGGACGGAACATGGTGGTGCCCATCTGCGGGATGGTCACGTTCAGTGAACGGGCGGCGATGGCCAGGCCGTTGACGTTGCCGAGCTTGCCCTGGTCAGTGCCGAAGCCCAGTGCGGTGTAGCGTTTAACGTGCTCGACCGACTCGAAGCCTTCGCGGGTCGCCAGTTCGATGCCACCGGCGGTGACGTCGTTCTGGAAGTCGACGAATTGCTTCGGCGCACGCGCAGAGTTCTTTTCATGAGGCACCTGGAACAGCGCCAGGGTCGGCTCTTCGACACGGCTCAGGGCTTTGGGCAGGGTCCCTTCGACCCCGCTGAAACCGGCTTCACTGGCCGCGCGAGCGCCACCTTCGAAACCATCGGCGAGGGAATCGCCGAGACCGTAGACACCATTGATGCCACCGACGCACACGCGTTTCTGCGGTGCTTCGCCCGGTACGAAACCGAGGATGTCATCGCGCCAGATCGGCTTGCCGCCCAGGTGCGACGCCAGGTGGACCACCGGGCTGTAACCGCCGGAGCTGGCGACCAGATCGCAATCGAGCCATTCACCAGGACTGGTCACCGCGTGCGCTTTGACATCGATCGCCGCCACGCGGGCTGCGGTCACGCGCTTGGTGCCGCGGGCCTCGATCACGGCGCTACCGGTGAGGATGCGAATGCCTTTGGCGCGAGCTTCTTCAACCAGTGCACCGCGTGGATTGCTGCGGGCATCGGCGATGGCCACGACTTGCAGGCTGGCGTCGAGCCAATCCAGAGCGACGCGGTAGGCGTGGTCGTTGTTGGTCGACAGCACCAGTTTTTTGCCTGGCGCCACGCCGTAACGACGCACGTAAGTCGAGACAGCGCCGGCGAGCATGTTGCCCGGCACGTCGTTGTTGCCATAAACCAGTGGACGTTCATGAGCGCCGGTTGCCAGCACCACGCGCTTGGCGCGAACCCGGTGGATGCGCTGACGGACCTGGCCAATCGGGGCGCGATCGCCGAGGTGATCGGTCAGGCGCTCGTGAATGGTCAGGAAGTTATGGTCGTGGTAACCGTTGACCGTGGCGCGCGGCAACAGCAGCACGTCCGGGGTGTCCTTGAGTTCGGCGATGACGCTGGCGACCCACTCGGTGGCCGGCTTGCCGTCGAGGCTTTCGCGGGAGTCGAGCAGGCTGCCGCCGAACTCTTCCTGCTCATCGGCCAGGATCACGCGTGCGCCGCTGCGCGCAGCTGCCAGTGCAGCGGCCAGGCCAGCAGGACCACCGCCGACGATCAGCACGTCGCAGTGCTGGTTCATGTAGTCGTAGGTGTCCGGATCGTTCTCGGTCGGCGAGCGGCCTAAACCTGCGGCCTTACGAATGTACTTCTCGTAAGTCATCCAGAACGATTGCGGGTACATGAAGGTTTTGTAGTAGAAGCCCGGCGGCATCAGCTTGCCGCCGACCTTGCCGAGAATCCCCATCATGTCGTTGTTCACGCTTGGCCAGCCGTTGGTGCTGGTGGCGACCAAACCTTGATACAGCGCTTGTTGCGTGGCGCGTACGTTGGGGATCTGCGTGGCTTCGGTCGCGCCGATCTGCAGCACGGCGTTCGGCTCTTCGGCACCGGCGGCAAAGATGCCGCGCGGACGGGAGTACTTGAAGCTGCGACCGATGATGTCCACACCGTTGGCAATCAAGGCTGCGGCCAGGGAATCGCCTTCGAAGCCTTTGTAGACCTGGCCGTTGAAGGTGAAGCTCAGCACTTTGTTGCGGTCGATCCGTCCGCCGTTGGACAGGCGATTGATCTGGCTCATACCTTCTCTCCCAGAGCCGTGGCGGCCGCTTTCGGGCTGTCGGTCTTGTCGGTGAATTGTGGCTTGGTGCCGATCTTGTAGGTTTCGAGAATCTCGTAGGTCACGGTGTCACGGGTGGCGTTGAAGTACTGACGGCAGCCGGCGACATGATCCCAGAGTTCGTGGTGCAGACCGCGAGGGTTATCGCGGAAGAACATGTAGTCGCCCCACTCCTCGTCGGTGCAGCTGGCCGGGTCCAGTGGGCGCGGGATATGCGCCTGGCCGGATGCGTGGAATTCCTCTTCGGAGCGCAGTTCGCCACAGTGAGGACAGAAGATATGCAACATAGGGATTTCTCCTGTTAGTGGGCGACTGCTGCAGCGCCGTGTTCGTCGATCAACGCACCGTTGTGGAAACGGTCGATGGAGAAAGGTGCAGCCAACGGGTGCATTTCACCCTTGGCCAGGCTGGCGGCAAAGACGTTGCCCGAGCCAGGTGTTGCCTTGAAGCCACCGGTACCCCAACCGCAGTTGAAGAACATGTTCGGCACCGGGGTTTTCGAGATGATCGGGCACGCGTCCGGCGTGGTGTCGACGATGCCGCCCCACTGCCGGTTCATGCGTACGCGCGACAGCACCGGGAACATCTCGACGATGGCCTGGATGGTGTGCTCGATCACCGGGTACGAACCACGCTGGCCGTAGCCGTTGTAGCCGTCGATACCGGCGCCGATCACCAGGTCGCCCTTGTCGGACTGGCTGATGTAACCGTGCACGGCGTTGGACATGATCACGCTGTCGATAATCGGCTTGATCGGCTCGGATACCAGCGCTTGCAGCGGGTGGGATTCAATCGGCAAACGGAAACCGGCGAGTTTGGCCATGTGCCCGGAGTTACCGGCGGTCACTACACCGACGCGCTTGGCGCCGATGAAGCCCTTGTTGGTTTCAACACCGATGCACACGCCGTTTTCCTTGCGGAAGCCGATCACTTCGGTCTGTTGAATCAGGTCCACGCCCAAGGCGTCGGCGGCACGGGCAAAACCCCAGGCCACGGCATCGTGACGGGCCACGCCGCCGCGACGCTGAACGGTGGCGCCCATCACCGGGTAGCGGGTGTTTTTCGAGCAGTCGAGGTACGGAATCTCGTCGGCCACTTGTTTGGCATCGAGCAGTTCGCCGTCCACGCCGTTGAGGCGGTTGGCGCTGACCCGACGCTCGGAATCACGGATGTCCTGCAAGGTGTGGCACAAGTTGTAGACGCCACGCTGGGAGAACATCACGTTGTAGTTCAGGTCCTGGGACAGGCCTTCCCACAGTTTCATCGCGTGTTCGTACAGGTGCGCCGACTCGTCCCACAGGTAGTTGGAGCGAACGATGGTGGTGTTGCGCGCGGTGTTACCGCCGCCCAGCCAGCCCTTCTCGACCACGGCCACGTTGGTGATGCCGTGTTCTTTCGCCAGGTAGTAAGCCGTGGCGAGACCATGCCCGCCACCGCCGACGATGACCACGTCATAGACCTTTTTAGGGGTCGGCGTGCGCCACATTTTCTGCCAGTTTTCGTGATGGCTGAGGGAGTGTTTGAAGAGGCCGAAGCCCGAGTAGCGTTGCATAGTCATTTACTCCAAAACCGCGCTCAGCGATAAACCGGGAAGTCCGCGCACAGTGCCGACACTTGCTGCGCGACATTCGCTTCGACGTCGGCGTCGCCGAGGTTGTCGAGGATGTCGCAGATCCAGCCAGCGAGCGTGACGCACTGGGTCACCTTGAAGCCGCGAGTGGTCACCGCCGGGGTGCCGATACGCAGGCCGGAGGTCACGAACGGCGACTGTGGATCATTCGGGACAGCGTTCTTGTTCACGGTGATGTGGGCGCGACCGAGTGCTGCGTCCGCCTCTTTGCCGGTGAGGCCCTGACGGATCAGGCTGACCAGGAACAGGTGGTTATCGGTACCGCCGGACACTACATCGTAGCCGCGTTTGATAAATACGCCGGCCATGGCCTGGGCGTTGTCGATCACTTGCTGCTGGTAAGCCTTGAAGCCAGGCTCCAGCGCTTCCTTGAAGCACACGGCCTTACCGGCGATCACGTGCATCAGCGGGCCGCCCTGGGCACCCGGGAAGACTGCCGAGTTGAGCTTCTTCTCGATTTCTTCGTTGGACTTGCACAGGATCAGGCCGCCACGCGGACCGCGCAGGGTCTTGTGGGTGGTGGTGGTGACCACATCGGCGTACGGCAACGGGTTCGGATACAGGCCGGCAGCGACCAGACCGGCGACGTGAGCCATGTCGACAAACAGCAGCGCTCCGACCTTGTCGGCGATCTGACGGAAACGTGGAAAGTCGAGGGTCTTGGAGTAGGCCGAGAAGCCGGCGACGATCATCTTCGGTTTGCATTCGACAGCCAGGCGCTCGACTTCGTCGTAGTCGATCAGCCCGGTCTTGGTGTCGATGCCGTACTGCACGGCGTTGTACAGCTTGCCCGAGGACGACACTTTGGCGCCGTGGGTCAGGTGACCACCATGGGCCAGGCTCATGCCGAGAATGGTGTCGCCGGCTTGCAGCAGGGCCAGGTAAACGGCGCTGTTGGCCGAAGAACCGGAGTGCGGCTGCACGTTGGCGTAGTCGGCACCGAACAGTTGCTTGGCGCGTTCGATGGCCAGGGCTTCAACCTTGTCGACGTGCTCGCAGCCACCGTAGTAGCGCTTGCCCGGATAGCCTTCGGCGTATTTGTTGGTCAGGCCACTGCCTTGCGCTTCCATGACGCGTTTGCTGGTGTAGTTCTCTGACGCGATCAGCTCGATGTGATCTTCCTGGCGTTGCTCCTCGGCATTCATCGCCGCCAGCAGTGCATCGTCGTAGCCTTTGATCTGGTCTTGCTTGCTGAACATCGCGTCTCTCCCAGCGGCGGTGGTGCGCCATTCGTCTCGGTGAGGCACGTACCTTTCGGCAGTGCCCTTTGAATGCGATGGTATGACCGGCGCAGACAGGCCAAATGCCTACGGACGCCACGCAAAGGTGCGTTTACGACATGGCGGGAAATGGCATGCCGAACACGATCTCCGAACCAGCAAGGATCCCTGTGGGAGCGAGCCTGCTCGCGAAGGCGGTGTATCAGCAACATTGATGTCGCCTGGCACTCCCTCTTCGCGAGCAGGCTCGCTCCCACAGGGTCAGGCGGCGATCTGGCGGACGAGTAGCAGCAGGAGAAAATGCAGCGGATACAAGGCGTACGCCCAGCGCCGCATCGGCGGTGGCCGGACGCCTCGGGCATGTCGCAACAAGACCAGTCCCAGCAATGGCGCGATCAGACAAGTGGCGATGCCGAGAATGGCAGCACCATTGCCAAACCGGGCCGAGTAATACAGCACCTCCCACTGATTGGCCGCCAGGCACACCAGCCCCGGCAACAGGCTGAAATACCAGGGCAGCCTGATCACCAGCAGCATCGCCAACGGCAACAGCACCCCGAAAAAACCGAACATCAGTCGCTCCGGGAACAGTGCCGCCAACACCACGGCAGCGGCCGCCAGCAGTCGCGATTGCAGCAGCGGTTGCAGCAGCGGTTGCTGCCAGCCACGCGCCACCAACAGGCCCAGGGCCAGCGTGGGCAACACATTCAAGGTGTCGGGATCAGGAATGAACATTCGGTAGGGAATTTCACTGATGGCGCTAAACAGCAGCAACCACCCCATATAACGCCACTGGCCGTCGGTCGTGACGCTTGGGGCGCGCGACAGATTGGCCGCCATCGCCAGACAGAACCACGGGAACGCCAACCTACCTGGCACATACAGAATATCGACGGGATAACCGACATATCGCAGGTGATCGAGCACCATGCTCAAGAGCGCAAGCCACTTGAGCAGATCCAGTGCACCGTCCCGTTGAGTCATGTGCATAATTGCCCGTCATCCCTGTATTTTTCTGACAGAAACATCCCGTGTGCTCCCCGGACGATCTTCGGTAAAGTGCGCACCATCATTGACCACGAAGCTCTTAACCATAAGAGGTTCGACCACGGAAGCCGGCCATGACCGATAAGAGCCAACAGTTCGCCAGCGACAACTACTCCGGTATCTGCCCTGAAGCCTGGGCGGCCATGGAACAGGCCAACCACGGCCACCAGCGCGCTTACGGCGACGATGAGTGGACCGCTCGCGCGTCCGATCAATTCCGCAAACTGTTTGAAACCGACTGTGAAGTGTTCTTTGCCTTCAACGGCACCGCCGCCAACTCCCTGGCCCTGTCGTCGCTGTGCCAGAGTTACCACAGCGTGATCTGCTCGGAAACCGCCCACGTCGAAACCGACGAATGCGGCGCACCGGAGTTCTTCTCCAACGGCTCGAAGTTGCTCGTTGCCCGTACCGAAAATGGCAAGCTGACCCCGGAATCGATCCGTGAAGTCGCCCTCAAGCGCCAGGATATCCACTACCCCAAACCCCGCGTGGTGACCCTGACCCAGGCCACCGAAGTCGGCAGCATCTACACCCCCGAAGAAATCCGCGCCATCAGTGTCACTTGCAAGGAGCTCGGCCTGAACCTGCACATGGACGGCGCGCGGTTCTCCAACGCCTGCGCATTCCTGGGCTGCTCGCCGGCAGACCTGACCTGGAAGGCCGGTGTCGACGTGTTGTGCTTCGGCGGCACGAAAAACGGCATGGCGGTGGGTGAAGCGATCCTGTTCTTCAACCACAAACTGGCCGAAGACTTCGATTACCGCTGCAAACAGGCCGGACAGCTGGCTTCCAAGATGCGCTTCCTGTCGGCACCCTGGGTCGGAATTCTGGAAAACGACGCCTGGCTCAAATACGCCCGCCACGCCAACCACTGCGCGCAATTGCTGGCCGAACTGGTCAGCGACATTCCAGGCGTGGAACTGATGTTCCCGGTGCAGGCCAACGGCGTATTCCTGCAACTCTCGGAACCGGCAATCGCCGCGCTGACGGCCAAGGGCTGGCGCTTCTACACTTTCATCGGCAACGGCGGCGCACGCTTCATGTGCTCGTGGGATACCGAAGAGGAACGTGTACGGGAATTGGCGGCGGACATTCGCGAAGTGATGTCCCGCTAAGCCGCAACCCTACCCCCTGTGGCGAGGGAGCTTGCTCCCGCTCGGCTGCGCAGCAGTCGTAAAACCAGCCAATGCGGTCTGCCTACAGACCGCATTCTCAGACTTTGGGTCTGCTTCGCAGCCCAGCGGGAGCAAGCTCCCTCGCCACAGTGACCGCGTACACCTGAAGACTTCGTCTACATTGACTGGCGAGCCGTTCCATTCGCTCAGATAACAACAATCAGGAGCGCACGCATGTCACTACAAGGCAAGACCCTGTTCATCACCGGCGCCAGCCGCGGGATCGGTCGCGAGATCGCGCTGCGGGCCGCGCGCGACGGTGCCAATATCGTGATTGCCGCCAAAAGCGCCGAACCCCATCCCAAGCTGCCGGGCACGATTTTCAGTGTGGCGCAGGAAGTCGAAGCCGCCGGCGGCAAGGCGTTGGCCTTGCAAGTGGACGTACGCGATGAAGTCGCGGTGCGTGAGGCGCTGGCCCAGGCCAACGAACACTTCGGCGGCATCGATGCACTGGTCAACAACGCCGGCGCGATCAAGCTGACCGGGGTGCAACACATCGAGCTCAAGCGCTTTGATCTGATGCACCAGATCAACACCCGCGCCGTGCTGCTGTGCAGCCAGGCCGCCCTGCCGTACTTGAGAAAGAGCAGCGGCCACATTCTCAACCTGTCCCCGCCGCTGAACCTGGCGACCAAGTGGTTTGCCCAGTACAGCCCCTATACCGTGACCAAATACGGCATGAGCATGCTGACCCTGGGCATGAGCGAGGAATTCAAAAACTACGGCATCAGCGTCAACTCGCTGTGGCCGCAGACGATGATTGCGACCGCTGCGATCGAGTTTCAACTCGGGTCACGCGAGTCGTTCAAACACGCACGAACGCCCGCGATCATGGCGGATGCCGCCCACGTCATTCTGGACAGCAGCGGCTGCAGCATCACCGGTCGGCTGCTGATTGATGAAGAGATTCTGCGGGAAAATGGCGTGACCGAATTCGATCATTACCGCTTCGAGCCCGGCACCAACGACAAGCTGATGCCGGATTTGTTTGTGGACTGAAATACCAACCCTTGTGGGAGCGAGCCTGCTCGCGAAAGCGCCGGTACATTCACCACCGCTATCGCGAGCAGGCTCGCTCCCACAGGTTCGGTGCTAACTGGCAACCGATATCAGAACTCGATGCGCACGTCGCCCTTCGGCACGCTGCAGCACGACAGGATGAACCCCTCGGCTTCGTCTTCTTCGGTAATCCCGCCGTTGTGGTCCATTTCGACCTCGCCACCGAGTTTCAACACCTTGCACGTGCCGCAGATCCCCATCCCGCACGCCTTCGGAATCAACAGACCGAGCTTGGCCGCTGCGGCATGCACGGTTTCACCCGGCGCCACACGAATGCTCTTGCCGGACGCCGTGAATTCCACCTGGTGCAGATCCGCCACGTCGATGTCCGGTGCGTCCGCTGCGATTTCGGCCTGCTCCACCGCATCGGCGCGAGCTTCCGGTGGCGTCGCGCCGAAGGATTCTTCATGATATCGCGACATGTCGAAACCGATGGTCTCGAGCATTCGTTTGACAGCGTTCATGTACGGGGTCGGGCCGCAGCAGAAGACTTCCCTCTCAAGGAAGTCCGGTGCCATCAACTCAAGCATTTTCTGGTTCAGGTAACCGCGATATCCGGCCCACGGCTCACCCAGGCCATGCTTCTCGCAGATCAGGTGCAGGCTGAAGTTGTCGATCCGCGACGCCATGTGTTCCAGCTCGCGGTGGTAGATGATGTCCTTGGGCGAGCGGGCGCTGTGGATAAACACCATGTCGACGTTGCCGTTGGTGTCGTAAAACCAGCGCGCCATCGACATGACCGGCGTGATACCGACGCCGCCGCTGAGGTACAACACCTTCGGCGCGGTGAAGTCCATGGCGTTGAACAGCCCGACCGGGCCGTGTACTGCCAGCTCCTGGCCTTCATGCAGAGTGTCGTGCAGCCAGTTCGAGACCTTGCCGCCCGGCACGCGTTTGATCGTTACCGAAAAGCTGTACGGCACCGAGGGCGAGCTGGAAATGGTGTAGGAGCGCATGATCGGCACGCCTTCGATTTCCAGCTCCAGGGTGACGAATTGCCCCGGCTTGAAGAAGAACAGGATCGGCTGGTCAGCCATAAAGCAGAAGGTGCGCACATCCCAGGTTTCCTGGATGACTTTGACGCAACGGACGATGTGTCGACCATTGGCCCAGGTCTGGGTGGTTACCGGATTCAGGAAGCTGTTGGACATGCTGTTCTCCACCGCCGATGGTCGGCCTTATGTTGGCGATTCTGCGTATAGCGCGAACCACCCATTTACCTATCTGCGACATTCACATACTTATCGCGACCAGCCCCCAACTACCGGGGGTTGCGCGTCGGGAACAGATTGGGCCATGTCGCCCATGGATAAGGTTCTGGCCAGCGCCGGCCCCACACTCGCCCCATACCAATACATAATCCTTACACCTTGCGTAGTAACCCTGATTAGCCACTTTCGCCGGCCACACAGAATGGCCTTGAGGATCAAATCGATGGACGTCACCGCAAAAATCAGCCTGGGCGATCCGCTGGAACCCGCACGCAAGGCCACCGCGCAGATGCTGCAAGAGCGCGAGCGTACTTTCTCGCTGCCGCAGCCGTTTTACTCTGACGAGCGGCTGTTTGATATCGACATGCAGGAAATCTTCCAGAAAGAGTGGCTGATCGCCGGCATGACCTGCGAGATCCCGACCAAGGGCAACTACCTGACCCTGCAAATCGGCAAGAACCCGATCATCGTGATTCGCGGCGCCGAAGGCGTGGTGCATGCGTTCCACAACGTTTGCCGTCACCGCGGTTCGCGGCTATGCACCAGTGAAAAGGGCAAGGTCGCCAAGCTGGTCTGCCACTACCACCAGTGGACCTACGAGCTGGACGGTCGCCTTCTGTTCGCCGGCACCGAAATGGGCGCCGACTTCGACATGAAGCAGTACGGCCTCAAGCCGGTGAACGTGAAGACTGCCGGCGGCTACATCTTCATCAGCCTGGCGGAGAACCCGCCGGCCATTGATGACTTTCTGTCGACGCTGAACCATTACATGGAACCGTACGACATGGAAAACACCAAGGTGGCGATTACCACCACCTTGATGGAAAAGGCCAACTGGAAGCTTGTGCTGGAAAACAACCGCGAGTGCTACCACTGCAACGCGTCGCACCCGGAACTGCTGAAAACCCTGCTGGAGTGGGATGACGTCACCGACCCGCGCGCCGACCAGGCGTTCAAGGACCACGTCGCCGCCTCCGCCGCCGCCTGGGAAGCCGAGAAAATCCCTTACGCCCACGCCAGCTTCGGCCTGCGTAACCGCATCGTGCGCATGCCGCTGCTCAAGGGCACCGTGTCGATGACCCTGGACGGCAAACAAGGCTGCGCCAAACTCATGGGCCGCATCAAGAACCCGGACCTGGGCTCGATGCGCATCCTGCACCTGCCGCACTCGTGGAACCACTGCATGGGCGATCACATCATCGTCTTCACGGTGTGGCCGATCAGCGCCCAGGAAACCATGGTCACCACCAAGTGGGTCGTGCACAAGGACGCGGTCGAAGGCGTGGACTACGACGTGGAGCGCATGCGCCAGGTCTGGGATGCGACCAACGACCAGGACCGTCGCCTGGCGGAAGAGAACCAGCGCGGGATCAACTCCACGGCGTACCAGCCAGGGCCTTATTCCAAGACCTATGAGTTTGGTGTGGTGAACTTTGTGGACTGGTACAGCGAGCGCTTGCTGAACAACCTTGGGGCTGAGCCTGCGCCGTACCTCAAAGGTGTTCCGGTTCAGGGCTGATTAAGATCAAAAGCTTCGCGAGCAAGCCCGCTCCCACAGTGGATCGGTGGCGTACACAAGTTTTGTGAACGACGCAGATCAAGTGTGGGAGCGGGCTTGCTCGCGTAAGCGGCCTTACATTCACCCGATCAACTCGAAGACCACCGCACACTGCCATCCTCACCAATAAACTCTTCCACGATGCACTCCTCCACCAACCGCACCTTCACATAACCATTCAACACCCGATCCGGGTACGCCTCATCCCGCGCGTTCTCCCTGAACCGGATGTGGATAAGTGACGGCTGTCTTGTGCCGTGCGAGTGAAAACAGGTGACCGATCGAAGTCAGGAAGGGCCTTGGAACTGTATGAAATCTGATCTATTGCGTTCAGGCCTATGCGGAACGTGGCTTGCAGGGTTTGGCGAACAAGTTATCCACAACTCCACCCACAGCAAATGGGGACAAGTGTGGAATCGGTGAAAATTTTATTCACAGAATGCGAAGAAAATCCGTGACTTATCGGGAACAAGGGTTCTTGACAACAATTGGTTGTTTTTTGACCTAAAGCCTACAAGCCACGGTTTACCTGGCCCACAGAGGATGGCGAACACCTTATCCACAGAAGCGCCAACAGACTTTGGGGGCAACTACGGCAGATCTGTGGAAAACCGCTCAAAGCCGTGAAAAACAGGGCTTCGCAGGAGGTTTATCGGTGTAAAACAAGGTTTTGATCGTTTTTTGATCAACAGCCTGATAAGTCCGTTTTACATGGCCTACAGCGGACAGCAAACATCTTATCCACAGAAGCGCCAACAGAGATTGGGGGCAAGTATTGGCTCGCCGACAAACTTATCCTCTGGAAAAAGCTCGAAAAAACCGTGGGTTAGGCTGAGTGTTTTTTGTACGACTGGCTGCAGGGCTTGGTTTGCATAGGCTGGAGCCAGGGGCGAACAGGTTATCCACAGAAGCGCTAACAGGGTTTGTGGGTAACCAAGCTCGACCTAAAAAATTAGCGCGTTCTGATGGCAATACTGGACGCAAACGGCGGGGTCTCGGCCGAGCCTGCCAGCGGTACGCGACTTGGTAATGCAGTATTAGAGGGTGATATGACATTGAGAGACATTGAATTACCGCCTCCAACACCTGCTGCAGTTCCTGTCGGTGTTGCTCTGGACATCCCGAATACACTTCTCAAGTTTCCTCTGACAGTCGCCCATAGCGCACCTCTCTGATAGGCCGCACGGGCTGTCACAGCTACCCGTGTGAAAAGACCACCCACAGATAATGCTATTCCTACATTGGAGACATATGTACCGGCCGCTACCCCTCCTAACTGAAGGAGAGCGCCAGCAGCACTGGTAGCAGAGCCAGCCAAGCTGGCACGAACGCCTTGCAACGCCAAACCGGTAGCCTTCGGTGCCAGCAATAGCCCTGCTGGAATCCCGACATGCAAGGCTGCAGTCAGAGATCGCTGAATTAGTTGAGAAATCGCCAAGCCGAACTCACCGGTTGGATCTGTGAAGTTGACCGGGTCCCCCACGCAGTAAACATAAGGATTCAATCCGCCCTTACTAAACGGACTCAACCGGTCCGGGCTATGAAAGCGCATCAACACCGGGTTATACACACGGTGACCATTACCCAGGTGATACCAGCCCGTTGGCCGCTCCATGAGCTGTCCACTGAAGCCAAGCCTGCTTTGCGCTGCAAGCAGGCTGCTCTGGGAACCATAGGGGGTATAGGCAAGACGATTCGGACCCGTGCGGTCCAGTTCAGCGAGGATGGTCTGTTGCAGATCAGGCGCCAGCAACAGGGTTCGCGAAAAGGCCACAGCAGGAGAGCGGACAAGACCTCGGGTTTGACGAGGAGCGGGCATCGACAGCGTCCTTTTGCAGACGTAATTGACCCGCAGTGCTTCGGCAACTTCGCGGGTTGATCGGGCGATCACCCAGCTCAGGGTAAGCGGGCATCACCTGTTCATCAACGTAACAAACCACCCGCAAAACCGACACTAGCAGTTCTGCTAGGATCACCCTCAAACCCGACGAAGGAAAGCCGCAGACACCAATCCTACGGTCGATACATCAGATAGGCCTCACCCGTCACCCGAATCATCGGATGCGGCGTGACCTGGCAGGTATCGACGATCCGGAAGCCATGTCGCTCGTAAAACCGACGAGCGCCGGTGTTCACGGCGTAGTCGATCAGGCTCAAGCCATTGAGCTCGAGCTGGTTGGCACGATCATAGGCGTAGTCGAGCAATTGCTTGCCCAGGCCCAGGTTGCGCCAGCCCTCATGCAGCGCCAGGCTGGAAATGTAGAGGGTGTCGGGGATTTCCATCGTCGCGTATGGCGCCAGGACCGGGTCGGTCACAGGCGGTGCCAGCGGATCGTGACGCATCACGTAGCTATGCATCATGCCAATGACCTGGCCGTCGGACTCTGCAATCAGGCAGTTCTGCCAGGAGAAGTCCACGTTGTCACGGGCATATCGAAGGGTGCCGACGTCCAGCAGATCCTGACCGGGCTCCGCCAACTGGCTCCAGATGTAGTCCGCGGCGCCCTCTGATGTGATCTGAAACAAACGAGCAATCTCACGCGCATCCGCACGCACGGCCGAACGAAACTCAACTGCCATTATTTTTCCCTTGTGGGAGCGAGCCTGCTCGCGAAGAGGCGTCATCTCCAACATCAATTTGACTGACAGACTGCATTCGCGAGCAGGCCGCTCCCACATTGGATCTGTGCCGATTAGCTGTTAACGGACCACGCCTTCTTCGATCAGGAGCTTGAGAATCGCCTCGGCCCCCGCCTCGGGACTCAGCCCTTTGAGGACCTGCCCACCGCCGCCACTGGCCTTGGCCGTGGCCGCTTTCATCCGGTCCGCGCCGCTCTTGGCCTTGATCACCTTCAAACGTTTAGGCCGTGGTTTGGCCGGTTGCAGGGTGGCGACCGCCAGCAGTTCATCGTCGATCACTTCGACTTCATCCGCCTGCAACACCCCGCGTCGGGCCGGGCCGTAAGCGCTCTGCCGAGGTTTCGGCGCAGCGTTATCCACCGTCGCGAGAAACGGTAGCCGCACTTTCAAACGACGACGCTGACCGCGTGGTAAAGCTTGCAGCACCAGCGCCGAACCGCCGTCGATGGATTCAACTTGAGCCAGCCCTACGACGAGCGGCCAGCCCAGATTCTCCGCCAGCAGGAACGGCAACATGCCCGAGCCTTCGCCGGTTTCCGCCTGGCTGCCGGTCAGCACGACCTGAGCTCCGGCATCACGCAAATACGCGGTCAATGCCGGCAGTGCATCGGCGCCTGAAGGTTGTTCAAGCACATGCAACTGCTCCAGGCCCATGCCCAGATAAGCGCGCAGCGCAGGTTCCGCGACGTCGCCGGCATGCAGCACTTGCAGGTTATCCCCAGCCAGTTGCAGACCCAGTTCCACCGCCCGCGCATCCTGTTCCGCGCGACGTGGCCGGCCGGAGGTCGGGTGGGCGCCGATGGACACCAGGCTGATGATTTTCGTGCTCATAACCCTTTCCTTTCCTTAAGCCGCATCGCGCTTGGCTTCGTTGCGGTAAGCCTCTACCGCCGCGATCAAAGCTTGAAGAATCTCCGCGCTTTCGCCGATCACCGACAGGTCGGCCCGTTTGATCATGTCGCAGCCAGGGTCGAGGTTGATCGCCACCACCTTGTCGCAGGCACCGATGCCTTGCAGGTGCTGGATCGCCCCGGAAATCCCCACGGCCACGTAGACCCGTGCAGTGACCCAGGTGCCGGACGCGCCAACCTGCCGGTCGCGAGCCATGAAGCCGTCGTCCACCGCCACCCGGGACGCGCCCTCGGTAGCGCCCAACGCTTCGGCCGTCCTGTGGAAAAGTCCCCAATCCTTGACCCCGTTGCCGCCGGAGAAGATGAACTCGGCTTCGGCCATCGGAATGGCCGCCGGATCCACTGCCACCGCGCCCAGATCTTCGATGCGCGACAGACTGCGGGCGACGGCTGTGGATAACTCCACGTGCAAAGCTTCGTGACGGGTTTCGCTGACCGGCTCGGCGCATTCGACGGCGGCCAGGATCAAGCGTGCCACCGGGCGCGCCAAGTCTTGCAAGCCTGCACCGGCACGGCCGATGCATTCCTGATCCTTGACCTGCCAGACTCGCGTGGCCGGGCGTTCACCCAGGGCAGCGGCAAAGCGCCTACCCAATTCGCCACCGCCGCTGCGACTGTCCGGCAGCAACCAGTGACGCGGGCTGAACTGGTTATCCACAGCCCGCAGGCCCTGGACCCGTTGTTCCGGTGCATAACCGCTGAATTCATCGCCATCGAGCACCAGCAAGCGATCGACGCCCGCAGTGGCGAAGGCATTTTCTTTGTGTTCACCGAAGACCACGGCCAATACCGCACCGTCCTTGCCCGCCAGCTGATGCGCCAGGCCGAGCAGGTCGCGGTCGTGGCTGCTCAAGCGGCCACCGACCATGTCCGGCACCACGTTGATGTAAAACGCCGGCTGCGGCACCTGATGCAGCGGCAGTTGCACTTCAACCGCGGCCGAGCGTTTGGCCGCCCCGCCCTGTTGCGCGCCGCTGCGGTCGATCCGTTTAATGCCGTTGGGGCCGATAAAACCGATGCCATGGGGATTCTTGCGGATGACACCGTTAGGCCCCATCCAGCTGTGCTGCACCGGCTGCATCGCCGCGTGCAGCGGGTGCAGGCGATTGCGGGCGATCCATTCAGCGCGCGGGTCGCGGCGGATAATGTCGCTCATCAGTGGGCCTCCGCAGGTTCACGTTTGGCCGGCGTAGACGGCTTGTTCGGCGCTGCGTCTTCGAGCAACGCGTCAGCCACCAGTTCGGCGATGTCCTTGATCAGCGGACGCGGTTCGACCACGCCTTCGAGCATCGCGGTGCATTGTGGGCAACCCACCGCCACCAGTTCGGCGCCGGTTTCGCGGATGTCTTCCATGCGCATGTCGGGGATCCGTTGCTTGCCCGGAATGTCGGTGATCGGCGCACCGCCGCCACCGCCGCAGCAGCGCGAACGGAAACCGGAGCGTTGCATCTCTTTGACTTCAATTCCGAGTGCTCGCAGTACTTCACGTGGCGCCTCGTACTCACCGTTGTAGCGGCCGAGGTAGCACGGGTCGTGATAGGTCACGCTGCTGCCTTTGTGCTGGCCAAGGTTCAGGGCGCCAGCGCCGATGATTTCCGCCATGTAGGTGCTGTGGTGCTGCACGAGGTAGTTGCCGTCGAAGGCGCCATATTCGTTTTTCAGCACGTGGAAGCTGTGCGGGTCACAGGTGACGATGCGGTTGAAGCTGTACTTGGCCAGGGTCTGGATGTTGCGTTTGGCCAACAACTGGAAGGTCGCTTCATCGCCCAGACGTCGGGCCACGTCGCCGCTGTCGCGCTCTTCGAGGCCGAGTACCGCGAAGTCGATTTTCGCCGCTTTCAGCACTTTGACGAACGCGCGCAGGGTGCGCTGGTTGCGCATGTCGAAGGCGCCGTCGCCGACCCAGAACAGCACGTCGGTGGATTTCTTTTCGCTGAGCAAATTGAGGTTCAAGTCCGCCGCCCAGTTCATCCGTCCGCCCGGGGCGAAGCCGCCCGGGTTGTCGGTGGCGATCAGGTTTTCCAGGACTTCGGCGCCCTTGTTCGGGGTCGCGCCTTTTTCCAGGGTCAGGTGGCGACGCATGTCGACGATGGCATCGACGTGCTCGATCATCATCGGGCACTCCTCGACGCAGGCGCGGCAGGTGGTGCAGGACCACAGGGTTTCAGCGTCCACCAGACCGTTGATGATCGGTTGATGCGGGTTGCCCGCGTGTTCACCGATTGGTTTGCCTGGGTAAGGGCTGCCGGCGAACTTGGCATCCGTACCACCGGCGAGGCCGACGACCATGTCCTGAATCAGTTTTTTCGGGTTCAGCGGCTGGCCGGCGGCGAAGGCCGGGCACGCGGCTTCGCACTTGCCGCACTGCACGCAGGCGTCGAAGCCAAGCAGCTGGTTCCAGGTGAAATCCTTGGGTTTCTCCACGCCGAGCGGCGCGTTCGGGTCATTCAGATCCAGCGGCTTCAAACCGGTGGAACGACCACCACCAAAACGTTCGGCGCGACGGTGCCAGGCCAGGTGCAGCGCCCCGGCGAAAGCGTGCTTCATCGGCCCGCCCCAGGTCATGCCGAAGAACATTTCCGACACGCCCCAGAGCACGCCCAGGCCCAGCAATGCGGCCAGCAACCAGCCGCCGAAGTCCACTGGAAGAATCCCGGCCACCGGCAAGGTCACCAGGAAGAAGCTGACCGAGAACGCCATCAGGCTTTTCGGCAGGCGCATCCACGGGCCTTTCGACAACCGTGCTGGCGGATTGCGCCGACGCAGGTAAACGAAGACCGCGCCGCCGAACATCAGCACCGATGCCAACAGCAAGGCGTAGCCAAGAATGCGGTTATGCAGGCCGAAACCGTGCACCAGAATCGCCAGCACCGCCGCCAGCACAAAGCCGCCAGCCGTAGCGACGTGGGTATTGGCGATGTATTTGTCCCGCGCGACGACGTGGTGCAAATCGACCATGTAGCGCTTGGGCATGGCGAACAGGCCGCCGATCAGGTCGACTTTCGAAGCCCGGCCCCGGCGCCACATGGCCACCCGCCGCAACGCGCCCAGGACAGCCAGGCCCAGGGCGGCGAACAACAGGATTGGAAGAAGGGTGTTCAACATGGTGGAGCTCCCAAAGACCTCGGAGTCATGTGCGCGCCGGTAAGAGCGACGTACTTACTTGTGGCGAGGGAGCTTGCTCCCGCTGGAGTGCGAAGCGCTCCCAAAACAGTCGCCGGTGCCTATTTGATGCACCCCGACTGCAGGTTTTGGGGCCGCTTCGCAGCCCAGCGGGAGCAAGCTCCCTCGCCACATGTGATGGTGGTTATCCGTTAGAAATCCTTGCAGAGCCGCAACGCGTCGTAGATCGCCGCGTGCACGTTGCGTTGCGCCACGCAGTCGCCGATGCGGAACAGCAAGTAGCCATCGCCGCTCTGTTCCAGGCAAGGTTGCGGCTTGATTGCGAACAAGGCTTCGACGTCGATCTGGCCCTTGTTGCGCGAGCCTTCCTTCATCGCGTAGTAGATCTCTTCGTCCGGGCGCACGCCGTTTTCGACCACCACCTGGTCCACCACCCGCTCCTCTTTGGCGCCGGTGTATTCGTTTTCCAGGACCGCGATCAGCTTGTCGCCTTCGCGGTAGACCTTCTCCAGCATCATGTCGCCGGTCATGATCACTTCTTTCGGGTACATGCTGCGGTAGTAGGTCGGGAACGATGTGCCGCCAATCGCCACGCCGGGCTTGATGTCGTCGGTGACGATCTCGACCTGGCTGCCTTTGTCGGCCAGGAAGTCGGCCGTCGACATGCCGGTGAACTCGCAAATGGTGTCGTAGACCAGCACGTTCTTGCCCGGTGCAACCTTGCCATCGAGGATGTCCCAGCTGCTGACCACCAGGCCTTCAGCCGCGCCCCAGTGTTCGTTCTGCTCCAGGAAGGGGTGACCGCCGACGGCGAGCACGACCACGTCCGGGCGCAGGTCGAGAATGGTCGGCGCATCGGCCGCCACGCCCAGGCGCAGGTCGACCTTCAATCGCGCCAGTTCAAGCTGATACCAGCGCGTGATACCGGCGATCTGGTCCCGTTGCGGTGCTTTCGACGCGGTGGTGATTTGCCCGCCAATGAATTCCTTTTTCTCGAACAAAGTCACGTCGTGGCCACGCTCGGCAGCCACACGTGCGGCTTCCATCCCGGCAGGGCCGGCGCCGACCACCACGACTTTGCGTTTCACGCCCGTGGTCTTTTCGATGATGTGCGGCAGGCCCATGTACTCGCGGGATGTCGCAGCGTTCTGGATGCACAACACGTCCAGGCCCTGGTACTGCCGGTCGATGCAGTAGTTGGCGCCGACGCATTGTTTGATCTGGTCGATCTGACCCATTTTGATCTTGGCGATCAGGTGCGGGTCGGCGATGTGGGCGCGAGTCATGCCCACCATGTCGACGTAACCGCCTTCCAGGATACGGGTGGCCTGGTTCGGGTCCTTGATGTTCTGCGCGTGCAGCACTGGAGCCTTGACCACCTCTTTGATACCGGCCGCCAGGTGCAGGAACGGCTCCGGCGGATAGCTCATGTTCGGGATCACGTTGGCCAGGGTGTTGTGGGTGTCGCAACCCGAACCCACGACTCCGATGAAGTCCAGCATGCCGGTATCGTCGTAGTACTTGGCGATCTGTTTCATGTCCTCGTGGGACAAGCCATCCGGGTGGAATTCGTCACCGCACAGACGGATGCCGACGCAGAAATCCGGCCCGACTTCGGCGCGCACGGCCTTGAGCACTTCCAGGCCGAACCGCATGCGATTCTCGAAACTGCCGCCCCATTCGTCCGTACGTTTGTTGACCCGCGGGCTCCAGAACTGGTCGATCATGTGCTGGTGCACCGCGGACAATTCGACGCCATCCAGGCCCCCGGCCTTGGCCCGGCGAGCGGCCTGCGCGTAATTGCCGATCACCCGCCAGATTTCTTCCGGCTCGATGGTTTTGCAGGTGGCACGGTGCACCGGCTCACGTACGCCAGACGGCGACATCAGCGTCGGCCAGTTGAAGCCGTCCCAGCGTGAGCGACGGCCCATATGGGTAATCTGGATCATGATCTTCGCGCCATGCTTGTGCATGGCGTCGGCGAGATTCTGGAAGTGCGGAATGATGCGGTCGGTGGAAAGGTTCACCGAACTCCACCACTCCTGCGGGCTGTCGATCGCCACCACGGAAGAACCGCCGCAAATCGCCAGGCCGATCCCGCCCTTGGCTTTCTCTTCGTAATACTTGACGTACCGGTCGGTGGTCATGCCGCCGTCGGTCGCGTAGACCTCGGCGTGCGCGGTGCTGAGCACGCGGTTGCGGATGGTCAGTTTGCCGATCTGGATCGGCTGGAACATTGCTTCGAAAGCCATGGCGGGATCCTCGACTTACAACGGCTTGACGGTGAACAAACCGTCATCGTGGCCTTCTTCGGAGCCACCGTAGACTTGTTCGGCAACCGTACGGATCTGGCTGCCGCGGGCTTGCAGAATCTGGTCCATGGCACCGGCGAACCAACCGGTGAACATGTAGTCGACCTTGCGCCCGACCTTGCCGTACACGTAGACGAACGCGGAGTGTTCGAGCTTGACGCTGGCGGTGCCCTTGTCGAGGTCGATGTCCTGAATCTTGAACAGGCCCCAGCCCCGTTGCGACAGGCGTTTCATGTAGTGCTCGAACACCGCGACGCCTTCCAGGCCATGGCACTCGGCCTCTTTTTCACACCAGTGCCAGGCGGACTTGTAGCCGGCCTTGTAGAGGATTTCGGCGTAGGCTTCGGCGCCCAGCACTTCCTCGATGCCCATATGATTGTTGACGAAGAAATGACGCGGCACGTACAGCATCGGCAGTGCGTCGGAGGTCCAGACACCGGTCTCGCTGTCGACTTCGATTGGCAATTGCGGGGCGATCTTGGCCATGGAAACTTAACTCCAGAAAAATTTTGGTATTGCCTGCGGCGCGAATGGCCGCAGGTAAGGATTCAGAAGTGCGGCGGCTTATTCGCCCCAGACGTCTTTCAGGACGTTCACCCAGTTCTCGCCCATGATCTTGCGCACCACGCGCTCGGAATGGCCGCGTTTGAGCAGGGTTTCGGTCAGGTTCGGGAACTCGCCGACGGTGCGGATGCCCAGCGGGTTGATGATCTTGCCGAAGCTGGTCAGACGGCGGGCGTAGCCCTTGTCATGGGTCAGGTATTCGAAGAAGTCCTGGCCATGGCCCTGGGTGAAGTCGGTGCCGATGCCGATGGCATCTTCGCCGACGATGTTCATGGTGTATTCGATGGCTTCGGCATAATCGTCGATGGTCGAATCGATGCCCTTGGCCAGGAACGGTGCAAACATGGTCACGCCGACGAAACCGCCGTGGTCGGCGATGAACTTCAGCTCTTCGTCGGATTTATTGCGCGGGTGAATTTTCAGGCCCGACGGCAGGCAATGGGAGTAGCAGACCGGTTTCTTCGATTCGAGGATGACTTCTTCGGACGTTTTCGAGCCAACGTGGGACAGGTCGCACATGACGCCAACGCGATTCATTTCGGCGACGATTTCACGACCGAAACCCGACAGGCCGCCGTCGCGCTCGTAGCAACCGGTACCGACCAGGTTCTGGGTGTTGTAGCACATCTGCACGATACCGACGCCCAGCTGCTTGAACACCTCGACATAGCCGATCTGGTCTTCAAAGGCGTGAGCATTCTGGAAACCGAAGAGAATCCCGGTCTTGCCCTGCTCCTTGGCTTTGCGGATGTCGGCAGTGGTGCGCACCGGAATCACCAGGTCGCTGTTCTCGCGGATCAGCTTCTGGCTGGCGGCGATGTTGTTGACGGTGGCCTGGAAGCCTTCCCACACCGACACGGTACAGTTGGCTGCGGTCAGACCGCCCTTGCGCATGTCTTCAAACAGCTCACGGTTCCACTTGGCAATAATCAGCCCGTCGATAACGATGCTGTCGGCGTGCAATTCGGCTGGGCTCATCAGGCTGTCCCCTATTAGCGATTCATGCGCCGAATCGTATGCCGGCGCTTTGGGGCCAGCATATGCCTGAGGACCGGGGCAGCCGGGTGCAAAAACGACAGGGGAATTGCCGAAAGCGTCAATCCGCGACAAAGGGTCGTCAGCCGGCTGGATAAGCCACCTGTTCAAGCCCGTGCGCATACGCGAGAATCCATCGCATCACCGGATGTTTTACTGATGCTTCATTGAATAAGGGGCGGCAACGCAATGAAATCGATCTTCTTGGCTTTGGCACTGATAGCGACTGGCGTACAGGCTGAAGAGGCCGATGACAACCCCTGCGACGCCGTCGAAAACGAAATTCAGACCCTGGAATGCTCGGCCTACAGCCGAACCACAGCCGAAGACTTGCTCAAGGAAAACTACCAGAGCCTGAACGAGCGCATGCAGACGCTCTACGGCAAGAACCAGGCGCAACTGGCCGACGTCACCGCCAGGATCAAGACGTCTCAGCAACAGTGGCTCAAGACCCGGGACGCGGATTGCGCGGTCGAGGCGTTCCCGGCGACCAGCGGCAGCAAGGCGTTCAACATTGCGCAGAATGATTGCGTGGCACGGATGAGTGATGAGCGGTCGGAGTTTCTGGAGTCGATCGGACAGCAGTAAACACAAGAATGGAGAATCATTTGATCCCGCACGAAGTAGTCAGCCGCCTTGTCGATGGGGTACTCCCTGTTCAAGCCTGGCGCGAACACCTGAACCTTACACAGGATGAAGTGGCCAGACGCATGGGCATTTCCCAGCCGGCCTTCGCCCAGCAAGAGAGCGTCGCCAAGCCGCGCAAGGCGACCCGTGAGAAGATTGCCGCGGCTTTTGGCATCACCGCCAGCCAACTAGAGCTGTAAGCTGCACGCCAGCATCGGGAAAAGGGATTGATATGAACATCTGCGGCATCGAAATCAAAGGCAGCGAAGCGATTATCGCGGTGGCCTCCCTCGACGGCCTGGCGCTGAGCCATGTCGCCCTGGCCACCAAGAAAATCGCCCTCGACGATGACGACGAGGCGGCGAACGTCAAAGTGTTTGCGGCTCAAGTGGCGTCGTTTGTGCGGGAGAATTCCATCGATCGGATCGCGATCAAGAAACGCAGCAAGAAAGGCGAGTTTGCCGGTGGGCCGACCACGTTCAAGATCGAAGGGGTTTTCCAGTTGCTGGAGAGTTGTGAGGTGACGCTATTGTCGCCGCAGACGATCAATGCGCAGAACAAGAAGTTCGATTTTGCGCTGCCGGCGACGCTGAACAAGTATCAGCATGAGGCGTACAAGGCGGCGTGTTCGGCCTTAATGAAAAAGTAAGATCAAAGCAGATCAAATGTGGGAGCGGGCTTGCTCGCTCCGTCGTCGGTCTTCCCGCGGACACCGCGCAAACCGCGCCCGATAACTGCGGGTGAAATACGACGGCGATTCAAACCCGCACGCAATACTCACTTCCAGCACACTCATGTCCGTTTGCCGCAACAATTGTCGCGCCTTCTCCAGCCGTAACCGCAGGTAGAAGTTGCTCGGCGTGTCGTTCAGGTGCAGCCGAAACAATCGCTCCAACTGCCGCCGAGTCACCTTGATCGATTCCGCCAGTTCCAGCGTACTCAACGGCGGCTCGCTGTGCTGCTCCATCTCACCTATCACCTGCACCAGTTTCTTGTTGCTGAGGCCATAACGCGTGGCGACTTCCATGCGCTGGTGGTCTTTGCGCGGACGAATGCGCCCCAGTACGAATTGTTCACTGACCTGGATCGCCAGCTCGGGGCCGTGGGCCTGTCCGATGAGGTCGAGCATCAGGTCGATGGAAGCGGTGCCGCCGGCGCAGGTGATACGGCGGCGGTCGATCTCGAACAGTTCCTGGGTGACGCTGAGCTGCGGGTAGGACTCTTTGAACGCGTCAATGGCTTCCCAGTGCAGGGTCAGGCGATGGCCGTCGAGCAAGCCGGCTTCGGCGAGGACGAAGCTGCCCGTATCGATGGCGCCGAGGGTCACGCCTTCGTTGTCCAGGCGGCGCAACCAGTGCTCCAGCACCGGGGTGGCGAATTTCAGCGGTTCGAAACCGGCGACTACCAACAGGGTGGCGCCTTTCTTCAGCGGTTCCAGCGCCGCGTCGGCGTTGACCGACATGCCATTGCTGGCCAGAACCGCGCCACCGTCGGCGCTGAGCACATGCCAGCGATACAGCTCGCCGCGAAAGCGATTGGCGACCCGCAGCGGCTCGATCGCTGAGATAAACCCGATGGCCGAGAAACCCGGCATCAACATGAAGTAAAAATCCTGGGACATGGAGCGCACTCGATAGGCGGGTAACGTGAGGGCGGGTAGCGTGTGGACGTTGATACGCCACTTGCCGACGGCATTCAAGAGGACAGGTCGCCGCAGTGCAAGAGCTGGTCGCCGTAGTGCGCTTTCACGGGGGCTATGCTGCGTAACTTGAGCATCACCGGCGCACGAAGACGCCCGGACCCACAATAACGAACTGCCGAGGAACCCCGACATGAAACGACTGATCAGCAGCTGTGTTCTTGCACTCAGCGGTACCGCCTTGTTGAGCGCCAGTGTCATGGCGGCCGAACCCGCGTCGTGCCAGAACGTACGTATGGGCGTCGTGAACTGGACCGACGTGATAGCCACCAGCGCCATGACGCAGGTCCTGCTCGACGGCCTCGGCTACAACACCAAACAAACCAGCGCGTCCCAGCAAATCATCTTCGCCGGGATCCGCGACCAGCGCCTGGACCTGTTCCTGGGCTATTGGAACCCGCTGATGACCCAGACCATCACGCCGTTCGTCGACGCCAATCAAGTCAAGGTGCTTGAAGCGCCAAGCCTCAAGGACGCCCGCGCCACCCTCGCCGTACCGACTTACCTCGCCGACAAGGGCCTGAAAACCTTCGCCGACATCGCCAAGTTCGAAAAAGAACTGGGCGGCAAGATTTACGGCATCGAGCCAGGCTCGGGCGCCAACACCCAGATCAAGGCGATGATCGCCAAGAACCAGTTTGGCCTCGGCAAGTTCCAGCTGGTCGAGTCCAGCGAGGCCGGCATGCTCGCGGCGGTGGATCGCGCCGTTCGCCGCAAAGAAGCCGTGGTGTTCTTCGGCTGGGCGCCGCACCCGATGAACGTCAACGTGCAGATGACTTACCTCACCGGCAGCGAAGACGCCCTCGGCCCGAACGAAGGCATGGCCACGGTCTGGACCGTCACCGCGCCGAAATACTCCGAACAATGCCCGAACATCGGCAAATTGCTGAGCAACCTGACTTACACCGCCGAAGACGAGAGCCGGATGATGCAGCCGCTGCTGGATCACAAGGACGCCTTCGAATCGGCCAAACAATGGCTGAAAGATCACCCCCAGGACAAGCAACGCTGGCTCGAAGGCGTGACCACCTTCGATGGCAAACCCGCGGCTGAAAACCTGAAATTGACGACCAAATAAACCCGATCGAACCCCCGATTCGCAGCCCCACCGGGCTGCGAACGGAACCATCACGCCTGCAAGGAACCGCCTCATGAACCACGACGTCATCATCACCTGCGCACTCACCGGTGCTGGCGACACGACCGCCAGAAGCCCACATGTGCCGGTCACCCCGAAACAAATCGCCGCGGCCGCCGTGGAAGCTGCCAAAGCTGGCGCCACCGTGGTCCATTGCCACGTTCGCAATCCCGAAACCGGCAAGTTCAGCCGTGACGTGGCGCTCTACCGCGAAGTGATGGAGCGCATCCGCGAGGCTGACGTCGACATCATCGTCAACCTCACCGCCGGCATGGGCGGCGACCTGGAGATCGGCGCGGGCGAGAACCCGATGGAGTTCGGCCCCAATACCGACCTGGTCGGCCCACTGACCCGCCTGGCCCACGTTGAAGAGCTGCTGCCGGAAATCTGCACCCTCGATTGCGGCACCCTGAATTTCGGCGATGGCGACACCATCTACGTGTCCACTCCGGCCCAGCTGCGTGCCGGCGCCAAACGCATTCAAGAGCTGGGCGTGAAAGCCGAGCTGGAAATCTTCGACACCGGTCACCTGTGGTTCGCCAAGCAGATGATCAAGGAAGGCCTGCTGGACAACCCATTGTTCCAGCTGTGCCTGGGCATCCCGTGGGGCGCGCCGGCTGACACCACCACCATGAAAGCCATGGTCGACAACCTGCCGGCCGACGCGGTCTGGGCCGGGTTCGGCATCGGTCGCATGCAGATGCCGATGGCGGCGCAAGCGGTGCTGCTGGGCGGCAACGTTCGGGTCGGTCTGGAAGACAACATCTGGCTGGACAAGGGCGTACTGGCGACCAACGGCCAATTAGTCGAACGCGCCTCGGAAATTCTCAGCCGCCTCGGTGCCCGGGTTCTGACACCGGCTGAAGGCCGGGCAAAAATGGGCCTGACCAAGCGCGGCTAAACCTCACACATAACCCCTGTAGGAGCGAGCTTGCTCGCGAAAAAGGTACAGCCGACGCCACTCGGCGCCTGGAACACCATCGCGAGCAAGCTCGCTCCTACAAGGATCACCGAATTCTTCAGGACGCTGCTATGACCTTTATCACCGAAATCAAAACCTTCGCAGCCTTGGGCAGCGGTGTCATCGGCAGCGGCTGGGTGTCCCGCGCCCTGGCACACGGCCTCGACGTAGTGGCCTGGGACCCGGCGCCCGGTGCCGAAGCCGCCCTGCGCAAGCGCGTCGCCAATGCCTGGGGCGCGCTGGAGAAACAAGGCCTTACGCCTGGCGCCTCGCAGGATCGGTTGCGCTTTGTCGCCACTATTGAAGAATGCGTGCGCGATGCGGACTTCATTCAGGAAAGTGCGCCCGAGCGTCTGGAACTGAAACTGGAATTGCACAGCAAAATCAGTGCGGCGGCCAAGCCAAATGCGCTGATCGGTTCCAGCACCTCCGGCCTGCTGCCGAGTGAATTCTACGAGAGCTCGACCCACCCGGAACGTTGCGTGGTGGGGCATCCGTTCAACCCGGTTTATCTGCTGCCATTGGTGGAAGTGGTCGGCGGCAGGAACACTGCGCCCGAAGCCGTGCAAGCGGCGATGAAAGTGTACGAATCCCTCGGAATGCGTCCGCTGCATGTGCGCAAGGAAGTCCCTGGTTTTATCGCCGACCGCTTGCTTGAAGCGCTGTGGCGTGAAGCGCTGCACCTGGTCAACGACGGCGTGGCGACCACTGGCGAAATCGACGATGCGATTCGTTTTGGCGCGGGGCTGCGCTGGTCGTTCATGGGAACGTTTTTGACTTACACCCTGGCCGGTGGCGATGCGGGCATGCGCCACTTCATGGCGCAGTTCGGGCCGGCATTGCAATTGCCGTGGACTTATCTGCCGGCGCCGGAACTGACCGACAAGTTGATTGATGATGTGGTGGATGGCACCAGTGATCAGCTGGGTACGCACAGCATTTCGGCGCTGGAGCGCTATCGTGATGATTGCTTGCTGGCGGTGCTGGAGGCGGTGAAAACCACCAAGGAGAAGCATGGGATGGCGTTCAGCGAGTAATTAGCCAGCAGAACCGGCCCCTTCGCCGGCAAGCCGGCGAAGGCGGCAGTCCAGTCACCACACATCTTGGATTACTCATCATGCCCACCCTTACCACCTACCAAACCACAATCATCCCCGACTGGGTCGACTACAACGGCCACCTGCGCGATGCCTTCTACCTGCTGATCTTCAGCTACGCCACCGACGCCTTGATGGATCGCCTGGGGCTCGACAGCGACAACCGCGAAGCCAGCGGCAACTCGCTGTTCACCCTCGAACTGCACCTCAATTACCTGCACGAAGTGAAGCTCGATGCCGAGGTCGAAGTGCACACCCAAATCATCGGCCATGACAGCAAACGACTGCATCTGTACCACAGCCTGCATTTGTCGGGCGATGCCAAGGAACTGGCGGGTAACGAACAAATGCTGCTGCACGTCGACCTCGCCGGGCCGCGCTCCGCACCGTTCAGCGAAGAGACCCTGAGCAAACTGCAAGCCATCGTCGCCGAACAGGCCGAACTGCCCACCCCCGCCTACATTGGCCGCGTGATCGCTCTACCCCCGGCAAAATAACCAACACCGAACAAGGAGATCGCCATTGAACACTGCCACCGCTTTTGCCGACTTCCGTACTTATCCGTTGATCAGCGCGTTGGCAGGCGTGCAGACCTTGGCGGATCGCGTTCTGGTGAAGTGGGCCGATGATCGGATCAGCCCCTTTCATCACCAATGGTTACGGGACAACTGCCCGTGCCCGCTGTGCGTCTACACCGTGACTCGCGAGCAGGTGCTGGAAATCGTCGATGTCGAAGACGATCTCGTTCCGGCAGAGACGAGCGTCGACGCCGAAGGTTGCCTCTGCGTCACATGGCAGGACGGCCACCGCAGCCGCTTCGATCCGGGCTGGCTACGGGCCCACGCCTATGACGATGAGTCCCGCGCCGAGCGCCGTGCCGGCAAACCGAAAGCCAGGCTTTGGCACAGCGATTTGCAGTTGCCGGTGTTTGACTACCAGGCGTTGATGAATGACAACAACGCCTTGTTTCAGTGGCTGCTGGCAGTACGCGACATCGGCCTGACCCAGGTCCGTGGCGTGCCCACCGAGCCCGGCTCGCTGAAGCTGATCGCTCAACGGATTTCCTTCATCCGCGAGAGCAATTTCGGCGTGCTGTTCAACGTGCAGTCCAAGGCCGATGCCGACAGCAACGCCTACACCGCCTTCAACCTGCCGCTGCACAGCGACCTGCCGACCCGGGAGCTGCAACCGGGGCTGCAATTTCTGCATTGCCTGATCAATGACGCGGACGGTGGCGAGAGTATTTTCGTCGACGGTTTTGCCATCGCCGAAGCCTTGCGCCAGGAAGATCCCGAGGCGTTTCAAGCCCTGTGCGAGATCCCCGTGGAGTTTCGCAATAAGGACCGTCATAGCGATTACCGCCGCCTCGCACCGATCATCGCCCTGGATGCTTTTGGACAGGTGTCGGAAATCCGCATGGCTAACTTTCTGCGTGGGCCGTTCGATGCGTCGGTGGAGCAGATGCCCAAGCTGTATCGCGCTTATCGGCGGTTTATTGCCATGACCCGCGAACCTCGATTCCGGTTGATGCAAAGGCTCAATCCCGGGGAACTGTGGTGTTTCGACAACCGCCGCACCCTCCATGCCCGCAATGCTTTCGACCCGGCCACGGGCGCCCGGCATTTTCAGGGTTGCTATGTCGACCGGGATGAATTGTTGTCGCGTATTTTGGTGTTACAACGCTAGACCGCGTCAGTCGAGCGCGACCCCGGCGTCTTCGCGAGCAAGCCCGCTTGCTCGCGAAGACGCCAGTACAAACACCTTATATCTCCCTGATTCACAGGCAAAAAAAACCCCGATCAAGCCGTGACAGGATCGGGGCAGAGGTGGGTACTGTTGAGGAGCCGTTGCGCGAGGGTGACCAAACCTTCGTGAAGCCAGCTGAATCCAGTGTGCCCCCTCCTCTCTCTGACAAGTTAGCCGAAAACGACATGTTCATAGCCATTGCGGCCATTGCGACAAATCGCCCTTGCCGCCACCCCGCGCCCCTACCAGAATCGAGCCAAGACAACGTTCCCAAAAGAAGGATTTGCGTCATGATGCACGCCGATTTGATTGACCAGGAAGACCTGTTGGGCCAACTGAAGTCGTTGGGTTTCCAAGTACCGAGCGGCTCCACCGCCGAGCAGGCTTGCGAGTGTGCGGTGCGAGGCTTGAACGATGAACGGGCGATGACGCTGCGCACCATGGTCAAGCAGATGTACACCAGCAGCGCGACCATCCTGCCGGCGGTGCGCCAGGCTATCGACAGGCAATTGCTACCGGCATTGGCGGAGTATCAGCAAAGCCGCACTTAACCGACGGCATTGGTGAGTTCATGGCCCGGTTGTTAGAGTGCAGGCCATTCTGACAACCGGAAATCCCACTAATGATTCGAATCGAACGCTGCCTGAGCGCGGAGCAACCCGGTTGGTTGAAGCTGCGTCAGGAGCTCTGGCCGCAATGCACAGCGCAGGAGCATCTTGAGGAAATCACCGGACTTACCGCCGAACCGCAACGCTACGCCAATTTCATTGCCTATCACGCCAACGGGCACGCCCTCGGCCTGGCCGAGGCTTCGCTACGCAGCGATTACGTCAACGGTACAGACACTTCGCCCGTCGTGTTTTTGGAAGGCATTTATGTCGACAGCAAATATCGTCGCCAGAACATTGCCGGGCAGTTGATCGCTACCGTCGCGGATTGGGGACGCTGCAAAGGTTGCCTGGAGCTGGCCTCTGATACGTCAGTCGAAAACGAGCTGAGCCAGACCGTGCACAAAGCGCTAGGGTTCAAAGAAACCGAGCGCGTCGTGTTTTTTAAACTCGACCTCTGACTACAGCCTTACGCTAGCGAACGTCGACTCATTGCGCGCCTGACTCAACGCCGACAACGGCCCTGACAATGGCGACAGCACCAGCGCCTGCGGCAGCGGCATCATTGCCACTTGCTGCGTGGTGTTGGAGCCGACTCGCTCGTCGCGTGGCGGAATGCCGAAGTATTCGCGGTAGCACTTGGAGAAGTGCGGCGTAGACACAAATCCGCACACCGATGCCACTTCGATGATCGACATCGGCGTTTGCTTGAGCAGCTGCCTGGCGCGGATCAAGCGCAGTTTCAGGTAGTAACGCGACGGCGAGCAGTGCAGGTACTTCTGGAACAACCGCTCCAGCTGACGACGGGAAACGGCGACATACACCGCCAGTTCGTCGAGGTCGATCGGCTCTTCCAGGTTGGCCTCCATCAGCGCGACGATTTCCTGCAGCTTCGGCTGGTTGGTGCCGAGCATGTGCTTGAGCGGCACGCGCTGGTGATCCTGCTCGTTGCGGATGCGCTCGTAGACGAACATTTCCGAGATCGCGGCCGACAGTTCACGCCCGTGATCGCGGCTGATCAGGTGCAGCATCATGTCCAGCGGTGCGGTGCCGCCGGAGCTGGTGAAACGGTTACGGTCGAGGGTAAACAGTCGGGTACTCATGGCCACACGCGGGAAGGCTTCCTGCATTGAGGCCAGGCATTCCCAGTGCACGCTGCAGTCGAAGCCGTCCAGCAGGCCGGCGCAGGCCAGGGCCCAACTGCCGGTGCAGACCGCGCCGAGACGGCGCGACTGACGCGCCTGGCCTTGCAGCCACGACACGTGTTCGCGGGTAACAGTGCGCTGGATGCCGATGCCGCCGCAGACAATGATGGTGTCCAGTGAGGGCGCTTTGTGCATGGAGCAGTCGGGGGTGATCTGCAGACCGTCACTGGCCCAGACCTGACCGCCATCGACGGTGATCGTGGTCCAGCGATACAGCTCGCGACCGGACAATTGGTTGGCCATGCGCAGTGGTTCTACTGCGGAGGCCAGAGAAATTAGCGTGAAATTGTCCAGCAGCAAAAAGCCGATGGATTGAGGCGCACGGTTCTGGGGTTGAGCCCCGGAGTTGAACGTCGTCATCGCAGTATCTCCTCACACAAAGCGGGTGATGGCCTCAGGCGGAGGCTCTTGTTATGGCCATCGTTCTCGCGTGGGAGACGGGCTTTGTAATGACAGAGCAATTGCCATGCCTAAAATTGAATGCGCGTTCAATAACTCCTGAAAACGACGTCGGAATGTGTCTATATATGACGCGGATGGAGTCGGGATTTTAAGTGCCATCAATGGCGGCAAGTGCTCTGTACCGTTGCGTGTGAGCAAATCGGTAGCACTTGTGGGAACAGGGCTGCGGCGCAGCTGGAAAGAGTGTCACCACAAGCACGGGTGACGGACGGTTGCGACCGGTTTTTATCCTTGCCCTGGGGAGGGCGGCTTATCTGTAAGCGACGCGCCAAAACGTGGCGCGTTTTGAATCGGGTGTTCACTTTGCGCGCAGTTTTGACTGGTCTGACGCCTTCGCGAGCAGGCTCGCTCCCACAGTGGATTTGTGACCGACACAGATCAAGTGTGGGAGCGAGACCGGCTTGCCGGCGAATGGGGCGACTCGGTTTCAGCACTCCACCGCGCTAACCGCCAACCCACCCCGCGATGTCTCTTTATATTTGTCATGCATATCCGCCCCGGTATCACGCATGGTGCGGATCACCCGATCCAGCGAGATAAAGTGCTGACCATCACCGCGCAAGGCCATTTGCGCTGCGTTGATTGCCTTCACCGCGGCAATCGCATTGCGCTCGATGCACGGCACCTGCACCAGCCCGCCGACCGGGTCGCAAGTCAGGCCCAGGTTATGCTCCAGGCCAATTTCCGCCGCGTTGCACAGTTGCTCCGGCGTGGCGCCGAGAATCTCCGCCAATCCGGCCGCCGCCATGGCGCAAGCCGAACCGACCTCGCCTTGGCAACCGACTTCCGCCCCTGAGATCGAAGCGTTCTTTTTGCACAAAATCCCCACCGCAGCCGCACTGAGGAAATAGTCGACCACGTTGGCGTCAGTTACCGCCTCACTGAATTTCATAAAGTAGTGCAGGACCGCCGGAATGATGCCCGCGGCACCGTTGGTCGGCGCCGTGACCATACGCCCGCCAGCGGCGTTTTCTTCGTTGACCGCCAGGGCGAACAGGTTGACCCATTCCATGGCGCTCAACGTCGAACCAATCACGTTGGGTTTGTTCAGCTCCTGCAGGCTACGGTGCAGTCTGGCCGCGCGACGACGCACATTCAGGCCTCCGGGCAGGATGCCTTCATGCTTGAGGCCTTGGTCGACACAATCCTGCATTGCACGCCAAAGCTTCATCAGGCCAGCGCGGATTTCCTCTTCGCTGCGCCAGACCTTCTCGTTGGCCATCATCAATTCGGCCACCCGCAGGTTGTGCTGCTTGCAGAGGCTGAGCAGTTCGACGGCGCTGGAGAAATCGTACGGCAACACCGTGCGATCCAGGTCCACGACACCGCTGCAGGCTTGTGCTTCATCGACGACAAACCCGCCACCGATGGAATAGTAGGTATCGCGATGCAGCTCACCGTCATCGCCTTCGGCAATCAGCGTCATGGCGTTGGGATGGAAAGGCAGGTTTTCATCGATCAGGCGCATGTCCCGGGCCCAGAGGAACGGGACCGGCAGACGACCGTCGAGCAACAAGGTATCGGTTTCACGCAGGGTCGCAATGCGAAGGCCGATCTGCGACGGATCAATCGCGTCCGGCCACTCTCCCATCAGCCCCATGATCACCGCGTTATCGCTGCCGTGACCGATGCCGGTGGCCGACAGCGACCCATACAGCTGAACCTCGACGCGCCGCACGTGCTCCAAAAGACCCTGCTCGCGCAAACCTTGCACAAACAGCGCCGCGGCCCGCATGGGTCCTACGGTGTGCGAACTGGAAGGGCCAATACCGATTTTGAACAGGTCGAAAACGCTGATAGCCATTGCTGCCGAACTCCTGGATGTGCCAACTCCAGACGCAAAAGCGCCTGGTGACGGAGCTGCTACGCTCAAGCTGCAATCCGCCGGTATGGATGCATCATCAGGCTTTTAGCAGGTCATTCGACGTCTGACACCGACGCACTCTTGTCCACAAACGCCGCGTGCGTTTTACGCTGTGTTTTCGCCGTTTTTTTGCGGTTCAGAACGGCGAACAGGGCTGAAAAAAGCTGTAAACGACGTCACCGACACTGGATGCGACCATCCCTGTACTGGTTACGACGCACCCTGTAGGCGTCAGATTTTCAGTGGTACATGATCGTATCGACTCGATTGCAAGGCGCCGTGGCAGAGATGTCTCCAAAACGCCATCCAACCGCAACCTATAAGTGCGGTGGTCCAGTCGGAACACTGCCAAAAAAAACACCAAGGAGTCCATTCATGAAAGGTTCCCCGCCGTTGTTGTTGGCCGCCATGCTGAGTCTGCCGTTTCTGGCGCAAGCCGCAGAACCGGCTCAGTGCAGCACCGTAAACTTCTCCGATGTCGGCTGGACTGACATTACCGTCACTACCGCCACCACCAGCGTCGTGCTCGATGCCCTGGGCTACAAGACCAAGACCACGATGATTTCCGTGCCGGTCACCTACAAATCCCTGGCCGACGGCAAGAACATGGATGTATTCCTCGGTAACTGGATGCCGACCATGGAAAACGACATCAAGGCCTACCGCGACGCCGGCACCGTGGACACCCTGCGTGCCAACCTGGAAAACGCAAAATACACACTCGCCGTCCCCGAAGAGTTGTATAACAAGGGTCTGAAAGATTTCGCCGACATCGCCAAGTTCAAGAAAGAACTCGACGGCAAGATCTACGGCATCGAACCGGGCAACGACGGCAACCGCCTGATCCAGAGCATGATCGACAAGAACGCCTTCGGCTTGAAAGACGCCGGCTTCAAGGTGGTCGAGTCCAGCGAGGCAGGCATGCTCTCGCAAGTCGATCGCGCCCAGCGCCGCAACACCGCCGTGGTGTTCCTGGGCTGGGAACCGCACCCGATGAACACTCGATTCAAGATGAAGTACCTGACCGGCGGCGACGATTTCTTCGGCCCGAACTTTGGCCAGGCGACCATCTACACCAACACCCGCAAGGGCTACGCCCAGGAATGCAGCAACGTGGGTCAGTTGCTGAAAAACCTGGTGTTCACCCTCGACATGGAAAGCACGCTGATGGGCAACGTCCTGGACGACAAAATGAAGCCTGACGCGGCCGCCAAGGCCTGGCTGAAAAAGAATCCACAGGTGCTCGATACCTGGCTCGCTGGCGTGACCACCATTGACGGTAAACCAGGCCTGGAGGCCGTGAAAACCAAGCTCGCGCAGCCTTGAATTAGGAAGCATCGCTTACGCCGGGCGAGTTCGCTCGCCCGGGCTGTTAATTTCCTTGCATGCGGACGTTCACTACCATGCTGATTGATCAGAAAATACCTTTAGGCCAGTACATCGCGGGCTTCGTTGAATGGTTGACGCAAAACGGCGCCAGCACCTTCGACGCCATCGCCGTGTCACTGGAAACGATGATCCACGGCGTGACTTTTGCGCTGACCTGGTTCAACCCGCTGGCATTGATCGGCATCATTGCGCTCATCGCACACTTCATTCAACGAAAGTGGGGCCTGACCGTTTTTGTCATCGCCTCCTTCCTGCTGATCCTCAACCTAGGGTACTGGCAGGAAACCATGGAAACCCTCGCCCAGGTGTTGTTCGCCACCCTGGTATGCGTGTTGATCGGCGTGCCATTGGGCATCGTCGCCGCGCACAAACCGATGTTCTACACACTGATGCGTCCGGTGCTCGATCTGATGCAGACCGTGCCGACCTTCGTGTACCTCATTCCTACCCTGACCCTCTTCGGTCTAGGTGTGGTCCCGGGCCTGATCTCTACGGTGGTGTTCGCGATTGCCGCGCCTATCCGCCTGACCTACCTGGGTATCCGTGATGTTCCCGCAGAACTGATGGACGCCGGCAAAGCCTTCGGCTGCTCGCGCCGTCAACTACTCGCACGCATCGAACTGCCCTACGCCATGCCAAGCATCGCGGCCGGTATCACCCAGTGCATCATGCTGTCGTTGTCGATGGTGGTGATCGCGGCACTGGTGGGCGCCGACGGCCTGGGCAAACCCGTGGTCAACGCACTGAACACTGCTGATATCGCCCTGGGCTTCGAAGCCGGCCTGGCGATCGTACTGCTGGCGATCATGCTCGACCGTATCTGCAAACAACCCGACGCTAAAGTAGGGGGTGACGCATGAGCATTATTCGCTTCGAAGACGTCGACGTAATCTTCTCCAAAGACCCGCGCGAGGCCTTGAAACTCCTCGATCAAGGCATGACCCGCGACCAGATCCTGAAAAAGACCGGGCAGATTGTCGGCGTCGAAAAGGCCAGCCTGGACGTCGAAAAGGGCGAAATCTGCGTCCTGATGGGCCTGTCCGGCTCCGGCAAATCCAGCTTGCTGCGCTGCATCAACGGCCTCAACACCGTCAGCCGTGGCAAGTTGTTCGTCGAGCACGAAGGCAAGCAGATCGACATCGCTTCCTGCACCCCGGCGGAACTGAAAATGATGCGCACCAAGCGCATCGCGATGGTGTTCCAGAAGTTCGCCCTGATGCCTTGGCTGACCGTTCGCGAGAACATCAGCTTCGGTCTGGAAATGCAGGGCCGTCCGGAGAAGGAACGGAAAAAGCTGGTCGATGAAAAACTCGAACTGGTGGGCCTGACCCAGTGGCGCAACAAGAAGCCCGACGAGCTGTCCGGCGGCATGCAGCAACGTGTGGGCCTGGCCCGCGCGCTGGCGATGGACGCCGACATTCTGCTGATGGACGAACCGTTCTCGGCCCTCGACCCGCTGATCCGCCAAGGTCTGCAAGACGAACTGCTGGAGCTGCAAAGCAAGCTGAACAAAACCATCGTCTTCGTGAGCCACGACCTTGATGAAGCCCTGAAGCTGGGCAGCCGTATCGCGATCATGAAAGACGGTCGGATCGTCCAGTACAGCAAGCCGGAAGAGATCGTCCTCAACCCTGCGGACGACTATGTGCGGACCTTCGTCGCCCACACCAATCCGCTGAACGTACTCTGCGGTCGCAGCCTGATGCGCACCCTGGACAACTGCAAACGCATCAACGGTTCGGTATGCCTGGATCCGGGCGGCGATTCCTGGCTGGACCTGGCCGAAGGCAACACCATCAAAGGCGCACGCCAGAACGGCGCGAGCCTGGACCTGCAGAACTGGATCCCCGGGCAAGCGGTGGAAGGCCTGGGACGTCGGCCTACGCTGGTGGACTCGAACATCGGCATGCGCGATGCACTGCAGATTCGTTATCAGACGGGCAATAAGCTGGTGCTGCACGACAACAACAAGGTCGTGGGGATTCTGGGCGACAGCGAGCTGTATCACGCGCTGCTCGGCAAAAACCTGGGGTAAGGCAACAGACAAAAAAACGCCGCGAGAGGATCGCGGCGTTTTTGTTTATGGGATATCGGGTGATGTGGCGTTGAAGTTGCAACCCCCATCGCCAGCAGGCTGGCTCCCACATTATTGGAATGCATTCTCCTGTGGGAGCCAGCCTGCTGGCGATGAAGCCGACGCGGTGCTTCAGACCGAAACACCGCGTCCTTGATTACTTAGCTATAAACCCGGCCAAGGAGTTGCCGATGGCTTTCAAACTGATCGAGCACGTCACGGGTGATCTGCTCCTGAGTGAAGCCCATCAAGTCGTAATCCTGGCTGCCGTTGTGCAGGTACACCTCGGCGCGGTAGTAGCGCGCACGCGGTTCATCAGCACTTTCAGCCGATACCGTCTCGCTCGCTGCCGCCAGATAACCATCCAGGCTCACCTCGTAGACAAACGGGTTGCCCTCTTCCATCTCAATGCGCACACCCATGCAGCGCTTGGCCTTGCCCAGCAGCGTTTGCACATCCAGCCCCTGCCCGCGCAACTGCACCGCAGCCTCTTCCAGCGCCGGGCTGACCTGTTTGTCCATGAAACGTTGCACGATCGATTGGTTCGGTTGCAGGTCCAGTTGAGTCAACCGCTCGCTGAAACCACGACGACCGCGGGCTGCGAGTTCCGCTTGCTCCTGTTCGATCTGCACGTCCTGGCGCATGGCCTTGTGCAAGCCGAACATGAAGAACACCAGCACCACCGAGAACGGCAGACCGGCCAGCACCACCATGGTTTGCATGGCTTCGAAGTTACCGGCGAACAACAGGCCGATCGTCACCAGCGTGATCACCGCCGACCAGAAGATCCGCAGCCAGTGCGGGGCGTCTTCATCGACGTTACCGCCCTTGCACGAAAGGTTGGCCATCATCACCGCGCCGGAGTCCGCCGGGGTCAGGAAAAGCACGAAGCCGACAAAGATCGACACGCCGATCACCACCTTCGACGCCGGGTAATGCTCCAGCAATTGGTAGATCGCCATGGACGGCTGTTCCAGTGCCGTCTTCCCGAGTTCCACCGCCCCATGGTTCATCACCAGGTCCAGGGCCGAGTTACCAAAGATCGACAGCCACGCCAGGGTGAAACCCAGCGGGATCAGCAGCACGCCGGCCACCAGTTCGCGCACCGTGCGACCACGGGAAATCCGCGCGATGAACATGCCGACGAATGGGGCCCAGGAAATCCACCAGGCCCAATAGAACAGGGTCCACAGTCCCAACCAGCGGTCGGATTTCTCACTGTCGCCTTCGTATACATAGAGGTCGAAGGTCTTCAGCACCACGCCGTTCAGATAATCCCCTACGTTCTGCACAAAACCGTTGAGCAAGTGCAGGGTCGGGCCAAACAGCAGCACGAAAATCAACAGGCCGCTGAACAGCACGATGTTCAGGTTGGACAGACGGCGAATACCGTTTTCCACGCCAGACACGGCCGCAATGGTCGCCACGGTGCTCATCACGATGATCACGATCAGCAAGTTGGTGTTGCTGTGCTCCATGCCGAACAGGTTTTCCAGCCCGGAAGACACTTGCAGCGAACCGATCCCCAGGTTCGTCACCAGGCCCAACAGGGTCACGAACATGCCAAAGCCGTCCACCGCGTGACCGGCCGCGCCCTTGACCCAACGCTCGCCGACCAGCGGATACAACGCCGAACGCAGCGCCAGCGGCTGGTTATGCCGATAGGCAAAGTAAGCAACGGCCAGGCCGACCAAGGCATAGATCGCCCAGCCATGCAGGCCCCAGTGCAAGAATGTCAGCTGCACCGCCTGGCGCGCGGCCATGTTGCTGGCTGCAACGCCTTCCGGCGGGTTGAAGTAATGATCCAGCGGCTCGGAAGCACCGAAGTACAGCAGCGAAATGCCAATACCCGACGAAAACAACATCCCCGCCCAGGCGCCGTAGCTGAAGTCCGGGGTGTCGTCCTTGCTGCCCAGTTTGAGCTTGCCGTAGGAAGAAAATGCCAGGCCGACCACGAACACCAGGTAGGCGGCGATCACCACCATGTAGTACCAGCCGAAGCTGCGGGACAGCCAGGCCTGGGCCATACCGAGCATTCTGCCGGCCTCTTGCGGGGCGATGATCAGGATGGCGGTCAACAGCAGGATCAGCGCGGTAGAGGTGTAGAACACCCAACCGTTGACCGTCACCTTCTCGGGCGGGGTCTTTATAAGAGAGGCAGAACTCATGGCACAGAGGCTCCGGCAGTGCGAGAGAAGAACACAAGGCAACGCGACACCCGACTAATCGGTTAGTTGGCAGCCGACCGACGGGTGATATAAAGACACCCCGAAAAAAGCCCGATCCCCAGGAACGCCAGCGCGTATAGGTTTCGAGCGATTTTGGATGTCGGTTTATCGCCATTTACACGTAGGAAAAATCTGCAAACAGCGACGATTTGTCGCAGATCTTATTCTTTGTTGATTGAACGTTCAATCAAAACAAAATAGACTGGCCTTCAATCCGATAGACGTCTTGCGTCTGCCGGAAGGCCTAAGGAGATGTGCAAGATGCCCAAGGTCGGTATGCAACCCATCCGCCGCCAACAGTTGATCGAAGCCACGCTGCAGGCGGTAGATCAGGTCGGAATGGGGGACGCCAGCATTGCGCTGATCGCCCGTTTGGCCGGTGTCTCGAATGGCATCATCAGTCATTATTTTCAGGACAAGAACGGCCTGATTGCTGCCACGGCGCAGTACCTGATGAGTGTCCTCAGCGAGAACGTCACCGCACGCCGTCAGGCGCTGACAGATGACAGCCCACGGGCGCATCTGCAGGTGATTATCGAAGGCAACTTCGACGCCAGCCAGGTCAATGGCCCGGCAATGAAAACCTGGCTGGCCTTTTGGGCCACCAGCATGCACCACCCGTCTTTGCACAGGTTGCAGCGGATCAACGATCACCGTCTGTATTCCAACCTGTGCTGCCAGTTCCGCCGTGTATTGCCGCTCGATGATGCGCGCAGTGCAGCCCGTGGCCTGGCAGCCCTCATTGACGGTTTGTGGTTGCGCGGCGCGTTGTCGGGAGATGCTTTCGACACCGGGCAGGCGCACCAGATCGCTTACGAATACATGGATTTCCAATTGGCCAAGCAGGTGAGTTAGAGCACACATAACCGCTCAGCCCCTGAACCGCCACTGATCAGCGTTGCCCAAAGCTATAAGGCACGCCCGGTGGTTACCGCCAACCAACTTATGCTCTTGCGAGGACTATATGGCCCGTTTCGAACTGCAAAAACTCTACATCGATGGCGGCTACAGTGACGCCAGCAGCGACGCCACCTTCGAAGCCATCAACCCGGCTAACGGTGAAGTCCTCGCAACCGTACAGCGTGCGACCAAGGAAGACGTCGAGCGCGCCGTCGTCAGCGCCGAAAAGGGCCAGAAGATCTGGGCCGCGATGACCGCCATGGAGCGTTCGCGCATCCTGCGTCGTGCCGTCGACATCCTGCGCGAGCGCAACGATGAACTGGCCGCCCTGGAAACTCTGGACACCGGCAAGTCGTACTCCGAAACCAGGTATGTCGACATCGTTACCGGTGCTGACGTGCTGGAATACTACGCAGGCCTGGTGCCCGCGATCGAAGGCGAGCAGATCCCGCTGCGCACCACTTCGTTCGTCTACACCCGTCGCGAACCGCTGGGCGTGGTGGCCGGTATCGGCGCGTGGAACTACCCGATCCAGATCGCCCTGTGGAAATCCGCACCTGCCCTGGCGGCCGGTAACGCGATGATCTTCAAGCCAAGCGAAGTCACCTCGCTGACCACGCTGAAACTGGCCGAGATCTACACCGAAGCTGGCGTTCCGGCTGGCGTGTTCAACGTCCTGACCGGCAGCGGTCGTGAAGTCGGCACCTGGCTGACCGAGCACCCGCGCATCGAAAAAATCTCCTTCACCGGCGGCACCGACACTGGTAAGAAGGTTATGGCCAGCGCTTCGGGCTCGTCCTTGAAAGACGTGACCATGGAATTGGGCGGCAAGTCCCCGCTGATCATCTTCGACGACGCCGACCTCGATCGCGCCGCCGACACCGCGATGATGGCCAACTTCTACAGCTCCGGTCAGGTCTGCACCAACGGCACTCGCGTGTTCGTGCCAAGCCACCTCAAAGCCGCGTTCGAAGCCAAGATCGCCGAGCGCGTAGCGCGCATCCGCATCGGCAACCCGGGAGACGAGAACACCAACTTCGGCCCGCTGGTCAGCTTCGCCCACATGGAAAGCGTGCTGGGTTACATCGCCAAAGGTAAGGAAGAAGGCGCTCGCCTGCTGTGCGGCGGTACTCGCCTGACCGACGGCGAGTTCGCCAAGGGCGCGTTCGTGGCACCGACCGTGTTCACCGACTGCACCGACGAGATGACCATCGTTCGCGAAGAAATCTTCGGCCCGGTGATGAGCATCCTGTCCTACGAGACCGAAGAAGAAGTGATCCGTCGTGCCAACGACACCGACTTCGGCCTGGCGGCTGGCGTCGTCACCAAGGACCTGAACCGCGCTCACCGCGTAATTCATCAACTGGAAGCCGGTATCTGCTGGATCAACGCCTGGGGCGAGTCCGACGCGAAGATGCCGGTCGGCGGCTACAAGCAGTCGGGTGTTGGCCGTGAGAACGGCATCAGCTCGCTGAACAACTTCACACGCATCAAATCGGTACAGGTCGAACTGGGCGATTACGCCTCGGTGTTCTAAGCAGGCATCTGCTTTGCCTGCGAGGCCGTCATCGCCAGCAGACTGGCTCCCACAGGAGTTCACATTCCAGTGTGGGAGCCAGCCTGCTGGCGATCGAGTGCGCAGCACTCGCAACGGTCTGACCTGACCACTTTCAAAGAGGGTGCATTCAATGTCCCAAGAATTCGATTACATCATCATCGGTGCCGGCTCGGCCGGTAACACCCTGGCGACCCGCCTGACTGAAGACGAAGGCGTCACCGTCCTGCTGCTCGAAGCGGGCGGCCCGGACTACCGCCTGGATTTCCGCACGCAAATGCCGGCCGCCCTGGCGTTCCCTCTGCAAGGCCGTCGCTACAACTGGGGTTACGAAACCGATCCAGAGCCACACATGGACGGTCGCCGGATGGAATGCGGTCGCGGCAAGGGCCTGGGCGGCTCTTCGCTGATCAACGGCATGTGCTACATCCGCGGCAACGCCCTGGACTACGACAACTGGTCGAAACTGCCCGGTCTGGAAGACTGGAGCTACCTCGACTGCCTGCCGTATTTCCGCAAGGCAGAAACCCGTGACATCGGCGCGAACGACTACCACGGTGGCGACGGCCCGGTCAGCGTGACCACGCCCAAAGCCGGCAACAACCCGCTGTTCCACGCGATGGTTGAAGCAGGCGTGCAAGCCGGTTACCCGCGAACCGACGACCTGAACGGTTACCAGCAAGAAGGCTTCGGGCCGATGGACCGTACCGTGACGCCGAACGGCCGTCGCGCCAGTACCGCCCGCGGTTACCTGGACATCGCCAAGAAGCGTTCGACCCTGACCATCGTCACCCACGCCCTGACCGACAAGATCCTGTTCGAAGGCAAGCGTGCAGTTGGCGTGCGCTACCTGATCGGCTCCGCTGAAGAGCGCGTTGAAGCCCGCGCCCGCAAAGAAGTGTTGCTGTGCTCCGGCGCCATCGCTTCGCCGCAGATTCTGCAACGCTCCGGTGTCGGCCCGGCCGAACTGCTGAACAAGCTCGACATCCCGGTGGTCCACGACCTGCCGGGCGTCGGCGAGAACCTGCAGGATCACCTCGAGTTGTACCTGCAATATGCTTGCACCCAACCGGTCTCGCTGTACCCGTCGTTGCTCTGGTACAACCAACCGGCCATCGGTGCCGAGTGGCTGTTCAACGGCACCGGTATCGGCGCCAGCAACCAGTTCGAAGCCGGCGGATTCATCCGCACCCGTCCGGAATTCGATTGGCCGAATATCCAGTACCACTTCCTGCCGGTCGCGATCAATTACAACGGCAGCAACGGGGTGAAGGAACACGGCTTCCAGGCGCACATGGGTTCCATGCGTTCGCCGAGCCGCGGTCGCATCCAGGCCAAGTCCAAGGATCCTCGCGAGTACCCGAGCATCCTGTTCAACTACATGGCCACCGAGCAGGACTGGCAGGAATTCCGCGACGGCATCCGCCTGACCCGGGAAATCATGCAACAGCCTGCGCTGGATGCTTTCCGTGGCCGCGAAATCAGTCCGGGCATCGAGGTGCAAACCGACGAGCAACTCGACAAGTTCATCCGCGAACACGCCGAAACCGCGTTCCACCCATCCTGCTCGTGCAAGATGGGCGCCGACGAGATGGCCGTGGTCGATGGCGAGGGTCGCGTGCACGGCATGCAAGGCCTGCGCGTGGTCGATGCTTCGATCATGCCGATCATCACCACCGGCAACCTGAACGCGCCAACGATCATGATCGCCGAGAAAATCGCCGACAAGATCCGTGGTCGCCAGCCGTTGCCGCGCAGCAAGGCTGATTACTACGTGGCAGGCGAAGCGCCGGTGCGTGGAAAGCCAATGCGGGAAGTGAGCCTGACTGCTCAGTAAGACCGTTATACCGAGGCGCGGCCTTCGCGAGCAGGCTCGCTCCCACATTTGGTCTTTGGTGTTCACAGAATCTGTGTTCACTGAAGATCCCTGTGGGAGCGAGCCTGCTCGCGAAGGGGCCCTACGAAACACAACACCTCTCCTGGCAATCCTTTCCTACACCGATCCAAGCTTGATCCTACCCCCACGCAGGCCTAATCTAGCGCCACGCAATCGTTTCACCCCCCCCTCGCAATACCGATACATCGCAACCCCATGCCAAGGAGGTTCCCGAATGTTCGATTTCCACCCCCAGCTCAAGCAGCGCTTCGCTGCCTTGCGCACGGGCGCTGAATTCTTTTCGCTGCGTTATGTGCGCGAGTCCGGCCAGTACCTGTCGGTGCGCAAGAACGTCGCCGAACCTCCAAGCCTGAGCCGCGACGAAGGCGCGATGCTGACCGTCCGGGTCAATGGCGTGGAAGCCTACGCCGCGACCAACGACCTGTCGCAATCCGGCCTGCAGGCCGCGCTGGAAAAAGCCGAGCAACAAGCCCGGCGACTCAAGCCCCATGCCTTGCTCGACGTGCGCGAACAAGCCGTCTCCAGCGATCGCGCCGACTATTTTTCGCCGGACCTGGATCAGCCCTTCCCGTCCCTGAGTGACTGCTACCAACTGCTGGGCGCCGAATCCGCGTCCGTGCCCAAGGACGAGCGACTGGTGAACTGGCAGGTCAGCATCGGCATCACCCACGTCGAGCAGATCTACCTCAGCAGCGCCGGTGCCGAACTGCGTCAGGCCCAACGTTTCGTCTATCCCAGCCTGGACGTCACCGCCTACGACGGCAACGACAGCCAGACCCGCACCCTGGGCCGCGAAAACTTTGGCCAGCAGGGCGGCTTTGATGTAATCAGCCGTTGTGGCCTGATCGGCGCAGGCCCGAAAATCGCAGACCAGGCGCTGCAATTGTTGCTGGCACCGAACACTCCACAAGGCCCGCGCGACCTGTTGCTGATGCCCGACCAGATGATGCTGCAGATCCACGAATCCATCGGTCACCCACTGGAGCTCGACCGGATTCTCGGCGATGAGCGCAATTACGCCGGCACCAGCTTCGTCAAGGCAGAAGACTTTGGCCACCTGCAATACGGCTCCAGCCTGCTCAACGTGACCTTCGACCCGGACATCCCCGAACAGCTCGCCAGCTACAGCCATGACGACGACGGCAGCGCCGCCAGCAAGCAATTTCTGATCAAGGAAGGTTTACTGCTACGACCATTGGGCGGTGCACTGTCGCAATTCCGGGCCGGCATGGACGGCGTTGCCAACAGCCGCGCCTGCGGCTGGAACCGTCCGCCGATCGACCGCATGGCCAACCTGAACATCGAGCCTGGCGATCAACCGCTGGAGCAACTGATCGGCAATATCGAACACGGCATTCTGATGAGCACCAACCGTTCGTGGTCGATCGACGATGCGCGCAATAAATTTCAGTTCGGCTGCGAGTGGGCTCAGCTGATTGAAAACGGCGAACTCAAGGGCGTGGTGAAAAATCCTAACTACCGGGCGATTTCCGCGCAATTCTGGAAAAGCCTCAGCGCCGTCGGTGACGCCAGCACCTTCAAGGTGTTGGGCACACCCAACTGTGGCAAGGGCGAACCGAATCAGGTGATCCGCGTCGGCCATGCCTCGCCGGCCTGTGTGTTCAGCCATGTGGATGTGTTTGGAGGAGATGCCTGATGAGTACGTCGAAAAGTCAGGTCGAATCGTTCAAGGCACTGGTTAGCTGGTTGCGCGACTCGATTCGCGAACCTGAACAATTCACCCTCAGCTACGCGGCGGAATCGTCGGCCTTCGTGCGCTTCAACCATGCCAAGGTGCGCCAGGCGGGCCAGGTGCAGCAGGCTAGCGTCGGTTTCAAACTGATCAACCAAGGTCGCCATGCCGACCTCGACATCACGCTGGCGGGCGATCCGCAAGTCGACCTTCAACGCTTGGCCGAAGGTCTGCAACAGTTGCGTGAAACCTTGCCGTTGCTACCGCAGGACCCATACCTGCTGCTCAATTACAACGGCTGGCAGAGCAAGAACGTGCAGGAGCATCCGCTGCCGGATACCGAGCAAGCGGTTGCCCAAATCGCCCAGGCTGCCGAAGGGTTGGACCTGGTGGGTTTCTACGCCGCCGGCCCGATCAGTCGTGGTTTCGCCAGTTCTGCGGGCGCGTTCGGCTGGCATCAAGCCAACAGCTTCAACTTCGATTTCAGCCTGTTCCACGAAAATGGCCAAGCCGTCAAAGCCAGCTATGCCGGACACGAATGGAACAGCGAAGGGTTCGCCAGGCGCTTTGCGCAGGCGCGCGAGCAGTTGGCGTTTCTCGGCAGACCGCAACGCACCCTGGCGCCGGGTCAGTATCGCGCCTACCTGGCGCCGGCCGCCTTGGGCGAAATCATGGACATGCTCGGCTGGGGCGGTTTCTCGGCGCAGTCGATTGCCAGCAAGAACAGTCCGCTGCAGAAGCTTTACGCAGGCGACAGTTCGTTCAGCCCGCTGGTGTCGGTCGATGAAAAAGTCAGCGGTTCGTTGAGCCCGGCATTTTCCGGTGAAGGGTATCCGCGCAGCGATCTGGGGTTGATCGTCAAGGGCAAGGCCGGCGCGCAGATGGTCAGTTCGCGCAGCGCTGCCGAGTACGGCCTGACCGCCAACGGTGCCAGCGGTGGTGAAATGCCGAGTGCATTGAACATGGCCGCCGGCACGTTGCCTGATGCAGAGATTCTCAAGCAACTGGGCACTGGCTTGTACATCAGCAATCTCTGGTACCTGAACTATTCGGATCAGCCCGCGGCACGCCTGACCGGCATGACGCGGTTTGCGACCTTCTGGGTCGAGAACGGCGAGATTCAGGCGCCGGTGAGCACCATGCGTTTTGATGACAGTGCCTACAGTTTGCTCGGTTCGCAGCTGGAAGCACTGACCGAGGAGCGCGAGTTGTTGCTGTCGGCGAGCACCTACAGCCAGCGCGCGACGGCCTCGGCGTTGTTGCCGGGGGCGCTGATCAGCCGCCTTACGCTGACCCTGTAAAAAGCATCGCGAGCAAGCTCGCTCCCACATGGACGGCGAACATCCTGTGGGAGCGAGCTTGTTCGCGATGAAGTCACCACGGACTCCCTGAATCACACCCACAAGAGGTCCCATGCCCAACCGCCAACCTCTCGATGCTGTGACTGCCCGCTGGGTGCCCTGGGTTGTCGCCATCGCATTCTTCATGCAGTCCCTCGACGGGACCATCCTCAACACCGCCCTGCCCGCCATGGCCCGAGACCTGGCGGAAGATCCGCTGCGCATGCAAGGCGTGATCATCGCTTACATGCTCACCGTCGCCCTGCTGATCCCCGCCTCGGGCTGGATCGCCGACCGCTTCGGCACCAGGAAAATCTTCTTTGGCGCAATCCTGCTGTTCAGCCTTGGCTCGTTGCTTTGCGCCCTGTCGAGCAGCCTGGGCATGCTGATCGGTGCCCGGGTGATTCAGGGCCTGGGCGGTGCGCTGATGCTGCCGGTCGGGCGCCTGGTGGTGCTGCGTGCCTACCCGCGCTCGGAGCTGGTGCGGATCATGGGCTTCATCACCATTCCCGGCCTGCTCGGCCCGTTACTCGGCCCGACCATGGGCGGCTGGATGGTCGAATACCTGACCTGGCACTGGATCTTCCTGATCAACCTGCCGGTGGGTGCCGTCGGTTGCTACGCCGTGTGGAAATTCATTCCCGATCTGCGCGGCACCGAGCGCACCCGTTTCGACAGCCTGGGTTTTGTACTGTTTGGCGCGGCGATGGTGCTGATTACCATCGCCATGGAAGGACTCGGCGAACTGCACCTGCCGCACTTGCGGGTGATGTTGCTGCTGTTTGGCGGCATGGCGTGTCTGGCGGCGTACTGGCTACGGGCCGGGCACATCGATAATCCGCTGTTCGCGCCGTCGCTGTTCAAGACCCGGACGTTTGCCGTGGGCATTCTGGGCAACCTGTTCGCCCGCCTGGGCAGTGGCGCGTTGCCGTTCCTCGTACCCTTGCTGCTGCAAGTGGCGCTGGGCTATTCGCCGTCCCAGGCAGGGATGAGCATGTTGCCGCTGGCCGCCGCGGCGATGGTCGCCAAATCGGTGGCGCGACCGCTGATCGAACGCCTGGGCTATCGCATCGTGCTGACCGGTAACACCCTGGCGCTGGGAATTATGCTGGCGAGCATGGGCCTGGTCAGCGAGCAGACGCCGTATTGGCTGTTGCTGGGGATGCTGGCAATTCTCGGCGCGATCAACTCGTTGCAGTTCACTGCGATGAACACCGTGACCCTGATCGACCTCGACGACGCCAGCGCCAGCAGCGGCAACAGCTTGCTGTCGGTGGTCGCGCAACTGTCCCTGAGCCTGGGTGTTGCCTGCGCCGGCGCCCTGCTCGGCGGCTTCACCGCAGAAGCCGGCAACGACGGCGTAGACACGGTTCTGGGTGCGTTCCAGCTGACCTTTGTGACCGTTGGCATCATGGCGATGCTGGCCGCGACCATCTTCTCGCAGCTCTCAAAGGAAGACGGACGGCGCGTCAAGCGTCCGGAAGAACACATAGAGCCTTAGGGCGAATGGCCATGGGACTGATACACTGCGCGACATTTTGTTTTGCAGGCCAGTCCCGTGACCACCATCGCCACCGCTTTTAATACTTTGCCGCTGTCCGCCGCCATGCTGGCTAACCTCGACTCCCTCGGTTATGCCCAGATGACGCCGATCCAGGCGCAAAGCTTGCCGGTGATCCTCAAGGGGATGGACCTGATCGCCCAGGCCAAGACCGGCAGCGGCAAGACCGCCGCCTTCGGTATCGGCCTGCTGAACCCGATCAATCCGCGCTTCTTCGGTTGCCAGGCACTGGTCATTTGCCCGACCCGTGAGCTGGCTGACCAGGTCGCCAAGGAAATCCGTCGCCTGGCCCGCTCCGAAGACAACATCAAGGTCCTGACCCTATGTGGCGGCGTGGCTTTCGGCCCGCAGATCGGCTCTCTGGAGCACGGCGCGCACATCATCGTCGGCACCCCGGGTCGCATTCAGCAGCACCTGCGCAAGGGTTCGCTGGTGCTTCATGGCCTGAACACGCTGATCCTCGACGAAGCCGACCGCATGCTCGACATGGGTTTCTACGACTCCATCGAAGAAATCATCGCCCAGTGCCCTGAGCGTCGCCAGACCCTGCTGTTCTCCGCCACGTATCCGGTGGGCATCAAGCAGTTGGCATCGAAGTTCATGCGCAACCCGCAGCAAGTGAAGGCTGAGGCGTTCCACGACGATACCCAGATCGAGCAGCGCTTCTACGAGATTTCCCCGGAAGAGCGCATGGACGCCGTGGTCAAGGTCCTCGCACATCATCGCCCGGCGTCCTGCGTCGCGTTCTGCTTTACCAAGCAGCAGGTTCAGGAAACCGTTGATCACCTGACCTCCAAAGGCATCTCCGCCGTCGGCCTGCACGGCGATCTGGAACAGCGTGACCGCGATCAGGTGCTGGCCATGTTCGCCAACCGCAGTACTTCGGTATTGGTTGCTACCGACGTCGCCGCTCGCGGCCTGGACATCGATGCGCTGGACATGGTGATCAACGTCGAACTGGCGCGTGATTCTGAAATCCACATTCACCGGGTGGGCCGTACCGGCCGTGCCGGTGAGAAAGGCATTGCGATCAGCCTGGTCGCCCCGTCCGAAGCGCACCGCGCCCAGGCCATCGAGCAACTGCAGAAGTCGCCATTGAGCTGGGATCAGCTGGACAACCTCAAGTCCCAGGGCGGCGCGCCACTGCTGCCGGTGATGAGCACGCTGGTCATCGGTGCTGGCCGTAAAGACAAGGTACGTCCGGGCGACATCCTCGGCGCACTGACGGGCGATGCCGGTATTCCGGGCGCCCAGGTCGGCAAGATCGCGATTTTCGATTTCCAGGCTTATGTGGCTGTAGAGCGCGGAATCGCCAAGCAGGCCTTGCAGCGCTTGAATGACGGCAAGATCAAAGGCCGCTCGCTGCGCGTGCGCATCCTCTAAGAACGCCGCGGCCCCCTGTGGGAGCTGGCCTGCCAGCGATGGCATCAACTCGGTCTGACGGGTAAACCGAGTCGAAGCCATCGCCGGCAGGCCAGCTCCCACATTTGATTGCATTCCAGATCAGCTCTTGTGTGAGGACACCGTTTTGCGCTCTACCGAAGTCGTGATCATTGGCGCTGGCGCCGCAGGGTTGATGTGTGCGCTGACCGCCGCCGGGCGCGGGCGCAAGGTGATATTGCTCGACCATGCGAACAAGGCCGGCAAGAAAATCCTGATGTCGGGCGGTGGCCGCTGCAATTTCACCAACATGTACACCGAACCAGGCAATTTTCTCTCGCAGAACGAACACTTCTGCAAATCCGCTCTGGCGCGTTACACCCAGTGGGATTTCATCGGCATGGTCGCCAAACATGGCGTGCCGTACCACGAGAAAAAACTCGGCCAGCTGTTCTGCGATAACAAGTCCAGCGACATCCTCGAGATGCTGCTCGACGAGTGCGACCAGGTCGGCGTGAGCCTGCACCTGGACACTTCGATCCAGACCATCGAAAAGCTCGAAAGCGGTTACCTGCTGGACACCACGCTCGGCCAGATCACCTGCGAATCGCTGGTGATCGCCACGGGCGGCCTGTCGATCCCGACCCTGGGTGCGACCGGTTTCGGTTATCAGGTGGCCAGACAGTTCGGCCACGACCTGCTGCCGACTCGCGCCGGTCTGGTGCCATTCACCATCACCGATCAGCTGAAGGAGCTGTGCACCGAACTGTCCGGCACGTCGGTGGATTGCCTGGTGAGCTGCAACGACCAGAGTTTTCGCGAGAACATCCTGTTCACCCACCGCGGCCTCAGTGGTCCGGCGATTCTGCAGATTTCTTCGTTCTGGGAGTCCGGCGACACAGTGGAGATCAATCTGCTGCCGGACCACGACGTACCGACCTGGCTGCAGCAACAACAGGCCGAACGGCCGAACAGCGAACTGAAAACCTTGCTGGGTGAAATCTTCACCAAGAAGATGGCCAACCTGCTGGCGGACAACTGGTTCGTCTCCAAACCGATGAAGCAGTACACCCACGCAGAAATTGCCGACATCGCCGAGAAACTGGCGAGCTGGAAAGTGGTGCCGGCGGGAACCGAAGGTTATCGCACGGCTGAAGTGACCCTGGGCGGCGTCGACACTCGCGAAGTCTCGTCCAAGACCATGGAATCGCTGAAAAGCCCGGGCCTGTATTTCATTGGTGAAGTACTCGATGTGACCGGGCATCTGGGGGGGTTCAATTTCCAGTGGGCCTGGGCTTCGGGTTACGCCGCTGCGCAATACGTCTAAGCGTACGCCAATCAAATGTGGGAGCGAGCCTGCTCGCGAAAGCGGTGGGTCAGGCAACTCAATGTTGTCTGACACTCCGTCTTCGCGAGCAGGCTCGCTCCCACATTGGTGATGCGTTGATCGATAAAGGAACAGTTTTTGCTGTCAGATGTGATCGGCGCCATTGCGTCGACGTCATTACTGGCTCAATTTAGCGTCATTGCCTCGGAAGGCCTTCGCACTTCATGTCATCGACCCCGTTCAGTCAGTCTCTGCGTCGCCTATGGGCGCTGGATAAATTCAGTTACAGCGTGCGGGTGTTCATCGCCCTGACCGGCAGCATGGCGCTGTGTTGGTATCAGGATGAAATGGGGCTATTGATCCCGTTGTTCCTGGGGATCATCGCCAGCGCCCTGGCCGAAACCGACGACAGTTGGCAAGGCCGTCTCAACGCGCTGGCCGTGACGCTGGTGTGTTTCAGCGTCGCCGCCCTCTCTGTCGAATTGCTCTTCCCCTACCCCATCATCTTTGTCATCGCCCTGGCCCTGGCCAGCTTCGGCCTGACCATGCTCGGCGCCCTGGGCGAACGCTATGGTGCGATTGCTTCGGCGACATTGATTCTGTCGGTCTACACCATGATCGGCGTCGAACAGCGCGGCGGGGCGGTGACTGACTTCTGGCACGAGCCGATACTTCTGGTGGCCGGTGCGGCCTGGTATGGATTGCTCTCGGTGCTGTGGCAGGCGATGTTCTCCAACCAGCCGGTGCAGCAGAGCCTGGCGCGGTTGTTTCGTGAACTGGGTTATTACCTGAAGCTGAAATCGTCGCTGTTCGAACCGATCCGCCAGATAGATGTGCAAGCCCGCCGCCTGGAACTGGCTCAGCAGAACGGCCGGGTGGTGGCAGCACTGAACGCCGCCAAGGAAATCATCCTGCACCGGGTCGGCGATGGTCGCCCCGGGGCGAAAGTCAGCCGTTACCTGAAGTTGTACTTCCTCGCCCAGGACATCCACGAGCGCGCCAGTTCTTCGCACTACCCTTACAACGCCCTGGCCGATGCCTTCTTCCACAGTGACGTACTGTTCCGCTGTCAGCGCCTGCTGCGCCAACAGGGCAAAGCCTGCCGCGCCCTGGCCGAATCGATCCAGATGCGCCAGCCATTCATTTATGACGCCAGTTTCGCCGAAGCCCTGAACGACCTGCACGCCTCCATCGAACACCTGCGCAGCCAGAGCAACCCGGCCTGGCGCGGCCTACTGCGTTCACTGCGCGCACTGGCGGCCAACCTGGGTACCCTGGACCGTTTGCTCAGCGATGCAAGCAACCCCGACGCTCTGGCCGACGCCACCGACAGCAGCCTGCTCGACCGTTCGCCACGTAGCCTCAAGGACGTGTGGATACGACTGCGCACCCAGCTGACGCCAACCTCGCTGCTGTTCCGCCATGCCCTGCGTTTGCCCCTGGCCTTGAGCATCGGCTACGGCATGGTGCATTTGATCCACCCGTCCCAGGGTTACTGGATCATCCTTACGACGCTGTTTGTCTGTCAGCCGAACTACGGCGCGACGAGGCGCAAGCTGGGTCAGCGGATCATCGGCACCGGCATAGGCCTGACCGTGGCCTGGGCGCTATTCGATTTGTTCCCCAATCCCTTGGTCCAGTCGTGCTTCGCAATCGCCGCAGGGGTGGTGTTCTTTATCACCCGCACCACTCGCTATACCCTGGCGACTGCCGCAATCACCCTGCTGGTGCTGTTCTGTTTCAACCAGGTCGGCGACGGTTACGGGCTGTTCCTGCCACGACTGTTCGATACCTTGCTCGGCAGCTTGATCGCCGGGCTGGCGGTGTTCCTGTTCCTGCCGGACTGGCAGGGCCGAAGCCTGAATAAAGTGCTGGCCAACACCCTGACTTGCAACAGCATTTACCTGCGCCAGATCATGCAGCAATACGCCGTCGGCAAAAGCGACGACCTGGCTTATCGCCTGGCCCGACGCAACGCCCACAACGCCGATGCCGCGCTATCGACCACCTTGGCGAACATGCTGATGGAACCGGGGCATTTCCGTAAGGAAGCGGATGTCGGGTTCCGATTCCTGGTGCTGTCGCATACCTTGCTCAGCTATTTGTCCGGCCTGGGCGCGCACCGCGAAACCCAGCTACCTGCGGACGTGCGCGAGCACCTGATCGAGGGTGCCGGGGTAAAACTGGCCGCCAGCATCGATGAAATCGCCCAGGGCCTGGCGAGCAAACTGCCGATTGCCATTCAGAGCGATGAGGAAGAGGCGCTGGCCAATGAGCTGGAACACATGCCGGATGAGATCGATGAAGGGCAGCGGTTGGTGCAGACGCAACTGGGGTTGATCTGCCGGCAGCTGGGGCCGTTGCGCACCTTGGCGGCGCATTTGATCAAGGATACGAGCGAGGATTGAGCGCTGCGAAATGAGTAGTGACATTTGGCCTTTGTCACAGATTCATTCGCCATAAAGACATCGTTGGCCTGGACGCTTAGTATCGGAGCGAGTTGATCAAGGAATGTGAAGATGACAATCGATTGGGTCTGTAAACACCACAACGATCTGGGCAAAGAACAGCTATACGCCATTCTGCAGTTGCGTGCGCAGGTGTTCATTGTCGAGCAGAAATGCGTGTATCAGGACGTGGATGGCCAGGATCTGGAAGGCGACACCTGCCATTTGATGGCGTGGGATGGCGACCGATTGGTGGCGTACCTGCGGTTGCTTGACCCGGAGCTGCAGGGTGGCGACGTGGTGATCGGACGGGTGATTACAGCACCAGAGGCCCGCGGCAAGGGGCTGGGTCACGAATTGATCAACCAGGCATTGAAGCAGGCCGGGAAGCGCTGGCCTGAGGTACCGATTTATCTCTCGGCCCAGTCGCACTTGCAGGGGTATTACGGGCGGTACGGGTTTGTCGTGGTAGGTGATGAGTTTCTGGAGGATGACATTCCCCATATCGGGATGCGTCGTCCCTGACGGCCCCTTCGCGAGCCGGCTCGCTCCCACAATTGATCTCTGGCGTACCAAAAGCCGTACTCACTGGAGATCCAATGTGGGAGCGAGCCTGCTCGCGAAAGCGTCGGCTCAGTCACCGCAGGAGTCAGGGATACTCCAGCACCGCCTTGATCTGCTGCAAATGACGCTCGATCCACCCCCGATCAATCGCCCCCCACTCACGTATCCGATAGCGCCCGGCATGATTGCGCGCGCCCTCTTCCTGTTCGAACTCGCAAACGATATCCAGATCCGCCAGCGCCGCGATGGTGTCCTGGGCCGTGCGCCGGGGCATGCCGGTGACCTCGGTCAGCGCCGGGACGCTGCTGGCCAGACCGCTGTCGATCAGGTACGCCACGTATAACCGGCGATAGAAGCTGCTCTTGGTCTTGCTGACATCCATCCATGCGCTCCGCACTATTCATAAGATCTTGAAATTATCTTTATTACATAACCCGCCAGGTCAGATAAACCCGCAGGTCAAACTCCACCTGGTGATACCCCGGCAACATGTGTTCGCACAACTTGTAGAACGCTTTGTTGTGATCCGACTCCTTGAAATGCGCCAGCTCATGCACCACGATCATTTTCAGAAACTCCGAAGGTGCGTCCTTGAACAACGAGGCCACCCGAATTTCTTTCTTGGCCTTGAGCTTGCCGCCCTGCACCCGGGAGATCGTGGTATGTAGGCCAAGGGCACGATGGGTCAAGTCCAGGCGGTTGTCGAACAGGACCTTGTCGATGGTCGGGGCGTTACGCAAGAATTCCTGCTTCAGGTCCAGCGCGTACGTATACAGCGCCTTGTCGCTCTGCACGCCATGCTTTTGCGGATAACGCTGGCTCAGGTAGTCGCCCAGCCGACCATCGGCGATCAGCTGGCGCACCTGTTCCTGCAATGCAACGGGATAGGCCTGAAGGTATTTCAACACGGTCATCGGGGTGGGCAACATCGAAACGAACAAGTCGCCAGTGTAGCGAATTCAACCGGCCAGCGTGCTCCAGTCGAACGGCCGCACAAAGTCGCCGACGTCCTCGGCCATCATCGGCCGCGCCACCAAACACCCTTGTACATACTCGCAGCCATTGGCGTGCAGCCACTCGTACTGCGCAACGGTTTCCACGCCCTCGGCAATCACCAGCATTGCGTATTCCCGGCACAGGTCGATCACATTGCGCACCAGCGCCGCATCCCGTGCAGACGTCGGCAGCCGAGAGACCAAGTGTCGGTCGAGCTTGAGCGTGTCCAGCTCCAGGTCGCGCAGATGAGACAGCGAACACGGCCCGGAACCAAAGTCATCCAGGGCCACTCGCACCCCCAGATTGCGCAACAGGCGCAGCTGTTTGCGGGTTTCCTCGAAGTTGTGCATCAAGGCCTCTTCGGTGACCTCGACTTCCAGATGACGTGCCTGCAGTCCGTTGCGTTCCAGCACCTGGCGCAACTCGGTGACCAGATTGGGCATGCCGAACTGCGTGCCGCTCAAACTGACGCTCAGCACCAGATCCTCGGCAAACAAGGTTTCCCAGGCTTTGCGCTGCCCCGCCCCGCGCTGGTAGATCCAGCTGCCCAACCGACTGATCAACCGCGCCTCTTCGAGCAATGGCAAAAACAGTCCTGGCGGTACATCGCCAACACTCGGATGGTGCCAGCGCAGCAGCGCTTCAAAGCCGCGAATCTGTCCGCTGGCAATGGCCACCTGAGGTTGATACACCAGATTGAAATCACGGTTATCGATAGCCGTGCGCACGCTTTCTTCAAGCATCAGCCGCGAGCGTGCCCGGCCATTCATTTCGTGATCGTAGAAGCGATACTGCTGACGGCCGGCACGCTTGGCTTCATACATGGCGATGTCCGACGCGCGCAGCAAACCATCGAGATTGGCCCCGCAGTCCGGAAAAGTGGCGATGCCGATGCTGGCGCCCAAGACGATGTCCAGACCGTCGATCTGCTGACAGATCGACACGCGCTCAATCAGCTTCTCGGCAATCTTTGCCGCTTGTTCCGGGAATTCCAGATCCAGCAACGCCGTGAACTCGTCACCGCCCATGCGCGCCAGAATATCGAAAGATCGCAGACAGCCCTTCAACTGTTCCGAGACCCAGCGCAGGACCCGGTCACCGGCATCGTGACCGAGGGAGTCATTGACCCGTTTGAAGCCGTCGAGGTCCAGATACAGCAATACCCAGACACTGTCGGCGCGTTCGCCGCGCAGCAGAAGGTTTTCCACCGTCTGGTAAAAGCCCCGACGATTGAGCAGCCCGGTCAGCGGGTCGGTGACCGCCTGATGCTCCAGCTGTTGGTGCAAATGGCGCACCACCGACATGTCCAGCACCGTCACCACCATGGCCTGTTGCTCGGCGGGCAAGGGTGCGCAGGACAGCGCGACCGGCACTTGTTGACCCGGGGCCGTGCGTAGCGCCGCATCGTGCAGACGCAAGGTTTCCCCGCACCTGTAACTGCCAAGCAACTCGGAATCGGCCCAGACAGGGATATGTGGCTTTTGCAGGTAATCCAGAAATTCTTTGCCCTGCAGGTCTTGCACCGTCGCGTTGAGCAGCCGTGACATGGCTGGATTGGCAAAGCGGATAAGGCCGTCCTCACCGACCACCAGGATGCCTTCGGCGGCATTGTCGAGTACCGAGGCATTAAACGCGCGAGCGACCTCCAGGTCGTGGCTCAGGCGCTGCAACGCGCGGCGATTGCGCTGATGCTCAAGCAGCGCCTGGACTTTCGGCTTAAGGATTTGCGGGTCGAACGGTTTGAACAGGTAATCTACCGCGCCACTGGCATAGCCTTTTATCACGGCGTCCTGGGACTGTTCGTTGGCGGTGAGAAAAATGATGGGCGTGAGGCTGGTGCGCTGACTGCCGCGCATCAGGCGGGCGACTTCAAAGCCGTCCATGCCCGGCATTTGCACATCCAGCAACACCAGGTCGACATCGTGTTCGAGTAACAGGTCGAGGGCTTCGAAGCCCGAGGCGGCAGTCATGACCTGCCAGTCCTGGCGCTGGAGTAGCGCGCGCATGCTGATCAGGTTTTCAGGGTAATCATCGACTATTAAAAGAATTGAGCTGCCTTCGGCTGGCGTCGGTTGCGCGCATTCCATGCTGCTTCTCTTTTTTGGGGCGTCAGGCCAGCTTCTCGTGAAAGCCGGACAAATACTAAGCCCTCACTCTAGACCGGGATCCACAAAAGCATAAGGTGTCATTACGCCATCATTTAACCAATGCGTTAATTTGCCGACTAACGGTCACTCCTACAGCCCCCTGAAACCGGGAGAGATGGCATTTCGACAGGATGTTGACGCCAACCATCTGCCGGACGGGCATTAACAAAACGGCCTTGTGCGCTTATAAAGACCGCCCTCCAAGGTGCGTGCTAGAGCTTCTGGCACGTGCGTGCAGAAAAAAATTCGTGGAAGCTTTTTGACTATGATCGATCTCGCAACCTGGAACCTGAGTGTTCCAGTCGGCAATCCGCCGTACACCGTTGACACTCCCAAACTGGTGAAGGGCTTCAAGGATCAATACTTCCACTCCAATACCGGCACTCTGTTTTTCTGGGCGCCGGTAACAGGTACCCGCACGGAAAACGCAAAATACCCTCGCACCGAATTGCGCGAAACCTACAGCAACGGAGCCCTGCGCAACTGGCTCTACCCGGACGCCGACAACTCATTGAAGGCCACGCTGGCAGTCAACCAGGTACCGAGCTCCGGCAAAATCGTCATCGGCCAGATTCACGCCTATAAAAGCCAGAAGCCCATGGTGAAGGTCGAGTACCAGTACAAGACCAGCACGCAGTCGGGCGACATTGTCGCCAAGGTGCGCATGCGCCCCGACGACGGCGACGGCCGGGTGATCACCATCGCCACCGGGGTGAAACTGGACCAGCAATTCTCCTACATGATTCACCTGAGCCCCCGCGGCGCACTGGGTATCAGTGCCGCGGGCTACCAGTGGGACACCGACATCAGCAAGACCTGGAGCGTCAAGCCGCTGTACTTCAAGGCAGGGGTGTATGTGCAGGACCATACCGGATACACCAGTGAAGGCGGGAAAGTGACGTTCACCAAGCTGGATATTGATCACGACAAGTAACTGGATCGTATCTACCGCTGACGATCACCGTTCTCCAGGCAGTATGAAAACAACTGGCATTCTGCTAACCAGTTGAAGAAAATGCCCGTCTCTTGTGACACGGGCATTTTTCTTATGCGTTGAATCCAGGCCTGTTACTTAATCAAATTTGAAAGCGCACTCACTCAGCCCGGCAGAACAGAAATTATCCTTCCAGGCCCCGCCAACCGGTTTGGCTGCAATTGGGAACCGTTGTGACATCCTGACACCTGCCTTTCCCTCCCCTTCATAGTCACAGGCAACAAAATAGACCGGGTTACCGTTATCGGTAGTTTGCCTGATGGCTGCCGAGGAGAATTGAACCTTGTCCAGGTACGATTCGGTAGCCCCGGGGTTCTCGCCCTTCCAGCCGCCACGGACAGCGGTGGCAGCATAAGTGAATCCGCGTTCCGGGCTGATCGACTGCGCCATGATGTTACTGACTTGCGGACACATTTCATCCGCTGCATAGGCAGTTCCTGTAACAGCAAACAGGCTCAACAGCCCGGCCGCTACAACCTTACTTGCTCGCAATTGTTTCTTATTGTTTGGAACTGACAAGGCGAAGTACTTCATAATTAATAACATCCATACATTAATTTGAAGTTAAATATTGAAGATCGAAGAACAGCTTGTCTACTGGCACCTCGGACCGTTTATTTAAAAGTTATTGCAGATATAAACTCACATAAATATTTTGAAACTTACGTCAGCGCAAGGATAAAATCCCCTCACAAAAAACCCGCCTCTCGGCGGGTCTTTTATGTCACTTAAACGCTGGAGGCTTAGTTGACCTTAGCGTTCAACTCACCTTTCAGGTAACGCTGATACATCCCTTCCAGCGAGATCGGCTTGATCTTCGAAGCATTACCGGCAGTACCGAAGGCTTCGTAACGAGCGATACAAACGTCGCGCATTGCGGTCACGGTCGCGCCGAAGAACTTGCGTGGGTCGAATTCGCTCGGGTTGGTCGCCATCAGGCGACGCATCGCACCGGTGGACGCCAGGCGCAGGTCGGTGTCGATGTTGACCTTGCGTACGCCGTGCTTGATGCCCTCGACGATTTCTTCAACCGGTACGCCGTAGGTTTCCTTGATGTCGCCGCCGTACTGGTTGATGATCGCCAGCCAGTCTTGAGGTACCGAAGAGGAACCGTGCATCACCAGGTGGGTGTTGGGGATGCGCTTGTGGATTTCCTTGATGCGGTCGATGGCCAGCACGTCGCCGGTAGGCGGCTTGGTGAACTTGTACGCGCCGTGGCTGGTGCCGATGGCGATGGCCAGGGCGTCGACCTGGGTGCGCTTGACGAAGTCAGCGGCTTCTTCCGGGTCGGTCAGCATCTGGCTGTGATCCAGAACGCCTTCGGCGCCGATGCCGTCTTCTTCACCGGCCATGCCGGTTTCCAGCGAACCCAGGCAGCCCAGCTCGCCTTCTACCGATACGCCGCAGGCGTGAGCCATGGCCACGGTTTGTTGGGTGACACGGATGTTGTAGTCATAGTCGGTCGGGGTCTTGCCGTCTTCACCCAGGGAACCGTCCATCATTACCGAGCTGAAGCCCAGTTGGATGGAGCGCTGGCAGACGTCAGGGCTGGTGCCGTGGTCCTGGTGCATGCACACCGGGATGTGCGGGAACTCTTCGATTGCCGCCAGGATCAGGTGACGCAGGAACGGTGCACCGGCGTATTTGCGAGCACCGGCCGAAGCCTGGACGATCACCGGGGAGTCAGTCTTGTCAGCGGCTTCCATGATGGCGCGCATCTGCTCAAGGTTGTTGACGTTGAAAGCTGGAACGCCGTAGCCGAACTCGGCTGCGTGGTCCAGCATCTGGCGCATGCTGATAAGTGCCATTGTGTGTGTCTCTCCCGGTTGAGGGTCGTTAATCGTGTCAGCCTGCCGTAGCGACGGCGGCTATTCAAGTTATTGCAGATCGGGGGTTAGGCCGGGCTGCGAATTCGGTGTTGTCAAAATCTGCTGAAACTGCACGGATCCACTGTGGGAGCGGGCTTGCTCGCGAATGCGAATTAACATTCAACATTTATGCAAGATGACCCGCCGCTTTCGCGAGCAACTCGAATCGTCGCACCGCCGCTTCCACATTTGGATCTGCTTCCACATTAGATCTGTGGCGTATCAATTTCGTGTCTTACTGCGCTTTACAACCGCGGCCGATCAAATCATTGGTGGCGACCCAGTACACCAGGCCTTCCTCACCTTTTACGTGAAACGCCAGCATGTCGTTGCTGTAAAGCGAACCCTCGGCGCCCGGCTCAAGCTTCAAGCGGTAGACCTTATCGGCTCCACCCAGACGCACGTCAACTTCCATGCGGCTGACGTCGACGTAGCGCCAAAGTACTTTAGCCTGACTGTCACAAGTCCAGGTGGTCCAGTTGTCCGTCGATTCGGCAGGCTTGAACAGGTTGAAATTCGAGCAACCTGCCAGCAATGCCAACGCCGCAACGGCGATAAAACCTTTCATCCATGTTCCTCGACTGACGGCGCACGCCGCCAGCCCTGAGTAGAGAGTCTGACCCGTCAAGGGCAGCCATGTTCCTTGGCCGGAGTCTGCGTTTCGTATTTGTCCAGGCCATCAGGTCCGGAACGCTTGTTGATCACCGGGTTGGTCTCCGCTTGCCAGTCGGCCTGGTAGCAGCCTTTATCCTGTGCAGGCGTCTCGGGTACCGACGGGGCTTTGGGATTACTCCCGCAAGCCACCAGCGAACCTGTGACGATCAACAGCGCCAGCGTCTTGACCATGTGAACACTCCTTTGCCTGGTCAAATCAGTGACCTCAGGCCTTGGCCCGGCTTTCAAGGACTTCGACGGCTGGCAGTACCTTGCCTTCGACGAACTCGAGGAACGCGCCACCACCGGTAGAAATGTAGGAGATCTGATCGGCTACGCCATATTTATCGATGGCCGCCAGGGTGTCGCCGCCGCCAGCGATCGAGAATGCCGAGCTTTCGGCGATGGCCTGGGCCAGGACTTTAGTGCCGTTACCGAATTGGTCGAACTCAAACACGCCCACCGGGCCGTTCCACAGGATGGTTTTGGACGACTTCAGCAGCTCGGCGAAATTCGCCGCAGTCTGTGGGCCGATGTCCAGGATCATATCGTCTGCGGCTACGTCGGCAATCAGCTTGACGGTAGCGGTGGCGCTTTCGGCGAATTCCTTGGCGACCACAACGTCCACCGGCAGTGGCACGCTGACTTTAGCGGCGATTTCGCGAGCGGTGTCCAGCAGGTCCGGTTCGTACAGGGACTTGCCAACCGGATGACCGGCAGCCGCGAGGAAGGTGTTGGCAATGCCGCCGCCGACGATCAGTTGGTTGCAGATCTGGCTCAAGCTGTTGAGCACATCGAGTTTGGTCGACACCTTGGAGCCGGCAACGATGGCGGCCATTGGCTGAGCCGGGGCGCCAAGGGCTTTGCCCAATGCATCCAGTTCAGCAGCCAGCAACGGGCCAGCAGCGGCGACTTTGGCGAACTTGGCCACGCCGTGGGTCGAACCCTCGGCGCGGTGAGCGGTGCCGAAGGCGTCCATCACGAACACGTCGCACAGGGCGGCGTATTGCTGGGCCAGTTCGTCAGCGTTCTTTTTCTCGCCTTTGTTGAAGCGCACGTTTTCGAACAGCACGATGTCGCCCGCTTTCACGTCAACGCCGCCCAGGTAATCGGCGACCAGCGGCACTTCACGGCCCAGGGCCTTGCTCAGGTAGTCAGCGACAGGCTTGAGGCTGTTCTCGGCCGAGAACTCGCCTTCGGTCGGACGGCCAAGGTGCGAGCAGACCATCACGGCCGCGCCTTTTTCCAGGGCCAGCTTGATGGTCGGCAGCGAAGCCAGGATTCGCGCATCGCTGGTGACAACACCGTCCTTGACTGGGACGTTGAGGTCTTCGCGGATCAGTACGCGCTTACCTTGCAGATCGAGGTCGGTCATCTTCAACACGGTCATGGGTCGCATTTCCTACTGTTTTGGAGAGGCTGCTGTTTGCAGATAATGCTCTGCAACGTCCAGCATTCGGTTGGCAAAACCCCATTCGTTGTCGAACCAGGCCAGGATGTTCACCAGCCGCGGGCCGGAAACTCGGGTCTGACTGGCATCGACGATGGCCGAATGTGGGTCATGGTTGAAATCACAGCTTGCGTGGGGTAGCTCGGTGTAGGCCAGAAGGCCTTTGAGCGGGCCGCTGGTGGCGGCCTCGCGCAATATCCGGTTGACCTCGGTGGCGTCGGTGTCGCTCACGGTCTGCATCGTAATGTCGAGGCAAGACACGTTAACCGTCGGCACCCGCACGGCTTTGGCCTGAATTCTCCCGGCAAGTTCCGGTAACAGCCGTTCGATGCCACGTGCCAGACCAGTGGACACCGGAATCACCGACTGAAACGCCGAACGGGTGCGACGCAAGTCTTCGTGATGATAGGCGTCGATCACCGGCTGATCGTTCATCGCCGAGTGAATGGTGGTGATCGACACGTATTCCAGACCAATGGCCTGATCCAGCAGGCGCAACAGCGGCACGCCGCAGTTGGTGGTGCAGGACGCGTTGGACACCAGCAACTCATCACCGGTCAGGCAATCCTGGTTCACGCCGTAGACGATGGTGGCGTCGACATCCGATTCGCTGGCCATCGGCTGGGAAAACAGCACGCGCGGCGCGCCAGCATCGAGGAAACGCCGGCCGTCTTCACGGGTGTGATAAGCGCCGGAGCACTCCAGCACCAGATCGACGCCCAGGGACGCCCAATCGATGCCTTCGGGGGTGGCACTGCGCAGGACCTTCACGCAGTCGCCATTAATATGCAGACAATCGCCTTCGACCTTCACTTCGCCGGGAAAGCGCCCGTGAGTGGAGTCGAAGCGTGTCAGGTATTCGATGCTGGCCATGTCGGCCAGATCGTTGATCGCGACAATTTCAAACCCGGCCGCCGCGCCTCGTTCAAACAACGCACGCAAGACGCAACGACCAATCCGGCCGTAGCCGTTGAGTGCAACTTTGTAAGGACGCGGTTGAGGCATGGGGTTCTCGATTACCAGGGTGAAACCGTTACTGCAGCGTTGTCTGAGCCACCGGTTTCGCGAGCAGGCTCGCTCCCACAGGAGAACGCATTCCAATGTGGGAGCGAGCCTGCTCGCGAAGGCGGCAGTCCAGACGACGCAACGTCAGGATCAGTCTTCCAGCAGCTCTTCAGCCTGACCCAGGATGTTTTCCAGGGTGAAACCAAACTCTTCGAACAAGGCCGGCGCAGGCGCCGACTCGCCGTAGGTGGTCATGCCGATCACGCGGCCTTCCAGGCCCACGTATTTGTACCAGTAGTCGGCATGGGCGGCTTCGATGGCGATACGGGCGCTGACCTGCAACGGCAGAACCGCTTGCTTGTAGCCGGCGTCCTGGGCATCGAACACGCTGGTGCATGGCATAGACACCACACGCACCTTGCGACCTTGTTCGGTCAGCTTGTCGTAAGCCTGAACCGCCAGGCCGACTTCGGAACCGGTGGAGATCAGGATCAGCTCCGGCTCGCCAGCGCAATCCTTCAACACGTAACCGCCACGCGCGATCTCTTCGATCTGAATCGCATTGCGGGTCTGGTGCTGCAGGTTCTGCCGGGAGAAGATCAGTGCCGAAGGACCGTCGTTGCGCTCCAGGGCGAGCTTCCAGGCCACTGCCGACTCAACGGCATCGGCTGGACGCCAGGTGTCGAGGTTCGGCGTGCTGCGCAGGCTGGTCAATTGCTCGATCGGCTGGTGAGTCGGGCCGTCTTCGCCCAGGCCGATGGAGTCGTGGGTGTAGACGAACACCACGCGCTTCTTCATCAGCGAGGCCATGCGCACTGCGTTGCGCGCGTATTCCATGAACATCAGGAAGGTCGCGCCGTAAGGGACCAGGCCACCGTGCAGCGTCACGCCGTTCATGATCGCGCTCATGCCGAATTCACGAACGCCGTAGTACATGTAGTTGCCGCTGGCGTCTTCGGCCGTGACACCTTTGCAGCCCTTCCACAGGGTCAGGTTGGAACCGGCCAGGTCAGCCGAACCGCCCAGCAGTTCCGGCAACAGCGGGCCGTAGGCGTTCAGCGCGTTCTGGCTGGCTTTTCGGCTGGCAATGGTTTCGCCCTTGGCCGCCACTTCAGCAATGTAAGCCGAGGCTTTTTCGGAGAAGTCAGCCGGCAGTTCGCCGCTCAGGCGACGAATCAGCTCGTTGGCCAGTTCAGGGAAGGCTGCGGAGTAGGCCGCGAAACGCTGATCCCATTCGGCTTCGACAGCGCGACCGGCTTCCTTGGCGTCCCACTCGGCGTAGATGTCGGCCGGGACTTCGAAAGGACCGTGGTTCCATTTCAGCGCCGCGCGGGTCAGGGCGATTTCCGCGTCACCCAATGGCGCACCGTGGCAGTCTTCCTTGCCTTGCTTGTTCGGCGAACCGAAACCGATGGTGGTCTTGCAGCAGATCAGGGTCGGTTGCTCGCTTTTGCGCGCAGTCTCGATCGCGGTCTTGATTTCTTCCGGGTCGTGACCGTCGACGTTGCGGATCACTTGCCAGTTGTAGGCTTCGAAACGCTTCGGGGTGTCGTCGGTGAACCAGCCTTCGACTTCGCCGTCGATGGAGATGCCGTTGTCATCATAGAAGGCGATCAGCTTGCCCAGGCCCAGGGTACCGGCGAGGGAGCCGACTTCATGGGAAATGCCTTCCATCATGCAGCCATCACCGAGGAACACGTAGGTATGGTGGTCGACAACGTTGTGGCCGGGACGGTTGAATTGCGCCGCCAGGACCTTTTCCGCCAGGGCGAAACCCACGGCATTGGCCAGACCCTGACCCAGTGGACCGGTGGTGGTTTCAACGCCAGGGGTGTAGCCGAATTCCGGGTGGCCCGGGGTGCGGCTGTGCAGCTGGCGGAAGTTTTTCAGGTCTTCGATCGACAAGTCGTAGCCGGTCAGGTGCAGCAGCGAGTAGATCAACATCGAGCCATGACCGTTGGACAGCACGAAGCGGTCACGGTCGGCGAACGATGGATTGCTCGGGTTGTGCTTGAGGTAGTCACGCCAAAGTACTTCGGCGATATCCGCCATACCCATAGGGGCACCGGGATGGCCGCTGTTGGCTTTTTGCACGGCATCCATGCTGAGGGCACGAATGGCGTTGGCACGCTCACGACGGCTGGGCATCGCTGTTCTCCTGCGGATATTGAATCGAGAGTGAATAAAACGAATCGGAAAAAAGGCGAGCATTTTCCCTCACCCACCCGCCTCGGGGCAATCACAGATAGTCATCTGAGGAGGTTTTTCCAATCGATAACAGCGTATTCGACTGATGAAACCTTTCCGCTGTTCGTTTATTGACTGAACATGCCGCTGAGAAGTGCCATCTATCGAGCAATATCAAAACTTTTTGATATTGCCCTTGCGATGCTTTCGGAGCGTCACTAGACTGCTGGCCCTATGAATTTACGTGCGCGATCCATACGACATGACGATGGCGATGAGCTCTCGGCCCTGTGCAAGGCCGGTGGCGATCCCTTGCGCCTGAATGTATTGCGCGCGCTGGCCAACGACTCGTTTGGCGTGCTGGAACTGGCGCAGATCTTCGGTATCGGCCAGTCGGGCATGAGTCATCACCTCAAGGTATTGGCGCAAGCCAACCTGGTGGCGACCCGCCGTGAGGGCAATGCGATTTTCTACCGGCGCGCCCTGCCCCACACCGACCTGCCGGGCGGCAAGCTGCATGCAGCGCTGCTGGAAGAGGTGGATAACCTGGCCTTGCCTGCCGATGTGCAGTCGCGCATCGCCCAGGTCCACGGACAACGAGCCGCAGCCAGCCAGGACTTTTTCTCACGGGTAGCGGAGAAATTTCGCGCCCAGCAAGACTTGATCGCCGGCCTGCCGCAATACCGCGAAAGCGTAGTGGCATTGCTCGACAAGCTGAGTTTCAACCCAGGGGCCACGGCCATCGAAGTCGGGCCTGGCGACGGCGCCTTCCTGCCGGAGCTGGCTCGCCGCTTCACCCAGGTCACGGCGCTGGACAACAGCCCGGCCATGCTCGAACTGGCGCGCCAGGTCTGCGAGCGCGAATCCCTGCTTAACGTCAGCCTGCAACTGGCCGATGCGTTGAATGGGGTGAGCCTCAAGGCCGATTGCGTTGTACTGAACATGGTGCTGCACCATTTTGCCGCGCCGGCCGATGCGCTCAGGCACATGGCCGGCCTGCTGCAACCAGGCGGCAGCCTGTTAGTGACAGAGTTATGTAGCCACAACCAGAGTTGGGCCAGGGAGGCCTGCGGTGATCTATGGTTGGGGTTTGAACAGGACGATCTGGCCCGCTGGGCCACCGCCGCGGGACTCGCCCCCGGGGAAAGTCTCTATGTAGGCTTACGTAATGGTTTCCAGATTCAGGTCCGCCACTTTCAGCGACCGACTGGCGACACTCACCATCGGTAAATTCAGGAAAAAATCGAGATGAGCGAATACTCCCTCTTCACCTCCGAGTCCGTGTCTGAAGGGCATCCGGACAAAATCGCCGACCAGATTTCCGATGCAGTGCTGGACGCCATCATTGCTGAAGACAAGTTCGCCCGCGTAGCGTGCGAAACCCTGGTGAAAACCGGCGTTGCAATCATTGCCGGTGAAGTCACCACCTCGGCCTGGGTTGACCTGGAGCAGATCGTTCGTGACGTCATCACCGACATCGGCTACACCAGTTCCGACGTCGGTTTCGACGGCGCGACCTGCGGCGTGATGAACATCATCGGCAAGCAGTCTCCCGACATCAATCAGGGCGTCGACCGTGCCAAGCCTGAAGACCAGGGCGCCGGTGACCAGGGTCTGATGTTCGGTTACGCCAGTAACGAAACCGACGTGCTGATGCCAGCGCCGATCACCTTCTCTCACCAGTTGGTACAGCGCCAGGCCGACGCGCGTAAATCCGGCCTGCTGCCGTGGCTGCGTCCGGACGCCAAGTCCCAGGTCACCTGCCGTTACGAAAACGGCAAAGTCGTGGGCATCGACGCGGTCGTCCTGTCGACCCAGCACAACCCTGAAGTCTCGTACAAAGACCTGCGCGAAGGCGTGATGGAGCTGATCGTCAAGCACGTGTTGCCTGCCGAACTGCTGCACAAGGACACACAGTTCCACATCAACCCGACCGGTCAGTTCATCATCGGTGGTCCGGTAGGCGACTGCGGCCTGACCGGTCGCAAGATCATCGTCGACACCTACGGCGGCATGGCTCGCCACGGTGGCGGTGCGTTCTCCGGTAAAGACCCGTCGAAGGTTGACCGTTCGGCCGCCTACGCCGGTCGCTACGTGGCCAAGAACATCGTCGCTGCAGGCCTGGCCGAGCGCTGCGAGATTCAGGTTTCCTACGCCATCGGTGTGGCCCAGCCGACGTCGATCTCGTTGAACACCTTCGGCACCGGCAAGATCAGCGATGAGAAAATCATCAACCTGGTCCGCGAAGTGTTCGACCTGCGCCCCTACGCAATCACCACCATGCTCGACCTGCTGCACCCGATGTACCAGGAAACCGCGGCGTACGGCCACTTCGGTCGCACCCCGAAGACCAAGACCGTGGGTGACGATACCTTCACCACCTTCACCTGGGAAAAAACCGACCGCGTCGACGCCCTGCGTTCGGCTGCCGGTCTGTAAGACTTCCCTGGCTGTACAGAAAGCCCCGCCCGGTTCGCCTTGCGGGGCTTTTTATTGTTTTGCGCTTGAGACCGTGTCGCCGCTTTCGCCGGCAAGCCGGTCTCGCTCCCACAGGGGATTTGTGAACGACAAAGATCCATTGTGGGAGCGAGCCTGCTCGCGAAGAGGCCAGCCCGATAGCCACAGAAACACCAGGCAAAACACCCGCCCTGCTCGCCAGACAATACTGACTAACCTCTGAGCATCCCCAACGAGCAAGGACGCTCACGATGCTCTTCAACCTGCGCGCATTACCCGGTTTTGTTCTGAGCTTTTTCTGCCTGAGCACCCACGCCACCGAATGCCCCGACTGGACCCCCACTCGCGCCCAGACTGAAATCACCGCCCAGCAACAACAGATCGACCTCTGGGACGCCAGCTATCATCGCGACGGCCGCTCATTGGTCGCCGACGAACTCTACGACCAGGCCCGTGTGCGACTGAGCGAATGGCGGGCATGCTTCGCGGCAGGCCCCTCCCCCGAGCCATTGCGCACGGCAGGTGGCACCGTTGCTCACCCCATCGCCCACACCGGCCTGGGAAAACTGCATGACAGTCACGCCGTCGAAGCCTGGCTGAAGGGTCGAAGCGATGTCTGGATTCAGCCCAAGGTCGATGGTGTGGCGGTGACGCTGATCTATCGCAAAGGCCTGCTGGTTCAAGCGATCAGTCGCGGCGACGGGGTCAACGGCCAGGACTGGACCACCCCGGCGCGACAGATTGCCGGCATCCCCCAGCAACTGTCACAGCCGCTGGATCTGCTGGTGCAGGGCGAACTCTACTTGCGCGCGACCGACCATGTGCAAGCCCAGGCCGGCAGCCTTGGTGCCCGCGGCACCGTGGCCGGCTTGATGGCCCGCAAGGTCCTGAGTGCCGAGCACGCTGCAGGGGTGGGCTTTTTTGTCTGGGACTGGCCCCAAGGTCCCGCCAGTTTGCCTGCGCGCCTGACAGCACTGGATGAATTGGGGTTCTCGAGCACTGCGCCCTATAGCAAGCCGATCAAGGCGATCGCCGATGCTGAACGCTGGCGCGAGCACTGGTACCGCTCCCCCTTGCCTTTTGCCACCGATGGCGTCGTGCTGCGCCAGGAACAACGTCCCCCCGCCGAACGCTGGCAGGCCAAAGCGCCTTATTGGATCGTCGCCTGGAAATACCCTTTTGCCCAGGCGCTGGCCGAGGTGCGCAGGGTCAACTTCAAGATCGGGCGCACCGGGCGCATTACACCGGTGCTGGAACTGACGCCGCTCAGGCTTGATGACCGGCAGATCAAACGGGTCACGGTGAGCTCCTTGCAACGTTGGGAAGCGATGGACATCCGGCCCGGTGATCAGGTCTCCATCAGCCTGGCGGGCCTGACCATTCCCAGGCTCGACGGTGTCGTCCTGCGCAGCACCGAACGCACTGAATTGAACGTGCCGCTGGCAGCGGACTTTCATCCACTGAGTTGTTGGCAGCCGACACCAGGATGCGCAAGTCAGTTTCTCGCACGCCTGACCTGGCTCAGTGGCAGCCAGGGGCTGGCCTTGCCCCATGTTGGTTCGGGCACTTGGGAGAAACTTCTCGAAACAGGCCGCTTGAACGGGCTGCTGGATTGGTTGACCCTTGATGCTCAAGAGCTTGCTAACATGGATGGTTTCGGCGAGCGTAGCGGCGCACGTCTTTTCGACAGTTTCAGCATCGCACGCCAACGCCCATTCGCCCGCTGGCTGATCGCACTGGGGATGCCGCCGACCGGCGAGGCACGCCTCGGTGCTTCATGGCAGGAACTGGCGCAACGCGACACTGAACAATGGCAGGCCGAAGCCGGTATCGGCCCGGGACGCGCGGCGCAATTGAGCGCATTTTTCCGCGACCCGCAGGTCCTGGCCTTGAGCGAGACATTACGTGAGGCGGGAATTGACGGTTTCTAGCGGCCGTTGATGCCCGCCGACCTGGGAACCCAAGGGTGCCGGCGGGCTCAAACAACCCATCGCCGCATCGACCCGATTGCCTTCACATGGAGCTTTTATGAAATTTCTTTCACCCCTCGCCCTGTTGACCCTTTGCAGTGTGATGGCCGCTCCGCTGATGGCCGCCGAAGAAGCTCCGGGCCTGACCGGATGCGCCGCCAAGAAGCAGGGCATTATCAACCAGATCGAACTGGCCAAATCCCGTGGCAATGCCGATCAACAGGCTGGCCTGGAAACGGCCCTGAGCGAAGTCACCGCCAATTGCACCGACGCCTCCCTGAAGAAAGAGCGGGAAAACAAGGTACTCGACGCCAAGCACGAAGTGAGCAAGCGTCAGGCCGACCTTGACAAGGCCATGAAGAAAGGCGACGCCGAGAAGATCAACAAACGCAAAGACAAACTCGCCGAGTCCCGCAAGGAATTGCAGGAAGCGCTCGACGAACTGGATAAGTGACCCCTTGTAGGAGCTCAACCGCCCCCATGCCCCGCGTGGAAACGCTGGAACAGGTCATGAGCACCTTCAGATCAATGATCCCGAAACTCTTTATGGCACGCACTGCAGGCATCTTCGACTTTCTGCACGGCCGGCCCCAGGTTGCTGGCCTTGTAAGGCTGGACCTTGCTGGCGATCACCAGCTCACCGGTGGCGGCTTCAAGGCTGCGGGCCAATTCCTGGAAGCGTGCCTGCTGCTGCCAGACGTCATCCTTGGCGCTGGTGTGATCTTCTTCGCGTACCTGCGGAAAATGTTTCCACGGCTCATGGGACAACGTATCGAGTTTCACGGCACCGGCGGCGAATTTCCCGCCGTCGAACGGTATACGGCCACGCAACATGCCGCCAAGGTCTTCACTGGTCTTGAGCATTTGCTTGAAAATCGACTTGCGCTGGCCCAGCGGCGAGTTTGGGTCGACAGCGCCACACGCGGACAATGTCAGGCAGGCCAGCAATACAATGGAAAGTCTTTTAAAAGTCATGGTGGCTTCAGTCACTGGAAACGGCGGCCAGTATCCCCGTGTCCCAGGCAAACACCAATAGCCCTATTATCAATACGGGTTGTATGAGCGCATGGAGCACTCAGGCAACCGGCAAAGGAATTACTCCATGAACAGCCGTTACAAGGCATGGCGCCACAGCCTGGCCTGGACTCTTCCAATGGTGGCCGTGCTTGCGGGCTGCACCGGCGGCGAACCCGCCAAACCGAAAACCCACGCCCTGGCGACCTACTCCAGCGCCACATGGGAAGCGCTTCCCGTGGTGTCCGACATCGACCTGGTGGCCGGCTTCGGTTCGTGGCGCAGCGCGTGTACCCGACTCAAGGCCGACCCGGTCTGGGGTGCGACCTGCGCCGCTGCCGCCAATGTGCCGCAAACCGCCAACGAGATTCGCGGGTTTCTCAAGCAAAACCTCGATGTCTACGGCCTGCGCGCAGCCAATGACAACCCCAACGGCTTGATCACCGGCTACTACGAACCGGTCTATCCCGGCAGTCTGACCCAGACCGACGTGGCGAATATCCCGGTGTACGGCGTGCCCGAGGACATGATCATCGTCTCCCTCGACAGCATCTACCCCGAACTCAAGGGCAAACGCCTGCGGGGCCGGCTCGAAGGTCGCGTGCTCAAGCCTTACGACGATGCGTCAACGATCGAGACCAAAGGGGTCAAAGCACCGGTCGTAGCCTGGCTGACCGATCCGATGAACCTGCAATTCCTGCAAATCCAGGGTTCTGGACGCATTCAGCTCGACAGCGGCCGCCAGTTGCGCATTGCGTATGCCGACCAGAATGGCCATCCGTATCGGCCTATCGGTCGCTGGCTGGTGGAGCAAGGCGAGCTGAAGAAAGAAGAGGTCACCATGGGCGCCATCAGCGATTGGGCCAAGGCCAACCCGGCACGCATTCCCGAACTGCTCGGCAGCAACCCGAGCTACGTGTTCTTTACCCAGAACCCGGACAGCAACGAAGGGCCTCGTGGCTCGCTGAACGTACCGCTGACTGCGGGCTACAGCGCGGCAGTGGATCGCAAGGTGATTCCGCTGGGCAGTCTGTTGTGGCTATCGACGACCAAACCGGACGGTACGGCACTGGTTCGTCCGGTGGCGGCCCAGGACACCGGTGGCGCAATCGCCGGTGAAGTCCGGGCGGACCTGTTCTGGGGCACCGGTGAAGCAGCCGGGCAACTGGCCGGGGATATGAAACAGCAGGGGCAGATCTGGATGCTCTGGCCCAAAGGCGCGGCGTTGCCGCAGGTGCCGCAGGTTGCCGATGCGGCCAAAGCCAAGCCATGAGTTCTGCGGTGGTTGATAGATAGCTTTCGCCGGCAAGCCGGTCTCGCTCCCACATTTAATCTCAGTCGCATACAAACTTTGTATTCACTGAAGATCAACTGTGGGAGCGAGCCTGCTCGCGATGGGGCCGGCAAAATCACCCAACTATTTTAGACAGACACCACGAAGAAACTGACAATCAACCCCATCCCCACAAACCACACCAACGAACGCAGAATCGCCCAGTCCGCCAGGTAGCAAATGATGTACAGCAGACGGCTGGTGATGAACAACACCGCCAGCACATCGATCGTCACCAGTTCGGCATTGCCGGCCAGGAATGCCACGATCACCGCCGCGGCGAACGCCGGGGTGACTTCAAAACTGTTCAGTTGCGCCGCATACGCGCGCCTGCCCACCCCGTCCAGCGAATCGAGAAAATCCCGCGGATCATGGTTGTCTTTCAGACCGAACCCGCCACTGATCTTGGCCACGGCCGTGCACAGATAAGGCAGGAAGATCGCGATCAAAATGCACCATAGAGCAACCGTCATAAAGCAGTCCCTTCTTCAAGTTTCAACAATTGGAGCTCCAGTCAGAATTTCATCACCAGCATGCCAATCAACACCAGGCCACAGGCCAGTAGCCGTGGCCCACCAAACGGTTCTTTCAGGTAACGCATGCCGAACAGCACCACCAGAATCACACTGATCTCGCGCAACGCCGCGGCTTCGGCAATCGAGCCCAGCTGCATGGCCCACAGCACCAGAGCGTAGCTGAACAGTACGCAGAATCCGACCGCCAACCCCAGTCGCCATTGTTCCCGCCAGAACACCATGAATGCCGGTCGCTTGCGCACCATTGCCAGCAATGGAAAGGGCCATGCGCTGATTAACGTCACCCAGACCAGGTAGTCCAATGGATGGGACCAGCGCCGCAAAGCCTGGCCATCGATGAAGGTGTAGCAGCCGATGCACAGGCCGATCAATGCCACCACCGGCAGCATCGACCATGGCAGCCGTGCCCCGCCACCGCCCTGCCATAGCAGGCAGAGCATGCCGAGCGGGATCAGCAGGATGCCGAATATCTGCTGGTTGGTCAGCACCTCGCCGGCAAAGATCAGCGTCAGCGCCAGCACCACCAACGGCGACAGGCCACGCATCAATGGATAAACAAGCCCCAGGTCGCCCACCCGATAAGCCTGGATCAGCAAGTAGCGATAGAGCAGTTCGAACGCCGCCGACGCGAGGATCCACGGCCAGATGTCCAGGGGCGGCAACGCCACGAACGGCAGCATCAGCGCGACGAAGAGCATCGCCACACTGTCCATGCAGGCGACCACCAGCAGTCGTTCCGCACTGAATTTGATCAGGGTATTCCACGCCGCGTGCAACAGCGCCGCCACTAACACCAAAGCCGTCGCAAGCACGGCACACTCCTTTCGTTGCCCCCGCCGCGCCCCTGTAGGAGCGAGCTTGCTCGCGAAAAACGTCAGGGCAACGCGTTTAACCGGTAAACACGCGTTATCGTTGACGACCTTCGCTGGCAAGCCAGCTCCTACAGGTCCGGCAGAGAATTGATTCGCCATATGTCCGCAGCTGTTTATACTGCAAGCGACCACGCCGCACTCAGTTGCGCACAGACCAATTCCAATAATTCCGGCCACTGCCCGCTCTCATCGAGAACGGTCATCGGCATGCGTATGCCTGATCAAAGCGTCAAGACTACCGACAGAGACCTTGCGCATGCCACTCGCCTTGCTTGCCCTCGCTGTTGCCGCGTTCGGCATCGGCACCACTGAATTCGTCATCATGGGCTTATTGCCCGACGTCGCCCGGGACCTTGCCGTGAGCATTCCCGACGCCGGCCTGCTGATCACCGGCTATGCCCTGGGCGTAGTGTTCGGCGCACCGATCCTCGCGGTCGGCACCGCCAATATGCCACGCAAAGCCACGTTGCTGGGGATGACGCTGATGTTCATCCTCGGCAATATCCTCTGCGCCCTGGCTCCGAACTACGCGACGCTGATGGCCGCGCGCGTGATTACCGCGCTGTGCCATGGCGCCTTCTTCGGCATCGGCTCGGTCGTCGCCGCCGGCCTGGTGGCACCGAACAAACGCGCCCAGGCGATTGCCATGATGTTCACCGGCCTGACCCTGGCCAACGTGCTTGGCGTGCCCTTGGGTACCGCGCTCGGGCAATACGCCGGTTGGCGCTCGACCTTCTGGGCGGTGTCGGTGATCGGTGTGATTGCGGCTATCGCGCAGTGGGTCTGGCTGCCGAAAGACATCGCCATGGACAAGGCCAACCTGGCCAGTGAGTTCAAAGTGCTGGGCAAGGCCAATGTGTTGCTGGCGCTGGGCATGAGCGTACTGGCCTCGACCAGCCTGTTCAGCGTGTTTACCTACATCGCGCCTATTTTGCAGGACATCACCGGCGTCAGCCCCCACGGGGTGACGATCATGCTGCTGTTGTTCGGGGTCGGCCTGACCGCGGGCAGCATGCTCGGTGGGCGGCTGGCGGACAGTCGCCTGCTGCCGTCACTGGTGGGCATGGCGCTGGCGGTAGTCGTGGTCCTGGCGGCTTTCAGCCAGACCAGCCATTCGGTCATTCCGGCGGCGATCACGCTGGTGCTGTGGGGGATCTTCGCGTTTGCCCTGTGCCCGATCCTGCAACTGCTGATCATTGATCAGGCACATGAGGCGCCGAACCTGGGTTCGACCTTGAATCAGAGCGCATTCAATCTGGGCAATGCGGCTGGCGCATGGATTGGCGGGCTGGTGGTGGCCAGTGGCGCGGATCTGGCGGACTTGCCGTGGACCGGGGCGCTGGTCAGCGGGATGACGGTGCTGGTGGCGCTTTTCTTTATCTATCTGCAACGTCGTGGTGTCGCTGCGGTCAATGTGTCCGGCTGAATAATTGCATCGCGGCGGACACTGCTTTCGCCGGCAAGCCGGTCTCGCTCCCACAGTTGATCTTCAGCGAATACAAAATTTGTGAACGACCGAGATCATTTGTGGGAGCGAGCCGGCTCCGGGCGGCGTTCCGACGAAGAAGATGACGCGGTGCAACTGCAAAAAAACCAATCCACCTCCCATCCAAGGACCCCGGATGCTTGAACTTGTCGCTGCGTTTATCTGCCTGACTACACTGCTCACCTACGTGAATTTCCGCTTCATCGGCCTGCCCCCGACCATCGGTGTCATGGTCACTGCGCTGTTATTCTCCCTGTTGCTGCAAGGCCTGAGCCTGCTTGGCTATCCGGGTCTGGAAGAACGTGTCCAACAGTTGATCGGCCAGATCGACTTCGGCGACCTGCTGATGAACTGGATGCTGTCCTTCCTGCTGTTCGCCGGCGCCCTGCATGTCAACCTGAATGACCTGCGCAGCTACCGCTGGCCGATCGGCCTGCTGGCGACCTTCGGTGTGTTGATCGCCACCGTCGTGATCGGCAGCCTGGCTTACTACATCTTTGCCCTGTTCGGCTGGCAGGTGAGCTTCCTCTATTGCCTGTTGTTCGGTGCGCTGATCTCCCCCACCGACCCGATCGCGGTGCTGGGCGTGTTGCGCACCGCCAATGCGTCCAAGCCGTTGAAAACCACCATCGTCGGCGAGTCGCTGTTCAACGATGGCACGGCCGTGGTGGTGTTCACCGTGCTGCTGGGCATCGCGCAACTGGGCGAAACCCCGACCATCGGCGCCACGGCCATGCTGTTTGCCCACGAGGCGGTCGGCGGTGTGCTGTTTGGCGGGCTGATCGGTTATCTGGTGTACCTGATGATCAAGAGCATCGAACAGCACCAGATCGAAGTCATGCTGACCCTGGCGCTGGTGATCGGTGGCTCGGCAATGGCTTCGGAGTTGCACGTTTCGGCACCGATCGCGATGGTGGTCGCCGGCCTGATCATCGGTAACCTGGGCCGCAACCTGGCGATGAACGACATGACCCGAAGGTACCTGGACGGTTTCTGGGAACTGCTCGACGACATGCTCAACGCCTTGCTGTTCGCCCTGATCGGCATGGAGCTGTTGCTGCTGCCGTTCAACTGGCTGCACGTGTTGGCCGCAAGCTTGCTGGCAATGGCGATCCTGCTGTCGCGCCTGCTGACGGTGGCACCGGCCATCGTCTTGCTGCGACGCTGGCGCACAGTCCCGCGCGGGACGATCCGGATCCTGACCTGGGGTGGTTTGCGCGGCGGAGTCTCAGTGGCGCTGGCCCTGGCGTTGCCGCTGGGACCCGAGCGCGATTTGCTGCTGAGTATCACCTACATCGTGGTGCTGTCGTCGATCCTGCTGCAGGGCTTGAGCATCGGTAAACTGGTCAAGCACGTTACCCGCGATGAGCCTGCGCCAGTGGCACAGGCCGGGCATCGCTGATCATTTTCCGGTCTTGTGCGGATCAGGCTCATCGCCTTGATCCGCAGAGGCCTTCGGCGGGCCGCTTTCACTGCGAATCTGCGCGTGGCTGATCAGCGCGAAGATAAAGCTGCCGCCGATGATATTGCCCAACAGCGTCGGCCCGGCGAATATCAGCCAGAAGTCCTTCCACGGCAGCTCGCCGGCAAACACCAGATACGAGACTTCGGCCGAACCGACCACGATGTGGGTGAAATCCCCCAGCGCCATCAGGTAGGTGATGAGGATGATGATCCACATCTTGGCGCTCTCCATGGACGGGATCATCCAGACCATGGTCGCGATCATCCAGCCTGACACGATGCCCTTGGCGAACATCTGGCTGGCGTCGTTCTCCATGATCTTGCGGCCGATATCGAGAAAGGCCAGGTCGGTCTTGCTGTCGAAAATCGGCAGGTGCAGCATCACATATGCCACCAGTATCGTGCCGCAGAGGTTGCCCACCAGCACCACCGACCACAGACGCAGCAATCGCCCGAAATTGTTCAGTGAGGGCTTGGTCATGACCGGCAGCACGGCTGTCAGGGTGTTCTCGGTGAACAGTTGCTGACGGGCGAGAATCACTGCCAGGAAGCCCGCGCAGTAACCGAAACTGGCAATCACCTTGAAGCCTTCGCCGTCCGGCAGGCGGGAATTGAGCAACCCCATGGCCATCAGCGACAGCCCCATGGTCAGGCCGGCAGCGAGGGCCGACCACCACAAGGCGGCAACACTGCGCTCGAGCTCCATGTCACCCTGGGTACGGATGATTTCGTGCAGTACCGCAGCGCGCGGTGGCTGGCTCTTGTCGACGTCTTTCTTCTCTTGCGCCGAGAGGTTCGGGGTCTTGCCGTCTTTTTGCGTGTCCATATAGCTCCGGAACCGGTGGCGTGTCATGTATGTACGACATGCACAGTTCCGAGCTGTTCACTGCGCCGTTAAATCATCACTGGAGGTTAGACCGCCTTCGCGAGCAGGCTCGCTCCCACATTGGATCTTCAGCGAACGCAACTTGTGTAAAAGACTGAGATCCAGTGTGGGAGCGAGCCTGCTCGCGAAGGGCGCGCCGCCGATCTCAGTCGTCGATGCCATCACCCTTGAACTGGTCTTTGACGTACTTGATCTCGGTCTGGCCGTGGGCTGCGGGCAGGCCATCCTCACCCAGGTTGACGAAGACAATCTTGTCCACCGTCAGGATGCTCTTGCGGGTGATCTTGTTGCGCACTTCGCACTTGAGGGTGATCGAGGTGCGACCGAACTCGGTCGCCGTGATGCCCAGTTCGATGATATCGCCCTGGCGCGAGGCGCTGACGAAGTTGATTTCGGAAATGTACTTGGTGACCACGCGCTGATTGCCCAGTTGGACGATGGCATAAATCGCCGCTTCTTCGTCGAGCCAGCGCAGAAGGCTGCCGCCGAACAGCGTGCCGTTGGGGTTGAGGTCTTCGGGTTTTACCCATTTGCGGGTGTGGAAATTCATGCTCACTCCTGACCGTCTTGCCGATTGATGCCCACCATCATGGCAGAGCCCGGACCAGAGCTCTATTGAGCATCGACTATGGACTCGATTACCGTTCAGACACTGATCGACAGAAACGCTTTGGAAGTATCGCTCACACGGCTATAATCGCCACCGTTTCAAAACGGTCATCTCCAATTGCTACCGTTTTCCCGCCACCTGTCCGAGGGGCGCTGCAGCAGGTTCGACCTGTCAGGCTCGGATGGGGCGTTGCCTGGCCACGGCCAGACACTAAACGCACAACGGCGCCCATTCGCATACATTACGAATGGAGGCTCATCATGAGCGCTGTCATCACGCCTGCAGATTTTAACGATTACAAAGTCGCCGACATGTCCCTGGCTGCCTGGGGCCGCCGCGAAACCATCATCGCCGAATCCGAAATGCCAGCCCTGATGGGCCTGCGCCGCAAGTACTCCGCCGAGCAACCGCTCAAAGGCGCGAAGATCCTCGGCTGCATCCACATGACCATTCAGACTGCCGTGCTGATCGAAACCCTGGTTGCCCTGGGTGCCGAAGTGCGTTGGTCGTCCTGCAACATTTTCTCGACTCAGGACCAGGCCGCTGCCGCTATCGCCGCTGCCGGTATCCCGGTTTTCGCCTGGAAAGGCGAAACCGAGCAAGAGTACGAGTGGTGCCTGGAGCAAACCATCCTCAAGGATGGCGCGCCTTGGGATGCCAACATGATCCTCGACGACGGCGGCGACCTGACCGAGCTGCTGCACAAGAAATACCCGGCGATCCTGGACCGCGTCCACGGTGTCACCGAAGAAACCACCACTGGCGTTCACCGCCTGCTGGACATGCTGGCCAAGGGCGAGCTGAAAATCCCGGCCATCAACGTCAACGACTCGGTAACCAAGAGCAAGAACGACAACAAGTACGGCTGCCGTCACAGCCTGAACGATGCGATCAAGCGCGGCACCGACCACCTGCTGTCCGGCAAGCAAGCGCTGGTCATCGGTTACGGTGACGTGGGCAAGGGTTCGGCCCAGTCCCTGCGTCAGGAAGGCATGATCGTCAAAGTCTCCGAAGTCGACCCGATCTGCGCCATGCAAGCCTGCATGGACGGTTTCGAACTGGTTTCGCCGTTCATCGACGGTATCAATACCGGTACCGAAGAGAGCATCGACAAAGCGCTGCTGGGCAAGATCGACCTGATCGTAACCACCACCGGCAACGTCAATGTTTGCGACTCGAACATGCTCAAGGCCCTGAAAAAGCGCGCTGTCGTCTGCAACATCGGCCATTTCGACAACGAAATCGACACCGCTTTCATGCGCAAGAACTGGGCATGGGAAGAAGTGAAGCCACAGGTTCACAAGATCCACCGTACCGGCCCTGGCGCATTCGATGCCCAGAACGACGACTACCTGATCCTGTTGGCCGAAGGCCGTCTGGTTAACCTGGGTAACGCCACCGGTCACCCAAGCCGCATCATGGACGGTTCGTTCGCCAACCAGGTACTGGCGCAGATCTTCCTGTTCGGCCAGAAGTACGCCGACCTTTCGCCAGAGCAGAAAGCCGAGCGCCTGACCGTTGAAGTACTGCCGAAGAAACTCGACGAAGAAGTGGCCCTGGAAATGGTCCGCGGGTTCGGCGGCGTGGTCACTCAACTGACCAAGCAACAGGCTGACTACATCGGCGTGACCGTCGAAGGCCCGTTCAAGCCGCACGCTTACCGCTACTGATTCGCCGCAGGTTTGCTGGCGACCGCGGGGTGCCTTGCGCACCGCGTCGCCTGCTCCCTGTAGGAGCGAGCTTGCTCGCGATGGACGTTAACGATAACGCGTGCTGCCTGGATGAACGCGTTGCTCTCACGTTCTTCGCGAGCAAGCTCGCTCCTACAGCGGGCCAGCCTCCGCCATAAGTGTTTCCAAGGATATGACCATGTCCCAAGACCGTCGCTACAGTTTCGAGTTCTTCCCTACGAAGACCGATGCTGGGCATGAAAAGCTGCTCGCCACTGCTCGTCAGCTGGCCACGTACAACCCCGATTTCTTCTCCTGCACCTACGGCGCTGGCGGCTCGACCCGTGATCGAACCCTCAACACCGTGTTGCAGCTCGAAAGCGAAGTCAAAGTCCCTGCCGCACCGCATCTGTCCTGCGTGGGCGACAGCAAGGACGACCTGCGCGGCCTGCTGACGCAATACAAGGCTGCCGGTATCACGCGTATCGTTGCCCTGCGCGGCGACCTGCCTTCGGGCATGGGCATGGCCAGTGGCGAACTGCGCCACGCCAATGACCTGGTTGAATTCATCCGTGAAGAAACCGGCGATCATTTCCATATAGAAGTCGCCGCTTACCCGGAAATGCACCCGCAAGCGCGCAATTTCGAAGACGATCTGGCCAACTTCGTGCGCAAGGCCAACGCTGGCGCCAACAGTGCGATCACCCAGTACTTCTTCAACGCCGACAGCTACTTCTACTTTGTCGAACGTGTGCAGGCGCTGGGCGTGGACATTCCGATCGTGCCGGGCATCATGCCGATCACCAACTACAGCAAACTGGCGCGTTTCTCCGATGCCTGCGGTGCGGAAATCCCGCGCTGGATCCGCAAGCAGCTGGAAGCCTACGGTGACGACACCGCGAGCATTCAGCGTTTCGGCGAGCAGGTCATCACTGAAATGTGTGAACGTTTGTTGCAGGGCGGGGCACCGGGGCTGCATTTCTATACCCTTAACCAGGCCGAGGCGAGCCTGGCCGTGTGGAACAATCTGAAGCTACCGCGCTGATCGTGTCCACGTGTTACCCCAAGGCCCTCTTTTGAGGGTCTTTTACATTCAACAGCCCATGGAATGTTGTTTCCCCCATGACTGAGCCATCCCCATCACGCCCTCAACTGGTTTACCTGGCTTTCGGCGCCGAGACTTACCACCAGGAAGCCCTGTTCAGCATTGCCAGCGCCCTCGCCTGGTTGCGTGAGACGCCCCACGCAGAGCTCGACATCCAGGTATTCAGCGACGATCCCCAGCCCTACGCGCGACTGCCGGTACGCGTGCGCACCCTCGACGCAGCGACTCTTCAACGCTGGAACGAACCCCACGGTTACCACTTCCGAGCCAAGCATGTGGCATTGCGCAAGGTACTCGAAGAGTCACCCGTTGCCTTGCTGATCGACACCGATACGTTTTTTCATCGTTCACCGATCGAATTGTTCGATCGAGTGCAGCCCGGCACACTGCTATGCAACGACTGGTATACCCAATACGGCACCAATAAAGAGAATGCGCTCTACAGTGCGCTGTCGACCACGCTCAGGGACAAAGGGCTGGCTGACGATCAAATGACGCTGCTCAACTCCGGCGTGATCGGTTTGCATCGGCACGACGCGCAATTGCTCGATCACTCCATCAGCCTGATCGACGAATTGTTTCCCATGGCACAGGGGGCTTATACCCTCGAGGAGTTCTGCCTGTCGGTCGCCGCCTATCGCAGGATGAAGGTCAAAAAGTGTCCGGACCTGATTCATCACTACTGGAGCCGCAAGCAGCTGTTCAGGGCCAAGGTCAAGGCCTGGGTCGCCAAACACGCCGCGGATCCGACCGGTCAGGCAGCGCTCAATGACACTCGCCGTGTGACGATGCACCTGCCACGGCCGCCGCGGGCCCAGCGATTGCTCTATAAGCTCATCACCCTGGCATTGCCCGTGCACCTGCGTCAGTTTATCCGCGAGATCCTCTACGGCTGCTATGAGCACCCCAACGAGTTTGATTTGGCCTGCGGACCGGTGTGGTGGGACAAGGCGCTGCAGAACCAGGAAGAACGCCTCGGCAAGCCGGTCACCGAGCACTTGCTCGAACGCTGGTTCGACAGGCAATTGGTACGCCTGATTCTGGGCAGTCGATGCAATGCTATTCACGATCACCTGCTCAATTCGTCCAGCAAATAGAGGCCTTGCGCACAATTCTCTCCAGGACAGCGTTAAACATGCATGCCAGCGCTTCTCATTACGCCTTGAGAGTACTAACCTCAGGCCATGCCCGTGATCGCCCAGTTGCTGACAGTGATGCTTTTTACTTGCCTGAGCTTTACCGCTCGGGGCGAGAAACTGCGCATTGTCACTGAGCCCTGGGCGCCTTACGTGTATGAGGAAAACGGCAAAGCCCTGGGCCTGGACTACGAAACCACGGCGATTGTCTTCAAACGCCTGGGTATAGAAGTCGACTGGCAGTTTCTGCCGTGGAAACGCTGCCTGTCGATGCTCGAACAAGGGCAGGCAGACGGCGCACTGGACATCTTCCACAGCGATGAGCGCGACGCTACCCTCCTCTACCCCGGCGAACCACTCTCGGAAGTCGAGTTCGTGATGTTCTATGCCAACGAGCGGCCCCATCCGTTTAGTACGCTTGAAGAATTGCGCGGCCTGACCATCGGCACCTCGCCGGGCTACTTGTACAGCAAGGATTTTCGCGAATCGTCGCTATTCACCCGGGAACCGGCACCGAGCCATGAGGCAAACTTCGGCAAACTGGTGCGCGGGCGGATCGACCTGCTGATCACCGACCGCCGGGTCGGCCAGCATTTGCTCGATGAATTGAACATTCGCGACAAGATCACCGAAAACCCGGTCGTCATCAGCCAGCAAAGCCAGTTCCTGGCGGTGCGTCGCAACGCGGGCATGGACTTGCTGGTGCAACGCTTCGGCGCCGAACTCAAACGCTTCAAGCGCGAGCCCGCCTACGCTGAATTGAGCGCTCGTTATGGTGCCGACCCGGCGACCGGTGCGAACGCCACGAGGGCCGCGGTCGCCAGCAAAAAAACCGTTGAGCAGCAGGAAAGCGGCGCGCAGTGATTGCTCTGTTATACTCCGGCCTTCCCGCCAGGCTCACGCCCGGACGCTCGGACTCGTTCAAGGCATCTCGATCCCGCTACAGCGCAGCTTTCAGCCCGCGCGAGCGCTCCGGATGAGCCTTCGAGGCCCAGCAGGACCGGACGGGATTGCGTTCCTCATAAACGCCATTCGCGCCAGGCAAGACTCCCATTGGGCCAAGCCCTAACTAGAACAGGATTACTCATGTCCTTTGCTTCCCTCGGTCTCTCCGAGGCTTTAGTCCGCGCCATCGAGGCAGCGGGCTATACCGAGCCTACTCCGGTGCAACAGCGGGCCATTCCCGCCGTGTTGCAAGGTCGCGACCTGATGGTTGCGGCTCAGACAGGTACTGGTAAAACCGGCGGCTTCGCCCTTCCGATCCTGGAGCGGTTGTTCCCCAACGGTCACCCGGACAAATCCCAGCGTCACGGCCCGCGCCAACCGCGGGTGCTGGTCCTGACCCCTACTCGCGAACTCGCGGCTCAAGTCCATGAAAGCTTCAAGGTCTATGCCCGCGACCTGAAATTCGTCAGCGCCTGCATCTTCGGCGGCGTCGGCATGAACCCTCAGGTTCAAGCCATGTCCCGCGGTGTCGACGTGCTGGTGGCGTGCCCCGGCCGTCTGCTCGACCTCGCCGGCCAAGGCAGCGTCGACCTGTCCCACGTGGAAATCCTCGTGCTGGACGAAGCCGACCGCATGCTCGACATGGGCTTTGTCCATGACGTGAAAAAGGTCCTGGCCCGTCTGCCGAGCAAACGTCAGAACCTGCTGTTCTCGGCGACCTTCTCCAAAGACATCACCGACCTCGCCGGCAAGCTGCTGCATAACCCGGAACGCATCGAAGTCACGCCGCCGAACACCACGGTCGAGCGTATCGAACAGCGCGTGTTCCGTCTGCCGGCCAATCACAAGCGTTCATTGCTGGCGCACTTGATCACCGCAGGCGCCTGGGAACAGGTGCTGGTGTTCACCCGCACCAAGCACGGTGCCAACCGTCTGGCCGAGTACCTGGACAAACACGGTCTCACCGCCGTCGCGATCCACGGCAACAAGAGCCAGAACGCCCGCACCAAAGCCCTGGCCGACTTCAAGGCCGGTGAAGTGCGCATCCTGGTTGCCACTGACATCGCCGCTCGCGGCCTGGACATCGACCAGTTGCCACACGTGGTCAACTTCGAGCTGCCGAACGTCGACGAAGACTACGTGCACCGTATCGGCCGTACTGGCCGTGCCGGTCGTTCGGGCGAGGCGATCTCGCTGGTGGCGCCGGACGAAGAAAAACTGCTGAAAAGCATCGAGCGCATGACCCGGCAGAAAATCGCCGACGGCGACCTGATGGGCTTCGATATCAGCGCTGTGGAAGCCGAGAAACCTGAAGTGCGCGAGCGTCCGGATGTGCGTAACCCGCGCAACCCACGTGGCCCGCGCGGCGACGGTCCGAACGGCAGCGGCGGTGGTGGCGGTCGTAAAGACAAAGGCAAGGACAAGGGCAAGGAAAAACCTGCAGCCAGCGGTCGCAGCGAGCGCCCGACACGTGAGCAGAAGCCGCGTGAAGGCACCCCGGCCCGCGAACAGCAGCGTCCGGCCCCCCGCGCTGCCGCTGATCGTGCTCCGGACGAGTTCCTGGACGACGACGTCGATAACTTCGGTAACCGTGTCGACTACGTGCCCCAAGCCAAACCTGCCCAGGGCCGTGGCCGTCGTCCGGGTGCTCCGGCACAAGGCGCGGCAGCCGGCACTGGCACTGGCGCTCCCCGCGGTGGCAAGCCACAGGGTCGTCCGAGCGGTCCGCGCAGCAGCGACGGTGCCACCACTGGCACGCCGCCTGCCAAGCGCAGTGGCCCGCGCAACGGTGCCCCACGTGACGGCCAGGCCCGCCGCGAAGAGTCCCGCAACCGCCGCCCGGCTCGTAGCGACGACCAGCCGCGTTCGGAACCGGCCGTGCAAAACCCGCGCGGCCCGGCACCGAAGATCATTCACAAGGAGTCGAAAACTGATCGTTTCCCGACTCCTGAGCAGCTTGATCAACTGCCAGGCCGTCCGCGCGGTGAGAAACCAGCATTGCTGACCCGCAATCGCTGATTTATCGCTGCAATAAAAAATGCCCCTGATTTCACGATCAGGGGCATTTTTTCTTTCTGACGCAACCCCCCTGTGGGAGCGAGCCTGCTCGCGAAATCGGTGGGTCAGTCGAAATTAATGTTGGATGAACAACCGCATTCGCGAGCAGGCTCGCTCCCACAGGGGGTCTGTGATGTGGCTGAAGTTTATGTTCGGCAATAAAAAACGCCCCTGTTCGTGAGAACGGGGGCGTTTTTGTGTCAGGCGCGAAAATTATTTCGCTTTCACACCTTCAAACGAAACGTACAGCTCGACCGCATCGGACCCTGCGCCCAGGTCTTTCTGCTTGCCGAAATCGGAACGCTTGATGCTGGTGGTGCCTTCGAAGCCGGCACGGTAGCCGCCCCATGGATCCTTGCCTTCGCCCAGGAAAGTGGCCTTGACCACGATCGGCTTGGTCACGCCAAGGATGGTCAGGTCGCCGGTCACGTCGGCAGTGTCTTTGCCAGCGGCGTTTTTGCCGGTGGGTTTGACGCTGGTGGAGACGAACTTGGCTTTAGACCCGTTCAGGAAGTCTTTGCTGGCGATGTGCTTGTCGCGCTCGGCATGGTTGGTGAACACGCTGGCGGTATTCACGTTGAACTCGATCTTGCTGTCTTCCGGCTTGGCAGCGTCGAAGCTGAACTTGCCGTCGATATCCTTGAAGGTACCGGTGATGTAGCTGTAGCCCAAGTGGCTGATCTTGAAGTCGACGAAGGCGTGCTGGCCTTCCTTGTCGACGACATAGTCGGCAGCCATTACGTTTGCGGACAGCAGAGCAGAACCAATTGCCAGAGCGGCGAGCGTCTTTTTCAACATGCTTTCTATTCCTTTGGAGTCGAGGTTGAACTTCAAGCTTTGCGGCCCAGCATTCGTGTCAGGGTCGCATCACGATCGATAAAGTGGTGTTTCAATGCTGCCAACGCATGGAGGCCGGAAAAAATTACCAGCACCCACGCCAGATAGAAATGAATCAAACCGGCGGTGTCTGCCTGGTCCGGTAGTCCGGACACCAGCGCAGGAACTTCAAACAAACCAAACACCGGAATCCCGACACCGTCTGCGGTGGAAATCAGGTAACCGGCAATCATCACAGCAAACAGACTGAGGTAGAGAAACCCATGGCCGAAGCTGGCGCCGATGCGCGTCATCCGGCTGTAGCTTTGCAATGCCGGAGGCGGTGGGCTGATAAAACGCCACAGCACCCGTAGCAACATCACGGCCAACAGCACCAGGCCAATGCTCTTGTGCAGGTCCGGCGCGTCTTTGCGCCAGCTGCTGTAGTAGTCGAGACCGACCATCCACAAGCCCAGGGCGAACAGACCGAAGACTGCCAGCGCCACGCCCCAGTGCATGAAGATGCTGACCCAACCGTAGCGCGAAGAAGAATTACGTAGCTGCATTGCCCAAATCCTGTGAGAACTGCGAACAAGACTATCGAGTTATCTATCGATTTAAAGCGGAAAATTTCGCTTTGAAATATCGAGAAATACGATCAAGAGTCTGAGATGGGTGAGTTAAGGAAGGATTAAAGGCGAATTTGTGGCCGGATGTTAGTGGTAGTCGAGGAAAAATCTGGTTCCGGAAGATCCCTTCGCGAGCAGGCTCCCTCCCACAGTGGATCAGCGTGAACACAGGATTGGTGTCCACCACAGAACCCTGCTCGCGAAAGCGATCGTACGGACAAAAAAAGCGCGACCAATGAACCGCACTTTTGTTCACTCCAAAGCCTTACTGCACCATGGCCTCAGCGGCTACAGCCTTCTGACTGGCTTGGCTGTCACCGCACTCTAATTATGGAAGACTGGAGGGGGCTGCAAGCAATCAGGCTTGTACGGGTCCATCTGGCATTTGTGGGTCAGTTCAAGGCTGTGCCCTTGAAGAACTGGACGGCCATCTATGCAGCCAGATACGGCTATCAATATTATTATTGCCACCAGTGCTTTCATTATGCTCTCCAGTTTTTTGAAGAACATAGAATTTAAGATCAGGCGCTAGCTATCATCTCGATCTGATTCCTATGTGGGAAGCATCCGATATATCGCTGAGGCGTGTAGGACCCGGATCGCGGATTGTGCGACTCCAGGGCGCCGCGCAGGCAAAGCCGGATTTTACATGCTTGATGAATGAGCAAAAAAAAGCGCGGCCCTTGAGCCGCGCTTTTTTACGCCTGAACGTTACTGTGCCTTGGTATCAGTGGTCGCCGCCGGTTTGGCCGCTGGCTTCTTCGCCAATTCAGCCTTTTTCGTCGGTGCCTTGGCCGGGGCTTTTTTCGCCTCGGTCTTGGCTGCCGGTTTCTTTGCCGGAGCTTTGGCCGGAGCTTTCTTGGCAGGTTCCGCTTTCACCGGCACCACAGGCTTCGGCGCTTCCACCGGTGCTGGCGCAGCAGTCGGAGCAGGCGTTGGAGCCGGTACCGGGGCAACCGGAGCTACTGGCTCAGGCGCCTTGGCCGGTGCTGGCTTATCATCCGAACCGCCAAACAGGTTACTGAAGAAGTTGCCTTTCTTCGCCGCTACAGCACCAGCCGCCACAGCGGTCGCCGCCGGAACAACCTTCGCCGGCTCGAAGGATTTACCCGCCGCCAGGTCTTCAACCTGGCTGGCAGCCCGCTGACCCGTGCGCAAGGCACCTTCCAGAGTGCCCGGGTACAAGGTGTCGGTGTGTTCGCCAGCGAAAGCTACACGCTGAATCGGACGCTCCCACAAGCGCCAGTACTTGCTGATCTGCCCCGGACCGAAAGCCAGGTAAGCGCCGCCCATTGACGGATCGGTGCTGTAGCGACGGATTTCATAACCGGTGAACGAACCGCGCGCCTGTGGATAAAAAGCGTGCAGACGGATCAATACCTGATCGGCCATCTGCTTGTCGCCGAAAGCCTGCATCACCCGAGCGTTGTCGCCGGACAGGTTGATCACCACGTTGGCGCCGCCCTTCAGGGCCGGTTCGACCCACAACATGCCCAGGCCGGTGTTGCTGTAGATTTCGCCGGACATGCGCGCCTTGCTTTCCCACACCGGCGTCTTGAACTTCAGCAGGATCTGGTCGCGCCAGCCATAGTTGGTGCCTTTGATCGCGGCCATGTGCTGGGCATCCAGCCCCGGCGTCATCTGGATCTTGTTCAGCGCGCGCAACGGCACGGCCACGACCACGTAGTCAGCCTGATAGCCGACGCTGCCGACTTTGACGGTCACGCCGTCCTTGTCCTGGATAATGGCCGAGACCGGTGCGCTGGTCTTGATGGTTTTCAGTTGCTTGACGAAGGCCTGGGCCAATACCGGGCTACCGCCGAGCAAGCGCGAGGCGCGCAGGTCACGGTCGGAGACACCACGGTACACCCGGCTCTGCTGGGCGAAGTACAGCAGCGACAGGCGCGACGGCTCGTCATAACGGGTACGAATCTGCTGGTTCACCAGCTGACGGGCAGTCGCTGGCAATGTCAAACGGTCAAGCCAGTTGGAGACGTTGATCTGATCCAGGGCATGCAGCGTGTTGTTCGCCGCCGGGTTCAGCGGGTCTTCGATCGAGCGCGCCAGATCGTCCACGGTTTTTTCGTAGCGCTTGAGCGCTTCGGCCGTGGTCGGGTCCTTGATGGCCAGATCGGCCGCGGTGTAATACACGCCGTCGATCAGGTAGCCCGGCGTGCGCACGAACTCAGGGGCTGGCGTGGTGCCCAGCTTGAAGGTCGAGACGTACTTGTTCAGCACCGGCTGAGTCTTGTCGTTGCCGATCCACTCGCTGGTGGCCATGCCGGAGCGGCCGCCCAGGCTCGGCTTGGCTTCCAGCAGCGTGACCTGCCAGCCCTTGTTCTGCAGTTCATAAGCAGCCGTGAGGCCCGACAGGCCGCCGCCGATCACGATCGCCGATTTATCCTTGGCCAGCGCGGACACGCTGAACAGCCCCAACATCACCAGCGCACAGGCGCGCAGCCAACCAGCAGACATTCAGAGAACTCCGAAAATACACAAGGAAATAGCGGTTTTACGAGTCAGACGACCCAAAGAACCGCGAAGAATACGTCAGCCATCAAAAGGCCGCCAGCGACGTCTACCGTCCTATACAAAGTAGCTCAAACTGCGCAATGGGTTGTCCCGCGGACGCGCATTGCATAGGCTTGCCCGATTGTTTGCCCGCGCATGCCGCGAGCCGCCTCGAGGAGACTGAACATGGGCCTGAATAATCAGTGGATGCAACGCGATCTCGCGGTGTTATGGCACCCCTGCACCCAGATGAAAGATCACGAACAGCTGCCGTTGATCCCGATCAAGCGCGGCGAAGGCGTGTGGCTGGAAGATTTCGAAGGCAAACGCTACCTCGATGCCGTCAGTTCCTGGTGGGTCAACGTATTCGGCCACGCCAACCCGCGAATCAACCAGCGCATCAAGGACCAGGTCGATCAGCTGGAGCATGTGATCCTCGCCGGTTTCAGCCATCAGCCCGTGATCGAATTGTCCGAGCGCCTGGTGAAGATGACGCCGGAAGGCTTGACCCGATGCTTCTACGCCGATAACGGTTCGTCCTGCATCGAAGTCGCGCTGAAGATGAGCTTTCACTACTGGCTCAACCGCGGCGCGCCTGCCAAGAAGCGCTTTGTCACCCTGACCAACAGCTACCACGGCGAAACCATGGCGGCGATGTCGGTGGGTGACGTACCGCTGTTCACCGAAACCTATAAGGCGCTGTTGCTGGACACCATCAAGGTGCCGAGCCCGGATTGCTACCTGCGCCCCGAGGGGATGAGCTGGGAAGAACACTCGCGCAACATGTTCGCTGCCATGGAACAGACCCTGGCCGAGAACCACGACACCGTGGCTGCGGTGATCGTCGAGCCGCTGATCCAGGGCGCTGGCGGCATGCGCATGTATCACCCGGTGTACCTCAAGCTCTTGCGTGAAGCCTGCGACCGTTATGGCGTGCACCTGATTCACGACGAAATCGCCGTCGGCTTCGGTCGCACCGGGACGATGTTCGCCTGCGAACAGGCCGGCATCCGCCCGGACTTCCTTTGCCTGTCCAAGGCCCTGACCGGCGGTTACCTGCCGCTGGCGGCCTGCGTCACCACCGAAGACGTCTACAGCGCTTTCTACGACGATTACCCGACCCTGCGTGCCTTCCTGCATTCCCACAGCTACACCGGCAACCCGCTGGCGTGCGCGGCGGCATTGGCGACGCTGGATATTTTCGAGGAAGACAACGTCATCGAGAACAACAGGGCCCTGGCCCAGCGCATGGCATCCGCCACCGCGCACCTGGCCGATCACTCGAACGTCGCGGAAGTGCGCCAGACCGGCATGGTGCTGGCGATCGAGATGGTCAAGGACAAGGCCACCAGGGAAGCTTATCCGTGGCAGGAACGTCGCGGTTTGAAGGTGTTCCAGCATGCGTTGGAGCGAGGTGCTTTACTTCGACCGCTGGGCAGCGTGGTGTATTTCCTGCCGCCGTATGTGATCACGCCTGAGCAGATCGATTTTCTGGCGGAAGTGGCCAGCGAAGGGATCGACATTGCGACCCGTGATGGCGTTAGCGTTTCGGTACCGAAGGATTTTCATCCGGGTTTCCGTGATCCGGGCTAAAAGTCACTGAAGAGCCCTGTGGCGAGGGAGCTTGCTCCCGCTGGAGGCCGAAGGACTCCCAAACCCATCCGACGCAGTGAGTCAGACATAAAGTGCTGGCAGGGTTACGACTGCTACGCAGCCGAGCGGGAGCAAGCTCCCTCGCCACAACAGCAACCGATCCAATTTTTTAGAGACCCAGCATGAGACTGTCCCGCTTCTTTATCGACGCCCCCTTGAGCACCGGCGAGCACGAATTGCCAGAAGCCCAGGCCCATTACATCAGCCGCGTGCTGCGCATGGCCGAGGGCGATGCGTTGCAGTTGTTCGACGGTTCGGGCCATGAGTTTCGCGCCACGCTGGTGGAAGTCGGCAAGAAGCGCGTCGTGGTGCAAATCGATGAAAGCTTCGCCGGGCAAGTCGAGTCACCGCTGCAGATCCATCTCGGCCAGGGCCTGTCCCGTGGCGAACGGATGGATTGGGCGATTCAGAAAGCCACCGAACTGGGCGTCACTGAAATCACCCCGATCTTCAGCGACCGCTGCGAAGTCCGGCTCAAGGACGAACGCGCCGACAAACGCCTGATGCACTGGCGCCAGGTGGCGATCAGCGCCTGCGAACAATGCGGACGCTCACGGGTGCCGGTGATCCATCCACCGCTGCTGTTGGCGGACTGGTTGAAGCAGACTCAAGCAGAATTGAAGTTGGTGCTGCATCCGGTGGCCGAGCCGTTGGTGAGTCATGCGAAACCTGCGACGTTGGCGTTTTTGATCGGGCCGGAGGGCGGGTTGTCGGATGCTGAAGTCGATCAGGCTCAGTCTGCCGGGTTTCATGCCGCCAGGCTTGGGCCTCGCGTTTTGCGGACTGAAACCGCGCCGGTTGTAGCGCTGGCGGTGGCCCAACAGCTTTGGGGTGACTTCTAGGGCTCTTTCGCGAGCAGGCTCGCTCCCACAGCGATACTCATTCCAATGTGGGAGCGAGCCTGCTCGCGAATGGCCGCGACGCGGTTCTAGAGAACATAAAACGTGATCGCCACAAAATGCAGCACACTCCCGGCAATCACGAACAGGTGCCAGATCCCGTGGGCATGCCGCAGCCGGTGATCCAGGGCAAAAAAGACTATCCCCACGGTGTACAGAACCCCGCCCGATGCCAGCCAGGCAAACCCGGTACTGCCCAGTGCCGCAAGCAATGGCTTGACCGCCACCAGCACAATCCAGCCCATCACCGCATATATCACGATCGACAGGATCCGCGCTTCAGACCGCGGCTTGATCTCTTGCAGGATGCCGATCAGCGCCAACCCCCAGACAATCCCGAACAGGGTCCAGCCCCAGGGCCCACGCAGAGTCACCAGACAAAACGGCGTGTAGCTGCCGGCAATCAGCAAATAGATCGAAAAGTGATCGACCTTCTGCATGATCTCTTTCTTGCGCCCGCGCACACTGTGGTAAACGGTCGATGCGCTGTAAAGCACCAGCAAGGTAAAGCCGTAGATCGCCACGCTGACGATCTTCCACGGGCTACCGTCCATGCCGGCGATCACCAGCATCCACACCACCCCGACACAGGCCGCCACCGCCCCCACCAAATGCGTCCAGGCGTTCAATCTTTCCCCGTGATACATGTGTTGCTCACCTCTAAATTCGTTACAGCATTGCGCAAGGCTCAAGCCTTGAGACTAAAAGCGCAATGTTTCAGAACACAATCGCTTCTGTGGGAGCCGGCTTGCTGGCGATAGGGCCTTGAGATTTGCGCTGTTCTTCAGGACGCCTTCGCTGGGTGGGGGCATCGATCAAGCAGAGTGGTGGATTGTGACGCTCAAGTTAATGGTTGGCGGGCGGGATTCGTTGCCCGCGCTGACGCCTTCGCGGGCAAGCCCGCTCCCACAGGTATTGTCGATGACTCAGGATTTGAACACGGCACAGACACTGTGGGAGCGGGCTTGCTCGCGAAGGGGCCAGAACAATCCCCGCAGTTTTCAATGACGGAGCATTACAGTCCGGTCATCTGCTGCTGTACTCGTATCTGAAGCTGCTCGGTGCTTTCCAATAGCTGCGCCAACAATGCCGGATCTTCATCCATATAGCCTTCGTACTCCGCCAGGTTTCGTCGCTCATGACACAGGGCGAATAGCCGAACCTGTACTTTGCCAATATCAGCTGTATGAATCAGGCACTGAAACACCAGATATCGCTTGTCTGAACGGTAGCCACACAAGCGAAGAGTCGTCAGTGCAAGGGCATGGGCAGCGTTGTAAGCCAGGTCGAAACGACTCGCGAAGGAAAGCGAAGACGTTTGCGCGTCGTTCAATCGATCCACAGCCGAACGCATGAGCCCTTCGCATTCCTTGCGATCCGGCGGCTCAGCTTTCAATCCACCGCTACGTAACAGGTTTTCCAGGTTCTCGTTGCTGCCCATCCTTGGACTCCAAAGGGTTTCCCCCCATCAGATTGATCTTGTCCTGCTGCGCTACCCGCACGACAAAGCTGTTTTCAGCCGCCAGTTTTGCGGCCCAGTCATCGGGGGTGTAGAGCGTCGGGTTGAGGACGCGGCCCAGTTGCTCCTCCAGAGGCATAAGCTGCTCTATCACTTCACTGTAGTGCAGGCCTTCGCCAATCAGCATGAGATCTATGTCACTGGATGCGTTTGCCTGATCCTTGGCGATGGAACCGTACACAAATGCCCAGGTGATCTGTTCGGCAAAGGGTTGCAGCGCTTGGCGCAAGGGCTCGGCAATACCAAAGGTTTTGCGGGCGATGCCCAACAGTTCGGCATAGATCGGGCAGTCGGGATTGGCCTGATAGTGAGTTTGGTTGCCCTGACGTATCAAGGTCAGCACGCCTGCCCGCTGCAATCGGTCCAACTCACGCATGAGGCTGCCTTTACCGATTTGCGCCCAGCGGGCGATCTCGTTGGCGTAAAAACTTCGGTCGGGTTTGCCGAACAATAAGCCCAGCACTTTTTGCTGAGTGGTCGTGAACAAGGCTTCGCTGAGGGAAAGGTTTTTCACAATAACAACCAAAGAGTCCCAAAAAGGGAACGATAGGTCCCTTTTTGGGAATCTTCAACCTTCGCCAACCGATTGGGGTTTGTGTTTAAACATTTATCCGCGGGAGCGGTGAGAGGCTACACAGTATGGCGTCGCTGCCTACAGAAATGCCGGAAGCCGCTGACTGGTGGGGTTTTGCGCTGAGCTTTATCGTCTGTGGGTCGCTGCAAATTCAGCGACCGGGCTTGGAACCCCGAGGTGTTGAAGGCGCAAAAGCGCCCCTCATGACGTATGCTTGCGCACCTTTAATGTGTGCACTCCGTTATGGCGGCTGTGCGCGGGAGACCTTCGGGTCTGCCGGGTTTTCTCCACCTCGGGTTCCAACCTGCGTACAGCTGCCACCCCTTCGCGTGGAACCGATGGAGCAGCTGAAAATCATTACTGGAGATTCAATATGTTCAAAGCTACTCCCAACCCCCCAGAATCCGACAAAGATTCCCAAGCATCCCTCGAAGCCGAGAAACTCAAGGAAGCTGCCGACCGCGTCTTCGCCCACTACTTCCCTCCGGCTGACGAAAAACCAGCCAAACGTCGTAAATTCCAGCTCTTCACCGTCTCTCCCGATATCGACACCGAAGCCCTTCTGGCCAACGCATCCGAAGACCTGCTGTCCATCAGTGCCATTGCTGCCGATCTGGCGGACGATGTGGAAGGCTCGCGTCGCTCGGTAGCCTTGGCGGTGAGCAGAATGGCCGATGGTGTGCAGTTGTTGGTGGAGCGGGTGATGGATCACCATGAGTCGCTGCAGATGCAGATGCGGACTCAGGCCAAGGTTTAGCTGTCAGGTTAGGGTGAATTGAAGGCCGCCTTCGCGAGCGGGCTCGCTCCCACAGGAGTACGCATTCCAATGTGGGAGCGAGCCTGCTCGCGAAGGGGCCCGTCAGACCAACCCAACACTCACAAGCAACTCCTCCAGCGCCAACAAATCCGGCACCTTCGCCACCTGATCCCCCACCTGCACCGCCGCCTTTTCCAGCGCACACAACGGCACATCGACATAGCTCAACTGACTATCGAGTTTGTAGGACCGGGGAATCCCCTGCACCAGCAACGCGATGAACTTCAGTTCAGGTCGTCCGCTCAGGGCATTGAGGATGACGATCCGTGCCCGCTCGCCAATGACGATTGGGTTGCCACATGCCGATTCGAAACTGAGCAACGGAATCTGCCGGTTGCGCCACGTCACCCGCCCCAGATACCACGGCGGCGTATCGAGATCGAATGCCCCCTGCTGATAGTCGATCAACTCCGCGACAGCGACGTTGGGCAAAATCAGATTACGGTCAGCCAGGGGCAGCAGCAGCCCGGTGAGGTTGCTGGTGCGGTGCTCAAGCATGGGTCTTGCTCCACAGGGCGATGCTTTCGAGTAGCACCGATTCCTGATACGGCTTGCCCAGGTAGTCGTTGACGCCGATGGCCATGGCGCGATCGCGGTGCTTCTGGCCGGTGCGGGAGGTGATCATGATGATTGGCAGGTGCTGCAAACGCTCGTCAGCGCGCACTCGGGTCGCGACTTCGAAGCCGTCCATGCGCGGCATTTCGATGTCCAGCAGCATCAGGTCGGGCAGGTGATCTTCGAGCAGCAGCATGGCGTCGACGCCGTCTTTGGCGGTCAGCACGTTCATGCCGTGGCGCTCGAGCAAGCGGCTGGTGACCTTGCGCACGGTGACCGAGTCGTCGACCACCAGCACCAGCAATGGTTTGTGCGGTTCGGGTTCTGCGTCTTGGGCCAGCGGTCGCTGCGGCACGCGCGCCTGCATGGCGCGGATCGGGGCCAGCAGATCGACAATCAGCACCACCCGGCCATCCCCCAGGATCGTCGCCCCGGACAAGCCCTGTACCGCTGCGAACTGCGGGCCGAGGCTTTTCACCACGATCTCGCGGGTGCCGGCCATGGCATCGACCTGCACGGCGATATGCCGCTCGTTGCACTGCACCAGCAAGACTGGCAGCGGCAGGCTCTGGCCAAGCAGTTTGGGACGGGTGCTGGTCTTGAGCAGTTCACCGAGGTAGCACAGCTCATAGTGTTGCCCGGCGTATTTGTAAGTCGGTGGATCGAGCCGGTAATGCCCTTCGAGTTCGTTGGGCAACACACGAACGATGCCGTCGATGGTGTTGAGCGGGATCGCGTATTGATCCTCCCCGCACTGCACCATCAGCGCCCGGTTGACCGCCACGGTGAACGGCAGGCGAATCCGGAAGTGCACGCCCTGCCCCGGCACGGAGTCGATGCTCATCGTGCCGCCGAGTTGCCGGACTTCTTCGTGAACCACGTCCATGCCCACGCCGCGTCCGGAAATCTGGGTGATTTTCTCGGCGGTGGAGAACCCCGGTTGCAGAATGAATTGCAGCACGTCGCGGTCGCTGATGTCGCTGTCCGGCGCCAGCAGGCCACGCTTGATCGCCTTGCGCCGCACTGCATCCAGCGGCACGCCGGCACCGTCATCGCGGATGTCGAAAATGATGTCGCCACCCTCTCGTGACAGGTCGAGGGTAATCCGCCCCTGAGCCGGTTTGCCCGCTGCGATTCGCGCCTCGGCCGATTCCAGTCCATGATCCACCGCGTTGCGCAGCATGTGTTCCAGCGGTGCGGCCATGCGCTCGAGCACGTTGCGGTCCATCTCGCCCTCGGCATTGCCGACGATGAACTCCACGTCTTTGCCCAGCTCGCTGGAGACCTGGCGAACGATGCGCTTGAGGCGCGGCAGCATGCGCTCGAACGGCACCATGCGCGTGCGCATCAGCCCTTCCTGTAACTCGGTGTTGATGCGGCCCTGCTGTTGCAGCAGGTTTTGCGCGTCATGATTTCGCCCGTCGAGGGTTTCCTTGAGGTCGAGCAGGTCGGAGGCGGATTCGAACAGCGCCCGGGACAGTTGCTGCAACTGCGAATGACGGTCCATTTCCAGCGGATCGAATTCTTCATAGCCCTGGCGTTCGGCGTCGACCTGCTGACGGCTGAGGATCCGCCCTTGGGTTTCGGTGTCGAGGCGGCGCAATTGATCGCGCATGCGCTCGATGGTGGTTTCCATCTCGCTCAGGGTCAGGCGCGCATCGTTGACCTGTTGTTCGATCCGGCCACGGAAGATCGAGGTTTCGCCGGCCAGGTTGACCAGCTCGTCCAGCAGTTCCGCCGAGACCTTGACCATGTCGGCGCTGGCGTCGGGTTGCAGCACGGGAGGTTCGGGCTTGAGGATTGCAGGTGCCACGACCGGCGCTTCAGGCTCGGCGCGATGGCTGAAATTCCTGATCGCGTCGATCAGTCGATCTGCCGGCGGCATGGGGTGATCGGCGCGGGCCGCGTCGAGCATCTGCGCCAATCGGTCATGGCTGCTTTGCAACAGGGCAAACAACGCGGGCGTGGGTTGCAGCACACCGGCCGACAACCCTTCGTAGAGGAATTCCAGCTCATGGGCCAGGTCGCCGATCGGGCCGATTTCCACCATCCGCGCACCGCCCTTGAGGGTGTGCAAGTCGCGCAGCAGGGTTTCCACTTCCTGACGGTTCGACGGTTCGGCCTGCCAGCGCACGAGCGCCGCGCCGGAATTTTCGATGATGTCGAAACCTTCCTCGAGGAAGATGTCCAGCAACTCGGGGTCATGACCGGCCGAGTCGTTGTCCGGCGCGAGTTCAGACACTTCCGGGAGGCCGACGTTGGCCTGACGGAATGTGCGAATCGCCTCGATCAGCTCGCTCGGGTCGCCCAATGGCTTTTGGTTCTGCAACTGCTCAAGCAGCTGGGCAAGTCGGTCATGGCTCTGTTGCAGCAATTGCGCCAGCGTTTCACTGTGGCTGTAACGGCGATCGACGAGACCTTCATACAGGCTTTCCAGCTCATGGGCCAGGTCACCCACCGGTTCGACTTCGGCCATCCGCGCGCCGCCCTTGAGGGTGTGCAAGTCACGCTGCAAGGACAGCAGGGGCGCGGGATTGTCCGGTTCGCCCAGCCAACGTTGCAGGGTCTGGCCGGCGCTGTCGAGGATATCCACCGCTTCCTCGAGGAAGATCGAAACGATTTCATCGTCCAGTTCAACCCGGGTAGCGGCCTGTGCCAGTTCCGCCGTAGCGCTGCCCAGCTCGCGGATGCTCAGGGTGCGGCTGCCGTCGCTGCGGATCAGGCCCATGGCCGACGGGTCGAGGCTCTGGTCGAGCAGCCCGTGCAACGCCCGGATGCGCTCCGGCTGCGGGCTGACCTCCTGGCCGGCGGCCAGTTCGTCGAGCATGTTGATCAAGGCTTCGTGAGCACTTTGCGCTTCATGGAAAAAAGCATCGCTGACCGCCAGGCTGCTTTCTTCCACCGCGCCGTAGAGGTCGAGCAAGGCTTCGCAGAGTTCATCCACCGGATGCAGATCGGCCAGGTGCGCGCCTTCGCCGAGGGTGGTCAATTCGTCCAGCAGCGCGCTGAGCTCCTGACGCTCGCCGGGATGTTTCTGCCAGCGCTGCAACAGGCTTTCGGCGTCCAGCAGAATATCCATGCCCTGGGCGAGGAAGTTGTTGATCAATTGCGGATCGCGCTTGATGCGCAGGCCCGTGTTCGGCGTGCTCAGGAGGGTTTCCAGGCGCGCGGCGAGCAATGACCGGGTGCGCTCGATCAATGAATGGGCCCCGGGTATCTCGGCCAGCGGGTCGCTGTTGAGGTGTCGCAAACCGAGGCGAAACAGCCCTTCGGCTTCCAGCAGCAGTTCGACTTCGTCCAGGTCCAGGGCGATCAGGTGGGCCTTGTACTCCCGGGCCAGTTGATCGAGCGGAGTTGCCATCTCGGCGATCGGTACCACGCCGGCCATCGAGGCACTGCCCTTGAGCGTATGCAACGCACGCTGCAACTCGTCGCTGGCCTGCAGCGGCACATGCTCGGCAGCCTGATCGAGGAAGCGGTTGAGGCTGGCGAGGTGGGTTTCGGCTTCCTTGCGGAAAATCTCCAGCAACAACGGATCGAGGGCCGACACGTCCTGCGTGTCTTCATCGCAGCTCGGCTCATCGCCTTTGGCGAGGGCATGGGCGCGGGCGGCCAATTGGTCGACATCGTTGCGCTGACGCTGCGCATCGGTGGCGAATTCAGTCACCAGCTCGGGCAGCAGGTTCAGCGCGTCGCCGAGCAGCTGGTGTACCGCAGGCCCCGGTTGAACGCTGTGTTCCAGCACACGATTGAGCAGGTTTTCCACGGCCCAGGCCAGCTCGCCCAGCACCAGCGCGCGGACCATCCGGCCACTGCCTTTGAGGGTGTGGAAGGCCCGGCGCAACTCGTTCAAGGCCGATGTGTTATCGGGATGGGTCGTCCAGCGTGGCAGGTATTCGCGAAGGATTTCCAGGACCTCGTCGGTTTCTTCAAGGAAGACTTCGCGCAGTTCATCGTCCACCGGCTCTTCGCCTGCCGGTGGCGGCAGCAGGCTGCCGGGTGTGCTCAGGGCGGGCGGGTTGAGTGCGGACACGGGACTGGCCAGCACATCGGCCAAGGTCTGCACGATCTGCGGATCATCCAGCTCCTGAAGCGCCTGCATGACCTGCGCTTCCCTCGGGCTGAGCACATCCTCCAGCACTGGCACATGCTGCTCGCGGGGGAAAAAGCCGAGTGTGGCCAGGCTTTTTTCCGCGATGTCGAGCAACTGCTCGCCCGGTGCTTCGGGATCGTCGCTGAGGCGTTCCAGGTAATACTCGATGCTGGTGATAACGTCAGCCAGGCTGTCGAGCTCCTGCCAGCCGGGGTGATCCGGATCCAGCATCAGGTGTTCGTGGATGAAGTGATTACAGGTTTCGATCAGGCTCGCCGCGCGGCTCAACGGAATCATCGCCAGTGCGCCACGCACCTGGGTCAGCAAGGCCGGTAATGGCTGCAAGTGCTGGCGGTCCCAGTCGGCGTCGATGTAGTCGACGATCATGTCCTTGGCCTGTTGCAGGCAGATGCGCGCCTCCTTGATCACGATCTGGTGAATCTGCGTTAAGTCGGTGGTCGGCAGGCGGCTTTCTTCCTGGCTCTCCGGCTCCACAGTGCCGACCATGCCGGCCAGGGTCGCTTCGACATAGAGCAAGGCACCGGCGACGTCCATCAGGATCGCGTCGTTGGGCTCGCGCTGACCCTGGGCAAGGCTCAGCACCACCGCCAGTTGATCGATGATGACTTTGCGTGGCTGGCCGAAACCGAGCACCGCCAGGGTGTCTGCGATTTGCCGCAAAGGGGCCAGCAAGCTGTCGAGGTCCGAGGTGTGCTGGCGGTCGCTGCGCACGAACAGGTCCAGGCGTTCCTTGACCCGCACCAGCTCTTCGCACAACGCCGCCAGTACCGAGCGCATGGCATCGCGGTCAGGACCTGCCAGCCGAGCCCGTTCTTCATCGACCATCGCGCTGTCAGGCAGTGCGTCGTCCAGTCCGTAGCGATCTTTCATGGTCTGCATCCGCCCGGTGGGGTGTTCGGCCTTGGCAATATAGAACAGCAAACTCTTGAGCAGCTCCGGCGGTGCCGGCTGATTGAGGCCGGGCATGCCCTGTTCGAGCAGACGCTTGAGCTCTTTGTCGGCGTCCTTGAACAGGCTGCGCAACGCCGGACTATTAGCAATGGAGCCGCTGCGCATGCCTTCGACCAGCGCCGAGGCGATTTGCCACAACGGGCCCAGGGGCGCGTGACCACACAATCCTTCGAGGCGCGCGAATACCTTGGTCAGGTAACCCAGGTTAGTCTCGCCATCCTGCTCGCGCAGCAACCCGACCAGGGCCATCTGCAACATCTGTCGCAGTTTGCGCAGCACATTCGGCAAGTCCGCCGGTTCCAGCAACGCCAGGAACTCTTCGTCCAGTGGCGGCAGGTCCGGCAGTTGAGGCGTGAACAGACTGGTCTCCGATAACAGGCTTTCGCCGCGGGCGCTGCGCAGGTCATTGATCAGCGGCAGCACCACCAGCGGCAAGTCACGGCGGGCACCTTGGACCCGGTCGAGGTAAATCGGCAGCTGCCCGAGGGCCTGCATCAGCAAATGAATCGCCTCATCGCGATGGCTGACGCGGTTCTGCAGCAAGGCGCTGGCCAGCTGCTCCATCTCTTCGGCGAGCAGCGCCGCGCCGTAGAACTCGACCATCTGCAAACTGCCGTGCACCTGATGGATGCAGCCCAGGCAATCGCTCAGGGCGTGCGTCGCCTGTGGATCATCAAGCAAGGTTTCGATTGCCTGGTGAGCCACTTTCAGCGTTTCGGCAATCTCGCCCTTGACCCACTCGAGGGCCACATAGTCGTGCCGATCACCCATAACCACTCCAGTCACTGCTCCAGTCAAAAAAAGGCCTGCACCCGCGGGCGCTTCACACTTTATCCACAGTCTGCGCCCTGGCGGCCGGCAAGGTGAAGCCGGACACCGAACGCCGCAGCTGACTGGCCATTTTCGCCAGGTTGCCGATGCTCTCGGCGGTGGCGGTAGAGCCGGACGAGGTCTGTGTGGTGATCTGCTGGATCACGTTCATCGTCAGGGAAATCTGCCCGGCCGAAGACGTCTGTTGCTGCGCGGCGTTGGAAATACTCTGGATCAGCGCCGCGAGGGTCTTCGATACCCCTTCGATTTCTTCCAGGGCCACGCCCGCATCCTGCGCCAGACGCGCGCCACGCACCACTTCGGTAGTGGTTTGCTCCATGGAGATGACCGCCTCGTTGGTGTCGGTCTGGATCGCCCGCACCAGGGTTTCGATCTGCCGGGTCGCGGCGGACGAACGTTCCGCCAGGCGCTGGACTTCGTCGGCGACCACCGCAAAACCGCGCCCGGCGTCACCCGCCATGGAGGCCTGGATCGCCGCGTTGAGTGCGAGAATGTTGGTCTGATCGGCAATATCATCGATCAGGCTGACTATGTCGCCAATTTCCTGGGAAGACTCACCCAGCCGCTTGATTCGCTTGGCCGTGTCCTGAATCTGTTCGCGGATATTGTCCATCCCATGGATGGTGTTATGCACCACCTCGTTGCCTTTGTTGGCAATTTCCACCGAGCGCTCGGCCACCGCCGAGGATTCCGCGGCATTGGCCGAGACCTGATCGATGGATTCGGCCATGTCGTTGATTGCGGTGGAAGCTTCGGCAATCTGCTGGGCCTGATGCTCCGAGGCCTGGGCCAGATGCATGGCGGTGGCCTGGGTTTCCTGCACGGCGGCGGCGACCTGGCCGGCGGTGAGGTTGATGGTCGCCACCAGATCGCGCAGCTGGTCCACGGAATAATTGATCGAATCGGCGATGGTGCCGGTGAAGTCCTCGGTCACCGAGGCGGTCACGGTCAGGTCGCCGTCGGCCAGGTCCTCGATTTCGTCGAGCAGGCGCATGATCGCGTTCTGGTTACGCTCGTTCTTCTCGGCGGTCTCGCGCAACTGGCGATTGGTTTCGCGCACCATCACCAGGCCGATGAGGATGATCGACATCAGCGCCGCCAGGCCCAGTACGTAGCCGCCAATGGTGTCGCTGTTGCGCCCGCCCGCGAGGTTTTCGAACCCGGTGGCCAGGTGCGAGGCTTCGTCGAGCAGGGTTTGCGACAGGCTGAAGATATTGGTGGCCGATTCCCGGACCTTGAACAGCTCCGGCGAGGTTTCGAGGATTTCGTCCACCGAACCCGAGACGAATTCGAACAGCTCGGAAATCTCGAGCAGCCGGGCGCGGGCATCGCGGTCTTCGACCTGGCTGACCTTCAATGCCGGATTGCCCTGGAGCATGCCGGTAAGCACCTGACCGAATCGCGCCGCATCGCGACCAAACGCATCGGCGGCCTGTTGCGAATTTTCGTCTCCGGACAGCACGGTGTTCACCGCGCCGAGGATACGTTCCGCCAGCAGCGTCTGACGTTGGGCCATTGCCACCTGTGCCGCCGGGGCACCACGTTGGAGGAGGATTTCGACGACTTTTTCGTATTCGACTTGCAGCTGCGGCACGGTTTCGGCCAGGGTGGCGGCAACCTGATGCAGGGACAGTACGGTCTGTTCGCTGGAGAGGATCGCGTCGGTGTTTTTCAGCACCCGCTCCCAATCCAGCTGCACGGCGCGCATTTCCGGGCGCACGACGGAGGGCGCTGGCGGCAGTCCGGTGGAGGGGTCGCCTTTCTTCAGATAACCCCAGCGCCGGGCAAAATCATTGCGCGCGTCGCTGAGCAGCTTGAACGCCGCCGCCTTGCCCGCCGCGGCTTCGGTGGCGTTCTTGGCAATGCGCTGGGACAGCACGCGCAGCTCACCGGCATGGCCGATGTACTGTTTGTCGTAGGTGGACTGGGTGTTGAGGTAAGCGAAGTTGGCGAACAGCAGCATGATGAAAACGATCAGCGCGATGAACAACGCGATGATCTGCGAGCGGCTGCGCGAGCCTTCCGGCTTGCCTGTTTTTGCTTTTGTCATCGGTCCTCGCCTGTTAACCCAATCTGTGAACCTTGCCGAGAACCCCTGTAGGAGCGAGCTTGCTCCGGGCGGCGTTCCGACGATGGTCGTCAACGATAACGCTGCAAGCCTGACACCCCGCGGTGTTCTCGGGTACATCGCGAGCAAGCTTGCTCCTATAGGGGTTGGCGTTTACTGCGCGACGTTCATGAAGCCTTGTGACTGCACCAACGCAAACGGACTGAACACCTGCCAGGCCTGCTCCCGTTGAAATCGGCCTTTGACGAACGCCGAAATCGGCCCGTGCCCATTGCCTGCCGGCTCCAGGCTGTCCTGGGCGAAGTGCTGGAGGCCGAAGACCTCGTCCACCATCAAGCCGGTGAACAGGTCGTTATGCTCGACCACCAACACCCGTCGCTGCTTGCGCACAGGCGACAATTCATGACCGAAGAAGCCACACAAATCCATGATCGGCAGCAATCGCCCGCGCAAGTTGGCGACACCCTTGACCCAGGGTTTGACCCCAGGCAGCTGAGTGAACCGCGGTTCGTGCAACACTTCGCTGACTTCGCCCATGGGCGCGACATACCAGTGCTCGCCCAAGCGAAAACCGATCCCGCTCCAGCTGTCCTGTCGAACCGGCTGGGAGGGCAGATCCGCGGCCAGCAGACGACAACGCTGATCGATCTGCAGAAGCAGTTCGAAGGCGGTCAGCGACTCGGTCATGGCCGCACGATCAACCGGCCAGCACGTTGTTCAGGGTCTTGATCAGGGTCTCTTCGTCGACCGGCTTGGTCAGGTAGTCCTTGGCGCCCTGGCGTGTGCCCCAGACCTTGTCGGTTTCCTGATCCTTGGTGGTGATGATGATGACCGGGATGTGCCCGGTTTCCGGGTCTTTGGTCAGCTGACGAGTCGCCTGGAAACCGTTGAGGCCAGGCATGACGATGTCCATCAGCACCGCATCGGGCTTTTCCTGACGGGCCAGGGCCACGCCGTCGGCGCCGTTTTCGGCTTTCAACACTTCATGACCGTGCTTTTCCAGCATGCCGGTCAGTTTGTACATTTCGGTCGGCGAATCGTCGACGATCAGAATACGTGCCATGGTCTTCCCCATTCTTGTCGACACCGGGCCCGCTGGCCGGGTGTCACTGTGGTGTCTTACTGCGGCAAAACGGCGGCGAAGCCCGGTACATGGGCCTGGATCGCGTTCAGCAGTTCTTCCTTGCTGAAAGGCTTGGTCAAAAACTGGTCGGAGCCGACGATGCGCCCCTTGGCCTTGTCGAACAGCCCGTCCTTGGACGACAGCATAATCACTGGCGTGGACTTGAATGCACTGTTGTTCTTGATCAGGGCGCAGGTCTGATAACCATCCAAACGCGGCATCATGATGTCGACAAAGATGATGCCGGGATGATTGTCGGCGATCTTGGCCAAGGCATCGAAACCATCGATAGCCGTGATGACCTCGCAGCCGACGTTCTTCAACAGCGTTTCGGCGGTGCGGCGAATCGTCTTCGAATCGTCGATCACCATGACCTTCAAGGCGCTGGAATGCTGTTCCATAAGTGCTCTACCGTCGCCTTTGCGAATCAAATTGTCCATTATCCGCTAACCAATGGCTCGAAACCCTTGATGCTCAAGGGCCAGCTCGATATCGCAGCCTTTTTAGCACAGTCTCCAAATCCAATCTATCGAGGGACTGGCACGGTGGTTTTTCCTTGACCGGGGACACACTGGGCGCCAATCTGACGCCACTTTTACAAGGTCCTCTGGACTGAGCTTTCGTAGGAGCGAGCATGCTCGCGATGAACCTGAGAACCCCGCGGGGTGTCAGGCTACCAGCGTCATCGTTGACGACCATCGCGAGCAAGCTTGCTCCTACAGCAGATCTCCACAGCCCCCCAAATTTCGAGGAAAAAACCCATGAGCGTTCGCGTCGGGATTGTCATGGATCCTATTGCCGGCATCTCCTATAAGAAGGATAGCTCGCTGGCCATGCTGCTGGCCGCGCAGAAGCGTGGCTGGGAACTGTTCTATATGGAACAGCGGGATTTGTACCAGGCCGAAGGTGAGGCACGAGCGCGGATGCGTCCGTTGAAAGTCTTCGCCAACCCGGAAAAATGGTTCGAACTGGACGCCGAGCAGGACTCGCTGCTGAGCGATCTGGACGTGATCCTGATGCGCAAGGATCCGCCATTCGACATGGAGTTCGTCTACTCCACTTACCTGCTCGAGCAAGCCGAGCGCGCCGGCGTGCTGGTGGTCAACAAGCCGCAAAGCCTGCGCGACTGCAACGAGAAGCTGTTCGCCACACTGTTCCCGCAGTGCACGCCGCCGACCATCGTCAGCCGTCGTCCAGACGTATTGCGTGAGTTCGCCGATCACCACGGCGACGTGATTCTCAAGCCGCTGGACGGCATGGGCGGTTCGTCGATCTTCCGTCACACCGCCGGCCACCCGAACCTGTCGGTGATCCTCGAGACCCTGACCCTGCATGGCAATCAGCAGATCATGATCCAGGGTTACCTGCCGGCCATCGTCGATGGCGACAAGCGCATCCTGATGATTGACGGCGAACCGGTGGATTACTGCCTGGCGCGCATTCCGGCGGCGGGCGAAACCCGGGGCAACCTGGCCGCCGGCGGTCGAGGCGAAGCGCGTCCGCTGACCGAGAAAGATCGCTGGATCGCGGCCCAAGTCGGCCCGACCCTGCGTGAGAAAGGCCTGCTGTTCGTCGGTCTGGATGTGATCGGCGAGCACCTGACGGAAATCAACGTCACCAGCCCGACCTGCATTCGCGAGATCGATAACGCCTTCGGCACCGACATCGGCGGCCTGCTGATGGATGCCATCGATCAGAAGCTCAAGGCTCGTTGATATAGAACAGCCAAGATGAAACCGACATTGCGTTATCATGCCCGGCCTTTGAAAAACGCGATGTTGGTTTTCTTGTCATGACGCTTCCGTCCGATCTACCCGCAGAACTCGCCCATCGTGGTGTGCGCCCGGTCGATCGCCTCGGTTTTACCCTGTTCCTGGCGGCGCTGATTCACTTGGCCTTGCTGTTGGGGGTCGGGTTCACCATGGTCGAACCCAAGCAAATCAGCAAAACCCTGGAAATCACCCTCGCCACCTTCAAAAGTGAAAAAAAGCCTGAAAAAGCCGATTTCCTGGCCCAGGAAAATCAGCAAGGCAGCGGCACCCTGGATAAAAAGGCGATCCCCAAGACCACCGAGATCGCGCCGTTCCAGGACAACAAGGTGCGGAAAGTCACCCCACCGCCTGCGGCCAAGCCGCAAGTACAGGAAGCCCCGCCCAAGGCAGCCGTGACCACCGTCGCGCCAAAACCGAAAAAAGCCCCGGCCAAAACCGCGGAACCCAAGGCCGACACCAAACCCAAGGTGGCGGCGCCGACATTCGACAGTGAACAGCTGTCCAGCGACATCGCCAGCCTCGAAGCGGAACTGGCCAGCGAGCAACAGCTGTACGCCAAGCGCCCACGCATCCACCGCCTGAGCGCGGCTTCGACCATGCGCGACAAGGGCGCCTGGTACAAGGACGAATGGCGCAAGAAGGTCGAGCGGATCGGCAACCTCAATTATCCGGACGAGGCCCGACGCAAACAGATCTACGGCAATTTGCGCCTGATGGTCTCGATCAACCGCGACGGCTCGCTGTATGAAGTGTTGGTGCTGGAGTCTTCCGGACAACCGCTGCTGGATCAGGCGGCGCAGCGGATCGTTCGATTGGCGGCACCGTTTTCGCCGTTTACCGGGGACCTTTCGGACATTGATCGACTGGAAATCATCCGCACCTGGAAATTCGCCCGCGGCGACAGACTCTCCAGCAATTGAACACCGCAGAACCCCTGTGGGAGCGAGCTTGCTCGCGATAGCGGCAGCACATTCAATATTCATGTAACAGACCGACCGCCATCGCGAGCAAGCTCGCTCCCACATTTAATCTATGTCGTTGCCGGGATTTGCGGCATTTCCTGTGCATCCCCAGCTTGTCAGTTCGCCCCTCCAACGCCACACTAGCGCACATGAAGAACGTCAGCCCCAGCTACCTCAAGCATCAATTCCTGATCGCCATGCCTCACATGGCCGACCCGAACTTTGCGCACACCTTGACCTACATCGTCGAGCACACGGCCAATGGGGCCATGGGGCTGGTGGTCAACCGTCCGCAAGACCTGAACCTGGCCGATATCCTCGAGCAATTGCGCCCCGATATCGAGCCGCCAGTGCTGTGCCAGCATGTGCCGATCTTCACCGGCGGCCCGGTGCAGACCGATCGTGGTTTTGTCCTGCACCCGTCGGGGAAAACCTTTCAGGCAACCGTTGATCTGGAAGGCGAGCTGTCCCTGTCCACCTCCCAGGACGTGCTGTTTGCCATCGCCGACGGCGTCGGTCCTGCGAAAAGCCTGATCACCCTCGGCTACGCCGGTTGGGAAGCCGGGCAACTGGAGGCAGAAGTCGCCGACAACGCGTGGCTGACCTGCCCGTTCGACGCCGACATCCTGTTCAATACCAGCAGTGAATTGCGCCTCGAAGCGGCGGCGAAACATCTGGGCGTCAACCTCAGCCTGCTGACCAGCCAGGCGGGGCACGCCTGATGGCCCTGCGGTTGATTCTGGGTTTCGACTACGGCACCAAACAGATCGGCGTTGCGGTCGGTCAGGTAATTACCGGCCAGGCTCGCGAGCTGTGCACCTTGAAGGCCCAGAACGGCATTCCGGACTGGAATCAGGTCGAAGCCCTGATCAAGGAGTGGAAACCCGATGCCGTGGTGGTCGGCCTGCCGTTGAACATGGACGGCACACCGAGCGACATGTGCCTGCGGGCCGAGAAATTCGCCCGGCGCCTGAACGGCCGCTACAACCTGCCCTTCTATACCCACGACGAACGCCTGACCACCTTCGAAGCCAAGGGCGAACGACGTGATCGTGGCGGGCAAAAGGGCAGTTACCGCGACAACCCGGTCGACGCCATCGCCGCCGCCCTGCTGCTGCAAGGCTGGCTCGACGAAAACACCGCGCTGTTCGAATCCTGACCGCACCTGATCCTGATGAGCCGCACCGCGTCTCTTTTAGCTACACCCCGAGCCTCACCCACGCGCTATACCCAAAAGCAGGGCTCGGGCCGAAGAAGGAGCAAACCATGAGCCTGCCCAACCCCGCCGAACTGATCAGCCAGATGGCGATCCGTCTCAAGGACCACCTGGAACACCGTGGCATCAGCGAACCGCGGTACATCGGTATCCGTACCGGTGGCATCTGGGTCGCCCAGGCGTTGCTCGACGAAATGGGCAGTGATTCGCCCCTCGGCACCCTGGACGTTTCCTTCTACCGCGACGACTTCAGCCAGAACGGCCTGCACCCGCAAGTGCGCCCCTCTGCCCTGCCCTTCGAGATCGAAGGCCAGCATCTGGTGTTGATCGACGATGTGCTGATGAGCGGCCGGACCATCCGCGCCGCCCTCAATGAACTCTTCGATTACGGCCGTCCGGCCAGCGTGACACTGGTCTGCCTGCTGGACCTGGACGCCGGCGAGTTGCCGATTCGCCCGAATGTGGTGGGCGCGACCCTGTCGCTGGCAGCCCACGAGCGCGTGAAACTGTCCGGTCCGGAGCTCAAGCTCGAACTGCAAGACCTCGCCTTTTAATTTGCCCTATTGAGAGTCCCCTTCGCGATGACGCCTCTAGAAACCAAGCGCCCGCTGCAGCTCAATGATCAGGGCCAGCTGCGCCACTTCCTCTCGCTCGACGGTTTGCGCCGCGAGTTGCTGACGGAAATCCTCGACACCGCGGACTCGTTCCTCGAAGTCGGCGCCCGGGCGGTGAAGAAAGTCCCGTTGTTGCGCGGCAAGACCGTGTGCAACGTGTTCTTCGAAAACTCCACCCGCACCCGCACCACCTTTGAACTGGCGGCCCAGCGGCTGTCGGCCGACGTGATCACCCTTAACGTGTCGACATCGTCGGCGAGCAAGGGCGAAACCCTGCTCGACACGCTGCGCAACCTGGAAGCCATGGCCGCCGACATGTTCGTCGTGCGTCACGGTGACTCCGGCGCGGCGCACTTCATTGCCGAACACGTCTGCCCGCAAGTAGCGATCATCAATGGTGGCGACGGCCGACATGCCCACCCGACCCAGGGCATGCTCGACATGCTCACCATCCGTCGGCACAAGGGCGGTTTCGAAAATCTCTCGGTGGCCATCGTCGGCGACATCCTGCACTCACGGGTGGCGCGCTCGAACATGCTGGCCCTGAAAACCCTCGGCTGCCCGGACATCCGGGTGATCGCGCCGAAAACCCTGCTGCCGATCGGTGTCGAGCAATACGGCGTGAAGGTCTACACCGACATGACCGAAGGCCTGAAAGACGTCGACGTGGTGATCATGCTGCGCCTGCAACGCGAGCGCATGACCGGCGGCCTGCTGCCGAGCGAAGGCGAGTTCTACCGCCTGTTCGGCCTGACCACCGCGCGCCTGGCCGGCGCCAAACCGGATGCCATCGTCATGCACCCGGGGCCGATCAACCGTGGCGTGGAAATCGAGTCGGCGGTGGCCGACGGCCCGCACTCGGTGATCCTCAACCAGGTCACCTACGGCATCGCGATTCGTATGGCCGTGCTGTCCATGGCCATGAGCGGGCAGACTGCCCAGCGCCAATTCGAGCAGGAGAACGCCCAGTGAAGCTCAGCATTCTCGGCGCCCGAGTCATCGATCCAGCCACTGGCCTGGATAAAGTTACCGACCTTCATATTGAAGCCTGCAAGATCGTCGCCATTGGCGCCGCACCCGCAGGTTTTGTGCCCGTCGACACCATCGACGCCAAAGGCCTGGTGGCCGCCCCTGGGCTGGTTGACCTGAACGTCGCTTTGCGCGAGCCGGGTTACAGCCGCAAAGGCTCGATCGTCAGCGAAACCCGCGCCGCCGCAGCCGGCGGCGTCACCAGCCTGTGCTGCCCGCCCAAGACCAAACCGGTGCTGGACACCTCGGCGGTGGCGGAGCTGATCCTTGACCGCGCCCGCGAGGCCGGCAACGCCAAGGTCTTCCCGATCGGCGCCCTGAGCAAAGGCCTGGACGGCGAACAGCTTGCAGAGCTCGTCGCCTTGCGCGATGCCGGCTGCGTGGCTTTCGGCAACGGCCTGGACAATTTCCGCAACACCCGCACGCTGTGCCGGGCACTGGAATACGCCGCGACCTTCGACCTGACGGTGATTTTCAATTCCCAGGACCATGACCTGGCCGAAGGTGGCCTGGCCCATGAAGGCCCGACCGCCAGTTTCCTCGGTTTGCCGGGCATTCCGGAAACCGCCGAGACCGTGGCCCTGGCCCGTGATCTGTTGCTGGTCGAGCAAAGCGGCGTGCGCGCGCACTTCAGCCAGCTCACCAGCGCCCGCGGCGTGGCCCTGATCGCCCAGGCACAGGCGCGCGGACTGCCGGTGACGGCCGACGTCGCCCTGTACCAGCTGATCCTGACCGACGAAGCGCTGATCGACTTCAGCAGCCTCTATCACGTCCAGCCGCCGCTGCGCACCCGCGCCGATCGCGATGGCCTGCGTGAAGCGGTGAAGTCGGGCGTGATCTCGGCCATTTCCAGCCATCATCAGCCCCATGAGCGGGACGCGAAACTGGCGCCGTTCGGTGCCACCGAGCCGGGCATCAGCAGTGTCGAGCTCCTGCTGCCGCTGGCGATGACGCTGGTGGAGGAAGGTTTGCTGGATCTGCCTACGTTATTGGCGCGCCTCAGCACCGGACCTGCCGAGGCGTTGCGCCTGCCGGCGGGCAAGCTGGCGGTGGGTGGGGCGGCGGATATTGTGCTGTTTGACCCTACGGCTTCGACCGTGGCAGGCGAAACCTGGCTATCCAAGGGTGAGAACTGCCCGTTTATTGGTCACAGCCTGCCGAGCGTGGTGCGGTATACCCTGGTGGATGGGCGGATCAGTCACCAGGCGTAACCCTGTGGCGAGGGAGCTTGCTCCCGCTGGGCTGCGGAGCAGACCTGTTTTGGGGTCGCTTCGCGACCCAGCGGGAGCAAGCTCCCTCGCCACAGATTATCGGAAGGCGCCTCTGTTCTGCGCATTGCGAATCGACACCTGATCATTCAGCGTCCAGAAGTCATACAGCACCCCCAGGAAGAACAACCCGCCCGTCACCAGGTACAGCAACCCGCTGATCCATTTGCCCTGGTACATCCGGTGTACGCCGAATACCCCAAGAAAGGTCAGTAGGATCCACGCGACGTTGTATTCGATGGGGCCCGCCGTAAATCGCAGATCCGCTTCACGGTCCATGGCCGGGATCAGAAACAGATCGATCAGCCAGCCGATACCCAGCAACCCGAAGGTGAAGAACCAGATCGTCCCGGTCACCGGCTTGCCGTAATAGAAGCGGTGAGCCCCGGTGAAACCGAGAATCCACAACAGGTAGCCGATCACTTTGCTGTGGGTGTCCTGATGCGGAACGGGGTGTTGATAGGTGTTCATGGATGACCTCGATTCACACGATAGATAAATATTCTTTGATTCTTTGTGACTTTTTTACAGATGGCCGACGTATGGCATCTGCTATCATCAAACTTCGCCAAGGCCTTGTTGGCAAAAGAATTCTGGCAAAAAAACGCGTCAACTTTTTGCTTATTTGGTTCCGTTGCGACCAAGCAGAATCGACCAACGGACTTAAAAAAGACAAAAAAGCTGTTATAAAGTTGCGCGTTCACCCATACGAGCCTTGCCTAATGCGTCCATTTTTCAAGACATGGCTAACCATTTGCCTATTATTGCCCCTGGTCGCCCACGCCACCAACCGTGAGCAACGTCTTCCAAACGTTAATGGTTACACCTCCAAATCCCATGTATCTGTTCCCTCGAGCAAGTACAAGAAAGCCGGTCCACGTTCCCCTTATCTGAACGTCAGCAAGACCAAGAACAAGAGCAGCCTGGTTCCGCCGATGGCGAGCAAGGAAAGCAGCAACGTGCTGAGCCGCGCGGTAAACGTGCTGGGTACTCCGTACCGTTGGGGCGGCAGCAGCCCAAGCAAAGGCTTCGACTGCAGTGGCCTGGTGAAATACGCGTTCAACGACGCGACGTTTGACCTGCCGCGCACTTCGAACGCCATGGCCAGCGGTCATGGCGAGAAAGTCGATCGCAAGGATCTGAAGCCGGGCGACCTGATTTTCTTCAACATCAAGAGCCGCAGGGTCAATCATGTTGCCATCTACCTGGGCAACGACCGTTTTATCCACGCACCACGCCGTGGCAAGTCGGTCAGCATCGACACCCTGAAGAAACCGTATTGGGAAAAACACTACGTGGTTGCCAAGCGTGTGCTGCCGAAAGAGCAGAATGCCATACAGGTTGTTCAGCGCTGATTTGAAAGCCTCCTCATTCTGAAGACGGGCAATTGTGGCGAGGGAGCTTGCTCCCGCTGGGCTGCGAAGCGGCCCTAAAAAACTGCGAGTGCTGCGCACTGGAGCGCCAGCCCGGTCGAGCAGGAGCAAGCTCCCTCGCCACAGGTCCGCACTCCCCCCTCAAAAACTATCCGGTGACCGCGCCTTCTCCCGCGCATGTTCACGGCTGATCAAGCCCTTGTTCACCAGATCCTTCAAACACATATCCAGCGTCTGCATGCCGATCGACCCTCCGGTCTGAATCGACGAGTACATCTGCGCCACCTTGTCCTCGCGGATCAGGTTACGAATGGCCGATGTACCCAGCATGATTTCGTGGGCCGCGATCCGCCCGCCGCCGATCTTCTTCACCAGCGCCTGGGAAACCACCGCCAATAGCGACTCGGACAGCATCGAACGCACCATCGACTTCTCATCCCCCGGAAACACGTCGACTATCCGGTCGACGGTTTTCGCCGCCGAGGTGGTGTGCAGCGTGCCGAACACCAGGTGGCCGGTCTCGGCGGCCGTCAATGCGAGACGGATGGTCTCCAGATCGCGCATTTCCCCCACCAGAATCACGTCCGGGTCTTCTCGCAGCGCCGAGCGCAGGGCTGTGGCGAAACTGCGGGTATCGCGATGGACTTCGCGCTGGTTGATCAGGCATTTGCGCGAATCGTGAACAAACTCGATCGGGTCTTCGACGGTAAGAATGTGATGGTGGCGATGGTTGTTCAGGTAGTCGATCATCGCCGCCAGGGTAGTGGATTTGCCGGAACCGGTTGGACCGGTCACCAGAACCAGGCCACGGGAAGATTCTGTAATCTTGCGAAACACTTCACCCATCCCCAGATCCTCCATGGTCAGGACCTTGGACGGAATGGTTCGAAACACCGCGCCGGCACCGCGGTTCTGATTGAACACATTGACGCGAAAACGCGCGACACCGGGCACTTCAAAGGAAAAGTCGGCCTCCAGGTGTTTTTCAAACTCCACCCGCTGGACATCGTTCATGACGTCGTAGATCAACTCATGGACCTGCTTGGCGTCCAGCGCCGGCAGATTGATGCGCCGCACATCGCCATCGACGCGAATCATCGGTGGCAGGCCGGCAGACAGGTGCAGGTCGGACGCGCCCTGTTTGGCGCTGAAGGCCAGCAGTTCAGTGATATCCATAGCGCTCCTCAATTCCAGTAGAATGCCGCGACCCTCAGACCCGCCGGCGCCTCTTGAATGTCCACGATAGCAGACAACATCGCTCAGGTTAGTTCACGCATCCACGCCGCGGCCGTCGCCGCGCAACGTGATGAAAACGGCGTCCAGCTGCTGGCTGTGAGCAAGACCAAGCCCGCGCAAGCGCTGCGCGAAGCCTATGCCGCCGGGATCCGCGACTTTGGCGAAAACTACCTGCAGGAAGCCTTGGGCAAACAGCTCGAATTGGCCGACCTGCCCTTGATCTGGCACTTCATCGGCCCCATTCAATCGAACAAGACTCGCGCTATCGCCGAGCACTTCGCCTGGGTGCACTCCGTGGATCGTTTGAAAATCGCACAACGCCTGTCCGAACAACGTCCTGCCGAATTACCGCCACTGAACATCTGCATCCAGGTCAACGTCAGCGGTGAAGCCAGCAAATCCGGCTGCACCCCGGCCGACCTGCCGGCCCTGGCCAAGGCCATCAGTCAATTGCCGCGCCTGAAGTTGCGCGGGCTGATGGCGATTCCCGAGCCGACCGAAGATCGCGCCGAACAGGATGCCGCCTTTGCTGCCGTGCAGAACCTGCAAGCCAGCCTGAACCTGCCGCTCGACACACTTTCCATGGGCATGAGCCACGACCTGGAGTCGGCCATTGCCCAAGGTGCCACTTGGGTCCGTATCGGAACGGCCCTCTTTGGTGCCCGCGACTATAGCCAGCCTTGAACCCATGGCTGACACCTCTCTCTATAAGGACCTGACATGAGCAACATTCGTATTGCCTTTATCGGAGCAGGCAACATGGCTGCCAGCCTGATCGGCGGCCTGCGCGCCAAGGGGCTGGACGCTGCGCAGATCCGCGCCAGCGATCCGGGCGCCGAGACCCGCGCTCGGGTGACCGCGGAACACGACATCGAAGTATTCGCCGACAACGCCCAAGCCATTCAAGACGCGGATGTGATCGTGCTGGCGGTCAAACCCCAGGCGATGAAAGCGGTCTGCGAAGCCATCCGACCAAGCCTGCAACCAAATCAACTGGTGGTCTCGATCGCTGCGGGCATTACGTGCGCCAGCATGAACAACTGGCTCGGTGCCCAGCCGATCGTGCGCTGCATGCCCAACACCCCGGCGCTGCTGCGTCAGGGCGTGAGCGGCTTGTTCGCCACGACTGAAGTCACTGCCGAGCAACGCCAGCAGGCCCAGGAGCTGTTGTCGGCCGTGGGCATCGCGCTGTGGCTGGACGAAGAGCAGCAACTGGATGCCGTGACTGCCGTGTCCGGCTCAGGCCCTGCGTACTTTTTCCTGCTAATCGAAGCCATGACCGCCGCTGGGGTAAAGCTCGGCCTGCCTGCGGACATTGCCGCGCAATTGACCCTGCAAACGGCGTTGGGCGCCGCGCACATGGCGGTTGCCAGCGATGTCGACGCCGCTGAACTGCGTCGTCGTGTGACATCCCCCGCGGGCACCACGGAAGCTGCAATCAAGTCGTTCCAGGCCGGGGGCTTCGAAGCCCTGGTGGAAAAAGCACTCGGCGCCGCCGCGCACCGCTCGGCCGAGATGGCCGAACAATTGGGTCAATAAGGAGCCTTACATGATTGGATTGAACACTGCAGCGGTCTACGTGCTGCAAACCATCGGCAGCCTGTACCTGCTGATCGTGCTGCTGCGCTTCGTGCTGCAACTGGTACGCGCCAATTTCTACAACCCGCTCTGCCAGTTCGCCGTGAAAGCCACCCAGCCCCTGCTCAAGCCGCTGCGCCGGATCATCCCGAGCATGTTCGGCCTGGACATGTCCTCGCTGGTGCTGGCGATCCTCGTGCAATTGGCATTGATGGCCCTGACCTTGCTGCTGACCTACGGCACCATCGGCAACCCGCTGCAATTGCTGATCTGGTCGCTGATCGGCGTGACCGCGCTGTTCCTGAAGATATTCTTCTTCGCGTTGATCATCAGCGTGATCCTGTCCTGGGTCGCACCGGGCAGCCATAACCCTGGCGCCGAACTGGTCAACCAGATCTGCGAGCCGGCCCTGGCACCGTTCCGCAAGATCGTGCCGAACCTGGGCGGCCTGGATATCTCGCCGATCCTGGCCTTCCTGGTGCTCAAGCTGATCGACATGCTGGTGATCAACAACCTTGCCGCCTTGACGATGATGCCGGAAATCCTGCGCCTGCTGATGTAACCCGGATCTTCAGCGCACGGCAGGATAACCGTGTCATCGTTCTTCGCCGGCAAGCCGGTCTCGCTCCCACATTTGAAATGCATTCCTCTGTGGGAGCGAGACCGGCTTGCTCGCGAAGAATGCACCTCGGTCGAGCTGAACGAAATCAGGCCCGGCCTTTGCTTGCCGCTTACCCCACCGGTCTTTAGACTTACGCCTCATTTCAACGAGAGCAGGGTCGATGCCAACTGCCTTTCCCCCCGATTCTGTTGGTCTGGTAACGCCGCAAATGGCGCACTTCAGCGAACCCCTGGCCCTGGCCTGCGGTCGTTCGCTCCCGGCCTATGACCTGATTTACGAAACCTACGGCACGCTGAACGCCACGGCGAGCAACGCCGTGCTGATTTGCCATGCCTTGTCCGGTCACCATCATGCTGCCGGCTTCCACAGCCCAGATGACCGCAAACCGGGGTGGTGGGACAGCTGCATCGGCCCCGGCAAGCCGATCGATACCAACAGGTTCTTCGTGGTCAGCCTGAACAACCTCGGCGGCTGCAACGGCTCCACCGGTCCAAGCAGCATCAACCCGGATACCGGCAAACCGTTCGGCGCCGATTTCCCGGTACTGACCGTCGAAGACTGGGTGCACAGCCAGGCGCGGTTATCCGACCTGCTCGGCATCAGCCAGTGGGCCGCCGTGATTGGCGGCAGCCTCGGTGGCATGCAGGCCTTGCAGTGGACCATCACTTATCCGGACCGCGTGCGCCACTGCCTGGCCATCGCCTCGGCACCCAAGCTGTCGGCGCAGAACATCGCGTTCAACGAAGTGGCGCGCCAGGCGATCCTCACCGACCCCGAATTCCACGGCGGCTCGTTCCAGGAAGCGGGCGTGATCCCCAAGCGCGGGTTGATGCTGGCGCGGATGGTCGGGCACATCACCTATCTCTCCGATGACTCCATGGGTGAGAAATTCGGCCGCGGCCTGAAGAGCGAAAAGCTCAACTACGACTTCCACAGCGTCGAGTTCCAGGTCGAAAGCTACCTGCGTTATCAGGGCGAAGAGTTCTCCGGGCGCTTCGACGCCAACACGTACCTGCTGATGACCAAGGCGTTGGACTACTTCGACCCGGCGGCGAACTTCGACGATGACCTGGCGAAAACATTCGCCGGCGCCACGGCCAAATTCTGCGTGATGTCCTTCACCACCGACTGGCGCTTCTCCCCTGCCCGCTCGCGGGAACTGGTGGACGCGCTGATGGCGGCCAAGAAAGACGTCTGCTACCTCGAGATCGATGCTCCGCAAGGCCACGACGCCTTTCTGATTCCGATCCCGCGCTACCTGCAGGCATTCAGTAATTACATGAACCGCATTACGTTGTGAGAAAGCCATGAGAGCTGATCTGGAAATCATCCAGGAATGGATACCCGCCGGCAGCCGCGTGCTTGACCTCGGTTGCGGTGATGGCGAATTGCTGACCTGGCTGCGGGATAACAAGCAGGTCACCGGCTATGGCCTGGAGAACGACCCGGACAACATCGCCGAATGCGTGGCCAAGGGCATCAACGTCATCGAGCAGGACCTGGACAAGGGTCTGGGCAACTTCGCCAGCAACAGCTTCGACATCGTGGTCATGACCCAGGCGCTGCAGGCCGTTCATTACCCCGACAGGATCCTCGACGAAATGCTGCGCGTCGGTCGTCAGTGCATCATTACGTTCCCCAACTTCGGCCACTGGCGCTGCCGCTGGTACCTGGCAAGCAAGGGCCGGATGCCGGTTTCCGAGTTCCTGCCCTACACCTGGTACAACACGCCGAACATCCACTTCTGCACCTTCGCCGACTTTGAAGCCTTGTGTCGCGAACGTGAAGCCAAGGTCATTGATCGGCTGGCCGTGGATCAACAGCATCGCCACGGGTGGGCCAGTAAGCTATGGCCTAATCTGTTAGGTGAGATCGGTATTTACCGCGTCAGCAGCCCCGGGCTGCAGGACCACAAGGTCGCGGTCTGAACCACGACATTCCAAGGAGAAGATCATGGGTCGTCTAGCGTTATTTGTACTCACTGCCTGCCTGAGCGTCACTGCCATGGCCGCCGACGCCATCAAGGGCGAGCGCAAGGAAACCTTTGGTGACGTGACTGTGCACTACAACACGTTCAACTCCACTTTCCTGACACCGGACATCGCCAAGGCAGCCGAGCTGACACGAAGCAAGAACCAGGGTGTGATCAACGTTTCCGTGATCAAGGAAGGCAAACCTCTGGTCTCCGACGTCAGCGGTACGGTCAAGGACCTCATCAGCGCTCCTGTGCCGCTGAAGTTCAAGCAGATCACCGAGCAAGGCGCGATCTATTACATCGCCCAATTCCCGGTGGATCAGCAAGAAACCCGGACCTTCACTATCAATGTCAAAACCGGCGACAAAACCAACACCATCAATTTCCAGCAAGAGCTTTTCCCCGGCCAATGATCAATTTCACGCAACTCGTACTGGCCAGCCATAACGCCGGCAAACTCAAGGAACTCCAGGCCATGCTCGGCGAGTCGGTGCAGCTGCGCTCGATCGGCGAGTTCAGCAGCGTCGAGCCTGAAGAAACCGGTCTGTCATTCGTCGAAAACGCCATCCTCAAGGCGCGCAATGCCGCGCGCATCTCCGGTCTGCCGGCGCTGGCCGATGATTCGGGGCTGGCGGTGGACTTCCTCGGCGGTGCGCCAGGGATCTATTCGGCCCGTTACGCTGACGGCCAGGGCGATGCGGCGAATAACGCCAAACTGCTCGACGCCTTGAAAGACGTGCCCGAAGCCGAACGCGGTGCCCAGTTCGTCTGTGTGCTGGCGCTGGTGCGGCATGCCGACGATCCGTTGCCGATCCTCTGCGAAGGCCTGTGGCACGGGCGTATCTTGCCAGCGGCCAGTGGCGAGCACGGTTTTGGTTACGATCCGCTGTTCTGGGTGCCGGAGCGCAACTGTTCCAGTGCAGAACTGAGCCCGAGCGAAAAGAACCTCATCAGCCACCGCGCCCGTGCAATGGATCTGCTGCGCCAGCGTCTGGGCTTGAAATGACCCGAGAATCGTCCGCGTCCCCGCTGATCTTCGGCGGTGCCGCACCATCGCCACGGGCTGCGCTGCCAATGCTGCCGCCCTTGGCGCTGTACATCCACATCCCGTGGTGTGTGCGCAAATGCCCTTATTGCGACTTCAACTCCCACACCGCCAGCCCGGTGCTGCCGGAACAAGAGTATGTGGACGCATTGCTGGCTGACCTCGATCAGGACCTGCATGCCGTCTACGGTCGTGAACTGAGCTCGATCTTCTTTGGGGGCGGTACGCCAAGCCTGTTCAGCGCCGAGGCGTTGGGCCGCTTGCTCAAAGGCGTCGAGCAACGCATAGCGTTCGCCAGCGACATCGAAATCACCCTGGAAGCCAATCCCGGGACGTTCGAGCAGGAAAAGTTCGTCGCCTACCGGGCGCTGGGCATCAATCGCCTGTCGATCGGCATCCAGAGCTTTCAGGAAGAAAAGCTCCAGGCGTTGGGGCGGATTCACAACGGTGACGAAGCGGTGCGTGCCGCCGGCATGGCCCGTCAGGCCGGGTTCGACAACTTCAACCTGGACCTGATGCATGGTTTGCCGGATCAGTCCCTGGACGACGCCCTGAGCGACCTGCGCCAGGCCATTGCCTTGAAGCCGACCCACTTGTCCTGGTACCAGCTGACGCTGGAGCCGAATACAGTGTTCTGGAACCAGCCGCCAACGCTGCCGGAAGACGACACCTTGTGGGACATCCAGGAAGCCGGCCAGGCGCTGCTGGCCGAGCACGGTTACGCCCAATACGAAGTCTCGGCCTATGCCCAACCCGGGCGCGCGGCGCGACACAACCTCAATTACTGGAGTTTCGGCGACTTCATCGGCATCGGCGCCGGCGCCCACGGCAAACTTAGCCATCCCGACGGGCGCATCGTGCGCACCTGGAAGACGCGCTTGCCGAAGGACTACCTCAATGCGGCCAAAAGTTTCCAGGCGGGCGAAAAAGCCCTGACCAACGAAGAATTGCCGTTTGAATTCCTAATGAACGCCTTGCGCCTCACCGAAGGCGTCGAATCGCGTTTGTATCCGCAACGCACCGGACTGACTCTGGAAAGCCTGGCGCAAGGCCGCCTCGAAGCCGAACAAAGCGGCTTGTTGCAGGTCGAACCGTCACGTCTGGCGGCGACGATGCGCGGACAACTGTTTCTCAATGACTTGCTGCAGAAATTTCTGACATAAGGAAATCGAATGGATCTGGTACTCGACCTGCTCGCCACGGCGTCCCGCTGGAGTCGCAGCAATCTCTCGGAAATCGCCCTGGCATTGGTGGGCTGCCTGCTGGTGCTGTTTGGCGCGGATATCAAAGGCTGGGTCGACCAGCGCCTGGGCAGCATCGCCGGCGCCTTGCGCGTACCGCTGATGGCCCTGGTGTGCATGGTCGGCAGCGGCGTGGCGCTGATCTACGCCACCCCGTGGATCATCAAGGGCCTGAGCCAGTTCAACAACTACAGCCTGGCGCCGGTGTTATTGGTGGTGTTGGTGTTGATAGGCGTAGTAGCAGACCGCCGCTGATTTCAGCGACAACCTAAAACAACTGTGGGAGCGAGCTTGCTCGCGATGATGGCCTGACAGTCAACAAAGATGTTGAATGTTATGACCCCATCGCGAGCAAGCTCGCTCCCACATTGTTTTGTATTACGGTTCAGGACTGCTTTTCGAACTTCAGATCCCAAACACCATGCCCAAGCCGCTCGCCGCGGCGTTCGAACTTGGTGATCGGCCGCTCGGCCGGACGCGGGACGCACTTGCCGTCTTCGGCCAGGTTGCGATAACCCGGCGCAACATTCATCACTTCCAGCATGTACTCGGCGTACGGTTCCCAGTCGGTGGCCATGTGCAGCACACCGCCGACCTTCAACTTGCTACGCACAAGTTCCGCGAACGACGCCTGAACGATGCGACGCTTGTGGTGACGGCTCTTGTGCCACGGATCCGGGAAAAACAGCATCAGCCGATCAAGGCTGTTGTCGGCTACACAACGGTTGAGCACTTCGATCGCGTCGCAATCGTAGACCCGCAGGTTGGTCAGGCCCTGTGTCAGCACGCCATTGAGCAGCGCGCCCACACCCGGACGGTGCACTTCCACGCCAATGAAATCCTGCTCCGGCGAGGCCGCGGCCATTTCCAGCAGCGAATGGCCCATGCCAAAACCGATTTCCAGCGAACGCGGTGCCGAGCGACCGAACACCTGGTCGAAGTCCACCGGCGCGTCAGCCAATGGCAGCACGAACAGCGGCGTGCCCTGGTCCAGACCGCGTTGCTGGCCTTCGGTCATGCGCCCGGCGCGCATCACGAAACTCTTGATGCGGCGGTGTTGGCGCTCGTCGCCTGCTTCCGGCTGGATAGGCGTGTCGTTTGATTCAGTCATCAATGGCTCTTACTTGATCAGACCATCCAGCGGCGAGGAGGCGCTGGCATAGAGTTTTTTCGGCATGCGGCCGGCGAGGTAGGCCAGGCGGCCCGCGACGATGGCGTGTTTCATGGCTTCGGCCATCATAACTGGCTGCTGGGCATGGGCGATGGCCGAGTTCATCAGCACCGCTTCGCAACCCAGTTCCATGGCGATGGTGGCGTCGGAGGCGGTACCGACACCGGCATCCACCAGCACCGGGATCTTGGCTTCTTCGAGGATGATCTGCAGGTTGTAGGGGTTGCAGATCCCCAGGCCCGTGCCGATCAGACCGGCCAGCGGCATGACCGCGATGCAGCCGATTTCCGCCAGTTGACGGGCGATGATCGGGTCATCGCTGGTGTAGACCATCACGTCGAAGCCTTCCTTGACCAGCACTTCGGCGGCCTTGAGGGTTTCGATCACGTTGGGGAACAGGGTTTTCTGGTCCGCCAGCACTTCCAGCTTCACCAGGTTGTGACCGCCGAGCAGCTCACGGGCCAGGCGGCAGGTGCGCACAGCCTCGGTGGCGTCGAAGCAACCGGCGGTGTTAGGCAGGAAGGTGTAGCGATCCGGTGACAGGACTTCGAGCAGGTTCGGTTCGCCCGGGTTCTGGCCGAGGTTGGTGCGGCGCACGGCGAAGGTGACGATCTCGGCACCCGAGGCCTCGATAGCCAGGCGGGTTTCTTCCATGTCGCGGTACTTGCCAGTACCTACCAGCAAACGCGACTGGTAAGTACGACCGGCCAGGACGAAGGGCTTGTCGCTACGAACGATGCTCATGGGAAATCCTCTGTAGGGGTGAGGTTCTTGCAGAATTCTGTGCCCTTGCGGGCCGGGCGGCTAGCCGCCGCCGATGGCGTGCACCACTTCGACCGAATCGCCGTCGTTCAGCGTGGTATCAGCGTGCTGGCTGCGCGGGACGATATCCAGATTGAGTTCGACCGCCACCCGGCGCCCGGTCAGATCCAGACGGGTCAGCAGGGCCGCAACGGTTTCACCGTCGGGCAGTTCAAGGGATTCGCCGTTCAACTGAATGCGCATACCGAATGCCGCCATCATTTTTAGGGGCTGGCATTCTAGCCCGATCAGTCTTGGCGACCCAAGCCATTCGTCTTGAAACGGGGTCCTGTAGGAGCGAGCTTGCTCGCGATGGACGTCAACGATAGCGCGTGTTTGTCGTTAAACGAGGTGCCCTGACGTTTTTTCGCGAGCAAGCTCGCTCCTACAAGTGGTCAGGCCAACCGCCAGGCGGCGAGGCCCAGACAGATCCAGCCGACCAGAAATGCCAGGCCGCCGAAGGGCGTGATGATTCCAAGCTTGCTGATGCCGGTCATGGTCAACAGGTACAGGCTGCCGGAAAACAGCAGGATGCCTATGGCAAAGGATGCCCCGGCCCAGGTGATCAAGCGGCCCGGAATCTGCGTGGCCAGCAGCGCCACACCCAGCAGCGCCAGAGTGTGCACCAGTTGATAGTTGACGCCGGTGTGGAAAATCGCCAGGTATTCGGGGGTCAGACGGCTCTTCAGTCCGTGGGCCGCGAATGCGCCGAGGGCAACGCCGGTGAAGCCGAAGAAAGCGGCCAGCATCAGAAAGCCACGCAGCATGTAGAACTCCAGACTCGATCAACAGGGTCTGTATAATGGCCCGCTCGACGGGTTCGGCCAAGCCATCTCTATGCTGCGTATATTTTTGCGACGATTCACTAAGGCCCTGCTCTGGTTCGCGGGCGGCAGCGTGTTGCTGGTTTTGATTTTTCGCGTGGTGCCGCCTCCGGGCACGGCGCTGATGGTGGAGCGCAAGGTCGAATCCTGGTTCGACGGCGAGCCCATCGACCTGCAACGCACCTGGAAGCCCTGGGATGAAATCTCCGACGACCTGAAAGTTGCGGTGATTGCCGGCGAAGACCAGAAATTTCCCGAGCACTGGGGCTTCGACTTCGGTGCTATTCAGAAAGCACTGGCCCATAACGAGCTGGGCGGTTCGATTCGCGGTGCGAGTACTTTAAGCCAGCAAGTGTCAAAGAATCTGTTCCTGTGGTCCGGCCGCAGCTGGCTGCGCAAAGGTCTGGAAGTGTGGTTTACCGGACTGATTGAAGTGCTCTGGCCCAAGCAACGGATTCTTGAGGTTTACCTCAACAGCGTCGAGTGGGATGCAGGCGTGTTTGGCGCCGAAGCGGCTGCCAGGCATCACTTTGGCGTCAGCGCCAAAGGCCTCAGCCGCCAGCAATCGAGTTTGCTGGCCGCCGTACTCCCAAACCCGCGCGTGTGGAGCGCCAGTCACCCGACCAGCTACGTAGCACGGCGGGCCGGCTGGATTCGGCGACAGATGAGCCAGCTGGGTGGCGACAGTTATCTGGTGGGCATCAACGACTCGCGCCGGGCGCCTTGGTCTCAGTGACCGATCACTATCTCCTGAACACCGAAAATCCCCTGTGGGAGCGAGCTTGCTCGCGATAGCGGTTGATCATTCAACATTGATAGCGACTGACCCGACGCTATCGCGAGCAAGCTCGCTCCCACAGGGGGCAGAGGTGATTCGGGAATATCGGGCACAACCAAAAACGCCCCGATCAATGATCGGGGCGTTTTTTATTGCCGGGCGCGCAGGTCAGGCCGCGATCGACAACTTGAGCTTGTTCATCGCACTCTTCTCGAGCTGACGAATGCGCTCTGCCGACACGTTGTACTTCTGCGCCAGGTCGTGCAGCGTGGCTTTCTCTTCCGCCAGCCAGCGCTGGTAGAGGATGTCACGGCTGCGGTCGTCCAGTACTTCCAGCGCTTCGTGCAGGTTGTGGTTGGAGTTGTCGCTCCAGTCGGCATCTTCCAGTTGACGGGCCGGGTCGTACCGGTGGTCTTCCAGATAGTTGGCCGGCGACTGGAAAGCACTGTCGTCGTCCGCTTCGGCGGCCGGATCGAAGGCCATGTCATGGCCGGTCAGGCGACTTTCCATCTCGCGCACTTCCCGCGGCTCTACGCCGAGGCTTTCCGCCACACGGTGGACTTCCTCGTTGTTCAGCCAGGCCAGACGTTTCTTCTGGCTGCGCAGGTTGAAGAACAGCTTGCGCTGGGCCTTGGTGGTCGCGACTTTCACGATGCGCCAGTTGCGCAGGATGAACTCGTGGATTTCCGCCTTGATCCAGTGCACGGCGAACGAAACCAGGCGCACGCCCATTTCCGGGTTGAAGCGCTTCACGGCCTTCATCAGGCCGACGTTGCCTTCCTGGATCAGGTCAGCCTGAGCCAGCCCGTAGCCGGAATAGCTGCGGGCGATATGCACAACAAAACGCAGGTGGGCGAGCACCATCTGCCGAGCCGCCCCCAAATCCTGCTCATAATAGAGACTCTCGGCCAGTTCACGCTCCTGCTCCGGCGTCAGCAATGGAATGCTGTTCACCGTGTGCACATAGGCCTCCAGGTTCGCACCCGGGACCAGAGCATATGCAGGTTGCAAAGAATTGGTCATACGAAAAAACCTCCGACTTACATAACTCGTGCAGTTCAGCACTGCGAAAATTGACCGGAAACTGAAAGACAAGTTCCCATAAACGCTGAAAGGTCAATACGAGCAAAATGATATTACTTTGGCGCAAGCTCCCGCAGGTGGCGTGCGACTGCAATCCATGCACCGATATACCCCAACAGCACCGCGCCAAGCAAGAGCGACAGACCGTCGGCAACCGGCACTCCGGCCAGTGCGAAATCACTGCCGTACAAACCGGCCAGTCCGACTACCGCGTCGTTCAGCCAGTCCAGGCCGAACGCCAGTAAGCCCCACGAGAAAATCCCCGCACCAAAGCCATAAAGCGCACCCATATACAGAAAGGGCCTGCGCACATAGCTGTCAGTGCCGCCCACGAGTTTAATCACTTCTATCTCTGTGCGGCGGTTTTCAATATGAAGACGAATGGTATTACCTATCACCAAAAGTAATGCAGAAACCAGCAGCACAGTCAGACCGAAGACAAAACGGTCACCCAGCTTGAGGATCGCCGCCAAACGCTCGACCCAGACTAGATCAAGTTGGGCCTGTTGTACCTTCGGCAATTCGGAAAGTTTTTGTCTCAATGCTTCAAGGGCGGGCTTGTCGACCTCATTCGGGGTGACCAGCACCACACCTGGCAGCGGGTTTTCCGGCAATTCCTTGAGCGCTTCGCCCAGGCCGGACTGCTGCTGGAACTCTTCCAGCGCCTGATCGCGGCCGACATATTCGGCCTCGGCAACACCGGGCATGCCTTTGATCTGCTCGCGTAACGCCTCGCCCTCGGTCGGGCTGGCGTCGATTTGCAGGTAGAGCGAAATCTGTGCCGCGCGCTGCCAGGAACCGCCGAGGCGCTCAACGTTTCCTAACAGAAGTGACAGGCCCATGGGCAGGCTGAGGGCAACCGCCATCACCATGCAGGTGAAAAAACTGCCGATGGGCTGTTTGCCCAGGCGACGCAAGCTATCAAGCAGGCTGGCGCGATGGCTTTCGATCCAGGCGCGCAACAGCGTGGCGAAATCCGGGCCATCGTCATCGTCGCGTTTTTTCTTCTGCGGTTGCGGATCGGCACCCTTGGGCGCGACGCGTTCGGAAACCTTGGGGCTGCGTGTTGCACTCATACGCCAGCCTCCCCGTCGCCGATCAATCGGCCGCGTTGCAGGGTCAGCATGCGGTGACGCATGCGGGCGATCAGCGCCAGGTCGTGACTGGCGATGAGCACGCTGGTGCCCAGGCGATTGATGTCTTCGAATACGCCCATGATTTCGGCCGCCAGGCGTGGATCGAGGTTACCGGTCGGTTCGTCCGCCAGCAGCAAGGCCGGGCGGTGAACGATGGCGCGGGCGATACCGACGCGCTGTTGCTGACCGGTGGACAGGTCGCCCGGGTACAGATCGGTCTTGTCCGACAGCGCCACGCGCTCCAGGGCCGAATCCACACGCTTGACGATCTCGGCCTTGGACAGGCCAAGAATCTGCAAGGGCAACGCGACGTTGTTGAACACCGTGCGATCGAACAGCAACTGGTGGTTCTGGAACACCACGCCGATCTGCCGACGCAGGAAAGGTATCTGCGCGTTACTGATGGTGGCCAGATCTTGCCCGGCCAGCAGCAATTTGCCAGTGGTCGGACGCTCCATGGCCAACAGCAGCCGCAGCAAGGTGCTTTTACCGGCGCCGGAATGGCCGGTCACAAACAAGAATTCGCCCCGACGGACTCGAAAGCTCAGCTCATGCAAGCCGACGTGACCGTTCGGGTAGCGTTTACCGACCTGTTCGAAACGAATCATGAACGCTCCCGCTCGGCAAACAGTGCCTGGACAAAGGGTTCTGCTTCAAAAGTACGCAAATCATCTATGCCTTCACCCACACCGATATAGCGAATCGGCAGGCCAAACTGCTTGGCCAGGGCGAAAATCACCCCACCCTTGGCGGTGCCGTCGAGCTTGGTCAATGCCAGGCCGGTCAGCTGGACAGTCTGGTTGAATTGCTTGGCCTGGTTGATGGCGTTCTGGCCGGTGCCGGCATCGAGTACCAACAGCACTTCGTGCGGCGCGTCGGCGTCAAGCTTGCCGATCACCCGGCGCACCTTCTTCAGCTCTTCCATCAGGTTGTCTTTGGTGTGCAGGCGACCGGCGGTGTCGGCGATCAGCACGTCGATGCCGCGGGCCTTGGCGGCCTGCACGGCATCGAAGATCACCGAAGCCGAGTCGGCGCCGGTGTGCTGGGCGATGACCGGGATCTTGTTGCGCTCGCCCCAGACCTGTAATTGCTCGACGGCCGCGGCGCGGAACGTATCGCCGGCCGCCAGCATGACTTTCTTGCCTTCGAGTTGCAGTTTCTTCGCCAGCTTGCCGATGGTGGTGGTCTTGCCGGCGCCGTTGACGCCGACCACCAGAATCACGAACGGCTTGTTCTGCGAGGCGATTTTCAGCGGCTGCTCGACGGGCTTGAGCATTGCCGCCAGCTCGGCCTGCAGGGACTTGTAGAGGGCATCGGCATCGGCCAGCTCTTTACGTGCAACCTTTTGGGTCAGGCGCTGGATGATCACTGAAGTGGCTTCGACGCCAACATCGGCGGTCAGCAAGCGGGTTTCGATGTCTTCGAGCAGCTCGTCATCGATGATCTTCTTGCCCAGGAACAGGCTGGCCATGCCTTCGCCGATGCTGGCGCTGGTCTTGGACAGGCCCTGCTTGAGGCGGGCGAAGAAACCGGCTTTGGTTTCTTCGGTGCGCGCAGGTTCTGCGGATGCTGCGGGTGCCGCGACGGGAACGACAGGGGCCGGGGCGACCGGAGCAACAACGGGAGGCTGCGCTGGAGCAAGTGGAGCGACCGGAGCGACCGGAGCAACCGGAGCAACCGGAGCAACTGGAGCAACAAATGCAGGAGCCACGGGTTCCGGGACCACCGCAGCAGGCTCGGCCACAACAACCGGTGCGACCACCGGCTCAACCACGGGCGGCTTGACCGGCTCGGGAGCAAAGGCAGTCGGGGCGGGGATCGGTGGCGCAATGTGCGGCGCCAGCTCATCTTCGACCAAGGCCACCGGCTCTTCCGCCACAGGCAATGTCAGCCAGGGCTCGGCAACCGGTGTCAGCGGCGCCTGGGACACGAATTCGGCTACAACACGGGGCTCAGGCTCGGTAACCGGTTGCAACACGGGCTCGGCGAGCGGCAGGTCAACCGGCAACGGCTCTTCATCGATGATCGGCGCAGGTGTTGGCTCAGGAAGTGGCTGTGGCTGTTCGACGACGGGTTCCTGCGGCTTTTTGCGCAGCCATCCGAACAGGCTTTTCTTCTCGCCAGCCGCAGCTGGGGCTTTCTTGTCGTCGTTGGAACCAAACATGGAGGACGGCTATCTCACGGTAGCGACGCGCCAAAGGGCGCCTCGGCAAATAAATTTTCGATGCAGAACAGACTGCGATTGACCCAGCTTGTTCACACGCAACATCTTGTCGAGGTGCAAACGACACCTTGCAAAAAACGATTTCACGAAGGACTGAAGCAGCAAAATCGGCGAAAAAGCAGAGTTTAGTCGATAAACCACAGCCTTTTGCCGAAAACCCATACAACCTGATCAAACGCAAAGGCCTGATAGGCGTGGCCGCCAGTAAAACGGATCAGTATCCTAGCACCTCCTCGCCCGCCTAGGCTAAGACCAAGCGGGCAGCCCCAAAGGTTTAAAAACGAATGAATGCTCTAGCCCGCCGCGCTGCAGGCCTGCTGTTCAGCGCAGTTTGTCTGCCCCTCTCGGCCCTGGCTGCCGATCCACAACCCACCCACGAATTCACCCTCGATAACGGCCTGAAGGTCGTCGTGCGCGAAGACCATCGTGCGCCGGTGGTGGTTTCGCAAGTCTGGTACAAGGTCGGCTCCAGCTACGAGACCCCGGGCCAGACCGGTTTGTCCCACGCCCTGGAACACATGATGTTCAAGGGCAGCGAGAAAGTCGGCCCCGGCGAGGCTTCGCTGATCCTGCGCGACCTCGGTGCCGAAGAGAACGCTTTCACCAGCGACGACTTCACCGCTTATTACCAGGTTCTGGCCCGCGACCGCCTGGGCGTGGCCTTCGAGCTGGAAGCCGACCGCATGGCCAGCCTGCGCCTGCCGGCGGACGAGTTCGCCCGCGAAATCGAAGTCATCAAGGAAGAACGTCGCCTGCGCACCGACGACAAGCCGATGTCCAAGGCCTATGAACGCTTCAAGGCCATGGCCTACCCGGCCAGCGGTTACCACACGCCGACCATCGGCTGGATGGCCGACCTGGACCGCATGAAGGTCGAAGAACTGCGCCACTGGTACCAGTCCTGGTACGTGCCGAACAACGCCACGCTGGTGGTGGTTGGCGACGTGACACCGGATGAAGTCAAAACCCTGGCCCAACGCTACTTCGGCCCGATCGCCAAGCGTGACGTGCCATCGGCGAAGATCCCGCTGGAATTGGCCGAACCCGGCGAACGCCAGATCACCTTGCACGTGCAGACCCAACTGCCGAGCCTGATGCTGGGCTTCAACGTGCCAAGCATTGCCACTGCCGAAGACAAACGCCCGGTGAATGCCTTGCGCCTGATTTCGGCCCTGCTCGATGGCGGCTATAGCGGTCGCATCCCGACGCAACTGGAACGCGGCGAAGAGCTGGTATCCGGCGGTTCGTCGAGCTACGACGCCTACACCCGTGGTGACAGCCTGTTTACCCTGTCGGCAACGCCGAACACCCAGAAAAACAAAACCATGGCTCAGGTCGAGGCCGGCCTGTGGAAACTGCTCGAACAGCTGAAAACCACCGCCCCGTCCACCGAAGAACTGGAACGCGTGCGCGCGCAGGTCATTGCCGGCCTGGTCTACGAGCGTGATTCGATCACCAGCCAGGCCACCGCCATCGGCCAACTGGAAACCGTGGGCTTGTCCTGGAAACTGATGGACACCGAACTGGCCGACCTGGAAAGCGTGACACCGCAAGACATCCAGAACGCCGCCAAGCTGTATTTCACCCGCGAACGTCTCAGCGTCGCCCATGTACTGCCACAGGAGACGACTCATGAGTGAGCGTAAAAAACCGCGCCTGGCCCTGATCGGCCTGATCGCCGTCGCATTGATCGGATCTGCAGTGTTTTACTTTTCAAAGACCGACGAATCAAACGCCAGCGAAGCCCTGGATAAGGCCAAGGCCAGCCAGAAACTGCAATCGCTGGCCGAGCTCGACGGCAAAGCGCCAAGCCGTCGCACACTGGATGTGCAGACCTGGAACACTGCCGAAGGCGCCAAGGTGTTGTTCGTCGAAGCCCGCGAATTGCCGATGTTCGACATGCGCCTGATCTTTTCCGCCGGCAGCAGCCAGGACGGCGATGCGCCGGGCCTGGCCGTACTGACCAACGCCATGCTCAATGAAGGCGTAGCCGGTAAAGATGTCGGCGCCATTGCTCAGGGCTTCGAAGGCCTGGGCGCGGACTTTGGCAACGGCGCATTCAAGGACATGGCACTGGCCTCCCTGCGCAGCCTCAGCGCCGTGGACAAACGCGAGCCCGCGCTGAAGCTGTTCTCGGAAGTGGTCGGTCAGCCGACCTTCCCTGCCGATTCGTTCGCGCGCATCAAGAACCAGATGCTCGCCGGCTTCGAATACCAGAAACAGAACCCCGGCAAACTGGCGAGCATGGAGCTGATGAACCGGTTGTACGGCGATCACCCTTACGCGCATTCCAGCGACGGCACGGCGAAAACCGTACCGGCGATCACCCTGGCGCAACTCAAGGCGTTCCATGAAAAAACCTATGCCTCCGGCAACGTGGTGATTGCGCTGGTCGGCGACTTGTCCCGCGCCGAAGCCGAGGCGATTGCCGCACAGGTGTCCGGTGCGCTGCCAAAAGGCCCGGCCCTGGCGAAGATCCCGCAACCGGCAGAACCCAAGGCCAGCATTGGCCACATCGAATTTCCGTCCAAGCAGACCAATCTGATGCTCGCGCAGTTGGGCATCGACCGTGACGACCCGGATTACGCGGCGCTGTCCATGGGCAACCAGATCCTTGGCGGTGGTGGTTTTGGCACCCGGCTGATGAGCGAAGTGCGCGAGAAGCGCGGCCTGGCCTACGGCGTATATTCGGGCTTCACCCCGATGCAGGCGCGCGGCCCGTTCATGATCAATCTGCAGACCCGCGCCGAGATGAGCGAAGGCACGCTGAAGCTGGTGCAGGATGTGCTCGCCGACTACCTCAAGACCGGCCCGACGGAGAAAGAACTCGACGACGCCAAGCGTGAATTGGCCGGCAGCTTCCCGCTGTCCACCGCCAGCAACGCCGATATCGTCGGCCAGCTTGGCGCCATGGGCTTCTACAACCTGCCGTTGAGTTATCTTGAAGACTTCATGCAGCAGTCCCAGAGCCTGACCGTCGAACAGGTCAGAACCGCACTGAACAAACACCTGAGCACGGACAAACTGGTCATCGTCAGCGCTGGCCCGACCGTGCCGCAAAAGCCGTTGCCGGCCCCTTCTGATAAACCTGCCGAGCAGCCGCTCGGGGTTCCGGAGCATTAATGGCCACTCGTCCTAAAAAACCCGTACACAACGTGCATAACGGCGTGAATCAACTTCGTATCATCGGCGGTGAATGGGGCAGCCGAAAGCTGAGCTTCCCCGATGCGCCGGGCTTGCGTCCGACCCCGGACAGGGTGCGTGAAACCCTGTTCAACTGGCTCGCGCCGTATGTTGCCGGGGCCAAGGTACTCGATCCATTCGCCGGCAGCGGCGCGCTGTTCCTCGAAGCCCTGTCCCGCGGCGCAGCCATGGGTCAGGCGCTGGACGCCAGCAACATAGCGGTAGCGAGCATCAAGGAGCATTTGGGAACCCTGCGCTGCACGACCGGCCAGATTCAGACGGCCGATGCCTTGCGCTACCTGGAGACCCAGACAGCGGTTGCTTATGACGTGGTGTTCCTCGACCCACCGTTCAACCAGAACCTGTTGCCCGCCGTCTGCACGCTGCTTGAAGAGCGCCAGTGGCTGGCTGATGAAGCCTGGATCTACACCGAAAGCGAAAATGCGCCATCGTCGCTTGGCTTGCCAGGTAACTGGCGCCTGCACAGGGAACAGAAATCGGGACGGGTGTATTACGCGTTGTGGCAGCGAAATCACGTCCAGGAAGCTTAATTCGCCAAAACACGACGCGCCCACCGAGGGCGCGGCGGGCGTTGCAATAAGAAACGCTTAATCAATAGTTTCAAAAGCCGATCCATTAGTATCCTTTTCAGGCGAAATGACTCGCACCCACTGAGAAGGATTTCAACACATGAGCCCCGCAACAACACCGATAGAAGCCATTTTAAAAAATGGTCTGAAGATCATTGTTTTAGAGATTCCTCAAGCAACAGGTATTACCTGCGCACTGAGTTACAACGTCAGCTCTCGCAACGAATCCGCTGCCAATGCGGGCATCAATGCGGCGTTTTTTCAAACACTGCGTATCGATAATTACGACCATACACCGAATCTACATTTTGATTTAAGCCCTTACAACACTCGCACCACATTCACATTCTCCTTGAATCCTGATCAGCTGAGTCAGTGTTTCGAACTTAACGCCAGGATGATGAGCGCTCCCGTCCTCACCAAAAGCACCCTGAAGCGGGTGATTCAAGCTCACTTGGACTACCGAAAGGACAAACGGCACTTCATTTCAGATAATTGGATTCCTGTTGAGTTTGCCTCACTCTGCCATCCTCTGGGCTATTCCAACGGTGCAAGTATCACCCCTGAAAGCGCTGCTCGCATCGACATCGAGCAACTGCAGCAATGGCATCAACAGTATTACTCACCTGGCAATGCAATTCTGGTCATCACTGGGAACGTGAAAGCAGAGGACGTTGAGAGTCTGGCGCAGCAGTATTTCGATGCCGTGCCTTTCAGGCCTATAGCTCCGGCTCAGGAGTTACAACAGCTCTGCGAGCTGGATAAGCGTCATTATGTGCTGCACAAGGCAACGTGGAAGCCCAGGTTGTTAGTAGCGTTCAACGTACCGGGAATGAACGAAGCCGTAGCAGATAGTTCAGGCTGGGCACTGGAAATTCTGTCCAAACTGCTCCGCCAAAAACTTACCGCCCGCCTTCCCGTCTCTAGCGGAATATGTCTTTACGAGCAAGAAAAATACGCGAGTCTTTTCCGAGTTTCCGTCACGGCAAGTACACGTCATCAATGCTTAGAGGAACTCGAGGCAGGCCTGAATAAATTGATTGACGAACTAAAGTTCAATGCGCCGCCCCCAGAGGAGCTGAAAATAGCCCGAGAACAAACGCTTGCAGACCTTACTAAAAGTGAAGACCACAAGACTCTAGCGCTTGAAATCGGCCAGCTGGAAAATTATCAAATACCCTACAGCCACCTCGATCAGAGGCACAACGATTTGCTGAATGTCACGGCCGAAGACATCCAGCGCACAGCAAAAACTTTCTTTACGTCGCAGAGAATAACCGTCGCGCACATCTTGCCTATGCAAGTCCCGACACGAGCAACACCCGTAGAACTGACTTTGGACAATGGCCTAAAGATCATTATTCTCGAAAACCCTCTATCAAAGAGTGCTGTCTGCGACTTGTATTACAAAATCAGCTCCCGCAACGAATCCGCTGACACTGCGGGCATCAACATTGTGTTTGGCGGAACCTTATCCCAAGACAAAAATTTTATCGAAACAGAAAGTTTCGATGCGTGGCATTTCGATGACCTCACCCTCTACTCTCACATCACCAACCCTGACAAATTGAATCAGGACTTTAAAGTTCTCGCCAGGGTAATGAGCACTCCTGTCCTGACCGAGGAGAGTATGAAAAAAGTGATTGGAGCCGAACTAGGACTTGGAGACAAAAATCGCTTCTTCACATCGGATCATTCCACTCCTGAGGCGTTTGACGCGCTGGCTTACCCTATAAGTGGCTATGGGAACTCTTCAATAACCCCTAAAAGTGCTGCTAACATCGACCTCAAGCAACTGCAACAATGGCATCAACATTACTACGCCCCAGGCAATGCATGCCTGGTCATTGTCGGAAACGTGAAAGCGCAAGAAATCGAAACGTTGGCGAAGCAGCATTTCGGTGCAGTGCCTTTCAGGTCAACAGCGCCCGCTAAAGAGGTGAAGGAGCTTTGCGAGCCGGGCAAACGCCATATTGAGCTGCACATGTACACCGAAACGCCCAGGTTGTTAGTAGCGTTCAACGTGCCTGGAATGATCGACCCCGTAGCAGATACATCGGCTGCGGCACTGCAGATCATTTCCTTGATATTCGAGCAAAACTGCACTGCCTACCTTCCTGTCTCTCGCGGAATATGTGCGTTTACTCAACATAAGCACGCGGGTCTTTTCAGAATTTCAGTCACGGCAAATAATTTTGATCAATCTCTGGAGGAGCTCGAGACGGCGCTGATTGAATTAATCAACGAATTCAAGTTAAACGGGGCACCTCCAGAGGCGCTGGAAATGGCTCGTGAAGAAGCGTTCATCCGTCTTGTCAAGAGAGAAGGCAATGACAGTTCTCTAGCCTATGACCTGGGCCAGCTTGAGAGTAATCAAATGCCATTCACGCACCTCGATCAGAGACACATTGATTTGCGCGAGGTCACCGCCGAAGATATTCAGCGTGCAGTCAACACTTATTTCACACCTCAACGAATGACAGTTGCGCATATATTGCCAATGCAAGCCCCAAGGCATTAATTTGATCCATCGCTGGTTAATTGACCGGTCTGAAAAGGTGCGCACAGGCTGCGCACCGCTGCATCGAGAGCAATCGTGTCCCTTCCGCCAGAACGCTTCACGCCCGCCTTCGGCCTTGGCAACCCGCACTTGCAAACCTTGTGGGGACCACTGTGGCGCAAAACCACACACATTGAACGTGAGCGCGAACGCCTGTGGCTCGAGGATGGAGACTTCCTCGACCTGGACTGGCACGGCCCGCACAGTGCCGATGCGCCACTGGTGCTGGTGCTCCACGGGCTGACCGGCTCTTCGAACTCGCCCTACGTGGCCGGGCTGCAAAAGGCACTCGGGGTTCAAGGGTGGGCCAGTGTCGCGTTGAATTGGCGAGGCTGTTCCGGTGAGCCGAACCTGTTGCCCCGCAGCTATCACTCCGGCGCCAGCGAAGATCTTGCCGAAACCATCAAACACCTGCGGGCCAGGCGGCCACTGGCGCCGTTGTATGCGGTGGGCTACTCGCTAGGCGCAAATGTCCTGCTCAAGCATCTGGGCGAGACCGGCAGTGACAGTGGTGTACTCGGTGCGGTCGCGGTGTCGGTGCCATTTCGCCTGGATCAGTGCGCGGACCGCATCGGCCAGGGCTTTTCGAAGATCTATCAGGCGCATTTCATGCGCGAGATGGTGGCCTACATCAAGAACAAGCAGCGACAATTCCAGCATGACGGTCGTGAAGACGGCCTTGCCGAACTCGCAGCGCTGGGCTCGCTGGATAACATGCGCACGTTCTGGGATTTCGATGGCCGGGTGACGGCGCCACTGCATGGCTTTGTCGATGCCGAAGATTATTATCGTCGCGCTTCGAGCCGTTATTTCCTTGGTGAGATTCGCACGCCGACCCTGATCATCCAGGCGGCTGACGATCCCTTTGTTTTTCCTCATAGCCTGCCGCGAGCGGAAGAATTATCCGATTGCGTTCAATTCGAGCTACAAGCCAAGGGCGGGCATGTCGGCTTCGTCGATGGCTCGCTCAGGAAGCCGGGTTACTACCTGGAGCGACGCATTCCTCAGTGGTTGATCGCCTTGGGGGGGGTGTGAGCCAATGGATATCGATCGGGGCGAATCGATTCAATCCAGCCAGGAATACCGGGCGGTGATCCTGGCCAAATGTGGGAGCGAGCAGGCTCGCTTCCACATTTGATTTGCGGCTATTCGCCGGTAGCGATGCCCCGCGCCGGATCGTTGATCCACTCGCTCCACGACCCCGCATACAACGATCCCAGCGGATAACCCGCCAGGCACAAGGCGAACAGGTTGTGGCAAGCCGTCACGCCAGAACCGCAATACGCCACCAGATCGCTGGGTGAGCGAGCGCCGAGTTTCGCGGCGAATCGCTGCTTAAGCTGATCGGCCGGCAGGAAACGCCCGTCGCTGCCCAGGTTATCGGTGAACGCCGCACATTGCGCACCGGGGATATGCCCGGCAATCGGATCGATCGGTTCCACTTCACCCTTGAAGCGCGGCAAGGCACGGGCGTCGAGCAAGGTCAGCGCGGGCTGGCCAAGACGTTGCTGAAGTTCTTCGGCACTCAGCACGAGCGTGTTGTCCGGGACCCCCGAGAAAGTCCCGCGTTCGATATCGGGCGCATCCAGACTCAGCGGCAAACCCGCCGCGTGCCAGGCCTTGAGTCCGCCATCAAGAATAAACACGCCGTCGCGCTTGCCCAGCCAGGCCAGCAACCACCAGGCCCGCGCCGCGTAGGCACCGGGACCGTCGTCGTACAAAATCACTTCGCTGTCGGCGTTGACACCCCAGGCTTGCAGGCGCTCGATCAAGTCTTCAGGTTCAGGCAACGGATGGCGCCCGGTCACTCCCCGGATCACAGTCGCGCTCAAATCACGCTCGAGATCGGCAAAGCTGGACCCGGCAATATGCCCTTCGGCATAGCTGCGCTGGCCGTAGTCCGGGTCTTCGAGGGCAAAACGACAATCGAGGATCACCAGCCCCGGCTGCTCCTTTTTCAGGTCCAACGCTAGCGGGCTGATCAGTTGCGCAATGGGCATAACGGGCTCCTATGAGGGCGGTATTCGAACCTGTCGCTCTTTCTATTCCACTTCTTCCAGGGCCTGGGCCAGTGGCACATAAAACTCCTCGAACAACGCGTTGACCGCGTCGCGGGACTGATCCGTGACGAACCCGGCCTCCAGCACCAGCACTTGGTAAACACCACGCTTAATCGCTTGTTCGCTCAAGTGGTTGGAATTTTCCCGCGTGGTACACAGAAAACGCACCCAGGACGTCAGAATGATCCAGGCGTTGATGGTCAGCGACTCGATCTGCACCCGGTCCATCTTCAAGATACCCGCCTCGACGAATCCCTTGTAGATGGCCGACCCCTGAATCACGCAGCGCTGGGAAAAGCGTCGGTAACGGGCGGCCAGTTCCGGATCGCTGTCGAGCAAGTGCTCAAGGTCTCGATGCAGAAACCGATAGCGCCACATGGCTGCCAGCAATTCCTTGAGGTAGTAACGCTTGTCCTCGACCGTCGCTGCGCGGCCCTGGGGCGGGCGCAGGAAGCTGTCCACCAGGGTTTCGTACTCGCTGAACAGCACGGCGATGATCGCCTGCTTGTTAGGGAAGTGGTAGTACAGGTTGCCCGGGGAAATTTCCATATGGGCGGCAATGTGATTGGTGCTGATACTGCGTTCGCCCTGCTGATTGAACAGTTCCAGGCTGTTCTGCACGATGCGCTCGCTGGTTTTGATCCTTGGGGCCATGGCTTGAGCTTTAATTCAGAGTGCGGTGACGGGCATCTTACGACCTATCCGGACGTGGATAAAACAAAGCTGCGTCAGGATGCCATTTGACTTTATAGAGCATAGACTCTAAAAAGTTCCTAATAATAAATAATCCGGAGCTGACAATGACTGCTGACATCGCCTACCTGCAGAACCTACAGCAGCCTCTGAAAGAACTCCAAGCCTTGTTCGACGCCCAACGTGCGGCGTATGCCGCCAACCCCATGCCGCCTGCGGCTCAACGCCAGCAATGGCTCAAGGCGTTGCGAGATCTGTTGAGCATTGAACGCCAGGCCTTGATCGATGCGATCAGCCAGGACTTCAGCCATCGCAGCGCCGATGAAACCCTGCTGGCCGAACTGATGCCCAGCCTGCACGGCATCCAATACGCCAGTCAGCACCTCAAAAGCTGGATGAAAGCGTCACGGCGCAAAGTCGGCGTTGCCTTTCAACCCGCCTCGGCCAAAGTCGTTTATCAACCGTTGGGCGTGGTTGGCGTGATCGTGCCGTGGAATTATCCGTTGTACCTGGCTATCGGCCCGCTGGTGGGCGCGTTGTCGGCGGGCAACCGGGTGATGCTCAAGCTCAGCGAATCGACCCCGGTCACCGGTTTGCTGCTCAAGGAGCTGCTGGGTCGAATCTTTCCCCAAGACCTGGTCTGCGTGGTGCTGGGCGAAGCCGATATAGGCGTGGCCTTCTCGCGGCTGCGTTTCGATCACCTGCTGTTCACGGGCGCTACCAGCATCGGCAAACACGTGATGCGCGCGGCGGCCGAGAACCTGACACCGGTAACCCTTGAGCTGGGCGGAAAATCTCCGGCCATCGTCTCCCGCGATGTGCCCCTCAAGGATGCCGCCGAACGCATCGCTTTCGGCAAAACGCTCAACGCCGGACAAACCTGTGTGGCCCCGGACTACGTACTGGTGCCGGAAGATCGCGTGGGCTCTTTCGTCGAAGCCTATCGCCAGGCAGTTCGCGGCTTTTATCCGACCCTGACTGACAACCCTGACTACACCGCCATCATCAATGACCGACAGCTGCAGCGGCTCAATGGCTACCTGAGTGACGCCACCAGCAAGGGCGCGCTGTTGATTCCCTTGTTCGACCGGGGCCAGGGCCGGCGCATGAGCCACAGCCTGCTGCTCAACGTCACTGACGAGATGATGGTGATGCAAGACGAAATTTTCGGCCCGCTGCTGCCGATCGTTCCCTACAAGGATCTGGACGAAGCGTTTGCCTACATCAATCAACGACCTCGTCCGCTGGCCCTGTATTACTTCGGCTACGACAAGCACGAGCAAAACCGCGTGCTCAGCGAGACCCATTCCGGCGGGGTTTGCCTGAATGACACCCTGCTGCACGTCGCCCAGGATGATTTGCCGTTCGGCGGTGTTGGCGCTTCCGGCATGGGCCATTACCACGGCCATGAAGGCTTCCTGACCTTCAGCAAGGCCAAGGGTGTGTTGATCAAACAGCGCTTCAACGCAGCGAAATTGATCTACCCGCCGTACGGCAAGGCTATTCAAAAACTGATCCAGAAGCTGTTTATCCGCTAACGATCATCACTGCCGGGTAATAACAATAATGAGTCCCAGCCTGTCCGATACACCTGCGTTGTCACGGCGCGGTTTGCTTAAGTTCGGCCTGGGGGCGAGTGCTTTCCTGGCCACGGTCAGCCTGGGAGCGAGCCTCAGTGGCTGCTCGTCCAGTACGCCGGCCGACGGTTTTGCAATGCTGCGCAGAGCTGATTTGTTGTTTCTGCGAGCGCTGGTCCCGGTGATGCTCGACGGCGCCGTGGCGGCCGAGGGAATGCCGGTGGCCGTCGACCAGACCTTGCGCTGCCTGGATAACGGCCTCGATCACCTGTCGCCGGAAATGCTCAAGCTGACCCGACAGTTGTTCGATGTATTGGGGATAACCGTAACTCGCGGGCCGCTGACCGGCATCTGGGGCAGTTGGGAAAACGCCAGCAGCGAAGACATTCGCGACTTCCTCGATCGCTGGGAAAACAGTTCGTTGAGCCTGCTGCGCATGGGTCACAGCTCGCTGCTGCAACTGGTGATGATGGCCTGGTACAGCCGGGCGCAGTCCTGGGTGCATTGCGGGTATCCCGGGCCGCCTACGGTTTGAGACCGAGGCGACTCCATCGCGGGCAGGCCACGCTCCCACAGGGTTTGGGTCGTACGCAAAGGTGGTCCACCTCAAATCCTGTAGGAGCGAGGCTTGCCCGCGAAGGCACCAGGTGCCTCACCACAGAAATCAAAATAACGAGAGAACCCGAACATGCCCGTACCCGATCCGTTCCGCGAAGGCCTGGCCCGTGGCTGGAAAACCTATAACGGTTCACAACTGACCCGGGACCTGACCCTCGAAACGGACGTAGCCATCATCGGCAGCGGGGCCGGTGGCGGGACTACGGCGCAAATCCTCAGTGCCGCCGGCTACAAGGTGCTGCTGATCGAAGAAGGCCCGCTCAAGACCAGCAGCGACTTCAAGATGCTCGAAGACCAGGCTTATACCAGCCTCTATCAGGAAGGCATCGGCCGCATGAGCAAGGACGGCGCGATCACCATTCTTCAGGGCCGGGCGGTGGGCGGTACGACGTTGATCAACTGGACTTCAAGCTTTCGCACCCCTGATCCGACCCTCGAACATTGGGCCAGGGAGCATGACGTCAAAGGTCATGGCCCGGCCGAGATGGCGCCCTGGTTCGAGAAAATGGAGCAATACCTGGGTGTCGCGCCCTGGATGGTTCCGCCGAACGCCAACAACGACGTGATCCGCAAAGGCTGCGAGAAGCTCGGATACGCCTGGCATGTCATCCCGCGTAACGTGCGTGGCTGCTGGAACCTTGGCTACTGCGGCATGGGCTGCCCGACCAACGCCAAGCAATCGATGCTGGTCACGACTATTCCGGCCACCCTGGATAAAGGTGGCGAACTGCTGTTCCTCGCCCGTGCCGAAAAACTCTCGATCAAGGACGGCAAGGTCACTGGGCTGCAATGCGTGGCGATGGACGACCGCTGCGTCGCCCCAACCGGGAAGACGATCACGATCAAGGCCCGGTACTACGTGCTGGCCGGCGGTGGCATCAATAGCCCGGCGCTGCTGTTGCGCTCCGACGCGCCCGATCCGCACCAGCGCCTGGGCAAACGGACGTTCCTGCATCTGGTCAACATGTCAGCCGGCCTGTTCGACGAAGTGATCAATCCGTTCTATGGCGCGCCGCAGTCGATCTACTCCGACCATTTCCAGTGGCAGGACGGCACCACCGGCAAGATGTCCTACAAACTGGAAGTGCCCCCGCTGCACCCTGCGCTGGCCACTACCCTGCTCGGCGGTTTCGGCAAGGAAAACGCCCGGCACATGGAAAACCTGCCCCATACCCACGCCATGTTGGCGTTAATGCGCGACGGCTTTCATCCGGACAGCCCCGGCGGCAGCGTCGAATTACGCGGTGACGGCACACCGGTGCTCGACTATCAGGTTTCACCCTATGCCTGGGACGGTCTGCGCCGGGCCTTTCACAGCATGGCCGAAATTCAGTTCGCGGGCGGCGCCAACGCGGTGATGCCGATGCATGCCGACGCTCGCTATGTGAAGACCCTGGCCGAAGCGCGCACCCTGATCGACGGTTTGAGCCTCGAGCTGTATCGCACCCGCCTGGGCAGTGCCCATGTGATGGGCGGTTGCGCCATGGGGGAAGATCCGAAAAACGCCGTGACCGACAGCCTTGGCCGGCATCATCAGCTAGGCAATCTTTCGATCCATGACGGCTCGCTGTTCCCCACCAGCATTGGCGCAAATCCGCAATTGTCGGTCTATGGGCTGACGGCGCAACTGGCCACCGCCTTGGCCGAACGTTTGAAAAACCCATGAAAACGGAGAATAGTGCAATCGTCTATAGTGCTTTCTTACCCAAAAGGCGACTTGGCCGACCGGGAAGGCTGCGATACCATCCGACTCCCCAACGGACTCCCGCCAGGACGACGCGATGAACCGAGTGTTGTACCCAGGTACCTTCGACCCTATTACCAAGGGCCATGGCGATCTGGTCGAACGCGCCGCGCGCCTGTTCGATCATGTGATCATCGCCGTCGCTGCCAGCCCCAAGAAAAACCCGCTGTTTCCCCTGGAACAGCGAGTGGCAATGGCCCGCGAGGTCACTCAACATTTGCCTAATGTAGAAGTCGTCGGCTTCTCGACGCTGCTGGCGCACTTCGCAAAAGAGAAGAATGCCAACGTGTTCCTGCGTGGTTTGCGGGCGGTGTCGGACTTTGAATACGAATTCCAGCTGGCCAACATGAACCGTCAGCTGGCGCCGGATGTGGAAAGCCTGTTTCTGACTCCGTCCGAGCGTTATTCGTACATTTCTTCGACGCTGGTCCGTGAAATCGCAGCCCTTGGCGGCGATATCACCAAGTTTGTCCACCCGGCGGTGGCGGACGCGCTGACCGAACGTTTCAAGAAGTAAACTCCGCAACTGTAGGAACGAGCTTGCTCGGGGCGGCGCTCGCGAAGGTCGTTAACGATGACGAAGGCTGCCTGGATGAGCGCGGCGCCCTTACGTTCATCGCGAGCAAGCTGGCTCCTACAGCGCCAATGCGGCACAATTGTCGCATTGATTTATTGCGCCCGGGTCTTGCGCCCTGGCTGGAGTTAGCATGTCCCTGATCATCACCGACGATTGCATCAACTGCGACGTCTGCGAACCCGAGTGCCCGAACGCCGCCATCTCCCAGGGCGAAGAGATCTATGTGATCGACCCGAACCTGTGCACACAGTGTGTTGGCCACTATGACGAACCTCAGTGCCAGCAGGTTTGCCCGGTGGATTGCATTCCGCTGGACGAAGCGCATCCGGAGACTGAAGAGCAGTTGATGGAGAAGTACCGGATCATTACCGGCAAGGCATAAGTCATTCGGCGCCTGTGAGGGCGCCTTCGCGAGCAGGCTCCCTCCCACAGTAGTACTGCTGTGTTTACACTATCTGATTCACAACACGAATCAAATGTGGGAGCGAGCCTGCTCGCGAATAGGCCATCAGCCACACCGAAGACCTGACTGACCTCACTCCCGCTGCTCAAATCCCTCCCCGATACACCCCAGACACCGTACAAACGCCGCTTTCGCCGGGTCGACCACCAACGCCTGGCCGGCATCGCCCACGCCGCCGCCCAGCACGGTAAACGGCAACGACACCACAAACGCCCCGGCACCGATCACCGTTGCCACCACCAGCAAGGGTCGGGCGATCAGCAAATCGCCGATCATGGCGTACGCGGGGGGATTCTGGATGGTGTAGCGCGGGTCGCCGCTGCCCGCGTTCGCCGCCAGCACGGGCGTACCGATGCTCAGCAGTAAAGCGACGACAAGGGTTCGAAACAGGTTCATGGCACGTTCCTTCGGCTAGGCAGTGAGCACTGACTATAGCCTCTGGGACCTGTCAGCTTTGACAACGCGGGCAAAACACGCTGGCGCGCTGCCCGAGTTTTACTTCCCGCAATTGCGTTGCGCAGATCTTACAATGCTCGTTCCCGCGGCCGTAAACGAACAATTCCTGCTGGAAGTAACCGGGCTGGCCGTCACCGCCGATAAAGTCGCGCAAGGTGGTGCCGCCGCGCTCAATGGCATGTGCAAGGATACGTTTGATCTCTATCGCCAACTTCAGATAGCGCGCCCGGGAAATGCTCCGGGCTTCACGACGCGGATCGATCCCGGCGGCGAACAGCGCTTCGGTCGCGTAGATATTGCCGACGCCGACCACCACCGCGTTGTCCATGATGAACGGCTTGACTGCCATGGAACGTGCCCGGGACAGCTTGAACAAGCGGTCGCCGTCGAACAGGTCGGTCAACGGTTCCGGTCCCAGGCGAATCAGCAATTCGTGATTGAGCGGATCGAGGCTCCAGAGCATCGCGCCAAACCGGCGTGGGTCGGTGTAACGCAGGGCCAGGCCAGACTCCAGCTCGATGTCCACGTGCTCATGCTTGGCCGCTGGCATGCCGACTTCCACCAGGCGCAGATTCCCGGACATGCCCAAATGACTGATCAGCGTGCCGACTTCGGCATTGATCAGCAGGTACTTGGCGCGCCGTTCCACCAACACGATGCGCTGGCCGGACAGCCGCACATCGAGGTCCTCCGGGATCGGCCAACGCAACCGGCGATCGCGCACGATCACCCGACTGACGCGCTGGCCTTCAAGGTGCGGCGCGATCCCGCGGCGGGTGGTTTCGACTTCCGGCAATTCAGGCATGGGGTTCTCGAGTCAGGCTGTCGCTCAGCGATGAGCGCCGAGGTCGCGAATCGTTTGTTTGAGGGTCTCGAAGTCGTAGTCCGAGAGGCCGACGTAATCGAGCACCAGTGGCCCGATGCTGTTCCACTCGTGGTCCTCTGCCTGGTTGCCCAGGACCCGATGGGACGCACAGATGTGCTCGGCCATTTTCAGGATCCCCAGCAGGTTTTTCAGCTGGCTGTTGCGCGACGACTCATCGGTGAAGATCGCCAAGGCATTATGGTGGTTGGCGATGGCATCGGTCACGTGCTCCGGCAGGCGCCAGGACTTGGCCGTGTAGTAACCCACTACCGCGTGGTTGGTGTTGAACACCCGGTTCTCGGTGTCCACCACCCGGCACTCGGCACTGGCACTGGCGTAGGCCTCTTCCAGGACGCTCATGTAGTTCGGGAATCGCTGGACCATCAAGGGTACGCCACAATCGTGGAACAGGCCCAGGGCATACGCTTCATCGCCGGCCTGGGTCCCGAGGCGCTTGGCCAGGGTCAGGCAGGTCATCGCCACGTCTTGGGCGGTGTCCCAGAAACGGTTCAAGGTGACGATGGTGTCGTCGTTCATTTCGCCTTTGATCGACTGCGCGTTGATCAGATTGATGATCGAACGGCTGCCCAGCAGATTCACTGCCCGCTTGATCGAGGCGATCTTGTTGCTCAAGCCGTAATACGGCGAATTGACGATTTTCAGCAAGGAACCGGAGAGACCCGGATCCTGGGAAATCAGCTTGGCGATCACTTCCAGATCAGGATCCGGCATGTATTGCTCCATCTGCAAATCCACCATGATTTGCGGTTGGGCCGGCACGCTGATGCCTTGCAGGGACTGTCGGATCTGTTCAGTGGTCAGCTCTTGGGACATAAATACGCGCTCTGGGTCAGGGGGCAATTCTAACCTTTATGAAGTTGGATCCGACACACTGATGGGCAAATCGCCGTTGATATTGCTGGGTTTAATCTTGGGTTGATCGGTGCTTGTGCGTGATATTCGAAATCGCTTTCGTCGGAAGGCGACATCCGCGTTTCATCGCCCACCCGGCCCGCCACCAGCCGCAACACGCTATACTCCCGCTCTTTTTTCCGGAGCGACGTCATGTCCCTGCCTAGCCTGCGCCTCAAAGCCAACGCCGACCGTCGCCTGCGAAACGGCCACCTGTGGGTCTACAGCAACGAAATCGATGTCGCCGCCACGCCATTGCACGGCTTCAAGGCCGGCGACCAGGCGATCCTCGAAGCCGCCGGCGGCAAGCCGCTGGGCATCGTTGCCATGAGCCCGAACAACCTGATCTGCGCCCGCCTGCTGTCGCGGGACATCAAGCTGCCGCTCGACAAATCGCTGCTGGTGCATCGCCTGAACGTGGCCCTGTCCCTGCGCGAGCGCCTGTTCGACAAGCCGTTCTATCGCCTGGTCTACGGCGACTCCGACCTGCTGCCTGGCCTGGTGGTCGACCGTTTCGGCGACATCCTGGTGGTCCAGATCGCCTCGGCGACCATGGAAGCCCATAAAGAAGACGTGATCGCGGCGCTGACCCAAGTGCTCAAGCCAAGCGGCATTCTGTTCAAGAACGACTCCGCCGCACGCGATGCCGAAGGCCTCAACCGCTACGTCGAAACCGTATTCGGCCTGGTGCCGGAATGGGTCGCGCTGGAAGAGAACGGCGTGAAATTCGAAGCGCCGGTCATCCAGGGCCAGAAAACCGGCTGGTTCTACGACCACCGCATGAACCGCGCACGCCTGGCTCCTTACGCCAAAGGCAAGCGCGTACTGGACCTGTACAGCTACATCGGCGGCTGGGGCGTGCAAGCCGCCGCATTCGGCGCCAGTGAAGTGTTCTGCGTCGACGCTTCGGCCTTCGCCCTCGACGGCGTCGAGCGCAACGCCGCGCTCAATGGCTTCGCCGAAAAAATGACCTGCATCGAAGGCGACGTCTTCGAAGCCCTGAAAGAACTGAAAGCCAGCGAAGAGCGTTTCGACGTTATCGTGGCCGACCCGCCGGCGTTCATCAAACGCAAGAAAGACATGAAGAACGGCGAAGGCGCCTACCGTCGCCTGAACGAGCAAGCCATGCGCCTGCTCAGCAAGGACGGCATCCTGGTCAGCGCTTCGTGCTCGATGCATTTGCCGGAAGACGACCTGCAAAACATCCTGCTGACCAGCGCCCGTCACCTGGATCGCAACATCCAGATGCTGGAGCGCGGCGGCCAGGGGCCGGATCATCCGGTGCATCCGGCGATTGCTGAAACGCGCTACATCAAGAGCATCACCTGCCGCCTGCTGCCAAACAGCTAACCACCCCCTTGTAGGAGCGAGCTTGCTCGCGAAAAACGCATCGACGACGCGGACAACCAGAAATACTGCGTTATCGTTGACGTTCTTCGCGAGCAATCGAGCGTCGACCGGCTGCTCCTACAGAGGCAAGCCACATCAATACGGGAAACCTCCCACAACGCTTTTGATTGAATTCCATCGTTCGCAGACTAGTATCGGTTTCTGGCTTTGCTCCGGAAATTAACAACAATGTCTGAGTCCTCCTTATCGCCCCCGCTCAGTAGCGCGGTAAAGCGCCAACAACTCTCCCGATTCATCCTCGTCACCTGCATTTCGCTGATCAGCTTCTTCCCCATCAATATTCTCCTGCCCTCATTCCCCGCTCTGGCCGCAAGGTTCAACACGCCCACCGCAGACGTCGCACTCTCCATCAGTTTGTTCACCCTGGTCTTTTCGATTTCCCAACTGGTCGCCGGCCCGCTCTCGGATAAATGGGGACGCAAGGAAGTCCTGCTGGGCTGCATCGCGCTGTCGATCCTGGGTGCAATAGGTTGCGCACTGGCGGCGGATTACCTGACCTTCCTGCTGTTTCGCTCGGTGCAAGCCATGGGCTGTGGTTTCTTCGTGCTGGGACATGCGCTGGTGGAAGACCTGTTCGATGAACAGGATCGAGCCCGGGTGAGGCTCTATTACATGACCTTGAGCGGCTCCTTTGTCGCGCTGTCGCCGCTGATAGGTTCATGGTTGCAAACCACATTCGGCTGGCAGGGAAGCTTCTACGGCTTTGCGCTGATGGCGCTTGGCATGCTGATCCATGCGTTCTGCATACTGCCGTCCAAGTCGGCCAGCCCGAACCGAGCCTGCACATCAATCATCGGCACGCTGAAAGCCGTCGCCAGCAATCGAGACTTCCTGCGCTACTGGTGGATCGCCGCGCTGGTATTCGCCTGTTATTTCGCCTTGATCAGCGTGACGCCGCTGATTTTCATGGACGCGTTGAAGCTCTCCGAATACCAGTACGCGCTGGTGCTGATGGTGTACGGGGTGGCCTATCTCCTCGGCGGCATTGCTGCCTCGTTCTTGCAGAAACACATTTCGCCGTCCCGGCAAATCAACATCGGCCTCGGATTGCTCGGCGTCGCTGGCGTGCTGCTAACGTTGGTCGTCAGCTTTGAAGCCATCAGCACTTTGACTTTGCTCATACCGATGCTGATCAGCGCCCTGGCCGTCACCCTGGTTCGGCCAGCCGCCATTTCTGCGGCGATGCTGTTGTTTTCAAGCAGCGCAGGTACGGCGGCATCGGCGGGCAACAGCATCATGTTCCTGACCGCCGCCGTCAGCAGCGCCGCCCTTGCACAAGCCGGCAGTGATTTGCTGATGACGATTGCTGTCAGCTTCATTGTTTTCAGCCTCTGGGGTTGGCTGACGAATAACAGGATATCTTCGCCGTAGGAGCGAGCTTGCTCGCGAAAAACGCATCGGCGAAGCGGGCAACCTGGCTGCGCTGCGTTTTCGTTGACGTTTTTCGCGAGCAAGCTCGCTCCTACAGGGGGGGCAGGACATATCCGGAACCACTGTTCAGAGGCCAACAGACGCCGGTCCAACTACCGTTTCTCTTCCAACTACAGAAGAGGACGAAGGAATGTCCACCCGGCAAAACGCACATCGGCTGCGCACAGGGCGCTGTTCAGAATCAGGGCGTATTTATCTGCTCACCGCTGTCACCCACCAGCGGCAATTGATCTTCCAGGACTGGCGCATTGGCCGCCTGCTTGTCAGCGAATTCAGGAAGGCTCAGGAAGACGGCAAGGCGACTTCGCTGGCCTGGGTGGTCATGCCGGACCACTTCCACTGGCTGGTTGAATTGCACAACGGCGATTTGCCGAGGCTGATGCGAATCACCAAATCGCGAAGTGCCCACGCCATCAATAAGGCAAGGGGTTGCCAGGGGACGCTTTGGCAGAAGGGCTACTTTGACCGCGCATTGCGTCAGGAGGATGACTTGAAAGCAATGGCTCGCTATATCGCCGCCAATCCTTTAAGGGCAGGCCTGGTCGAGCATATCGGACATTACCCATTGTGGGACGCCATCTGGTTGTGAATCACCCCCACCCCTGTAGGAGCGAGCTTGCTCGCGAAAAACGTCAACGATAACGCAGCGCTGCAAATTGCCCGCGACGTCCATGGGTTTTTCGCGAGCAAGCTCGCTCCTACAGGTATACGGCCATTCCCTCCAGCCGCCAGCGGTGTAGAATCGGCCCTATTCATCGCCAGTCATCCCCCGGCGGGTTTATGAGCTCAAGCTGAAGCGCGCGGCGATCCCGCAAAGTTATCGGCAACTTCCGGACACACGGCCATTTCTGAGTGTTCCCGACGTCAATAGAAGCTCACTTCCCTTTTGATACCTGATTAGCCGCCCGGAGTGCTTCATGCCTGATTACCGCTCGAAAACATCCACCCATGGCCGCAACATGGCCGGCGCCCGCGCATTGTGGCGCGCCACGGGGATGAAAGATGACGACTTCAAAAAGCCGATCATCGCCATTTCCAACTCCTTTACCCAGTTCGTACCGGGCCACGTCCACCTCAAGGACCTGGGCCAGCTGGTCGCCCGCGAGATCGAACGCGCTGGCGGTGTAGCGAAAGAATTCAACACCATCGCCGTGGATGACGGCATCGCCATGGGTCACGATGGCATGCTGTATTCGCTGCCGAGCCGCGAGATCATCGCCGACTCCGTCGAGTACATGGTCAACGCCCACTGCGCCGACGCCATCGTCTGCATCTCCAACTGCGACAAGATCACACCAGGCATGCTGATGGCCGCCCTGCGCCTGAACATCCCGGTGATCTTCGTTTCCGGCGGCCCGATGGAAGCCGGCAAGACCAAACTCGCCTCCCACGGTCTCGACCTGGTCGACGCCATGGTGATCGCCGCCGACTCCAGCGCTTCTGACGAGAAAGTCGCTGAATACGAGCGCAGCGCCTGCCCGACTTGCGGTTCGTGCTCCGGCATGTTCACCGCCAACTCGATGAACTGCCTGGTTGAAGCCCTGGGCCTGGCCTTGCCGGGCAACGGTTCGACCCTGGCCACCCACAGCGACCGCGAACAGCTGTTCCTGCAGGCCGGCCGCACCATCGTCGAGCTGTGCAAGCGTTACTACGGCGACAACGATGAGTCGGTATTGCCGCGCAACATCGCCAACTTCAAGGCGTTCGAAAACGCCATGACCCTGGACATCGCCATGGGCGGTTCCACCAATACCATCCTGCACTTGCTGGCCGCGGCCCAGGAAGCCGAGATCGATTTCGACCTGCGCGACATCGACCGTCTCTCCCGTCACGTACCGCAACTGTGCAAGGTCGCGCCGAACATCCAGAAGTACCACATGGAAGACGTGCACCGTGCCGGCGGGATCTTCAGCATCCTCGGCTCGCTGGCCCGTGGCGGTCTGCTGCACACCGACCTGCCGACCGTGCACAGCAAGAGCCTGGCCGAAGGCATCGCCAAGTGGGACATCACCCAGACCGACGATGAAGCGGTGCATCACTTCTTCAAGGCCGGTCCGGCGGGCATCCCGACGCAAACCGCGTTCAGCCAGTCGACCCGTTGGGAAACCCTGGACGACGACCGTGAGAACGGCTGCATCCGCAGTGTCGAACATGCTTACTCGAAAGAAGGCGGCCTGGCCGTTCTCTACGGCAACATCGCGCTGGATGGCTGCGTAGTGAAAACCGCGGGCGTCGACGAGTCGATCCACGTCTTCGAAGGCAACGCGAAGATCTTCGAAAGCCAGGACAGCGCCGTACGCGGCATTCTCGCTGATGAAGTGAAGGCCGGCGACATCGTGATCATCCGTTACGAAGGCCCTAAAGGCGGCCCGGGCATGCAGGAAATGCTGTACCCGACGTCGTACCTGAAATCCAAGGGCCTGGGCAAAGACTGCGCCCTGCTCACCGACGGCCGCTTCTCCGGCGGCACCTCGGGCCTGTCCATCGGCCACGCATCGCCGGAAGCGGCTGCGGGCGGCGCGATCGGTCTGGTGCAGGACGGCGACAAGGTGCTGATCGACATTCCGAACCGTTCGATCAACCTGTTGATCAGCGATGAAGAGATGGCCGGGCGTCGTGCCGAGCAGGATCAGAAAGGCTGGAAACCGGTGGAGAAGCGTCCACGCAAGGTGACCACCGCGCTGAAGGCCTATGCCTTGCTGGCCACCAGTGCCGACAAGGGTGCCGTGCGTAATAAGGCGATGCTTGATGGGTTGTAATTCTTAACCGTCGAACATAAAGATGCCCCGCCAAGTGCGGGGCATTTTTTTTGGGCTCAAATATCAGTCGATTACATCCACTCTTGGTGCTTCTAACTTGCCAAAACAAAGCGATACCCCACAGGAGTACCTTCATGACTGAGTCAAACGCAATAATTCGTCACTCGTCGGAGTTAGAGATCCAGGCAACTTTCCCCAAATAGAGAATTGCCAATAGTGTCGGACCAAGAATTGCCGCATTAAACCAAATCTTGTTGCTGGGGGGGGTTAGCGAGGTTAGCAGCACAGGGGATATAACTATCAGCCCCATTATTAACATCACCGATACAATGCGCCTGCGATTCAATCCAGTAGCAGTGGGTGTGTTTAGCGCCGCCAATCCAAGCCCGGTGGTTCCCAACCAGGTGAGTGTGCTGAATATTACGCCAAAGACTTCACCAGACATCATAAGGAATGAGCTTAGCAGGGCCAATCCGAAGGCAGGCAAGACACCTCCAATTAGATACATCACTGACCAAAGAATGCGTACCACCATGTCTAATCTACTCCATTAAAATAACTCTTAAGCTGCATAAGTTCTCGGCCTAATGAGAGCGTTACTTATGTCTTCGACTCGCGAAGTCAAGGATTCACCCACGGCCTTGCAACTTGTAACTTGATAAGATAACGCTCCTCTTTGGGGCGCTTGTCATCTCTGAAACGATTGACCACCAGCATCACCTGATACTGATCACCCGCTTGCCAAGTAGACGTGCCACCTTTGTTCACGTCTCGCAATCGAGCCCGCCATTCGGGAGTGTCAGCAAACGGTGGGTCGTCGTTGACCCGAATGGGTATCCAGCCACCGTGGCGCCATTGCGCCTGCAAATCCAGCACGACCTTGAGTGTATCGTCGAGTAACAGGGGCTCGACTTGCGGGGACATGCGGAGACTTCTGACTAACCCATCACGATCGAAACTAACCGTGAAAAAGCGAGCCTGCGGGGTCACGAACCCAAATTGATAGTCGATAAAACGTAGGCGCGCGTCAGACTTGGGTGTATTGAACCAGGAGTACCCAGGAAAAGCCGGATCAATGACCGCGCTGGAGCGCAGACGCATGGCTTCCCAAGGTTCGCCGATCACTAGCGCAATTTCCGGCTCATCCGATAGCGCTCGCATCACCGCCATTGTCAGCAGAGCCGCGACAGCAGTGGCCAAAACCCTCCATCGCCACTTCATGCGTCGCACCAGATTCATCGCACACCGCGTCCAGCGGCAATGTCCAGAATCGCCTGTTCGATCAGATGACGATCAGAGCGTCGTAGCAGCTCATCAAATTGCACCGCGGCCTTGAGTACGAAAGGCATGCGTTGATGGATATCGGCCAGGTTGGCAAAGTAATCATTGCTGAAGCCCACGGTGCGCCCGTCTTCGCTGGGATGGCACTGGCTGGCCAGAGTCAGCTCGACCGCTGCCGCAGCACCGGAGGGGAGGTTAGTGACATAGGAGAATTGGTTGCCATGTAGCAAACGTACCAATTGCACGTTGCTGTACATTGCTGGTTGCAGGATGTTCTTTTGTTCATGTTCGGCAAGAAACACAACACTTTCGGCAATGTTGCCAGCCTCAATGGCCGCGAAGGCTTGCAGTATTTCCTCATGGTAAGTGCCAAACTCCAGTTTTTCCTGCTCGATCGGCCACAACACTGGTTGTTGTACATGCCCAAATATGTTTTTTCGTGATGCGAGGCATGTCTTGAGCGCCCACAATCCACGCTCCTTGTAAAAAGCATGTAGCGGAAACACATCCAGAAACAGCGTGGTATTGCCCAGCGCCAGCATGTCGTGCACGTACTGGAGTTGCTTCTGCACGTACGACAATGATTCGCTGTCGTTACGCAGGTCAACGCCCGGTATCGGGTTATTGCTTCGGGTTAGCTCGTAGTCGCGTTGCGACTGTTTGTCAGTCTTGCCGAACAATTCAATCCCAAAGAATTTCCAGCGACGCTGGGCGCTGTCGACCATGCGCTTTCCCGCCTCGTATTCATTCTGAATCCTCTCGACTGAATCAGCCGCATGTAGCAAGCCACATCCCACCTGCTTGGAAGCGAACGCCGCGAGACCGGCCCATTGGAAACGCTGATCCTCCAGCCACAATCGGGCGTACGCCGAATTGATCGCGCGATTACGCGCCTTGGGGTCGGCGATCAGGATGCCGCCCGGTGCCACGATGGCTTCGGCTCTTTGCTGATAGCTGCGCCAAAGGTTCTGGCAGACCTGTCCCGACTGCTCGCCGTAGCTCGTTGCAGGACGGACGCTGGAGGGGCTCGGTTCGGCTGTCGGCTTACGAGCTTCGACCGGTGCGGCGGATTGAGCCGCGGCTCGGGCAGGCGACGCAATGCTGCCGCCTTCGATCTGTTGGCTCCTCATGGTCTGATTGGCAATCAACTTGGGCGGTGGATCGCACTTGCACTTGCACAGGTCGCCATCCAGGGCGGGCTTGAGTCCATCCCACTGCTCCGACAGGCGTGGGCCGACGCAGACGATTGTCCCCGTGCTGTCGCATTCCGGGCATTTGACTTCATCGCCTTCGCAGGCAATGGCCTGGCCATTGATGCTGCCGCGATGCCAACCGCTGACGACCGTGCCGCCGACGGTGGTTTTGGCCCCGACGGTGATGTTGTAGCGCTTCATGCGAAATATGTCCTTGTCAGATCGAAAGGACGCAAGTTAGAAGAGGCGAAGTGGAGGAAGAATCAGACGCTTCTGTGATTGATGTAGGTCATTTCTGAAATGAGGCTGGATATGTTGGTCGGTATGCTGGCGATAAAGCTAGGGAATGCCCCGCCAAGTGCGGGGCATTTTTTACCCGCGTTACTCCTGCGGGTCGAGGTTATCCAACGCCTGATTCACCGCCAGCTCGCCCAGCATGATGACCTGGGCAATCCCCAGCATCGTGCTGCGTTGAGAGCCTTCCAGCAGGCCGGCGAAATCGCTGGCCATGACATTGGCCGAGGCCAACGATTCACAGGCGTGCGCCAAAAGGCTTTCGGTGTCGAGGCCTGGTCTGATCAAGAACATTTGGCTGGGTTTTCGTGAGGTGGCGTTGATTCGGGCGGACAGGTTGTCGGAATCGGGAGGATCGGGGGTAATTTTCAACATTGATGGAGCTCCGGGTGAGAAAAAAGGAGCCATCACCCTCGCTACCAAACGAAGGGTGGCGGCCATACGCAGGTTGGTAGACCGGTCACCAGGAACCCGGCGCGTCCGAAGATGCCCTGCGCATGGCCACCATATGAGCAGAGACAGAAATGAACCCTGCAACGGGTGGCGCAATGCGCCGAGGTGAACACGGGCTACCAAACCCGATCACTGATGTTCAGCGACGCGGAAACGATAGAAGCCGGTACCCAGACGCACAAGCCGGCGGATTCTGAAGTAGTCGTAGTCCCTTACGCAAGAATGCGTAGGGCGCGACTGTAAGGAGATGTCGTTCAAGCGGAGTCTTTCGTTGCACCGACGCTCCCACAATGGGTCCTCAGTGAACATGCTATGTGTGAACAACCGGGATCAACTGTAGGAGCGAGCTTGCTCCTACACTGAATCCAAATCCTTACTGGATCTCTGCCGGTGTGACGATCACCCAATTCTTGTCCGCCGTCACCGGCAGCCCTTCCTTGGCCTGGGCCGCGGCGTGCTTGGCCATCATGCCGTTAATCTGGGTCATGTATTTGTCTTTGCGGTTGACCCACAGGTGGATGCCACCCTTGGCCACGTCGACGCTGTGGAACAGCATGAAACCGTCGCTGGTCGGGGTATCGCCAGCTACGAGCACCGGTTTTTTCCACTCATCGATGTAGGTCAGGATCGCGGCCTGTTTACCGGCCATCCAGGTGGCCGGTGTCCACAGGTACGGGGTCAGTTGGAGGCCGAGATTGGCTTTTTCGTCATACTTGCCGGCGGTGATCTGCTTGCGGGCCGTGGTCAGCTCGCCAGTGCTGGTGTCCTTGAGCAGCATGGTCACGCCGATCACGTTCTGCGGTTTGACGTTGTAGCCGTACTGCGGATCGGAGGCGACCATGCGCACCAGCTCTTCGGAGGCGGCGGTCATCACGTAGACCTCGATGCCGTTCTCCATCAGCTTGTTGTAGAGCTCTTTCTGCCCGGTGAAGATCTTCGGCGGATTGACGTCGATGGTCTTGACCACGTCGCCTTCGTAATAGGTGCTCGGCACCGGTTTGCCGGAGGCCATCAACTCGTCGACATAGCCCTTGAGCTCTTTGAGCGTGAAGCCGGAGAACACTTGGGCGACCCATGGATAGCAGACCATGTCGTCGAGTTCGCAGAGGCGGTAGTAGTAGCTGAACAGACTTTCCTTGTGCTCGGCGGTGTCCTTGAACGGAATCAGTTTCAGGGAGGGATCGAGTTTGTCGCGGGTGATCAGGCCTTTGTTTTCCATGAACGGCAGCAACGACTCTTCGAGGTCGTAGCGGTAACTGGTGTTGTCCATGTCGAACACCGCGTAGTTACCCTTGTTGGCATTGGCGGCGATCATCGCGTCCAGCGCCTTGGCCTGATCGGCAGGCCAATGCTTCAGATCCGTGGCGAATACCTGGCCGACGAGGCCCAAGCCCAAACTCAATCCCAGTGCGGCGGCCAGAAATTTCGGTGCGAGCTTCATCGGCATGCTTCCCTGATTTAAAGATATCGACGCTAACAAATTGCCGTGACAGTCCTCACCTGCCTGCGACCACCCAAGTCCCTATTGCGCCAGCTGCATCCCTGAGAGCGACATCCGCTTATTCCAAAAACGACAGTAATCAGACTTTTTTGATATTAATTCATTAGATATCAAGCTGTTAGGCTTGCCGGTTCGCAGCTGCCCCGGAAGGTGGCTGGCACAAGTCTTTATCGGAGTTCTCATGAATCTGCCGCTGATCCTCAATCTGCTGGTGTTCCTCGCGTTACTTTTTGGCCTGGCACAAACTCGCCACACGACCTGGAGCCTGGCGAAAAAAGTTCTGCTCGCGCTGACGCTGGGTGTGGGTTTCGGTGTCGCTTTGCACACGATTTACGGTGCCGGCAACCCGGTGCTGAAAGCCTCGATCAGCTGGTTTGACCTGGTGGGCAACGGTTATGTGCAGTTGCTGCAAATGATCGTCATCCCGCTGGTGTTCGCCTCGATCCTCAGTGCCGTGGCCCGTCTGCACAACGCTTCGTCGCTGGGCAAAATCAGTTTCCTGACCATCGGCACGCTGTTGTTCACCACGGCCATCGCCGCGCTGATCGGTATCGGCTTGACCAACCTCTTTGGCCTGACCGCCGAAGGCCTGGTGGCCGGCACTCAGGAAATGGCCCGGCTGCAAACGATCCAGACCGACTATGCGGGCAAGGTCGCGGACCTGAATGTGCCGCAGCTGTTGCTGTCGTTCATCCCGCAAAACCCGTTCGCCGACCTGGCGCGGGCCAAGCCGACTTCGATCATCAGTGTGGTGATCTTCGCTGCATTCCTCGGGGTCGCGGCGTTGCAATTGCTCAAGGATGACGTCGACAAAGGTCAGAAAGTGATCAACGCCATCGACACCTTGCAAGCCTGGGTAATGCGCCTGGTGCGTCTGGTGATGAAACTGACGCCGTACGGGGTATTGGCGCTGATGACCAAGGTGGTCGCCGGTTCCAACCTGCAGGACATCATCAAGCTCGGTAGTTTCGTGGTCGTTTCCTACCTGGGCCTGGGCCTGATGTTTGTGGTGCATGGCCTGCTGGTGTCGGCCGCCGGGATCAATCCGCTGCGCTTCTTTCGCAAGATCTGGCCGGTGTTGACGTTTGCGTTCACCAGCCGTTCGAGCGCCGCCAGCATTCCGTTGAGCATCGAAGCCCAGACCAGTCGCCTGGGCATTCCACAGTCCGTCGCCAGTTTCGCCGCCTCGTTCGGCGCGACCATTGGCCAGAATGGCTGTGCCGGTCTGTACCCGGCGATGCTGGCGGTGATGGTGGCGCCGACGGTGGGCATCAACCCGCTGGATCCGCTGTGGATTGCGACCCTGGTGGCGATTGTGACGTTGAGTTCGGCCGGGGTGGCCGGGGTCGGTGGTGGCGCGACGTTTGCGGCGTTGATCGTGTTGCCGGCGATGGGCTTGCCGGTGTCACTGGTGGCGTTGCTGATTTCGGTCGAGCCGCTGATTGATATGGGGCGTACGGCGTTGAACGTCAGTGGGTCGATTACGGCGGGGGCGATTACCAGCCAGATGATGCAGCAGACGGATAAAGCGTTGCTGGGTGCGGATGAGCATTCGGAGTTGGCTCACGCTTAAATTCTTTAGCGTCTGATCTGGCCTCATCGCCAGCAGGCTGGCTCCCACAGGGACTTTGGGTATTCACACAATCTGTGTTTCCCCTCAAACCCACTGTGGGAGCCAGCCTGCTGGCGATGCTTTCAGGCTTTTTCCCAGACTTCAAAGTTGTACGCCGGTTTGTCGCCTTGCGCAGGATTCGGCACATTCGACACCAGCTTCCACTGGTTCAAATCAAACTCCGGAAACCACGCATCCCCTTCCGGACTCAGCGCCACGCGAGTCAGATAAAGCCGATCCGCCTGCGCCAACCCTTGCGCATACAACTGCGCGCCGCCAATCAACATCACCTCATCGACGCCCTGCTCGTTCGCCCATTCTTCAGCGCGAACGATGGCGGCCTCCAGCGACGGATAAACCTGCGCCCCCTCCAGTTGCAGATCCGCCTGACGGCTGACCACGATATTCAACCGGCCCGGCAGTGGCCGACCGAGGGAATCCCAGGTCTTGCGTCCCATGATGATCGGCTTGCCGAGGGTCGTGGCCTTGAAGTATTTGAAGTCCCCCGGCAGGTGCCAGGGCATGCTGTTGTCGATGCCGATCACACGGTTTTCACCGAGGGCTGCGATCAGGCTGAGAGGGAGTGATTTAGTCATGTCGGCGAGGATACCAGAGCCTCCCGTACCCCGATAAGCGTCACAGCGGTTATGCTCACGACTCAATTGAGCGACGGGATGGCGCGTGACTGGACTGAATAACCTCTGGCTGACGGAAACCATCCGCCTGCGCGAAGAACACGCCGGCCCTCTGGATGATATGGAAGCCAACCGACTGGCCCGCACCGCGGGCGGCGACCTGCCGGCGCGGATTCAACGTCGTGCGCTGTGGCTGGCCGATCGCGATGGGCTGACCATCGCCCTCGAACACTGGCTGCAAGGTGCACGCCTGGCGTTGATTGTCATGGCCGTGCTGGCCGTTGTCAGCGGCGCCGGCCTGGCATTTGCCGCGCTGGGTGACGGGCAAACGCCGGTGAATGTGTTCTGGGCCCTGGGCAGTCTGCTCGGGCTGAACCTGATTTTGTTGCTGAGTTGGGCGCTGGGCCTGGTGTTTGCCGGGGAACACGGCGCAACGCTGGGACGCGTGTGGCTGTGGCTCAGCGAAAAACTCGCCCGCGATGCCAAGGCTGCGCAACTGGCGCCGGCCCTGCTGTTGTTATTGCAACGACAGAAACTCAACCGCTGGGCGCTCGGCGTGCTGGTCAACGGTTTGTGGCTGCTGGCGATGCTCAGTGCCCTGGTGATTCTGCTGATGCTGATGGCCACCCGGCGTTACGGCTTCGTCTGGGAAACCACCATCCTTGGCGGCGAGACGTTCGTCGCCATGACCCAGGCCCTCGGCGCCCTGCCGGCCCTGCTCGGGTTCAGTGTGCCCACCGTGGAGATGATCCGTGCCAGTGGCGATGCCGCGCTGAATATCGAAAGCGCCCGCCAGGCCTGGGCGGCATGGTTGGTAGGCGTTTTGCTGGTCTACGGTGTGTTGCCACGTTTGCTTCTGGCGTTGTTCTGCCGGTGGCGCTGGAAAACCGGCCTGGCAAGATTGCATCTGGATTTGAACCTGCCCGGCTACGCCCAACTGCGCGAGCGGCTGATGCCGACCAGCGAACGCCTGGGGATCAGCGATGCCGCCCCCGAACAACTGCACCGTATTGAAAACGGCGTCAGCGACCTGCCTGGCGATGGCGCGCTGCTGGTGGCGATAGAACTGGACGACCAACGCCCGTGGCCACCGCAATTGCCGAAGACCGTGAGCAACGCGGGCATCCTCGACAGCCGCGAATCGCGCAACAAACTGCTCGAACAACTGAGCCGCTTCCCGCCGGCTCGCCTGGCCATCGCTTGCGATCCACGACGTTCACCGGATCGCGGCAGCCTGTCGCTGATCGCCGAACTGGCGCGCAGCGCAACTGCGACCCGTGTCTGGTTGCTGCAAGCGCCGCCCGGCGAAGCGCTGGATGCCGCGCGCCTCGGCGACTGGCATGTGGCGCTGCAACAGCTGGAACTGCCGTTTGCCGACAGCGCGCCGTTGAACTGGCTGGAGACCGGTCATGACTAATCCCTGGAAACCGCCGCTGAAGCTCGCCGTGGTCGGCCACACCAACGTCGGCAAAACCTCGCTGCTACGCACCCTGACCCGGGATGTCGGATTCGGTGAAGTTTCCCATCGCCCCAGTACCACGCGACACGTCGAAGGCGCTCGGTTGTCGGTGGACGGCGAGCCCTTGCTCGATCTGTTCGACACCCCCGGCCTGGAAGACGCCATCGCCCTGCTCGACTACCTCGAACGCCTGGAGCGTCCCGGCGAACGCCTCGACGGCCCGGCACGGCTGGCACGATTCCTCGAAGGCAGCGAGGCCCGGCAGCGTTTCGAACAGGAAGCCAAGGTGCTGCGGCAACTGCTGACCTGCGACGCCGGCCTCTATGTGATCGACGCCCGCGAGCCGGTGCTGTCCAAGTACCGCGACGAACTGCAAGTGCTGGCCAGTTGCGGCAAACCCTTGCTGCCAGTGTTGAACTTCGTCAGCAGCGCCAACCACCGCGAGCCGGACTGGCGCGAGGCATTGGCGCGCCTGGGTTTGCACGCACTGGTGCGTTTTGACAGTGTCGCCCCGCCGGAGGATGGCGAACGTCGACTCTATGAAAGCCTCGCGCTGCTGCTGGAAAGCTCCCGCGAGCAACTGGAGCGCCTGATCGCCGATCAGCAGGCGCAACGCCTGGCTCGTGAGCAGAGCGCTGCGCAATTGATTGCCGATTTATTGATCGACTGCGCCGCCTGCCGACGTAGCGTGATCAGCAATGCCGAGCAGGAACAGCGAGCCGTCAACGAGCTGCGCAAAGCCGTTCGACAGCGAGAACAGCGTTGCGTCGAAGCCCTGCTCAAGCTCTACGCCTTTCGCCCACAGGACGCGTCAGCCACTGATTTGCCACTGCTCGACGGCCGCTGGGGCGATGATCTGTTCAACCCGGAAACCCTCAAGCAACTGGGCGTGCGGGTCGGTGGCGGTATCGCCGCCGGCGCGGCGGCCGGGGCCGGAGTCGACTTGCTGGTCGGCGGATTGACCCTCGGTGCTGCCGCGCTGGCCGGCGCGATTGCCGGCGGCGCCCTGCAAACTGCGCGCAGCTACGGCAGTCGTCTGATGGGCAAAATCAAAGGCCAGCGCGAATTGACTGTCGATGACAGCGTTCTAAGGTTGTTGGCGTTGCGTCAGCGGCAGCTTTTGCAAGCGCTGAATGCGCGCGGGCATGCAGCGATGGACAGCATTCAAGTCGCTACACCTCAGGACAAGACCTGGCGCGAAGGCAAATTGCCCGAAGCGCTGAACAAGGCCCGGGCGCATCCGCAGTGGTCGTCGCTCAATCCGCATGCGAAGCTGAATCAGGCTGAGAGGCAGGAGCAGGTCGAGGTGTTGGCGCGGCAGTTGTAGGATCTTGAGCGCTGTGTGGTCGGAGCTGGCCCCTTCGCGAGCAGGCTCGCTCCCACAAGGGATGCGCGTCGATCACCGATCCACTGTGGGAGCGAGCCTGCTCGCGAAGGCCGCGCCTCGATATCACACAATTACGCAGCCAGCAGTCGCACTGCTTTTTCCTTCAACACTGCAAGATCCAGCACCGGCACCGACAGTTCCTTCGCCTGCTCATCCCACTGCCGCATCCGCAAACTCACCTCGCACAACGGATCCCGCTCGAAGGCCTCAGCCTCTTCAACTGTCATCACCCCACCCTGATATTCCAGGGTCCGGCGGCTGGCTTCGCTCAAGCGCTCGTAGTACCCGGGCTCCTTAAACGTCAGATAACGCTTGGCCTGAACGTGATACTCCACCAGCCGCGCCATGCGCTCGCTGAAGCCTGCACGCCGCAGGTAGTCCGCACCGAGGCGTTCATGGCTGACTACGCCGAAACCACCCATGTTCCCGGCATTCTCGGCGGGGCAGATATGGCCAATGTCATGAAAGAACGCCGCCAGCACGATTTCGTCATCGAAGCCTTCGGCCATGGCCCGTTCGGCCGCCTGGGACATGTGCTCGATCTGCGACACCGGTTCGCCGATGTAATCGCTGTCGCCAAAGCGCTCGTACAAACCGAACACCTCGGCGATCACTTGCTCGTTGCGGTCCATCAAAGTTCTCCCAACATGCGGCACCGCGCAGCAGCTCGACGCGGTAACCGTGTACCTTTGGCGGCGGCGTAGGCGTGGGACAGGCCGAGGATGCCGGCGCCTACGATCAGCATGTCGTTGTGGTGAGTCATTAAGTGATGTCCTGAATTCGAAGCCGCCTTCGCGGGCAAGCCTCGCTCCTACAGATGGAGCGGGGCGTTCACATGACCTGTGTCCGCCATGGCCCCCCTGTAGGAGCGAGGCTTGCCCGCGAAGAGGCCCTATCAGCCAATAAAGATCTTACTTGGCAGCCACTTTCTCCGACTTTCCGTCATACCGCTTGCGCCACTCAGTCAGGATTTTATCGCGATTCTTCGACGCCCAGGCAAAGTCATTCTTGATCAAACGCTGCTCATAATCCGCCGGCAATTCTGTCTGTGGCTTGGCGATACCCGGTTGAGCGAGCACTGCAAAGTTCTCTTTGTAGAGCTCCATTGCCGCCGGGCTTGCAGAGAAGTCAGCCAGTTTCTTCGCGGCATCTTCATGGGGTGTGCCCTTGATCACGGCGGTGGCTTCGATCTCCCAGCCCAGGCCCTCTTTCGGCAGGATGATGTCCAGCGGCGCGCCTTGGCGTTTCAACTGAACGGCGGGGTATTCAAAGGAAATGCCGATCGGGAATTCACCCGCCGCCGCCAGCTTGCACGGCTTGGAACCGGAGTGAACGTACTGACCGATGTTCTGGTGCAGGTCGTCCATGTACTGCCAGCCCTGCTTCTCGCCGAAGGTTTGCAGCCAGGCGCTGACGTCGAGGAATCCGGTGCCGGACGAGGCCGGGTTGGGCATCACGATCTTGCCTTTGTACTCAGGCTTGGTCAGGTCCTGCCAGCTCACCGGCTTGGTCAAACCCTGCTTTTCGGCTTCGATAGTATTGAAGCAAATGGTCGCTGCCCAAACGTCCATGCCGACCCAGGCTGGAGGATTCGCCGCGTCGCGGTAATTGCCGCCGATCTTGTCCAGGTCCTTCGGCGCGTAGCTTTGCAGCATGCCTTGCTGATCGAGAATTGCCAGGCTCGAGGCCGCCAGCCCCCACACCGCGTCAGCCTGCGGAAGGGCTTTTTCCGCCAGCAGTTTGGCGGTGATGATGCCGGTGGAATCGCGCACCCACTTGATCTCGACTTCCGGGTTGGCCTTTTCGAAGGCTGCTTTATAGGTCTTCAGTTGTTCGGCTTCGAGGGCGGTGTACACCGTCAACTCGGTTTTCGCAGCGTAAGCGTTCAGGCTGAAAGCGGTGAGGACAGCAGCGGCCAGGGCCAAAGGCTTGAACATGATGCAATTCCTGTATGAGTTGAGGGTGTAAATCAATGACCAGGCGCGGTCTGCCGCCAGGCCTGGGAGCGGCGCAGCACACCGCGCGAAGCCCAGGCCAGCAGCAGCGACACGCCCGCCGAGGTGAACAGAATCAGGGTCGACATGGCCGCCGCGCCGCCGACGTTGCCGGCGTCGTCCATGTTCAGCACCGCGACCGCCGCGAGGATGGTGTCCGGGCTGTAGAGGAAAATCGCCGCCGACACGGTGGTCATGGCCGAGACGAACAGGTAGCGCACGATGTCCAGCAGCGCCGGCAGGCAGATCGGCACGGTAACGCGCAGATAGTGCCGGTACAGCGGCGCCTTGAGCGACAGCGCAGCGGCTTCGAATTCGGCATCGAGCTGACGCAGCGCGGTGGTGGCAGTCATTTGCGCAGTGGTCAGATAGTGCGCAATGGTGCAGACCACCAGCAGCGTCATGGTGCCGTAGAGCACATGCAGCGGGTTGCCGGTGAGATTGAAGAAGAAGACGTAACCCAGGCCCAGTACCAGGCCCGGCACCGCCATCGGTACGAAACTGAGCATGCGCAGGGTCAGGTTCAACCCGCGCTGGCTCCTGGTTTTTTCCATCAGGTAAGCGCCGGTGAAGATCAGCACGCTGCCGATCAAGGCCGTGCACAAGGCCATCTTCACGCTGTTGCCATAAGCCAGCCAGCCGCCGCCAGCCGTGTCATTGAACTGGTAATGGTTGAGCGACAGCGACAGGTTGTACGGCCAGAATTTGACCAGCGACGAAAACACCGCCATGCCGAACACCAGCAGCAACACCGCGCAGATCAGCAGCACGATGGCCAGGTAGCAACCGTCGCGCAGCTTCGATGGCGCCGGTTGAAACACTTGCGCCCGACCACTCATGGAATCGCCGTGACGCCGACGCAGCCAGGCGTCGACACCGAAGCTGAACAACGCCGGCAGCAGCAGGACCATGCCGATCAGCGCACCGCGACCGAACTGTTGCTGGCCGACTACGGCTTTGTAGGCTTCCAGTGCCAACACCTGATAGTCACCCCCGACCACCACAGGCACACCGAAGTCGGTGATGGTCAGGGTGAACACCAGGCAGAACGCCGCGAATACGGCCTGACGAGTCGCCGGCCAGGTTATGCTGCGAAAGGCTTTCGCCGGGCTGGCGCCCATGCTCGACGCGGCATCGAACAGTCGCGCATCGGCCAGGGACAGTGCCGACAGCAAAATCATCAAGGCGTGTGGAAAGGTGTAGATGACCTCGCCCAGCACAATTCCCCAGAAGCCGTAGATGTTGTCCGAGAGCAAGCCGCGCAACATACCCTGGTTGCCGAACAGATAAACCAGTGCAATCCCCGGCAGCATCGACGGCGCCATCAATGGCAACAACGAAATGCCGCGCCAGATGCCCTTGCCGGGAATCAAGGTGCGTTGCAGGGCGAAGGCAAACAGATAGGCCAGCGGTACGACAATCGCCGCCACGCTGAGGGAAACCTTCAGGCTATTGCCGAGCAGCCAATGAAAATTGGCACTGGTCACCAGTTCCCGGGCGGCCACCAGACCGCCGCCCTGCCCAGCTTCCGAACTGAAGCCTCGCCAGAAGATCGCCAGCAACGGCATCAACACCGCGACACCAAGCAGCACCAGTAAAAGAACCTTGCCCCCAACCACGAACACCCTATCGCCGATCTCGGCACGGGAGGCCTGCCGCACCTGTTTGTGCGGCATCGGCAGCGCGATGTTCGCGCTCATCAGGCAAACACCTGCAGGCTGCGCGGTGGCAAGGCGACCATGATCTGCTGCGCACCGAGACGCGGCATGGCTTCCGGCGCCAGCTCGGCCAGCAGCGCATGGCCTGGCAGCTGATCGAGTTCGAAACTCATGCGGCAGCGGTTGCCAAGGAACGAGATCTCGCGAACCTTGGCCGGGAACAGGTTTTCTTCATGCACCGGCGGGTTGACGCTGATCGCTTCGGGGCGGCAGAACAAGCGGCCCGAGGTCGCTTTTGCGCTGCCGTCGGCCAGGCGCATGTTCATCCCGCCGACCTGGGCATGACTGTCGCTGCGGCGGCTGAAAGGCAGCCAGTTGCCCTGACCGACAAACTCCGCCACAAACGGCGTGGCCGGACGGTCGTAGATTTCCTGCGGCGAGGCGTACTGCTCAACCTTGCCGTTGTTCATCACGGCGATGCGGTCGGCCATCAGCATGGCCTCGTCCTGATTGTGCGTGACCATCAGGGTGGTGATGCCGAGGTTGCGCTGCAGTTGGCGCAATTCGGTGCACAGATGCTCGCGGACCCGGGCGTCCAATGCCGACATCGGTTCATCCAGCAACAACAAGGATGGCGCCGGTGCCAATGCCCGAGCCAGTGCGACGCGCTGCTGTTGGCCGCCGGACAATTGGCCGGGGTACTTTTTCTCACTGCCGATCAGGCCGACCAGTTCCAGCATCTGACCAACGCGCTGGCGCACTTCTTCGCGACCACTGCCAGCGAGGCCGTAGGCGATGTTCGCTTCGACAGTGAGATTGGGGAACAGCGCGTAGGACTGAAACAGAATGCCGTAGTCCCGAGCCTGAGGTGCCAGGTGGGAAACGTCGCGATCGCCGAGGTACAACTCGCCGCTGTCCTGTTTTTCAAGACCGGCGATGCAGCGCAATAAGGTGGTTTTTCCGCAGCCCGATGGACCGAGCAAACACACCAGCTCACCGGCCGCCACGTCGAGGGACACGTTATCCAGCGCGGTGAACGCGCCGAAGCGTTTCTGCACGCCGCGCACTTTCATCGGGGCGCCGGGGTTGGTCAGGGCAGTTGCGATCGAGTGGTTCATGGACAGGCCTCATCAAGCAGATGAGGGCCATCCTAGGGATGTAATGCGTACGTCATGTGGCAGTGAGGCGAAAATGGCTGATAGTGGTATTCGGGGATTTGGGTTGAGTTATGGTGTTGTCAGGGCCGACGCCTTCGCGAGCAGGCTCGCTCCCACAGGGGAACGCGGCCAACTGTGGGAGCGAGCCTGCTCGCGAAGAGGCCAGCACAGTCACCGCAGTACTCAAGCCGGGGACATCTCCTGCGCCAACCCCAGGAACGCCGCCGGCAACCGCGCCCCTTTCCTTTCCTTGAGGCAATACAAATATTCAGGAATCTGCGGCGCATTCTCGATGGTCAACACCCGCAATTGCGGGTCATGCGGCACTTCCTGCCGGGCAATGATACTGATGCCGATGTTGCGCAATACCGCCTCACGAATCGACTCGCGGCTGCCGATCTCCAGCAGCGGCCCGAAGCTCACCCCGGCGCTGCCCAGCAATTCTTCTGTCAGTCGTCGAGTCGTCGAACCCGATTCCCGCATCAACAAGGTATGCCCGGCCAGCGCGCTGAGCGGCACATGGTCATGCACCGCCAGCGGATGATTGCGATGCACCGCCAGCACCAGCGGATCGCTGCCAAGCACCCGGCGAATCAGGCGCGCATCTTCGAGCAATTGCGATGACGCCGCGACGTCCACCCGATAATCCTCAAGCGCCTCGAGCACCTGTTGGGAATTACCGATTTCCACCGACACCTGCACCTGCGGCAAACGCTCGCGGAAGGTCTTCACCAGATCGAGTATGTAATACGGCGCGGTGGCGGCGATGCGCAACGTGCCCTGGAGCTGACCGCTGTTGCGCAGGAAGAACTCGATATCGGTTTCCTGCTGCAGCAGCGCCTTGACCATCGGCAGCAACCGCGCGCCTTCATCGCTGAGGCTGAGGCGGCGGCCGCCGCGGTAGAACAGTTCTACCGAGTACTGACTCTCCAGATGACGGATCTGGGTCGTCACTGTCGGTTGGCTCAGTCCAAGCTTCTTTGCCGCCAGGGTAATGCTGCCCAGGCGGGCAACCATGTAAAACGCCTTCAGCTCGGCACTCAGCACACCCTTCCCCCATCGTCTATTTGCGCAACAGGCGCAAACCGTTGAACACCACCAACAGGCTCACGCCCATGTCGGCGAACACCGCCATCCACATGGTGGCGAGCCCGGCGAAGGTTACCCCAAGAAAGATCGCCTTGATGACCAAAGCGAGGGCGATGTTCTGTTTCAGGATGCTGGAGGTCTGGCGCGACAATCGAATGAAAGCCGGAATCTTGCGCAGATCGTCGTCCATCAGGGCGACATCGGCGGTCTCGATCGCGGTATCGGTGCCTGCGGCAGCCATGGCAAAACCAATCTCGGCCCGGGCCAGTGCCGGAGCGTCATTGATGCCGTCGCCGACCATGCCGACTTTATGGCCCTGTGCATACAGCGCTTCGATGGCTTGCAGCTTGTCAGTCGGTAGCAGATCGCCCTGGGCCTGATCGATGCCGACTTGCGCGGCAATCGCCTGGGCCGTGTGAGCGTTGTCACCAGTGAGCATCAGGGTTTTGATGCCCAGGTCATGCAACTGCTGGATGGCTTCTCGGCTGGACTCCTTCACCGTGTCCGCTACGGCGAACAGCGCCAGCGGTCCGGATGGGTCGAGCAACAACACCACGGATTTGCCCTGTTTTTCCAGGGCGAACAGCTTCTCTTCCAACTCTGGCGAGCACAGCCCCAGATCTTCCACCAGGCGATGATTGCCCAAGTGATAGGTCTGGCCGTTGATCTCCCCGCGCACACCCCGACCGCCGAGCGCCTCGAAGTTATCCACAATCAGTGGCGCAAACTGTTTATCCACAGCCGCGTTGGCGATCGCCAGCGATACCGGGTGATCCGAGCGACCGGCCAGCGCCGCCGCAATGGCTGGAGCCGATTCGTCGGCGGTCGGATCGAGGGACAGATAATCGGTCTGCACCGGTTTGCCGTGGGTAATGGTGCCGGTCTTGTCCAGGGCCAGGTAATCGAGCTTGTAACCACCTTCCAGATACACGCCACCCTTGACCAGAATCCCTTTGCGCGCCGCCGCCGCGAGGCCGCTGACGATAGTCACCGGGGTGGAAATCACCAGCGCACAGGGGCAAGCGACCACCAGCAACACCAGCGCGCGGTAGATCCAGTCGAACCACAGCGCCTCCATGAAGAGCGGCGGAATGATGGCCACGGCCAGTGCCAGAACGAACACCACCGGTGTGTAGATTTTCGAGAAGCTGTCGACGAAACGCTGGGTGGGTGCCCGCGCGCCCTGGGCCTGCTCGACGGCGTGGATGATTCGCGCCAGGGTTGAATTGTTCGCCGCGGCGGTCACCGAGTATTCGAGAGATCCCGCCTGGTTGATCGTGCCGGCGAACACCTTGTCGCCGATGTTTTTCTCGACCGGCAGGCTTTCGCCGGTGATCGGCGCCTGGTCGATGGTCGAATTCCCGGACACGACTTCACCGTCCAGACCGATCCGCTCACCGGGCCGCACCCGCACCCGCGCACCCAGCTCAATGGTTTTGACATCCTGCGCGATCCAGCTGCCGTCGGCCATCTGCACCGTGGCCTGTTCCGGGGTCATTTGCATCAGGCCGCCAATCGCATTGCGCGCCCGGTCCAGCGACCTGGCTTCGATCAACTCGGCCACCGTGAAGAGGAACATCACCATTGCCGCTTCCGGCCACTGACCGATCAGGATCGCCCCCGTCACCGCGATGCTCATCAGCGCGTTGATGTTCAAGTTGCGGTTCTTCAGGGCGATCCAGCCCTTTTTATAGGTGCCGAGACCGCCACTGAGGATTGAGACCAGCGCGATGATCCCTACGACCCAATCAGGCGCGGCACTGGTGAAGTGGATCACCTCGGCAGCCACCGCACTGACACCGGACAACGCCAGCGGCCACCAGGGCTTTTTCCCGGCTACCGGTGCTGGCGCTTCAACGCCCTGCTCCAGCGGCTCGGCCTGCATGCCAAGCGACTTGATCGCGTCGATGATCGGCGCCGTGTTCGCCAGGTTGTGGGTCACACCCAGCACGCGGTTGATCAAGTTGAATTCCAGCTGTTGCACACCCGAAAGTTTGCCCAGTTTGTTCTGGATCAGCGTCTGTTCGGTCGGGCAATCCATTGCGTCGATACGAAAACTGCTCAGCCGCGCATCGGCAGTCGGCGCTTCGCTCAACTGGATCAGCGCGGGCGCCGCTGCCTTCGACGAACAGCAGGAATCACCAGCGCCGCCATGCACATGTTGAGGGGCGGGCTTGAGTTTGCTGCTGCAGCAATCGTCTGCGGCATCAGGTCTGTGGGTATGCAGGGAGTCGCTCATTGGTTACGTCCATGAAGGTGCCTGTTGCCAAGTAAAGACCCTGTAGCCACTATAGGGTCAAGCACTCTTCTGGAGATTGTCGCGATGAAGATAGGAGAACTGGCGAAACTCACCGACTGCGCCGTGGAAACCATCCGCTACTACGAGCGCGAAAACCTGCTGCCGGAACCGGCCCGTAGCGACGGCAACTACCGCGTCTACACCCAGGCCCACGCCGAGCGCCTGACCTTTATCCGTAACTGCCGCACCCTCGACATGACCCTCGAGGAGATCCGCAGCCTGCTGACCCTGCGCGACAGCCCGCAGGATCAGTGCGAAAGCGTGAATGCGCTGATCGACGAACACATCCATCACGTCAAGGCGCGGATCGATGGGTTGCTGGCGTTGCAAACACAATTGATCGACCTGCGCCAACGCTGCGGCGAAGGGCCGGATATCGATCAGTGCGGGATTTTGCAGCGGTTGGAGGTGAGCGGCGGGGTTGTGGCGACGGAGGTGGAGCCTTCACATGTGGGCCGCAGTCACGGCCACTAAGAACACCCCAAAACCCAATGTGGGAGCTAGCCTGCTAGCGATAGCGGTTTTTCAGTCACATCATTGTTGGATGTGCCGTCGCTATCGCTAGCAGGCTAGCTCCCACAGGGGTATTGCGTGCTACATCAGACCGCCATCGGCGCGGTCATCGGCGCATGGTGCTCGTAGCCTTCCAGCGAGAAATCGCCCGGCTCGATCAACTCCAGCCATTCCGGCTGATAGACACCCGTCTTGGCAAACTCCGGCACACGGTCGGAAATCACCAGTTTCGGCATCGGGAACGGCTCGCGCTTGAGCTGTTCATTGAGCATGTCCAGGTGGTTTTCGTAGACGTGGGCATCACCGATGAAATAGGTGAACCAGCGCGGCGTGTAACCGGTCAGGCGACCGATCAGGCTCAGCAGCGCGGCGCCTTCGGTGAGGTTGAACGGCGTGCCCAGGCCCAGGTCATTCGAACGGATGTAGAGGGTCAGGGAAATCTCCCTGGTCTCGACATTCGGGTGGAACTGGTACAGCAGATGGCACGGCGGCAAGGCCATTTCATCGAGTTGCGCGACGTTCCAGCCGTGGAACAGGATGCGACGGCTGCCCGGGTCCTTGATGATGGTGTCCAGACACTGGCGAATCTGGTCGATCGCCTTGTACAGCACCACGTAGGCATGGCCATCTTCTTCGCCTTCGGCGATCTGGCGATAGCCCTGGCCCAGGGTCTGCTCGATAGCGGCCTGGTTGCTGACCGGGATCTGCTTGTACGCTGGCCATTTGCGCCATTGCACACCGTAGATCTCGCCAAGGTCGTCTTCGCCCTGACGGAACGGGTTGGCCAGCCACTGGGCGTTTTCGTTGGCGTTCTGGTCCCAGACCTTGCAGCCCAGGGCACGGAATTCGGCGGCGTTGTTCACCCCATGCAGAAAACCGCACATTTCGCCGACAGCCGACTTGAAGGCCATCTTGCGGGTGGTGATCGCCGGGAAACCGTCCTTCAGGTCATAACGCAGCATCGCGCCAGGGAAGCTGATGGTGTTCACGCCGGTACGGTTGGCCTGTTTGGTGCCGTTCTTGATGACGTGGGCCACCAGATCGAGATATTGCTTCATGAGTTACCTGTGTCCTTGAACCCGGGGTCGTCACCCCGGGGTTCGAATTTATACTGCCGCCGCTGGAGCCGCCGGAGCGCGATGATAGGCCAGCCAGATCAGGAACAGGCCGCCGACGATCATCGGAATGCAAAGTACCTGACCCATGGTCAGCCAGTTCCAGGCCAGATAGCCCAGCTGCGCGTCTGGCACCCGAACGAATTCGACGATGAAACGGAAGATGCCATAGAACAGCGCGAACATCCCGGACACCGCCATGGTCGGGCGCGGCTTGCGCGAGAACAACCAGAGGATGGCGAACAGCGCCACACCTTCCAGGGCGAATTGATACAGCTGCGACGGATGACGCGCCAGTTGCGCCGGGTCGGTCGGGAAGATCATCGCCCACGGCACGTCGGTGGCCTTGCCCCACAACTCGGCGTTGATGAAGTTGCCGATACGCCCGGCGCCCAACCCGATCGGCACCATCGGTGCGACGAAGTCCATCAGCTGGAAGAACGACTTGCCGTTCTTTTTACCGAACCACAGCGCCGCCAGCATCACGCCGATGAAGCCACCGTGGAACGACATGCCACCCTTCCACACCTCGAAGATCAGTGTCGGGTTGGCCAGGTACGCGTTCAGATCGTAGAACAGCACATAACCCAGGCGGCCGCCGACAATCACGCCCATCGACATCCAGAACACCATGTCGGAGAGCTTCTCTTTGCTCCAGGTCGGGTCGAAGCGGTTCAGCCGGCGGGAAGCCAGCCACCACGCGCCGCCGATGCCGATCAGGTACATCAGGCCGTACCAGTGGATTTTCAGCGGACCGATGGCCAGGGCCACCGGGTCGATCTGCGGGTAAGGCAGCATTGCGACTCCTCGTTAGAGTTGAAACTTCCAAAATTCCCGGGGACGCTGTCACGCCAGGATTAAGCCAGCATTGCGACGCACGTCAGAGCAGGAAGCTCACTCCAACGCAGCACAGCAAAGCGGCGAACAGTCTTTTCAGCAAGCGCGGCGACAGGCTGTGCGCCAGCCGGGCACCAAAGCGGGCGAATACCATGCTGGTCAGGGCGATCCCCAGCAACGCCGGCAAATAAATGAAACCGAGACTATGGGCCGGCAGCAAGGGATCGTGCCACCCCAGAATCATGAAACTTAAGGCACTGACCAAGGCGATCGGCAGCCCGCAGGCCGAAGAGGTCGCCACCGCTTGCTGCATCGGCACGCTGCGCCAGGTCAGGAACGGCACGGTCAGCGAGCCGCCGCCAATCCCGAAAATGGCTGAAGCCCAACCAATGACAGTGCCGGCCACGGTCAGGCCGACTTTGCCCGGCACGGTGCGGCTGGCTTTGGGCTTGAAATCCAATGCGAACTGAACGGCGATGATCAGGGCGAATACGCCAATGACTTTCTGCAGGTTCGGCCCGGAGATCGCCTCGGCGGTCAGCGCGCCGAAACCGGCGCCGATGAGTATGCCGACGGTCATCCAGGCAAAAATCGGCCAACGCACGGCGCCGCGGCGATGGTGCTCGCGGATGGCATTGATCGAAGTAAAGATGATCGTCGCCAGTGATGTGCCGACCGCCAGGTGGGTCAGGATTGACGTGTCGAAGCCCTGCAAGGTGAAACTGAACACCAGCACCGGGACGATGATGATTCCGCCGCCCACCCCGAACAGCCCGGCCAGTACGCCTGCGCAGGCGCCCAGCGCCAGATACAGCAGAAATTCCATGGCCGTCCCCGCCCGCTTCCCGAAAATAGGAGCGGCATGGTAACGGATGCATGGCCTCGGGCTCCACTGCGGATGGCGATAGATCGACGGGCGATGACTGCGTAGAGTGGGCAAAAAAACACACAAGGACCACCTTATGTGCCTGATTGTTTTCGCCTGGCGCCCCGGCCACGCCCAGCCGCTGATCGTCGCGGCCAACCGCGATGAGTTCTACGCCCGCCCCAGCCTGCCCCTGGCGCAATGGCCCGAATCGCCGCAGGTCTATGCCGGCCGCGATCTTGAGGCCGGTGGCACCTGGCTGGGCGTCGGTGCCAATGGACGCTTCGCTGCGCTGACCAACATTCGCGATCCTCATCAGCCGCCCGCGCGCACATCCCGGGGTGAGCTGGTGGCGCGGTTTCTTGCCAGTGACCGGCCAATTGATGTCTATTTAAGCGACGTTGTTGCACGTTCGATTGAATACGCCGGATTTAACCTGCTGCTCGGCAATGCCAACGAGCTGTGGCATTTCAATGCCCGGGAGGCTGAGGCGGTGATGCTGCCACCGGGGGTTTATGGAGTGTCGAACGCCGGGCTGGATACGCCGTGGCCAAAGTTGCTCAAGGCCCGGACGGCGCTGGAGGCGGTGCTGGACGATCCGCAGGCCGAGGCGTTGTTGGCGTTGTTGAACGACCCGCAGACGGCTCCGTTTGCCGAGTTGCCGGATACCGGGGTGGGGCTGGCGACGGAGACGTTGCTGTCGAGTGTGTTTATTGCCAGCCCGACTTATGGGACGCGGGCGAGTACGGCGTTGATTGTTCATGCGGATGGGACGCGGCATATGGTCGAGCGCAGTTTCGGACCGTATGGGGGGCATTTGGGGGAAGTGGAGATCAAGGTTTAGATGTGTACCATCAGGACTGGCCCCATCGCGAGCAAGCTCGCTCCCACAGGGAATTTGCGTCGAACACAGATCCAATGTGGGAGCGAGCCTGCTCGCGAAAGGGCCATCAGCCTTTCAGAGAGTCTTGGCCGAAGCCGGATTGATCATCCGCGCCAACCCAAGGTTCTTCAACGCCAGCTGCAGCGAGCTGTGAATCACTTGCGGGTTGTCGATGGTCATCAACTCCGCCAGCAATTCCTTGGCCCTGCTCAGGTTGATCTGGCGCAGCATCCACTTCACTTTCGGCAGGTTGGTGGCGTTCATCGACAGGCTGTCGAAACCCATCGCCATCAGCAGCACCGCCGCTGAAGGGTCACCGGCCATTTCGCCGCAGATGCTCACCGGTTTGCCTTCGGCGTGGGCGTCGCGCACCACATTCTGCAGCGCTTGCAGCACCGCCGGGTGCAAGTAGTCGTAAAGGTCGGCTACCCGCGGATTGTTGCGGTCCACGGCGAGCAGGTACTGGGTCAGGTCGTTGGAGCCGACCGACAGGAAGTCCACCTGCCGCGCCAGTTCCTTGGTCTGATAAACCGCCGCCGGGATTTCGATCATCACGCCAATCGGCGGCATCGGCACGTCGCAGCCTTCGTCGCGGACTTCACCCCAGGCCCGGTGAATCAGGTGCAGGGCTTCTTCCAGCTCGTGGATACCGGAGATCATCGGCAGCAGAATCCGCAGGTTGTTCAGGCCTTCGCTGGCCTTGAGCATCGCCCGGGTCTGGACCAGGAAGATTTCCGGGTGGTCGAGGGTGACGCGAATGCCGCGCCAGCCCAGGAACGGGTTGTCTTCCTTGATCGGGAAGTACGACAGCGACTTGTCGCCACCGATGTCCAGGCTGCGCATGGTCACCGGCTGCGGGTGAAATGCGGCCAGCTGCTCGCGATAGATCGCCAGTTGCTCTTTTTCGCTCGGGAAGCGCTGGTTGATCATGAACGGCACTTCGGTGCGGTACAGGCCGACGCCTTCAGCGCCGCGCTTCTGCGCCCGTGCCACGTCCGCCAGCAGGCCGGTGTTGACCCACAGCGGCATGCGGTGGCCGTCGAGGGTTATGCACGGCAAATCCCGTAGCGCATCCAGCCCGAGGGCCAGCTGCTTCTCTTCCTCGACGATCTCGGCGAAGTGCTTGCGCAGCACTTCGCTGGGGTTGGTGTAGACCTCGCCGTGATAGCCGTCGACGATCATCTGGATACCGTCGACCTTGGAATACGGCAAGTCGACCAGGCCCATCACCGTCGGGATACCCATGGCGCGCGCCAGGATCGCCACGTGGGAGTTGCCGGAACCGAGTACCGAGACCAGACCGACCAGCTTGCCTTCCGGCACCTCGCCGAGCATCGCCGGCGTCAGTTCTTCGCTGATCAGAATGCTGTTGTCGGGGTAGACCAGGGTCTGCTGACGCTCTTCCTGCAGATAAGCCAGCAAGCGCCGACCGAGGTCCTTGACGTCGGAGGCGCGTTCACGCAGGTAGGCGTCGTCCATCAATTCGAAGCGGTTGACGTGCTCAGTGACCACTTGGCGCAACGCGCCCTGGGCCCATTGGCCGGTCTTGATCACGGTGGTAATTTCGCTGCCGAGCGAAGCATCGTCGAGCATCATCAGGTAGACATCGAACAGCGCGCGCTCTTCCGGGCGCAACTGGTTCGCGAGCTTGGCCGACAAGGCGCGCATGTCGGCGCGCACGCCTTCGATGGCGGTCTTGAACAGCCCCAGTTCCGCGGTGATGTCAGTGATGGTCTTGTCGGGCACTACATCCAGATCGGCTGGCGGCAACATGACCACCGCGGTACCGACCGCCGCACCCGGCGAACCCGGCACACCGACGAACTTTGCTTCCTGGATGCCCTTGCCCTGACGCCCCAGGCCACGGATCGAACCGGTCGCCTCGGCGTGGGCGATAACGCCGGCGAGCTGCGCGCTCATGGTGACGAGGAAGGCTTCTTCACCCTCATCGAACTGGCGGCGTTCCTTTTGCTGGATGACCAACACGCCGACGACGCGGCGGTGGTGAATGATCGGTGCCCCAAGGAACGAGGCAAAGCGCTCTTCACCGGTCTCGGCAAAGTAGCGATAGCGCGGGTGATCCGCGGCGTTTTCCAGGTTCAGGGGTTCTTCACGCGTGCCGACCAGACCGACCAGACCTTCGTTGGGCGCCATGCTGACTTTGCCGATCGAGCGCTTGTTCAAGCCCTCGGTGGCCATCAGCACGAAGCGATTGGTCTCGGGGTCAAGCAAGTAGACCGAGCAGACCTGGCTGCCCATGGCCTCTTTGACGCGCAACACAATAATCCCCAACGCCGCCTTGAGATCCTTGGCGGAGTTAACTTCCTGGACGATCTTGCGCAGCGTATTGAGCATGGCTCGGGGTCGAACTCCGTCGTCAGTCGCGCGTTAAAAGGCGCGGGGCAAGCTCTTTGAGAGCGCGTCGATACACCTCGCGCTTGAATGTCACCACCTGGCCCAACGGATACCAATAACTGACCCAGCGCCAGCCATCGAATTCCGGTTTACCGGTCAAATCCATCCGCACCCGCTGCTCGTTGGAGATCAGGCGCAGGAGAAACCATTTCTGCTTCTGGCCGATGCACAGCGGTTGGCTGTGGGTCCTGACCAGACGTTGCGGCAAACGATAGCGCAACCAGCCCCGGGTGCAGGCGAGAATTTCAACATCTTCGCGTTCCAGGCCCACTTCTTCGTTCAACTCGCGGTACAAGGCGTCTTCCGGCGTCTCCTGGGGGTTGATTCCTCCCTGTGGAAACTGCCAGGCATCTTGATTGATACGGCGAGCCCATAGCACCTGGCCGGCATCATTCGTCAGAATGATCCCGACATTGGGGCGGAAACCATCGGGGTCGATCACGGCAACAACCTCGCAAACGCATGTCGCCGCATTGTTCCACAAAGGTTGTGAAGGCAGCAACGAGCCGGCCTACCTTATGTGCACTCTTGTGAAAAGTACGTATTCTGCACTCCTTTCTACAGACTTTTCAGCGAGTAACTGCAATGCGCCTGGCTTTATTCGACTTGGACAACACGCTCCTGGGCGGTGACAGTGACCACGCCTGGGGCGATTACCTTTGTGAACGCGGCTTTCTCGATGCCGTCGCCTACAAGGCTCGCAACGACGAGTTCTATCAGGATTACCTGGCCGGCAAGCTGGATAACGATGCGTACCTGAACTTCTGCCTGGAAGTGCTCGGCCGCACGGAGATGGCCACGCTTGACGAATGGCACTTGGATTACATGCGCGACTGCATCGAACCCATCGTGTTGCCCAAGGCCCTCGAACTGCTGGCCAAGCACCGCGAGGCCGGCGACAAACTGGTGATCATCACCGCGACCAACCGCTTCGTCACCGGGCCGATTGCCCGGCGACTCGGTGTCGAAACCCTGATCGCCACGGAATGTGAAATGGTTGACGGCCGTTACACCGGGCGTAGCACCGACATTCCGTGCTTTCGCGAAGGGAAGGTCACGCGGCTGGCTCGCTGGCTGGAAGAGAGCGGGTATTCGCTGCAAGACAGTTATTTCTACAGCGACTCGATGAATGATTTGCCGTTGCTGGAGCAGGTGGCGAATCCGGTGGCGGTTGATCCGGATCCGAATCTGCGGGCCGAGGCCGAAAAGCGTGGGTGGCCGGTAATTACTCTGCGCGACTGATAGACAATCGTACTGTAGGAGCGAGCTTGCTCGCGAAAAACTCAAGCCCGCCGCGGGGAGTCAGGCGCCCCGCGTTATCGTTAACGACCATCGTCGGAACGCCGCCCGGAGCAAGCTCGCTCCTACACTGGCTTGGCGCCCATCAACCCGGCAATGGCGATGAAACAGATAAAACTGAACAATGCCAAGGCAAAGGTGAACTTGCCATTGCCGCCTGGCGCAGTGCGCAACTTGTTAAGCCGCACCAGCAACCAGAACCACCCCAACGCCGCCACGGTGTAAAGCACACTCGAAGCCAGCAACCAGGTCTGCCCCAACGGCCAGCCCACCAGATGCACCATCCACCACCCGGTGAACGGCATGCTGAGCAGCGCCAGCCCCATCAGCAGCCAGATAAATACCCGCGGCCGCTGCAACGTGCGGGCAGGTGCCGTCGCGTCGCCACTACGCCGCGTGCGCCAGACCCAAATTCCCAAACCCAGCGCACACACCAGCAACACCACCGTTGCCACGATGTGCGCCACTTTCAGGGCGGTTAAAGTTTCCATCGTTCGATTTCCTTATAGCCTGCTCATCAGCGTAGCCCTCAGCCGAGAAACAGCAGATAGGCCGGATTGTCGCTTTCATCCCAGTACGGATAGCCGATTTCTTCCAGTGCCGCCGGCACCAGATGGCGTTCGTCATGGGGTACTTGCAGGCCGGCGACCACCCGGCCATCCGCTGCGCCGTGGTTGCGGTAGTGGAACATCGAAATATTCCAGCGCCCGCCAAGCTTATTGAGGAAGTTAAACAGCGCACCAGGCCGTTCCGGAAACTCAAAGCGCAATATCACTTCATCGACGACATGGGCCGCACGCCCGCCCACCATGTGGCGGATATGCAGCTTGGCCAGCTCGTTGTCGGTCAGGTCGAGTACCGGGAAACCCTGCTCGGTCAGACTGGCAAGCAGCGCACTGCGCGGATCGCTTTCCGGATGCGTTTGCACGCCAACGAAGATATGCGCTTCGCTGCCGGTGTTGTAGCGGTAGTTGAATTCGGTGATCTGGCGTTTGCCGATGGCTTCGCAGAACGCCTTGAAGCTTCCCGGCTTCTCGGGAATGGTCACGGCGATGATGGCCTCACGGCCCTCGCCCAGCTCGGCGCGTTCGGCGACGTGGCGCAGGCGGTCGAAGTTGACGTTGGCCCCGGAGTCGATAGCGACGAAGGTATGTCCGGTGATGCCATGTTGCTCGACGTACTTCTTGATCCCGGCGACGCCCAAGGCGCCGGCAGGTTCGGTGATCGAGCGGGTATCGTCGTAGATATCCTTGATCGCCGCACAGATCTCGTCGGTGCTGACGGTAATCACTCCATCGACATGGTCCTTGCAGATATCGAAGGTGTGCTGGCCGATCTGGGCCACCGCAACACCGTCGGCAAACAGGCCCACGGTCGGCAGCACCACGCGCTCACCGGCCGCCATGGCGGCTTGCAGGCAGTTGGAATCGTCCGGCTCGACGCCGATGATCTTGATTTCCGGACGCAGGTATTTCACGTACGCCGCAATGCCGGCGATCAGCCCGCCACCACCCACCGGGACGAAAATCGCATCCAGACGCCCCGGGTGCTGACGCAGAATCTCCATGGCCACCGTGCCCTGCCCGGCAATGGTATGCGGATCGTCGTAAGGGTGGATGTAGACGTAACCTTTTTCCTCGACCAGTTTCAGCGAGTAGGCCAGGGCTTCCGGGAACGAATCGCCGTGCAGCACTACTTTGCCACCACGGGAGCGCACGCCTTCGACTTTGATCTCTGGAGTGGTCTTGGGCATCACGATGGTCGCTTTCACGCCCAACACCTTGGCCGCCAGGGCCAGGCCTTGCGCGTGGTTGCCCGCCGAAGCGGTCACGACACCGCGAGCGCGCTCCTCATCGGAAAGCTGGGTGAGCTTGTTGTAGGCGCCGCGAATCTTGAACGAGAACACCGGCTGCAAGTCTTCGCGCTTGAGCCAGATGTCATTGCCCAGCCGCTCGGAGAGCTGGCGGGCAGTCTGCAGAGGGGTTTCTACGGCAACGTCATAAACGCGCGAGGTGAGGATCTTTTTGACGTACTGTTCGAGCATCGGAAAGCATCACTGAGCGGGTTGGGCAGGGCCAAGGAGTCTAACCCGGCTTTCGGGCGCACGACCACACTTGTAGGAGCGAGCTCGCTCGCGAAAAACCCAAAGACGCCGCGGGGTATCTGAATTTACGCGTCATCGTTCACGACCTTCGTCGGAACGCCGCCCGGAGCAAGCTCGCTCCTACAGTCATCGGGGGGAGACGCCAATCGGGCGATGACCTTCCCCAGCCCGAGGCCTATAATGCCGGCCTTTCGTCCCCCTTCGGCACCTCGGAGCCCGCATGACCCAGGATCAACTCAAACAGGCAGTGGCTCAGGCCGCCGTCGACTTCATCCTCCCGAAACTCGATGACAAGAGCATCGTCGGGGTCGGCACCGGCTCCACCGCCAACTGCTTTATCGACGCCCTGGCCCGACACAAGGGCGCGTTCGACGGTGCGGTCGCCAGCTCCGAAGCCACCGCCGCGCGCCTCAAGGGCCACGGCATTCCGGTGTATGAGCTCAATACCGTCAGCGACCTGGAGTTCTACGTCGACGGTGCCGACGAAAGCGATGAGCACCTGAACCTGATCAAGGGCGGCGGCGCAGCCCTGACCCGCGAGAAGATCGTTGCGGCAGTGGCCAAGACCTTCATCTGCATCGCCGATGCGAGCAAGCTGGTGCCGGTCCTGGGCGCGTTCCCGCTGCCGGTGGAAGTGATTCCGATGGCCCGCAGCCACGTGGCCCGCGAGTTGGTGAAGCTCGGCGGCGACCCGGTCTACCGTGAAGGCGTGCTGACCGACAACGGCAACATCATCCTCGACGTATTCAACATGCAGATCACCAACCCGGTGGAGTTGGAGACGCAGATCAACGCGATTGTTGGCGTGGTCACCAACGGCTTGTTCGCGGCGCGTCCGGCGGATCTGTTGCTGCTGGGTACCAGCGAAGGTGTAAAAACCCTGCGGGCCGAATAACTCGAACTCAATGCAAAACCTGTGGGAGCGAGCTTGCTCGCGATAGCGGTCTTTCAGTCAACATCTCCATCGACTGATACGGCCTCATCGCGAGCAGGCTCGCTCCCACAGTTGGTTTGGGGTGTTGGTTAGGGTTGTGCAGGTTTCTTGAAGACGTAGAACAGGTTCGGTTCGCTCACCAGGTACATCGTGCCGTCGTCATCCATCGCGATCCCTTCCGCTTGCGGCACGGTTTTCTGCAGACCCTGGCGCCCCTTGCTCAGTGACATGGTGCTCAGTGGTCGCCCGTCCACGTCCAGCTCCAGAATCAGTCGCGACTCGTCGGACAATGCCAGCAAGTGTCCGCTGCGCTCGTCGTATTGCAGGCTCGACAGATCCCGAACGAACATCCCGGCATCGCGCCTGGGGTTGTTGACCACGTGTACCGCGTAGGACTTTTCCGGGTCGTAATGCGGGAAGCCCTGTACTTCGTAGATCAGCATCGGGTCGCGTTCCTTGGCCACGAACAGCCGCTTGCCCACCGAGTCATAAGCCAGCCCCTCAAAGCCCTTGTTACTGCTCATGTGCACACCGAGGGTGATCTGTTCGGCATCCTGCGCGTCGAGGAAGGTGGTGTCCTTCTCCAAGTGAATCTTGATCAGTCGCTGCTGATATTCATCGGTGATCACATAAGTGTCGGCGCTGATGAACTCCACCGCCTCCGGATCGCCGAAGCCGACCAGCGCTACGCGTCGGATAATTCGGCCGTCCAGAGACAACTCGATCAGTTCGGAGTTTTTGTTGGTGACCGTGAACAGGCTTTTGCGCACCGGATCGAAGGTCAGCGCAGACACGTCGTCGTCCAGACCTTCGATGACCCGGGCTTCGAGCGTGACCTGATAGCGATCCAGCCCGATGGATTGAGCGCTCTCTGGTTGCCACAGCGTGTTCACATTGAACCAGGCACGCTCGAACAGGCGCAGGTACTGGCCGAACGCAACCAGTACGATCAGCGCAATCACCGAAAGAATGAAAATCAGGGGTTTGGGACGGGCAAGTCGGCGCATTCAGGCGGGCTCGGATTCAAGACAGGCGGATGAAATACCACGGTAGTCTGAATTGAAGCTTAATGGCCAGTGGCCTTGTACCACAACCTATGCATTCAATCGGCGCAGGATGATCGTTATTTTTGCTTTTCGAAGCGGTAGAACAGGTTGGGTTCGCTCACCATGTACAGCGTGCCAGCCTCATCCATGGTCACGCCTTCGGCGCGCGGAATGGTCTTCTTCAAACCATTGAAACCGCCCAGCAAGGTCATGAAACTGACCTGTTCACCCTGCTCGTCCAGCTCCAGCAACAGGTGCGAATCGGCGGACAACACCAGGGTGTGGCCGGTGCGCGGGTCGATGGCCAGGGCCGACAGGTTGCGGATGTCCAGTTCATCACTGACGATTTTCTGCTTGTCGCCCTTGAGGGTCTGGCTGGCGTCGCTTTTCCAGCTGTACAGCGCCGGTGGACGTTCTTCACCCAGCAGGAGCTGCTGAGTGCGCGAGTCCCAGGCAATGGCTTCGAAGGCCTTGTTCTGGTTCTTCGAAGAACCGAGATCGTATTTTGCAAAGTTGGCGATGTTCAGCTCACGGGTGTCGGCATCGACCTTGACGATGGACAGCAGGTGATCGCGCTCATCCACGATGGCCAACCGACCATTGCCCATCACGGTCACGCCTTCCGGGTTGCTCCAGCCTGTCAGCGGTATCTTGCGCAGTACGTCACCCTGCAACGTCAGCTCGACCAGGAATGGGTTCTTGCCCATGACCGAAAACAGGGTTTTGCTCTGCGGGTCGTAGGCCAGGTCCGAAGCCTCGTCCTTTTCCATGCCCGGCAGCACCTTGGCGTCGATCACTGCGCGGTAATCCGGCAACCAGATGCTCTCCTGGCGTTCGGCCGGGCTTTCGAAACGTTCCAGCAACCAGAGCACGCCGCGGTCATCCCAGTGCATCGCAAACGCGAGACCATACGCGGCAGCCGCCGCGAGCAATAGCCAGGAATACCAACGCATGAAAAAGCGCGGACGGCGGGCAGGTTTGAGCAACGATTGGGTCGGCATCAAGGCAGCGTTCCAGAATTCAGGCCAAGGGTAATAGCACAATTGGGCTCGGCTCAGACGCCGTAAGCCCCGGGCCCCTGTAGGAGCTGGCTTGCCAGCGAAGAGGCCATCACATTCAACGATGATGTTGGCAGACAGGCCGCCTTCGCTGGCAAGCCAGCTCCTACAAGGGGTTTGCGTTGATTTAGCGCACGCTGCTGTTAAAGCTGCTGACGCCCGGCAATTCCAGCACCAGTTCGTCACCGACATTCAGCGGACCAACGCCAACGGGTGTGCCCGTGAGGATCACATCACCAGCCTGCAGCGAGAAACAGCCGGCCATGTACTGGATCATCGGCACGATCGGATTGAGCATGTCCTTGCTGTTGCCATCCTGGCGCACTTCGCCATTGATGGTCAGGCGGATGCCGATGTCGGCCAGGTCTTCGAAGGTGCCCACGGACACGAACGGTGCAATCACCGCCGCCCCGTCGAAGGACTTGGCGATTTCCCATGGCAGGCCCTTGGCTTTCAGCTCGGCCTGCTTGTCGCGCAGGGTCAGGTCCAGGGCCGGAGCGAAACCGGAGATGGCGTCGAGCACTTCTTCCCGGCTCGGTTTGGTCGACAAAGGCTTGCCGATCAATACGGCAATTTCCGCTTCGTAATGCACCGAGCCGCGCTCGGCCGGAATGCTGAAACCGCCTTCCAGCGACACCACGCAACTGCCCGGCTTGATGAACAGCAGGGGTTCCGTAGGCACCGGGTTATCAAGTTCCTTGGCGTGTTCGGCGTAGTTGCGGCCGATGCACACTACTTTCCCCAGCGGGAAATGAATACGCGTACCGTCGACATACTGGTGCTGATAGCTCATTTACCGACTCCTGGTTCGTAGCTCTTAAGTTCGAAAGTCAAACAGCGAAAATCTTGCCCGGGTTCATGATCCCGTTCGGGTCGAACACCGCCTTGACGGCTTTCATGTACTCGATCTCAACCGGCGAGCGACTGTAGGTCAAGTAATCACGCTTGGTCATGCCCACGCCGTGTTCTGCGGAAATCGAGCCGTTGTACTTCTCGACGGTTTCAAACACCCACTTGTTGACGGTCGCGCATTTGGCAAAGAATTCATCCTTGCTCAGGTTTTCCGGCTTGAGGATGTTCAAGTGCAGGTTGCCGTCGCCAATGTGGCCGAACCAGACAATTTCGAAGTCCGGGTAGTGTTCGCCGACGATCGCGTCAATTTCCTTCAGGAATGCCGGTACTTTCGACACGGTGACCGAAATGTCGTTTTTGTACGGCGTCCAGTGCGAGATCGTTTCGGAAATGTATTCGCGCAGCTTCCAGAGGTTCTGCAGCTGGGTCTCGCTCTGGCTCATCACCCCGTCCAGCACCCAGCCTTGCTCGACGCAGTGCTCGAAGGTTTCCAGGGCCAGGTTGGCCACCTCTTCGGTGGTCGCTTCGAATTCCAGCAGCGCGTAGAACGGGCAATCTGATTCGAACGGCGCCGGCACATCACCGCGGCTCATGACTTTTGCCAGGGCTTTGTCGGAGAAGAATTCGAACGCGGTCAAGTCGAGCTTGCTCTGGAAGGCATGCAGCACCGGCATGATCGAGTCGAAATCGGCGGTGCCCAAGACCATGGCGGTGAGGTTTTTCGGCGCGCGGTCCAGGCGCATGGTCGCTTCGACCACAAAACCCAGGGTGCCTTCAGCACCGATGAACAGCTGACGCAGGTCGTAACCGGTGGCGTTCTTGATCAGGTCCTTGTTCAGCTCCAGCAGATCGCCCTTGCCGGTCACGACTTTCATGCCGGCGACCCAGTTACGGGTCATGCCGTAGCGAATGACCTTGATCCCGCCGGCATTGGTGCCGATATTGCCGCCAATCTGGCTGGAACCTGCAGAGGCGAAGTCCACTGGATAGTACAGGCCTTTTTCTTCGGCCACGTTCTGCAAATGCTCGGTGACCACGCCTGGCTGGCAGACCGCGGTGCGGTCGGTCAGGTTCACGTCAAGAATCTGGTTCATATAGTCGAAGGACACCACCACTTCGCCATTGGCTGCCACGGCAGCGGCGGAAAGCCCGGTGCGCCCGCCGGACGGCACCAGTGCCACCTTGTGCTTGTTGGCCCAGCGCACTACGGCTTGAACCTGCTCGGTGGTCTTGGGAAACACGATGGCAGACGGCGCCGGGGCGAAATGCTTGGTCCAATCCTTGCCGTAAGCATTCAGGGAGTCGACATCGGTCAGCACCTTGCCAGGCTCAACCAGGGTCTTCAGCTCATCAATCAGGGCAGGATTGGTCATCGACAGAACTCTCGAACAATTCATGGTCATCCTGAGAACGCTTCACGTCGCAGGAATGGGTGTTTAGCGGGGCGCTTATGCTAGCATACCGACCCCGCGCAATAGTGCCCAACGGCTGTCGCGCGGCGACGGCTGTCATGCCGCTCGGGTCAGCGTCTGCTGGCTACTTCCCTGCCAATTTTCTCCGGGATACAGGTTTACGCAGATGAGCAAGACTTCTCTCGATAAGAGCAAGATCAAGTTCCTTCTTCTCGAAGGCGTCCACCAATCGGCTGTCGACGTCCTCAAGGCGGCGGGCTACACCAGCATCGAGTACCTCACAGGTTCTCTGCCGGAAGCCCAGCTCAAGGAAAAGATCGCTGATGCTCACTTCATCGGCATTCGTTCTCGCACTCAACTGACCGAAGAGATTTTCGATCAGGCGAAGAAGCTCGTCGCTGTAGGTTGTTTCTGCATCGGCACCAACCAGGTTGACCTGAACGCGGCTCGCGAACGCGGCATCGCAGTGTTCAACGCTCCGTACTCCAACACTCGCTCCGTTGCCGAGCTGGTGCTGGCCGAAGCGATCCTGTTGCTGCGCGGCATCCCTGAGAAGAACGCTTCCTGCCACCGTGGCGGCTGGATCAAGAGCGCAGCCAACTCCTTCGAAATCCGTGGCAAGAAGCTGGGCATCGTCGGTTACGGCTCGATCGGTACCCAACTGTCGGTCCTGGCCGAAGGCCTGGGCATGCAGGTGTACTTCTACGACACCGTGACCAAGCTGCCACTGGGCAATGCGACCCAGGTCGCCAGCCTGACCGAGCTGCTGGGCATGTCTGACATCGTCACCCTGCACGTTCCGGAAACCGCTGCGACCCAGTGGATGATCGGCGAGAAGGAAATCCGCGCCATCAAGAAAGGCGGGATCCTGATCAACGCCGCTCGCGGTACCGTGGTCGAACTGCAAGCCCTGGCAGACGCGATCAAGGACAAGCACCTGATCGGCGCGGCCATCGACGTATTCCCGGTGGAGCCACGCTCCAACGAAGAAGAGTTCGAAAGCCCGCTGCGTGGCCTGGACAACGTGATCCTGACCCCGCACATCGGTGGTTCCACCGCTGAAGCGCAAGCCAACATCGGTCTGGAAGTGGCAGAAAAACTGGTCAAGTACAGCGACAACGGTACCTCGGTATCGTCGGTGAACTTCCCGGAAGTGGCTTTGCCGGCTCACCCTGGCAAGCACCGTCTGCTGCACATCCACGAGAACATCCCGGGTGTGATGAGCGAGATCAACAAGGTCTTCGCCGAAAACGGCATCAACATTTCCGGTCAGTTCCTGCAGACCAACGAGAAAGTCGGCTACGTCGTGATCGACGTCGATGCCGACTACTCGGAAATGGCCCAGGAGAAGCTGCAGCACATCAACGGCACCATTCGTTGCCGCGTATTGTTCTGATAGCGACTCGAGTGACAAAAAGGGAGCCCCGAGGGGCTCCCTTTTTTATGGGTATGACAATGTCATTTGACGTTGACGGTAATCTTCTTCGAAACGATCGGCGGGTCGAACGGCATGTGTCCCGCATCCCCCAATTCAAGCTGCAAGGTATGCTTGCCCGGGGCCAGCTTGATTTCAGCCTGGGTCTGCGCCTTGCCGAAGTGCATGTGGTTGGCATCCGTCGGAATTGGCGCACCGGCAGCAGGCAATTTGTCGACATCGATCAGCAGGTGGTGGTGGCCGGTGTTCTTGGTGACATCACCCGCCGGTGCCAGCGAGATGTCCTTGACGGCGAACTTGACCGTGAAGGTCTGCCCAACCGTGGCACCGTCCTCGGGAGAAACGATGGACACCTCTGCCCCCTTGGGCGCCGGTGTGGCAGCTGTTGCCAGCATCGAAGCCCCCATCAGCAGGCTCGCCAATACTGCTCGTGACATAAAGGTTTTCATTCTCTTCTCCAGTTTTTCCGTAAAATCCACGCGACCATGACAACTTCACGGCCATTCGTTGTCGAAGGCTCTCGACAACCATAGCAAAGCGAGCCTGACCCAGAGCATCGCGATAATGAATTCAAAGGAGTGACCATGCGTTTTTTGCCTGGCCTGATCTGCCTGCTACCCCTTTTGAGCCCCTTGGCTCATGCCGAACTGATTGACGACGTGAACGACCGTGGCGAATTGCGCATTGCCCTTGAGGCTAATACACCGCCCTTCAATTTCAAGGACGACGGCAAACTGACGGGCTTCGAAGTCGAATTGGGTCAGTTGCTGGCCAATGAACTGGATGTGCGGTCCGACTTCGTCATCACCGATTCCGGCGACATGCTGGCCGGTGTCGAGAGCGGTAAGTACGACGTTGCCATCAACCACATAGCAATGACCCCTGATCTCAAGGATCGTTTCGACTTCAGCGCACCTTACATTCACGCGGATGCGCAATTGATCGCGCAGAAAGAAGAGCCACCGCGTTCAATTCTGTTGGTGCAGTCGCTGACGGAACAAAAACCCAAAGCCGCCCCGGCTGTGGGCCTGGTGATTCCTTTTCAGAAGGGAAACCCGGCGTTTCACGCCAGCCTGGAAAATGCACTGCAGCGGATCAAGGCCGATGGCCGGCTGGAGGCGCTGGAGCAGAAATGGTTCGGCGCGGATGCGGGTGTGGCGCCGAAACCCTGAAATCGCTGGAGATGTGAAGCGAAAGATAAACCTGTGGGAGCGAGCTTGCTCGCGATGGGGCCATACCAGCCAACATTGTTGTTGAATGTTAGGTCGCCATCGCGAGCAAGCTCGCTCCCACAGGTTTTTGTGTAGTTAGTTCTGGGTTGCCAGGACTGCCGCCGCTTGCGGCAACTCGAGTTCACTGAAGACTTGAACGCCATGGCGCCTGAGCAACGCCGCCGTCACCCCCTCACCACTGACCTTCACCCCGCTGAACGTCCCGTCATAGGTCAGCAGATTCCCGCAGGACGGGCTGTTGGCCTTGAGCACGGCGATGCGGATGTTGTGCTTCTGAACCAGTTCCAGCGCCTGCCAGGCACCGCTCAGAAACTGCGCACTGACATCCTCGCCCTCGGTGGTGATCACCGCCGCATGACCATCCAGCACCTCGCCGCCCTGCCCGCCCGGAATCTCCGCGGCGGCCCTTGGCGTCGGCAATCCGCCGGCGACTTCCGGACACAAGGGTACGACCCGACCTTCGTCGACCCATTGCTGGAGCTGATCGAACGGCCCGCTGGCTCCGCCGTCGTAACGTACGCGGTGGCCCAGCAGGCAGCGGCTTACCAGAATCTTCTGCATGATCAGAACGGCTCGTTGCCGCGCCGCCGGAACCAGCCGGTCAACGACAGGCGCTCTCGCGTCGCGGGCAGGACTTCGTGGGGTACCTCACCCGACAGGAACACCACCAGGCATCCGCCGACAGGCACCACATCGTATTCGACAGCCTCATCCAGGTACATGCGCAACTGACCGCCGTGCTCCGGCTGCCAGGCGTCATTGAGGTAGACCACCGCCGAGACCATGCGCCGGTCATCGTCGCGGAAGCGGTCGAGGTGCTTGAGGTAGAAAGCACCGGGCGGGTACAGGGCGAAATGGCTTTCGAAATCTTCCAGGCCCAGGTACAAGCCGCGATTCATCGCCTCGCGCAAGCTGTCCATCAGCCCCAGATAACTGTCGCAAGCCACTGCCTGCCCTGGCTCGATCCACTGGATATGGTCACCGCGAATGCCCTCGCGCACCTCCGATGTCGGCCCGCGGCCCACGGCGGCCGGGGCCAGTTCACCCTCGGCGGAACGTTTACGGCACTCCGCCGCCAGTTCCTGGGTCAGACCCATTGGCAGGAAAATATTCTGCTGCGACCAGCCGTGCTCAGCCAGGTCGTCGACGATACGTATCAGCAGCGGGTGATCAGAGGGTATTTGCATGGCGCGCATAGTATGCCTGTGCCTGCAAATCCGACAGAGCCGCGCAGCGGGTTGATACGAATTCTCGACAAGTACGGATGCCCCACGGAGAATAGTCGCCTGCCGACAGGAGCCCCTATGCGTCGTTTGCTTTTTTCACTGCTTATGTTCTGCGTCACGCCCGCCTGGGCAGACGGCCACGACCAGTTGTACAAGGTCGCCGGCTGGCCAGAACAACGCGCGCATTTCAACGATGCACTCTCGGCCGCTCAAAAGCGCTACCAGAACAGCCTGCCACCGGCGGTATTCCAGGCACTGGTCAACAACAGCAATCAGCGCTTCGCCCCCCAGGCCGTCGACCAGCGCGCCGAAGCACAACTGCGCAAGGCCCTCGCCGACCCGAAACCGGCGCTGACCTTCTTCCAGTCGCCACTGGGCAAGAAAATAGTCGCCGCCGAGTTGCTCGCGACCCGTCGCGATCAACTGGCGAAAAACGCCAAGGGCCTGCCGAAGATCCAGGCCAGCGACAGCCGCATGCTGATCATCGGTCACCTGGCCCAGGCCCTGCCCGCTCGCGAGGCCGGTGCCGAAGTCAGCCTGGCGATTGCCGGTGTCGCGGCCGACAGCCTGAGTTCGATGATCCCCGGCCTGCTCGGTGGCGGTCAGGCCCAAGGCATGTTGAACGGTCAGCGCCAGCGCTTAATGGATCAGATCGGCAGCGATTTGAACAACACCCTGCTGTATGTCTATCGCGACCTGTCGGACAACGAACTGGAGGAGTTCGCCACCTTTGCCGAGTCGGCTGAAGGCCAGGCTTATTATCAGGCGGCGTTGGCGGCGATTCGGGCGGGGTTGGCGGTGGGGCAGGATACTTCCACGCTTCGCCAGTAATCTTGGGCGCCTGCAAGGGCCCCATCGCGAGCAGGCTCGCTCCCACATTAGACCGTGCTTGTCCGTACAACGCGTTCAACTGTGGGAGCGAGCCTGCTCGCGATGGGGCCCGAACTGACGCTAAAGATTCCTGCCCTTGACCCGCTTGGTCAAAAACCCGAAATACTCCCCCCGCAACGCCAGCGTCTCGTTCGCCAGATGATGCCGCGCCTCCGGCAGCATCAACACCTGCGGCCGGTCGAACTTGGCCTTCAACACGGCAAGGTTATGCTGCCAATCCACCGTCATGTCCGCCTGCCCCTGCACAATCAGCGGCCGTCGCGTGCTGCCCGGCGCGGCTTCGATGCGCTTGATCCATCGCGCCAGCGCACCGACCCAGGCGGTTGGCAAACGCAGTGGCTGCAACGGATCAGCCTGCAAAAACGGCAAGAAATCCGGATCGTTGGAGTTCTCGCTGAAACGTCGGGCGATGGCTTTGACAAAGGGTTTGAGCGCGTAATAGCTCAGTTGCGACCAGCCCCAGGCCCGCGGCCTTACCAACGGCGAAAGCAGGATCACCTGGCCCTGGGCCGGACTGCTGGCCCCCGCGTTGAGCACATGATCGATCACGATCGCGCCGCCCGTGCTTTGCCCGCACAGGTGCCACGGCTGCGGCAGATCGAGGGACTGCGCCTCGGCGAACAATCCTTGCAGCGTGTCCTGATACTCGGCGAAATCCTTGATGCTGGCGCGCTCACCGCTGGACAGACCATGCCCCGGCAAATCGCAGGCAATCACGGCAAACCCCTGGTCCAGCGCCCACTCGATCACATGCCGGTAGAGCCCGGTGTGATCATAAAAGCCGTGGAACAAAAACAGCGTCGCCTTGGCCTGCTGCGGCCACCAGAACTGGCTGACCACCTCATAACCATCCACTGGGAAACGACCCAGGCCGCTGCGCAGATGTCGCCCAGGAAAATCGAGCCCATAGAAACGCTGGTAGGCCAATGCCTCCACCGACAGCGGCCGCGCCTCAGCCAGTGGCTGCAGACTGGCACGCAGATGATCGGGGTCAAATGTTGCGGACATGGACGATTCCAGAGCATGAAACGGACTTTATAGGCCTGCGATATTCATCTGTCGCGGCAAGCATGGCAAGCTGGCCGACCTTCGAGGATTGAAACCCATGCGTTCACCCTACCGCACCACACTGCTTGCCAGCCTGCTCGCCCTCGTCTGCGCCGGTGTGCTTTGGGCTGCCTACGACTGGTTTCAGGGGCGCTACCTGCGCCCGTTCAGTTCGCACACTGCAGTGTTTTCCGGCGACCCGTTGCGCCTGCCGGACAATCTCGCCGGCCCCGGCGCCATCCGCCTGGTGCACTTCTGGGACCCGGCCTGCCCGTGCAACGTCGGCAATCAACAACATCTGAGCGAACTGGTTGAGCAGTACGGACCGAAGGGGGTGGAGTTTTATGCCGTCCAGAAACCCGCCAGCCACGGCCAGTTGCCGAGCACCTTGAGCAGCCTGAAAACCATCACCGTCCTGCCAGGCTCCGAACAGATCCCCGCCAGCCCGGCCGTGGCGATCTGGGATCGCAGCGGCAAGCTGGCGTATTTCGGGCCGTACAGCGAAGGCCTGACCTGCAACTCCAGTAACAGTTTTATCGAGCCGATCCTGCAAGCGTTAAACGAAGGCCGAACCGTGAATGCCACGCATACGTTGGCGGTGGGGTGTTACTGCCCGTGGCCTGTCGATCCAACGAAGTAGGGAAAAACCTCGCAATACGAATCCCTCCTTAGGGCGATGGGCCTATTCGCCGAGCCGTGTTAAACAGTGGCGCCAGGGAGCTGCTGCCACTAATAACAACAAGGATTCATCATGAAACGTAGCCTGACCATTCTCGCCCTGCTGATTGTCGCGCTCGCCGCGGGTGCCGGCTGGTACGTCTACAGCAAACAGCCGACACGCCAGGGCATGGTCGAGCTGCAACACCTGCAAGGTTCGGTCACCGTGCGCTACGACGAGCGCGGCATCCCGCACATCCGCGCGGAAAACGAACCCGACCTGTACCGCGCCCTCGGGTACGTGCACGCCCAGGATCGGCTGTTTCAGATGGAAGTCCTGCGCCGCCTCGCCCGCGGCGAACTGGCCGAAGTGTTGGGCCCGAAACTGCTCGATACCGACAAGCTGATGCGCAGCTTGCGCATACGCGAACGTGCCGAAACCTACCTGGCGGACATGGACAAACAATCGCCGGCCTTCATCGCCATGCAAGCCTACCTGGACGGCATCAACCAATATCAGGACAGCCATCCAAAGCCCGTGGAATTCGATGTACTGGGCATTGCCAAGCGCCCGTTCACCGCTCAGGACACCATCAGCATCGCCGGGTACATGGCCTACAGTTTCGCCGCGGCGTTTCGCACCGAGCCCTTGTTGACGTATGTGCGCGATCAGCTGGGTGCCAACTACCTCAACGTGTTCGATCTCGACTGGCAGCCCAAAGGCGTGCTGGCGAAGAATCCCAGCGCTGCCGTACCGTCCCTCGCCAGCACCGACTGGAAAGATCTCAATGCCCTCGCCCGCCTCAGCGAACAGGCACTGGCCGACAACGGCCTGCCGCAGTTCGAGGGCAGTAACGCCTGGGTCGTCTCGGGCAATCGCACCAAGAGCGGCAAACCACTGTTGGCCGGTGACCCGCATATCCGCTTTTCCGCGCCGTCGGTGTGGTACGAAGCGCAGCTATCGGCACCGGGCTTCGAGCTCTACGGTCACTATCAGGCGTTGATGCCGTTCGCCTCTCTCGGGATGAACCGCGACTTCGGCTGGAGCATCACCATGTTCCAGAACGATGACCTGGACTTGATCGCCGAAAAGGTCAATCCGCAGAATCCGAATCAGGTCTGGTATCGCGGCAAGTGGGTCGACATGGTGAGCAGCGAACAGCAGATCGCGGTCAAGGGCCAGGCACCGGTGACGCTGGTGCTGCGCCAATCGCCCCATGGCCCGATCGTCAACGATGCGCTGGGCAACAGCGTCGGCAAAACGCCGATCGCCATGTGGTGGGGCTTTCTCGAAAGCCAGAATCCGATCATCGAGGGCTTCTACCAGATGAACCGCGCCGACACCCTGGCCAAGGCACGCAGTGCCGCCGCCAAGGTCCAGGCACCGGGCCTGAACATCGTCTGGGCCAATGCCAAGGGCGACATCGGCTGGTGGGCGGCGGCACAATTGCCCAAACGCCCGGCGGGCGTGCGGCCGTGGTTCATTCTCGACGGCAGCACCGCCGAGGCGGACAAGGAAGGCTTCCACCCGTTCAGCGCCAACCCGCAGGAAGAGAACCCGGCGCGGGGGTATATCGTCTCGGCCAACTTCCAGCCGCCCTCACCAACCGGCATCGAGATTCCCGGTTACTACAACCTGGCCGATCGGGGTCAGCAGCTCAATCGCCAACTCAGCGACAAGACGATCAAGTGGGACCTGGACGCCAGCCAGAAACTGCAACTGGGCACCACCACCGCCTACGGCCCGCGCTTGCTCGCTCCGTTGTTGCCGGTACTGCGTGAAGTGGTGAGCGATCCGGCCGAACTCAAGCTGGTCGAGCAACTGGCGCAGTGGCAAGGCGATTACCCGCTGGATTCCACCAGCGCCACGCTGTTCAACCAGTTCCTGTTCAACCTGGCCGATGCTGCGATGCACGATGAGCTGGGCAATGAATTCTTCGAAACGCTGCTCTCGACCCGGGTGATCGATGCTGCACTGCCGCGCCTGGCGGCGACCGCCGACGCGCCGTGGTGGGACAACCGCAACACCCTCGGCAAGGAAACCCGCGCCGATACGGTCAAGGTTGCCTGGCAAGCGAGCCTCGCGCACCTCAAGACCACCTTGGGTGCGGATTTCGCGCAATGGCAGTGGGGCAAGGCACACACCCTGACCCATGGGCATCCATTGGGGCAGCAGAAGCCGCTGGACCGGATCTTCAACGTCGGCCCGTTCGCGGCGCCCGGCACCCATGAAGTGCCGAACAACCTCTCCTCCAAAATCGGCCCGGCACCCTGGCCAGTGACTTACGGCCCGTCGACCCGGCGCCTGATCGACTTCGCCGACCCGGCCCACAGCCTGACCGTCAACCCGGTCGGCCAGAGCGGTGTGCCGTTTGACAGGCACTTTGACGACCAGGCCGAGGCGTTTATCGAAGGGGTCTACTACCAGGCCTATATCAACGACGAAGAAGTCAGCGCCAATACGCGTAGCACATTGAAGCTGCTGCCGGCGCGGGCTGCGCAGTAGATTTGTGTTGGCCGGGCTGCCCTCTTCGCGAGCAGGCTCGCTCCCACATTAAACCGTGTCTGTCTGCACAACTCGGTCAACTGTGGGAGCGAGCCTGCTCGCGAAGAGGCCCTGACAGCCCACAACGATGCCGGCTCACACCACCGCCGCAAAGTTCAACCTGAACTGCTGCGGCGTCACCCCGAGCCTGCGATTGAACACACTGCGCATATGCTGGGCATCGCGAAACCCGCACTGATAGGCCACGGTCTTGAGCGGCGAATGGGTGCTCTCAAGCAGCACCCTCGCCGCATCCACCCGCGCCCGCTCGACGAATTCCGCCGGGGTGATCTTCGCCTCCTTGGCAAACACCCGGGAAAAATTGCGCGCGCTCATGTTGGCAGCGTTGGCCAGGTCGGCAATCGTCAGGTCGCCGGTGAGGTTGGCCAGCACATAGTGCTGAACCATCGCCACTGCCGAAGTTGGCTCCGCGTGGGGCGTGAGGAACGGGCTGAACTGCGATTGCCCTCCCGAGCGCTGGGTGAATACCACCAGCCGCTTGGCCACGCTCAGGGCCACCTCCGGCCCATGGTCGCGCCCCAGCAGGTACAACGACAGATCGATCCCTGCCGTGACCCCGGCCGAGGTGTACAGCTCGCCATCCTGCACGTACAGGCGATCGGCTTCGACCTGAGTCGAGGGGCATAACGCAGCCAGTGCCGCCGCATCGCCCCAATGGGTGGTCACCGTTCTTCCATCAAGCAATCCGGCCCGGGCCAGCATGAAGGCGCCGTTGCAGATCGATCCAAACCGCTGCGCCCGCGCACAGGCATCGCGCAGCCAGGCATCGAATGCCACGCCGAACTGCATGAACGGCAACTGCGGCCCACCGGCCACCAGCAGCAAGTCATAGGCCTGCAGTGCCTCGCTGAAATGCAGATGGGCATTGAGCGACAAACCGTTGGAACACGCCATCACCCCACGCTCGACCCCGATCACTTCCAGGCGATAGTGATCGTCCGGCGCCAGAAAGCGATTGGCTTCGGAAAACACATCCATGGGGCCGGTGACGTCCAGGGACTGGACGCCTGCGAAGACCACGATGGCGATGGTTTTAGTCATTACGTGAATCGCCCTCAATAGCTCTGGATGCGCCGCCCCCCCTGTAGGAGCGAGCTTGCTCGCGAAAGACGTTAACGATAACGGGGGCTCCCTGAATGAACGCGGCGCCTTCACGTCCTTCGCGAGCAAGCTCGCTCCTACAGGATCTGGTGCAACCCTAGCCAATCCGCGTGCAACAAGCGAGGTTGGCGCGATATGCATGTTCATTGGCAAGGATCGCAGCCATGGATCGATTGTCTGGCCCGGGGTCCCGGAACAGACTGGATTCTTCAGCGCCGCCACGGCGTTCTCCACGAGGAAATCAGCATGAGCAGCACCATCGCCGGTATCAAGATCCCCGACAGCGCCCTGGCCAAGGCCACCACCGAATACATCCGCGACGTTGAATCCGACCTGCTTTACCACCACTCCCGCCGGGTGTTCCTGTTCGGTGCCTTGAGCGGTGAGCGCAGGCAACTGGCCTACAACCCCGAGCTGTTGTATGTCGGCGCCATGTTCCATGACCTGGGGCTGGTGGAAGGTCATCGCACGGATAACGAGCGCTTCGAAGTCGACAGCGCCAACGCCGCCAAGGCTTTTCTCAAGCCCTACGGTTTGTCGGACGACGATATCGAGCAGGTGTGGCTGTCGATCGCCCTGCACACCACTCCGGGCGTGCCGCAACACCTGCGCCCCAACGTGGCACTGGTGACTGCCGGTGTCGAAATGGATGTGTTGGGTATCGACTACGCCGCGTTCCCCACCGTGCAGCGTGAAGCAGTGGTGCATGCGCATCCACGGGGCGACGGGTTCAAGGAGTGCATCCTGTGTGCGTTCGCCAATGGCTTCAAACACAAGCCGGACACCACTTTCGGCACTGTGAACGCTGATGTTCTGGTCGACAGCGAGCCGGGTTTCAAGCCGATGAACTTTGTCGAGATCATCCGCAAGTCACCGTGGGTCGCCTAACCAAAATGTGGGAGCGAGCTTGCTCGCGATGAGGGCGTAACAGCCAAAATTGATGGTGACTGAAACTCCGCTATCGCGAGCAAGCTCGCTCCCACATTGGATCTGGGTTGGCCACACTGTTGTGATCAACCCGGCATTACTTCAAACCGCTTCCGGCGCCTGCTGCGCGCGACGTGCGTCCGGTTGTCTCCAGGAGTCGGCAGCGCCTTCTTCGATCGCTTGCTGGATCGCACGCTTGCGACTTTCTTCGGCACGGCGGCTGAAGAACCAGACCAGGAACGTCATCAGCGACACCGCCAGCAGAATCAGACTGGCCACGGCATTGATCTCGGGCTTGACCCCCAGGCGCACCGCCGAGAACACTTCCATCGGCAGGGTGGTCGAACCCGGGCCCGACACGAAACTCGCCAGCACCAGGTCATCCAGCGACAGGGCGAAGGACATCATGCCGCCCGCCCCCAACGAAGGCGCGATCATCGGGATGGTGATCAGGAAGAACACCTTCCACGGCCGTGCACCGAGGTCCATGGCCGCTTCTTCGATGGACAGGTCCAGCTCACGCAAGCGCGCCGACACCACCACTGCCACATACGCCGCACAGAACGTGGTGTGGGCGATCCAGATGGTGACGATGCCGCGCTCCTGCGGCCAACCGATCATCTGCGCCATGGCCACGAACAGCAGCAACAGCGACAGACCGGTGATCACTTCGGGCATCACCAGCGGCGCGGTGACCAGGCCACCGAACAGCGTGCGCCCCTTGAAGTGAGTGATACGCGTCAGCACGAATGCTGCCAACGTCCCCAGCGCCACCGCCGCCACCGCCGTGTAGCAGGCGATTTCCAGCGAGCGCACCACCGAGCCCATCAGTTGGGTGTTGTCCATCAAGCCGACGTACCACTTGATCGACCAGCCGCCCCACACCGTCACCAGCTTGGAGGCGTTGAACGAGTAGATCACCAGGATCAGCATCGGCGCGTAGATGAACAGCAAACCCGCTATCAACATGAAACTCGAGAAACGGAAGCGCTTCATTCCTTGCCCTCCATTTCTTTGGCCTGGCTACGGTTGAACAGGATGATCGGCACAATCAGGATCGCCAGCATGACCACCGCCAGGGCAGATGCCACCGGCCAGTCACGGTTGTTGAAGAACTCTTGCCACAGCACTTTACCGATCATCAGGGTTTCCGGACCACCGAGCAGTTCCGGGATCACGAACTCGCCCACGACCGGGATGAACACCAGCATGCAGCCGGCGACAATACCGTTTTTCGACAACGGCACGGTGATTTTCCAGAAGCTGTTGAACGTGCTCGAACCCAGGTCGGATGCAGCTTCCAGCAGGCTGTTGTCGTGCTTCACCAGGTTGGCGTAGAGCGGCAGGATCATGAAGGGCAGGTACGAATACACCACACCGATATACACGGCGAGGTTGGTATTGAGGATTTGCAGCGGCTCATCAATCCAGCCCATGGTCATCAGGAAACCGTTGAGCAGACCGTTGTTGCTGAGGATGCCCATCCACGCATAAACGCGGATCAGGATCGCGGTCCAGGTCGGCATCATGATCAGCAGCACCAGTACCGTTTGCATCTCTTTGCGGGCACTGGCAATGGCGTAGGCCATGGGGTAGCCGATCAGCAAACAGAGGACGGTGCTGATCAGCGCCATCTTCAACGAACCGAGGTAAGCGGCGATGTACAGCTCGTCGCCGGCCAGCATCGCGTAGTTGCTCAGGTTAAGCAGCAACTGCACCTTCTGGTCGAGGTAGCTGTAGATCTGGGTGTACGGCGGAATGGCCACGTCGGCTTCGGCGAAGCTGATCTTCAACACGATGAAGAACGGCAACATGAAGAACAGGAACAGCCAGATGAACGGAACCCCGATGACCAGTTGGCGGCCACCGGGAATTATTCGGTTGAGACGGCGTTTGAATTTGCGCATGTTCATGAGCGAAGTACCACGCCGCTGTCGTCTTCCCACCACACGTAAACCTGATCACCCCAGGTTGGGCGCTGACCGCGGCGCTCGGCGTTGGCGACGAAAGACTGGACGATCTTGCCGCTCGGCAGCTCGACGTGGAACACCGAGTGACCGCCCAGGTAGGCGATATCGTGCACCTTGCCGCTGGACCAGTTGTACTCGCAGGTCGGCATGTCCGGGGTCACCAGCAGTTTTTCCGGACGGATCGCGTAGGTCACCGACTTGTCCTGCACCGAGGTGCTGATGCCGTGACCGACGTAGATGTTGCGGTCCAGATCCTTGCAGGTGATCAGCGCATGGCCCTCGGCGTCGTCCACCACTTCACCGTCGAAGATGTTGACGTTGCCGATGAATTCGCAGACCAGGCGGCTGGTCGGGGTTTCGTAGATGTCGATCGGGCTGCCGATCTGGGCGATCCAGCCCAGGTGCATGATCGCGATGCGCTCGGCCATGGTCATGGCCTCTTCCTGGTCGTGGGTCACCATGACGCAGGTTACGCCGACCCGCTCGATGATCTCGACCAGCTCCAGCTGCATTTGCGAACGCAGCTTCTTGTCCAGCGCTCCCATCGGTTCGTCGAGCAGCAACAGCTTCGGCCGCTTGGCCAGGGAGCGGGCCAAAGCCACACGCTGACGCTGGCCACCGGACAACTGATGCGGCTTGCGCTTGGCGTACTGGGTCATCTGCACCAGCTTGAGCATGTCGGCCACGCGGGCATCGACTTCAGCCGCGGGAAGCTTGTCCTGCTTGAGGCCGAACGCGATGTTCTGCGCCACGGTCATGTGCGGGAACAAGGCGTAGGACTGGAACATCATGTTGATCGGCCGCTCGTACGGCGGCATGTCGGTGATGTCTACGCCATCGAGGAAAATGCGCCCCTCCGTGGGCCGTTCGAAGCCTGCGAGCATGCGCAGCAACGTGGATTTGCCCGATCCCGAACCGCCGAGCAGCGCGAAAATCTCGCCTTTCCTGATTTCCAAGGACACATCGTCCACGGCAATCGTCTCGTCGAACTTCTTCGTGACCCGGTCGATTTTGACCAACACCTGTTTAGGTGACTGGTCGCCCTCGAGGGCTTTCTTATAGGCGCCGGAGGCAACTGCCATTTACGAAACTCCCAACAAAATTTGCAGTTCGCCCCAATGAGCGAACCCTGGATAGCTTGAGCCTTGCAGCTACTTGCCCGACTTGACCTTGGTCCAGCTGCGGGTCATCAAACGTTGAATATTCGGTGGTAACTCGATGGACACGTAAGTCTTGTCGAGGACGGCTTGCGGTGGATAAACCGACTCGTCGGTGCGGATGGACTGATCCATCAATTTGTCCGACCCGGGGTTAGGGTTGGCGTAGCCGACATAATCACTGACCTGGGCGATCACCTCGGGCTTGAGCAAATAGTTGATGAAAGCGTGGGCCTCTTTGACGTTGCTCGAGTCCTTCGGAATCGCCAGCATGTCGAACCAGAGCGCGCCACCCTCCTTGGGAATCGAATAAGCGATGTTTACGCCTTTCTTCGCTTCGGCCGCGCGATTTCTGGCCTGGAACATGTCGCCGGAGAAACCGATGGCAACGCAGATGTCGCCGTTGGCCAGGTCGGCGATGTACTTGGACGAGTGGAAGTAGGTCACGTAAGGGCGCACCGCCAGCAACTTGGCTTCGGCCTTTTTGTAGTCTTCGGGGTTGGTGCTGTTGGCGTCGAGGCCCATGTAGTTGAGGACGGTGGGCATCATTTCATCGGCAGAGTCGAGGAACGCCACGCCGCAGCTCTGCAGCTTCTTGATGTTCTGGGGTTCGAATACCACATCCCAGGAGTCGATCTTGTCGACGCCGAGCACTGCCTTGACCTTGTCGACGTTGTAACCGATGCCGTTGGTGCCCCACAGATACGGCACGGCGTACTGGTTGCCTGGATCGTTCTGTTCCAGGCGCTTGAGCAGCACCGGGTCGAGGTTCGAATAGTTCGGCAGTTTGGATTTGTCGAGCTTCTGGAAAGCACCGGCCTTGATCTGCTTGCCCAGGAAGTGGTTGGACGGCACGACCACGTCATATCCGGTACGCCCGGCCAACAACTTGCCTTCCAGGGTTTCGTTGGAATCGAAAACGTCATAAACCGGCTTGATGCCGGTCTCTTTCTGGAAGTCGGCCAGGGTGGTCTCACCGATGTAGTCCGACCAGTTATAAATATGCACGGTACCGGCCGCCTGGACACTGACGGCAATCGTCAGTCCGGCACCGACCAGCAGGGCATTGCGCAACAAAGAAAAAATAGGCAAGTGGAGGTCCTCTAAAATTAGTTGGGCCCAAGTTGCCCCGCGTTACATGACAGCCATGGCTGTCCGGCAACAAAACCGGCGCGCAACTTACCCTCGAAAAACCGTTCCAGCAAAACTTTTATACAGATACCTGTGGGAGCGAGCTTGCTCGCGATAGTCGTCAACGATAACGCGCGGTGCCTGACACCCCGCGGCGTTGCGGTTTTTTTCGCGAGCAAGCTCGCTCCTACAGGGCTTTACTTACTTACCCGATTTGATCTTGGTCCAGCTGCGAGTCAGGATCCGCTGGGTGGCCGCCGGCAAGTCGGCGATCGCATACAGCTTGGCCAGCACTTCCGCCGGCGGGTAGATGCCTGGATCGGCAGTAATGTCTTTATCGACCAGTGCGGTGGCCGCCGCGTTCCCGTTCGGGAAGCGCACGGCGTTGGTGATTTCAGCCATGATTTCCGGCTTCTGCAGGAAGGTTATGAACTTGTAGGCGCCTTCGACGTTTTCGGCATCTTTAGGGATGGCGACCATGTCGTAGAAGCTGCCCGCACCTTCTTTCGGAATGTTGTAGCTGACCTTCACCTTGTCACCGGCTTCAGCTGCGCGAGCTTTGGCCTGGTAGATGTCGCCCGAGTAACCGACGGCGACGCAGATGTTGCCGTTGGCCAGGTCGGAGATGTACTTGGACGAGTGGAAGTAGCCCACCGAAGGACGAATCTTCAGGAACAAGGCTTCGGCTTCGGCCAGTTGTTTTTTGTCCTGGCTGTCGGTTGGATAGCCCAGGTAGTGCAACGCCACCGGAATCATCTCGGTAGGCGAATCGAGGAAACTGATACCGCACGACTTCAACTTGGCGGCGTTTTCAGGTTTGAACAGCAGGTCCCAGGAGTTGGTTGGCGCATCGGCACCCAGTGCAGCCTTGACCTTCTCGGCATTGAAGCCGATACCGATCGAACCCCACATGTAAGGGAAGGCGTGTTCGTTGCCCGGGTCACTGACCGATACCGCTTTGAGCAGGTCAGGGTTCAGGTTCTTCCAGTTGGGCAACTTGGACTTGTCCAGCTTCTGGTAAACGCCAGCCTTGATCTGCTTGGCCAGGAAGTTGTTCGATGGTACGACGATGTCATAACCGGACTTGCCTGCCAGCAACTTGGCTTCCAGGGTTTCGTTACTGTCGAATACGTCGTAAACAACCTTGATCCCCGACTCGGCTTCGAACTTCTTGACGGTATCCGGCGCGATGTAATCGGACCAGTTGTACACATGAAGAACCTTGTCGTCCGCCTGAACTGCGCCCGCCATCACGCCCATCAGGGACATGGCGAGGAGGGTCTTGCCAGCTATCTTCATACCTAATGCCTTCATGGGTAATGCTCCAATTTTTCTTTTTAACCACGAGTCCAGCAGCCTTTCCCGGGCATCCGGACAAGCGGTAGTCTGGCAAGATCCAAGGCAGGCTTTCAAGGAAAGCCCCATCCTTTGTCTGCTCTGAGCGAAATGCAAACTTCACACCCCGCTCAGAGCCTAGCACTTAGCCCCGCAACGCACTCAGTGTCAGGTCCAGGCACTTGCGTGCCTTTGTTACCAGCTCATCGATTTCAGCCGGTGTAATCACCAGTGGCGGAGCAATGATCATGGTGTCGCCGACGGCGCGCATGATCAGGCCGTTTTCGAAGCAGAACGTGCGGCAGATCATGCCGACGCCCTTGCCTTCGTAACGTTTGCGGGTGGCCTTGTCCTGCACCAGTTCGATGGCCCCCAACAGACCCACACCGCGAACTTCCCCCACCAACGGGTGATCGTTCAGTTCCCGCAGACGTTTCTGCAAATAGGGTGCCGTTTCTGCATGAACGCGCTCGACAATTTTTTCTTCGCGCAGGATGCGGATGTTTTCCAGCGCCACCGCAGCAGCCACCGGGTGCCCGGAATAGGTGAAGCCGTGGTTGAAATCGCCACCTTCGTTGAGCACCGCCACCACTTCGTCACGCACGATCAGGCCACCCATGGGGATGTAACCGGATGTCAGGCCTTTGGCGATGGTCATCATGTCGGGCTTGAGGTCGTAGAAATCGGTACCGAACCACTCACCCGTGCGACCGAAACCACAAATCACCTCGTCGGCCACGAACAGGATGTCGTACTTGGCGAGGATTTCCTTGATGCGCGGCCAGTAGGTGTCTGGCGGAATGATCACGCCGCCGGCACCCTGGATCGGCTCGGCAATGAAGGCCCCGACGTTGTCGACGCCGACTTCCAGGATCTTCTCTTCCAGCTGATTGGCTGCCCACACACCGAATTCATCCGGGGTCATGTCGCCGCCTTCAGCGAACCAGTACGGCTGCGCGATGTGGACGATGCCCGGGATCGGCAAGTCGCCCTGCTCGTGCATGTACGTCATGCCACCCAGGCTCGCGCCGGCCACGGTGGAGCCGTGATAGCCGTTCTTGCGGCTGATGATGACTTTCTTCTTCGGCTGGCCCTTGATCGCCCAGTAATGGCGAACCATGCGCAGCATGGTGTCGTTGCCTTCGGAACCGGAACCGGTGAAGAACACATGGTTCATGCCTTGCGGCGCGATGTCGGAAATCGCCTTGGCCAGCTCCAGTACCGGCGGGTGAGCGGTCTGGAAGAACAGGTTGTAGTACGGCAGCTCGCGCATCTGCTTGCTGGCGGCATCGGCCAGTTCATCGCGACCGTAGCCGATCGCCACGCACCACAGGCCGGCCATGCCGTCGAGGATCTTGTTGCCTTCGCTGTCCCAGAGGTAAACGCCCTTGGCGTTGGTGATGATCCGCGGGCCTTTCTCTTTCAGCTGCTTGAAGTCGCTGAACGGGGCCAGGTGGTGATCGTTGCTCAGGGTTTGCCATTCACGGGTTTGCGGGTTGTTGCTGGTCATGCGAACTCTCCTAAGATTTCAGTGAAAGGCGCGGCATTTTTCCGCCGCGCCCGGCGCATCAGACGGCGAAGAGCAGGAATTCCCGCTCCCACGAACTGATCACGCGCTTGAAGTTTTCATGCTCGGCCCGCTTGACCGCGACGTAGCCAGTGATGAATTTCTTGCCCAGGTACTTCTCGACGGTCGCGCTGTTTTCCATGCGCTCCAGCGCGTCCTCGATAGTCAGCGGCAGGCGCAGGTTGCGGCGTTCATAGCCACGTCCCACAACCGGCGCGCTCGGGTTCAGGCCTTCGACCATGCCGATGTAACCGCAGAGCAGGCTCGCGGCGATGGCCAGGTACGGGTTGGCGTCGGCGCCCGGCAGGCGGTTTTCCACCCGACGGTTTTGCGGCCCGGCATCCGGCACCCGCAGGCCCACGGTGCGGTTCTCTTCGCCCCACTCCACGTTCACCGGTGCCGAAGTGTCGGGCAGGAAGCGGCGGAACGAGTTGACGTTCGGCGCGAACAGCGGCAACAGCTCGGGGATCAGTTTCTGCAGGCCACCGATGTGGTGCAGGAACAGTTGGCTCATGCTTCCGTCTTCATTGGAGAAAACGTTCTTGCCGGTCTCCAGGTCGATGATGCTCTGGTGCAAGTGCATCGCGCTGCCCGGCTCGCCGGTCATGGGCTTGGCCATGAAAGTGGCCGCCACGTCGTGCTTGAGCGCGGCTTCACGCATGGTGCGCTTGAACACCAGGATCTGGTCGGCCAGGGACAACGCATCGCCGTGACGGAAGTTGATTTCCATCTGCGCGGTGCCGTCCTCGTGGATCAGCGTGTCGAGGTCCAGCTCCTGCAATTCGCACCAGTCGTAGACGTCTTCGAACAGCGGATCGAATTCGTTCGCCGCTTCGATCGAGAACGACTGGCGACCGATTTCCGGGCGTCCGGAGCGGCCAATCGGCGGTTGCAGCGGGTAGTCCGGGTCGTCGCTGCGCTTGGTCAGGTAAAACTCCATTTCCGGCGCCACGATCGGCTGCCAGCCCCTGTCGGCATAGAGTTTCAACACCTTCTTCAGTACGTTGCGCGGCGACAGCTCGATCGGGTTGCCTTGCTTGTCGTAGGTGTCGTGGATCACCTGGGCGGTCGGCTCGATGGCCCAGGGCACCAGGAACACCGCATTCGCGTCCGGCCGGCAGATCATGTCGATGTCGGCCGGATCGAGCAGTTCGTAATAGATGTCGTCTTCGACATAGTCGCCGGTCACGGTCTGCAACAGAACGCTCTCGGGCAGGCGCATGCCTTTTTCGGCAATGAACTTGTTGGTCGGCGAAATCTTGCCCCGGGTGATCCCGGTCAAGTCGGCGATCATGCATTCGACTTCTGTGATCTTGCGGTCTTTCAACCAATCGGTGAGCTGGTCGAGGTTGTGACTCATAAATGCCTCTTAGGCTGAGTTTCCTGACTCTTATAAGTCAGGCGTTGTTTGACGCATCGGCGTCGCTTGGTACAGATTGCCACTGCAAGGGCCGCGCACAAAGACCCGCCTCGACAAAGTCGCGGGTCAACGAGAGCGTAGTTGCGCGTGCAGAATCATGAGCAGTCCCCGACGCATTCGCCGGGCCGCTATCGTGAAACGGTTCTATATTAGAAAGAGAGCCGGTAAAAAGAATGTCGTCCAGGCCGTCCATAATATCGGACGGGACCGGCAGATCCGCCAGGAGTTGAAGAATCACCGGCACGCCCTCAGCCGCTGAGGCCGCGGCGTGAACGTAGTTGTCGCCACTGATGTGATAAGCATGCAGACCGTTCTGCCCGGAGCAGAAGGTGACGCCGATTAACGGCAGGCGAGACATGAAGCACCCCGGTATTATTGCTGTTATGGGTTTGAATCGAGCTTAGCCTTGTTCATTTTTTTACACAACACCCCCGTAAAAAATACAACACGGCCCGCTCAAGCACGCGGACGGCAAAGCGCTCAAAGGCATAAAAACGCCCCAAATTGCCTCAAAAAAGCCCTACGAGCGCTTTTTCAGGGCAAAAAAGGCCTGACTTGACTTCGGCATGCCGTTCGGGTTGACTGGAAACCGAAGAGATCAATGATTGATATTTTTAACAACAAAGGTGTTGCATCATGTCGGTACCCCCGCGTGCCGTTCAGCTTAACGAAGCGAACGCGTTCCTTAAGGAACATCCTGAGGTTCTGTACGTTGACCTTCTGATTGCGGATATGAATGGTGTGGTGCGCGGCAAGCGCATTGAACGCACCAGTCTCCACAAGGTTTACGAGAAAGGCATCAACCTGCCGGCCTCTCTATTTGCTCTGGATATCAATGGCTCGACGGTGGAAAGCACCGGCCTGGGCCTGGACATCGGCGATGCTGACCGAATCTGTTATCCAATCCCCGACACCCTGTGCAATGAGCCCTGGCAGAAGCGCCCGACCGCGCAACTGTTAATGACCATGCACGAACTCGAAGGCCAGCCATTCTTTGCCGATCCGCGAGAAGTGCTGGCCAATGTGGTGCGCAAGTTCGACGACATGGGCCTGACCATCTGCGCCGCGTTCGAACTGGAGTTCTACCTGATTGACCAGGAGAACGTGAACGGTCGTCCGCAACCGCCACGCTCGCCGGTCTCCGGCAAACGCCCGCACTCGACACAGGTGTACCTGATCGACGACCTCGACGAATACGTCGACTGCCTCCAGGACATTCTGGAAGGTGCGAAAGAGCAAGGCATCCCTGCCGACGCGATCGTCAAGGAAAGTGCCCCGGCGCAGTTCGAAGTGAACCTGCACCACGTGGCCGACCCGATCAAGGCTTGCGACTATGCGGTCCTGCTCAAGCGACTGATCAAGAACATCGCCTACGACCATGAAATGGACACCACCTTCATGGCCAAGCCTTACCCGGGCCAGGCGGGCAACGGTCTGCACGTCCACATCTCGATTCTTGATAAAGAGGGCAAAAATATTTTTGCCAGCGAGGATCCCGAGCAGAACGCCGCACTGCGTCACGCGATCGGCGGTGTGCTCGAGACCCTACCGGCGCAGATGGCTTTCCTCTGCCCGAACGTCAACTCCTACCGTCGTTTCGGCGCACAGTTCTACGTGCCGAATTCGCCGTGCTGGGGCCTGGACAACCGTACCGTGGCGATCCGCGTACCCACCGGTTCTTCCGATGCCGTGCGCATCGAACACCGTGTGGCCGGCGCCGATGCCAACCCGTACCTGCTGATGGCGTCGGTTTTGGCAGGCGTGCACCACGGCCTGGTCAACAAGGTCGAGCCAGGGGCGCCCGTGGAAGGCAACTCCTACGAGCAGAACGAGCAGAGCCTGCCGAACAACCTGCGCGATGCATTGCGCGAGCTGGACGACAGCGAAGTCATGGCCAAGTACATCGATCCGAAATACATCGATATCTTTGTCGCCTGTAAAGAGAGTGAGCTGGAGGAGTTCGAACACTCCATCTCCGACCTTGAGTACAACTGGTACCTGCATACCGTTTAAGCGGTTGCAGTAAAAAACAACGCCGCCGGCCTCACAGTCAGCGGCGTTTTTTTATGGCCGCCTACGGCGGATCGCTAGCAGGCTAGCTCCCACAGGGGTTATCTGTGTACCCGGAATTTACGTTCACTGGAGATCAACTGTGGGAGCTAGCCTGCTAGCGATGGCGTCCTGGCAGACAACACAGATGCCTGCTCGTACAATGCCCCCTGCCCCGCAGGAGACTCCAATGACGCGCACCGCCACCGTTCGCAAACCCCGCGCACGCAGCCAGGCCCGGATCGATTCGATACTCGATGCCGCCCGTACGCTGCTGGCTACCGAGGGCGTGGCCAGCCTGTCGATCTATAGCGTCGCCGAACGCGCGCAGATCCCGCCCTCCTCCGTCTACCACTTTTTCGCCAGCGTCCCGGCCCTGCTCGAAGCCCTGACGGCCGACGTCCACGCCGCCTTCCGCGCCTGCCTGCAAGCCCCCATCGACCATGACAATCTCAGGGACTGGCGCGACCTGTCACGCCTGGTGGAACAACGCATGCTCGCGATCTACAGCGAAGACGCCGCGGCCCGCCAGTTGATCCTTGCCCAGCACGGCCTGACCGAAGTCACCCAGGCCGACCGCCAGCACGACATCGAACTGGGCGACCTGATGCACAAGCTGTTCGATCGGCACTTCGAACTGCCGAAGTTGCCGACCGATGTCGATGTGTTTGCCCTGGCCATGGAGTTGGGGGACCGGGTGTATGCACGCTCGGTGCAACAGCACGAGCAGATCACTGCGCGCATGGCAGAGGAAGGCATGCGGGTGTTTGATGCGTATCTGGGGTTGTATTTGCCGCCGTATTTGCCCAAGCGCGCCAGTCCAGCCTGATTTCTTTTGCCGGCTTCACTGACCTCTTCGCGAGCAGGCTCGCTCCCACATTGGATCTTCAGCGAACATGGCATTCGCGAACAACTCCATTCCCTGTGGAAGCGAGCCTGCTCGCGAAGGCCTTACCACCGAACTCACTGATTCACGCCCACAAAAAACCCCGAAGGGCTCACACCATCCGGGGTTGTGCGCACTGCACGTCGCTTACAACTTGGCGATCGACACCTCGGTGGATTTCACAAACGCAATCACTTCACTGCCGACCACCAGCTCCAGCTCTTTCACCGAGCGCGTGGTGATCACCGAAGTCACGATACCGGAGGCGGTCTGCACGTCGATTTCCGAAAGGACATCACCGAGTACGATTTCCTTGATCGAGCCCTTGAACTGGTTGCGAACGTTGATGGCTTTGATAGTCATGATGTTGATTCCTGTCGTTGATAGAAGGCTTGAGTTATTGCGCCCAACGCAATTGCGTGGGCAGTGGTGAAACAGGTTCCGGTTCCGGCGGCTGACCGGGCAGCGCCAGCACGCGATTGAGCACTTCGGTTTCCAGCGCCGCCAGCCGATGGGAGCCGCGAACCCGAGGTCGTGGCAACTCCACATGCAGGTCGAGGCCGACTTCACCGTCTTCGATCAGGATCACCCGATCGGCAATCGCCACCGCTTCACTGACGTCGTGGGTCACCAGCAACACGGTAAAGCCGTGCTTCTGCCAGAGCCGTTCGATCAACTGCTGCATTTCGATCCGGGTCAGGGCATCCAGGGCGCCCAGGGGCTCGTCCAGCAACAGCAAGCGCGGTTGGTGGATCAGCGCGCGAGCCAGGGCCACACGTTGCTTCTGCCCCCCGGACAAGGCCGCTGGCCACTCATTGGCGCGATCCGCCAGCCCCACCGCTTCCAATGCTTCCAGGGCTTGTGGCCGCCAGTTGCCCTTGAGCCCGAGACCGACGTTGTCGATGACTTTTTTCCAGGGCAGCAGACGCGCTTCCTGAAACATCAACCGGGTGTCTTCCCGCGCCTCGCTCAGCGCGGCGGAACCGGCCAGCAATTCGCCGCCCGTAGGCTTGTCGAGACCGGCCAACAAACGCAGCAAAGTACTTTTGCCACAGCCGCTGCGGCCGACGACCGCGACGAATTGACCCGCCGGAATGTGCAGGTCGATCTCGCGCAACACTTGCCGCGAACCAAAGGTCTTTTGCAGCTTGCGCACCGCCAGCGGAATACCGCGCAGCAGGCGTGGAGGTTGTTGAGCGGTCATGCGGCACCTCCCTTGGATACCTGATAGGCCGGATGCCAGCGCAACCACACACGTTCAAGCCCACGAGCCGCGAGGTCGGCGAGCTTGCCGAGCACCGCGTACAGCAGAATCGCCAGTACCACCACGTCGGTTTGCAGGAACTCCCGGGCATTCATGGCCAGGTAGCCGATGCCGGAGCTCGCGGAAATGGTTTCCGCCACGATCAGCGTCAGCCACATGAAGCCAAGGGCGAAACGTACGCCCACCAGGATCGAAGGCAGCGCCCCCGGCAGGATCACCTGACGGAACAGGCTGAAACCGGACAAGCCATAACTGCGGGACATTTCCACCAGCGCCGGATCGACGTTGCGGATACCGTGATAAGTGTTGAGGTAGATCGGGAACAGCGTGCCCAGTGCAACCAGGAAAATCTTTGCCGACTCGTCGATGCCGAACCACAGGATCACCAGCGGAATCAACGCCAGGTGCGGTACGTTGCGGATCATTTGCACCGAGCTGTCGAGCAGGCGCTCACCCCATTTCGACAGGCCGGTAATGAAGCCCAGGGTCAGGCCGATGCCGCCGCCAATGGCGAAGCCCAGTGCCGCACGCCAGCCGCTGATGGCCAGGTGCGTCCAGATTTCGCCGCTGCTCACCAGGCTCACGCCGGCTTCGATGACAGCGACGGGTGCGGGCAGGATTCGCGTCGACAACCACCCCGCGCAGACCGATAGCTGCCATACCGCCAGCAGCAACACCGGCAACGCCCAGGGCGCCAGGTTATGGATAATTCTCTTCATGGCGCGCCTCAGCTCTGGGACGCAGCTTTGGGGAGAATGTCGTTGGCGACCATCTCACCGAACGGGCTGACATAACCGGCGCTTTTCGGCAGCTCCGGACGTTCGATGTCCAGGTGCGGGAACAGCAGTTCGGCGACGCGGTAGGATTCTTCCAGGTGGGGGTAACCGGAGAAGATGAAGGTGTCGATGCCCAGGTCCGCGTATTCCTTCACACGAGCCGCCACAGTCGGACCGTCGCCCACCAGCGCGGTACCGGCACCGCCGCGCACCAGGCCGACGCCGGCCCACAGGTTGGGGCTGACTTCCAGGTTATCGCGGCTGCCGCCATGCAGCGCCGCCATGCGTTGCTGACCAACGGAGTCGAAGCGCGCCAGAGAGGCTTGGGCGCGAGCTATGGTTTCATCGTCCAGGTGCGAGATCAGTCGATCAGCCGCTTGCCACGCCTCGGCATTGGTTTCGCGAACGATCACATGCAAACGGATACCGAAGCGCACGGTGCGCCCGAGCTTCGCGGCCTTGGCGCGAACTTGTTCGATCTTCTCGGCTACGGCTGCCGGTGGTTCGCCCCAGGTCAGGACCATCTCCACCTGCTCCGCTGCTAGATCCTGCGCCGCTTCCGATGAGCCACCGAAGTACAGCGGCGGACGCGGTTGCTGGATGGGCGGATAGAGCAGCTTGGCGCCCTTCACGCTGATGTGCTGACCGTCGTAATCGACGGTTTCACCTTCCAGAACGCGGCGCCAGATGCGGGTGAATTCCACCGAAGCCTGGTAGCGCTCTTCGTGGGTCAGGAACAAACCGTCACCGGCCAATTCTTCCGGATCGCCACCGGTGACCAGATTGAACAGCGCACGGCCGCCGGACAGACGATCCAGTGTCGCGGCCTGTCGTGCAGCCACCGTCGGGGAAATGATCCCGGGGCGCAGGGCGACGAGGAACTTCAAGCGCTGGGTCACCGGGATCAGCGAGGCTGCCACCAGCCACGAATCTTCGCAGGAGCGACCGGTAGGGATCAGCACCCCGCCGAAGCCCAGGCGATCCGCCGCTTGGGCGACTTGCTGCAGGTAACCGTGGTCGACGGCGCGAGCGCCTTCGGCGGTGCCAAGGTAATGACCGTCGCCATGGGTAGGCAGGAACCAGAAAATATTGAGGCTCATGGAGTGGTCTCCTTAGGAAATCGAATTACTGCGCTTTGGCAACGGCCGCCGGTGGCGTCCAGATCACGTCTTTGATGCTGAGTGGCTTCGGAATCAGCTTGAGCTGATGGAAGCTGTCGGCGATTTTCTGTTGGGCGGCGACCACTTCCGGGGTCAGGAACAGCGCGCCGTAACCCTGGCGTTTCACCGAAGTCAGGGTGATGTCCGCCGGCAGGCCGAGCAGTGGCGCGACTTGTTTGGTCACATCTTCGGGATTGGCCTTGGACCATTCGCCGACCGCGCGCACTTCTTCCACCAGGGTCTTGATCACCTCGGGATTTTTCTGCGCGTAGGGTTTGGTCGCCAGGTAGAACTGATGGTTGTCGACGATGCCTTGGCCATCACGCAGGGTGCGTGCTTGCAGTTGCTGTTCGGCGGCCGCCTGGTACGGGTCCCAGATCACCCAGGCATCGACGCTGCCACGCTCGAACGCGGCGCGGGCATCGGCCGGTGGCAGGAACACGGTCTGGATGTCGGTGTATTTGAGGCCGGCGTCTTCCAGCGCACGGACCAGCAGGTAGTGCACGTTGGAGCCTTTGTTGAGCACGACCTTCTTGCCCTTGAGCTCCTGCACCGATTTGATCGGCGAGTCCTTCGGCACCAGGATCGCTTCGCTGTGCGGCGCTGGCGGTTCGTAGGCAACGTAGAGCAGATCGGCCCCGGCCGCCTGGGCGAACACCGGAGGCGTTTCGCCGGTCACGCCGAAGTCGATGGAGCCGACGTTCAGGCCTTCCAGCAGCTGCGGGCCGCCGGGAAATTCAGTCCATTGCACGTCCACGCCTTGGGCGGCGAGGCGCTTTTCCAGAGTGCCTTTGGCTTTGAGCAGCACCAGGGTGCCGTATTTCTGATAGCCGATTCTTAACGTCTCGGCCTGAGCTTGGGTAATGACGCCGAAGGACACAGCCGCAACAAACAGAGCGACCAGACCACGACGCAAAATGACAGTGCGCATAGCGCTCTCCTTTTTGCAGTTGGGTTTTGGCTGCACCTGCTTGGCCGTTGGCGGCTGAGTAAGGTGAGTACATCAAGTGAGGGTGAGGCTTAAATGCTCCAGCGAGCACTCAACAAACGTTCATTCAACAGGTTCGGGTCGATCGGCTTCGGGCGTCGGGCCATGGCGCTGAAAAACAGCTCCAGCGACTCGCTCAATCGTAGTTCCAGCTCGGGCGCCAATTGCGCCTGGGCGCTGCCTTCGCCGTAAGCGATCTGGCTGTCCACGGCGAAAATCCCGTGCAGCATTTCCTGGGCTTTCAAGGCCGACAGCACCGGCTTGAGTGCGTAATCCACCGCCAGCATGTGGGCGATACTGCCGCCGGTGGCCATTGGCAAAACCACCTTATGGGCCAGCGCGCGCTCGGGCAGCAGATCCAGTACCGTTTTCAACGCGCCGGAGAACGACGCCTTGTAGACCGGGGTGGCAATCAGCAACCCATCGGCGTTTTCAATCTGTTGCAGCAGGTCGATCACCTTGGGGCTGTCGAAGCGTGCGTGCAGCAAGTCTTCGGCCGGGAAGTCCCGTACCTGATAACTCACCACCTCCACACCTTGCTCCTGCAACCAGCGTTGAGAGCGTTCCAGCAGCACCCCGGAACGGGAGCGTTGGCTGGGACTGCCACCGAGTGAGACAACCAGCATTCAGACGATTCCTTGGAAGGTGTAGGCGATTCGCGGTTTGCGGTCTCGCTTTGATGGAGAGACCTTAACAGGTGATTTATATATCTATAAATCATATTTATTCATTTGCTTATGCCTTATCGAGCTATAAGAGATCGACAGTCCGGACAAAAAAAGGCCGTCGAAACGGCCTGAAAATCCCCTGCTTTATTGGATGCAACTTAACTCTGAACCTACGGTGTTTGTGGGGCCGTCTTCGCGAGCAGGCTCGCTCCCACATTTGATCGCGAACTTCTGTGGGAGCGAGCCTGCTCGCGAAAGCGGTATCAGCCAAACCGCGTATTGCGATGAATCACTTATTAGGCTGTGGGGTCAGGCGCAGATACGGCTTCACCGCGCGATAACCCTGTGGAAAACGTTTCCTGATTTCATCTTCGTCCTTGAGCGACGGCACGATCACCACCTCATCCCCGTCCTGCCAGTTGGCCGGGGTCGCTACCTTGTAGTTATCCGTGAGCTGCAGCGAATCGATCACCCGCAGGATTTCATTGAAGTTGCGGCCGGTGCTCGCCGGGTAGGTAATGGTCAGTCGCACCTTTTTGTTCGGGTCGATCACGAACAATGAACGTACGGTCAAGGTGTCATTGGCGTTGGGGTGGATCAGGTCGTAGAGGTCCGAGACTTTGCGATCGGCATCGGCCAGGATCGGAAAATTGACGATGGTGTTCTGGGTTTCGTTGATGTCTTCGATCCACCGGTGGTGCGAGTCCACCGGGTCGACGGACAACGCGATGGCCTTGACCCCACGCTGGGCAAATTCGTCTTTCAGCTTGGCCGTGAAGCCGAGCTCGGTGGTGCACACCGGCGTGAAGTCCGCCGGATGGGAAAACAGCACGCCCCAGCTATCACCAAGCCACTCATGGAAACGGAGGGTGCCGACGCTGGAATCCTGTTCGAAATCGGGGGCGATATCGCCAAGTCTGAGGCTCATTTGCTGCTCCTGATGAGTGCTGGTTTGAACTCAACTGTGCCCGTATTTTTTATCTATTAAAAAGAATAAATATTGATTTATTTAGATCATAAATGAATATAAAAGATCCGTTCACTGGATTTGATCCAGCGCCGGGAAAGAACATCGGCGCCAAGGTTCGAGCAGGCCTTGAGTTGCTGCAAAAAAGGAGGGATTTCGAGGGTGAGCTTGACTTGAAAACGCAAAAGCCCCGCACGGCGTGATGCCGGGCGGGGCTTTTTCTGCTTCAGTTACGCGAGCGCTATTACAACAGCGGGATCGAGTAGCTGACGATCAGGCGGTTTTCGTCCTGGTCGCGTTGACCCGGGATGTTGGTGCGCCATGTAGCGTTTTTCCACATCAGGCCAACGTTTTTCAACGGGCCTTCCGGTACGACATAACCAACGGTCAGATCGCGTTCCCATTCGGAGCTGTCAGTGCTCGCTGGGGACCGGGTATCAATGTCGTCGCCACGCAGGTAAACCATGCCGGCGGTCAAGCCAGGCACGCCAACCTTGGCGAAGTCATACGAGTAGCGTGCCTGCCAGGTACGTTCGCCGGCACGGGCGAACTTGGCGATCTGCATGTCGGTAATCAGGTAAGCCGACGAGCCATCACCCTGGTTCAGCCAAGGGAAGTCGCTGCTGCCGTTGCTGACCTGATAGCCGCCGCCGAAGGTGTGGCCGGCAACGGTATACAGGAACAGGCCGCTATACAGGTTGTTGTCGACCTTACCTTTACCGTTGGCGGTGCTGTTGTAGTTACCGTTGCTGTAATAGGCCGCAGTGTTGCCATTCAGACCGTCATCGGAGCTGTTGAAATAACGCAGGTCAGACTTCAATACGCCCGGACCGATCGACCAGTTGTGCACCAGACCCAGGAAGTGTTGCTTGTAGAAGTCTTCCAGATTGCCGTAGTAGTACTGGGCAGTCAGGTCTTTGGTGATCTTGTAGTCGCCACCGGCATAGATGAACTTGTTGCTGTTGGCGGTACGCGCGGAAGCGCCGCCGATAGACAGTTGTTCATTGCTGCTGGAGTTACGGCCTTTGACGTGCTCGATTTGACCGCCGACCAGTGTCAGGTCTTTGATTTCGTTCGAGGTGATCTGACCACCCTGGAAGGTTTGCGGCAACAGGCGACCGTCGTTGGTCACGATAACCGGCAGCTTGGGTTGCAGAGTACCCAGCTTCAACTCGGTCTGGGAGACCTTGGCTTTGGCAGTCAAGCCCAGGCTGGAATAGTTATCCACCGCTTCGCCGTTGGACTCACTTGGGAAAACGGTGCCACCGTAGGCCGCACCATTGGCGGCACCATTGGTGCCGCCGCCCGAATCCAGACGCACGCCCAACAGGCCGATGGCGTCGACGCCGAAACCTACAGTGCCTTGGGTGTAACCGGAGATGAAACGCAGATCGAAGCCTTGGCCCCATTCTTCGTTTTTGTTGGCACCAGGGCCATTGCGGTTATCGGTGTTGATGTAGAAGTTACGCAGCCCCAATGTTGCCTTGCTGTCTTCGATAAAACCGGCGGCGCCTGCCTGCTGCGCCAAAACCCCTACGGCCACAGCCATGGCCAAGGTGGACTTGTTCATGTTTCGCTCCTCTCATTTCTAATTTTTTATGTTCCACGTCCTGGGTCGAATGCCTGGATCCTGGATGCGCAATAAGCGCTACACGACGGTTGGGCCGCTGCGATTTGCGGCCGGCATGATAAACCCAAAAAGATTTATTTCACTCTTTTTCATACCATTTAGGAATATAGATTCAGACGCTGATTTGGGCTGCAATACTGGGTATTAGCCTGTACGCCAATCGCTGAATCTTCGAAATCGGGGGGCTGATGTGGCTCTGTTTGATGGCGCCTGATGAGTGTTGATGGACGCACTTTAAGGGCGCGTAAGAAAAACTAAAAAGAATAAAAAATTCGATCCATTGATCATTTTGGAATAACAAAAAATCCTCGAAAAAAAGCCCCGCCCGCAGGCGAGGCTCTTCCGGAATCAGTTACAGGAAGCTATAGGTGTAGTTGAAGATCAGACGGGTCTGGTCCTGGTCTGCGATACCGGTATCGCTGCCACGGTAGGTGCCATGACGCAGCGTGGTGCCGAAACCTTTGAGAGGACCCTGCTGAATCACATAGTCCACTCGCAAGTCACGCTCCCACTCGGACTGATCGCCACCAGTGCCGTTGGCGGCCTTGATGTTATCGCCATGCAAGTAAGCGATCGAGGTTTTCAGACCCGGAACCCCCAGGGAGGCGAAGTCGAGTGTGTACTGGCCGAAGGTGGTGTTTTCACCAGCCCGGACGAAGCCGTTGATCATCGCATCGGTAAACAGATAGAAGCTCGAGCCCGCGGCGCCTTCGTTGCGACCGTTGCCATCGACCACGTTGCCCTGGTTCAGATAAACGAAGCCACCGTCATCGTTGACACGCTGGTGGCCAACCAGGAAAGCGTTAGGACCCAGGGTATAGGTGAACATGGCGCTCCAGGTCTTGTTATCGACCTCGCCCGGGGTCTTGGCGAAACCGCCGTTGTTATTGAACCGGTAGCCCACATCACCGTTCTTGCCGTCGGAGCTGCTGTCGAAATAGCGCAGATCTGACTTGAAGGATTGGTTGGCGCTGATCGGGAGGACGTGTACCAGGCCGAAGAAGTTCTGTTTGTAATAGTCTTCCAGGTTCGCATGGTAGTACTGCAGGGTGAGGTCCTTGGTGACCTTCCAGTCCGCACCGGCATAACGAAACTGGTTGCTTTCCTCGGTGCCGCCAGCCACTGCCAGACCGGTGGTGTTGGACGATGCACGACCCGCCGCGTGCTCGAGCTGGCCGACGTTGAAGGTCACGTTGTCGATTTCCTTGGAGGTGATGGTGCCACCTTCAAAGGTCTGGGGCAGCAGACGGCTGTCGTTCGCTACCAGGATCGGCATATTGGGTTGCAGGGCGCCACCATAGTGGGCCTCGGTCTTCGAGAAGCGCGCCTTGACGTTACCTGCCACGCGACTGTACGTATCCGATGCCGAACCGTCGGTGTCGCTTGGGAAGAATGAGTTGTTATCCGGGTGATGACCCCGGCCACCTTCCAGGTGAATACCGAGGAGCGCCTGGGCATCGAAACCAAACCCGACAGTACCTTGGGTGAAGCCGGACAGATAATCGAACTTCAGGCCTTCAGCGGTCTCGCGCTGATCCGCGCCGCCATCGCGATTATCGTTGTTGTAGTACATGGTGCGAGAACTGATGGAAGCCTTGCTGTCTTCGATGAAACCCGCAGCGCCTGCCTGCTGCGCCAAAACCCCTACGGCCACGGCCAGAGCCAAGGTGGACTTGTTCATTGTGTCGCTCCTCTCGTTTCTAATTCTTGTAGTCCTGGTCCCGAGTCATGTGCCCGGGATCCTAAGATGCGCGATTAGCGCCAGACCGTGACTCACAAGTCAATCGTAACTATGTGTGTCTACGACCATAGTCTAATCCCCGGTTTTTCGGTTATTACGGATTCATGAACTTGTCATAAATCCGAAAAGAATCGGTTGGTTCTTTTTTAATACCGTTCAGGAATAAAGCGCACACCCCGACATAGAGCGGCGGTTTCACCCACCAATTCCCAAACGGTATTTGTCAGTCATTTTTTAGATCGATTAGCTTTGACGCAAATCGGAAACATTTCCCTTCCAAAAGTCGAAGCCCTGCCAACCAAACGCGCACTATCCGGCCCATTTGTTACAGTTTATGTATCGCTGGAAGTTTGTAATCCAGTTACCCACCGCACCTGCAGGAGCGAACGGTGCGGCGGAGTGGGAAGCCCGACTCAGAGGGTTTTTTCGAAGATCTTCGAATTACGCTGATAGTTGTACAGCGAAGCCCGGGCCGATGGCAGGCGTTCGACACTGCTCGGCACAAACCCACGCTCGCGAAACCAGTGAGCGGTGCGGGTAGTCAGGACGAACAAGGTATTGAGCCCCTGCGCCCTTGCGCGGGTTTCGATCCGTTCGAGCAATTCATCCCCGCGGCCGCCATGGCGGTATTCCGGGTTTACCGCCAGACACGCCAGCTCCCCGGCATCCGAATCGGCAATCTGATACAGCGCCGCACAGGCGATGATCATGCCTTCGCGTTCGACCACGCTGAACTGCTCGATCTCCCGCTCCAGCACCTCGCGGGACCGGCGCACCAGAATCCCCTGCTCTTCCAGCGGGCTGATCAAATCCAGCAAACCACCGACGTCCTCGATGGCCGCTTCGCGCACAATTTCGAATTGCTCCTGGGCCACCAGCGTACCGCCACCGTCCCGAGTGAAGAGTTCGGTCAGCAGTGCGCCGTCTTCGGCATAGCTGACGATATGGCTGCGCGCCACACCGCCACGGCAAGCCTCAGCCGCGGCATCCAGCAGCTCGGCCTGATAGTTGCTGCCCAGGCGTTGCAGATGCGCCGGTACCTGTTGCGGACGCAACTCTCGAACCAGACGACCGTTTTCATCGATCAAGCCCAGGTCCGCGCCAAACAGCAGCAGTTTGTCCGCCCCCAGGTCGATCGCCGCGCGAGTGGCGACGTCTTCGCAGGCGAGGTTGAAAATCTCACCGGTCGGCGAATAACCCAACGGCGACAGCAGCACGATGGAGCGCTCGTCCAGCAGGCGATTGATGCCCTTGCGGTCGACTCGACGCACCTCACCGGTGTGGTGATAGTCGACGCCTTCCAGCACGCCGATCGGTCGTGCCGTCACCAGGTTGCCGCTGGCCACCCGCAGGCGCGAGCCCTGCATCGGCGATGAGGCCATGTCCATGGACAGCCGCGCTTCGATGGCGATGCGCAACTGGCCGACCGCATCGATGACACACTCGAGAGTCGCGGCATCGGTGATGCGCATGCCGTGGTGGTAATGCGGGGTCAGGCCGCGCGTGGCCAGACGTGCTTCGATTTGCGGACGGGAACCATGAACCAGTACAAGTCGCACGCCCAGGCTGTGCAACAGCACCAGGTCGTGGACGATATTGCCGAAGTTCGGGTGTTCCACGCCGTCGCCGGGAAGCATGACGACAAAGGTGCAATCGCGGTGGGCGTTGATGTAGGGCGAAGCATGACGAAGCCAATTGACGTATTCGGGCATGAACCTGGGCCTGTAATAAATAGCAGCCAAAAAATGGGGCGAAACAGAAAATGCACGGCGGGCTGATGGTTATCGTCGGAACAGGCTTGGCGACACGCGCGCTCTCCTCATGAATACAGGTTTTAACACTGGCAATTTAACCGCCTGTAGGAGCGAGCTTGCTCGCGAAAGACCAGAGGACACCACGTTCATCCAGGCAGTCCCCGTCATCGTTAACGTCCATCGTCGGAACGCCGCCCGGAGCAAGCTTGCTCCTACAACAGCGTTTTGGCCGGTGTCAGGCAGTAATGTTCAATCAATGAACGTAATAGATGCACCGTAGGCTGCAAACGTGACATTTCCAGGTATTCCCCCGGTTGGTGGGCGCAGGCGATATCACCTGGGCCGAGCACCAGGGTTTCGCAGCCAAGACGCTGAAGATAAGGCGCTTCGGTGCCGAATGCCACTGCTTCGGCGCGATGGCCGGTGAGCTTTTCCGCGACCCGGACCAATTCCGCATCCTCGGCCTGCTCGAAGGGCGGCACTTCGGGGAACAACGGCGCGTAATCGATCTTCACCTGATGCCGCTCGGCAACGGGCCCGAGCTTTTGCAAGATCTCGGCACGCAGGACTTTCGGGTCCATGCCTGGCAACGGCCGCAGGTCGAACTCCAGCGAGCACTGGCCGCAGATTCGGTTGGGGTTATCGCCGCCATGAATACAGCCGAAGTTCATGGTCGGCTGCGGCACACTGAACTGCGGGTTACGGTATTCGCGCTGCCACAACAGACGCAGCCCACGCAGTTCACCGATGGCATCGTGCATGGCTTCAAGGGCGCTGTGGCCCAGGCGTGGATCCGAGGAGTGGCCGCTCTGGCCGAGGATGTCGATGCGCTCCATCATGATGCCTTTGTGCATCCGGATCGGCTTCAGTCCGGTCGGTTCGCCGATCACCGCGGCACGTCCCAGCGGCCGCCCGGCTTGCGCCAGGGCCCGCGCTCCCGACATCGAACTTTCTTCATCGCACGTGGCGAGAATCAGCAGCGGCTGTTTGAACGGTTGCTCGAGCAAAGGAATGACCGCTTCGATGACCAGGGCGAAAAAGCCCTTCATGTCGCAGCTGCCCAGTCCGACCCAGCGGCCGTCGACTTCGGTCAGCTTCAGCGGATCGGTCTGCCACAGCGCAGCGTCGTACGGCACGGTATCACTGTGCCCGGCGAGGACCAGGCCACCGGGACCGGAACCGAAACTGGCCAGCAGGTTGAATTTGCCTGGGCTGACCTGCTGGATATCACAGGTAAAACCCAGGTCACCCAGCCACGTCGCCAGCAGGTCGATCACCGCACGGTTGCTTTGATCGAGGCTGGGCTGGGTACAGCTGACGGACGGTGCAGCGATCAGTGCAGCGAACTGATCTTTCATGGATGGCAAAAGCATCGCTGACTCCAACTCCCGAATTGAAGTCCATCATAGAACCATCCGGCGACAGGAATAAACCGTCTCGGCACATTGGTTGTGTGACGTGTTGCGATGGCGCTCCGGTCATCGTCCAGCGTCAACAGACCCTATCTCGGACGAGTCCTGTACACTGCACGACCTTGGCAGCCACACATTCCCCCGGCTGCGCTCCCGATCCTGGATTTTCCGGCCATGCAGAAAGAAACCGAAATCAAACTCCGCGTCAGCCGCGAAACCCTCGCCGCGCTGCGCGAGCACCCGCTCCTGAAAAAACGCAACAAAAGTGGCTGGGAACGCCGTGAACTGATGAACCAGTACTTCGACACGCCTGAGCGCGACCTGGCGCGCGCCAAGGTTGCCCTGCGCCTGCGCCGCGATGGCGAGGAAGTGATCCAGACCCTCAAGACCCGCGGCCAGAGCGTTGCCGGTCTGTCCGTGCGTAATGAATACGACTGGAACCTGCCCAAAGCCAAGCTCGACGTCAAGAAACTCGACGGCGAATGCTGGCCTCAAGAGCTGGCAGAGCTTGACAAGAAAACCCTGAAGCCGATTTTCACCACCGATTTCGTTCGCGAACGCGCTGAAATCGCTTGGGGCCGCGGCAAAACCAAAGTGGTCATCGAAGCCGCACTGGACTTGGGCCACGTGGTGGTCGGCAAGCAGAAAGAAGAAATCTGCGAGCTGGAGCTGGAACTGCGCGAAGGCGAGCCGGCTGCCCTGCTGGAGCTGGCTGCCGAATTGGCCGCGACCCTGGCCCTGATGCCGTGTGACATCAGCAAAGCCGAGCGCGGTTATCGCCTGTACGACGCCCACAGCTATTCGTTGAGCCTGCCGGCACCGCAGATCAACGCCGAAACCCCGCTGGATGACGCATTCGCCGCCCTGAGCTGGCATTTGCTGAGCAGCAGCCAGCGCCTGGCCGAGCAGTATCGCTTCAATGGTCATTGGCGTTTGTTGCAGGACTGGGTCGAGAATCTGGCGGAATTGCGCGCGCTGCTCAGCAGCCTGGGTCAAGCCGCTCCGCGTCAGTCGACCCACGATCTGCGGGTCGCGCTGGACGCCTTGCTGGAAGACTGGCGTCCGCTGATACAAGCCGGCCTGGACGATGAAGACGTGCGTAAAGCCGCGCCGGAACAGTTCCTCGAAGAACTGGAAGACCCGCGCTGGGGCCTGTTCTCCCTGAACACTTCGCGCTGGTTGCTGGCCCGCACCTGGGCTGCCGATCGCAACGTCCGTGGCAATCGCCAGGGCGCTGCGCAACTGGGTAGCTGGTTGCCACGCCTGCTGGGTGAAGAAGCGACTTCCCTGCAGTTGCAGCGCTATCAGCAACAGCCGGAAGACCTGGCCGAGCAACTGCCGCGCATCGAGCGCATCCAGGCCTGGCTGCACCATGCCCGTGGCGTGTTGGACATTGCGGAAATGGATCGCCTGTACGGCGAGCTGAAACTACTGGCGCAACTGGCTAACGAGCCGATCACCGATGAGTCCCTGGATGCGCGTAAGCAGCAGGCGATTGCGGTGTATCAGAATCGTGCCTGGAAGATGCTGCTGCGCATGTAAGACTGCCATCGCCAGCAGGCTGGCTCCCACAGTTGGAATGCGTTCCCCTGTGGGAGCTAGCCTGCTAGCGATGAGTCCAGCAAACTCACCGCAAAACTTCAGACCGGCAAACTGGTGGTCGACTTGATCTCCGATAAAGCCACAATCGAGTTCACCTCCTGGATCCCCGGCACCATCGACAGCTTCTCGAAGAAAAACCGCTCATACGCCTCGATGTCCGCCGTGACGATCCGCAGCAGGAAATCCACCGACCCCATCAGCACATAACACTCCAGCACTTCGGGAAAACCACGAATCGCGTCGGTGAACCCGGTGAAGTTCGAACGCCCGTGGGCGTTGAGTTTGATTTCGGCAAAGATCTGCGTATTGAGACCGATCTTCTTGCGATCAAGCAGGGTCACCTGAGCGCGAATGATCCCCTCCTCCTTCATCCGTTGAATCCGCCGCCAGCATGGCGATTGCGAAAGTCCCACCTGTTCGGCGATCTGAGCGCTGGAGAGAGAAGCGTCCTCTTGCAGCAACGCGAGAATTTTGCGGTCATAGCTGTCCAGCTCGCTGTGCATAGATAAACCCTTAATTAATACATTTGCGAATTAAATAATTCGGCGAGTCGACAATAAGACCCATCATAGATAAGAAATGCCGGGCAATGAATGTAAAAATTTCTCCAGTGATTTTGGAGTCCGACCATGCCGCATCTTGAAGCTGTAACCACCCCGCTCAACCGTGCCGATGTGTGGAACGTCAGCAACACACACTGCCGCGTCCATTACCAACTGCTGGCCGAGGCCGAACCTGATCTGCTGTGCCGCGCGCTCAACCTGTTCGCCCTGCAGTGCCTGACACCCGACCAGGTCAACGTGCAACGCATGGATGATCTGCTGTCGATCGACATCGTCATGGGCGGCCTGAGTTGGCACCGTGCCCAGGTGATAGCGGAAAAATTACGTAACCTGATCAGCGTCTGCTCGGTGGAGCTGCAAGCGGCTGATTCTGCATGGGTCGCAACGGCTCAGGCCGCGGGTTGAAAAAACCGGACACGGCTTCGTCGGGTAGTGGCCCAACGGTTTGCGGCTCCGCGACTATCCTTTGCGCACTGTTGTTCATGAGGAGCCCGCATGTCCGTTCAACTTGCCATTCAGGACCGCTGGCTGGATCTCAATGATTTGCTGCGCGAGCTGGTCGCCCAGGGCTTTATCACCCAGGACTCGGCCGAGCACGCGCTCAATGCCCGACGCCGTCACGCCGCCAATGGCCAGCTGCACCCGTTGGAATTCATCGCCAGCCAACACCTGGACGACCTCAGCCGTCCCGGCAAACATCTGGATCTGGAAAGCCTGACCCTGTGGCTGTCGCAGCAGGCCGGCCAGCCTTACCTGCGCATCGATCCGCTGAAAATCAACGTCGCGGCCATTACCCCGCTGATGTCTTACGCCTTCGCCCAGCGCCACAAGATTCTCGCGGTTTCCGTCGACCGTGACGCGGTGACCGTGGCCAGCGCCCAGCCCTACGTCAGCGGCTGGGAAGCGGACCTGACCCACGTATTGAAGCTGCCGATCAAACGCGTGGTGGCCAACCCGGTGGACATCCAGCGCTTCAGCGTGGAGTTTTTCCGCCTGGCCAAATCGGTCAGCGGCGCGACCAACGCCGATCAGCAGACCAACACCCTGGGCAACTTCGAACAGTTGCTCAACCTCGGTGCAAGCGACCAGGAACCGGACGCCAACGATGCGCACATCGTCAACATCGTCGATTGGCTGTTCCAGTACGCGTTCCAGCAGCGAGCCAGCGATATCCACATCGAACCCCGGCGCGAGCAAGGCACGGTGCGCTTTCGCATCGACGGCGTGCTGCACAACGTCTATCAGTTCCCGCCGCAGGTGACCATGGCTATCGTCAGCCGCCTGAAGAGCCTGGGGCGGATGAATGTTGCGGAAAAACGCAAACCCCAGGACGGCCGGGTAAAAACCAAGACCCCGGACGGCGGCGAAGTAGAGCTGCGGCTGTCGACTTTGCCGACGGCGTTTGGCGAAAAAATGGTCATGCGAATCTTCGACCCGGAAGTGCTGCTCAAGGATTTCGACAAGCTGGGCTTCTCCGCCGAAGACCTGCGCCGCTGGCAGGACATGACGAGCCAGCCCAACGGCATCATCCTGGTGACCGGGCCGACCGGTTCGGGCAAAACCACCACGCTCTACACCACCCTCAAGAAACTGGCGACGCCGGAAGTCAACCTGTGCACCATCGAAGACCCGATCGAAATGGTCGAACCGGCGTTCAACCAGATGCAGGTCCAGCACAACATCGACCTGACGTTCGCCGCCGGCGTACGCGCGCTGATGCGGCAGGACCCGGACATCATCATGATCGGCGAGATCCGTGATCTGGAAACCGCGGAAATGGCGATCCAGGCGGCCCTGACCGGTCACCTGGTGCTCTCGACGTTGCACACCAACGACGCACCCAGCGCCATCAGCCGCCTGCTGGAGCTCGGCGTGCCCCATTACCTGATCAAGGCCACGGTGCTTGGCGTCATGGCCCAGCGCCTGGTCCGCACCTTGTGCCCGCACTGCAAGGCGCCGCTGACATTGAGTGAAGAAGACTGGCAAACCTTGACCAGACCCTGGCAAGCGCCTTTGCCCGGCAACGCCCAACGCGCGATTGGCTGCCTGGAATGCCGCGACACCGGCTATCGCGGGCGTGCCGGGGTCTACGAAATCATGCAGCTGACTGACGGCGTCAAAGCGCTGATCAACCCCGACACCGATCTGCTGGCAGTGCGGCGCCAGGCGTTCAAGGAAGGCATGCGCAGCCTGCGGCTGTCGGGGGCACAGAAAGTCGCGGCGGGATTGACCACGATCGAGGAAGTGTTGCGAGTGACGCCGCAGAGCGAGCAGAAATGAATCCTTTTATGTCTCCTGATGATGCAAGGGCCGACTAACGGTACTTATCCCCCACCGGCGCCGCTACAATCCTGCAATCGGAATTTCATTGATTGACAGGGAATTGTTATGCAGATCGGTAGCGTGCTTTTACTTTTTGTCGGCCTGGTGGTCGCCATTCTGTTCATGGGGTTCAAGGTGGTGCCCCAGGGTTACCAGTGGACGGTCGAGCGTTTCGGCCGCTACACCAACACCCTGAAGCCCGGCCTGAACATCATCATTCCGGTGATGGACCGCATCGGCCGCAAGATCAATGTGATGGAAAGCGTGCTGGATATTCCGCCCCAGGAAGTTATCACCGCCGATAACGCCACGGTGCAGATCGACGCGGTGTGCTTCTTCCAGGTGGTCAACACCGCCCAGGCCGCCTATGAGGTCAATAACCTCGAGCACGCGATCCGCAACCTGCTGCAAACCAACATCCGCACTGTGCTCGGCTCCATGGAGCTCGACGCGATGCTCAGCCAGCGTGACGGGATCAATGAAAAGCTGCTGCGCACCGTCGACGAAGCCACGGCACCGTGGGGCATCAAGATCACGCGGATCGAGATCAAGGACATCAGTCCTCCTGCGGACCTTATGGCAGCGATGTCGGGGCAGATGAAGGCCGAGCGGATCAAGCGTGCGCAGATTCTTGAAGCCGAAGGCCTGCGCGCCGCGGCGATTCTTACCGCCGAAGGCAAGAAGCAGGCGCAGATTCTGGAGGCGGAGGGGGGTCGCCAGGCGGCATTTCTCGAAGCCGAAGCCCGTGAACGTCAAGCCGAAGCTGAAGCCCAGGCCACCAAGGTGGTGTCCGAAGCCATTGCCGGCGGCAACGTGCAGGCGGTCAACTATTTCGTCGCACAGAAGTACATCGATGCCTTGGGCAAACTGGCTTCGGCGAACAACAGCAAAGTGATCCTGATGCCGCTCGAGGCCAGTTCGATGATCGGTGCGGTTGGTGGTATCGGCGAAATCGTCAAGGCCACATTCGATAACAAGAAAGCCTGAGGCGCCTATGTGGGCATTTCTGCAGCATTTGTCGTTCTGGGACTGGCTGGCATTGGGCACCGTGCTGCTGATTCTCGAAGTGTTCGGCGCCGGCGGCTATTTGCTGTGGATCGGCATGGCGGCCGCCGCGGTCGGTGTGTTGACCTTTATCGTGCCGGACATGTCCTGGGAGTTGCAGTTCCTGCTGTTCGGCCTGCTCTCGATCGCAACCGCGCTGTACTGGTGGAGGCGCCAACGCAGCGCCGTTCGAGACAGTGATCAGCCGAACCTGAATCTGCGCGGCCAGGAACTGATCGGCAGAACCTTTGTGGTGCATGAGGCGATTGTCGATGGCCGTGGCAAGATCAAGGTCGCCGACGGCGTATGGATGGCTCGAGGGCCCGACGCCGCGCAAGGTAGCCGTGTTCGCGTGATCGAGCAGCAGGGTTCCGTCTTGCTGGTCGAGCCGGCTGAATGAGCCCTGATGGGAACTCGACCGGGTGGTTGGCAATCAAAAGCCGTAGTTAACCAGTGGAGTCACCCTATATGCGTCTCAAACTTGCTGTCGCTACCCTCGCATTGCTGTCCCTTCCTGTAGGTTCGGCGATGGCCGACAGCTTTTGGCGTAACGTCATCTCTTCCGGTGCGACCACCGGCTCGACTTACCTGACTTTCAAGGATCACAAGTTGATCATTGCCGCCCAGGACGATGCCGGTAGCTTCGTCGCCAGTGACGGCGGCATCCGCGGCCCGTATCTGGAAGCTGCGATGCAGAAAGTCCGCGCCGACAACCCGGGCCTGCAGGCCACGGACATGGAATTGGCGAATGCGATTCTGGCGAAGAATGCGGTCGCTTCGGAATAAGCTTTCAGCTGAACAAAAAATGCCGCTCCCATGAGCGGCATTTTTTTGTCCACGCACCCCCCCCTGTGGGAGCGAGCCTGCTCGCGAATGCGGTGGATCAGTCGAAATCACCAGCGACTGTTGCACCGCATTCGCGAGCAGGCTCGCTCCCACATTGGTTATGTGTATTGCGAACTGTCAGCGGTACTCATCCACCGGCACACACGCACAAAACAGATTCCGGTCGCCATAGACGTTATCGACGCGATTCACCACCGGCCAATACTTGTGCGCCTTGGTGTGCGCATCCGGCGTCACCGCCTTCTCGATGCTGTAAGGCCGCTCCCAAACCCCGGTAATATCGGCCAAAGTGTGCGGCGAACGTTTGAGCGGGTTGTCTTCGGCCGACCAGTTGCCGTTCTGCACCTCGGTGATTTCCGCGCGAATGCTCAGCATCGCTGCGATAAAACGGTCCAGCTCTGCCTTCGATTCACTCTCGGTCGGCTCGACCATCAAGGTGCCCGGCACCGGAAACGACATGGTCGGCGCATGGAAGCCGTAGTCCATCAGGCGCTTGGCCACGTCTTCTTCGCTGATCCCGGTCAGTGCCTTGAGTGGCCGCAGGTCGAGGATGCATTCGTGGGCCACCCGGTCGTTGCGCCCGGAATAGAGGACCGGAAACGCCCCGGACAGATGCTGTGCCAGGTAATTCGCGGCAAGAATCGCCACCTCGCTGGCATCAGCCAGTTGCGGCCCCATCATTGCGATGTACATCCAGCTAATCGGCAGAATGCTCGCACTGCCCCAGGGCGCGGCGCTGACTGCGCCGTTTTCCGGCAAGGGTCCTTCGATCGGTATCACCGGGTGATTGGCCACGAACGGCGCCAGATGTGCGCGCACGCCAATCGGCCCCATCCCCGGCCCGCCTCCACCATGGGGAATGCAGAACGTCTTGTGCAGGTTCATGTGCGATACGTCGGCGCCAATGTCGGCCGGCCGGGCCAGCCCGACTTGCGCATTGAGATTGGCGCCGTCCATGTACACCTGGCCGCCATGACTGTGGATGACTTCGCAGATCTCGCTGATGCCTTCCTCGTACACGCCGTGGGTCGAAGGATAAGTCGCCATCAGGCAGGCGAGTTTATCCCCGGCATCCGTGGCTTTTTCCTTGAGGTCATTGAGGTCGACGTTCCCCGCCTCGTCGCATTCGACGATCACCACCCGCATGCCGGCCATTTGCGCCGACGCCGGGTTGGTGCCGTGGGCGGAGGACGGGATCAGGCAGATGTCCCGGGCGCCCTGGTCACGGCTTTCATGGTATTTGCGGATCGCCAGCAACCCGGCGTATTCACCCTGAGCGCCAGAATTGGGCTGCATGCAGATCGCATCGAAACCGGTGATCGCGCAAAGCCAGCGCTCAAGCTCCTCGATCATCAGGGAATAACCAACCGCCTGCTCCTTTGGAACGAACGGGTGCAGATTGGCGAATTGCGGCCAGGTGATGGGGATCATCTCGCTGGTGGCATTGAGTTTCATGGTGCAGGAGCCCAGCGGGATCATCGACTGGTTGAGCGCGAGGTCCTTGTTCTCCAGTTGCTTGAGATAACGCAGCATCTCGGTTTCGCTGTGATGAGCGTTGAACACCGGATGGCGCAGATAAGGCGAGCTGCGACGCAGACCTTCGGGAATGCCAAAGATCAGCGTTTCAGCATCCAGTTCCTCGACATTCAGCCCATGATCGGCACCGAGGAACACATCGAACAACTTTGCCACTGTGGCTTCGTCAGAGGTTTCGTCCAGGCTCAAGCCCAATTGCCCGCGCCCGAGAATGCGCAGGTTGATCTGTGCCGCTTGGGCACTTTCGATGATCGCGGTCTGGGTTCCGCCAACGTCCAGGGTCAAGGTATCGAAGAAGTGTTGGTTGAGGCGGGTAATGCCGTGGCGTTCCAGGCCGGTAGCCAGGATGCAGGTCAGCCGGTGGACGCGCTGGGCAATCCGCTTCAACCCTTCCGGGCCGTGGTAGACCGCATAGAAACTGGCAATATTGGCCAGCAGCACCTGGGCGGTGCAGATGTTCGAGTTCGCCTTCTCCCGACGGATGTGTTGTTCGCGGGTTTGCAGGGCCATGCGCAACGCCGTGTTGCCGCGAGCGTCTTTCGAGACTCCGATGATCCGCCCTGGAATCGCTCGCTTGTACTCGTCACGACTGGCAAAAAATGCCGCATGCGGGCCACCGTAACCCATGGGCACACCGAAGCGCTGGGATGAACCGAACACCACGTCGGCGCCCAACTCACCCGGCGGCGTCAGCAACAACAGGCTCAGCAGGTCGGTAGCGACGCAGGCCAGGGCCTGCTGGGCATGCAGGTGATCGATCAACGGCCGCAAGTCGGGAATTTCGCCGTGGGTATCGGGGTATTGCAGCAACGCGCCGAATACCTGGTGCTGTTTCAGGTTATCCACAGTGTCGATGATCAGCTCGAAACCGAAGCCTTCGGCCCGGGTCTGCACCACGGAAATCGTCTGCGGGTGACAGTTTTCATCGACGAAGAACAGATTGCTCCTGGATTTGGCGACACGCTTGGCCAGGGCCATGGCTTCCGCCGCGGCAGTGGCTTCATCGAGCAGCGAGGCATTGGCCAGTTCCAGGCCAGTGAGGTCGATGGTCAATTGCTGGAAATTGAGCAGCGCTTCGAGCCGTCCCTGGGCGATCTCCGGCTGATACGGCGTGTAGGCGGTGTACCAACCGGGATTTTCCAGCACGTTACGCACAATGACTGCCGGCGTGAGGGTGCCGTGGTAGCCCATTCCGATCAGGCTGGTCCAGACCTGGTTCTGCTCGGCGTAACCCCGCAGCTTGGCCAGCGCGGCTTCTTCGTCAAGTGCTGGTGGCAGGTCAAGCGCCCGGTTCAGGCGGATTCCGGGCGGCACTGTCTGCTCGATCAACTCGACCCGGCTGCCAAGGCCGAGACTGTCGAGCATCGCCTGCTGCTCGGCGGCATCGGGTCCGAGGTGACGGCGGAGGAAGGCATTGGGGTCGCGTAATTGGCTCAAGGACGGCAACTGGGACATGACGGGCTCTCTCTTGACTGGCGCTCAACGTCGATGCAACACGGTCAAACCAGCATAGCAGTCGATATCGATGCTACCTGATACACCGCCTTCGCGAGCAAGTCGGATCGCCGCACCGCCGCTCCCACACCGGATTTTCAGCGTCCACAAAAAAACCCCGACAAGTCGGGGCTTTGGGATGACGCTTGAGGCTTATTCGCCGATGGCAGCCTTGTAGCCAGCCGCATCGAGCAGCTTGTCCAAATCGCCGGCGTTGCTTGGCTTGAGCTTGAAGATCCACGCGCCATACGGATCGGAGTTGAGTAGCTCCGGGTTAGCGCTCAGCTCTTCGTTGATCGCGATCACTTCACCGGCAACCGGAGAATAGATATCGGATGCGGCTTTAACCGACTCAACCACACCGGATTGATCACCGGCTGCGAAGACTTTCCCGACTTCGGTCAGCTCGACGAACACCACGTCACCCAGGGCTTCCTGAGCGTGATCGCTGATGCCCACGGTGACGGTGCCGTCGGCTTCCAGGCGGGCCCATTCGTGACTTTCGGCAAAACGCAGGTCGGCAGGGATATCGCTCATATTCTGTGTCCTCAAGAAAAATGTCAGCGGTCGTTGCCCGCCAGAAAAGGTTAGATCAAGGTTTTGCCATGGCGTACGAAGGTCGGTTTGACCACTCGGACCGGGTACCACTTGCCACGGATTTCCACTTCAGCGCGGTCGGCAGTGGCCATCGGCACGCGCGCCAGTGCTATCGACTTGCTAAGCGTAGGAGAGAAACTACCACTGGTGATCTCCCCTTCGCCAACATTGGCGATGCGAACCACCTGATGAGCGCGCAAAACTCCACGCTCCTCAAGGACCAGACCGACCAGTTTATGCTGTACACCAGCGGCCCGCTCGGCCTCAAGGGCCGTGCGACCGATGAACTGACGTGTGGCCGGTTCCCAGGCAATGCTCCAGGCCATATTGGAGGCCAGCGGTGAAACGTCTTGATCGATGTCCTGACCGTAAAGATTCATGCCGGCCTCGACCCGCAAGGTATCCCGAGCGCCAAGGCCGATCGGAGAAATGCCTGCGCCCACCAGATCGTTGAAGAAGCCTGGCGCCTGGTCGGCCGGCAGAACGATTTCCAGGCCATCTTCACCGGTGTAACCGGTACGCGCGATGAACCAGTCACCGTCGGACTGGCCTTCGAATGGCTTGAGCAACTGGATCAGATTGCCGCGGGACTGGCTCACCAGTTCCGCAATTTTGGGCCGGGCCTGGGGACCTTGAATGGCCAGCATCGCCAACTCCGAACGCTCATTGAGCCGGACTTCGTAGTCGCCGAGGTGGGCCTGCATCCAGGCCAGGTCCTGATTACGCGTGGAGGCGTTGACCACCAGCCGATAACCATCTTCGAGCCGATAGGCAATCATGTCGTCGACGATGCCCCCGCGCTCATTGAGCATGGTGCTGTACAAGGCACGGCCGGGGCTGTGCAGGCGTTCGACGTCATTGGCCAGTAAATACTGCAGCCAGGTCTTGGCCTGGGGGCCGACGACATCGATCACGGTCATGTGGGATACATCGAAAACCCCGCAATCGCGGCGCACCTGATGGTGTTCCTCGACCTGCGAGCCGTAATGCAAAGGCATATCCCAACCGCCAAAATCGACCATCTTCGCGCCGAGAGCGAGATGAAGGTCATACAAAGGCGTGCGCTGTCCCATGGGTTTCTCCTTCCGGGCGTGGCGAAGGTGCGGACAGGTGCTACACGGGGTGAAAGCCTTGAAATAAAAGGCTTCCAGCCGATTTCAGCTACCTGGTCTGTAGGACGGGCCGCACCGAATGCCGCGCATTGTAGCCTCAAGGTGTAGGACTGACACCTAGCTGTTTCGATGTGCCGAACGCCGTATCAATCCGATGACCGGTAACAAGCCGACCAACACCAGCGTCAGTGCCGGCAGCGAGGCCCTCGCCCACTCCCCTTCGCTGGTCATTTCAAAGATGCGCACCGCCAGCGTGTCCCAGCCAAACGGGCGCATCAGCAGGGTTGCCGGCATTTCCTTGAGCACGTCGACGAACACCAGTAACGCGGCGCTCAAGGTGCCGGGCACCAATAACGGCAGATACACTTTGAAAAACAGTCGTGGGCCACTCACCCCAAGGCTACGTGCCGCTTCGGGCAAAGATGGCCGTATTCGCGCCAGACTGCTTTCCAGCGGCCCATAAGCCACGGCGATGAAACGCACCAGATAGGCGAGCAACAACGCCGACAGACTGCCCAGTAGCAAGGGTTTGCCGGCACCACCCAGCCAGCTCGAAAGCGGGATCACCAGCTCGCGATCCAGATAACTGAACGCCAGCATGATCGACACCGCCAGCACCGAACCAGGCAAGGCGTAGCCGAGGTTGGCCAGGCTGACGCCGGAACGGATGGCGCGGGTGGGCGCCAGGCGTCGGGCAAACGCCAGCACCAACGCCACACTGACGGTGATCAACGCCGCCATGCCGCCCAGGTACAAGGTATGCACGATCAGCCCGGCGTAACGCTCATCCAGATCGAAGCGACCGCGCTGCCAGAACCACACCACCAGTTGCAGCATCGGAATCACGAAGGCACAAGCGAATACCAGACCACACCAACCCATGGCGGCCAGCGCCTTGAAGCCATGCAGGTGGTACAACGCTTTGACCCGGGGTCGCTCGTTGCTCGCCCGATTGGCCCCGCGCGCACGACGCTCGCCATACAAGACGAGCATCACCACCAGCAGCAGCAGGCTGGCCAATTGCGCAGCGGTCGAAAGGCTGAAAAAGCCGTACCAGGTTTTGTAGATGGCGGTGGTGAACGTGTCGAAATTGAACACCGACACGGCGCCGAAATCCGCCAGGGTTTCCATCAGCGCCAATGCCACGCCCGCGCCTATCGCTGGGCGAGCCATCGGCAAGGCCACTCGCCAGAACGCCTGCCAAGGGGATTGCCCGAGAACCCGCGCCGCTTCCATCAAGCCTTTGCCCTGAGCGAGGAACGCGGTTCGCGCCAACAGGTAGACATAGGGATAAAAGACCAACACCAGCACCAGAATGACTCCGCCAGTGGAACGCACTCGCGGCAGCCTGATACCGGTACCGAACCATTCGCGCAGCAAGCTTTGTACCGGGCCTGCAAAATCCAGCAGCCCCACAAAGACGAATGCGAGCACGTAAGCGGGAATCGCGAACGGCAGCATCAAGGCCCAGTCCAGCCAGCGCCGACCGGGAAATTCGCAGAGGCTGGTGAGCCAGGCCAGGCTGACGCCCAGGATCGTAACGCCGACGCCGACACCGAGCACCAGCGTCAGGGTGTTACCCAGCAGGCGCGACATCTGGGTGTCCCAGAGGTGGGACCAGATCTGTTGATCGATGGTATGCCATGACAACAGCAAGACACTGAGGGGCAGCAGGACCAGCGCAGCGATGGCGAAGACCAGGGGATACCAGCGGCGTTGGGCGGGGTGGGCCAAGGAAACTCTCTAGAAATCGGGCGCCGACGCAGTCTGCAGTCAGCCTCACTTTGTGGCGAGGGAGCTTGCTCCCGTTCGGCTGCGAAGCAGCCGCTGGAGATTAACAGATCCTTTTGATCGAGCGGCACCCGATGCCTTCAGGGTCGCTTCGCAACCCAGCGGGAGCAAGCTCCCTCGCCACAAGCAAGCTCCCTCGCCACAGACAAGCTCGCTCGCCAAAAGGCAGGGGTCAGTTCCAGCCAGCCCGATCCATCATGCGGATCGCTTCAGCCTGGCGCTTGCCGGCAATTTCCACCGGCAAGGTATCGGCGACAAACTTGCCCCAGCTCGCCACTTCAGCGGAAGGCTGCACGGCAGGATTGGCCGGGAATTCCTGGTTCACGTCGGCGAAGATCTTCTGTGCTTCAGGCGTGGTCATCCACTCGACCAGCGCCTTGGCCGCTTCCGGGTGCGGGGCGTGTTTGGTCAGGCCGATGCCCGACAGGTTGACGTGCACGCCACGGTCGCCCTGGTTTGGCCAGAACAGTTTTACCGCCAGATCGGGCTTCTGCTTGTGCAGACGGCCGTAGTAGTAGGTGTTGACGATGCCGACGTCACACTGGCCCGCGTTGATCGCTTCCAGCACCGCAACGTCATCGGAGAACACGTCGGTGGACAGGTTGTTGACCCAGCCCTTGAGGATCTTCTCAGTTTTATCGGCGCCGTGGACTTCGATCATGGTGGCGGTCAGGGACTGGTTATAGACCTTCTTCGCTGTGCGCAGGCACAAGCGGCCTTCCCAGTTCTTGTCGGCCAGACCTTCGTAAGTGGTCAGCTCACCGGGTTTCACCCGATCGGTGGAATAGGCGATGGTCCGCGCCCGCAGGCTCAGGCCAGTCCAGGCATGGGCGGAAGAGCGGTATTGCAGCGGAATGTTGGCGTCGATGGTTTTCGAGGTGAAGGGCTGCAGGATGCCCATTTGCTCGGCCTGCCAGAGGTTGCCGGCATCGACGGTCAGCAGCAGATCGGCAGTGGCGTTCTCGCCCTCGGCCTTGATCCGCTGCATCAGCGGCGCTTCCTTGTCCGTGATGAACTTCACCTGCACCCCGGTTTTCGCGGTGTAGGCATCGAACACCGGCTTGATCAGCTCGTCGATACGCGAGGAGTAAACCACCACCTCGTCGGCGGCCTGGGCAAGGGTGCTGCCGATCAGGGTCAGGGCCAGTGCGGTCAATAGACGCTTTGGTGCCAACATGGGGGCGGTCTCTCAATTGAAGAAGTGAGGCAAATGATAAGGACTCACATTTACCTTCTCAATCGAACAGTTGGCGGAGGAGTAACCAGATGTTGCACAGTTTGAAATTGTGGTGGATGTGCCGACGCCATCCCGAGCAGGCTCGCGAAGAGGCCGTCAGCCTCAGCGAAGATCTCAGGTTGGCTTGGCCAGTGCCGGCAAATCTCCGATCAACCCCAACGCCTCACGCACAAACAACGCCTTGGCCTCCGGCATCCGGTCAACCATCTTCAACCCCGTATTACGCAACCAGCGCACAGGCAACGGATCGGCCTGGAACAAGCGCTCGAAACCCTCCATCGCCGCCATCAACGCCAGGTTATGCGGCATGCGCCGACGCTCGTAACGACTGAGCACTTTCGCATCCGCCAGGCGCTCGCCGCGGCCAGCGGCTTGCAGCAGCACCTCGGCGAGCACGGCGGCATCGAGGAAACCCAGGTTCACGCCCTGTCCGGCCAATGGATGAATGGTGTGGGCCGCATCGCCGATCAGCGCCAGGCCTTCAGCCACATAGCGCTTGGCATGGCGCTGACGCAGCGGCACACACAGGCGCGGGTCGACGCTGAGCACCGTACCGAGCCGACCTTCGAAGGCGCGTTCCAACTCCTTGCAGAAGCCTGCATCGTCCAGCGCCATCAGGCGTTCGGCATCATTCGGGGTGGTCGACCAGACGATCGAGCACCAGTCCTGCTGGCCATCACGCTCCAACGGCAGAAAGGCCAACGGACCGTTATCGGTGAAACGCTGCCAGGCGGTCATTTGATGAGGCTCGGTGCTGCGCACGCTGGTAACGATCGCATGATGCAGGTAATCCCACTCGCGGGTCGCCATGCCTGTCAGGCGCCGCACCGCCGAATTGGCCCCATCGGCGGCAATCACCAGCGGCGCGCGCAAGGTGCGGCCATCGGCCAGGGTCAGCAGCCAGTCGTCGCCGGAGCGACGCATCTGCTCCAGACGCGCATTGGCCAGCATCCCCAAATCGCAGTCGTGCAGGCGGTCGAGCAAGGCATCCTGCACCACGCGGTTCTCGACGATATGCCCGAGCACATTCGCATGCACGCTGGTCGCCGAGAAGTGGATCTGCCCGGTACCGCTGCCGTCCCAGACATGCATGTCGGTGTAAGGACTGCAGCGCCGATCGGCGATGCCATCCCACACGCCCAGGCGATCGAGGATTCGCTGGCTGGCGGCCGACAGCGCGCTCACCCGCGGTTCGAACGGCGCCTGCCTATCGAAGGGTTTGACACTCATCGGGCTGCCGTCCAGCAGCAAGACTTCCAGCCCGCTGCCCTGCAACGCCAGCGCCAGGGCGCTGCCGACCATTCCGGCCCCGACAATCAGCAGATCTGCACGCATATCCATGCTTTAAGCCTGTCTCGCTTGCGGCCTGCGCCGCATGTAAAGGGTTTTCTCGACCCGCGCCACCAGAGTGCCGGAGCCGTCGTGAATATCGATCTGCGAACGCTTAAACATCAGAACGCGTACCCAGCCCCATGGCTTGCCGGGCGAACCAGCGCTTGGCCGGAGGCAGCAGATCGAGACCGAGCAGGCCGATATTGCGGGCCAGGGAAACCAGTGGCTGGGTGCTGCCGAACAGGCGGGTGACCTGATCGGAGAAACCCACGGTCAGGCTCTGATCCAGACGCTGGCGTTCTCGGTACGCCTGCAAGGTGGCAAAGTCGCCGGGAGAGTTTTCGCTGGTCAGCAGCGCATCGGCCAGTGCCTGGGCATCGCGCAGGGACAAATTGAAACCTTGCCCTGCAATCGGGTGCAGGCTGTGAGCCGCGTTGCCAAGAATCGCCAGGTGCGGACGCACCTGTTCTTCGGCCTCGATCAGTGACAGCGGATACAGATGCCGTGCGCCAACCTGCTTCAAGGTACCGAGGCGATAGCCGAACACGCCCTGCAATTCGCTGAGGAAACTTCGCTCATCAAGGGCCGCCAGCCGTTGCGCGTCCATGCCCAGACGGGTCCAGACCAGCGCGCAGCGGTTGTCCGGCAGTGGCAGCAACGCCATCGGGCCGTCGTCGGTGAAGCGCTCGAAGGCCATGCCGTTGTGCGCTTCACTCGGTGTGAGGTTGGCGATCAGCGCGCTCTGGTTATAGGGGCGTTTCTTGATGCCGATCCCCAGTTGCTCGCGCAGGCCGGAGCGGCCGCCATCAGCGAGTACCGCGAGGTCGCATTCCAGGGTGGTTTCATCGTTGAGGACAAGGCGATAGCCATCGGTCAGCGGCTCCATGCGCGTGACTTCCGCCGGACAACGCCAGCTGATCACCTCCTTGTCCAGGCCTTGCCAGAGGCATTGGCCGAGCCAGGCGTTTTCCACCACATAGCCCAGCGCCGGTACGCCCTCTTCCATCGCCGACAGTCGCGCGGTCGAGAATCGCCCGCGGTCGGAGACATGAATCTGCTTGATCGGCTCGGCGCGGCGGGAAATTTCCTGCCACACGCCCAGCCGTTGATAAATCTGCCGGGCGCCGTAGGACAGCGCCGAAGAACGGGCATCGTAGCTCGGCTGATAGGTATCGCCCGGAGCAAAGGGTTCGATCAGCACGATCTTCCAGCCACGGGCCTTGGCCCCTGCCTGCAAGGCCAACGCCAGACTGGCGCCGACCAGGCCGCCACCGATGATTGCCAGATTGACTCGACTCATGCCGCTTGTGTCCGTGCGGCGGCCATCAAGGCTTCGATCTCGACGACCGTTTTCGGCACGCCGTTGGTCAGGATTTCACAACCGTTCTTGGTCACCACCACGTCGTCCTCGATGCGCACGCCAATGCCGCGCCATTTCTTCGCCACATTCTGGTTGTCCGGGGCGATGTAGATACCCGGTTCCACCGTCAGCACCATGCCGACTTCCAGCACGCGCCATTCGCCACCGACTTTGTATTCGCCGACGTCGTGCACATCCATACCCAACCAGTGGCCGGCACGGTGCATGTAAAACGCTTTATGGGCTTCGCTGGCGATCAACTCGTCGACATTGCCCTGCAACAGGCCCAGCTTCACCAGCCCGGCGGTAATCACCCGGACCGAGGCTTCGTGGGCCTGATTCCAGTGTTTGTTCGGGGCGATTTCGGCAAAGGCGGCTTCTTGCGCCGCCAGCACCAATTCGTAGATCGCCTTCTGTTCCGCTGAATATTTGCCGCTGACCGGCCAGGTGCGGGTGATGTCGCTGGCGTAGCAATCGATCTCGCAGCCGGCATCGATCAGCACCAGATCACCGTCCTTGAGCACCGCGTCATTCTGCTGGTAGTGCAGGATGCAGCTGTTGCGCCCCGATGCGACGATCGAACCGTAGGCTGGCATTTTCGCCCCGCCCTTGCGGAATTCGTAATCCAGCTCGGCTTCGAGGCTGAACTCATGCAGCCCGGCCCGGCCGGCCTGCATCGCGCGGATATGCGCCTGGGCGGAAATCCGCGCGGCCTCGCGCATCACCTTCACTTCTGCCGCCGATTTATACAGGCGCATATCGTGCAACAGATGATCCAGGGCAACGAATTCGTTCGGTGGCTGGGCACCAAGGTGCGCTTTAGAGCGGATCACGTTGATCCAGTCCATCAGGTGCCGATCGAATTCCGGATTGCTGCCCATGGCCGAATACACCCGGTCGCGACCTTCGATCAGGCCCGGCAGGATGTCGTCGATGTCGGTGATGGGAAAGGCATCGTCGGCGCCGAAGTCGCGGATCGCGCCTTCCTGGCCGGCACGCAGGCCGTCCCACAGCTCTCGTTCGGCGTTGCGTTCACGGCAGAACAGCACGTATTCGCCGTGTTCGCGACCGGGCATCAGCACAATGACGGCCTGGGGCTCGGGAAAACCGCTGAGGTACTGGAAGTCGCTGTCCTGACGGTAGACGTGCTCGACGTCGCGGTTGCGGATGGCCACCGCGGCGGCGGGCAGAATGGCGATGCTGTTGGGTACCATCTGCGCCATCAGGGCCTTGCGGCGACGGCTGTATTCCGATTTCGGGATATGAATCATGGGCAGATGGCTATTCCTGGCTCGCTATCAGTGCAAAGACGGTTTGGCGGCAGCCGCCGCGTCCGGCTTTCGGGTTTCGGTGAACAGCAGCAGCGGCGCGACGCGCAGGTATTCCATGACTTCCATGTAGTCGCTCTCGCCATCGTCGGACTCTTCCAGGGCGTCTTGCACCTGGGCGATGGCCGCCAGATCCTGCAGCACTTCGCTGGCTTCCGGGCTCAGGGCGTTGTCGCGATAGGTCAGACCGAAGCCGGCGAGGAAGCCTTGGCACCATTGCCCCAGTGCCGCCGCACGCTCGGTGAGCGGAGCGTCGTCGGTCGGCAACAGCAGGACCACGGTCATGTCGTCGCTGGTCAGCTCGCCCTTGACCATCTCTTGCAGGCCGATCAAGGCATTGCGAACGTTTTCTTGCGGCTCGCCTTCGAGCAGCTCGGCGGCATCGGCCAACCAGCTGTCGGCTTCGAACCCGGCACCGCCGCAACTGCGGCCGAGCAGCAGGCCATGCAATTCGGCAGGCGAGGCGGGATGGCCGCTGGTTTTCAGCAGTGTGGCGAAGGCTTGGTACGGAGAATTCTGAATGGGCATGGGCAGCTAGGCGCCAGACGGCGCTATGTCTAGAATGAAGGCCTTGTATCCTACATCGACTACCCCTGTAGGAGCGAGCTTGCTCGCGATGGTCGCCAACGATAACGTTGGGTACCTGACACCCCGCGGCGTTCTCGGGCTCATCGCGAGCAAGCTCGCTCCTACAAGTCCAACACCCATCAGACAGTGAAGACAATGGAAGACAATGACCTGCAAGCGCTGATGGCCAGACTCGAACTGCTAATTAACCGTGTCGAGCAACTTAAGAGTCAAAACGGACTCCTATTAGCTCAGGAAAAGACCTGGCGCGAGGAACGCGCGCACCTCATTGAAAAAAATGAAATCGCCCGGCGTAAGGTCGAATCGATGATTTCGCGCCTCAAGGCCCTGGAGCAAGACTCATGAGTTCAAGCAATAGCGTTACCGTGCAGATCCTCGATAAAGAATATTCGATCATCTGCCCCCAGGAAGAGCGCAGCAACCTGGTGAGTGCCGCCCGCTACCTGGACGGCAAGATGCGCGAAATCCGCAGCAGCGGCAAAGTCATCGGCGCCGATCGCATCGCCGTGATGGCCGCGCTGAACATCACTCACGATCTTCTGCACAAGGAAGAACGACCGGATGTGCAGGCCAGCGGTTCGACCCGCGAGCAGGTCCGCGACCTGCTGGATCGCGTCGATCTGGTGCTCGCTACCGATCCGGACGTCACCAAGGGCTGATTCGTCTCACCGCTTGAGGTATACTCGCAACACTCCCTGGGGTGCTTGCCAGTTGACCACGTCCCTGAGCCGATTCGCACTACCCTGGAAGTTGCACGTTGGGCTGGTGTGCATGTCCGCTAGACGGAAAGCCTTAAAGCCTACTGCATCTTCCACCTTGAACTTTCGGGTTCAAGGGCTAAGTCAGCAGCGGTTCATCCGGGGAGCCTGATTCCAGTCCGATGCCGGTTTAAATACCGGCATCGGCTTTTTTACGGGTACGCTTTACGTACCTGCCCCGCGAGCCCGATTTCATGACCGAACCTGCGCTGCTGCCCCGCCCGCAACTTCGACGCATGCTGCGCAAGGCCCGCCGCGCATTGACCCCCAGTCAACAGCGCCAGGCGGCTCGCGGGCTGTACAAGCAATTGGCACAACAACCCTTGTTTCGGCGCGCCAGACACATCTCGCTGTACCTGCCTACCGACGGTGAAATCGATCCGCGCGTGGTGCTGCGTGCTGCGCAACGTCGAGGCAAGGCTACCTATTTGCCGGTGCTCAGTGCCTGGCCGCGAACCAAGATGGTGTTCCAGCGAATACGCCCGGGCGAAAAGCTCAAACCCAATCGTTTTCGCATTCTCGAACCCCGGCATAACCTCGCCCGGCAACGCAAAGTCTGGGCGCTGGACCTGGTGTTGTTGCCACTGGTCGGGTTTGACGATGTCGGAGGACGCCTGGGCATGGGCGGTGGCTTCTACGATCGCAGCCTGGCCTACCTGGCGCGACGCAAGAACTGGCGCAAGCCGACGTTATTGGGGCTGGCCCATGAATGTCAGAAGGTCGAGCGCTTGGCTCAGGCGAGCTGGGATGTGCCGTTGCAGGGAACGGTGACGGACAAGGCCTGGTATTACGCAGGCTAGACGCCACTGCACATCAGCGGCGTCGAAAAGACAGCCTCAGCGCTTGAAGGCCGACGGCTGTTGCTGCTGCTGCGCAATCCCGATCGGTGCATCGGGCGTGTTGTTCCACAGGCTTTGGGCATAGCCGGTGGTGACGACGCCGAGGCCGAACAAAATCACCAAAATCCATAGTAAATCCGGTTTGCGTTTCATCGATTGCCCCCCAAAGGCACATCAACACGATGACAGCAGCGGTTTCCGTTGTAGGCCGTGCGGCAGCGTCAAGCTAAGAAGGGCGGCATTCTGCGACAACGTGAACCGACACGCAAACGCTGGCGTCAACCGACCGTCGGTTTGTCATAAAATTGCCGGACAACTTGCCCACTCACTTCGCAAGGAGCAAAAACCATGGCCTATTGGCTGATGAAATCGGAGCCCGATGAACTCTCGATCAAGGGTTTGGAGAAGCTTGGCAAAGCGCGTTGGGACGGGGTTCGCAACTATCAGGCGCGTAATTTTTTGCGGGCCATGGCGGTAGGCGATGAGTTTTTCTTCTATCACTCCAGCTGCCCGGAGCCGGGAATTGCCGGGATCGGCAAGATTATCGAAGCCGCGTATCCCGACCCGACGGCGCTGGATCCCGAAAGTCATTACTACGATCCGAAGGCAACGGCAGAGAAAAACGCCTGGAGCGCGATTGATGTCGCGCATGTGGAGACATTTTCCAAGGTGCTGAAGCTGGATTATCTGAAGCAGCAGACGGCGTTGGCGGAGATGCCGTTGGTGCAGAAAGGCTCACGATTGTCGGTGATGCCGGTGACGGCGGAGCAGTGGGCGGCAGTGATTGCGTTACGGGCTTGAGCCTTGCAGCGACAATAAGGATGTCTTCGCCAGCAGGCTCGCTCCCACACTGGATCTGAATTCACTGGAGATCCCCTGTGGGAGCGAGCCTGCTCGCGAAGAGGCCGGCCCGGACAACGAGAAACTTATTGAATGATCAAGTTGTTGAACAACAAATCCTCAACCACCGGCTTCCCGGTCTCATCGCTCATCACTTGCTGAGTCTGCTTCAACGCCTCCTGACGCAGCTTCTCCTTGGCCTCGACGTTGTTCATCGCCTCAGTCGTCTGCTGCGCAAACAGCGCCACCAGTTGATTACGAATCAACGGTTCGTTGGCTTTCACCAGTTTGGTCGCCTCATCCCCAGTCACCCGCAAGGCCACATCAGCCTTGTAGACCCTGAGCTTCGGCGTCCCGTCCAGCCCATAGTTGCCCACGAAGGGCGGGCTCAGCGTGATGTAGTTGACCTTCGGCGCTGCACCTTCTTCGGCTTCTTCGGCCATCGCTGCCACGGGCAGAGACAGGGCCAGCAACAACATGATCCACGCTTTCACAATTCGCTCCTTATCCGGTTTGCGGCCTAGCATAACGACTCGCGGCGCCAGCACAAGCTTATGGCGGCTTATCAGGGCGGGGCATGCTCGTTGACCCATCGACTCACACACCTACACTTATCGGCCATCACTCCCAAAGGAATAGCCCTGATGAAAGCCGTGCTGTGCAAAGCCTTCGGCCCTGCCGAATCGCTGGTGCTGGAAGACGTCGCCAGTCCTGTCGCGAAGAAGAATGAAGTCCTGCTGGAGGTGCACGCCGCCGGGGTGAATTTCCCGGACACGCTGATCATCGAGGGCAAATACCAGTTCAAGCCGCCCTTCCCGTTTTCCCCAGGCGGCGAAGCGGCGGGCGTGGTCAGTGCGGTGGGCGAAAAGGTCAGCCACCTGAAAGTCGGCGACCGGGTCATGGCCCTGACCGGCTGGGGCAGCTTTGCCGAACAGGTCGCGGTGCCGGGCTATAACGTGCTGCCGATCCCGCCGTCCATGGACTTCAACACCGCCGCCGCTTTCAGCATGACCTACGGCACCTCGATGCACGCGCTCAAGCAGCGGGGCCAGCTGCAACCCGGTGAAACCCTGCTGGTGCTCGGCGCGTCCGGCGGTGTCGGCCTGGCCGCGGTGGAGATCGGCAAAGCCATGGGCGCCCGTGTGATCGCCGCCGCCAGTAGCGCGGAAAAACTCGCCGTGGCCAAGGCTGCCGGCGCTGACGAGCTGATCAACTACAGCGAAACCAGCCTCAAGGACGAAATCAAGCGCCTGACCGACGGCCAGGGTGCCGACGTGATCTACGATCCGGTGGGCGGCGACCTGTTCGATCAAGCCATCCGCGCCATCGCCTGGAACGGCCGCCTGCTGGTGGTCGGGTTCGCCAGCGGACGCATCCCGGAATTACCGGTAAACCTGGCCCTGCTTAAAGGTGCCGCCGTGGTCGGCGTGTTCTGGGGCTCGTTTGCCCAGCGCCAGCCGCAGGACAATGCAGCGAACTTCCAGCAACTGTTCGGCTGGTTTGCCGAGGGCAAGTTGACGCCGCTGGTGTCGCAGGTGTATCCGCTGAGCAATGCGGCGCAGGCGATCAATGACCTGGGTCAGCGCAAGGCGGTGGGCAAGGTGGTGGTGCAGGTTCGCTGAATCTGCTCATGACAAAAAAGGTCAGAACAACTGACGAGGTTGTTCTGGCCTTTTGATTGATGTCTGCAGATCTTCTACAGACAATCGCCTAACAATAAATTTAACCTTGTTTGGCGGTACATATGTAACGCACCAGCTAATGAACATTTCTTTAACCTGATGCCATACAGACACAAGGAGTAACTGTATGAGCAATCAAAACTGGACACCTGGCCAGACCTACCATATATCTGTCACAGAAATAAACCCGTACATGCAACAAACTTACTCACAAGACCTCGAAGGTGGTGGGTATGACCGAACTGGGCGCACAAGAAATAGACCTCGTACCGGCACCGACTTATTTAAATTCTTAACCAAACAAGATATAAACGACATCAATGAAGCTATCTTCGCTTCCAACACCATGTTGGCTATCGAAGCACACAAACCGAATATATTGAATCAGTTTCAGATTAGGTTTAATCAGATACCCACCACCCTTCAAGGCGAAATAACCACAGCCACTAATAACTTGGTGGAACTCACGGCCTTTCACCAGCAGATGCTCTTACCCGACAACAAACAGCTGTAAACCATCTAATTTACCAAAAAACTGCCGAACGAAATGTTTATCAGGCCAAGGCAAATGCGTTCTACGGCAGTGATCCGCTAGTACGAACCCAACAGGACCTTCTCGGAGCATATCTTCGCATGCCTGCTTCGGAGGTCCTTCCGAGGCGGACAGATTCTTACACCTCGGCATATGCAGCGCAATTGACGGCGGAAGAGGTAAGGCAGTTAACTCAGCGATCCCAAGCCCTGACTTCTCAAATAAATCAAGCAAGAGCAGAAGAGCAGTTAATTGCAATTCGAAAAGCAGAGGCCGAGAGAGCGGCACAAGAAAGAGCGGCTGCAGAAGAGAAACGACAACTTGAATTGGCAAGACAGGCCGAACAGCAGAAAAAGCAGCAAATCGCGGCCCAAGCGGCCAATCGGTTCAAAGGGTTGCTTCAACACCTCACGCTGAACCAACCCGAGAATATCGACGAAAAATTGCGATGGCTCAAGGAAAAGTACCAAGAGCTGCATGCAGCAAACCTGGAATCGTCAGAAGCACAACGGGACGCCGGTTTACTGGATCTGAAGGGCAACGAACGCTTGAGCTCACTGAAAAAAGTAAAACAAGACATCGACGCGCTAGTCAGGGTAAGACACGGGATCGAAAACGTAAACATTTCCACAGTCAGCGGCGCAGAAGCATCAGCTCGGCCATTAGTCGTCACTCCAGACGGACTGATCGCCGGGTATGAAGGCTCGCCTTTCTCTTTAAATAGAGTGTTTGAGTCGCTGGGCAACCTGCGAGCGGCGGCACTTGGCGGCCCGGTAAACGCATTCTTTTCGTCGGTGCTCTATACACCGACGCTAGGAAATAGTGAGCTACAACGCAATCCTGTAGTTGTGACCATTCCACTGTCGCAGCTTGTCGATTCTGATAAATATCCCGATCTACAAAACTCCGATACCACTGACTTGTTGCCGCTTCGTGTCGTGGCGTCAGTTCGAGGCGATCATACCCAGTTATATCTTTCCCCAACCGATGAAAATTCATCTTCCGTTAGGGTCAGGCAGGCAATACTCGACTCAAATACGAATCTCTACACTTTTACGACCGAAGGTTCTCTCCCGAGAACGCTTACTTGGACGCCCAATAGTGCACCTGGTGGTGACACGTTAGGGTCAACCGACTTACCTGTAAGCTCACCCGATATCAAGATATATCCCGGCGCAAGAGTCACACAGGTTGAAGGTCGGAGCGACGAGCATCCGATGTGTGACGAGACTGACATTGATGATTACATCTTGGTGTTTCCGGCTAAGTCCGGGATCAAACCGGTTTACGTCATGGCGAGCCGCAGTGGCCCTCGCTATGAGCCCGGAACTGCAAGTGGTATGGGACAAGCGGTTGGAGCTAATTGGCTTGGGAGCGCAGGGGAAGTCGGTGGATCTCCGATTCCTGTCCAGATAGCGGATCAATTGCGTGGTCAAGACTTCAGAGATTTTGATAAATTCAGGGAAAAATTATGGAGTACTGTGACGAACGATCCGGAACTGAGAAGGCAATTCAGCCCCCTAAACACTACAATAATGAAAGACGGCTACTCGCCATACGCACCTCGAAAAGAGCAAGTTGGAGGAGGGGAAAAATTTGAAATCCATCATATTCATCCAATTGGCATGGGAGGCGAGGTCTACAATATGGACAACATGGTCATAATGACTCCGAAAACTCATATTACTTTACATTCGAAGGACAAAGGTGAACCACAATGAATTCGAACAAACCATATAATCAATACACAGAATCCGAATTTCTAGAGCTCATCAATCGGCTGTTTCTCGCAGATTATTCATCCGAAGAGGAACTTGATGCACTTGTTCACCAAATAGTCGACACCTCTGAGCACCCAAATGGTACGGATATCCTTTTCTATCCTGAACAAGGGATTGACAACTCACCTGCAGGGATACTTGCCAGCATTAAAGAGTGGCGTGAAGCAAACGGTAAACCCGACTTCAAACCAGACTAAAATTGCATGTTACGAAGAAGCGCGGTCACGTAGCCGCGCTCCTCCGTTGTTAAAGCAGTTGGCGAATCTCCTCCGGCAGCAAACTCATGTATCTGCGCACCGGGCCGCTGCGGCAACTCCTGACAATGGTCGGCACGCGCTTGTTCAGCATGGCGATCCATTCCAGGCGCTTTTCCTTCGGCAATTGGGTGATGTGAAACACGTTCGACAGATACGCCCGGGTGTAATGAACGGCGCGGCATCCACCCACGCATGCTCCGGGACATTCAGCAGTTGCTCATTGACGTCGCGACATTTCAACTTCTTCAGCCACTGGTTGGTGTGGATCGGCGAGTCGAGATCCAGCCGGAATACCAATGGAGCAATAATTTCCTGCTGGGCAGGCTTGTCCTCATCGACCGTCCAGGGCCTGAACCGCCACTGTTCAATCGCGACCCGGCCTGCTTCGGCCAAATCAGGATGATCGCTCTCCAGGATCTCGACCTTGCTCACCGTACCATCGGCATGGGCGGTGAACTGGACCCGAACAGCGCCAGTGATGCCAGCCCTCAGAAGCGCTGTGGGGTAAATCGGCTTAGGGTGTTTTCCGGTATCAGAAAGAACTCCCCTGCCCTGGCATCAACCGATAAACCCAGCAACAGCACAAACGCAAACCACCGCATAACCCCTCCCTTCCATGATCGAAACACCAGAACTCCCTGACAAAGCTTACGCAGCAGCGACCTGAAACAGAACGTTGCAACTTCTCCTTTGAACGAAGGACGTTTCCCAAAAACAAGCACTCATGTGGACAGATGAGGCGCGAAAGATGGAAGGGGTAAGCCTTCCTACAACGTCCTTCACTTACGTCTGAGCGACATGTTCGTAAGAGAACATACGGTCGCCAAAAATTCCGCTGTTTGACCACTGCGAACCGATGCTATTTTCGGTAACGAAACTGTAACATTCGCATCCGCAGTCAAAACAAGAAATTTGGAGCTCTTGAATGTTTGCTTTCTTTCGCCCTGCCGCACATCAGGCTCCATTGCCTGAAGAAAAAATAGACAACACCTACCGTCGCCTTCGCTGGCAGATCTTCGCCGGTATTTTTATCGGTTACGCTGGCTATTACCTGCTGCGCAAAAACTTCTCCCTGGCCATGCCCTACCTGATCGAAGAGGGTTATACCCGTGGCGAGCTGGGCTTGGCGTTGTCGGCGATTGCCATCGCCTACGGCCTGTCCAAGTTCCTGATGGGCATCGTGTCCGACCGTTCCAATCCGCGTTTCTTCCTGCCTTTCGGCCTGCTGGTGTCGGCCGGGGTGATGTTCATTTTCGGCTTTGCGCCTTGGGCGACGTCCAGTGTGACCATCATGTTCATCCTGCTCTTTATCAACGGCTGGGCCCAGGGCATGGGCTGGCCGCCGAGTGGCCGGACGATGGTTCACTGGTGGTCGCAGAAGGAACGCGGTGGCGTAGTGTCGTTGTGGAACGTGGCGCATAACGTCGGCGGTGGCCTGATCGGCCCGCTGTTCCTGCTCGGCATGGGCCTGTTCAATGACTGGCACGCGGCGTTCTACGTGCCGGCGGCGGTCGCCATGGCGGTGGCGGTGTTTGCCTTCGTGACCATGCGCGACACCCCGCAATCGGTGGGCCTGCCACCGATCGAGAAGTACAAGAACGACTACCCGGAAGGCTACGACGCCAGCCACGAAGAAGAATTCAGCGCCAAGGAAATCTTCGTCAAATACGTGCTGCGCAACAAAATGCTCTGGTACATCGCCCTGGCCAACGTCTTCGTCTACCTGTTGCGCTACGGCGTGCTGGACTGGGCACCGACCTACCTCAAGGAAGCCAAAGGCTTTACCGTCGATAAAACCTCATGGGCTTACTTCTTCTATGAGTGGGCGGGTATTCCGGGGACACTGTTGTGCGGCTGGATGTCGGACAAGATCTTCCGTGGCAACCGTGGCCTGACCGGCATGGTGTTCATGGCATTGGTCACCGTGGCGACGCTGGTCTATTGGCTCAATCCGGCCGGCAATCCGACCGTCGACATGATCGCACTGGTTTCAATCGGCTTCCTGATCTACGGCCCGGTGATGTTGATCGGCCTGCAAGCATTGGAACTGGCACCGAAGAAAGCCGCTGGTACTGCGGCGGGCTTTACCGGGTTGTTCGGTTATCTGGGGGGTTCGGTCGCGGCCAGTGCAGCCATGGGCTACACCGTGGACCACTTCGGTTGGGATGGCGGATTCGTCCTGCTAATCGGCGCGTGCCTGTTGGCGATGGCCTTCCTCGCCCCGACCCTGTGGCACAAACAGGTCGCCAGTCAGAGCCGCGAAGCACTCGCCTGATCGGCTGTTGATTTGCAGCGCTTGAGCCGCGCCTCCAGATTCCGGTCTGGCATGGCGTGGCTACGCAGGGCGTTGGCGGTCTGCTCGACATAATCGCGGGTAGTGCCGTAACGCCCGCAAGCGTTTTCGAACACATGGCTCAGCACATGATCCGGCAAGTTGCCAGCATAGCTGGGCAGGTGCCGCTCCAGTACAAAACCCAATGCCTGAACCTGGCTTCCGTCTTCAAGACGGCAGCTGAGCCAGTGCGGGCGATAGGACGGGAATGGCATCTCGCGCTGCCAAAGCGCATACAGCGAGGCTTCGAGTTGATCTTCGGGCAGACGATAGGCGAAGCCACTGCAAGAACCGCCGCGATCCAGGCCAAACACCAGGCCCGGGACTTCCGGTGTGCCGCGATGTTCGTGCGACCACAGATATAAGCCGCGATGATAGCCATGCACCCGCCCGCGCACTCGCTCTACGGCCGGGCATTCAGGGCGCCAGATCAGCGAGCCGTAAGCGAACAGCCATACCGGCCCACCCTTGTGGCGGTCCATGGTCGATTGCATCGAGCTGAGCAATTGTTCGTGCGTAAGCTGCGGTCCCAGATCGAGCCGCGGAGGGTAAGCCAGATTCAAAAAAGCAGATTCAATGGCGCTCATGGCGAATAGCGTTCAGCTCCCCGCGTGTAAAGATTACTTAATAGAACGCACCGCTGTAACAATAAGGCACATATGTTTAGAGGCAATTTAAGTGCCATGGCACAGTTTTTTAATAATTGCCTCACTGAGATATAACCTACCGGTATTTATAAGATTTTATAAATACCAATCGGCTATATAGAGAGTTATAACGATAAACCGCAATTCAACTTGCGGATCAAGATCGCGGATCAAGATCGCGGCGCGTACGCAAACACGTCAGCTCGCATCTGGTGCGCATCCATTCCCGCTTCGACCAGGGCGTCCAGCGTGCCGTAGACCATCGCCGGGGAGCCGCTGGCGTAGACATGCAGGGGTTTGAGATCCGGAAAATCTTCACACACCGCTTCATGCAACATGCCGCAGCGCCCCTGCCAGCCGCATTGATCGCTGACGACTTTATGCAGGAACAGATTGGGCAGTTTCAGCCATTCGTCCCAATGTTCGATTTCATAAAAATCTTCAGGACGACGCACGCCCCAGTACAGATGCACCGGGTGCTTGAAGCCCGTGGCGCGGCAATGTTCGATAAGGCTATGAATCTGGCCCATGCCGGTACCTGCGGCGATCAGCACCAGTGGACCCTCCGGCAATTCCGCCAGGTGGGTATCACCGAACGGCATCTCGATCCGCACCATCGAATTGCGTTGCAGTTGCTCGATCAGGCTCAGTGCACTGCTTTCGCGCGCCAGCACGTGGATTTCCAGATCGCGCCCGCCGTGGGGAGCGGAAGCCAGGGAGAACGCGGATTTCTCGCCGCTCTCGCGCTCGATCATCAGGTATTGGCCGGCGTGATAGCGCGGCGGCTTGCCGGCCGGTGCTCGCAGACGCACGCGAAAGGTGTCGCCGCCGACATCCCTGCATTCAATGACCTGACACCACAAGCTGCGCACCGGCAATTCTCCCAGCGCGAGCACGCCATCCCACAGCACGATGCAGTCTTCCAGCGGCTCTGCTATGCAAGTGTAGAACTCGCCATGGTCGCGCACACCGCCAGCCTGTTCGACCCGCCCTTCCACCAGCAAAGCAGCGCACACATGGCAATTGCCGTTTCGACAGCTTTGCGGGCATTCATAGCCCAGACGCCGCGCGCCATCGAGAATCCGCTCGCCGGGCAGAATCTCAAGCACTGCTCCGGAGGGCTGCAAGGTTACACGCATCAATCTATTCCTAACTGATTCCAGATGGCATCGATCCGCTGGGTCACGGCTTCGTCCTTGACGATCACCCGGCCCCACTCGCGAGTGGTTTCGCCGGGCCATTTATGCGTGGCATCGAGCCCCATCTTCGAACCCAGGCCGGAAACCGGCGAAGCGAAGTCGAGGTAGTCGATCGGCGTGTTGTCGATCATCACCGTATCGCGCTTGGGGTCCATGCGCGTGGTGATGGCCCAGATCACGTCGTTCCAGTCCCGTGCATTGATGTCGTCGTCAGTGACGATAACGAACTTGGTATACATGAACTGTCGCAAAAACGACCAGACGCCGAGCATTACTCGCTTGGCATGGCCGGGATACGACTTCTTCATGGTCACGATGGCCATGCGGTACGAGCAGCCTTCGGGCGGCAGGTAGAAGTCGGTGATCTCCGGGAACTGCTTCTGCAGGATCGGCACGAACACTTCGTTCAGCGCCACGCCGAGAATCGCCGGCTCATCCGGTGGCCGGCCGGTGTAGGTGCTGTGGTAAATCGGCTTGATCCGGTGGGTGATGCGCTCGACGGTAAACACCGGGAAACTGTCGACTTCGTTGTAGTAACCGGTGTGATCGCCGTAGGGACCTTCGTCGGCCATTTCGCCCGGATGGATCACACCTTCAAGGATGATCTCGGCGGTGGCCGGCACCTGCAGGTCGTTGCCACGGCACTTCACCAGCTCGGTGCGATTGCCCCGCAGCAGCCCGGCAAAGGCGTATTCGGAGAGGCTGTCCGGCACCGGTGTCACGGCACCAAGAATGGTCGCCGGGTCGGCACCCAGCGCCACGGCTACCGGGAACGGCTGGCCTGGATGCTTCTCGCACCACTCGCGGTAATCCAGCGCGCCGCCTCGGTGACTGAGCCAGCGCATGATGACCTTGTTGCGGCCAATCACTTGCTGACGGTAGATGCCGAGGTTCTGGCGATCCTTGTTCGGACCTTTGGTGACGGTCAGGCCCCAGGTGATCAGCGGGCCGACGTCGCCAGGCCAGCAGGTCTGCACCGGCAGCATCGCCAGGTCGACGTCGTCGCCTTCGATGACCACTTCCTGGCAGATCGCGTCTTTGACGACTTTCGGCGCCATGGCGATGATCTTGCGGAAAATCGGCAGCTTGGACCATGCGTCCTTCAGGCCTTTGGGCGGCTCGGGTTCCTTGAGGAACGCCAGCAACTTGCCGATCTCGCGCAGTTCGCTCACGGCCTCCGCGCCCATGCCCAGCGCCACGCGCTCGGGGGTGCCGAACAAGTTGCCGAGCACCGGGATGTCATAACCCGTGGGGTTCTCAAAAAGCAGGGCCGGGCCCTTGGCGCGCAGAGTGCGGTCGCAGACCTCAGTCATTTCGAGCACTGGGGACACCGGAACCTGGATGCGCTTGAGTTCGCCGCGCTTTTCCAGGCCGCTGATAAAGTCGCGCAAGTCGCGATACTGCATGCGTGAGCCTCGTGTTGGCCGTGGCGTTCGGGGGCAGGCAGTTTAGCGCCGAACCCCTCTATTCAGAACCACGAACTGGTGGTTCATCAAAAATCAGATAGCAAAAAGCCGGGTTTCCCCGGCTTCTGCTGGTCTATCGACTTACTTGCGTTTCATCGACAGGAAGAACTCATCGTTGGTCTTGGTTGTTTTCAGCTTGTCGACCAGGAACTCGATGGCAGCGATTTCGTCCATCGGGTGCAGCAGCTTGCGCAGGATCCACATGCGCTGCAACTCGTCGTCGGCCGTCAGCAACTCTTCGCGGCGAGTGCCGGAGCGGTTGATGTTGATGGCCGGGAACACGCGTTTTTCAGCGATCCGGCGATCCAGAGGCAGTTCCATGTTGCCGGTGCCTTTGAATTCCTCGTAGATCACTTCGTCCATCTTCGAGCCGGTTTCAACCAGCGCGGTGGCGATGATGGTCAGCGAACCGCCTTCTTCGATGTTCCGCGCGGCGCCGAAGAAACGTTTCGGTTTCTCCAGGGCGTGGGCATCGACACCACCGGTGAGTACTTTGCCGGAGCTCGGGATCACGGTGTTGTAGGCGCGCGCCAGACGGGTGATGGAGTCGAGCAGGATCACCACGTCTTTCTTGTGCTCGACCAGGCGCTTGGCCTTCTCGATCACCATTTCGGCAACCTGCACGTGGCGGGTTGGCGGCTCGTCGAACGTCGAGGCAACCACTTCGCCGCGCACGGTGCGCTGCATTTCGGTCACTTCTTCCGGACGTTCGTCGATCAGCAATACGATCAGATGAACTTCAGGATTGTTACGTGCGATGTTCGCTGCGATGTTCTGCAGCATGATGGTCTTACCGGCTTTCGGCGGTGCAACGATCAGTCCACGCTGGCCTTTGCCGATCGGAGCGCACAGGTCGATGACACGACCGGTCAAGTCTTCGGTGGAACCGTTGCCGGCTTCCATCTTCATGCGCACGGTCGGGAACAGCGGGGTCAGGTTCTCGAAGAGAATCTTGTTTTTCGCGTTCTCGGGACGATCGTAGTTGATCGTATCGACCTTGAGCAGTGCGAAATACCGCTCGCCTTCCTTGGGAGGGCGGATCTTGCCAACGATGGTGTCACCGGTGCGCAAGTTGAAGCGGCGGATCTGGCTCGGCGAAACGTAGATGTCGTCCGGACCGGCGAGATAGGAAGCGTCAGCGGAGCGCAGGAAGCCGAAGCCGTCCTGGAGAATCTCCAGCACGCCATCACCGGAGATTTCCTCGCCGCTTTTCGCGTGCTTTTTGAGCAGGGAGAAAATCACGTCCTGCTTGCGCGAACGGGCCATATTTTCTATGCCCATCTGTTCGGCCAATTCGAGCAGTTCGGTAATCGGCTTTTGCTTGAGTTCAGTCAGATTCATATAGGAATGACGTAATCATTTATGGAGGGGGGAAATTAAGCTTTTGGCTTAATGAGGCCGCGCCGCAGAGAAGGCGACAGGATCGCGTACTAATTCGAAAAGGAGTGCGTCGGCGACGGCTAGCAGGGGGCATTGGAGAAACCAGTGCGGGGCCGAATGTACCACCTGAGTTTCGGAGCGTCTAGCCCTGAATAACGAAAAAGCCCCGCAAACTGCGGGGCCTTTATTTCCGACACTTTCCAGCGACGCTTAGATGTTCGCGTCAAGGAACGCAGCCAGTTGCGACTTCGACAGGGCGCCGACCTTGGTTGCTTCAACGTTGCCGTTCTTGAACAGCATCAGCGTCGGGATACCACGCACGCCATGCTTGGCCGGGGTTTCCTGGTTTTCGTCGATGTTCAGTTTGGCAACGGTCAGCTTGCCTTTGTAGGTCTCGGCAATTTCGTCCAGGACAGGAGCGATCATTTTGCAAGGGCCGCACCATTCAGCCCAGTAGTCGACCAGTACAGCGCCTTCGGCCTTGAGGACGTCGACGTCGAAGCTAGCGTCGGTGACGTGTTTGATAAGATCGCTGCTCATGGAAGTCTCCAGGTTGTAAGCAAAAAAACGTGGCCCATCATAGCCGCCCTTCCCTCGTTCAGGAAGGTGCAGTTGATTGACTCTCGCTATGGTGGTCCATGAGTTTGGGTATAGCTCAATTCCAGACATGGCGAGGACCGCCGTTTCAAGGACGCACTATCGCGGTGCACGTCGCAGTCCGGCATTTCGGGCCGTGACACCCAGCAAATCCAGCAAAACCACGGCCTGCCCTCCCGAAACGAATCTTGGCATGGCCCGTGCTCTGTCGATCGGAAGAATTCTTTCCCTGCCGATTCGGAGATTTGCCATGACCCGGCGTTACAGCGCACTCCTCGCCGCCTTATTTGCCAGCCTGATATTGAGTCAGGCCCCTGCCCACGCCGATGGACTTGAGGATGTGGTCAAGCGCGGCATCCTCAAGGTGGCCGTGCCCCAGGACTTTCCGCCATTCGGCTCGGTCGGCCCGGACATGAAGCCCCGCGGCCTCGATGTCGACACCGCCAAACTGCTGGCCGACCAACTCAAGGTCAAACTCGAACTGACGCCGGTCAACAGCACCAATCGCATCCCGTTCCTGACCACCGGCAAGGTGGATCTGGTGATCTCCAGCCTCGGCAAGAACCCCGAGCGGGAGAAAGTCATCGACTTCTCCAGCGCCTACGCACCCTTCTACCTGGCAGTGTTCGGCCCGCCAGACGCCAGCATCAGTGGCCTGGACGACCTCAAGGGCAAAACCATCAGTGTCACCCGTGGCGCCATCGAAGACATCGAACTGACCAAAGTCGCGCCCGAAGGCGTGACCATCAAGCGCTTCGAAGACAACAACTCGACCATCGCCGCCTACCTCGCCGGGCAGGTCGACCTGATCGCCAGCGGCAACGTGGTGATGGTGGCGATCAGCGAGCGCAATCCCAAACGCGTGCCGGCGCTGAAAGTAAAACTCAAGGATTCGCCGGTCTACGTCGGTGTGAACAAAAACGAGCCGGCGCTGCTGGGCAAGGTCAACCAGATCCTGGCCACCGCCAAGTCCGACGGCGCCCTGGAGAAAAACTCCCGGACCTGGCTCAAAGAGCCGCTGCCGGCCGATCTCTGATCGCTGCCGGGGAGACTCGCCATGTCCTATCAGTTCGACTTCATACCCGTGGTGCAAAACACCGACCTGCTGTTGCGCGGCGCGCTGTTCACCCTTGAGCTGACAGCCATCGGTACCGTGCTCGGGGTGGGCCTGGGCATCGTCGGGGCGCTGGTGCGGGCGTGGAACATCCGCCCGTTTTCCGCGATCTTCGGCGTCTACGTCGAGTTGATCCGCAACACGCCGTTTCTGGTGCAGTTGTTTTTCATCTTCTTCGGTTTGCCATCGCTGGGCGTGCAGATTTCCGAATGGCAGGCGGCGGTGCTGGCGATGGTGATCAACCTCGGGGCCTATTCGACCGAGATCATCCGCGCCGGCATTCAAGCGATCCCCCGCGGCCAGCTGGAAGCCGCCGCTGCATTGGCAATGACTCGCTTCGAGGCCTTTCGCCATGTGGTCCTGCTGCCGGCGCTGGGCAAGGTCTGGCCGGCCCTGAGCAGCCAGATCATCATCGTCATGCTGGGCTCGGCGGTCTGTTCGCAGATCGCCACCGAAGAGCTGAGCTTTGCCGCCAACTTCATTCAGTCACGCAACTTCCGCGCCTTTGAAACCTATGCCCTGACCACCCTGCTCTACCTGTGCATGGCGCTGCTGATCCGCCAGTTGCTGAACTGGATCGGCCGCCGCTTCATAGCAAGGAGCAGCCTATGAGCGATTTCACCTTCTGGGACGTCGTGCGCAACCTGCTCACCGGTCTGCAATGGACGCTGGCACTGTCGCTGGTGGCGTTTATCGGCGGTGGACTGATCGGCTTGCTGATCATGGTCCTGCGCATCTCGAAAAAGCCTTTGCCGCGCAACATTGCCCGCACCTACATCGAGTTATTCCAGGGCACGCCGCTGTTGATGCAGTTGTTTCTGGTGTTTTTCGGCGTGGCGTTGGCCGGCTTGGAAATTTCGCCGTGGATGGCGGCGGCGACTGCCCTGACGCTGTTCACTAGCGCCTACCTGGCGGAGATCTGGCGCGGTTGCGTCGAGTCGATTCCCAACGGCCAGTGGGAAGCCTCTTCAAGCCTGGCACTCAACCCGCTGGAACAATTGCGCTACGTCATTTTGCCGCAAGCGCTACGCATCGCCGTGGCGCCGACCGTGGGCTTTTCGGTGCAAGTCGTCAAAGGCACCGCCGTCACCTCGATCATCGGCTTCACCGAACTGACCAAGACCGGCGGCATGCTCGCCAACGCGACCTTCGAACCCTTCATGGTCTACGGCCTGGTAGCGCTGGGTTACTTCTTGCTGTGCTACCCCTTGTCCCTCAGTGCGCGCTATCTGGAAAGGAGACTGCATGCCTCTGCTTAGAATTTCTGCCCTGCATAAATATTACGGCGATCACCATGTACTCAAGGGCATCGACTTGAGCGTCGAGGAAGGCCAGGTAGTGGCGATCATCGGTCGAAGTGGCTCGGGCAAGTCCACATTGTTGCGAACATTGAACGGTCTGGAATCGATCAACGACGGTGTGATCGAAGTCGACGGCGAATACCTCGACGCCGCCCGTGCCGATCTGCGCAGCCTGCGGCAGAAAGTCGGGATGGTGTTCCAGCAGTTCAACCTGTTCCCGCACCTGACCGTGGGCGAGAACGTGATGCTCGCGCCGCAGGTGGTGCAGAAAGTACCCAGGGACAGGGCCAGGGAGTTGGCGCGGGAGATGCTGGAACGGGTCGGCCTGGGTGAGAAATTCGACGCGTTCCCGGATCGGCTGTCCGGCGGGCAACAACAGCGGGTGGCGATTGCCCGGGCGCTGGCGATGTCGCCCAAGGTTCTGTTGTGTGACGAAATCACCTCGGCGCTGGACCCGGAACTGGTCAATGAAGTGCTGAGCGTGGTTCGGCAACTGGCCAGGGAAGGCATGACGTTGATCATGGTCACCCATGAAATGCGGTTCGCCCGGGAGGTTGGGGACAAGTTGGTGTTCATGCATAAGGGCAAGGTGCATGAGGTGGGGGATCCGAAAATTCTGTTTGCCAATCCGCAGACGACGGAGCTGGCGAATTTCATCGGGACCGTTGAAGCGGCGGGCTGATGGATCTTTTTTGAGTGGAAGGCCGTCTTCGCGAGCAAGCCCGCTCCCACATTATTTCTGTGTCGGCCGCGACATTGAGGGCAACTCACAACCTGTGGGAGAGAGCCTGCTCGCGAATGGTCGCGCAGCGGCCACTGGCATTAGTGCTCAGGATCAAGGCTTTGCACCGAACGCGTTGGCGGCAGCGTTTGATCGTGGCACGATGTCGGGGTTATCGACCGAGACCCCCTGACCATGCCGCAATCCCAAGCCAAGAATCTGTCCCTGATCGCCGCAATCGACCTGGGCTCCAACAGCTTTCACATGGTCGTGGCCAAGGCCCAGAACAGCGAAATCCGTATTCTCGAACGTCTCGGGGAGAAGGTTCAGCTGGCCGCCGGCATCAATGAAGAGCGCCAACTCAGCGAAGAATCCATGCAGCGCGGGCTCGACTGCCTGAAGCGTTTCGCCCAACTGATCAACGGTATGCCGCTGGGCGCCGTGCGGATCGTTGGCACCAACGCCTTGCGCGAGGCCCGTAACCGCGTCGAATTCATCCGTCGCGCCGAAGAAATCCTCGGCCACCCGGTGGAAGTCATCTCCGGTCGCGAAGAAGCACGCCTGATCTACCTCGGCGTGTCCCACACCCTCGCCGACACCCCGGGCAAGCGCCTGGTGGCCGACATCGGTGGCGGCAGTACCGAATTCATCATCGGCCAGCGCTTCGAACCGTTGCTGCGCGAAAGCCTGCAAATGGGCTGCGTCAGCTACACCCAGCGCTATTTCAAGGACGGCAAGATCACCCCGGCCCGCTATGCCCAGGCGTACACGGCAGCGCGGCTGGAGATCATGAGCATCGAACACGCCCTGCACCGCCTGACCTGGGATGAAGCCATCGGCTCCTCGGGCACCATTCGGGCGATCGGTCTGGCGCTGAAGGCCGGTGGGCACGGCGCCGGCGAAGTGAACGCCGAAGGCCTGGCCTGGCTCAAGCGCAAGCTGTTCAAGCTCGGTGACGTCGAGAAGATCGACTTCGAAGGCATCAAGCCTGACCGTCGGGCGATCTTCCCGGCCGGCCTGGCAATTCTCGAAGCCATCTTCGACGCCCTTGAACTGCAACGCATGGACCACTGTGAAGGCGCCCTGCGTGAAGGCGTGCTCTATGATCTGTTGGGTCGCCATCATCACGAAGACGTCCGTGAGCGCACCCTCAGCTCGCTGATGGAGCGTTATCACGTCGATCTGGAACAAGCGGCGCGGGTCGAGCGCAAGGCGCTGCACGCGTTCGATCAGGTGGCCGAGGATTGGGACCTGGATGACGGCGTCTGGCGCGAACTGCTGGGCTGGGCGGCCAAGGTTCATGAGGTGGGCCTGGACATCGCTCACTATCATTACCACAAGCACGGCGCCTACCTGATCGAGCACTCAGACCTGGCCGGATTTTCCCGCGAAGACCAGCTGATGCTCGCGCTGCTGGTGCGTGGCCACCGCCGCAACATTCCCCGGGACAAGTTTGCCGATTTCGGCGATGAAGGCATCAAGCTGATTCGCCTGTGCGTGCTGCTGCGCTTTGCGATCCTGTTCCATCACATCCGCGGCACCCAGCAGATGCCTCAGGTGGTGCTGCACGCCAACGGCGACAGCCTCGATGTGCTGTTCCCGGAAAACTGGCTGGATGAAAACCAGCTGACCCAGGCCGACTTCGCCCTCGAAGCGGACTGGCTGGCTCGGGTTGGATTCACCCTGAACGTGCGCTGAAACCCAGGCGCGAACACAATCCCTGTGGCGAGGGAGCTTGCTCCCGCTGGGGTGCGAAGCGCCCCCCTTATCCCTAAAAATAAGGGGACTGCTACGCAGTCCAACGGGAGCAAGCTCCCTCTCTCCACAGGTGTGTAGCTAAAACAAAAATGGCGATCCGCAGGGATCGCCATTTTTTATTACCCGACGTTTGCGTTAACGCACCGCCAGAATCGGGCTGCCCAAACGCTCCAGCAAGGTGGCCTGCGCACTGCGCGGATTCTGGTTGCCGGTCGGCGTGTTGCGGATGTAGCGACCGTCCGCCTGCAGGCTCCAGCTGTGGGTGTTATCGGTGAGATACAGTTCCAGCTCCTTCTTCACCCGCATGATCAGCTTCTTGCCCTCGACCGGGAAGCAAGTCTCGACACGCTTGTCGAGGTTGCGCTCCATCCAGTCGGCGCTGGACAGGAACATCTGCTCTTCCCCGCCGTTGAGGAAGTAGAAGACCCGGGTGTGCTCCAGGAACCGGCCGATGATCGAGCGCACATGGATGTTGTGCGAGACCCCGGCGATGCCCGGTCGCAGGCAGCACATGCCGCGCACCACCAGGTCGATACGCACACCGGACTGACTGGCCTTGTACAGCGCGCGAATGATCTTGGGATCGGTCAGCGAGTTGAACTTGGCGATGATGTGCGCCGGTTTGCCTTCGAGGGCGAACTGAGTCTCCCGGGCGATCATGTCGAGCATACCCTTTTTCAGGGTGAACGGCGCGTGCAGCAGCTTCTTCATGCGCAAGGTCTTACCCATGCCGATCAGCTGGCTGAACAGTTTGCCGACGTCTTCGCACAAGGCGTCGTCGGAAGTCAGCAGGCTGTAGTCGGTGTACAGGCGGGCGTTGGCCGCGTGGTAGTTGCCGGTACCCAGGTGGGCGTAACGGACAATTTCCCCGGCTTCGCGACGCAGGATCAGCATCATCTTGGCGTGGGTCTTGAAACCGACCACGCCGTAAATCACCACCGCACCCGCCGCTTGCAGACGGCTCGCCAGTTGCAGGTTCGATTCTTCGTCGAAGCGCGCACGCAATTCGATCACTGCGGTGACTTCCTTGCCGTTACGCGCGGCGTCCACCAGTGCATCGACGATTTCCGAGTTGGCGCCGGAGCGGTAAAGCGTCTGACGGACCGCCAACACGTGCGGGTCCTTGGCCGCCTGACGCAGCAGATCAACCACAGGCGTGAACGACTCGAACGGGTGCAGCAACAGGATGTCCTGCTTGCTGATCACGCTGAAAATGTTCTCGCTGTTCTGCAGCAATTTCGGGATCTGCGGCGTGAACGGCAGGTATTGCAGCTCGCGCTGGCTGTCGAGGCCGGTGATGCTGAACAGCCGGGTCAGGTTGACCGGGCCGTTGACCTGATACAGCTCGGTCTCGTGCAGGTTGAACTGCTTGAGCAGGTAATCGGACAGCTGTTTCGGGCAGGTGTCGGCCACTTCCAGACGCACCGCGTCACCGTAGCGGCGGGAGAACAACTCGCCGCGCAGGGCGCGAGCCAGGTCTTCTACATCTTCGGTGTCGACGGACAGGTCGGCGTTTCGGGTCAGGCGGAACTGGTAGCAGCCCTTGACCTTCATGCCCTGGAACAGGTCATCGGCGTGCGCGTGGATCATCGACGACAGGAACACATAATTGTCGCCAGGGCCGCCGACTTCTTCCGGCACCTTGATGACCCGGGGCAGCAGACGCGGGGCCGGGATGATCGCCAGGCCGGAATCGCGACCGAAGGCGTCGATCCCTTCGAGTTCGACGATGAAGTTCAGGCTCTTGTTCACCAGCAACGGAAACGGGTGCGTCGGGTCGAGGCCGATCGGGGTGATGATCGGCGCGATCTCGTCGCGGAAATAGCGGCGCACCCAGGTCTTGAGCTTGGTGGTCCAGTGACGGCGACGAATGAAGCGGACCTGATGCTTTTCCAGCTCCGGCAACAGAATATCGTTGAGAATCGCGTATTGGCGGTCGACGTGACCGTGAACCAATTCGCTGATGCGGGCCAGGGCCTGATGCGGTTGCAGGCCATCGGCGCCGGCCTGTTCACGGGCGAAGGTGATCTGCTTCTTCAGGCCGGCCACACGAATCTCGAAGAACTCGTCCAGGTTGCTGGAGAAGATCAGCAGGAACTTCAGCCGCTCCAGCAGCGGGTAGGACACATCCAGCGCCTGTTCCAGCACGCGGATATTGAACTGCAGTTGCGAGAGCTCGCGATGGATGTACAGGCTGCTGTCATCCAGGCCGGGAATGGCAATCGCCGGTGCCGCCACAGCAGGCTCGGCCACCACCGTGGAGGGAGCAGGCTCCAGCTCCGGTGGGGTTTCAGCGATTTGCTCCACCACAGGTTGAGCCTCTTTTACGGCGACTTCAGTGAGTCCTTCGGTAGTCATGGAATGTTCCTGGGAGGGCTATTTTTGCTCTCGTAACAATTGAGCGGCACGGACGGCAAAGTAAGTCAGGATGCCATCGGCGCCTGCACGTTTAAAAGCGGTCAGGGATTCGAGGATAACCCCTTCGCTCAACCAGCCATTCTGGATCGCCGCCATGTGCATGGCGTATTCGCCGCTGACTTGATACACAAAGGTCGGCACTTTGAATTCTTCTTTGACCCGGCAGAGGATGTCCAGATACGGCATGCCTGGCTTGACCATGACCATATCCGCGCCTTCTGACAAGTCCGCCGCCACTTCGTGCAGGGCTTCGTTGCTGTTGGCCGGGTCCATCTGATAGGAGGCCTTGTTGGCCTTGCCCAGGTTCAGCGCCGAACCCACCGCGTCGCGAAACGGGCCGTAATAGGCGCTGGCGTACTTGGCCGAGTAGGCCATGATCCGTACGTTGACGTGATCGGCCAGCTCGAGGGCTTCGCGGATCGCCTGGATGCGCCCGTCCATCATATCCGACGGCGCGACGACCTGAGCGCCGGCTTCCGCGTGGGACAGGGCCTGCTTGACCAGCGCGTCGACGGTAATGTCGTTCTGCACGTAGCCTTCTTCATTGAGGATACCGTCCTGACCGTGAGTGGTGAACGGGTCCAGCGCTACGTCGGTGATCACCCCCAGCTCAGGGAACTGCGCACGCAGGGCGCGGGTAGCGCGCTGGGCGATGCCATTGGGGTTCCAGGCTTCGGCGGCGTCGAGCGACTTGAGCTCCGGTGGCGTCACCGGAAACAGCGCCAGTGCCGGAATGCCCAGCTCGACCCACTTGGCCGCTTCTTCCAGCAACAGGTCGATGGTCAGGCGCTCGACGCCCGGCATCGAGGCCACCGCTTCGCGACGGTTTTCCCCGTCCAGCACGAACACCGGCAGGATCAGGTCGTCGACGGTCAACACGTTTTCACGGACCAGTCGGCGCGAGAAATCATCACGTCGGTTGCGACGCAGGCGGGTTGCAGGGAACAAACGGTTGGCGGGGGTAAAGCTCACGGCAGACTCCTGAGCCCGCGCAGGCGGGCGAGCGTGACAGTTATAAGCGGCCATTATGACGAACGTATTACAGTTATGTGCACCCTGTGACAGGTAGTCGCATTCCATTGTCCTTGTAGGAAATGTTCACGTCGAGACACATTTGGACACTTTCATGAATGTGCACGAAGGGTTAGGCTGCGCGTTCATTTCGCCAGCACCCAGACAATGCTCCAACAATTTCTTCAGGAATTCGGCTACTTCGCCCTCTTTCTCGGCACGTTCTTCGAAGGCGAAACCATTCTGGTGCTCGCAGGCTTCCTTGCGTTCCGCGGATACATGGACCTCAAAGTGGTGATGATCGTGGCGTTCCTCGGCAGCTATGCCGGCGATCAGCTGTGGTATTTCCTGGGACGCAAGCATGGCCGCAAGTTGCTGGCACGCAAACCACGCTGGCAATTGATGGGTGACCGGGCGCTGGAACATATCCGCAGGCACCCGGACATCTGGGTACTGAGCTTCCGTTTTGTCTATGGCCTGCGCACGGTGATGCCGGTGGCGATCGGCCTGTCGGGTTATCCGCCGGGACGTTATCTGCTGCTGAACGGGATTGGTGCCGCGATCTGGGCCGCTGCGCTGGCTGCTGCCGCCTATCACTTCGGCGCAGTGCTCGAAGGCATGCTCGGCAGCGTCAAGAAGTACGAACTTTGGGTGCTGGGCGCGCTGCTGGTCCTGGGCTTTTGCCTGTGGCTGCGCCGGCGCTTCAAGAATGCCCGCCTGGCGAAAAAGATCTACGCCGACGAGCAAGCCCTGAAAGCCGACCAGGCCAAGGCCGGCGGACCTACGACGCCAGTCGAGTGACGCGGTTTCGGCAACAGTAGAGACCGATACCGCTGAGCAGGCTGTAACTGAGCAGCCCAACCCAGCCCGTTGCGCTGGCCGGCCACAGCCCGACCAGCGGCGCCAGCCACACCAGCGGCAGGTTCGACGCCAGCCGCAGCAGCTCCAGCTTCAACGCCCACGGGCGATTCTCCAGGGCCACGCCCAGCACGAACAGACCCAGCGCCACGGCGCTCCAGCCAAGCACCAGGGCGGCGGTCGGCAGGCTTTGTTCGAGGTTCATCAAATAACTGCCCAAGGCGATGTAGACGCAGAACTGCAGCGTCACATACAGCTGTTGGCGTGCGTCCAGCGGCACCTCGAATTTGCGGAACTGGCTCAAGTCCGGTTTGTTCATCGGGTACTTCGCTGCCACATCCGCCGGCCGCCAACCGGTGCGCATGAACCAGATCCGCAACTTGTCCCATCCGCTTTCGGCACGCCGTGCGTCATCCCACAACTGTACGTAGAACTGCACGTTCGCCCACAACGGATTCCAGCTCGCCAGCGGCGTGGTCACGCCGAAAATCACCGGCTCGTTGTCGTCCTCTTCCTGGAACGAGCCAAATAGACGGTCCCAAATAATGAACACCCCGCCGTAGTTGCGATCCATGTAGAGAGCGTTCTGTGCATGGTGAGCCCGATGATTGGACGGTGTGACGAAGAACCACTCGAACCAGCCGAGCTTGGGAATGTGCCGGGTATGCACCCAGAATTGATAGAGCAGGTTCAGCGCCGCTACGCTGACAAACACCAGCAGCGGCACGCCGACCACGGCCATGGGCAAGTAGAAGATCCAGCTCAGCAGGAACCCGGTGCTGGTCTGGCGCAGGGCGGTGGAGAGGTTGTAGTCCTCGCTCTGGTGATGCACCGAATGCGCCGCCCAGAGGATGTTGCGCTCATGCCCCATGCGATGCAGCCAGTAGTAGCAGAAGTCGTAAAGGACGAAGGCGAACACCCAGACCCATACGCTCTCGGCCGACAGTTCGAACAGTGCCAGATGCTGGAGGGCAAACGCATAGGTCACCAGCCCCACGCCCTTGGTCAACAGGCCGGTGGTGGTCGACAGCACACCGGTGCTGATGCTGTTGATCGCGTCGGCCACCCGGTAATTGCGCACGCCGCGCCAACGGTCGGCCAGCAGTTCGACGGCAATCAGCACAAAGAAGAATGGCACCGCATACAGAATGAAGTCCATGACGCGCCCTGATCAGAGTCATTCAGCAAAGATTAGGTGTAACCGGGAATTAACCCTATGGCAACGAGTGACAAATTAGTGGACATTTAACGCCATGAATCTGGAGAAAAGCCCATGAGCAAAAAAATTGCAGTGATCCTTTCCGGCTGTGGCGTATACGACGGCGCCGAAATCCATGAGAGCGTGATCACCCTGCTGCGTCTCGATCAGCGTGGCGCCCAGGTGCAGTGTTTCGCACCGAATATCGCGCAGTTGCACGTGATCAACCACCTGACCGGCGAAGAAATGCCCGAGTCGCGTAATGTGCTGGTGGAGTCGGCGCGAATCGCCCGGGGCAAGATCAAGGACATTCGCGAAGCGGACGTCGAAGAATTCGATGCGCTGATCGTGCCGGGCGGTTTCGGAGCGGCCAAGAACCTTTCCAACTTCGCCATCGAAGGCGCCGGCTGCAGCGTGCAGCCCGAAGTCCTGGCCTTGGCTGAAGCCTTTGCCGAAGCGGGCAAACCGGTCGGCCTGATCTGCATCTCGCCTGCGCTGGCGGCGAAAATCTATGGGCCTGGCGTGACCTGCACCATCGGTAATGATGCCGACACTGCTGCCGCGATGAACAAGATGGGGGCCACCCATACAGATTGCGCGGTGACTGAAATCGTTGAGGACAAGGCGCGCAAGCTGGTGAGCACCCCGGCGTACATGCTGGCCCAGAGCATCAGCGAAGCAGCCTCCGGCATCAACAAACTCGTCGACCGCGTGCTCGAACTGACCCACGAAAACGACGCCTGACACGCCCTCCTGTAGGAGCGAGCTTGCTCGCGATGGACGTCAACGATGACGCTGAAAGCCTGACACCCCGCGTCGTTCTTGAGTCTTTCGCGAGCAAGCTCGCTCCTACAGCTTGCGCGATAGCCGGGTGAGAATTCGATCCAGCGCATTGGCAAACGCCTGCTTCTCCCGCTCGCCAAACGGTGCCGGCCCGCCGCTCATCTGCCCCTGCTCGCGCAAATCAGTGAACAGGTTGCGCACCGCCAATCGATCCCCCATGTTCTGCGCGTCGAACTCCTTGCCTCGTGGATCCAGCGCTGCAACGCCCTTCTTCACCAACCGGTCCGCCAGCGGCACATCGCTGCAGATCACTAATTCACCCGGCACTGCGTGTTCCACCAGGTAGTCGTCCGCCGCATCAGGGCCACTGGGCACCACGATCAGCTTCACCAGGGCCAGACCCGGCTTGATCTGCGGCTGACCGGCCACCAGCACCACTTCGAACTGACGCTTGAGGGCGAACTTCACCACCAGATCCTTGGCTGCCCGGGGGCAGGCGTCGGCATCGATCCAGACACGCATTGTGTTTTTCTCCGTAAAAAGCTTCGCGGGCAAGCCTCGCTCCTACAGGATATGGTGACACATATGTGTGTCATCCCCCTGTAGGAGCGAGGCTTGCCCGCGAATGTGAGCGAAGCGAATGCTCTTAAGAGACCACCCGCCGCTTCTCGGCCATCCAGCTACGACTGTACAGCACGACGATCGCCAGGATCGCCACCACCTGCGCTGTCAACGAATACGCATCAGCATGGATCCCCAGCCAGTCAAAATCAAAGAATGGCACCGGCCGTGTGCCGAAGATCCCGGCTTCCTGCAGCGCCTTCACGCCGTGCCCGGCAAACACCACCGACAGCGCACACAGCAGCCCGGCGTTGATGCTGAAGAATAACGACAACGGCAGTCGTGCCGAGCCACGCAGGATGACCCAGGCCAGCCCGACCAACAGGACCAGCGCCGTCGCACCACCGGCCAGCACCGCGTCATGACCCGCCGGGCCGGCCTGCAGCCACAGGGTTTCATAGAACAGGATCACTTCGAACAGCTCACGATAGACCGAGAAGAAAGCCAGGGTCGCAAACCCGAAACGGCCGCCGCCCCCCACCAGGCTGCTCTTGATGTAATCCTGCCAGGCGGCTGCATGGCGACGATCGTGCATCCACACACCAAGCCAAAGCACCATGACACTGGCAAACAGCGCCGTCGCCCCTTCGAGCAACTCGCGCTGCGAGCCGCTGACATCGATCACGTACGCCGCCAGCGCCCAGGTCCCGAGGCCGGCCAACAGGGCCAGGCCCCAGCCGACATTGACGCTGCGCACCGCCGATTGCTGGCCGGTATTGCGCAGGAACGCGAGGATCGCCGCCAGCACCAGAATCGCTTCCAGCCCTTCACGCAGCAGGATCAGCAAGCCGGAGATATAACTCAGCGACCAGCTCAAACCATCGCTGCCCAGCAGGCCGGCGGACTCCTTCAACTTGGCCTTGGCCGCGTCCAGGCGCGCCTGGGCCTGGGCCACGGGCAGTCCGTCCTGCAACGATTGACGGTAAGCCATCAGGGATTTTTCAGTGTCTTTGCGCACGTTGGCGTCGACGTTGTCCAGGGAGCTTTCGACCAGCTCGAAGCCTTCCAGGTATGCCGCCACCGACAGGTCATAAGCCTGATCATGATCGCCAGCCCGATAAGCCGCGAGGCTCTTGTCCAGGGTCTCGGCGGTGTAGTCGAGCAATTGCGCCGGGCCACGCTTGACCTGTGGCGGCTGAGCGCGCTGGGCACGGAAGGTCGCCGCGGCTTGCGGGCCGTCGACGGCCTGCACTTCTGCCGGAGTCTGGCGCGCCAGATCGGCGATGTTGTAGGTCTTCGCCTCTTTAGCGGCAGCCGGATCGGTGCTGAAGCTGGCGATGTAAGTCGCCAGGTCCCAACGCTGGCGATCGTCCAGCTGATCGGCGAAGGCCGGCATATCGGTGCCTTCGACACCGAGGCCGAGGGTGTTGTAGATCGCGTAGAGGCTCAGGTGATCCAGGCGCGCGGCATCACGCAGATTGGCCGGGGGCGGTGTCAGGCCGACACCGGCGGGGCCGTCGCCGGCACCGCTGTCGCCGTGACAGACCGAGCAATGCTGGGCGTACAGCGGCGCTCCACGAGTCGGGTCCGGGGTGATGATCGGGGCCTGGCTGACTTCATAGGCCACTGCCAGCTTTGCGCCGAGTTGCCGGGCCAGGCGCGCAACATCCGCGCCGTCCTGACGTGCCGCAATGGCGCTGCGCAATGAACCGACGCCCTGCTCCAGCCCGGCTTTTTCCGGTTTGGCCGGCATTGCCGCCACTAACCCTTGCAATACCTTGATGAATTCCAGCTGCTCGCGGTATTCGGATTCGTCGACGATCTTTCCTGCTTGCACCGTCTGCGGGTAATCCGCACCAATATAATCCAGCAAATGCAGCGCTTGCGGGGCGCCCTCCACGGTGTCGGCCAGCAGATTGAAACTGCACAGGGCAAACAGCGGCAACAGCAGCCAGGCCAGGAAACGGGACGGGGCAGTCATGAATGAATCTCAGTTGGAAATACGAAGTAACATATTGTTCACTTCGAAAGCGTTTCACTCAAGCGTTGTTCGCAGGGAAATGCAGCTGTTGCGCTGACCCGGAGCATGAAAAAGGCGACCTCCAGGGTCGCCTTTTTTTACAGCTGACTGCTTTACACCGCGACTTTGCGCAACGTCGCCATGAACGCCGCTGCACCAATGAACAGCCCGGCAAACGTGCGGTTCATACGTCTTTGCTGTTTGGGTGTACGCAACATCCGCAGCACCTTGGACGCCAACCCGGTGTAGCCGGCCATGACAATCAGGTCAACAAAGACCATGGTCACCCCAATGATCAGGTACTGACCCAGAAGCGGTGCATGAGGATCGATGAACTGCGGCAACACCGCCAGCATGAAAATCAGCGCCTTGGGATTGCTCATATTCACCAGGAAGCCACGGAACACCAGGGCCAGCGGCTTGCCGATCTGACGCACGGCCGCGTCATCGCTCATGTCGCTGGGCAGCGCTCGCCATTGCTTGATAGCGAGGTAAACCAGATAGGCCACGCCGAACCACTTGATCGCATAGAAGGCCGTCGCCGAAGCGGTGAGAATGGCGCCAACACCCGCACCGACAATCGCGATCTGCACCGCCAGGCCCAATTGCAGGCCCAAGGCGTTCCAGTAACCGCGCCAAAAACCGTATTGCAGACCGCTGGACATCGACGCAATGGCGCCGGCACCGGGAGAAAGGCTGATCACCCAGCAGGCGGCAAAAAACGCCAGCCATGTTTGAAGCTCCATTGCACACCTCGACTCAGACTCGTGACAGATGTCTAAGCTAATGCGGCTTTGGGCTGGTGACTATCGATTTTTTCGTCGTACTGAGTGACTGGCGACCAGCGTTTGCAGCTATAGGGCCCCTTCGCGAGCAAGCCCGACTTGCCGGCGAAGGCGGTGTATCAGACAGCCTACTTTTCGAACCCGTTCGAAGAGAACACATCGCTACCCCGCCAGCGCCGAACCGAACGCTGGAAGAACAAGCTGTTGGGCACTTGCACCATGGCGCTACCGGTGCCGAGTTCTTCAGCTTCGATCAATGTGGTGTAGAGCAGATTGATCGCCACCACCCGCCCCTTGACCCCGAGCTTGTCGGTAGTGTCCACCAGCTCGACCACGTCACCGATACGAAACGGGCCGACAGTAAAGATCAGGATGGCGCAGAGCAGATTGGAGAGCACGCTCCACATGGCGAAGAACGCCACCGCCGCCACCGCGACGAAGCCCGATAACGCAGTCCAGAGCACCGTGGCCGACACCCCGAGGCGCTCCAGGACGAAGATCAGCGCACTGCCCATGATCAGCCAGCGCAGCCCCCCGCGCAGCGGCATCAGCAGCTGCGGCGGCAATGGATAGCGCTCGCCCAGGCGGGTCAGGCACTTGGCGACGAAGCGTTGGGCGATGTAACCCGCCAACAGAATCAGCAGGATTTGCCCAAAGAGCCAGAGCGGTTCGATCCACATGGCCGACAGCGGTAGTTTGAAGGCTTCCATCAGGACAGCGCCTCCAGCTCCGCCTGCATGCTTTCGAGCAACTCCAGGGCTTCCATCCAGGCTTCTTCCAGTTCGGCTTCACGCACCTTCAACTTGGCCTGTTCGGCCAGCAGATCACGTAATTCGTTCTTGCGCGCCGGTTCGTAGATGTCGCTGTCGCCAAGACTGGCATCGATCTTCGCCAGTTTTTCGTGCAGCTTGCCCAGCTCGGCTTCGAGCTTGTCAGCCTCGCGCTTGTGCGGTGCCAGTTGCTGACGCAACGCAGCGGCCGCCTGGCGCTGGGCCTTCTTGTCGGTCTTGTCCGGGTTGACCGGGGTGTTGCTGACCGGAGCGTTGCGCTGACGGTACTCCACCAGCCAACGGGTGTAGTCTTCCAGGTCGCCGTCGAATTCCTCGACTTTGCCGTCCGCCACCAGGTAGAAATTGTCGGTGGTGCTTTTCAGCAAATGACGATCGTGGGAGACCACCAGTACCGCGCCGCTGAATTCCTGAAGCGCCATGGTCAGCGCCAGGCGCATTTCCAGGTCCAGGTGGTTGGTCGGTTCGTCGAGCAGCAGCAAGTTCGGCCGGCCCCAGGCGATCAACGCCAGCGCCAGACGAGCCTTCTCGCCACCGGAGAAATTCAGCACCGGTTCATCGATCCGTGCGCCACGGAAGTCGAAACCCCCGAGGAAGTCGCGCAGGGTCTGCTCGCGTTCGGTCGGCGCCAGGCGCTGCATGTGCAGCAACGGGCTGGCCTTGGAGTCGAGCGAGTCCAGCTGATGCTGGGCGAAGTAACCGACCACGGTGTTCTCGCCACGGGTCAGTCGACCGGACAACGGCTCGAGATCACCGGAGAGATTCTTGATCAGGGTCGATTTGCCTGCACCGTTGGGGCCGAGCAGACCGATCCGCGCGCCGGGGGTCAGTTGCAGCCTGACCTTCTCCAGCACGGTTTTGTCGCCGTAGCCCAAACGAGCATCGGACAGGTCGATCAACGGACTGGAAATCTTCGTCGATTCGCGGAAAACGAAGTCGAACGGCGAATCGACGTGGGCGGCGGACAGCTCTTCCATCCGCTCGAGGGCCTTGATCCGGCTCTGGGCCTGGCGGGCCTTGGTGGCCTGGGCCTTGAAGCGGGCGATGTAGCTTTCCATGTGCGCACGTTGCGCCTGCTGCTTCTCATACGCCTGCTGTTGCTGGGCCAGGCGCTCGGCACGAGCGCGTTCGAACGCGGTATAACCACCGCGGTACAAAGTGATCTTGCGCTGATCGACGTGAGCCACGTGATCGACCACGGCATCGAGAAAATCCCGGTCGTGGGAAATCAGCATCAGGGTGCCGGGATAGCTTTTAAGCCACTCTTCGAGCCAGATGATGGCGTCGAGGTCCAAGTGGTTGGTCGGCTCGTCGAGTAGCAGAAGGTCCGAGGGACACATCAATGCCTGCGCCAGATTCAGACGCATCCGCCAGCCACCGGAGAAATCTCCTACCTGCCGATCCATCTGGTCGTTGGTGAACCCAAGCCCTGCCAGCAGCTTTCGGGCCCGGGCGTCGGCAGTGTAGCCGTCGGCGCTGTCGAGTTCCGAGTGCAGGCGGGCCTGAGCGGCACCGTCATGGGCCGCTTCGGCGGCGGCGAGGTCGCGTTGCACCTCGCGCAGGCGCAGGTCGCCATCGAGCACATAGTCGACCGCCACGCGATCGAGGGTGTCGATCTCCTGGCGCATGTGGGCGATGCGCCAGTCCGCTGGCAAGAAGCAATCACCCGAGTCCGGGTGCAGGTCACCCAGAAGCAAGGCGAACAGGCTCGATTTGCCGGCGCCGTTGGCACCGATGAGGCCGGCTTTGTGGCCGGCGTGCAGGGTCAGCTCGGCGTCTTCTAGCAGACGTTGCGGGCCACGCTGTAAAGTCAGGTTCTGAAGTCGAATCATAATGGCGGCGGAGTCTACCAGCTTCGCTCGCAACTGGCGCGAGTAGCACTATGTCCTCTGACCTGTGGAGCTTTTCCCTTGACACTTACGCCCGTCCCGGCGTCGAAACCGCATGCCTGAAATTGCAGTCGACCGGCGCCAAGGTGTGCCTGCTGCTATGTGGGCTGTGGCTGGGACAGCGGGGAGTCGCCTGTAACGAGCAACGATTGCAGGCGCTTCGCAACCTGGCCGAACCATGGGACACCGATGTCGTGCAGCCGCTGCGGGCATTGCGCATGCAGTGGAAATCCGCTGCTACCAAGGACATCGAACTCAACACGTTGCGCGAACAGGTGAAGACACTGGAGCTCGAAGCCGAGCGGCATCTGCTATTGCGGTTGGAGCGATCGGCGCAAAATTGGCCGCAGTGTGGGGCGACCGATCTGGCGGCCTGGCTGGAAGGTGTGACGGCGGGTGCCGCCCACCTGGACCGCGACGCGCTGCATCAGCTGCGCGTCGCGGCAACCGGCGCTTAGGAAGCGCTGGTTGGGGTGGTGCTGGTGCTCGACGATGCGGCTGGCGTTGGCGCAGGCGTGGTGGTCGAGGTGGTTGCTGCAGGCGAAGCCGAAGCAGACGACGCTGGAGTCGCAGGAGTCGCTGGCTTGGCAGCGGGCGCTGGGGTCGGCTTGGTAGCGGCGGCCGGTTTTTTCACGGCCGGTTTGGCTGCTGGTTTTGCTGCGGCAGGTTTCGCCGCGGTAGCTGGCTTGGCGGCTGCGGTTTTAGCAGCCGGTTTGGCAGCAGTTTTTGCAGCTGGTTTGGCCGCCGGCTTGGCAGCGGTTTTAGCCGCGACAGGTTTTGCGCCAGACTTGGCAGCAGGTTTCGCAGCAGCAGGTTTTGCAGCAGGCTTGGCTGCTGCGGTTTTCGCTACGGCCGGTTTCCCGGCAGCGGTTTTTGCAGCAGGTTTAGCGGCCGCTGTTTTCCCGGCGGCAGGTTTGGCAGCCGTGGTTTTAGCAGCCGGTTTCGCAGCACCGGCAGCAACCGGTTTTTTCGCCGCGGGTTTAGCGGCTGGTTTTGCTGCGGCTTTCACCGGTGCCTTGGCGGCGGTTTTTTTAGCAGGAGCCGCAGCAGGCTTGGCCGGTGCTTTTGCAGCAGCCGGTTTGGCAGCGGCTTGCCTGGCAGGTGCCGCGGCAGGCTTGGCTGAACGCAGGGACAACGCCTTGCCGACAGCCTCTTGTACACGACCGACACCCTGGGCCAGTTTCAGGCTTTCTTGAGCATCGCGCTTGAGTTGCAGAATGTAGCTGCGGGTTTCGGATTGACGATCCTTGAGGGCATCGAGCAGGTCCTCCAGCTCCTTCACTGCGCCCTTGGCTTTGGTCTGCGCCTTGGCCTTGCCGGCCGACGCCGCGTCCTGCAATTTGGTACGGGACTTGTGCAGTTTTTCCTGCGCTTTACCGCGTTGCTTTTCCAGTTTGGCGAGCAGTTTTTCAGCATCAGCCAGGGCTTGGGAACAAGCGGTTTCCAAATGCTCGAGCAGGCTGCCCGAGAGTTGTTGGAGTAAGTGCAACGGGGTGTTTACAGGCTTCTTGGTGGCCGACATGGTTTACCTCCTGGCTGACGTGGGTGCGGCTCATACTAGACCTCTGCTGCTACCGCCGCTAGGGCATGTTGACAGTATCGAAAGCACTGCGTTGCAACGGATGGAAAATGTTCTGCGCTTGTGCGAAACCAGTTCACCGGCAAGCGCATTCACACTGGCATAATCCACCGCTTCTCAGGTCGGAGAGTGCCCATGCCGCGCTACCTTTTTTTATCGCTTTGCGTGTTTTTTTCCGTGGCCCAGGCCGCCGAAAAATCCACGGAAAATGACGCTCGCGATCTCGCTTACAGCCTGGGTGCGAGCCTCGGTGAACGCTTGCGCCAGGAGGTTCCCGACCTGCAACTTCAAGCACTGGTCGAAGGTTTGCAGCAAGCCTACCAAGGCAAACCCCTGGCACTGAAAGACGAGCAAATCGAACAGATTCTTGCCGAGCACGAAGCCCAGCTCGCCGAGCGCCCCGCCACGCCGCAGAGCGAAGTCGCTCTTGAAAAAGAGCAACGCTATCTCGACGAAGAAAAAGCCAAACCCGGGGTACGCGAATTGGCGGACGGAATATTGCTGACGGAACTGGTTCCGGGTACCGGCGCAAAAGCCGGCCCGAACGGCAAGGTCCAGGTGGTGTATATCGGTCGCCTTCCCGACGGTTCAGTGTTCGACCGGAACAGTCAGCCGCAATGGTTCAGTCTCGACAGCGTGATCAGCGGATGGCGCAGCGCGTTGCAACAAATGCCGGTGGGCGCCAAATGGCGCCTGGTGATTCCATCGGCACAAGCTTATGGCGCCGACGGTGCCGGTGACCTGATAGCGCCGTTCACGCCGCTGGTGTTCGAAGTCGAATTGCATGGCGCTACGGGCTGAAGGGCACAAACGAAAAACGGCGCGCATGGCGCACCGTTTTGAGCATCTTGCACAAGCCACGTATTGCAGGAAAAGGGTTCAGGCCTGAACCGGATCCTCTTCCTTGTGCGCTGTGTGCAGCACTTCGATCAAGCAATCTTCCAGTTCGAAGCGCTCGTGCAGCAGGCCACCCAGCTCCTTGAATTTCTCTGCGACGCATTTGCCTGCATCACACAGGTCGTTGAACGCGAGCAGTTTCTCGGTGATGACGTCGATGCGCGGGTAGATCGTCTCGGCCAGTTCCAGGCCGCGCTTGTCGTTGAAAGCCTTGGCTTCGCCCGTCAGCTGTTCATAGATCTCGAAGTGCCCGGCAGACACATAGTCGACCAGCACTCCGCAGAACTCCTGCAGCGGTTTTCGGTTTTCCCCCAGAGCCTCAGGCTTGGCGCCGAGATCATCATAGGCCCGAACCAATTCGTGACGCTCCTGCAACCAGCGGTCGATCAGCAGATGAACTCCACCCCAACGTTCCTGAGCATTCTGACAACTTTCGAGCATGGCGGTCTCTCTTCCCTTGTGGGTCATGCTGCCCTACACCTGTCGCACACTTGAAAATCAAATATCGGCCAGGCAGAGCGTCATTCGAGCAACATAATTCCAATGACACGTGCGGGCCAGATTATGCCCGCGCGACAATGGCTTCAAGGTACGCAGGAGATAAAGTTCATACAAGTGTTTAATCGCCCACCAAAGCCCGGTGCGACGACTCGCCGCTGAGCGGTCGCCGACACGCGACCCAGACGAGCCGCAACAGCTGGTAAACACCCAGGATCGTCATCGCGACGAAGAACAGCAGGCTCCATTCCGGAATGCTCAGACCGAACAGTGTCCAGGCGATGTGCGTGCATTCGGCCGCTCCTTCGAACATCTGTTGCACGACGGACACCCAGGGGGTGGTTGCGAAAAGGTCCGCCAGGTTGGGTATGCAGTTTGAAAGCTGATGCACCTGATCGCTCTGCAACAATACCTGCCGCGACGCCATGACCGTACCCGCCAGGCTGCAACAAAGACCGAGCAGCCAATACAGGTAGGTACCCAAGCGCCCGGGACCATGTACCGAAGCCATCAGACAGATACCCGTGAGCAGCGCCAGGCAAATCCGTTGCAACAGACACAACCCGCAAGGCTTGAGGCCGACTGCATATTCCAGGTAATAGGAAACACCCAGGGCCAGGGCGCCTGCAATGAAAGCCAGGAAAAACAAGGAGCGTGAGTAGGCCAAAGACATGGCTTTTCCGTAACTAGTGGAGACAGGAGGTTACGGTAGAGGAAAGCGCGCCAGCCTTACAAGGCAAGCCGACAGGGACAGTTCAGCAGAAGTGTAGGGAAATCCCGACAGAAACGAGAGGATCAGGTGTAATCCCTTGTAGGATTTCGCCACAAGCGGACGACCAGGGTGAATATCCGACTATGCAATGCAGGCTTTGTGACAAGGATTTTCCTGTGGCGAGCGCTCTCACCACAGGTTTTCCGTCAACCGTTCAGTCCTGTTGCAGACGTATCAGGCGTGGACAGGGACCGGTAACGGCGCCGCCAACAGGCGCTCATCCAGCAAGCCCAAGCCTTCCTGGAACAGCTGGTTGCTGCGCTGGGTGTCGCCCAGTTGCGCCAGCAATCGCGCCAGTTCCGCGCAAGCCTCCGGGTTGCGCTGCACGCGCAGGCTACTTTCCAGATAGTCCCGAGCCTTACCCCACAGACTGCTTTGCAGACACAGGCGCCCCAGCGTCAACAGCAGGCTCGGGTCGGCAGGATGGTCCTTGAGCCAGCTTTCGGCGGTGTGCAGTTGTCGTGCTGGATCACTGCCGCGAACCAGCCCGTACAGACGCGCCAGATGGCTGTCGTACTTACGCTTGAGCGCCGTGCGCAGCACCTCTTCGGCCTGGACCTGGGCACCCAATTGCCGCAGTTGCTCGGCATAGGCAAGCACCAGTGGTGGCTCCTGACGTTGAGCCGAAGTCAACTGCTGCCAGGCCCGGTCGAGCGACTGCAAGCCGACCGTGCCGTCCTCTTCCCGTTGCGCGGCCAGGGACAGGTTTTCCCCCCACGCCCGGCGTTCCAGCTCGGCCAGTTCGGCGGGTGGCAGAACTTTGTCCTTGCGCAGCTCCGGCAGCAGCCGAATCACTGCCGACCAGTCGCCGCGCTGTTGATGCAGACGCTGCAACTGGCGCAAGGTCTGGGCATTATGGGGATGACGCTCGTGCATGGCTTGAAGGGTCACCAGGGCACCGTCGGTGTCGCCGCGGTCGGTCTGCAGTTGAGCGTGACTCAAGGCGATTGCCAGCTCGGCCCGGGGCTGTCGCTCGAGGGCGCGCTCCAGCAGGTTGTCGCATTCCTCATAGTGACCTTGTTCGTTCGCGGCGCGGGCAGCGCCGAGGTAGTACAGCAGTGGCTGGCGCTCGGCTTCGGCGGCCCGATGCAGATGACGCTGGGCACTGGCCCAACGCCCCTCGGCCAGATCCAGTTGACCATGCTCGATGGCTACTTGCACCCGGCGACTGCGATTGCGCCGCGACCAGGGATTGACCACGCCGCTGGAGGTCGTCACCAACTCGATCAACGCCTTGATTCCCCAGAACACCAGCCAGAGCACGGCGACCAGGGCCAGTGTCGCCCACAGGCTCGATTCGAAGCGGAAGCTCTTGTAGGCGATCAGCACGTAGCCGGAATGCTCGGCGATCGCCAGCCCCAACGCGGCGGCGGCGGCGATGACCAGGAACACGATCACATAAAGGCGTTTCATGGCGTGTTCTCCTGCTCGGTGCTCGCGGCAGGTTTGGCCATAGGCTTGACCGAGTCCTCGGCGTTGACATTACGCCGCTCCAGGTAACCCTGGACCGCGCTCAGCGTGCCGGTCAGATCCGGCGTGAGCACGGTGACCGGCTGCTTGCTCAACTCACCCACCTGCTCAAGCATGACTTTGCTCTGAGGGTTGTCCGGGTTGAAGTTGCCCTTGAGCACATCCCGCGCCTCGGCCATGGCCTGGGTGTAAACGGCGGCCTGGCCATTGAGTGCAGCCCACTGGGCCTGCTCCAGTGCCAGGCTCAGGGCCAGACGCACCTGACTCAGGCTTTGCCCTGCCAGCAACGGACGCACATTTTTGTCGGCATTGAAATCGATGCGGATGTAGCGCGAGATCTGATCCCACCATTGCGCCCAGCGACTGGCGCCGTCGCCATCGGCGGTCAGACCCAGCAGGGATTCGCCACGATCCTTGTATTCGGGCGCCAGCTCGGTGAGGTTGATCACCTGATCGCGCAGCGCCCCCAGACGCAGGAACAGCCCGGTGCGGTCCGGTTGTTCAGTGCTGCGCAAGGCCACCAGGGTCTTGGCTACCTGCTCGCGAGCGGCAAAGGAGCCCGGATCGTTCTGTTCGCGGAGAATTTCGTCGGCGCCCTGCACCAGCGCCTGGGCGCTGCTGATGTCCTGCAATGCAGACAGACGCAGGCTGGCCAGACGCAGCAAGTGCTCGGCTTCGGCCAGACGCCAATCCTTGCGGCTGGCGCCAAGGACGGTTTCCAGTCGTTGATTCAGGCGTTGCTGATCACCCTGCAGTTGCGCCACCAGACGACTGCGAGCTTCAAGCTCATCGGCGGCCGGCATTTGTTCGAGGCGCGCAGTCAGGCGTTGCTCATTGAGCTTCAGGCTCTGCGCCTGATCGTTCAAGGCCTGCACCTGATTCAGTTGCTGCTGGTTATTGGCTTGCAGGTGACGCACCTGCCAGACTCCCCACCCCCCTACGGCCACACCGGCAGCGCCCAGCAAAAGCGCGACGATCGCCAGCCCATTGCCTCGGCTCTGCACTGCGGCAGGTGGTGGAGTTTCAACCGGTGCATCGAGCACTGGCTGGACATCATCTTTAGGCAAGGCTGTTTCGCTCACGTATCCATCCTTTGCATTAGAGAACGGGTTCGGGATGCTCCCGTAACGCCGTCAGCAAAGCCGCGGCACTGGCGCCACGACAATCCACAACTTTTTCCGCCCCGGCGGCACGTGCCAGCTCGGCGACCCTGGGGCTTGGAACAAACAACGGCAACCGCGCCAATTGCGGCCAGGCATCGCCGGCCAACCGCTGCAGGTGCTCGAAACCCTGTCCACTGCTGACCACCAGCCCGTTCAAGCGTTCCGCCCGGATCCGCCCGGGCAGCGTCGCCTGCGAATAGCGCGGCAGGTTGCGCCGGTACAACTCCAGGTAGTCGACACTAGCACCAAGCTCGCGCAAACGCTCTGCCAGCAACTCGCGCCCGCCCTCCCCGCGCATGATCAGCACCCGCGGATCTACGCGTGCGATAGCCTCGCGCAGCTGCACAAGTTCCAGCAAGGCTTCGCTGTCGTCACCCTCCACCGGGCAGCAGACGTCCAACCCATGGTCCTTGAGGATCTGCGCAGTCGCCGCGCCCACACTGAACCACTGCAGGCAAGGGGGTTGCGGCCAATACTGGCCGAGCAGATCCACAGCGATTCTGGCGGCAGGCTTGCTGACCACGATCACCGCACAATAGCGATCCAGGTCCTGGATCACCTCACGCATTGTGTCAGAAGCAGGAATCGGCTCGATCTCCAAAAGCGGCAAGCTGCTGCTGAAAATCCCCTGTTGCGCCAACGCATTGCTCAGCGCCGCTGACTCATCCGTGGGACGTGTCAATAACAGGCGCCAGCCAGTCACTCGTGACCTGCCTCGCCGTAGACCGCCTTGAGGATGTCATTGGCGCCCTGGCTCAGCAGGTCTTCGGCCACTTGCACACCCAGGGCTTCGGCATCATTGCGTGGGGCACGGGCTTGCGCACTGAGCAACAGACCGCCGCTCGGATCACCCACCAGGCCACGCAACCAGACCTGCTCGCCTTCCAGTACGGCGTAACAGGCGATCGGCACCTGGCAGCCGCCATTCAGGTGTTTGTTGAGGGCACGTTCGGCGGTGACGCGGGTGGCGGTGTCCTGGTGGTGCAGCGGCGCCAGCAAGGCGTGGATGTCGCTATCCGCGCTGCGGCATTCTATCCCCACCGCGCCCTGACCACCCGCTGGCAGACTGTCCTCGACGCTGATGGCCGAGGTGATGCGATCTTCAAAGCCGAGACGAATCAGGCCGGCCGCAGCCAGGATGATGGCGTCGTATTCGCCGGCATCGAGCTTGGCCAGTCGGGTATTGACGTTGCCACGCAGGAAGCGGATTTCCAGATCCGGGCGGTGGGTCAACAGCTGGGCCTGGCGGCGCAGGCTGGAGGTGCCGACGATGCTGCCTTGTGGCAACTCATCCAGACTGGCGTAGGTATTGGAGACGAATGCATCACGCGGGTCTTCGCGCTCGCAGATGCAGAACAGACCGAGGCCTTCGGGAAAGTCCATCGGCACGTCTTTCATGGAGTGCACGGCGATGTCGGCTTCGTTCTCCAGCAACGCGGTTTCCAGTTCTTTGACGAACAGGCCCTTACCGCCGATTTTCGACAGGGGTGAGTCGAGCAGCTTATCGCCACGACTGACCATGGGTACCAACGTCACCAGCAGTCCGGGATGCGCTTGCTCCAGACGAGTCTTGACGTATTCGGCCTGCCACAGGGCGAGAGCACTTTTGCGGGTGGCGATGCGGATTTCGCGAGAGGACATGGATCAATCCGTACTGAATAGATACGGCGGATAATAACAGCTCAGCCAGATCCACTTTGACTTGTATCAGGTAACGCCAGGCCTCCCTGGCCCCGGATATCCGGCAATCGGGTGTGCAATTCGCCTGGAACCGGCAAATTAAAGCTGTTGCATCATTTTGCGAACGCCAGCGACATGGCGGCGGCTGACGATCAGTGCGTCACCGTTCAAGCCTTTCAGGAACAGCTGAAAATGCCCCAGAGGCGTGCGCTGCAGGCGCTCGATGCGCTCACGGGCGACCAGCGCATTGCGGTGGATGCGCACGAAACGATCGCCGAATTCATCTTCGAGAGCCTTGAGCGGCTCATCCAGCAGCACCTCGCCACCTTCATGGCGCAGGGTCACGTATTTGTGATCGGCAATAAAGTAGACCACCTGGCCCAACGGGATCAGTTCGATACCCTTGCGGGTACGGGCGCTGATATGACTGCGCGGGCCGCTGCCGGTTTCGGCAGCCGGGCGGGTCAGGGCGGCGAGCTGGACACGGTTGGGACGCTCGGCTTTTTTTAACGCTTCATGTAACTGTTCTGTACGCACAGGTTTCACCAGATAGCCCACGGCGCTTGCCTGCAAGGCTTCCACGGCAAATTCATCGGGCCCTGTGCAAAACACCACGGCTGGCGGGGTCTCGCGTTCGCACAATCGTGCAGCCACTTGCAAGCCATCAAGGCCAGGCATGCGGATATCGAGCAGCACGATATCCGGCTTGTGGCTGTCGATCAGTGCCAACGCCTCTTCGCCGTTCGTGGCGCTGGGCTCCAGGACACTGTATCCCTCGAGTTCGCCGACCATTCGGCTCAGGCGCTCGCGGGTCAGGGGTTCGTCATCAACGATCAGGACATTCATATTGCGCTGTATTCCTGCGTGAGTCTCGCACAAGGATAGCGTAGACAGGTGAAGTGACGTCCGTCACCGCGATCCACGCTAAGACTAGCGCGAGGGCCAAAAAGTGCCGCCGGTCCGACGGCTAAATTTTCATCTTTCGTGCGTTTGGCGGCCCGGGCCCGCGCTGGCGAGGCGTCGCCACAGGGTTTGCTGATACACAATATGAACACCCCCTCTTCTTATAGTCAGCCAAGGCACCGAGAAGTGCACTGATCCTACTGTCCAACTGTAGACGGTTGCCGGGACGATATTGCTCAATTGAAAAATATCGTTGTGCATTTTCCGTGTGGCTTGCTCCGGCATGGGTCGACATATTCAGGAAAAAACCTGTCGACCAGTGTCAGCGACAGGATTGGCAACCCTGTTATTATCCGCGACAGCTTTCAACGCCATCTTTCTTCAGCCGATACGAGCGAATTCATGAGCACTGACAAGACCAATCAGTCCTGGGGCGGCCGCTTCAGTGAACCCGTCGACGCCTTCGTCGCCCGCTTCACCGCCTCCGTCACTTTCGACCAGCGCCTGTATCGCCACGACATCATGGGCTCGATCGCCCACGCCACCATGCTGGCGAAGGTCGGCGTGCTGACCGATGCCGAGCGCGACAGCATCATCGATGGCCTGAAGACCATCCAGGGTGAAATCGAGGCCGGTCAGTTCGACTGGCGCATCGACCTCGAAGACGTGCACATGAACATCGAGGCGCGACTGACCGACCGCATCGGCGTGACCGGTAAAAAGCTGCACACCGGCCGCAGCCGTAACGACCAGGTCGCCACCGATATCCGCTTGTGGCTGCGTGACGAGATCGACCTGATCCTCGGTGAAATCACCCGCCTGCAAAAAGGCTTGCTGGAGCAGGCCGAGCGCGAAGCCGACAGCATCATGCCGGGTTTCACTCACCTGCAAACCGCGCAGCCGGTGACCTTCGGGCACCATATGCTGGCCTGGTTCGAAATGCTCAGCCGTGATTATGAGCGCCTGGTGGACTGCCGCAAGCGCACCAACCGCATGCCATTGGGCAGCGCTGCGCTGGCCGGCACGACTTACCCGATCGACCGTGAATACACGGCTCAGCTGCTGGGCTTCGACGCAGTGGGTGGCAACTCGCTGGACAACGTTTCCGATCGCGACTTCGCCATCGAATTCTGCTCGGCGGCGAGCATCGCGATGATGCACTTGTCGCGCTTCTCTGAAGAGCTGGTGCTGTGGACCAGCGCTCAGTTCCAGTTCATCGATCTGCCGGACCGTTTCTGCACCGGCAGCTCGATCATGCCGCAAAAGAAAAACCCGGACGTTCCCGAGCTGGTGCGTGGCAAGACCGGCCGTGTATTCGGCGCGCTGATGGGCCTGCTGACCCTGATGAAAGGCCAGCCCCTTGCCTACAACAAGGACAACCAGGAAGACAAGGAGCCGCTGTTCGACGCTGCCGACACGTTGCGCGATTCGCTGCGGGCCTTTGCCGACATGATCCCGGCGATCAAACCCAAGCACGCGATGATGCGCGAAGCGGCCCTGCGCGGTTTCTCCACCGCCACCGACCTGGCCGACTACCTGGTGCGCCGTGGCCTGCCGTTCCGTGACTGCCACGAAATCGTAGGCCATGCGGTGAAGTACGGCGTGGAAAGCGGCAAGGACCTGGCGGAAATGAGCCTGGAAGAACTGCGCAAGTTCAGCGACCAGATCGATCAGGACGTGTTCGCCGTGCTGACCCTGGAAGGCTCGGTGAATGCCCGTGACCATATTGGCGGGACTGCGCCGGCGCAGGTCAAGAAGGCTGTTATTCGCGGGCAGGCACTGCTCGCCAGCCGCTAACCACTAAAAGCTTCGTCGGAACGCCGCCCGGAGCCGGCTCGCTCCCACATTGGATCTTTGGTGTTCACAGGTTTTGTGTTCACCATCAATCTAAAGTGGGAGCGAGCCTGCTCGCGAAGGCTGCCTTGAAGACGCTACAAAACTACCTCTTGGACGCGACCATCGCCATAAACGCTGGCATCGCCGCCTCCCTGTCCTTTGCGATCCGCTGCACATGCGGGTTCTGCTCCAGCCTTTCCAGCAACGCCTTGGCCGCCGGCATATCAGCCAACAGATCCAGGTCAAACAGCTTCTTCGCCACCGCACAGGCCAGCGGCACGCTGTACAGGAAATACAAATCCGCAATGCTCAGACTGTCACCGGCCACGTACGGGGCAAACTTGCCGTGCCTGCCCAGGGACGCAAACCCCAGCAGCAGTTCAGCTTTGGTCTTGTCCTTGATCGCGTCCGGCACTGACATGCCGAAAAAGGCCTCGGGATAACAGGCGCGACCCGGCAGCTCGATGTACAGCTCGATCTCCTTGGCCAACGCCAGTATCTGCGCTCGCTCAAAAGGATCGCTCGGCAGCAATGGCGTGCCTTTCTGGCTCTGCTCGATGTACTCGAGAATCACCGCCGTCTCGTTGACGAATCCTTGTTCGACGCCCAACACCGGCACCTTGCCGCGCGGGCTGATGGCCAGCGCTTCAGGGCTTTGACCGGCATAAAACGCCACTTCTTCAAACGGCAGCCCTTTCTCCAGCAGCGCCAGCTTGACCATGTTGTAGTAGTTGCTGACGCAAAATCCGTAAAGCTTGAGCATTACATAGCCTCCAGGCTGTGCAAGGGGTTGGCAGCGCCAGTTATAGAACGCCCGGGCGTTTCTCGCCAGCAGCATCACAGCGCTGAATGCAGGTAAACTGGCCGCCTTTCCTTGAGGAGCCTGCCATGAGCGAGCCAACAGATATCGACATCGACGAAGAAGAGTTCGCCGAAAACACCCTGATCGAAGCCATCGAAAACCAGATCGAGAGCGACAACCCGCCAGCGGCCAAGGCGACCTTCAACAAGCTGACCCTGGTGGGTTACGAGCGTGAAGAAATCCTCAATTTGATGGCCCACGTCCTGGCGGTGGAAATCGACGCGATCCTCGAAGAAGACCGCGCGTTCAACACCGAATGGTACGAAACGGCGCTGCGCGCTCTTCCGCAGCTGCCGCCGGAAAAGAAATAGACGCCCGCAACGCGAAAAAACCCTGTCGCGGGCACTGGACATGCCGCACAACTGGGCTCACCTTAGGGGCGCTGTCGTCCAATTCCTAGAAAGTCTGGAGTCCTTATGTCGCTTACCCCTGAGTTGGTTGCCGAACTGGAAATCCTCGCACTCTTCAACCTGGACAGTTCCCAGGAAGGTTTGAAAATTCATCAGACCGCTGCCCCGAAAGCCATTGCCGCCGCCCAACGCTTGTACGAGAAAGAACTGATCGACCAGCCCGATGGCGGTTACCTGACCAGCCTGGGCCGTGACGCCGCGCAAAATATACAAACTGTTCTGACCATTCTGAGCGTCCAGGAAACAGCCTGAGTCTCACTGCGTCGCCCACGGAAACCCCTGCTACGGGATTTCCGCGGGCATCCTGTTTCTGCGCGATGGAAATCTGACGCCAGAAAAACAAAATCAGCTTAAAAGACCCGGGGCCGAGGCGCTAAACTGCCCCTCATCCTGAGGCCTTCCACGTCCGAGCCAATCGCGCCGGTTTGAGCTGACATGACCCACCCCCATGAAATCCGCCCCGACCTGGAAGAAGGCATCGACCGCAAGGTTCTGAGCCAACTGCGCGCACGGTTTCTGAAGCTCAACGAGGGCCGCTTGGCGCGCGCCATGGAGGGGCTATCACCCCGCCAGCAAGGCGTACTGACCCTGCTGCCGCTGTTTTTTCACGTCAATCATCCACTGCTGCCGGGTTACGTTTCGGGCAGTACACCGGCCGGATTGTCGAACTACGAGCCGGATGCCAGCGCTCTCGTCGAAGCCCAGCGCCTGACCCGCTCGTTTTCCTACAAACCGCGCCACGGCAGCAATCCGCCCCGGCCGATCCACGGCCTGTTCCTGATGGGCAGCCTTGGCACCCTGGCCCAGGCCGACAACAGCGACATGGACGTCTGGGTCTGCCATGCACCGGACTTGAGTGAAAGCGAACTGGCCGAGCTGGGTAAAAAGTGCCACCTGCTCGAAACCTGGGCGGCCAGCCAAGGCGCCGAGGCGCATTTTTTCCTGATCGACCCGGCCCGCTTCGTGCTCGGCGAGCGCGACAATCAACTGAGCGGCGAAGACTGCGGCACCACCCAGCATTATTTGCTGCTGGACGAGTTCTACCGCACGGCGATCTGGCTGGCCGGACGCACGCCGATCTGGTGGCTGGTGCCGGTTTACGAAGAGGCCGCTTACGAACGCTATACCCACGCCTTGCTGACCAAGCGCTTCATCCGTGCCGACGAAACCCTCGACCTCGGGCATCTGGCCTATATTCCGCCCGGCGAATTCATCGGTGCCGGGCTATGGCAGTTATTCAAGGGCATCGAGTCGCCGTACAAGTCGGTGCTCAAGCTGCTGCTGATCGAGGTCTACGCCAGCGAACACCCCAAAGTCCATTGCCTCAGCCTGCGCTTCAAACACGCCGTATTCGCCAACCAGCTCGACCTCGACGAGCTGGATCCCTATGTCGTGGTCTACCGACGCATCGAGGAATACCTCAACGCCCGTCACGAGCCGGAGCGGCTGGAGCTGGTACGGCGCGCACTGTATTTGAAGGTGAACCGCAAACTCACCGGCAGCAGCAGTCGTGCCCAGAGCTGGCAACGTTCGCTGCTTGAGCGCCTGGCCCACGAATGGCATTGGGATCAGCGGCAGTTGGCCCTGCTCGATAGCCGCAGCCAGTGGAAAGTCCGTCAGGTCGGCTCTGAGCGCCGGGCCTTGGTTAACGAACTCAATTACAGTTACCGCTTCCTCACCCAGTTCGCCCGCAACGAACAAACCGTCAGCCTGATTAACAAGCGCGACCTCAATGTGCTGGGTCGACGGCTGTATGCGGCTTTCGAGCGCAAGGCGAACAAAATCGAATTCATCAATCCGGGCATCGCTCCGGATTTGGCCGAAGACACCCTGACGCTGGTGCAGGTGCCAAACAAGAAAGAGCCCAGGCAAACTCAATGGGGTTTGTATAACGGCAGCCTGACCGCCCATGAGTGGGAGCATTTTGCGCCAATCAAGCGCAGCCGCCAGTTACTGGAACTGCTGACCTGGTGTCACCGCAACGGCGTCATCGACGGCGGCACGCGCCTGGCCTTGCATCCCGGCAGCAGCGACCTGAGCGAGTCTGAATTGTTCAACCTGCTCGGTAGTCTGCAACAGAGCATCGCCCTGCCCCTGACAACCGTCGCCGAAGAGCCGCTGTTGCGCGCGAGTGTGCCCAGCGAAGTGCTGATACTGGTGAACGTCGGCATCGATCCGCTCAAGCATCACCGCGACCTGAATATCCTGATGACAACCGAGCGCACCGACTCCCTGAGTTACGCCGGGGTTCGGGAAAATCTGGTGCTGACCCTTGACCAGGTTATGCTCAACAGTTGGAACGAAGTACTGGTCAGCCGTTTTGATGGCCCCCATGCGTTGCTCACCTGCGTACGTGATTACCTCAATAACCTGCCTAAGGGGCTGCAGCAACCCAGGCTGCGGGTGCATTGCTTTTGCCACAACCGCGCGCAATTCATCGCCCGACGGGTCGAAGACATTCTCGACACCGCGCAGAACCTGCTGCTGAGCCAACTCAATCAGCGCTACCTGATCCAGGTCCAGCAGCATTACCACGTGCTGGAGCTGGTGCCCGGCAATGTCAAACACGTCGCCCTCGCCACGCTGCCGGCGCTGGTCGAATACCTGGGCCAGGAACTGGCCAGCTACAGCCCGTTGCACCTGGACCCGATGGCGCTTGAAGACCAGGATCTGGCGCTGGTATTGCCCATGGGACAGCCCGAATGCGTTCAGGTGTTCTATCGGATCAGCGCATTGCACGCCGATCTGTACGTACTGGATGAATTCAACGCGCTGTGGCATCAGCGTTTGCCCTACCACGACGAGCAAAGCCTGCTGGTGCCGCTGCAGAGGTTCCTGCAATCGATCCAGTACCGGCGAGACGCCTTGCTGCCGTTGGACACCGCCCATCCCCTGAGCCTGGAAACCCTGTATTTCCAGCTGCTGCCATCGGGCCCCGTGCGGGCGCGTCGGGTCGAAGCCCGGGCGGCGCCGCAAACCCCGGTCAACCAGCGGTTCTACGACGTGCAGGCGATCGTCGGCAAGGCCGCACCGGGGCAGGTGCAGGTGACGTTGTATTGCAATCAGCGGGAGTTTTCAGAGCTGGAACATGGCGACCAGCTGTACAGCGTGGTCGCCAGGGAAATCGTCGGTCAGCGTCGAGAGACCGAGCGCTATCGCTGTTACATCACCGACCTGGACCTGTCCGGCCTGTTCGGTGATGGGCAGCACTCAAGCAATCTGTACTTGCGTTACAAGGCCGACCTGGAACGCGCATTGAACCAGGCGCTCGAGCAGGTCTGAGGGGACGTCATTCCGGGAAGTCGCCGCCATGGGCAGGCTGCGATTCGACTTCCAGCAGGGTCAGCTTGAGGGTCTTGCCGCCCGGAGCCGGCCAGTCGATATGCTGACCGACCTTGAGGCCGAGCAGTGCACTGCCTACTGGCGCCAGAATGGAAATCTTGCCTTCGTCGGAATTGGCATCCTTGGGGTAAACCAGGGTCAGGTGATAGTCCTTGCCGCTGATTTCTTCACGGCAATGCACACGGGAATTCATGGTCACGACATCGGCGGGCACTTCATCGTGACCGACCAAGGTATCGGCGCGATCCAGTTCGGTTTGCAGCGCGATAACGCCCGGCAGCGTGTCATCCAGGCTGTCGATCAGGCGCTCCAGACGTTGTACGTCCAGTCGGGTAAGGGTGATGGAAGGTGCGGTCATGATCAGGGCAGACTCCTTTCTTCTGCACGAAAAAAGCAAAACCCCGCCAGAAAAAGGCGGGGTTTTCACGAACCTCGATGAGTTGAGGCGTACCCGGACACTATCACAGCTCAATAAATATACAAGTGAGGCGCGACCACGGGCCCGACAGGGGGAAATTGCAAGTTGGCACGGAGCAGACCTTGCGGGAGCGAGCCTGCTCGCGAAAGCGATATGTCAGTCAGTCAGATGTCGACTGGTCCACCGCATTCGCAAGCAGGCTCGCTCCCACAGGTGGCGCGTCAGGCGCTGGTTTTGCGTTGAGCGGCCTGGGCGCAAATCACCCGCCGACGCTGATCATCGGCCGAACGCCATTCGCGGATGTCTTCGACATGGCGAAAACACCCCAAGCAGACCTTCTGCTCATCCAGCCGACACACACCGCTGCACGGCGAAGGCACCGCCGGGCTGACATTGCTGTAGAGCGGCTTGGGCGGACGAACGGGCGCAGGCTGGGTCACCGTCTCACAGACCTTCGAAATCGAGTTCGACATCAGCTTGCTGCTTGACGATGCGCTCGAGCATTTCGCCCAGCTGCTCTTCGCTCTTGTCGCACATCCAGCGCTCGCTTTCTTCGTCATAGTCGAAGTGAAAGCCACCGGACACCGCCGCCAGCCACAGCTGACGCAAGGGTTCCTGACGGCTGAAGATCAGCGCGGTACCGTTTTCGAACTTGACGGTCAGCACACCGGCCGAACTTTCGAGATCGAGATCCAGGCCACTCTCGTCAAAAATATCCTCCAGCGATTGCTGGGTGGCATCGACGAGATCGTGGAAACGGGCTTCAGTCAAACTCATTGCGGCAACCTCAAAAAGTGTCTACTCACGCTCAAGCGCCGCAAGATACGGGCGAGCCCCGGTGATTGCAAAGGATAACGATCAAGCGCCGATATCGATACCTCAAGCGCTGTACCTGTGGGAGCGAGCCTGCTCGCGAAGAGGCTGGCACATTCGACATCGTTGCTGGCTGACACACCGCCTTCGCGAGCAGGCTCGCTCCCACAGGGATTGCATCTGGCTGGCAGGCCTCGGGCGAAGGCCCGCCGGACGGGAGCCCCGTTGCATAGGCAAGCTGCCGGGTGGCCGGTATACTCCGGCGCAATTAATGTATTTTCAAGGATTTCGCCATGAAGCGCCTGATCTCTTCCCTAGCTGCGCTCGCCGCGGTCGCCTGCCTTGTGTCGGCCTGTGGTCAAAAAGGCCCGTTGTACCTGCCTGATGACAGCCAGGATCCTGTCGAGCAGGCCAAGTCGTCGCAACAACAGCCTGCGTCTAAAGCACACAAGCACGACGTCTACCAATAAGGGAACATCATGGACGCTTTTAACTACCGTGACGGTGAGCTGTTCGCGGAAGGTGTTGCCCTGTCCGCCATCGCCGAGCGCTTTGGCACACCGACTTACGTCTACTCCCGCGCACACATCGAAGCCCAGTACCTGGCGTTTGCCGATGCGCTGGCCGGCATGCCGCACCTGGTCTGCTTTGCGGTCAAGGCCAACTCCAACCTGGGCGTACTGAATGTCCTGGCGCGCCTTGGCGCCGGTTTCGACATCGTCTCCCGTGGCGAGCTTGAGCGTGTATTGGCCGCTGGCGGCAGCGCCGACAAGATCGTGTTCTCCGGCGTCGGCAAGACTCGTGACGACATGCGTCGTGCCCTGGAAGTCGGCGTGCACTGCTTCAACGTCGAATCCACCGATGAGTTGGAACGTCTGCAAGTGGTCGCCGCCGAACTGGGCGTTCGCGCGCCGATCTCGCTGCGCGTGAACCCGGACGTCGATGCCGGCACGCATCCGTACATTTCCACCGGTCTCAAAGAGAACAAGTTCGGCATCGCCATCGCCGACGCCGAAGACGTGTACATCCGCGCCGCGCAGCTGCCCAACCTGGAAGTGGTCGGTGTCGATTGCCACATCGGTTCGCAACTGACCACCCTGCCCCCCTTCATCGACGCCCTCGACCGCCTGTTGGGCCTGGTCGACCGCCTTGGCGAGTGCGGCATCTACCTGCGCCACATCGATCTTGGTGGTGGTCTGGGCGTGCGTTATCGCGATGAAGAGCCGCCCTTGGCTGCCGACTACATCAAAGCCGTGCGCGAGCGTCTCGACGGTCGGGATCTGGCGCTGGTGTTCGAGCCGGGCCGTTTCGTCGTTGCCAACGCCGGTGTGTTGCTGACCCAGGTCGAGTACCTCAAGCACACCGAACACAAGGACTTCGCCATCGTCGACGCGGCCATGAACGATCTAATCCGCCCGGCGCTGTACCAGGCCTGGATGGACGTTACCGCCGTGCGCCCTCGCGATACGGCGGCCCGCGCCTATGACATCGTCGGACCGATCTGCGAGACCGGCGACTTCCTGGCCAAGGATCGTCAGCTGGCCCTGGAAGAAGGCGACCTGCTGGCCGTGCATTCGGCCGGTGCCTATGGGTTTGTCATGAGTTCCAACTACAACACCCGTGGCCGCGCTGCCGAAGTGTTGGTGGACGGTGATCAGGCATTTGAAGTGCGTCGCCGTGAAACGGTAGCCGAGTTGTTTGCTGGCGAAAGCCTGCTGCCGGAGTAAAACCATGCTGCTGCGTTTTACCAAGATGCACGGCCTGGGCAATGACTTCATGGTCCTCGACCTGGTCAGCCAGCACGCGCATATTTTGCCCAAGCACGCCAAGCAATGGGGCGATCGGCACACCGGTATCGGGTTCGACCAGCTGTTGATCGTTGAAGCGCCGAGCAATCCGGATGTGGATTTCCGTTATCGGATCTTCAATGCCGACGGCTCCGAAGTGGAACAGTGCGGCAACGGTGCGCGCTGTTTCGCCCGCTTCGTGCTCGACAAGCGTTTGACTGCGAAACGGCAGATCCGCGTCGAAACCAAAAGTGGCATCATCGAACTGGATATCCGCAGCGACGGCCAGATTGGGGTCAACATGGGCGCACCGCGCCTGGTGCCGGCCGACATTCCGTTCGACGCGCCGGAACAGGCCCTGAGCTATCGGGTTGACGTAGACGGTACGGCAATCGAATTGGCCGCCGTGTCCATGGGCAACCCCCATGCCGTGCTGCGGGTCAGCGATATCAACAACGCGCCGGTGCATGAACTGGGGCCGAAAATCGAACACCATCCGCGCTTTCCTTCGCGGGTCAATGTCGGTTTTCTCCAGGTCATCGACCGCAATCGTGCGCAGCTGCGCGTCTGGGAACGCGGTGCCGGGGAAACCCAGGCTTGCGGAACCGGCGCCTGTGCTGCCGCAGTGGCCGCGATCAGCCAGGGGTGGATGGATTCGCCGCTATTGATCGACCTGCCCGGCGGGCGTCTGTCCATTGAATGGGCAGGCCCAGGCCAACCGGTGATGATGACCGGTCCGGCAGTTCGCGTTTATGAAGGACAAGTGCGTCTTTGAGAGAGTCGAATCCATGAACGATAAGCCCCAGGTTCCCGCCCTACAGCCCGACGAATCCCCTTCCGAAAGCCTTGAGGCGGCGGCGATTGCCGCGTACCTGGAGGCTCATCCGGATTTCTTCGTCGAACACGAAGAACTGCTCCCGGCCTTGCGCATTCCCCACCAGCGCGGCGACACCGTGTCCCTGGTGGAACGCCAGATGACCATCCTGCGCGACCGCAATATCGAGTTGCGTCATCGCCTCTCGCATTTGATGGACGTGGCCCGCGACAACGACCGACTCTTTGACAAGACTCGCCGCCTGATTCTCGCGCTGATGGATGCCACCAGCCTGGAAGACGTGGTGATCAGTGTCGAAGACAGCCTGCGCCAGGACTTCCAGGTGCCCTTTGTCAGCCTGATCCTGCTGGGCGACAACCCGATGCCGGTCGGCCGCTGGGTAACCCATGCCGACGCGCAAACGGCCATTGGCGGCTTGCTCTCGGAAGACAAAAGCGTCAGCGGCAGCCTGCGTGAACACGAACTGGACTTCCTGTTCGGTGAAGAACAGCGCAAGCAGATCGGTTCCACTGCGGTCGTCGCCATCAGCTATCAAGGCATTCACGGCGTCCTGGCCATCGCCAGCCGCGATCCACAACACTACAAGAGCTCGGTGGGCACGCTGTTCCTGAGCTACATCGCCGAAGTCATGGGCCGAGTGCTGCCACGGGTCAACAGCTCCCTGCGCACGGTACGCTGATCGTGGAACGGCAACTGGACGCTTACTGCGAACACCTGCGCAGTGAGCGACAGGTGTCGCCTCATACCCTGTATGCCTACCGCCGCGACCTCGACAAAGTGCTCGGCTGGTGCGTCAAACAGAACATCGACACCTGGGCCGCGCTGGATATCCAGCGCCTGCGCAGCCTGATTGCGCGCCTGCACTCCCAGGGTCAATCTTCGCGCAGCCTGGCGCGGCTGCTGTCGGCCGTACGCGGGCTCTATCATTATCTGAACCGCGAAGGCCTCTGCGACCACGATCCGGCCAATGGCCTGGCGCCCCCGAAGGGCGAACGCCGCCTGCCGAAAACCCTCGACACCGACCGCGCCCTGCAATTGCTTGAAGGCGCGGTGGAAGATGACTTCCTGGCGCGTCGGGACCAGGCGATCCTGGAGTTGTTCTATTCCTCGGGCTTGCGTCTTTCGGAGCTGACCGGGCTCAATCTCGATCAGCTGGACCTGGCCGATGGCATGGTCCAAGTGCTCGGCAAGGGCAGCAAGACGCGATTACTGCCCGTCGGCAAGAAAGCGCGCGAAGCGCTGGAGCAGTGGCTGCCCTTGCGGGCCATGGCCAACCCGGCGGACGACGCGGTGTTTGTCAGCCAGCAAGGCCGCCGCCTGGGCCCGCGGGCGATCCAGGTGCGGGTCAAGGCCGCTGGCGAGCGCGAGCTGGGACAGAACCTGCACCCGCACATGTTGCGACACTCTTTCGCCAGCCACCTGCTCGAATCATCGCAGGATTTGCGCGCGGTACAGGAACTGCTTGGCCATTCGGACATCAAGACCACTCAGATCTACACCCACCTGGATTTCCAGCACCTGGCCACGGTTTACGACAGCGCCCATCCACGGGCCAAACGCATTAAAGGCGATGATTCATGACCATCAAATTGATTACCTTCGACCTCGACGACACCCTGTGGGACACCGCCCCGGTGATCGTCAGCGCCGAAGCCATATTGCGCGAATGGCTGGCCGAGCATGCACCCAATCTGGGCGCGCTGCCGGTGGAGCATTTGTGGACGATTCGCGAGCGGATTCTGAGCAACGAGCCGAGCCTCAAGCACCGCATCAGCGCCCTGCGCCGGCGAGTGCTGTTCCATGCGCTGGAAGAAGCCGGATACGACCATGATCAGGCGTCGGACATGGCCGACAAGAGCTTTGAAGTGTTTTTGCATGCGCGGCATCAGATCGAAGTTTTCCCTGAAGTCGAACCGACGCTGGAGACCTTGGCCAAGCACTATTCCCTGGGCGTGGTGACCAATGGCAACGCCGATGTGCGTCGGTTAGGGCTGGCGGATTACTTCAAGTTTGCGCTGTGCGCTGAAGACATCGGCATCGCCAAACCCGATGCGCGACTGTTTCATGAGGCGTTGCAACGCGGTGACGCTACCGCTGAGACAGCAGTGCATATCGGCGATCATCCGGGTGATGACATTGCGGGCGCCCAGCAGGCAGGGTTGCGGGCGATCTGGTTCAACCCGGCGGGCAAGGTGTGGGAGGCCGAGAAGGCGCCGGATGCGGAGATTAACAGCCTGACCGAGCTGCCGGAATTGCTGGCCCGCTGGAACGCCCAACACTGACCTTGAATTCACACTTAACCCCTGTGGGAGCGAGCCTGCTCGCGAACGCGGTGGGTCAGCCGACATCAATTTTGAATGTGACGGCCTCTTCGCGAGCAGGCTCGCTCCCACAAGGGATCACCGCAAGGCTCCGGATTTTTGTCTGACCCATGAAAAAGCCCGCAGCGACGGCGGGCTTTTCCAGCAAGCAAGGCAAAGGCTCAGATAGGCCGGCTGCCATACTTGTTGTCAGGCTTCTTGGGAGGATCGGCGACCACATTGGCCTCCACTTCCTGCACCTTGCCACCGCGCGCAAGAAACTCTTCCATGGCCTTGGCCAGGGCGTCGCGTTCCTTGTTCTTGGCTTCGACGCTCGGCAGCTCATCGACCGATACCGCTGCCTTGGCCTTGCCTTTGGCGGTCGGAACGGGCGCTTCACCGCCGTCGTCTTCAACGACGTCGTCCGTCGCTGCTTCCAGACCTTCTTCGGTTTCGTCGTCGTCGCCTACTTCGAGGTCGTCGTTTTCCAGATCATCGTCGCTCATGTTCTACCTCATGACTTGCGAAAAGCAGATTAGTTATAGCCCAGCTTCGCCGTCTGTCGACGGCTGCCGGAAAAAATTCAACCGCCGTTGATGACCAACGGCTTATGCCTCTTCACCATGCACGGTGGCGAGGACTTTACGGGCACCGCCATGATCACGGTGCTCGCCCAGATAAACGCCCTGCCAGGTCCCCAGCGCCAGTCGGCCCGCCTTGATCGGCAAACTGAGCTGACAGCCAAGCACACTGGCCTTGAAGTGCGCCGGGAGGTCGTCCAGGCCTTCGTCGTTATGCTCATAGCCGTCTGTTCCTTGTGGGATCAGACGATTGAAAAATCGTTCGAAGTCGCGACGTACCGCCGGATCGGCGTTCTCGTTGATGGTCAACGACGCCGAGGTATGCTGCAGCCACAAATGCAACAGACCGACCCGACATGCCTTGATTTCAGGCAGACCGGCGAGTAACTCGTCCGTTACCAGATGAAAGCCCCGGGGCCTCGCCCGCAGGGTAATCAGAGTCTGTTGCCACATACAGTTCTCCGCACGTTCGGGGCGCATTCTAGCGCGCTCTGGGAAAAAACAAAGGCCCTAATATTCCTTCAATCATGTAAGCCATTGGCCGCACAAAAACACCTCGGGTAAATGCCACTGAACGTGTGCGAAAAAACCTTTCAGCTGTTCCTTCACTGACAAACTCCAGACAAAAAAATGCCCGGCAAGCCGGGCAAATTTTCATGCGCGTTCTTACAAGTTGTAGCCGCGCTCGTTGTGAAGTGCCAGGTCGATGCCGACAGCCTCTTCTTCTTCGGTGATACGCAGACCCATGACCACGTCCAGCACCTTGAGAATGATGTAGGTGACGATCGCGGTGTAGATCACCGTGAAGCCCACGCCTTTGAGCTGGATCCATACCTGTGCACCGATATCGGTGACCGCGCCGAAACCACCCAGAGCCGGGGCGGCGAAGACGCCGGTCAGGATCGCGCCGAGGATACCGCCGATACCGTGCACGCCGAAGGCGTCCAGGGAGTCGTCATAGCCCAGTTTGCGTTTCAGGGTGGTGGCGCAGAAGAAGCACACCACGCCCGCGGCCAGACCGATCACCAGCGCGCCCATCGGGCCCACGGTGCCAGCGGCCGGAGTGATGGCGACCAGACCGGCCACAACACCCGAAGCGATACCCAGTGCGCTTGGTTTGCCGTGGGTGACCCACTCGGCGAACATCCAGCCCAGGGCAGCGGCGGCGGTTGCGATCTGGGTCACCAGCATCGCCATACCGGCAGTACCGTTGGCCGCCGCGGCGGAACCGGCGTTGAAACCGAACCAGCCGACCCACAGCATTGCAGCGCCCATCAGCGTGTAGCCGAGGTTGTGCGGAGCCATCGGGGTGGTCGGGAAGCCTTTGCGCTTGCCCAGTACCAGGCAGCAGACCAGACCGGCCACACCGGCGTTGATGTGCACCACGGTGCCGCCGGCGAAGTCGAGCACGCCCCAGTCCCACATCAGGCCGCCGTTGCCGGACCAGACCATGTGCGCGATCGGTGCATACACCAGGGTGAACCAGATGCCCATGAAGATCAGCATGGCGGAGAACTTCATCCGCTCGGCGAAGGCACCGACGATCAGCGCCGGGGTGATGATGGCGAAGGTCATCTGGAAGGTGATGAACACCGCCTCAGGAAACAGCGCCGCGGGACCCGTCAGGCTCGATGGCGTGACACCGGCAAGGAACGCCTTGCCCATGCCGCCGAAGAACGAGTTGAAGTTGACGACGCCCTGCTCCATGCCGGTGGTGTCGAACGCGATGCTGTAGCCATAAATGACCCACAGAATGCTGATCAGACCGGTAATGGCGAAGCACTGCATCATCACGGAAAGAATGTTTTTGGAGCGAACCATGCCGCCGTAGAAGAGCGCAAGGCCGGGAATAGTCATGAACAGCACGAGGGCTGTCGAGGTCAGCATCCAGGCAGTGTCACCCGAATTGAGGACTGGGGCCGCCACTTCGTCTGCCGCCATGACCAGGCCGGGCATTACGAGGGACAACAGGGCTCCTAGCCCTGCGAATTTACGCAGAGTCATATTGTTTTCTCCTGGGGCGTTGGGTTTGTGGCGGCTTAGATTGCGTCGGTATCGGTTTCGCCGGTACGGATGCGAATCGCCTGTTCCAGATTGACCACGAAGATCTTGCCGTCACCGATCTTGCCGGTGTTGGCCGCCTTGGTTATCGCCTCGATAACCCGATCCAGATCCTTGTCGTCAATAGCGACATCGATTTTCACCTTGGGCAGAAAATCGACCACGTACTCCGCGCCGCGATACAGCTCGGTGTGACCCTTCTGCCGACCGAAGCCTTTGACTTCAGTAACGGTAATGCCCTGCACGCCGATCTCGGACAGCGACTCGCGCACGTCGTCCAGTTTGAACGGCTTGATGATGGCAGTGACTAGCTTCATGAAAACTCTCTCCCGAATTGGTGGACTTGCCCCAGGAAAACAAACCCGACTCAAGTCTAAGCGCAGTGCCTGGCTTTGTAACGCATCGTCGGCCTTACCTGCCCGTCCGACGCCAGCTAACCACTCCGCACGAAACTTCCCCGTTCCGCTTGGCGCACTGCATTCGTCACAGCGACTGCATCAGTGCATGGGTCACTACCGACTAAGCAGAAAGCTTGCCATCTCCACTAAAACCACTGAATTCAACGACTTGATCGCAACCAGCGGCCCCTGCGCCAGAATGGCCCGGGGATTACGCACAACAACAGTGCGCCGCCGTCTGTGCGCATGCGCGAAAAGCGTGCATCCCTGCGGTCGGGATTGACTATAGACACTGCGTGATACACTGCTCGCCATTGTTTCCAGGACCATTTCCCATGCTCGCGCCCAAAGACTTCCTCGACGCCCTGAGCGGCACCGCCTCCCGCCTCTTCAGCGGCGACAACCCACTGCCGAAAAGCGAAATCGAAAGCCAGTTCAAGGCTTTGTTGCAGAGCGGCTTCAGCAAGCTGGATCTGGTGAGCCGTGAAGAATTCGACAGCCAGATGGTCGTGCTGGCACGAACCCGGGCACGGCTGGAAAGCCTCGAGGCGAAAGTCGCCGAGCTGGAAGCGAAGCTCAACCCACCAACCGAATAACCCAAATGACAACGCGGCCCCCTGTGGGAGCGAGGCTGCTCGCGAATAGGGTCGCCTCGGTCTTCCAAGCCACCCCACACTGGCTCGACCACCCCTGTAGGAGCTGCCGAGGGCTCGGGCCGCGTTCGGACGATCTTTTGAGTCCCGCACACATCTCAGCAACGTCCTACAAACATCACCACCGCCGTCCGATTGCGCCGCAAAGCCCAGGTTCCTAAGCTCACCCAATGCTGAATGTTCAGCACTGGGTTTGGCGACCTGGAAAGCCCCGACGCACCGTGACCACGTTCGAATCAGGGAATTATTCCCATCTCGAATTATGGCGGCTTTGCGTGGGAGACCTTCGGGTCTGCCGGTTTTTCGGGGTTCACCGGTTCGCCAACCCGCGCATAGCTGCCACCCTTTTCGTTTGGCGACGATCAGAGGCAGTTTTCTTCATTCGAATCCGAGAACTGCACGATGGACGAAAACTACCTAGTCCCCCACATCTTCACCCGCCACAAACTCCACCTCCACGCCCTTCTCCTGCAAAACCAACCCTGGTTCAGCGCCCGCGACCTCGGCCGACTGCTGCGCCTCTTCCTCGACGAACGCACCCTCCGAAAACTCGACCCCGACCAACGCCAAACCGCAAAAATACTCAGCCACGGCAGCATCAAAAACACGCTGCTGATCAGCGAATCCGGCGTTTACGCATTATTGGTCTACCACTACTGCCCGGAATACCGAGCCTTACGCGAATGGTTGACCCACGATGTGGTGCCAGCCCTAAGAGACGCAGAACAACCCACCTCAACCGAACGCCCGCTCCTGAGCCGTCTGAACTGGCCCGAGATGTCGCTGAGTTTGCTGCACTGGAATAACCAGCCGTGGATTCGGCTGCAGGATGTGCCGCATCTGCTGCCGAATGAAGAACCGGCACAACACGCGGTCAATGTGCCGTGGTGGAAAAAAGCGTCGCGAGTATTCCAGTCGTTATAGACAACCTAACCACGCTCGATATCGTCACTGCGCACTTCGTAGGTCGATTGCAGATTCAACCAAAAATCGGGCGTGGTATTGAAGTGAGTGGCCAGCTTCCTGGCAAGGTCCGGACTGACTCCTGTGCTCTGCGCTACAAGTTTTGTCAGTTCAATCTCGAAATCAGGAAACTGGCAAGCAAGATCAGCCACCGTGGCGCCCAATGGCTCAAGAAACTCCTGCTCAAGGATTTCTCCGGGATGAATCGAGCGCATTCCATTAGTGTTCATATTCCCTTCTCCGGGTGGCTTGATCTGCTGTGATCATAAGCAGCCCCCTCGAGCACACAAGAGCGCCCCCGCTATTCAGGCATTGGCCTTCATACATTTCGGAACAGTCCTACAAAAACTGTCGCTCTCACCTGATTTCGAAATCCCGTCTCTCTCCGTTACCTTCTGTGGTCAGATCTAGCACGAGGTGCGTATGAGCCAAAAAAAACGAAAGGCAAAACTGCTACAAATTGCAGCGTTTCACGCCGAAGCACTTCGGCTGGCCGGAAATATATCGGCCAATCAACGCCGCTTTTTTGAAGTCGCCGCCGCGCACGGCAAAGAATTTGAGCCAAGGGGTTTACTGGCCGGTTGACGGAACTGAATTCCCTTTCATGAAAGAAACCGTCTGAGTGGCTATTTTTTGCGCCTCATCATTGGCCGGCTCAGTACCCGCAACATCCAGTGAAATTTGCCAACCCGATTGCCGGAGCCCATCCGTCTTGGTCCCTACTGTGTGACGATTATGGACGACTCGCTTTTTACAGCACCGACACTACCTGTTTTGTCTGTCATCGATTTTGCAACCCTGGATAAAGATCACGGTGTGCCTCACCCCGTATCAGGAGAACTGAGCTATGCGTATGTCACCGCGTACAAGAGTCGGAACTTGTCTGTGATAGGAGGTGAAGTTTATTTACGAGTCGGCAGGCACTTAGGATTTGGCAAGGGCTTTGGGGTTAATCACATTTGGGAAGGTCATCATCATGAGCTGCCTGGATGGGGCTGCAAGTCGATTGATGAAATTCCGGCTTTTGTTGCCGCAATTTTGACCCAAGGCGCCCAAGTGCTGTGTGAGGGTTATCAAACGCGTGATGGATACCGGCTGACGATTGTTAGGGGGGCGCGAGGGTGTGCGATTTTGTCACCGCAGCGGAATGCGGAGGGTGTCGATTTCTATTCCGTCGTGACCGCGTACAAGAACCATCGCAATCGGGGTGCAATGAATGTGGGCACTCTGAAAGCAAAAAAGGCGCCATAGGCGCCTTTTTGCAATGTATTCAGGGCTGGTAGTCGCAGCGCTCGCTTAGCACGTCCGAGAAACCTCTCTCGAAAGGGGTCGAAAGCCAACCATTTGTTGCCGGTTGCCGCTACCACAGGATCCACGAATCCTGCACATCCACAGTATTGAGGCAATATCGTAGTGAACCTCAACACCCCTGCTCTGTAAGAGCCCTGGACTAAATTCTAGCAATTGCAGAGGGCCTATTCAACGAATAGCTGACTAATTCATTGACTAAATACTGCCAATCGGCGGACTGCAAAGAAGTCATTGATACGTCTTGTAAACCTCTACTTGAGCACTGCATTCCAGCTCGACTACCCTTCAAAAACCGCAGGAAGCGGTTCTCCGTCAGCTCAAGGAACGACCATGTCCCTCTCCATCGTCCACAGCCGCGCCCAGATTGGCGTGGATGCACCCGCCGTCACCGTGGAAGTCCATTTGGCCAACGGTTTGCCTTCGCTGACGATGGTCGGATTGCCCGAAACAGCCGTGAGGGAGAGCAAGGACCGCGTGCGCAGCGCGATCATCAATTCGGGTCTGCAATTTCCGGCGCGGCGCATTACGTTGAATCTCGCCCCCGCCGATTTGCCAAAGGACGGCGGGCGGTTCGATCTGGCGATTGCCTTGGGGATCTTGTCGGCCAGTGTCCAGGTGCCGACGTTGACGCTGGACGATGTGGAATGCCTTGGAGAATTGGCGCTATCCGGTGCAGTGCGGGCCGTTCGCGGTGTATTGCCGGCGGCACTGGCAGCGCGCAAGGCCGGACGGACATTGGTGGTGCCGCGGGCCAATGCCGAAGAGGCGTGCCTGGCGTCGGGGTTGAAGGTGATTGCGGTGGATCATCTGTTGGAAGCCGTTGCGCATTTCAATGGTCATACGCCCATCGAGCCTTACATTTCGGATGGCTTGATGCATGCCAGCAAACCTTATCCCGACTTGAACGAAGTGCAGGGCCAACTCGCGGCCAAGCGTGCGTTGCTGATTGCAGCGGCGGGCGCGCATAACCTGCTGTTCAGCGGGCCACCGGGGACGGGCAAAACACTGTTGGCGAGTCGTCTGCCGGGGCTGTTGCCGCCGCTGGCAGAAAGCGAGGCGCTGGAAGTGGCGGCCATTCAATCGGTGGCCAGTTGCGTGCCCTTGAGCCATTGGCCGCAGCGACCGTTTCGCCAGCCCCATCACTCCGCTTCCGGCCCGGCGCTGGTGGGGGGCGGTTCAAAACCTCAACCCGGCGAAATCACCCTCGCCCACCACGGCGTGCTCTTCCTGGATGAGCTGCCGGAATTTGATCGCAAGGTGCTGGAAGTTTTAAGGGAGCCACTGGAATCCGGACACATCGTGATTTCCCGCGCCAGGGACCGCGTACGCTTTCCGGCGCGCTTTCAACTAGTCGCAGCGATGAATCCCTGCCCCTGTGGATATCTTGGTGAGCCGAGCGGTCGATGCTCCTGTACGCCGGACATGGTTCAGCGCTATCGCAACAAACTGTCGGGGCCGCTGCTGGATCGCATCGACCTGCACCTGACCGTCGCACGGGAAGCCACGGCGCTGAACCCCTCGTCGATGCCCGGCGATGACACGGCCACTGCCGCCGTGCTGGTTGCCGAGGCCAGGGAGCGACAACATAAACGCCAAGGCTGCGCCAATGCCTTCCTCGACTTGCCAGGCCTGCGCCGGCACTGCACTTTATCCACAGTGGATGAAAACTGGCTGGAAACCGCCTGCGAACGGTTGACGCTGTCGTTGCGAGCGGCCCACCGATTGCTCAAGGTGGCGCGCACTTTGGCGGACCTTGAGCAAGTCGATGGCATCACCCGTGAGCATCTGGCTGAGGCGCTGCAGTACCGGCCAAGCACTAACTGATGGCTTTATTGCTTGGAGAGATCTACCAATGGCGTCTGCCGCACTTCGGTTTCCCGCCCGCCCTGAATATCGCTCACCTGTTTCAAGGCCTTATCCACAGCGGTTTTATCCGCCAGCAAGCTGTAACTGATCAGGAACTGCTTCTGCTCCTTCGCTGCAATCGTCGGCACCAGACCCAGTGGCCGCTGATACCGGCGGTTGTAGGAAAAACTCGTTCCCGGCTCAAGACCCGTGACATAACCCTGCCCTTGGGTATCGGTGTTTTTCCACAGGGAGAACACGGGCAGTGTTTGAGTGTTGAAGCCGACCGAGACACCCAAGCTGCCGGCCTTGTTATGCAGCACAGTCAGCGTATCGCCCTTGGCGTCGGCATAGGGCACCACGTTGTAAACCGTCTCGTCGTAGTCCTTGGTCGGTGCGCGATAGGTCTGCCAGTCCGGCAGATCGCCTTTGGCTTTGTCGTTGAACGGTGATACCTGCTTCACCGGCGCGGCGAAACGGGCCCCCTGCTCCAGAAACGGGGTGCTGAAGTTGCTGTGGTACAGCGCCTGGTATTCCTTCGGATAGTCGCCGTTATTGGTCAGGGTGTCGTTGAGGCTGAAGCTCACACTGCCAGGTTCAGTGACGAGTTCGGTCGCGACGGAAAAGTCGACTTTCTTGAACGCCTGCTCTTTCAACTCGCCGCGCAGGCTGATGGCGTAAGGCGGTTTTTCGTCGATGTGCAGGGTAACTTTGTTGGCCGGGATGTTGGCGGCGCGACCGTGCAGGGTCAGCAATTCGCCATTGTCCATGCCGGGGTGGCCGACCCATTCATAGCCGCAGCGGGTGACCAGTTCGTTGAAGCCTTCCAGCCAGCCCAGCCCTCCACGACCGTTGAGTTCGATGAAGGACGGATTGACGACCTCCTTGACCGGCGAATCCCATCCCATGCGCACACTGCCTACCGTCGCCTGCAAGACGTTCATCCCTCGTGTCGGCACCACCGAGAGTTTCATCGTGCCGTTATCGATGTCGACGATGCTGACACCCTCCTGCCGACCACCGTGCAGGGTGCGCAGGGTAACGGAGAAGGGTTTGTCGGTTTTCACACCGAGTTGCTGGCTGGTGATCTGCCAGTTTTGCGCGGCCTTGTCGGTGTCGAGCAAGACGTAGTCCCAGGCCATGGCGTGGGAGGCGGCGGTCAGCGCACCGAGGCTGACGAAGAGTTTGAGCGGGGTCATGGCAGTAGCCTTTCTTGGAGTTGTGCCATTTTTATAGACTTGCTGAAACGATTCATCAAGCTTAAAAACAAAGATCACTCAAGAGATCTTCGATTCGGAGCTTTGGGCAGACATGGATATTGCAGCGATCCCTTCGCGAGCAGGCTCGCTCCCACATCGAATCAGGGGCCGGCTAGTTCAATTCAGCCCAGACGCTCGACCTCCGGCAACTCCATGGCCCGCACTTCGCCCTGCAGGAAATCGCTGAGCCGACGCATACGCTCGCCACCAGGACGGGTTTTCGGCCAGACCAGGTAATATTTCTCACCGCTGGCGACGGCCGTCGGCCACGGCAGGCTCAGACGTCCCTGGGCCACGTCCTCCGCCACCATCAGCAGATCCCCCATGGATACGCCATACCCCCGGGCGGCGGCAATCATGCCCAGTTCCAGCGTGTCGAACACCTGCCCGCCCTTGAGCGACACCTGATCGGTCAGGCCCATGCGCTCCAGCCAATTGCGCCAGTCACGGCGATCAGGGGTCGGGTGCAGCAGTTCGGCATTGGCCAGGCGCGCGACGTCCCAGGGTTGATCGTTCAGAAGATTCGGCGCGCCGACTGGAATCAGCTCTTCCGGAAACAGGAAGCTGGCCTCCCAGTCCGGAGGAAAATTCCCGTTACTGAGGATGACGGCGCAGTCGAACGGTTCATGGTTGAAGTCCACCGAGTCGACGTCCATCCAGGCGCTGGTCAGTTGCACCTCGTTGCCTGGTTGCAGGTGCCGGAAACGGCTGAGCCGCGCCAGCAACCAGCGCATGGTCAGGGTGGAGGGAGCTTTCATGCGCAGGATGTCATCTTCGGCACGCAGGGTGTGGCAGGCGCGCTCCAGTGCCGCGAAACCTTCGCGGATGCCAGGCAGGATCAGCCGCGCGGACTCGGTCAATTGCAGATTGCGCCCACTGCGATGGAACAGCCGACAGGCGAAGTGCTCTTCGAGCGTACGAATGTGCCGGCTGACTGCACTCTGAGTGATCGACAACTCTTCGGCGGCGCGGGTAAACGAGCTATGCCGCGCCGCTGCTTCGAATGCGCGAAGGGCATACAAGGGAGGAAGACGACGGGACATCAGGAAAGCTCCTACAGCGGAATGAGATCAACTTAACAGAAACTTCCTAGCATGAGTTTTAATCATGCAACCCATCCTTTTTATCCCTTTGTGCAAACCCCGCAGAGCGCCGAGAATCGACGCTTTCCTGATGACTTTGACCTTCGAGCGTGATGATCATGCAGCATCCAGCGCGTATTGAACTCCGGGCCATCCTGCGGCTGGCGGGGCCGTTGATTGCCTCGCAGTTGGCGCACATGCTGATGGTCCTCACCGATACCTTGATGATGGCGCGCCTGAGCCCCGAGGCGTTGGCCGGTGGCGGCCTGGGCGCGGCCAGTTATTCGTTCGTGTCGATCTTCTGCATTGGCGTGATTGCGGCGGTCGGCACCCTGGTGGCGATCCGTCAGGGCGCGGGCGACATCGTGGGTGCCGCGCGGCTGACCCAGGCCGGCCTATGGCTGGCATGGCTGATGGCACTGGTGGCGGGCTTGCTGCTGTGGAACCTCAAACCGCTATTGCTGCTGTTCGGCCAAACCGAAACCAACGTCCAGGCTGCGGGGCAATTTCTGTTGATCCTGCCGTTTGCCCTGCCTGGTTACTTGAGCTTCATGGCGCTGCGCGGTTTTACCAGCGCCATCGGCCGGGCGACGCCGGTGATGGTCATCAGCCTTGGCGGCACGGTGGCCAACTTCCTGCTCAACTATGCATTGATCACCGGAATGTTCGGCCTGCCGAAAATGGGCCTGGTGGGCATCGGCCTGGTCACGGCGATCGTTGCCAATCTCATGGCGCTGGCATTGGCCCTGCACATTCGGCGGCACCGGGCCTATGACGCTTATCCATTGCGCCAAGGCCTGTCACGGCCCAACCGTCAGTACCTTAAGGAACTGTGGCGCCTCGGCCTGCCAATTGGCGGCACCTACGCGGTGGAAGTCGGACTGTTCGCCTTCGCGGCGCTGTGCATGGGCACCATGGGCAGTACGCAACTGGCGGCGCATCAGATTGCCCTGCAGATCGTCTCCGTAGCGTTCATGATTCCGGCGGGGCTTTCTTACGCCATCACCATGCGCATCGGCCAGCACTACGGTGCCGGGCAACTGTTGGGGGCGCGGCTGGCCGGACGGGTCGGGATCGCCTTCGGTGCGGCGGCCATGCTCGGCTTCGCGATGGTCTTCTGGCTGCTGCCAAACCAGTTGATCGGTTTGTTCCTGGACCATGACGACCCGGCCTTCCGCGAGGTCATCAACCTGGCCGTGAGCCTGCTGGCGGTAGCGGCGTGGTTCGAGCTGTTCGACGGCACGCAAACCATTGCCATGGGCTGTATTCGCGGGCTCAAGGATGCCAAGACCACATTCCTGGTCGGGCTGGGTTGCTACTGGCTGATTGGTGCGCCGGCTGCCTGGTGGATGGCCTTCCATTTGAACTGGGGGCCGACGGGCGTCTGGTGGGGATTGGCGCTGGGGCTGGCGTGCGCGGCGGTGAGCCTGACGCTGGCGTTTGAATGGAAAATGAAGCGGATGATTCGGCGGGAGCCGGCGGCGCAGAGTTTCGAAGCCGTTCAGACAGAATGATGTCCCTGTGGGAGCGAGACCGGCTTGCCGGCGAAGAGGCCGTGTCAGTCAACATTGATGTCGACTGTCACACCGCTTTCGCGAGCAGGCTCGCTCCCACATTTTGTCCGTGTTTAAACCACGCCTTCCAGTGCTGGCTGCTGACCGCTGCCAAAGCCCAGATATTCCACCAACTCCACCAACGGCAACGGCTTGCTGATCAGGTACCCCTGCACCTGATCACAACCAAACCCGCGCAAGAGATGCAGCTGCTCCGGCGTCTCCACCCCTTCGGCGACCACTTCAAGGTTGAGGTTGTGGGCCAGGTTGATCATCGCGTGCACCAGCTTGCGATTTTCTTCTCGTTGCTCCATGCCGCCGACAAAGCTCTTGTCGATTTTCAGCAAGGTGATCGGCAGGCTGTTGAGGTGCACGAAGGACGAAAACCCGGTACCAAAGTCGTCCAGGGAAAAACGCACGCCCAGGCGCCCGAGGGCATCCATGGTCTGTTTCACCAGATCGCTGCGGCGCATGACCGCGGTTTCGGTCAGTTCGAACTCCAGCCACTGCGCTTCGACGCCGCGCTCGGCAATCAGCCGGCTCAGGGTCGACAGCAATTGGCTGTCCTGGAACTGCCGGAACGACAGGTTGATTGCCATGTGCAACGCCGGCAAGCCCCGTTCGCGCAGCGCCTGCATGTCCCGCAGGGCGCGGGAAATCACCCAGTAACCCAAGGGCACGATCAAACCGCTTTGCTCGGCCAGCGGCACGAATTCGCTCGGTGGCAGCAAGCCGCGCTCGGCATGACGCCAGCGTACCAAGGCTTCGAGACCGACGATTTGCCCGTCCTCGAGGTTGAGCCGCGGCTGGTAATGCAGCTCCAGCTCATCGCGACGCAAGGCCCGGCGCAGCTCACTTTCGAGGTCAGCCATGCTGCGGGCATTGCGATTGATGCGTTCGTTGAAAATATGAAAGGTGCAGCCCTGGGTACTCTTGGCCTGCTGCATGGCGATGTGCGCGTGCCACATCAGCGGGTCAGCACCGGCCTGGGCCCGGGCGTGGGCAATACCGAGACTGGAACCGATCAGCAGGCTTTCGCCGTCGACCCAATAGGGCTCCGCCAGCGCTTCGGTGATGCGTTCGGCCATCCACTCGGCCCGTTGGGGCGCGCGACGGGTGTCGATCAGCAAGGCGAACTCATCGCTGCCCAACCGCGCCAGCTGATCGCCGGCTTCGAGCTGGCTTTTGAGCCGCGCGACCACTTGCAGGATCAATCGGTCACCGGCCTGATGGCCGAGGGAGTCGTTGGCGTGACGGAAGTTGTCGAGATCGAGATGACCAAGGGCCAGGCCGCGGCCGTCGCTTTCCGCCAACCTTGCCGCCAGCAGGGTCTGGAACCCCTGGCGGTTGGCGATGCCGGTCAGCGGATCCTGCTCAGCCAGGCGCTGCAGCGTGTTTTCCAGCACGCCGCGCTCACGCACATGCCGCAGGCAACGGCGCAACATGCCCGGATCGAGCAGATCGCGCACCAGCCAGTCGCTCACACCGTCGGGCGGCGACAGCGGCTCATGTTCGAGCAGCAACACTGTCGGCAGCTTGCAACGACCAGGCAGAGGCTGAAGCGCCGGGATCGTCAACAACACCGCGCTGCGGTTGTCATCGAACAGGCTGCTGACCGACTCCCAGCTCGGCGCACTGATCAGCACGGCCGAGCTCCCCATCGGAGCCAGACACTCGCGCAACAACGCTGTCCACGCCGGCTCTTCGGCCAGTAGCAGCAAACGCAAGGGTTCGACAGGCGTAGACAAGCTAGCTCCTAGACTCTGCAAAAATGTAGGCGGCGGGCATTATGCAGCGCCGGTCCCCAATGACCAAATGACATCGGTTATCAAACGTGGCCTTGAACTCGAATTTCGAACATTAGTCGCAAACTCGTTGCGCATCCTGCGTGAAAGTAAACAAACCGGCAATTGGAGAACGCGCGCTACGTCACAAGTCGGAGAGAGCAGCACAATTCGCTGAGCCTGTTAAAATGCCGGCCCATTTCGCAAACGACTCCCTGATTTCGTATGTCCCGACTCAATCCCCGGCAGCAAGAAGCCGTGAGCTACGTCGGCGGCCCTCTTTTGGTGCTCGCCGGCGCAGGCTCCGGCAAGACCAGCGTGATCACCCGCAAAATTGCCCACTTGATCCAGAACTGCGGCATCCGCGCCCAGTACATCGTCGCCATGACCTTTACCAACAAGGCCGCGCGCGAGATGAAGGAACGGGTCGGTACCCTGCTCAAGGGTGGCGAAGGCCGCGGCCTGACGGTGTGCACTTTCCACAACCTGGGCCTGAACATCATCCGCAAGGAACATGTGCGGCTGGGCTACAAGCCGGGCTTCTCGATCTTTGACGAGACCGACGTCAAAGCCTTGATGACCGACATCATGCAGAAGGAATACTCGGGCGACGACGGCGTCGACGAGATCAAGAACATGATCGGCTCGTGGAAGAACGACCTGATCCTGCCGCCCGAAGCCCTGGAAAACGCGCGCAACCCCAAGGAACAGACCGCCGCCATCGTCTACACCCACTATCAGCGCACGCTCAAGGCGTTCAACGCGGTGGACTTCGACGACCTGATCCTGCTGCCGGTGAAGCTGTTCCAGGAACACGCCGACATCCTCGAAAAATGGCAGAACAAAGTCCGCTATTTGCTGGTGGACGAATACCAGGACACCAACGCCAGCCAGTATTTGCTGGTGAAGTTGCTGATCGGCACGCGCAACCAGTTCACCGTAGTGGGCGACGACGACCAGTCGATCTACGCCTGGCGCGGCGCGCGGCCGGAAAACCTGATGCTGCTCAAGGACGATTACCCGTCCCTGAAAGTGGTGATGCTCGAGCAAAACTATCGCTCCACCAGCCGCATCCTGCGTTGCGCCAACGTGCTGATCTCGAACAACCCGCATGAATTCGAAAAGCAGCTGTGGAGTGAGATGGGCCACGGCGACGAGATCCGCGTGATCCGCTGCCGCAACGAAGACGCCGAAGCCGAGCGCGTGGCCGTGGAGCTGCTGACCCTGCACCTGCGCACGGATCGGCCGTACAGCGATTTCGCGATTCTGTACCGCGGTAACTATCAGGCAAAGCTGATCGAGCTGAAGCTGCAGCACCACCAGATCCCGTATCGACTTTCGGGTGGCAACAGCTTTTTCGGACGTCAGGAAGTGAAAGACCTGATGGCCTACTTCCGCTTGATCGTGAACCCGGACGACGACAACGCCTTCCTGCGGGTGATCAACGTCCCACGCCGGGAAATCGGTTCGACTACCCTGGAAAAGCTGGGCAACTACGCCACCGGGCGAAAAATTTCGATGTACGCCGCCACCGACGAAATCGGCCTGGGCGAACACCTGGATGCGCGCTTCACCGATCGCCTGTCGCGCTTCAAGCGCTTCATGGACAAGGTTCGCGAGCAGTGTGCCGGCGAAGACCCGATCTCGGCGCTGCGTAGCATGGTCATGGACATCGACTACGAGAACTGGCTGCGCACCAACAGCTCCAGCGACAAGGCCGCCGATTACCGCATGGGCAACGTGTGGTTTCTGATCGAGGCACTTAAGAACACGCTGGAGAAAGACGAAGAAGGCGAGATGACCGTCGAAGACGCCATCGGCAAACTCGTCCTGCGCGACATGCTGGAACGTCAGCAGGAAGAGGAAGACGGCGCCGAAGGTGTGCAGATGATGACCTTGCACGCCTCCAAGGGCCTGGAATTTCCCTACGTGTTCATCATGGGCATGGAAGAGGAAATCCTCCCGCACCGCTCCAGCATCGAAGCCGACACCATCGAGGAAGAACGCCGCCTGGCCTACGTCGGGATTACCCGTGCACGTCAGACGCTGGCCTTCACCTTCGCCGCCAAGCGCAAGCAATACGGCGAGATCATCGACTGCGCGCCGAGCCGCTTCCTTGATGAGCTGCCGCCGGACGACCTGGCCTGGGAAGGCACCGACGATACACCCGTTGAAGTCAAAGCCGTTCGTGGCAACACCGCATTGGCGGATATACGCGCGATGTTAAAGCGCTAGAATTGATTGCTTTTTAACCAAGCACTTTTTACGAGCCAGGCGCCCGTTGCGCCAACTGAGGAAGCTGTTGTGGAAGCACTGCACAAGAAAATCCGCGAAGAAGGCATCGTGCTTTCCGACCAGGTCCTGAAAGTCGACGCCTTTCTGAACCACCAGATCGACCCGGCATTGATGAAGCTGATCGGCGACGAATTCGCCACGCTGTTCAAGGACGCGGGCATCACCAAGATCGTCACCATCGAAGCCTCGGGCATCGCCCCTGCGATCATGACCGGCCTGAACCTCGGCGTGCCGGTGATTTTCGCCCGCAAGCACCAGTCCCTGACCCTCACTGAAAATCTGCTGTCGGCGACTGTCTACTCGTTTACCAAGCAGACCGAAAGCACCGTGGCGATCTCCCCGCGCCATCTGACCAGCAGCGATCGCGTGCTGATCATCGATGACTTCTTGGCCAACGGTAAGGCGTCCCAGGCGCTGATTTCGATCATCAAACAGGCGGGTGCCACCGTGGCGGGTCTGGGGATCGTGATCGAGAAGTCGTTCCAGGGCGGTCGTGCGGAGCTGGATGCGCAGGGTTATCGGGTTGAGTCGCTGGCTCGCGTGCAGTCGCTGAAGGATGGCGTGGTCACTTTCATCGAATAACCAGCAGCACCGCATTTCCCCTGTGGGAGCCAGCCTGCTGGCGATGGCGTCGTGTCAGTTAAAATCTTCATGACTGACAGACAGCCATCGCCAGCAGGCTGGCTCCCACAGTTGGTTTTGCGTTGGGCATTACTGCGCGGTGGCCTTCAGGCCAGTGAGCAATAGTCGCTGAAACAAATCCTCTTTCAGCCCTTCCGGCTTCGTCAGTTGCATCCGCTCCAGATGCCCGGGAAACGCCGACGGCTCTGGCGCATCCAGCGCAGCCTTGCCCAACTCCAGAACCTCGGTGAGCTTGAACTTGCTCTTCAACCAGTTCAGCGCCCGCAGCAGATCCCGCTCCTCGGCGGTGAAATCACACCCCAATGGATACTCCGGAAACAGATTCGGATGCCGCGCCTGAATCGCCTGCAAACGCTCAGGATGGTTATCCGCAAACCGCGGATCGAGGCAGAAGTTCTTCGGCAATTTACCAACGTTCTGCGCCTGCTCGATCAGTCCCGGCTGGAAGCGTGAGTCGCTGATGTTCAATAAAGCCTCGATCACCGCCGCATCAGTCTTGCCGCGCAAATCGGCAATGCCGTACTCGGTCACCACAATGTCCCGCAGGTGCCGCGGGATCGTGCAATGTCCGTATTCCCAGACGATGTTCGAACTCACCTCACCGTCCGACTCGCGCCAACTGCGTAGCAGCAGCACCGAACGCGCGCCTTCCAGCGCATGGCCCTGGACGACAAAGTTGTATTGCCCGCCCACACCGCTGAGCACCCGCCCGTCTTCCAGCTGATCCGCCACCCCGGCACCCAACAGGGTCATGGTAAATACGGTATTGATAAAACGCGCATCGAGTCGCTGTAAACGCTTGAGCTCTTCCTGACCATAAAGCTCGTTGATGTAACTGATGCGGGTCATGTTGAATTCGAGTCGCTTGCTCTGGGGCAACTCCCGCAGGCGCTCATAAAAATTGCGCGGCCCGAGGAAAAAGCCACCGTGTACCGAGATGCCGTCAGTTTGCGCGGCCTCATCCAGGGTGCCGGCATTCGCCTGTTGCTGGGTCGGTACATCGGGGTAGACCTTGCGCCGCACGATCCCGGCGTCAGCCAGCACCAGCAAACCGTTGACGAACATTTCGCTGCAGCCGTAAAGGCCCTTGGCAAAGGGTTCAACCCCACCCTCGCGATCGATCAGTTGCGCCCACTGGCTGAGATTGACGTCCGCGAGCAACGCCTTGTAACCGTCATTGTCGGCTTGTCGCGCCAGCAACGCGGCGGTCAGGGCATCGCCCATGGCGCCGATACCGATCTGCAAGGTGCCGCCATCGCGCACCAGCGTACTGGCGTGCAGGCCAATGAAGTGATCCTGAAAACCCACCGGCATGTTCGGCGTGGAGAACAGTGTCGTGCTGTCTTTCTCGTCAATCAACAGGTCGAAGGCATCGATGCCGATTTCCGCGTCGCCCGGCATGTACGGCAAATCGTTGTGCACCTGCCCTAGCAGCAGGATCGTCTCCCCTGCTGCCCGGCGTTTGGCGATCATCGGCAACAGGTCGAGGGTGATGTCCGGATTGCAGCTCAGGCTCAGGCGGTCGGGGTGCTCGCCATGACTGGCCACCAGCTGCGCCACCAGGTTCAAACCGGCGGCGTTGATGTCCCGGGCGGCATGGCTGTAGTTGCTGCTGACGTAATCGCGCTGCGCCGGTGCACTGTTGAGCAGGCTGCCGGGCTGCAGGAAGAATTGCTGGACATGAATGTTGGACGGCAGGTTGTCCTGGTGCAGACCCGCAAGAAAATCCAGTTCCGGGTAGTCGCCGAAAACCCGCTCGATGAAGGGTTCGAGGAAGCGCTTTTGCAGACCGTCGCCTAGCGAAGGACGACCGAGGCACAGGGCGGTGTAGATGGTCAGCCGCCGTTCGGGCAGTTGCGCAATGCGTTGAAACAGCGCGTTGACGAAGTGGTTGGGTTTGCCCAGGCCGAGGGGCAAGCCCATGTGGATATGCGCCGGCAATCGTGCCAATACGTCATCGACCGCCTGCTCGATAGAACACAGCTGCACCATCTGATCCTCCCTTTACATTCCGTGAATCGGGTTGGACCGGGCTTGCCGGGCCTTTGCTGCAAAGAATAGTCCCAACGCAAATCGTAGGCACAAAAAAGCCGCTTGGAAGCGGCTTTTCGCGGAAGATGAAGCCTTATTTCAGCCCGGACATCTTCTCGATGGCGCCTTTGAGATCGGCATCAGAGCAATCGGCGCAAGTGCCTTTAGGCGGCATCGCGTTGATGCCGGAGATCGCCTTTGCCAGCAAACCGTCAAGGCCGCCTTCCTTCTTGGCGCGCTCGCCCCAAGCGGTGGCATCACCCACTTTTGGCGCGCCCAACAGGCCGGTGCCGTGGCAAGCGTTGCAATGCTTGGCGATCACTGAGTCCGGGGTTTTGGCATCACCGCCACCCGCGGAAGCGGCCACTTCCATCCCCTTGCACTCTTGCCCCTGTACACAGACCTTGCCGACGGGTTCAAGGCGTTTTGCAATATCGTCGTTAGTCGCAGCTTGAGCGCTGACTGCCCATAGGGCCAATACGGTTGCTGGTACGGCCAGCATTTTCATAATTAGATTCACGCGTTCACCCTCAATGGTGGCTAGTCACGCCCACGGCCACGGTTCGCAGGCGGGCGCAAGTATAACGGTAAGCCCGCCACACTGAAACAACCCCAAAGTCGAAGGGGTCTTGTTGTGCAGAGGAAAAAACAGCTCGGGTACCTCCGCCATGCTGGCAGGGCGCCTCTTTTGTTAAAAATTCGCCGGTGTAGCTGCGCTGATTAGTCGCGCCGGCGCATCGAACGGATTGCGGAAACGGTGTGGCTTGGTGCTTTCAAAGTAGTAGCTGTCGCCGGCTTCGAGCACAAAAGTTTCAAGCCCTACCACCAGTTCCAGTCTTCCTTCAAGCAAAATCCCGGTTTCCTCGCCCTCATGGGTGAGCATCTCGTCACCGGTGTCGGCGCCTGGCGGGTAGATTTCATTGAGGAACGCGATCGCCCGGCTCGGGTGTGCCCGGCCGACCAGTTTCATGGTCACTGCGCCATCGGAAATATCGATCAGCTCGTTGGCCTTGTAGACGATCTGAGTCGGTTTTTCCTGCAGGATCTCTTCGGAAAAGAACTCGACCATGGACATGGGAATCCCGCCCAACACTTTCCTCAGCGAACTGATCGAGGGGCTGACGCTGTTCTTCTCGATCATCGAAATGGTGCTGTTGGTGACGCCCGCCCGCTTGGCGAGTTCACGCTGGGAAAGGCCTTTGAGCTTACGGATCGATTGCAGTCGTTCACCGACGTCCAATACTGGAGCCTCCAGGGATTCAGGTTGTAGAAACATTGAGCGTTATCATGGCGACAGCGTTCAGTATTTACAACACTTGGGCCTGAATCCCGTGCGGCGAGGCGACTTTCGGTCCGGGGTGCCTTGGGCTAAGCCCCGGAATAGAGCTTCGGTACCCGGTGCAGGTTGCAGAAGATCTGGTAAGGAATCGTGTCTGCGGCCTTGGCCACGTCGCTGGCGAGGATATTTTTGCCCCACAACTCCACGGTCGAACCCAGCCCCGCTTGCGGCACATCGGTCAGATCGATGCACAACATGTCCATCGACACTCGGCCGATCAACTGGCTGCGCTGCCCGGCGACCAGCACCGGCGTACCGGTCGGCGCCTGACGCGGGTACCCATCGGCGTACCCCATGGCCACCACGCCGACGCGCATGGGCTTGGGGGTGATGAATCTGGCGCCGTAGCCGATCGGCTCGCCGGCCGGCAGTTCACGTACGCAAATGACTTTCGATTCGAGGGTCATCACCGGTTGCAGGCGTGATGCCACGGCATTCGCTTCTTCGAAAGGGGTCGCACCGTAGAGCATGATGCCTGGACGCACCCAATCACTTGGAATCTGCGGCCAACCGAGCACCGCCGGCGAATTGCGCAGGCTGATCTCGGCCGACAAACCCTGACGCGCGGCTTCAAATACGGCGACCTGCTCGGTGCTGCTTTGGTCGTGCAGCTCATCGGCGCGGGCGAAATGGCTCATCAGCACAATCTTCGCGACCTTGCCGCTGGCCAGCAACCGTTGATAGGCCGCCTGGTAGTCCTTCGGATGCAGACCGACCCGATGCATACCCGAATCGAGTTTGAGCCAGACCGTGATCGGTTTGCTCAGTGCAGCTTTCTCGATGGCGTCGAGCTGCCACAGCGAATGCACCACGCACCAGAAATCATGCTCGACGATCAGCGACAGCTCATCGGCTTCGAAAAACCCTTCCAGCAACAACACCGGCGCACGAATGCCCGCGGCGCGCAGCTCCAGGGCCTCTTCGATGCAGGCCACGGCGAACCCGTCCGCCTCGGCTTCCAGAGCCTGGGCACAACGCACCGCGCCATGACCATAGGCATCGGCCTTGATCACCGCGAGGGCACGGGCTCCCGTGACTTCACGGGCGATCTGGTAGTTGTGGCGCAGGGCTTGAAGGTCGATCAGGGCACGGGCAGGACGCATGGCGGCAGACTTCTGGTCGGTCAATGGGAAGAAAAACCGGCGCTGGCTGAGGGAATAAACCGCCAACAGCGCCGGGAGAGAGATCTGTCTGACTCGTTTATGGCAGAGCGGCTACAACCGACAACTCCACCAGGATTTCCGGTTCGCACAGCTTCGATTCCACCGTGGCGCGAGCCGGTGCGACGCCTTTTGGCAGCCACTTGTCCCAGACCGCATTCATGCCTTCGAAGTGCGCATCAATGTCTTTCAAATAAATCGTCACCGACAGCAGACGGGTCTTGTCGGTCCCGGCCAGATCCAGCAAGCGCTCGATGTTGGCGAGGGTTTCACGGGTCTGCTGTTCAATCCCGGCGTTCATATCGTCACCGACTTGCCCTGCCAGATACACGGTACCGCTGTGGACAACGATCTGGCTCATGCGCTCATTGGTGAGCTGGCGCTGGATTGACATGTTTTGCGGACTCCTGGGTTTTGTTGCCATAACGAGAGATATCGAGACCTTCGGCGCTGATCTGCGGCGTTTTCTTCGCCATCAGGTCAGCCAGCAAACGACCGGAGCCGCAGGCCATGGTCCAACCGAGGGTGCCGTGGCCGGTGTTCAGGAACAGGTTCTTGAAAGGTGTGGCACCAACGATCGGCGTGCCGTCCGGGGTCGTCGGACGCAGACCGGTCCAGAAGCTTGCCTCGGTGAGATCGCCGCCCTGAGGATAAAGGTCATTGACGATCATCTCCAGGGTTTCGCGTCGACGCGGGTTCAGCGACAGGTCAAAACCGGCTATTTCAGCCATGCCGCCGACGCGGATGCGGTTGTCGAAACGGGTGATTGCGACCTTGTAGGTCTCGTCGAGAATCGTCGAAGTCGGGGCCATCGCCGGGTTGGTGATCGGCACGGTCAGGGAGTAACCCTTGAGCGGGTACACCGGCGCGCGGATGCCCAGCGGCTTGAGCAGTTGCGGCGAATAGCTACCGAGGGCCAACACGTAGCGGTCGGCGGTTTCCAGCTTGCCGTCGATCCACACGCCGTTGATGCGCTCACCGGCGAAGTCGAGGCGCTGGATGTCCTGGCCGAAACGGAATTCCACGCCCAGTTTCACGGCCATTTCGGCCAGGCGGGTGGTAAAGATCTGGCAGTCACCGGTCTGGTCGTTCGGCAGGCGCAGCGCGCCGCTGAGGATATCAGTGACGCCGGCCAGGGCCGGTTCGACCCGGGCAATGCCGGCGCGGTCGAGCAGTTCGAACGGCACGCCGGACTCTTTCAGCACGGCGATGTCTTTCGCGGCGCCGTCGAGTTGAGCCTGGGTGCGGAACAATTGAGTAGTACCGAGGCTGCGACCTTCGTAGGCAATGCCGGTTTCGGCGCGCAATTCGTCAAGGCAGTCGCGGCTGTACTCGGACAGGCGCACCATGCGCTCCTTGTTCACCGCATAGCGGCTGGCGGTGCAGTTACGCAGCATCTGCGCCATCCACAGGTATTGGTCGATGTCGGCAGTGGCCTTGATCGCCAGAGGCGCGTGGCGCTGCAACAGCCACTTGATGGCCTTGAGCGGTACACCCGGCGCGGCCCACGGCGAGGCATAGCCCGGCGAGACCTGCCCGGCGTTGGCGAAACTGGTCTCCATGGCAGCAGCCGGCTGACGGTCTACCACCACCACTTCAAACCCGGCACGGGCCAGATAATAAGCACTGGTGGTACCGATGACGCCGCTACCCAAGACCATAACGCGCATTTTCATATCCCTCATCGCGGCTTGCCGCTGACGTTTGTTGTTCAGACCGTAGATGTGGGCAGTGTAAAAAAGATTAGCCAGTGCTTTTCACTATATAAATGCCTATATTTGGCGACAATTCTCGGCAAAAACCCTTTTCACGGAGGCGCATCCCCTATGCGTACCAACACTCAGACCAAACGTGAGCTGGACAAGATCGACCGTAACATCCTGCGGATCCTGCAAACGGACGGACGGATCTCCTTTACCGAGCTTGGGGAAAAGGTCGGGCTTTCGACCACGCCCTGTACCGAGCGGGTCCGGCGGCTGGAGCGCGAAGGGATCATCATGGGCTACAACGCCCGGCTCAATCCGCAGCATCTCAAGGGCAGCCTGCTGGTGTTCGTCGAAATCAGCCTCGACTACAAATCCGGCGATACTTTCGAAGAGTTCCGTCGCGCGGTGCTGAAACTGCCCCACGTACTGGAATGCCATTTGGTGTCAGGGGATTTCGATTACCTGGTGAAGGCGCGGATTTCCGAGATGGCTTCGTACCGAAAATTGCTGGGCGATATCCTGCTCAAGCTGCCACATGTGCGCGAATCCAAGAGCTATATCGTGATGGAAGAGGTGAAGGAGAGTTTGAATCTGCCGATTCCGGATTGAGACTTTGTGGTGCCTGTTCAGACCCCATCGCTAGCAGGCTAGCTCCCACAGTTGATCTTCTGCGGACACACATTCTGTGCATGACACAGATCCAGTGTGGGAGCTAGCCTGCTAGCGATTACAGGCGACTCGGTCTTCCCTCAGACGAGGACCTGCCGGGTCGACGCCATGTACTCATGAATCTGCTTCTCGACCCGCGGATGAATCAGCTCCACCGGCCCTCGCCCATTGGGGCACGGTAAAGTTTTAGTGGTGCCGAACAATCGACAAATCAGCGGCCGCTCGTCATACACGGTGCAGCCGTTGGGTCCCAGGTGCACGCAATTGAGTTCATCCATCGCGGCATCCTGCTCGGCCCGGGTCTTGCGCGGCAGTCGGGACATTTCTTCCGGCGAAGTGGTCACCGGCCCACAGCAGTCATGGCAGCCGGGGACGCACTCGAACGAGGGAATCTGCTGGCGCAGCGTGCGAATTTTCTGACTGTTGCAGCTCATCGAAGCGTTGACCGAAGGCGGAATAGACCGGGATTCTGACGTAAAAGCCCCGATCCAGACAGCATCAACCGACCAGTGTTGCCCGTGTCGGAAGGTCCGGCTTATGCTCCGTCAAATTTTCTATACACAAGAATCAGGAACACGCACATGAATGCCCGTGCTCAGCAACCTGCACCAAGTCATCGGCACACGGCTTCCTATTACGCCGCCAGCAGCCTGCCGCAGCCTGAGCACCCAGTGCTGCAAGGCGATCTGGTGGCGGACGTGTGCGTGGTCGGCGGCGGGTTTTCCGGTTTAAACACTGCGCTCGAACTGGCCGAACGCGGCCTCAGCGTGATCCTGCTCGAAGCTCACAAGATCGGTTGGGGCGCGAGCGGCCGCAATGGCGGGCAATTGATTCGCGGCGTCGGCCATGGCCTCGATCAGTTCAGCAACGTGATCGGCGCGGACGGCGTGCGTCAGATGAAACTCATGGGCCTGGAAGCGGTGGAAATCGTCCGACAGCGGGTCGAGCGTTTTCAGATCCCTTGTGACCTGACCTGGGGTTACTGTGACCTCGCCAACAAGGCGCGAGACCTGGAAGGCTTCGCCGAAGATGCCGAAGAGCTGCGCAGCCTCGGCTACCGCTACGAGACCCGGCTGCTGCAAGCCAACGAAATGCACTCGGTAGTGGGTTCCGACCGTTACGTTGGCGGCCTGATCGACATGGGCTCGGGGCATTTGCATCCGCTCAACCTGGCCTTGGGCGAAGCGGCCGCCGCGCAGCAACTGGGTGCGAAGCTGTTCGAACGATCCGCCGTAACCCGCATCGAGTACGACCCCGAGATCAAGGTTCACACTGCTCAGGGTTCGGTTCGCGCCAAGACGCTGGTGCTGGGTTGCAACGCCTACCTCAATGATCTCAACCCCGAACTCAGCGGCAAGGTGTTGCCCGCCGGCAGCTACATCATCGCCACTGAACCCTTGAGCGAAGCAGTGGCGCACTCCCTGCTGCCGCAGAATATGGCGGTCTGTGATCAACGGGTGGCGCTGGATTACTACCGGCTTTCGGCGGATCGGCGCTTGCTGTTCGGCGGCGCCTGCCATTATTCGGGGCGCGATCCGAAAGACATCGCCGCCTACATGCGGCCCAAGATGCTGGAGGTTTTCCCGCAGTTGGGCGACGTGAAGATCGATTATCAATGGGGCGGGATGATCGGCATCGGCGCCAACCGCCTGCCGCAGATCGGGCGGCTAAAGGATCATCCGAATGTGTATTACGCCCAGGCTTATTCCGGGCATGGGGTGAACGCCACGCATCTGGCAGGCAAGTTACTGGCTGAGGCGATCAGTGGGCAGCACAGTGGTGGCTTCGACCTGTTTGCCCAGGTGCCGCACATTACCTTTCCGGGGGGCAGGCATTTGCGCTCGCCGTTGTTGGCGTTGGGGATGTTGTGGCATCGGCTTAAGGAGTTGGTCTGAGGGATTCGTTGCGTGCTTGAGGACGCTTTCGCGGGCAAGTCGGATCGCCGACTTGCCCGCGAATGGATCTGAAAAACACCACAGAACTCAGATCCGCCAGAACGGCTTGAGCCCCTCCTCCCGCGCCTGCTCCCGACTCAACCCCACATCCCTGAGCTGCTCCGGCGTCAGCGTCAGCAACGCCTTGCGCGTGTGCAGACGGTGCCAGAACAAGCCCCAGCGACCCAGGCCGGACGGCGCGTTGCGCATATCCGCCTCGCCTGCACCGTTTTTTTGCCCTGCCGCCAGTTCCTGACTGTGTAACGTCAGCCGCACATCGCTCAAGCCGTTCATTGTGATTGCTCCTGTTTACTTGGGTAGCCAGAGCTTTCATGATGCGAGGACGGCGAAAAGCATTACAGATTCAACGGAAAAGTATTAACTCCATACAGATTCGATGTTTTAACCACTGAATCGAAATTTTTTGCCTTATCTGTATTGGTTTACCGAATCATCCACACCGAGACTGCGCCATGACCCTTTACGTCAACCTCGCCGAGTTGCTCGGCACGCGTATCGAACAGGGCTTCTATCGCCCCGGTGACCGGCTGCCGTCGGTGCGGGCGTTGAGCGTCGAGCACGGCGTCAGCCTGAGCACCGTGCAGCAGGCCTATCGGATGCTGGAAGACAGCGGCCTGGCGATGCCGAAACCCAAGTCGGGCTATTTCGTGCCGGTGAGTCGAGAGCTGCCGGAGCTACCGGCGATCGGTCGTCCGGCGCAGCGGCCGGTGGATATTTCCCAGTGGGACCAGGTACTGGAATTGATCCGCGCGGTGCCACGCAAGGACGTGGTGCAACTGGGTCGCGGCATGCCGGACATCACCACGCCGACCATGAAACCGCTGCTGCGCGGCCTGGCCCGGATCAGTCGGCGACAGGACATGCCCGGCCTGTATTACGACAACATCCACGGAACCCTCGAACTGCGCGAGCAGATCGCCCGACTGATGCTCGACTCCGGCTGCCAGTTGAGCGCCAACGACCTGGTGGTCACCACCGGTTGCCACGAAGCGTTGTCCACCAGCATCCGCGCCATTTGCGAGCCGGGCGACATCGTGGCCGTGGATTCGCCAAGCTTTCACGGCGCCATGCAGACCCTCAAGGGCCTGGGCATGAAAGCCCTGGAAATCCCGACCGACCCGCTCACCGGAATCAGCCTCGATGCCCTTGAACTGGCATTGGAACAATGGCCGATCAAGGCCATACAGTTGACCCCCAACTGCAACAACCCGCTGGGCTACATCATGCCCGAATCGCGCAAACGCGCTCTGTTGACACTGGCACAGCGGTTTGACGTGGCGATCATCGAGGATGATGTGTATGGCGAACTGGCCTACACCTATCCACGACCGCGCACGATCAAGTCCTTCGACGAAGACGGCCGCGTCCTGCTCTGCAGTTCATTTTCCAAGACCCTGGCACCGGGCCTGCGCATCGGTTGGGTGGCACCGGGCCGTTATCTGGAACGGGTGCTGCACATGAAATACATCAGCACCGGCTCGACCGCGCCACAACCGCAGATCGCCATTGCCGAATTCCTCAAGGCCGGGCACTTCGAACCGCATCTGCGCCGAATGCGCACCCAATACCAACGCAATCGCGATGCGATGATCGACTGGGTCACCCGTTATTTTCCGGCGGGCACCCGCGCCAGTCGTCCGCAAGGCAGCTTTATGCTCTGGGTCGAACTGCCAGATGGCTTCGACACCCTGAAACTCAATCGCGCCTTGCACGACCAGGGCGTACAGATTGCCGTCGGCAGCATCTTTTCCGCTTCGGGCAAGTACCGCAATTGCCTGCGGATGAACTACGCTGCCAAACCAACACCGCAGATTGAAGAAGCGGTGCGCAAGGTCGGCACCGCAGCCATCAAGCTGCTTGCTGAAACTGACAGCATCACTGACTGACCTTTATCGGGAAACCAGCGTCCATATGCCGACACCTGCCGCCAAACGGAACGTTCCCACGTGAGAGTCAGACAGCCCCTGCTCGTTCTTCTGCTACTCGCCTCGTTCCTGGGCGGTTGCGCCAGCTTCGAGGTTCAGCGCGAACCGAGCCAGGCGCTGCCTGCCAGCGACTCGGCGTTCGGTCGCTCGATCCAGGCCCAGGCCGCGCCCCATGAAGGCAAATCCGGATTTCGCTTGCTGTCCAACAGCAGTGAAGCCTTCACTGCCCGCGCCGAACTGATTCGTAACGCCCAAAGCAGTCTCGATTTGCAGTACTACATTGTCCACGACGGGATCAGCACTCGCATGCTGGTGGAAGAACTGCTCAAGGCCGCTGACCGGGGTGTTCGGGTGAGGATCCTGCTCGACGACACCACCAGCGACGGCCTGGACTGGACTATCGGCACGCTGGCAGCACATCCGCAGATCGAGATCCGCTTGTTCAATCCGCTACATCTGGGCCGTGCCACGGGCGTAACCCGAGCCATGGGTCGGTTGTTCAACCTGTCGTTGCAGCACCGGCGCATGCACAACAAGCTGTGGCTGGCGGACAACAGCGCGGCGATCGTGGGTGGGCGCAATCTGGGCGACGAGTATTTTGATGCCGAGCCTAACCTGAACTTTACCGACATCGACATGCTCGGCATCGGTCCGGTCGCCGAACAGCTCGGACACAGCTTCGATCAATACTGGAACAGCGCGCTGAGCAAACCGATCGATGAGTTTCTGTCGCGCAAACCGACGCAAAAGGATCTGCAGAACAGCCGGACTCGCCTGGAACAATCCCTGGAAGAGACGCGCAAACAGAATCATGCGCTGTATCAACAACTGATGACCTTCACCACCAATCCACGAATGGATATCTGGCGCCGCGAGTTGATCTGGGCCTGGAACCAAGCCTTGTGGGATGCCCCCAGCAAAGTGCTGTCAAAGGGTGAACCCGACCCGCATTTGCTGCTGACCACCCAATTGGCGCCCGAGCTGACGGGTGTCAGTAAAGAGTTGATCATGATTTCGGCGTACTTCGTGCCCGGCCAGCCGGGATTGGTTTACCTCACCGGCCGGGCCGATGCCGGGGTGTCGGTGAGCCTGTTGACCAACTCGCTTGAAGCCACCGACGTACCGGCGGTGCATGGCGGCTACGCGCCCTATCGCAAGGCGTTGCTCGAGCATGGGGTGAAGCTCTACGAATTGCGCCGCCAGCCCGGAGAAGGTGGCGGCAGCGGGCCTGTTTTTTACAGCAGGTCTTTCCGCGGCTCCGACTCCAGTCTGCACAGCAAGGCAATTATTTTCGACCGGCAGAAATCTTTCATTGGTTCGTTCAATTTCGACCCGCGCTCGGTCCTGTGGAATACCGAAGTCGGCGTGCTGGTGGACAGCCCGGACCTTGCCGCGTACGTGCAAAAGGCGGCCCTGGAAGGTATGGCGCCGCCGCTGAGCTATCAGGTGAAACTGGAAAATGACCGAGTCGTCTGGGTGACCGAAGACGACGGCAAGATGCACGTATTGACCAAAGAGCCGGGGAGCTGGTGGCGGCAGTTCAATTCATGGTTCAGTACCGCGGTCGGCCTGGAGCGCCTGTTGTAACCCGGTGGCTGACGAGCAGTTTTGCGTCAAGCAGGCTCGGCGACCGTGCCGAACGCGCCTTGTCTGGACAATAAGATCACCAATCCGAATGCCCCTGCCGCCATCAACAATGGCAACGCGTGGCCGCTGATCCACTGACTGCCAGCACCGGCAGCCAAGGGTCCGATCAGGCAACCAATGCCCCACAGCTGCGCAATATGCGCATTGGCGCGCACCAGCGCGTCGTCGCGATAACGCTCGCCGATCAGGATCAGTGACAAGGTGAACAGTCCACCGGCACTGGCGCCGAACAACACCCACAACGGCCAGATCAGCAACGTGTCGATCAGCAACGGGATCGCCAGGCTCGACACCAGCAAGACCACCGCGCAGCCGGTGAACAGCGTGCGCCGCGACAAGCGATCCGCCAGCGCGCCAATCGGCAATTGCAGCAAGGCATCGCCCACCACCACCGTACTGACCATCGCCAAGGCAATTTCGGTGGTGAAACCCTGGCGCAGACAGTAGACCGGCAACAAGGTCAGGATCATCGCTTCGAACGCCGCAAACAATGACACCGCCCAGGCAATCGCCGGCAGGCCCCGGCAGAAATTCCACAAGTCGCTGAAGGTCACGCCGCAGGCCTCGCTGGTCGGTGCACCGCTGCGACCCAGCAACAGAAACGGTGCCGCCGTCAGCAAACCGACGCCAACCCAGAAACCGTAATCATGCTCCGTGCCCAGCACGCCCAGCAGCAGCGGCCCGGCCAACTGACTCAGTGCGTAGCTACTGCCATACAGCGCCACCAGTCGCCCGCGCCATTGCTCGACCACCAACTGGTTGATCCAGCTCTCTCCGAGGATGAACACGAGGGTCAGGATCACCCCGATCATCAGCCGCAACACCAGCCACACCGGATAGCTCGGCAGCAGCGCCAGCAAACCGATGGACAACGCCCCGGCCCACAGGCACAGGCGCATCAGATTGGCCGTACCAAGACGCGCCGCCAGATGGCTGGATATCTTCGCACCCAGCAGCACGCCAAGGGCCGGCATCGCCGCCATCACGCCGATGGCGAACGAACCGTAACCCCAGCCTTCGAGGCGAAACGACACCAACGGCATGCTGACGCCAAGGGCCAGGCCGACACTCAGGACAGACGCCAACACGGCGAAATAAGTCGCCCAACGCATGTTCCACGCTCCTGTGGATATTATTTTTCACAGACCACACAAAACAAATGTGGGAGCGGGCTTGCTCGCGAAGACGGAGCAACATTCAACATTGACGTCGACTGTCATACCGCTTTCGCGAGCAGGCTCGCTCCCACAGGGGATCCGCGTCGTCTGGGGGAACCTGTCAGGGCACAGGCTCCCCCAACTGGCTTACAACTTGATCCAGGTCGCCTTCAGCTCGGTGTACTTGTCGAACGCGTGCAGCGACTTGTCGCGACCGTTGCCGGACTGCTTGAAGCCACCGAACGGGGCCGTCATGTCGCCACCGTCGTACTGGTTGACCCAGACACTCCCGGCGCGCAGTGCCTTGGCGGTCAGGTGGGCCTTCGAGATGTCCTTGGTCCATACCGCTGCGGCGAGGCCGTACGGCGTGTCGTTGGCAATCTGGATCGCTTCCTCGGCGGTATCGAACGCGATCACCGACAACACCGGACCGAAGATTTCTTCCTGAGCGATTTTCATCGCGTTGTTCACGCCGTCGAAAATCGTCGGCTCAACGTAGGTGCCACCGGTTTCCTGAAGAATGCGCTTGCCGCCAGCCACCAGTTTGGCGCCGTCGGTGTGGCCGGATTCGATGTAGGACAGCACGGTATTCATCTGCTGGGTATCCACCAGTGCGCCGACGTTGGTCGCCGGGTCCAGCGGGTTGCCCGGTTTCCAGGTCTTGAGGGCCTCGATCACCAGCGGCAGGAAAGTGTCCTTGATCGAACGTTCGACCAGCAGGCGCGAACCGGCGGTGCAGACTTCACCCTGGTTGAAAGCGATGGCGCTGGCGGCGGATTCGGCGGCGGCCTGCAGGTCCGGCGCATCGGCGAACACGATGTTCGGGCTCTTGCCGCCGGCTTCGAGCCAGACGCGCTTCATGTTCGATTCGCCGGAGTAAATCAGCAGCTGCTTGGCGATCTTGGTCGAACCGGTAAACACCAGGGTATCGACGTCGTTATGCAGGGCCAGGGCCTTGCCCACGGTATGACCATAACCCGGCAAGACGTTCAGCACGCCTTTCGGGATGCCGGCTTCGACAGCCAGCGCAGCAATGCGAATAGCGGTCAGCGGGGATTTCTCGGACGGCTTGAGGATCACCGAATTACCGGTTGACAGCGCCGGGCCGAGTTTCCAGCAGGCCATCATCAACGGGAAGTTCCACGGCACGATGGCGCCGACCACGCCCACGGGTTCGCGAGTGACCAGGCCGAGTTGATCGTGCGGGGTCGCGGCGACTTCATCGTAGATCTTGTCGATGGCTTCACCGCTCCAGCTCAGGGCTTGCGCCGCGCCGGGAACGTCGATGTACAGGGAGTCACTGATCGGCTTACCCATGTCCAGGGTTTCAAGCAGGGCCAGTTCTTCAGCATGCTGCTTGAGCAGGCCGGCGAAACGAATCATGGTGGCTTTGCGCTTGGTCGGTGCCAGGCGCGACCAGGCGCCGGAGTTGAACGTGGCGCGAGCGTTTTCAACAGCGCGCTGGGCGTCGGCGGCGTCACAGCTGGCGATCTTGCCCAGCAGACGGCCATCGACGGGGCTGATGCACTCGAAGGTCTCGCTGGAGACGGCATCGGTGTATTCGCCATTGATGTAGGCGCGGCCTTCGATCTTCAGATCGCGAGCCCGTTGTTCCCAATCGGCACGAGTCAGGGTGGTCATACGAGTGTCCTCCTCTTGTTGAATACGAGCGCCCCGCGTTCTTCGCGGGCGATCCCAGGAATTCTGCCCGGCCAGCCAACACTTTTCGGCCCAGGGCAACCGCCACCCTAAACCAGTGGCCGGGGTTGTTTCAATATATTTGACATAAGGCGGGCAAACGGCCTTGCGGTGTTCATTTTAATAAACATAGACTTTGGGCTTTCCGGTCATCGCGCCGCAATCACGGGGGATTACAACCATGAGCATCCAGGACATCGTCGACTTCAGCCAGGCCACCACCCAGCCCGATCGTTACCGGCCGGACCCGGCGAAAGTCCTCAAGGGCGACCCCGAGCAAGCGGTGTACAACCACTACAACAGCCCTTGCGGCCAGATGAGTGCGGGTGTTTGGGAGGGCGAAGTCGGCCAGTGGCATGTGAACTACACCGAGCACGAATATTGCGAAATCGTTCAGGGTGTTTCCGTGCTGCGCGATAACGACGGCAATGGCAAGACCCTGCGAGTAGGCGATCGCTTCGTGATCCCGGCCGGGTTCAGGGGCACCTGGGAGGTGCTGGAACCGTGCCGCAAGATCTACGTGGTGTTCGAACAAAAAGCCTGAAGCCGGGCCATTGAGCTACCAAAAGCCCATCCCTGGTGATGGGCTTTTTTATGGACCAGGCAGGGGCAAATATCGCGACACAGTCCATCGGATGAAAATTGATCGGTGTTATTCCAGAATCCCCCCACGCCATCCATGACGGATGACGGGAGCGCATTCGCTCATTCCCACCTATCGCAAGGAAGCAATACATGAGCATTGATCTGCAACAACATCTGGACACCGCAAAACAGTACATCGGCAAGCAATACTCCGAGGAGCTGCGTGCAGAACTCGCCAACAAGACCGGCCTGGCGGTACGAGCGCGAGGCGACGGCTACATCATGACCAGAGACTACAATCCTGCCCGCATCAATCTGCTGGTTGCCAACGAAATCATCACCCATGCCACCATGGGCAATTGATTCCGCCCTGCGCCATGCACTCATTGGCCCTGGAACGGACTGATGTGGACAGGCGCACATAGCAATACGAAACACCCGATGTATTGCGTCGGGCGTTTCGCATGGCAAGTATCAGCCTACTGACCGATGCCAACAAAATCATCGTCAGCATTCAGTGCGGCTAAAAAACCGGCAGTTTTTTGCGCTGAACAAAAAAGGCCCGTATCGCGAGATACGGGCCTTTTTTGTAAGAGAGCAAAAATCAATTACTTGATTTTGCCTTCCTTGTAGATCACGTGCTTGCGAACAACCGGATCAAATTTCTTGATCTCGATTTTGTCCGGGGTAGTACGCTTGTTCTTGTCGGTAGTGTAGAAATGACCAGTACCGGCGCTCGAAATCAAACGAATCAATTCACGCATGATTAGCTCCCTTAGATCTTGCCAGCGGCGCGGATTTCGGCCAGCACGACAGTGATGCCACGCTTGTCGATAATACGCATGCCTTTGGCAGATACGCGCAGACGCACAAAACGTTTCTCTTCTTCAACCCAGAAGCGGTGATGCTGCAGGTTCGGCAGGAAACGACGACGGGTTTTGTTGTTTGCGTGGGAAATGTTATTCCCAGTCACCGGACCCTTACCGGTAACTTGACAGACTCTCGACATGCCTCAGCCCTCTAAAACCACATGCCCAACCCGGCATGGGTTGGCCGCTTAATCTCTCAGTCATTTGGCGCCAGGCGCCGCGTTTCTTTAAGGGTCTTACCGGCTACACCTACAAACGAAGGAACCGGGCCCCTAGAAAAGAGCGCTGCTTTATACCAGAAAGACTGAAGAGCAACAACATTCAGTGTGCGCCGAGTTGATAAAAACCCCTTTTTTCGGGCTCCGAGCGCCTAGGACAAAGGCTATCGTCGATAGCGACCGCTCGTCGCAGAAAATCGACCGGGCTACCAATCCAGGTTTTTGCCAACCGCCGCACGCGTAAATCAATCGCCTATAGTCCCCCTAAAATGAAAAAGGGGATAGTCATTTACAAAAGAGCCCACTAGGGTAAGCCTTTTCCAGACTGCACTTGCAGATGGGCCTTCGATCTGTAAAGGAATCCGACCATGCGCCTCGCTGCCCTACCGCTGTTGCTTGCCCCGCTTCTGCTGGCCCCACAGGCTATGGCAGCGGCCTTGAGTGTCTGCACCGAGGCCAGCCCCGAAGGCTTCGACGTGGTGCAATACAACTCGCTGACCACCACCAACGCCTCGGCCGACGTGCTGATGAACCGCCTGGTGGATTTCGATACGACCAGCGGCAAAGTGATCGCCGGCCTCGCGGACAGCTGGGAAGTCACCCCCGACGGCCTGACCTATGTCTTCAAGCTGCATCCGAAGGTGAAGTTCCACCGTACCGACTATTTCAGCCCCACTCGCGACCTGACGGCCGAAGACGTGAAGTTCAGCTTCGACCGCATGCTCGACCCTGCAAACCCATGGCACAAAGTGGCCCAGAGCGGCTTCCCGCATGCTCAGTCGATGCAGTTGCCAGCATTGATCAAGAAGATCGACGCGCTGGACCCGCTGACGGTGCGCTTCACCCTCGACCATCCCGACTCGACCTTCCTGCCAACCCTGAGCATGGGCTTCGCTTCGATCTACTCTGCCGAATACGCCGACAAACTGATGAAGGCCGGCACCCCGGAGAAGCTCAATAACCAGCCGATCGGCACCGGCCCTTTCATCTTCACGCGTTTTCAGAAAGATGCCTCGATCCGTTACAAGGCCAACGCAGATTACTTCCGTGGCAAGCCTTCGGTGGACCCGCTGATCTTCGCCATTACCCCGGATGCCAACGTGCGCCTGCAGAAGTTGCGCCGCAATGAGTGCCAGATCGCCCTGTCGCCCAAGCCCCTGGACGTACAGGCAGCGTTAAAAGAGCCGACGCTGAAAGTCGAAAAGACCGACGCCTTCATGACGGCGTTCGTCGGCATCAACAGCCAGCATCCGCCGCTGGACAAACCTGAAGTGCGCCAGGCGATCAACCTTGCATTCGACAAGGCCAACTACGTCAAAGCCGTGTTCGAAGACACCGCCGAGCCTGCCGCCGGCCCGTACCCACCCAACACCTGGAGCTACGCCAAAGGCTTGCCGGGCTATCCGTACGACGTCGAGAAGGCCAAGGCTCTGATGGCCAAGGCCGGGCTCAATGATGGTTTCAAGACCACCATCTGGACCCGCCCTTCCGGCAGCCTGCTGAACCCGAACCCGAGCCTCAGCGCGCAAATGCTGCAGTCCGACCTCGCGCAAATCGGCATTCAGGCCGAGATCCGGGTGATCGAATGGGGCGAGCTGATTCGCCGTGCCAAGGCTGGCGAACACGACCTGCTGTTCATGGGCTGGGCCGGTGACAACGGGGACCCGGACAACTTCCTCACGCCACAGTTTTCCTGCGCTGCGGTCAAGTCGGGCACCAACTTCGCCCGCTACTGCAACCAGGATCTGGACAAGTTGATCAGTGCCGGCAAGACCACCGGCGAGCAAGGTGTGCGCACCAAGCTCTACGAACAGGCCCAGGCGCAGATCCAGCAGCAGGCGCTTTGGCTGCCGCTGGCCCACCCGACCGCCTTCGCGCTGACGCGCAAGGATGTCGAGGGGTACTCGGTGAGCCCGTTTGGTCGCCAGGACTACTCCAAGGTCAACCTCAAATAATCCGCCCGATACAAAACCTGTGGGAGCGAGCCTGCTCGCGAAAGCATTCTGTCAGTAGACATTGATATCGACTGACACTACGCCTTCGCGAGCAGGCTCGCTCCCACAGGGACTTGCTCAGCTCCACCGCCCTCCTCACATCCACCCATACTCGGCCATGGACAGCGGCTCGCCATCACCGATGATGAAATGGTCAAGCACCCGCACATCGATCAGCTCAAGCGCCTCTTGCAGGCGCTTGGTGAGCGTGCGATCCGCCTGGCTGGGGTTGGTATTGCCGGATGGATGGTTGTGGCACAGGATCAACGCTGCGGCGTTGTGGGCCAGGGCCCGCTTGACGACCTGCCTGGGATGAACGCTTGTGCTGTCGATCGATCCGCGAAACAACGCCTCGAAGGCCAGCACTTGATGCCTGGAATCCAGAAACAGACAGCCAAACACTTCGTGAGGCTCGTGGCGCAGCATCGACTTCAGGTAATCACGGACCGCCTGCGGATTTTCCAGTGCCGATTTTTGCCGCGCACGTTCAGCCAAATGCCGCCGGCCCATTTCCTGTGCCGCCTGCAGCTGAGCGAATTTTGCCGGCCCGAGCCCCAACTGCCTGCTGAACGCTGTCTGATCAGCTTCGAGTAACGAGCGCAGGCTGCCAAACTGGTTCAACAAATGTCGCGCCAGGTCCACCGCGCTTTTGCCGGACACGCCAGTGCGTAAAAAAATGGCCAGCAGTTCGGCATCCGAAAGACTCGCAGCCCCCAGTTGAAGCAATCTCTCCCGCGGCCGCTCGGTCGCCGGCCAATCACGAATACTCATAGCACCTCCCTGGTATGTGGGCGCCGCTGCTCCGTAGCGGTCGCTGTGATATCGTAGCCCATCTTTTTGCGGGCGATTTCATCCCTGGGGAGGGGGTATCGCCCTGCAGTCATCAACGAAATGAAAGGCAGACCTATGCAGCGGCTGTATCGGAAACGCATCGTTCTGGGCGTCGGCGGCGGCATTGCTGCCTACAAGAGTGCCGACCTGGTTCGCCGCTTGATGGACCAGGGCGCCGAAGTGCGCGTGGTCATGACCCGTGGCGGCAGCGAGTTCATCACACCGCTGACCATGCAGGCCCTCTCCGGGCACCCGGTCCACCTCGATTTGCTGGACCCTGCGGCCGAAGCTGCCATGGGCCACATCGAACTGGCCAAATGGGCCGACCTGGTGCTGATCGCCCCCGCCACCGCGGACCTGATCGCCCGCCTGGCCCAAGGGATTGCCGACGATCTGCTGACCACGCTGGTGCTGGCCACCGACGCCGTGGTCGCAGTTGCACCGGCGATGAACCAGGCCATGTGGCGCGATCCGGCGACCCAGGCCAACCTGCAGACCCTCGAAAACCGCGACCTCAAAGTCTTCGGCCCAGCCTCTGGCAGCCAGGCCTGCGGCGACGTCGGCCTTGGTCGCATGCTGGAAGCCACCGACCTCGCCCAATGCGCGGCGGATTGCTTCCAGCGCCAGGCACTGACCGGCAAACACGTGCTGATCACTGCCGGCCCGACCCAGGAGAACATCGACCCGGTGCGCTACATCACCAACCACAGCTCCGGTAAAATGGGCTTTGCCCTGGCCGAAGCCGCGGTAGAAGCCGGCGCCCGTGTGACCCTGATCACCGGCCCGGTGCACCTGCCAACGCCGGATCGCGTCACCCGCATCGACGTGGTCAGCGCCCGGGACATGCTCGCCGCTTGCGAGGCGGCGATCCCCTGCGATCTGTTTATCGCCTCGGCAGCCGTCGCAGATTACCGCCCCGAAGTCGTCGCCCCACAGAAACTCAAGAAAGATCCTACGAACGGCGACGGCTTGTTGCTACAGATGGTGCGCAACCCGGACATCCTGGCCACCATCGCCACCCGCCCCGACCGTCCGTTCAGTGTCGGTTTCGCCGCCGAAACCGAACACCTGCTCGATTACGCTGCGCGCAAGTTGAAAGACAAAAACCTCGATTTGATCGTCGCAAACGACGTGGCCAATCCGAGCATTGGCTTCAACAGCGAAGAAAACGCCTGCAGCGTGATCGACCGTGAACTGCACGCCACACTTTTCGCCCAGACCAGCAAGAGCAAGATTGCCCGCCAGCTGATCACCTTTATCGCCGAACGTCTGACCCAGGTTTAATTTACATGCACGCTTTGCAAGCCAAGATCCTCGACCCTCGCATCGGTACCGATTTCCCGCTGCCGCAATACGCCACGCCAGGCTCCGCCGGCCTCGACCTGCGCGCCATGCTGGAACAAGACACCGTCATCAAGCCCGGCGAAACCCTGCTGATTCCTACCGGCCTGTCGGTGTACATCGGCGATCCGGGTCTGGCGGCACTGATTCTGCCGCGCTCCGGCCTGGGCCATAAGCACGGCATCGTGCTGGGCAACCTGGTCGGTCTGATCGACTCCGATTACCAGGGCCCGCTGATGGTGTCGTGCTGGAACCGTGGCCAGACCGATTTCAACATGGTTGTCGGCGAACGCCTGGCTCAGCTGGTGCTGGTGCCGGTGGTTCAAGCGCACTTCGAGATGGTCGATGAGTTCGTCGAAACCCAGCGCGGTACCGGCGGTTTTGGTCATTCCGGTAGCCACTGATCCGAAAGATGGCACCCCTTGTGGCGAGGGAGCTTGCTCGCGCTGACTGCGAAGCGGCCCGATTCTGTGAATGCTGCTCACGCAAGCGATAGCAAGCTCCCTTGCCACAATTTGCACAAAGTTCATCTGAAAGGTCTACGGCTCAAAATCAAGGCATTGGCCGGTGATTTCCTCGCAAATGCAGGTGGCATGGCCTTTACACACCACGAACTCTCTGCCGAAAACACCGTCATACCCTTCAGTTTGAGCCAGCTGGCGAGTTTTTCGCCGGCAGGTCCAGCCACTTTAGAGATGGAGCATTTCCAGTAATGAGCACCCCAGCACAAGTCGCACCCAAGTTCCCCGACAGCATCTTCCGCGCCTACGACATTCGCGGCACCGTCCCGGAATTCTTGAACGCTGAAACAGCTTATTGGCTTGGTCGCGCCATCGGTTCCCAGAGCCTGGCCCAGGGCGAACCCAACGTTTCGGTTGGCCGCGACGGGCGCCTGTCCGGCCCGGAGCTGGTTGAACAACTGATCAAGGGCCTGGCCGACAGCGGCTGCCACGTCAGCGACGTCGGCCTGGTGCCAACGCCTGCGCTGTATTACGCCGCCAACGTACTGGCCGGCAAATCCGGTGTCATGCTCACCGGCAGCCACAACCCGTCGAACTACAACGGGTTCAAGATCGTCATCGCGGGCGACACCCTGGCCAACGAACAGATCCAGGCCCTGCACGAACGCCTCAAGACCAACAATCTGAGCAGCGGCAAGGGCAGCATCACCCAGGTCGAAATCCTCGATCGCTACAACACCGAAATCGTCCAGGACATCAAACTGGCTCGCCGCCTCAAAGTCGTGGTCGACTGCGGCAACGGCGCCGCCGGCGTGATCGCCCCGCAATTGATCGAAGCGCTGAACTGCGAAGTCATCCCGCTGTTCTGCGAAGTCGACGGCAACTTCCCGAACCACCACCCGGATCCGGGCAAGCCGGAAAACCTGGTCGACCTGATCGCCAAGGTCAAGGAAACCAACGCTGACCTGGGCCTGGCCTTCGACGGCGACGGCGACCGCGTCGGCGTGGTGACCAACACCGGCAGCATCGTCTACCCGGACCGCCTGCTGATGCTGTTCGCCCGTGACGTACTGGCGCGCAACGCTGACGCGGAAATCATCTTCGACGTCAAATGCACCCGCCGCCTGACGCCATTGATCAAGGAATACGGCGGTCGTCCGCTAATGTGGAAGACCGGTCACTCGTTGATCAAAAAGAAAATGAAACAAACCGGCGCCCTGTTGGCCGGCGAAATGAGCGGGCACATCTTCTTCAAGGAGCGCTGGTTCGGTTTTGACGACGGCATTTACAGCGCTGCGCGCCTACTGGAGATCCTCAGCAAAGAGAAATCCACCGCGGAAGAGCTGTTTGCGACCTTCCCGAACGATATTTCTACGCCTGAAATCAATATCCATGTGACCGAAGAGAGCAAATTCAGCATCATTGATGCATTGCACGACGCGAAGTGGGGCGAAGGCGCCGACCTGACCACCATTGACGGCGTGCGAGTCGACTACGCCAAAGGCTGGGGCCTGGTGCGCGCGTCCAACACCACACCGGTGCTGGTGCTGCGCTTCGAGGCTGATGACGAGGCGGAATTGCAGCGCATCAAGGACGTGTTCAAAGTCCAGTTGAAGCGTGTTGCACCTGATCTCCAACTACCGTTTTGATTTATTGAAGCGCCTTTTTATCGAAGTGCCGGAGCCCTGAATGACCCTCGAACGCGAAGCCGCCGCCAACACCGCCAAGGTCCTGTCCGAAGCGTTGCCTTACATTCGCCGCTATGTCGGCAAGACGCTGGTGATCAAATACGGCGGCAACGCGATGGAAAGCGAGGAGCTGAAAACCGGCTTCGCCCGCGACATCGTGCTGATGAAAGCTGTCGGCATCAACCCGGTGGTGGTTCACGGCGGCGGCCCGCAAATCGGCGACCTGCTCAAGCGCTTGTCGATCGAGAGCCACTTCATCGATGGCATGCGCGTCACTGACGCGCAGACCATGGACGTGGTGGAAATGGTCCTCGGTGGCCAGGTCAACAAGGATATCGTCAACCTGATCAACCGCCATGGCGGCAGCGCCATCGGCCTGACCGGTAAAGACGCCGAGCTGATTCGTGCGAAAAAACTCACCGTGACCCGCCAGACGCCAGAGATGACCCAGCCGGAAATCATCGACATCGGCCAGGTGGGTGAAGTGGTGGGGATCAACACCGACCTGCTGAACCTGCTGGTCAAAGGCGACTTCATCCCGGTGATCGCGCCGATCGGCGTCGGCGCCAACGGCGAGTCGTACAACATCAACGCCGATTTGGTGGCCGGTAAAGTCGCCGAAGCGCTGAAAGCCGAGAAGCTGATGTTGCTGACCAACATCGCCGGCCTGATGGATAAGTCGGGCACGGTCCTGACCGGCCTCACCACCCAGCAAGTCGACGATCTGATCGCCGACGGCACCATCTACGGCGGCATGCTGCCGAAGATCCGTTGCGCACTGGAAGCGGTACAAGGTGGCGTGGGCAGCTCGTTGATCATCGATGGCCGGGTGCCTAATGCGATTCTGCTGGAGATCTTCACCGATACCGGTGTGGGTACGTTGATCAGCAATCGCAAGCGTCACTAAGCAATACGTACAAAAAGACCCCGCTCAGCCTGGCTGAGCGGGGTCTTTTTTTGCCTGCGATCCCTGTGGCAACCCACTTTTTGTGGCGAGGGAGCTTGCTCCCGCTTGAGTGCGCAGCGCTCACAAAATCCTTGGGTCTGCTACGCAGCCCAGCGGGAGCAAGCTCCCTCGCCATACAAGCTCGCTCCCACAGGGGGATTGGGTCAGACGCCGAATTGGGCGCGGTAGGCTTCAACAGCCGGCAAATGCTGCTTGAGCTGCGGATCGTCCGCCAGGAACTCCAGCACCTGGTTCAGCGAAACGATGCTAATCACCGGAATGCCGAAGTCACGCTCCACTTCCTGGATCGCCGACAACTCGCCGTTGCCACGCTCCTGGCGGTTCAGCGCGATCAGCACACCGGCCGCCTTGGCACCGTCCTGGGACGCGATGATCTGCATCACTTCGCGGATGGCGGTGCCAGCGGTGATCACGTCGTCGATGATCAGCACGTCGCCGGTCAAGGGTGCGCCTACCAGGCTGCCGCCTTCGCCGTGGGCCTTGGCTTCCTTGCGGTTGAAGCACCATGGCAAATCACGTTCATGGTGTTCGGCCAGGGCCACAGCGGTGGTTGCCGCCAAAGGGATGCCTTTGTAGGCCGGACCGAACAGAACGTCGAAGGGAATGCCGCTCTCGACGATGGCTGCCGCGTAGAAACGACCCAGCTGCGCCAGGGCCGAACCCGAGTTGAAAAGCCCGGCATTAAAGAAGTAAGGACTGGTGCGCCCGGACTTCAGGGTGAACTCGCCGAAGCGCAAAACGCCGCGATCGATGGCAAAACGAATGAAATCGCGCTGATACGCTTGCATGAAAAAAACCCCAAATACCACGGATTTAGCTAATTAGGTTGACGCCGTGTATCATACACGCACGCGATTTTTGGGGCCATTTATGCGGATCATCAGTGTGAACGTCAATGGTATTCAGGCTGCAGTGGAGCGAGGGTTGCTCAGTTGGCTGCAAGCACAGAATGCCGACGTCATCTGCCTGCAGGACACCCGCGCCTCCGCCTTTGAACTGGACGATCCAGCCTTCCAACTGGATGGCTACTTCCTTTATGCCTGCGAAGCCGAAGTTCCCGCCCAAGGTGGCGTGGCTTTGTATTCGCGGTTGCAACCGAAGGCAGTCATCAGCGGTCTCGGCTTCGAGACGGCCGACCGCTACGGGCGCTACCTGCAAGCCGATTTCGACAAGGTCAGCATCGCGACCTTACTGCTCCCTTCGGGGCAGAACGGCGATGAAGACTTGAACCAGAAGTTCAAGCTAATGGACGACTTCGCCCGTTATCTGGATAAACAGCGACGCAAACGTCGCGAGTACATTTATTGTGGCTCGCTGTACGTGGCGCAACAGAAGCTGGATATCAAGAACTGGCGCGACAGCCAGCAATCCCCGGGCTTCCTGGCACCTGAACGTGCCTGGATGGACGAGATTGTCGGCAACATGGGCTATGTCGATGCCCTGCGCGAAGTCAGCCGTGAAGGTGACCAGTACAGCTGGTGGCCGGACAACGAACAGGCGGAAATGCTCAACCTCGGTTGGCGTTTCGACTACCAGTTGCTGACCCCGGGCCTGCGCCGCTTCGTACGTAGCGCACGCCTGCCACGCCAGCCACGGTTCTCGCAGCATGCGCCGCTGATCGTGGACTACGACTGGACGCTGACCATTTAAGCGTCGTTTCGCAGCTAAAAGCGACATTGCCCAGACTGAAGAAAATGCCCGTATCGCGAGATACGGGCATTTTTTATTTATGCAAGCTCAGCGACCTGAACTTCAAGCAGCGGCGAAAAACGGCAGCGCAAGGTACAACTTGATCACGATGACGTTAATGATGTCGATGAAGAAAGCCCCCACCATTGGCACCACCAGGAACGCTATCTGCGAAGGCCCGTAACGCTGTGTCACTGCTTGCATGTTAGCGATGGCCGTTGGCGTGGCACCTAGTCCAAAACCGCAGTGTCCGGCCGCCAGTACTGCCGCATCATAGTTACTGCCCATTACTCTGAACGTCACGAAAATCGCAAACAGCGCCATGACCAAGGTTTGCGCAGCCAGAATGATTAAAAACGGCAACGCCAGTGCCGCCAGATCCCACAGCTTGAGCGACATCAGGGCGATCGCCAGAAACAGCGACAAGCTGACATTTCCCAGCACCGAAACTTCACGCTCAAACACCTGATACAGGCCAAGTGCTGAAAGTCCGTTGCGTAAAAGTACACCCACAAACAAGACGCAAACGAACGTCGGCAACTCAAACGCGGTCTCGTGGAGCAGACTATTCAGCAGGGAGCCTGCCAATAGGCTGACGGCAATCAGAGCGAGTGTCTCGATGAACGAAAATGGCGTGATCGAGCGCTCTTTGTTCGGCTGCTCAAAGCCCTTTGGCAGCCGTGGCTTTTCGTGCTCGCAACCGGGTGTCTGCACACGCTTGATGAGCAGGCGAGCGACCGGACCACCAATCAAGCCGCCCAGCACCAGGCCAAAGGTCGCAGAGGCCATCGCAAGCTCAGAGGCGGACGCCAGACCGTACTTCTCACTGAACGTCGTCCCCCACGCAGCGCCTGTACCGTGCCCGCCCGCCAGGGTAATCGAGCCTGTCAGCAGGCCCATCAACGGATCGAGCCCCAACGCCTTCGCGAGCCCGATGCCCATGGCATTCTGGACCACCAACAGCCCGATGACCGCCAGTAGAAAAATCCCCACTACGCGTCCGCCTTTCTTCAGGCTGGCGAAGTCTGCGCTCAAGCCAATGGTGGCAAAAAACGCCAACATCAAGGGTGTCTGCAGTGAAGTATCAAATCGAACTTCAATATCAAGCGCTCGCATGGCCAGGAGAACCAGGGCAACTACCAGGCCGCCTGCTACAGGCTCGGGGATATTGTAAACGCGTAAAAAACCGACACGTGCGACAAGTCCGCGCCCCAGCAAAAGTACTAAAGAGGCGGCCACAAGTGTTCCGTAAAAATCGAGCTGAAGCATTGGGATATTCTTGGATATACATTCAGAGGCGAACTTTTTACCCGGACACGCCTCTTGAACAGGTTGATGGGTATCAACACTGATTGGTTTTAGATTCAGGGACCGTCTATGGTCTGAAAGGATCGAAATATTTTCTGATAAATATTACTTAGTACAACTTTATCAATCGCCGAGCGTCATTGCCAAGCACATAGACGGTGCTGAAGCTGTGCAGTTGTGACTAAAAGTGTAATCCACCGTCGCACACAACTGGAGAGGCTCATCTAATTTCAAAAAAGCAAATGCCCCGACTAGTCGGGGCATTTGCTTTAAGCCGCGGGTAACTGTGTTGATCTTTATTTGATCAACCGCCAGGTGAAGGGATACCGATAAGGCACCCCTTCATTGGCCTTCACGCCACCAATGATCGTCAGCACCAGCGCACCGATCGCCACCAGACCGATCAGGAAGAACCCGATGACCACCACCATCAGCAAGATGGAAATGGCCGAGGCAATCGCGACGGTAATCTGAAAGTTCAGGGCCTCCTTGCCCTGCGCATCAACAAACGGGTCCATCTCACGCTTGATCTGCCAGAGAATCAGCGGGCCGATCAGCGTACCGAAAGGAATCCAGATCCCCAGCAAGGCGGACAGGTGACAAAACATCGCCCATTGCCGCACCTCTTTGCTCGGCGTGGGAAGTAGCTGTTGCTCGTCACTCATAACGTCCTCCTTGCCTGGAGCGGGTTCGATCAGTCGGCCAGTGCAGCCTTTTGCAGTTCGAAGATTTCGTTCATGCCTTTCTTCGCCAGCTCCAGCATGGCGTTCAGTTCTTCAGGCTGGAATGGTGCACCTTCGGCGGTGCCCTGGACTTCGATGAAGCCGCCAGTGCTGGTCATTACCACGTTCAGGTCAGTCTCGGCAGCCGAGTCTTCCAGGTAGTCGAGGTCGAGCACAGGCTCGCCCTGGTACATGCCAACGGAAACGGCAGCGATCATTTGCTTGAGCGGGTCGCCACCTTTCAGGCCGCCGCGCTTCTTGATCACTTTCAAGGCGTCGACCAGCGCAACCATGGCACCGGTGATGGACGCGGTGCGGGTGCCGCCGTCGGCCTGGATCACGTCGCAGTCGACGTACAGGGTGACGTCGCCCAGCTTGGACATGTCCAGCGAAGCGCGCAGGGAACGACCGATCAGGCGCTGGATTTCCAGGGTGCGGCCGCCTTGCTTGCCGCGGCTCGCTTCACGCTGGTTACGCTCGCCGGTGGCGCGCGGCAGCATGCCGTACTCGGCAGTCAACCAGCCCTGCCCCTGACCCTTGAGGAACCGTGGCACGCCGTTCTCGACGCTGACGGTGCAGATGACTTTGGTATCACCGAACTCGACCAGTACAGATCCCTCGGCGTGTTTGGTGTAGTTGCGGGTAATGCGGATCGAGCGGAGCTGATCGGCAGCGCGACCACTTGGACGTTTCATAGGGAATACCTGTACGGGGACGGAAAACTGCCGAACATTATAGAGCCGTGGGCCGCGCCTGGGCACTTCTAAAAAATCCAGCCGACGACTGAAGGCCCGCAATAGAGCATAGCCGACGGCCTGCAGCTCTTTGTGACACTGTGTGTTTGGGCCCATTCCCCCCACTGCGCTACAATCCTGCGCCTTTGCTGCCTCTGGGCTTAAATTCATATTGATCGGGTCTGCGAAACCTTTGGTAACGCAAGAACCTGCATTTTGCGAGGTACCTCCATGGTGCACAGCATGACCGCCTTCGCCCGCGTCGAAAAAGCAGGCGCCCAAGGCACCCTGAGCTGGGAACTGCGCTCGGTCAACAGCCGCTACCTGGAGCCGCACCTGCGTCTGCCGGAATCGTTTCGCGAGCTCGAAGGCGCGGTCCGCGAAGCGCTGCGCCAGGGAATCTCCCGGGGCAAGCTCGAGTGCACCCTGCGTTTCACCGAAGAAAACACCGACAAACCCTTGCAAGTCGACCGCGAGCGCGCCGCGCAATTGGTTGCGGCGGCCGAGACCATCGCCGGCCTGATCAAGAATCCGGCGGCCCTGAACCCGCTGGAAGTCCTGGCCTGGCCTGGGGTGCTGGTGGGCGACGCGACGGACCCGCAAGCCCTGAATGCCGAAGCCCTGGCGCTGTTCAACGAAGGCTTGAAAGAACTCAAGGCCGGCCGGGAACGCGAAGGCGCGGAGTTGGCGCGACTGATCAACGATCGACTGTCTTCCATCGAAGGCGATGTACTGACCCTGCGTGAACTGGTCCCGCAGATGCTCGCTACCCAGCGCCAGAAAGTCCTCGACCGCTTTGCCGACATGAAGGCCGAGATGGATCCGCAGCGACTGGAGCAGGAAATGGTCATGCTCGCGCAAAAAAGCGACGTCGCCGAAGAACTGGATCGCCTGAGCACCCACATCATCGAAGTCCGCCGGGTACTCAAGTCGGGCGGCGCTGCCGGTCGGCGCCTGGACTTCCTGATGCAGGAACTCAACCGCGAAGCCAACACACTGGGCTCCAAAGCCTTTGACCCGCGCAGCACCCAGGCTGCGGTCAACCTCAAAGTGTTGATCGAGCAGATGCGCGAACAAGTGCAGAATATTGAGTAAGGCTACCCCGACATGACCCACAGCACCGGCACCCTGTACATCATTTCCGCCCCTTCGGGCGCGGGTAAGAGCAGTTTGGTCAAGGCCCTGACCGACGCTGATCAGGAGATCCGCGTTTCGGTCTCCCACACCACCCGGGCCATGCGCCCCGGTGAAGTGAACGGCGTGAACTATCACTTCGTCGAGCGCGGCGAGTTCGTGAAGATGATCGAGCACGGCGATTTCCTCGAGCGTGCCGAAGTGTTCGGCAACCTCTACGGGACTTCGCAAAGCCACCTGCAGCAGACCCTGGACGAAGGCCACGACCTGATTCTGGAAATCGACTGGCAGGGCGCCGAGCAAGTGCGCAAGCTTATGCCTCAGGCGCGCTCGATCTTCATTCTGCCGCCTTCACTTGAGGCCCTGCACCAGCGCCTGACCAACCGCGGCCAGGACAGCGACGAGATCATCGATGGCCGGATGCGTGAAGCGGTCAGCGAGATGAGCCATTACGTCGACTACGACTACCTGATCATCAACGATAATTTCGCCCATGCCCTGAAGGACTTGCAGGCGATTTTCCGTGCCAATCAGCTGCATCAGAAGCGTCAGCAGCAGCGTAACGGAAAACTTTTGGCCGAATTGCTCGGCTAAACAGCTCTTCCCAAAACCGTTGCAAGGGCTTTACATTGGCACATGCAGCGCGTCGAAGGGCTTGGTCAAAAAATCAGCGCTTCCCTAAACGCTGGTGATTTTTTAAACTGTTGAGTCCGCTCGCCCAACCGGGCAGCGCGCATATTGCATTCGCTCCGAGGAATACCATGGCCCGCGTAACCGTTGAAGACTGCCTGAACCACGTGGAAAACCGTTTTGAGCTGGTCATGCTGTCCACCAAACGTGCCCGTCAACTGGCCACCGGCGGCAAAGAGCCACTGGTTCAGTGGGAAAACGACAAGCCTACCGTTGTAGCGCTGCGTGAAATCGCTGAAGGCCTGATGAGCTATGAGTTCATCGCCAATGCTGAAATCGTCGAAGACGAACCGCTGTTCGCAGCGTTCGAGGACGAGTCCAACGAGGCCGTCTAAGCCTATGCCTGGTCGACGTAGCACGGCGCGGGGTCACAGCGAACGGCAGGAGTCATCATGCCGAGCATAGACGCCCTCGCCGATCGCTTATCGACCTACCTCGGCAAGGACCAGGTCAACCTGGTCCGCCGAGCGTACTTCTACGCCGAACAAGCCCACGACGGCCAACGCCGCCGCAGCGGTGAGGCGTACGTCACGCACCCACTGGCGGTTGCGAACATTCTTGCCGACATGCATATGGACCATCAGAGCCTGATGGCGGCCATGCTGCATGACGTGATCGAAGACACCGGCATTGCCAAGGAAGCGCTGCAAGCGCAGTTCGGCGAAACCGTGGCCGAACTGGTCGACGGGGTCAGCAAACTGACCCAGATGAACTTCGAGACCAAAGCCGAAGCCCAGGCCGAAAACTTCCAGAAAATGGCCATGGCCATGGCGCGCGACATTCGCGTGATCCTGGTCAAGCTCGCCGACCGCCTGCACAACATGCGCACCCTGGAAGTACTGTCCGGTGAGAAGCGCCGGCGCATCGCCAAGGAAACCCTGGAAATCTATGCGCCCATCGCCAACCGGCTGGGCATGCACGCCATCCGCATAGAATTCGAAGACCTCGGCTTCAAGGCGATGCACCCGATGCGTTCCGCGCGGATCAACCAGGCGGTCAAACGCGCCCGGGGCAACCGCAAGGAAATCGTCAACAAGATCGAAGAATCCCTCAGCCACTGCCTGGCCATCGACGGCATCCAGGGCGAGGTCAGCGGTCGCCAGAAACACCTCTACGGCATCTACAAGAAAATGCGCGGCAAGCGTCGGGCCTTCAACGAGATCATGGACGTCTACGCGTTCCGGATCATCGTCGACAAGGTCGATACCTGCTACCGCGTGCTGGGTGCTGTGCATAACTTATATAAACCACTGCCGGGCCGCTTCAAGGATTACATCGCGATCCCCAAGGCCAACGGCTATCAGTCGCTGCACACCACATTGTTCGGCATGCACGGTGTTCCGATCGAGATCCAGATCCGCACCCGTGAAATGGAAGAGATGGCCAACAACGGCATTGCCGCCCATTGGCTGTACAAATCCAGCGGCGACGAGCAGCCAAAAGGCACTCACGCCCGCGCCCGCCAGTGGGTCAAGGGCGTGCTGGAGATGCAGCAACGCGCCGGCAACTCGCTGGAATTCATCGAGAGCGTGAAGATCGACCTGTTCCCGGACGAGGTCTACGTGTTCACGCCCAAAGGCCGGATCATGGAGCTGCCCAAAGGCTCCACGGCGGTCGACTTCGCTTACGCGGTGCACACCGACGTCGGCAACAGCTGCATTGCCTGTCGGATCAACCGTCGTCTCGCACCGCTGTCCGAACCGCTGCAAAGCGGCTCCACGGTCGAGATCGTCAGCGCTCCGGGTGCACGGCCGAACCCGGCCTGGCTCAACTTCGTGGTCACCGGCAAGGCACGGACCCACATCCGCCATGCACTGAAACTGCAACGCCGCTCCGAGTCCATCAGCCTTGGCGAACGCCTGCTGAACAAGGTCCTCAACGGTTTCGACAGCGCCCTGGACAAGGTCCCGGCCGAGCGCGTCAAAGCCATGCTCACCGAGTATCGCCTCGACCAGATCGAAGACCTGCTCGAAGACATCGGCCTGGGCAACCGCATGGCTTACGTGGTCGCCCGCCGCCTGCTCGGCGAAGGCGAACAACTGCCGAGCGCGGAAGGTCCGCTGGCGATCCGCGGCACCGAAGGCCTGGTGCTCAGCTATGCCAAATGCTGCACGCCAATCCCGGGCGACCCGATCGTTGGCCACCTGTCTGCGGGCAAAGGCATGGTCGTGCACCTGGACAACTGCCGCAACATCAGTGAAATCCGCCACAACCCGGAAAAATGCATCCAGCTCTCGTGGGCCAAGGATGTCACCGGCGAATTCAACGTCGAACTGCGCGTCGAGCTGGAACACCAGCGCGGCTTGATCGCCCTGCTGGCCAGCAGCGTCAACGCGGCCGATGGCAATATCGAAAAAATCAGCATGGACGAACGCGACGGTCGCATCAGCGTGGTCCAACTGGTGGTCAGCGTGCACGATCGCGTGCACCTGGCCCGCGTGATCAAGAAACTGCGCGCCCTGACCGGGGTGATCCGCATCACCCGCATGCGTGCATAGCTCGCCAACGTAGCCAACCCATTACAAGGAGTCATCAATGACCAAGACTGTTATCACCAGCGACAAGGCCCCGGCCGCCATCGGTACTTATTCCCAGGCGATCAAGGCTGGCAACACCGTTTACATGTCGGGTCAAATTCCTCTGGACCCAAAAACCATGGAACTGGTCGAGGGCTTCGAAGCCCAGACCGTCCAGGTGTTCGAGAACCTCAAGGCCGTGGCCGAAGCTGCCGGTGGCTCGTTCAAGGACATCGTCAAACTGAACATCTTCCTCACCGACCTGAGCCACTTCGCCAAGGTCAACGAGATCATGGGCAAGTACTTTGACCAGCCTTACCCTGCCCGCGCCGCCATCGGTGTGGCCGCCCTGCCAAAGGGTTCGCAGGTTGAAATGGATGCCATTCTGGTCATCGAGTAATGCGTCCGGCGCAGTCTTTTGAGGCTGCGCCGATTCTGTTCTGAAAGGATTCCACCATGCGCCAAGCGCTAGCTCTCTCGCTGCTCGCCCTGTTCTTGGGCGGATGTGCCAGCAACCCTGCCGACCGTGACATCAGCGGCACCTGGATCAACCAGGTGGCGATCGATGCTGCGTCCAAAGGCGCCCCCCTGCGTGAAGCACTCCAGGCCTATGGCCCGAACCTGGAATGGGACGTCAACACCAAGGCCGGCCAAGCCCGCTACACCAACGGTTTTGAAAACGTCGACGGCAAGCTGCTGGGCGAAGAGTCCGGTGCCTGGAAAGTCGATTTTTATGGCAGCTCCGGTAGCGAGCTGAAGCGCGATGGCAAGCAACTGAGCCAATCCGCGAGCGAGAACGAACCAGAGCAGGTCTTCGACCGCGCGCTGATCCCGGTGCCGGACGGCGCGCCGTTCGGCGCCAGCTTTGAACGCGCATTGTATTCGGGCTACATGGGCGGCAGCTGGAAAGTCGTCAGCGGCCCCGGTGAAGGCAATACCGTGCAATTCCAGGCTGACGGTCAGGTTGCCGGCCTGCCTGGTGCGGATCGTTATGCCCTGTGCCTGGCTGGCGATTGCGCTTCGATGAGCGGCGGTAACGACAACATGTGGTTGCAACTAAACGGCCAGGGCAACACCTGGATCTTTGCGCGCAAGGGCAAGGAGCTGGAGATTCTCCAGGCTGTGAACACCGCGAAGGCAGATGAAATGCCGCAGTTCACGCCCGGTGAGCGCAAGTGGTTGCTGGAAAAGCAGTAACCCGACCCTGAAGCCAACACAAAACCAATGTGGGAGCGAGCCTGCTCGCTCCCACATTTGGTTTGTGGTGATGGGAAGTCAGCAGCGGCCTTCGAGGATGGCAGCGTAGCCTTCGCGATAGCTCGGGTACTTCGGCGCCCAGCCCAAGGCCTTCGCCCTGGCATTGCTGCATTGCTTGCTGCCTGTGCGCCGCACGCTCGCGTCGTCAGCCCACTCGGTCACGCCCAGATACTCACGCAACCAGCCCACCACTTCGGCCAAGGGCGCAGGCGCGTCGTCCACGCCGATGTAGACGTCATCCAACGCCACCCCGCGTCTATCCGCCTCAAGCAGAAACGCCATCAACCCCGCCGCATCGTCAGCGTGGATGCGGTTGCCGTACAGCGGCGGGTCAACGGCCACGCGATAGCCGCGACGCACCTGCGTCAGCAGCCATTCGCGGCCCGGGCCGTAAATGCCGGTCAGGCGCACGACGCTCGCCGGGATGCCGCTTTGGAGTGCTATTTGCTCAGCCTCCAGCATCAATCGGCCCGAATAACCTTCGGCAATGGTTGGCGAAGTCTCGTCGACCCACTCGCCGCCCTGCTGGCCATACACACTGCTGCTGGAAACAAACAGCAGGCGATTTGGCACCTGCCCGTAGTCGTTCAGCCACTCCAGCACATGCTGCAAGCCCTGGACATAGGCGGCACGGTAACCCGCTTCGTCGTGATTGGTGGCCGCCGCGCAATACACCAGGTAATCCACTGCACCGACCGGCCAGGTCTCCGGGCAGTCTTCCTTGAACAAGTCGCCGGCAACGCCAATGACTCCCTCGGGCAGGCGCGAGACGTCACGCCGCAAGCCATGGACCTCCCACCCTGAGGCCAGCAATTGCGTGGCCAGACGACTGCCGACATCACCGCAGCCGGCGATCAAAACAGAAGGAACGGACATCAAAAAACTCCTATCACAAAGCCACAGACTAGCGCCGGCAATGGACGAGCGGCTAGCAATGAAGGAAAAAAAGATACTCTATTACTTCTGTTAACAAGAATTACTTGCAATAATGCCCGCCACTTTTGTTCTCGGCCTCACGAGGCCTGGAAGAGCATCTACCGTTTTTCTTTCTCAGGTCCGGCCAGCATGACACGCAATCAATTCCCCGCTTCGCCAACCAAACGACCTCGCGCCTGGAGCGCAGTGGCCGCCCTGCTGCTCAGCCTGATGCTGGCGCCAACCGCCGCTTTCGCTGACGCACAAGCGCCCGCCACCCCGGCCGCTACGGCTGCTGCACCCGCCGACCAGGCTCCAGCTGCCGCTCCTGCCGTGACCCCGGCCGCGACTGACCCGGCCCAGGCTGTAGACACCATCACCGAAGACGCTCCTGAAGTCCTCGAGGCCGACAACACCCTGGGCATGGCCCATGACCTGTCGCCATGGGGCATGTATCAAAACGCCGACATCATTGTGAAAATCGTGATGATCGGTCTGGCCATTGCCTCGATCATCACCTGGACCATCTGGATCGCCAAGGGCTTCGAGCTGATGGGCGCCAAGCGTCGTCTGCGCAATGAGATCGTGCACCTGAAAAAAGCCACCACCCTCAAAGAAGCCAGCGCGTCGGCCGCCAAGGCCGGCACCCTCGCCAACCTGCTGGTGCACGACGCCCTGGAAGAAATGCGCCTGTCGACCAACAGCCGCGAGAAAGAAGGCATCAAGGAGCGTGTCGCCTTCCGCCTCGAGCGCCTGGTTGCAGCCTGCGGTCGCAACATGAGCAGCGGCACCGGCGTACTCGCCACCATCGGTTCCACCGCGCCGTTCGTCGGCCTGTTCGGGACCGTTTGGGGCATCATGAACAGCTTCATCGGTATCGCCAAAACCCAGACCACCAACCTTGCGGTCGTTGCGCCCGGCATCGCCGAAGCACTGCTGGCAACCGCATTGGGTCTGGTGGCCGCGATTCCAGCGGTGGTGATCTACAACGTGTTCGCCCGCTCCATCGCCGGTTACAAGGCGCAGGTGTCCGACGCGTCGGCAGAAGTCCTGCTGCTGGTCAGCCGTGACCTCGACCACCAGCCTGAGCGCAGCTCGCAACCGCACATGGTGAAAGTGGGGTAATCGGCCATGGGCCTGCATTTGAAAGAAGGCGCAGACGACGATCTGGCCGAGAACCACGAAATCAACGTCACGCCGTTCATCGACGTGATGCTGGTGCTGTTGATCATCTTCATGGTGGCCGCCCCGCTCGCCACCGTGGACATCAAGGTCGACCTGCCAGCTTCCACCGCCAAACCTGCGCCTCGGCCAGAGAAACCGGTGTTCCTCAGCGTGAAAGCCGACCAACGCCTGTTCCTCGGTGAAGAAGAAGTGAAGGCCGAAACGCTCGGTGCCACGCTGGACGCCAGGACCAAGGGCAAGAAAGACACGACGATCTTCTTCCAGGCCGATAAAGGTGTGGATTACGGCGACCTGATGAGCGTGATGGATAACCTGCGTTCCGCCGGTTACCTGAAGGTGGGTCTGGTCGGACTTGAGACGGCAGTCAAGAAATGATCACGACGCGCCATAAGCTGACGCGTTACAGCGGGAGCCTGGCCGTGGTGCTGGGCGTCCATGCGCTGGCCATTGCGCTGGCGCTGAACTGGACGTCACGCCCACCGATCGAGCTGCCGCCGCAGGCGATGATGGTCGAGTTGGCGCCGATTCCAGCCCCGCCACCGCCGGCACCGCCCAAGGTGATAACGCCACCACAGCCACCGGCCCCGGTGGAAGAACTGCCGATCCCGAAACTGGCTGAAGCGCCGAAGGCCGAGATTGCCGTGCCCAAGCCGGTCAAACCCAAGCCCAAGCCTCAACCGCCCAAGCCTGTGGAGAAAAAACCGGAACCGCCGAAGGAAAAACCTTCCGAGGAAAAACCGGCCGACACCCAGCCGACCCAGGCACCGACGGAGAAATCCGCACAACCGGCACCGGGCCCCTCGGCGGCGCAACAAGCGGCCAAGGCCAGCTGGCAGGGCACCCTGCTCGCTCACTTGGCGAAGTACAAAAAGTACCCGGCCAGTGCTCAGGCGCGGGGCAAGGAAGGTTTGAACCGTCTGCGCTTCGTGGTGGACGCCGAAGGTAACGTATTGTCGTTCGAACTGGTGGGCCGCTCCGGCAACGCCGATCTGGACCGGGCCACCCTGGAAATGATCAAGCGCGCCCAGCCGCTGCCCAAGCCTCCGGCCGACATGCTGAACAACGGCTCCATCGAAATTGTTGCACCCTTTGTTTACTCGCTGGAAAAACGCCGGCGTTAAAACACCGCTGAACTTCTGTAGGAGCGAGCTTGCTCGCGAAGGAGGCGAACGATAACGCTCGAAACCTGAAACCCCGCGGCGGTCTCAGGTTTTTCGCGAGCAAGCTTGCTCCTACGTCTGATAACGTGCGTCTATCGATTGCAGCCGGTATGCTTGGCCCGCAACTTCATGGACGCTCGCTATGACTCTGACAGAATTACGCTACATCGTTACCCTCGCCCAAGAGCAGCATTTCGGCCATGCGGCCGAGCGTTGCCATGTCAGCCAGCCGACGCTGTCGGTGGGCGTGAAAAAGCTCGAGGATGAACTCGGTGTGCTGATTTTCGAGCGCAGCAAAAGCGCCGTGCGCCTGACCCCGGTCGGCGAAGGCATCGTCGCCCAGGCGCAGAAAGTCCTGGAGCAGGCCCAAGGCATCCGCGAACTGGCCCAGGCCGGCAAGAACCAGCTGACCGCGCCGTTGAAAGTCGGCGCCATCTACACGGTCGGTCCCTACCTCTTCCCGCACCTGATTCCGCAACTGCACCGGGTCGCCCCGCAGATGCCGTTGTACATCGAAGAAAATTTCACCCACGTGCTGCGCGACAAACTGCGCAACGGCGAGCTCGATGCGATCATTATCGCCTTGCCGTTCAACGAAGCCGACGTGCTGACCTTGCAGCTCTATGACGAGCCGTTCTACGTCCTGATGCCGGCCCAGCACCCGTGGACCCAGAAAGAATCCATCGACGCCGCGCTGCTCAACGACAAGAGCCTGCTGCTGCTCGGCGAAGGCCACTGCTTCCGCGATCAAGTGCTGGAAGCCTGCCCGACCCTGGCCAAAGGCAACGACGGCGCCAAACACACCACGGTGGAATCCAGCTCCCTGGAAACCATCCGCCACATGGTCGCTTCCGGCCTCGGCATCTCGATCCTGCCGCTCTCGGCCGTCGACAGTCATCATTACGCCCCCGGCGTGATCGAAGTACGCCCACTGACGGCACCGGTGCCGTTCCGTACCGTGGCCATCGCCTGGCGCGCGAGCTTTCCGCGGCCCAAAGCCATCGAGATCCTCGCTGACTCGATACGCCTGTGCTCGGTGGCCAAGCCGCCAGCGCCGGTGGTTGCCGGGTAAGCCGCAGCCATGACCGAGTTGTCGCAAGTGTCGGTGACGGCACTCAAGGGTGTCGGCGAAGCCATGGCCGAGAAGCTGGCCAAGGTCGGCCTGGAAAACCTCCAGGACGTGCTGTTTCACCTGCCCCTGCGCTATCAGGACCGTACCCGGGTGGTCCCGATCGGCCACTTGCGACCCGGGCAAGATGCAGTGATCGAAGGCACCGTCAGCGGCGCCGACGTGGTCATGGGTCGACGCCGCAGCCTGGTGGTGCGATTGCAAGATGGCACCGGCGGGCTCAGCCTGCGCTTCTACCATTTCAGCAACGCCCAGAAAGAAGGCCTCAAACGGGGCACGCGGATTCGCTGCTACGGCGAAGCCCGGCCCGGTGCCTCCGGGCTGGAAATCTACCACCCGGAATACCGCGCCATCACCGGCGACGAGCCTGCGCCGGTGGACGAAACCCTGACCCCCGTCTACCCGCTCACCGAAGGCCTGACCCAGCAGCGCCTGCGCCAATTGTGCATGCAAACCCTGACGATGCTCGGCCCGACCAGCCTGCCCGACTGGCTGCCGACCGAACTGGCGCGGGACTATCAATTGGCGCCGTTGGCCGATGCGATCCGCTACCTGCATCACCCGCCAGCCGATGCCGATGTCGACGAGCTCGCCCTCGGTCATCACTGGGCGCAGCACCGTCTGGCCTTCGAAGAACTGTTGACCCATCAACTGTCCCAGCAGCGCCTGCGCGAAAGCATGCGCTCCCTGCGCGCGCCGGCGATGCCCAAAGCCACCCGGTTGCCAGCCAGATACCTGGCCAACCTCGGCTTCACCCCGACCGGTGCCCAGCAACGGGTCGGCAACGAGATTGCCTACGACCTCAGCCAGCACGAACCCATGTTACGGCTGATTCAGGGCGACGTCGGCGCAGGCAAAACCGTGGTCGCCGCCCTCGCCGCCCTACAGGCGCTGGAGGCCGGGTATCAAGTGGCGCTGATGGCGCCCACCGAAATCCTCGCCGAGCAGCACTTCATCACCTTCAAGCGCTGGCTCGAACCGCTGGGCATCGAAGTGGCGTGGCTGGCGGGCAAGCTCAAGGGCAAGAACCGCGTGGCCGCACTGGAACAAATCGCCAACGGCACGCCGATGGTGGTCGGCACCCACGCGCTGTTCCAGGACGAAGTGCAGTTCAAGAACCTCGCGCTGGCGATCATCGACGAACAACACCGCTTCGGCGTGCAACAGCGCCTGGCGCTGAGACAGAAAGGCGTCGGCGGACGGATGTGTCCGCATCAGTTGATCATGACCGCCACCCCGATTCCGCGGACGCTGGCCATGAGCGCCTACGCCGACCTCGACACCTCGATCCTCGACGAGCTGCCGCCCGGCCGCACGCCGGTCAACACGGTGCTGGTCACCGACACCCGGCGCGTCGAAGTCATCGAACGGGTGCGCGGTGCCTGTGCCGAGGGGCGGCAGGCCTATTGGGTGTGCACGCTGATCGAAGAGTCGGAAGAGCTGACCTGCCAGGCTGCCGAAACCACCTACGAAGACCTCACAGCCGCCCTTGGCGAGTTAAAGGTCGGGCTGATCCACGGTCGCATGAAACCCGCCGAGAAAGCCGCCGTCATGGCCGAATTCAAGGCCGGCAACCTGCAACTGCTGGTTGCCACCACGGTGATTGAAGTCGGCGTAGACGTGCCGAACGCCAGCCTGATGATTATCGAAAACCCCGAACGGCTGGGCCTCGCGCAGCTGCACCAGTTGCGCGGTCGAGTCGGACGGGGCAGTGCCGCCAGCCATTGCGTATTGCTCTACCATCCACCGCTGTCACAAATCGGTCGCCAGCGGCTGGGCATCATGCGCGAAACCAACGACGGTTTTGTCATCGCCGAAAAGGACCTCGAACTGCGCGGCCCCGGCGAGATGCTCGGCACACGCCAGACCGGCCTGCTGCAATTCAAGGTCGCGGACCTGATGCGCGACGCCGACCTGTTGCCTGCCGTGCGCGACGCTGCGCAGGCGCTGCTGGAACGCTGGCCCGATCACGTCAGCCCGTTACTCGACCGCTGGCTACGTCATGGACAGCAATACGGCCAAGTGTGAGCACCGTCGCAGTTTCCGGACCACCGTGTTAAACATGATGGTTATACTCCTGCAACTGTTCGAGACCGGATCCATCTCATGACTGACGCTGCCCTCGCCCCCGAAACCCCGCATACTTCGTCTGCAATTCGGCTGCTGCTGGGCAAGCTGGGCATTGCCTTTGATGAAGTTCTCGACCACCAGGGCCTGAACGCCGCGCGCAAAGTGCAGGCGGTTCTGGTCGACGATGCGGTCGGCACACTCATGGTGCTGTTTGCTCAAAACCAATTGCTGGACCTCAACCGACTCGCCGAACTCACAGGCCGCCGCCTGACCGCCGTGTCTACCGAACGCCGGGTAAAAATGCTCGGCAAACACAACCTGAGCCTGCTACCCGGCCTGCCGGCGCTGGCCAGCTCGCCGTGCCTGTACGAAGAAAGCCTGCTGCGCGAACCGAAGTTGTTGATCAACTCGGGTGCGCCCGGTGTATTGCTCGAAGTCAGCAGCGAAGACTTCAAAACACTGCTGAGCAAAGCCAGCGCTGCCCATTTCGGCGAAACCCTGACCAGCATCCGCCCGAACCTCGATCGGCCCGACGATGACCGCCAGGAAATCACCCAGGCCGTCCAGGCGTTTACTGCACGACGCATTCAGCAACGCCTGGAAGCGACCATCGAAATTCCGCCCCTGGCTACGACCGCGCAAAAAATCATCAAGCTGCGGGTCGACCCCAACGCCACCATCGACGACATTACCGGCGTCGTCGAAACCGACCCGGCCCTGGCCGCGCAAGTCGTCAGCTGGGCGGCGTCACCCTACTACGCCTCGCCAGGCAAGATCCGCTCGGTGGAAGACGCTATCGTCCGGGTGCTGGGTTTCGACCTGGTGATAAACCTGGCGCTGGGCCTGGCCCTGGGCAAAACCCTGAGCCTGCCCAAGGATCACCCGCAACAGACCACGCCATACTGGCAACAGTCGATCTACACCGCCGCCGTGATTGAAGGCCTGACCCGCGCCATGCCCCGCGCCCAGCGCCCCGAAGCCGGCCTGACCTACCTCGCGGGCTTGCTGCACAACTTCGGCTACCTGCTGCTGGCCCACGTGTTCCCACCGCACTTCTCGCTGATCTGCCGCCACCTGGAGGTCAACCCGCACCTGAGCCACAGTTTTGTAGAGCAACACCTGCTGGGCATCAGTCGCGAACAGATCGGCGCGTGGCTGATGCGCTACTGGGACATGCCCGATGAACTGGCCACCGCCCTGCGCTTCCAGCACGACCCGAGCTACGACGGCGCTTACGCCGAATACCCGAACCTCGTATGCCTGGCAGTGCGTCTGCTGCGCAGCCGCGGCGTCGGCTCCGGCCCGGTCGAAGACATCCCCGACGTCCTGCTGGAACGCCTGGGTCTGAGTCGGGACAAAGCCGATGATGTCGTCAGTAAAGTGCTTGAGGCTGAAATGTTGTTGCGCGAACTGGCTTCGCAATTCACCCCGGCCTGAAAAGCATCGTCGGATCGCCGCCGGACCAACCCCGCTCGCACAGGATCGTGTCGTTCAACCCATTTGGGAACGACGCAAATCCTGTGGGAGCGTGGCTTGCCCGCGATGAACCCACCTTGGTCTAACTGAAACACCCCATCCCCTGTGGCGAGGGAGCTTGCTCCCGCTCGACTGCGCAGCAGTCGCAAACCAGCCAACTCGATATGCCTGATTCAACCCAATCCCAGATTTTTGGGGCCGCTTCGCAGCCCAGCGGTAGCAAGCTCCCTCGCCACAGCCTTAAATTACTCGAACTCAAGCCTTGGCCTTCGCCTTCCTCGGCTTCAAATACTTGGTCAACCCCTGAAACCAGATCACCAGCGCCGGATTGCCCTTGATCTGGATCGACTTGTCCTGAATCCCCGTCATGAACGCCAACTGCTTATTCTTCGCCTGCATCGTGGCAAAGCCATAGGCGGCGTCTTTAAAAGCAATCGCAAACGCCGGCTCGGCATACACACCGGCCTTGCTGGTAATGCGCTGATCCTTCACCCGGAAATGCCGCGCCACTTTTCCATCCAGTGTCTGCAGCTGGAACACCAGATCCTTGTCAGCCAACTGCTGCTGAAACGCAGGATTAGTCCGACTGGCCTTACCCATCAACAGACCCAAAACCCATAGAAGAAAACGAAATTTCATACGCACAGCCTCAATTAAAAATGAACGGCCGGCGCAGTGTAGCGGCTTCAAGCGAGAACACCATCATTGCGTTACGTTAGAAGAAGATGCCCTACTTTTTGACGCCGATGACTACCAAGTCATTGACGGAACTCACCACAGCGGCGACGACTCCGACCTTTGCGTAGGAGTTGCCGCAGGCTGAAATCTTTTGACTCTGGGTTCCCTCAATCTTTTCGGAAATTTCCTGCAATACGCGGCGCCATCCATGAACTACCCGCCCCTTGCTTTCGCCGATAACCTCTGGCCGTCACCGAAAGATTGGTGACTCGGACGTGCAAGTCCTGAATCGGCACAATCGTTTATGGCTATTCATCGAGCGTTTTTCTATGCTCGCGGATTGTTATGGCGGCTGTGTGTGGGAGACCTTCGGGTCTGCCGGTTTGCCGATTCCGGTCTTGCACACCTATACACAGCTGCCACCTCTTTCGAAGTGCAAGCGAATTGGTGTTAGCCCCTTAATATCGGTACTACTCCAATGATCAAACCAACACCCAACCCCCCAAGACCCAGCCCCCGAAACGGCCATCTCTTCACCGTTTCTCCAGACATCCAGACCGAAGCCCTCTTGGCCAACGCCTCCGAAGACCTGCTGTCCATCAGTGCCATCGCCGCAGACCTGGCCGACGACGTAGAAGGCCGAAGCCGTTCCGTTGCCTTGGCAATCAGCAGAATGGCCGACGGCGTGTATCTACTGGTGGAACGAGCACTGGATCACATCAACTCATCCAATCCGGCGGCACCTCCGGGCAAGGCGTAAAGAGATATCAGGGTTATTCACCTGTAGGAGCGAGGCTTGCCCGCGAAGAGGCCGTGTCAGCCGACATCAATGTCGGATGTCAGTCCGCTTTCGCGAGCAAGCCCGCTCCCACAGGAATCGCTGCCGCGCACCAAGATTGTGTCCGACACAAAATCCTGTAGGAGCGGGCTTGCCCGCGATGGACGAGAACGATTACGCGTACTGCCTTTAAAAATGCGCCGCCTACCTATCCATCGCAAGCAAGCTCGCTTCAGAAACAACACGCGTCATACAGCCCAGCGGCACTCAAACAAATTACAGTTCGAAGCGTGCCATTGCTGGTCGCGGATGCAACATCCCGAAATAAGGGAAGTTTCCCACAGTGGCAAAAGAGCCTTCCTACATCACCCCTTTCAATAACTTGTTAGCGTAATTCGGTAATGGACACCGGAATTATCAACGCACTAACGGGCGAATTGTCAGGAAGACTCTCGAATGTTTTTACTGCACATCGTGCCCACGTGGCACGAGATTGAAAACCGTATAACGCATGAGATGGGGTTCCAGGGAGGAGCCAGCTATCGCACACATTCCAACGAGCCGGCCCCCTCACTCTCTCTCAACATCCGTCGCATCAATAGCGTCAGGTCAGCGTTCATCCAGGCGGAGTGGGAAACTGGCCGCCTATTGAGGCAACGGTTCGCTGACCTCGACATCGCCAGCATCCTCAACGAACTGATCGGCGTCGTCACCCAGATGGCAATGATCGTTGCCGGCAGTGTGCTGACCGGTGGGGCAATCGGTGCAGGTGCAGGCGCGTTTTTGGGCGGGGCTGGCGCCATTCCCATGGGAGCCGCCGGCGCCGCGATGGGGTTGCAAGTCAGCACCTGGATACTGGGGATACTCGGCCTGACGTCCATCGCCGAGTTTTTCGTCGAAGGCTTGCCGCGCATTGGCGAGTATTACCTGACCGGCATCAACATCGCGTGGGAAGGCCCACGCGGCGAGGAAGGGTTAAACCCGTTCGGCCGGGACGATCCGTTCGCCCAAAGAAGCGCCGCACATGACATCGCGCTGGGGCATGTGGAGGTCGTCGCCCTGCTGCTGGGCGCCATCGTTGCTTACATCACCCGTGGACGAGGCAATGCCCACGTCCTTGCCCAGGAAATGCGAGCAAGCCCCAAGGGTGCGCGGCTGGGCGAATGGATGCTCAAGCATGAAGCCGCACTGAAAAAACGACCCGACCTGCAAACCTCGGCACCGCGCAAAGGCGCACTTGGCCCGCAGGACCCGGGGCCACCCGCACACCGTCCATCAGGAAAAGAAAAAGACTCCCCCCGTGACAAACCGAACGCGATGCCGCTTCATAAAGTCGAATGTTTCAAAGCGGACAAGCTGCCAGCGTCTAAAATTGGAGAGTTCGAGCGGCAATTGAAGGGGCAACAGGATGGGCTGAATCGGCTGACGGTTGGTGAGTACCTGGAGAATATTGCTAATCCGGTGAAACGTAGCCAGGCGGCTGCGAGACAAGCTCGCAAAACCTTACAAACCACCTTGCAAAGACGATTTAACGAAGAGTTTTTGCAAACGATGAATGCCAGAGTTGCGAAAGCAGAGAGTGTGAGAAAAGCCAAGGAAACGATGTCAAATCTTGCGGGACTGCATAATCCAGATCTTCGCGCTGGCGGCAGAGATATCATTGCGGACTTCGGTGATCGACAAGTCAACTCCAGCATTGGCCCTCAGTGGAGGCCAAAAATTGCGAATTTGAAAAAGGCCGCAGAGACAGTGCCAGCGACCTTACGCAGCGACGTATATCTCAATGTCAAACTTCACAGATGTTAAGGGGAAAACAATGGATGAGATATTTTCCATTTTTTTGGAGACGTTTGGCGGGCCAGTTGATCGGCAGGAAGTTCCGGCGTCAAGCATCGAGCGATATAAAGGGAAGCTTCCCAATCAGTTGCTGGAATACTGGGCCGAACACGGCTGGTGCGGTTACGGCGAAGGCATTTTCTGGATAGTCAATCCTCAAGAATACGAGGGGGTGGTGGCATCCTGGCTTGAGGGGACGAAATTTGAGGGTTTTGACACCTACCACCTGATTGCCCGTAGCGCCTTTGGCGATTTGTTCCTCTGGGGTGAGAAAACGGGAGCTTCTCTTGACATAACAAGCCACCTTTCTCGTTATGCAACACACACTTCTATATATACAGGAGACCAAATGGATAAGGGCCTTCAGTCCTTCCTGTTGTCGATCGATGTGAATGCTAACGATTATGGCGACCTTTTCAAGCCGGCGAAGAAAAAGCTCGGCACCCTGCGACACGATGAGATGTACGGCTTTGTTCCAGCACTGATGTTCGGAGGCCCGGACACCCTTGGTCATCTAGAGAAAGTAAAGGCAGTGGAGCATCTGACGCTGCTGTCTCAGATCACCGAGCTTCAGCCGTATAGCTTTTCAGATCTTTAAAGCATCAAAGCGCAGACTTCCAAGAAATCACCGATCATTAACACCTATCTCATTGTCAGATTTCATAAATGTTAAGGAAAAAGCGATGGATGAGGTGTTTTCAATTTTTCTGGAGACGTTTGGCGGACCTGTTGATCGGCAGGAAGTGCCCGCGTCAAGCATCGAACGCTATAGAGGCAAGCTGCCTAATCAGTTGTTGGAATATTGGGCCGAACACGGCTGGTGCGGTTACGGTGACGGCATTTTCTGGATAGTGAATCCTCAAGAGTACGAGGGAGTGGTGGCGTCCTGGCTTGAGGGGACGGAATTTGAAACTTTTGATACCTATCACCTGATTGCCCGTAGCGCCTTTGGCGACTTGTACCTCTGGGGTGAAAAGACGGGATTTTCGATTAAGATAACCAGTGTTCTTTCTCGAGTTGTTATTAAAAAATTCGACATTACGAGTGAGGAGATGGACAGAGAACTACAAAGTTTTGTGCTCTCTAGGAATGTGGACTCCAACGATTATGGCGACCTGTTCAAACCGGCAAAGAAAAAGCTCGGCACCCTGCGTCACGACGAGATGTACGGTTTTGTTCCAGCGCTGATGTTCGGCGGTCCGGACACTCTCGCTTATCTAGAGAAAGTAAAGGCGGTGGAGCATCTGACACTTCTGTCTCAGATCGCCGAGCTTCAGCCCTACAGCTTTTCAGACCTTTGAGAGATCCGCTCAGAAGATCCACAGTCCATCAGCGCCATCGCTGAAGATGTGGACAATTCACACCACTCTGAGCCCTGGCGCTCAGTCGCATGGCCGACGGGGGTGCATTTTGTTGGTGGAGCGAGTGCCGGATCATCTGATGAGCCCGAAATGACGATGGCGGCGCATCGCTCAATATTGATGTCGCCTGACACACCGCCTTCGCTGGCAAGCCAGCTCCTACAAAGACCAGCGTCGTGCCGGATAAAAAATGGGCACCCAACCTCGTTGGCGTGCCCATTTTTTATCCCGCTCTCCCGCTACGCGGAAGTCGGGACGGATTACGGATTAACGCTATCTTTCAAAAATTTACCCGGCTTGAACGCAACGGTATTACTGGCCTTGATTTTCACTGGCTCACCGGTCTGCGGGTTCTTGCCCGTACGTGCACCGCGATGGCGTTGCAGGAAGGTGCCGAAGCCCACCAGCGTGACGCTGTCTTTGCGGTGCAGAGCGCCGGTGATTTCTTCGAGGACGGCGTTGAGAACGCGATTGGCCTGTTCTTTGGTGAGGTCTGCTTTTTCCGCAATTGCAGCGGCGAGTTCTGGTTTACGCATTAGTGAAGCCCCTTTGACGGTTTTTTGTTGTTATGTCCGTGCTGTTCTCGTTGGAACAGCGCCTAAGGCGCCGCAGGTGCTCTACTCTGCGGCAGACGGGAGTGAGGATGGCACGCACGGAAGAGCCGCGCCAGTCTCGGCGCGACCTTTGTAGGGGCAAAAGCGGGGTGATTCCGACAGAACGACCGGTATTTACGCCAGCAGTGGCGGAAGCTCTTTATTCAGTGCGAGTTTTTCCATGACTGCCGCGCCTGTCAGTGCATAACCGAGCAATTTTCCATTGGCATCGCGGCATAAAACCTTCAGGTCGGTGCCCTGCCCTTCGACTGTCCAGAGGCCTTCGGTGCCCCGTGGCGGCGGCGATACCACCAATGGGCAAACCGGGGTTTTCACGGTGATCGGCATGGGGCCATAGCTCACGGCGACGGGATTTCCGGCAAGGGTCTGTGCCAGCGCTCTCGCACAGCTCATCAGGGGCATGACGTACAGAAGATTCAGCCCATCGACCTCGGCGCAATCCCCCAACGCGTAGATATTGGCATGGGAGGTTTTCAGGTGGCGGTCGACCACCACACCGCGATTGACCTGCACGCCGGCAGCGGCTGCCAGGTCGATGCGCGGACGCAGGCCAATCGCCGACACCACCACATCGCAAAGGATGACCTGGCCATCGGACAGATGCGCTTCGAGCCCGTCAGCGACGTGCTGCAGGCGGTTGAGCACCGGCCCGAGGTGGAAACGTGCACCGAGGCTTTCCAGACCGGCCTGGACCGCCGCGGCGGCCGCCGGGTGCAGCAAGGTCGGCATTACCTGCTCGCAGGGTGCGACCAGTTGCACCTCGTAACCGCCGACGATCAGGTCATTGGCGAACTCACAACCGATCAGGCCGGCGCCGAGCAACAACACCCGGCGCTTGCCGGCGGCTGCCACGCGAAAGCGGGCATAGTCTTCCAGGTCGTTGATCGGGAACACACAATCGGCGGCATCACCTTCGATGCGCACGCGCACGGTTTCTGCCCCCCAGGCCAGCACCAGGTCGCGGTAGACCACCGATTCTTCGCCGATCCACAAGCGTTTGTGGCCGGGATCGATGCCGCTGATCCGGGTGTGGGTACGCACTTCGGCCTTCAGCTGTTCGGCCATGGCGCCCGGTTCGGCCATGCTCAGGCCGTCGGCGTCCTTGTTCTTGCCAAAGCCGGTGGAAAGCATCGGCTTGGAGTAGGAGCGTCCGTCATCTGCGGTAATCAATAGCAGCGGGGTTTCGCCATCGAGTTTGCGAAACTCCCGGGCCAGGTTGTAGCCAGCCAGCCCGGTGCCGACGATCACGACAGGTGCGTTCATTCCTTACTCCTCTGGTGTCTTAGTTGATTTCGATCATTTCGAAGTCCATCTTGCCCACGCCGCAATCCGGGCACAGCCAGTCTTCCGGCACGTCCTGCCAGAGGGTGCCCGGCGCAATGCCGTCATCCGGCCAGCCGTCGGCTTCGTTATAGATCAGGCCGCAAACCACACATTGCCACTTTTTCATTCAGGTACATCCTCAGGATTCAGACTTTTGCCGGCACGAACGGTCGATGGTGGGAAGCGCTGCCGTCCGGCTCAGGGGCGTTTTGTACTGATCGGGCCCGACAGATGCAAGCCTGTCGGCACAACGAGGGGCGGATCAATCAAAATCGCCGACTGCCATGGTAAGCTCGCCGCCTCATTTGCGGCCAATAATGACTCACTGTGCAACACTCAAAATCCCCCTGCGCGACGTCGCTCTGGCTTTCCCAAAGCCAACTGGCGCCCCTACCCGACGCGTCTACGCTCGACTGGTTGTTCGATGAAGGTTCGCTGACCCGGCGGCTGACCCGTCTGTCGAATGACGGTTTCAGTGTCACGCCGCTGTTCGAAGGCTGGCAGCCACTGCGCACCGACGAATGTGCCGCGCTGGACCTGGCCGAAGGCAGTGAGGGCTGGGTGCGCGAAGTGTATTTGCGCGGGCATGGCGAAGCCTGGGTATTCGCCCGTAGCGTCGCGTCGCGTAGTGCGTTGCAGGGCGATGGTTTGCATATGGACGAACTGGGCAGCCGCTCGCTGGGTGAGTTGCTGTTTTGCGATCAGGCGTTCCAGCGCCGGGCCATCGAGGTTTGTCACTATCCTCAGGAGTGGCTGCCGGCCGATTCCCGAGCGCCTGGGTTGTGGGGCCGCCGTTCGCGCTTCGACCGGGGCGCCCTGAGCGTGCTGGTGGCCGAGATTTTCCTGCCGACCTTGTGGCGCGCCGCCCGCGCCCATCCGGAGAATTGCTGATGTACCAGAGCCTGCTCAAGTCCCTGAACCGCTTGAATCCTCGGGCCTGGGACTTCATTCAGCTGACGCGCATGGACAAGCCGATCGGCATCTATCTGCTGCTGTGGCCGACGTTGTGGGCACTGTGGATTGCCGGCAAGGGTTCACCCTCACTGACCAACATCGTGATTTTTGTCCTCGGCGTGGTGCTGACGCGGGCCGGTGGGTGCGTGATCAATGATTGGGCGGACCGTAAAGTCGACGGTCACGTCAAGCGCACCGAACAGCGACCGCTGGTGAGCGGCAAGATCAGTTCCAGAGAAGCCCTGGCGTTCTTCGCCCTGCTGATGGGCGTGAGCTTCCTGCTGGTGCTCTGCACCAACGCAACCACGGTCTGGCTCTCGTTTGGCGGCCTGGCGCTGGCGTTCAGTTATCCATTCATGAAGCGCTACACCTATTACCCGCAGGTAGTGCTGGGTGCGGCGTTCTCCTGGGGGATGCCGATGGCGTTCACCGCCGAAACCGGCGAACTTCCCGCCGCAGCGTGGTTGTTGTGGATCGCCAACCTGCTGTGGACAGTAGGCTACGACACGTATTATGCCATGACCGATCGCGACGACGATTTGAAAATCGGCGTGAAATCCACGGCCATTCTGTTCGGCGAGGCGGACCGCGTCATCATTCTGACCCTGCAGGGATTGGCGCTGGGTTGCCTGCTGCTGGCAGGATCGAAATTCGAGTTGGGCGGCTGGTTCCATCTTGGCTTGCTGGCCGCGGCGGGATGTTTTGCGTGGGAGTTCTGGTACACCCGGGGCAAGGACCGGATGCGCTGCTTCAAGGCGTTCTTGCACAACCACTGGGCCGGGTTGGCTATTTTTGTGGGGATTGTGCTGGATTATGGATTGCGCTGAGGCAACGAGGTTAACCGCGCCATGTAGGAGCAAGCTTGCTCGCGATGAACTTGAGGGCGACGCATTTTTCCAGACAGCCCGCGTCATCGTTCACGTTCATCGCGAGCAAGCTCGCTCCTGCAGAAAGCTACATCTTCGGCCCTTGGAGGACGTGCCACTTGTCCATTTTCTTGTCGCCTGTCATGTCTCCTGGCTTCTTGTCCTGAACGAAGTAGTACAGCGGCTTGCCGTCGAACGCCCACTGCATGGTGCCATCGTCACGCTTGATGATGGACCATTTGCCTTCACCCTTGTCGGCCGCAGCGGCTTTCAGCGGTGGCCAGTTTTCCGCGCACTTGCCGGTGCAAGCCGACTTGCCGCCCGAGTCATTGTCGAAGGTGTACAACGTCATGCCCTTGTGGTCGACCAACATGCCGTCTTTGACCATGCCGGGGTCTTCGGCGAATGCCATGGTCGGCAGTGCTAGCGCGGCAGTGACCAGCAGAGCCTTCCAGGATTGAGCGATGTGCTTCATGGAAACCTTCCTTTTGTGGTTGTCAGGATTCGGACTTAGAGCTTAGTTCAGGATCATGACAATCGCCGGGCGACTAAAATACTGTCACACGACTGCAATAATTCCGTTATCTAATGCGGCGCAAGACAGTTAAATGACAAGAGGATTAACGCATGGTTGGCAGGAGCATTCTGATCGTCGACGACGAAGCGCCCATTCGCGAAATGATCGCCGTTGCGTTGGAAATGGCCGGCTACGACTGCATGGAGGCGGAGAACGCGCAGCAGGCCCACGCCATCATCGTCGACCGCAAGCCGGACCTGATTCTGCTGGACTGGATGCTGCCGGGCACGTCCGGCATCGAGCTGGCCCGTCGCCTCAAGCGTGATGAACTCACCGGGGACATCCCGATCATCATGCTCACCGCCAAGGGCGAAGAGGACAACAAGATCCAGGGCCTGGAAGTCGGCGCCGACGACTACATCACCAAACCCTTTTCCCCACGCGAGCTGGTGGCGCGCCTGAAGGCGGTGCTGCGCCGTGCCGGGCCCACCGACGGTGAAGCGCCGATCGAAATCGGCGGCCTGCTGCTGGACCCGATCAGCCACCGCGTGACCATCGATGGCAAACCCGCCGAGATGGGCCCGACCGAATACCGTCTGTTGCAATTTTTCATGACTCACCAGGAACGCGCCTATACCCGCGGCCAGCTGCTGGATCAGGTCTGGGGCGGCAACGTCTATGTCGAGGAACGCACCGTCGACGTGCATATCCGCCGCCTGCGCAAAGCCCTCGGTGACGCCTATGAAAATCTGGTACAAACCGTGCGTGGCACCGGCTACCGGTTTTCTACCAAAGCCTGATCCGGATTTTTCCCGCCCGACAAGCTGACAAGGACGCGCTTCAAGTGAACCAAAACTGGCATGGCACCCTGATCCGCCACATGCTGCTGCTGGTCACCGCTTGCCTGGTGATCGGCCTGATTTCCGGCTATTACGGCTGGAGCCTCGCCGCGGGCCTGGGCCTGTACCTGGCCTGGACCCTCAAGCAACTGCTGCGCCTGCACGAATGGCTGCGCCTGCACAAACCCGATGAAGCACCGCCCGATGGCTATGGCCTGTGGGGCGAAGTGTTCGACAGCATCTACCACCTGCAACGCCGCGACCAACGCGTGCGCGGGCGCCTGCAAGCGGTCATCGACCGGGTCCAGGAATCCACCGCTGCCTTGAAAGACGCTGTGATCATGCTCGACAGCGACGGCAATCTCGAATGGTGGAACCGCGCCGCCGAAACCCTGCTCGGCCTCAAGACGCCCCAGGACAGCGGCCAGCCGGTGACCAACCTGGTGCGTCATCCGCGCTTCAAGGAATACTTCGAGCAGGACAGTTATGCCGAGCCCTTGGAAATCCCGTCGCCGATCAATGATCGCCTGCGCATTCAGTTGTACATCACCCGCTATGGCAACAACGAACACCTGATGCTGGTGCGTGATGTGACACGCATCCACCAGCTGGAGCAGATGCGCAAAGACTTCATCGCCAACGTCTCCCACGAACTGCGCACGCCGCTGACGGTGATCTGCGGTTACCTGGAAACCCTGCTCGATAATGTCGAGGAAGTGAACCCGCGCTGGTCCCGTGCCCTGCAGCAAATGCAGCAGCAAGGCGGGCGCATGCAGACTTTGCTCAACGACTTGCTGCTGTTGGCCAAACTGGAAGCCACCGATTACCCGTCGGATAACCAGCCGGTGGCCATCGACGGCTTGCTGCAATCGATCAAGAGCGATGCCCAGCAATTGTCCGGCCAGCGTAATCAAACGATCACCCTGGAAGCCGATCCGACGATCCTGCTCAAGGGCAGTGAAGCCGAATTGCGCAGCGCATTTTCCAACCTGGTGTTCAACGCGGTGAAATACACCCCGGCCGAAGGCAATATCCGCATTCGCTGGTGGGGCGATGAGCAAGGCGCACACCTGAGCGTGCAGGATTCCGGGATCGGCATCGACAGCAAGCACCTGCCGCGCCTAACCGAACGTTTCTACCGCGTCGACTCCAGCCGCAACTCCAACACAGGCGGCACAGGCCTGGGACTGGCAATCGTCAAACACGTGCTGCTGCGTCACCGAGCGCGGATGGAAATCAGCAGTGTGCCGGGCCATGGCAGCACCTTTACCTGCCATTTTGCGCCGGCCCAGGTCAGCAAATCCCGGGTCATCAGTGCCACCGACTGATACCGGCCAGCACTCGCCACTAGTCAATCACCTGGTCAGCCGCTACATTGGCTGACTTGTGCCTGCCCTTCAGGCACCGCATTGACCCCTTTTCGAATACACGGAACCCGCAAAACTCCATCATGGACCCTTCCCCTGGCTTGACCCTCGCGACACTCTTCGCCGATTTCGGCATGATTCTTTTTGCTCTGATCCTGGTTTTGCTCAACGGCTTTTTCGTTGCGGCAGAGTTCGCCATGGTCAAACTGCGCTCGACCCGGGTTGAATCCATCGCTGAAAAGCACGGCTGGCGCGGACACATTCTGCGCACCGTCCATAGTCAGCTCGATGCCTACCTCTCGGCCTGCCAGTTGGGTATCACTCTCGCCTCCCTGGGCCTTGGCTGGGTCGGCGAGCCGGCGTTCGCGCACATTCTCGAGCCGGTGCTGAGCGCCGCCGGCGTAGAGTCCGCCGAAGTGGTCAAGGGCGTGTCGTTCTTCACGGCATTCTTCATCATTTCGTACCTGCACATCGTGGTCGGTGAGCTGGCTCCGAAATCCTGGGCCATCCGCAAGCCCGAGCTGCTGTCGCTGTGGACGGCGGTGCCGCTGTACCTGTTCTACTGGGCCATGTACCCGGCCATTTACCTGCTCAACGCCAGCGCCAACGCCATCCTGCGGATCGCCGGCCAGGGTGAACCCGGCCCGCATCACGAGCACCATTACAGCCGTGAAGAACTGAAGCTGATCCTGCACTCCAGCCGTGGCCAGGACCCGAGCGACCAAGGCATGCGCGTCCTGGCGTCGGCGGTGGAAATGGGCGAGCTGGAAGTGGTCGACTGGGCCAACTCCCGGGAAGACCTGGTGACGCTGGAGTTCAACGCACCGCTCAAGGAAATCCTGGCGATGTTCCGTCGCCACAAGTTCAGCCGTTACCCGGTGTACGACAGCGAAAGCCAGGAGTTCGTCGGCCTGCTGCACATCAAGGACCTGCTGCTGGAACTGGCGGCCCTGGACCACATTCCCGAATCGTTCAACCTCGCCGAGCTGACCCGCCCACTGGAGCGCGTGTCGCGGCACATGCCGCTGTCGCAGTTGCTGGAGCAGTTCCGCAAGGGCGGCTCGCACTTCGCCCTGGTCGAAGAAGCCGACGGCAACATCATCGGCTACCTGACCATGGAAGACGTGCTGGAAGTGCTGGTGGGCGACATTCAGGATGAACACCGCAAGGCCGAACGCGGGATCCTCGCTTACCAGCCGGGCAAGCTGTTGGTACGGGGTGATACGCCGCTGTTCAAGGTCGAACGGTTGCTGGGGATCGACCTGGACCACATCGAAGCCGAAACCCTCGCCGGGCTGGTCTACGAAACCCTGAAACGGGTGCCGGAAGAGGAAGAAGTGCTGGAAGTCGAAGGGTTGCGGATCATCATCAAGAAGATGAAAGGGCCGAAGATCATTCTGGCCAAGGTGTTGATGCTGGATTGATCGACTGATCCGGGTCGGCGTCGCGCCATTCGCGGGCAAGCCTCGCTCCTACAGATACGTAAATTAACCTGTAGGAGCGAGGCTTGCCCGCGAAGGCGTCCGCCCAAACGACACCTCATTGCTTGCCCAACGCAAAGTTGGGCAACGCCCCCACCGGCTGATTGAACTGGTAGGGAATCGACACCAGCCCCAACCCGGTATTGCGTTGCACCACAAAATGCAGGTGCGGACCGCTGCTGTTACCGGTGTTGCCCGATAGGGCCAGCGCACTGCCCACCGCCACTTTCTGACCTTCCCGTACGCTGACCGATCCTTGCTTGAGGTGCAGGTACACACCCATGGTCCCGTCATCGTGCAGCACCCGCACGAAATTGCCCGACGGGTCGGTGCCGCGCCCGGTCTGACGGTTCTCGGTTTTCACCACCACCCCGCCACGCGCCGCGATGATCGGCGTGCCTTCAGGCATGGCGATGTCCATCGCGTAACGGCTCTTGGCGCCGAAGTGACTGTATTGACCATTGGCGCCCTGACTCAAGCGAAATGGCCCGCCACGCCAGGGCAGAGGATAACGATAAGCCATGGCGGTCCCTGAGGGGTCGCCCAGGGAATACTTGAACTGCGGGGTATACGCCAGCGGCCTTCCCGCTTGCGTCGCCGTGAGCAGCGCCAGGCGAATGTTGCTGCGCGCCGGCATCACCCGGCGGATCGGCCGGCTCGGTGCACCGCTGACGTTCTTCAACCCGGCGAAACTCAACTCTACCTCGACCGGGGCGTACAGGTCGTTGCGCACGAACACGCTGTCCATGCCCTTGAGCTTCTTGATGTCGAGGTACACCTGACGGTCGAGGTGCTCGACCATGCGATCACGAAAAACGAACACCTGGGCGCCCTTCGTGGGGCGGTCGCTGTAGGAGACCACGCCATTGGCGTCTTTGGACTTGTAGATCGTCATGGCCACACCCGAGGTGGAGGCCAGGAAAAGACCACAGAAAAACAGCAGGCGCGCGAGCATGGGCGAGAATCTATCGAGTAAGGCTTGGGGAGGAGCCTAGCAGGTGCAATGGACCGGGGTAGTCGGCAGATGTTTCAAAATCGGCAACCCAGAAGATGTGCGGTGAATATGAGGCCCCCTTCGCCGGCAAGCCGGTCTCGCTCCCACATTGGAATGCATTTCACTTGTGGGAGCGAGACCGCTTGCCGGCGAAGGCGAACTGACAGGCGACGAAGATCAAGCGCCAGGTATGAAATGCTTGTGCGCCGTCCCCCGCGCGATCAACCGGGAGATGTAGTCCAGCTTCTGCACGTCCTGATCAACAAAACGAAACGTCAGTTGCAACCACTCGCTGTCGGGTTTTTGCTCGTGGGCGACGATGGCGTGCAAGTAACCATTGAGGCGAGCGGTTTCAGCGTTGTCGCCCTGCTCCAGGTCGAGCACGGCACTGTCGAGGATTTGCGGCAGGGCGTCGGTGCGCTTGACCACCAGCAGGGCTTCCTTGAGGCTCAGGGCCTTGATCACACACTGCGCAATGCCATTGGGCAGCCGCAGTTGGCCCTGGCCACGACCGCCGCCGGGCGCTGATGACGCCGGCACCTTGACCGGCGGGCTGTTGAGCAGGCCGTGAGACGCTGCGCCAGCCACCACAGCAGCAGGGGCGACGGCCGATGGCGCAACCACGGCAGCCTTTCCGCCCGTCAACGCATTCAGGGAATCATTACCGAAGGCCGAGTTCATTTTGGGCGGCGCGCTGTTCATCAAGGTATCGAGCTTGCCGACCTTGTTCAGTGCCTGCTTGACCTTGGTCAACAACTGCTCGTTGGTGAAGGGTTTGCTGACATAGCCGGAAACGCCGGCCTGAATCGCCTGGACGACGTTCTCTTTGTCGCCACGACTGGTCACCATCACGAAAGGCATGGTCTTGAGGTTGTCCTGCTCGCGGCACCAGGTCAGCAGTTCCAGGCCGGACATCTCCGGCATTTCCCAGTCGCACAGCACGAGGTCGAACGCCTCCCGCGCCAGCAAGGCCTGAGCTTTCCTGCCGTTAACCGCTTCTTCGATCCGGATGCCCGGGAAGTAGTTGCGCAGGCACTTCTTCACCAGGTCACGAATGAACGAGGCGTCGTCCACGACCAACACACTGACCTTACTCATCCACCACCCCTTTAAAAATCCCGGCAAGCCTGCTAACTGGCTGACGGCACATTGCCAAAAACCTGTAGGAGCGAGCTTGCTCCTACAGAACAGCATTTCAGTCACGCCGGGACTTTTCGTTCGCGGGGCGCTGCTTTCGAATGGGTAAGCCGCAAACAAAAACGCCCGGCCAAAGGACCGGGCGTTTTTCTCGGGCAATCTTACATATCGTCAGCTTTACCAGGAACATTAGCGGTTTCACCACTTGTTCCTTCAACTTCTTCTTTCATGCGCTTGAGGCCCAGGTGACGCACGTCGGTGCCGCGCACCAGGTAGATGACCAGCTCCGAGATATTGCGAGCATGGTCGCCGATACGCTCCAGCGAACGCAGCACCCAGATAATGCTCAAGACCCGCGAGATAGAGCGTGGGTCTTCCATCATGTAGGTGGCCAGCTCACGCAGGGCGGTCTTGTATTCGCGATCGATGATCTTGTCGTACTGGGCCACCGACAACGCCAGGTCGGCGTCAAAACGGGCAAAGGCGTCCAGCGCGTCGCGAACCATGTTGCGCACCTGGTCGCCGATGTGGCGCACCTCGACGTAACCGCGCGGCGCTTCGCCCTCTTCGCACAACTGGATGGCGCGACGGGCGATCTTGGTCGCTTCGTCACCGATGCGCTCCAGGTCGATCACCGATTTGGAGATGCTGATGATCAAACGCAAGTCGGACGCCGCCGGTTGACGACGGGCCAGAATGCGCAGGCATTCTTCGTCGATGTTGCGTTCCATCTGGTTGATCTGGTCGTCGATCTCGCGAACCTGCTGGGCCAGGCCGGAGTCGGCCTCGATCAGCGCGGTGACCGCGTCGTTGACCTGCTTTTCCACCAGCCCGCCCATGGCCAGGAGGTGGCTGCGCACTTCCTCGAGCTCGGCGTTGAACTGCGCGGAGATGTGATGGGTAAGGCCTTCTTTACTAATCATGTTGGCGTCCTTGGAGCGTCCGGTAAGGTGCGGTGGACCGCAGCGTCAGTTCAGTGAGCAACCACGGCTTCCTAGCCGTAACGACCGGTGATGTAGTCTTCGGTTTGCTTCTTCGCCGGATTGGTAAACAAAGTATCGGTATCACCGAACTCCACCAGTTTGCCCATGTACATGAACGCCGTGTAGTCGGAAACCCGGGCGGCCTGTTGCATGTTGTGGGTCACGATGACAATGGTGAACTTCGATTTCAGTTCGTAGATCAGCTCTTCGACTTTCAGCGTGGAGATCGGGTCGAGTGCCGAGCAGGGTTCGTCGAGCAGCAGCACTTCCGGTTCCACGGCGATGGTACGCGCGATCACCAGACGTTGCTGCTGACCACCGGACAGGCCCAGTGCCGATTCGTGCAGGCGGTCTTTGACTTCGTCCCACAGCGCCGCGCCTTTCAACGCCCATTCAACGGCTTCGTCGAGCACGCGCTTCTTGTTGATGCCCTGGATGCGCAGGCCGTAAACCACGTTTTCATAGATGGTCTTCGGAAACGGGTTGGGCTTCTGGAACACCATGCCGACGCGACGACGCAGCTCGGCCACATCTTCTCCCTTGCGGTAGATGTTGTGGCCGTACAGGTTGATTTCACCTTCTACGCGGCAACCGTCGACCAGGTCGTTCATGCGGTTGAAGGTACGCAGTAGCGTGGACTTGCCGCAGCCGGACGGGCCGATGAAGGCGGTCACGCGCTGTTTCGGGATGTTCAGGCTGACGTCGTACAGCGCTTGTTTGTCGCCGTAGAACAGGTTCAGGCCCGGCACTTCGATGGCAACGGTTTCCTGCTCGAGGCTCAGGCTCTGTTTGTCGCGGCCCAGGGCAGACATGTTGATGCCGTGGGTATGTGCTTCGTGCTGCATGGGAGGCTCCCTGTGCTGACAAATTCGGTTCGGTTTTTGTGGGAGCCAGCCTGCTGGCGAAGGCATCACCGCGGTTTCAGAGTTAAACCGCAGTGCCTGAATCGCCAGCAGGCTGGCTCCCACATAGAAATCAATGCTGCAAATCAGCTATCCAGCGCTTTGTACTTCTCGCGCAGATGGTTACGGATATAAACGGCCGACAGGTTCAATGTCGCGATCACCAGCACCAGCAGCAGCGCCGTGGCGTACACCAGCGGTCGTGCGGCTTCGACGTTCGGGCTCTGGAAGCCGACGTCATAAATATGGAAGCCCAGGTGCATGATCTTCTGGTCAAGGTGCAAATACGGGTAGTTGCCATCCAGCGGCAGCGACGGTGCCAGTTTCACCACACCCACCAGCATCAGCGGTGCCACTTCACCGGCGGCGCGCGCCACGGCGAGGATCATGCCGGTCATCATCGCCGGGCTGGCCATTGGCAGCACGATCTTCCACAAGGTTTCAGCTTTGGTCGCACCGAGAGCCAACGAGCCCTCCCGTACGGTGCGAGGAATCCGCGCCAGGCCTTCTTCGGTGGCCACGATCACCACCGGCACCGCCAGCAGCGCCAGGGTCAGGGACGCCCAGAGCAGACCCGGCGTACCGAAAGTCGGCGCCGGCAGTGCTTCAGGGAAGAACAACCGGTCGACCGAGCCGCCGAGTACGTAGACGAAGAAGCCCAGGCCGAACACGCCGTACACGATCGCCGGAACACCCGCCAGGTTGTTCACCGCGATGCGGATAATCCGCGTCAAGGCGTTCTGCTTGGCATATTCACGCAAGTAAACCGCCGCCAGCACGCCGAACGGGGTCACGATCATCGCCATGATCAGGGTCATCATCACGGTGCCGAAAATCGCCGGGAAGATCCCGCCTTCCGTGTTCGCTTCACGCGGGTCGTCGCTGAGGAACTCCCAGACCTTGCTGAAGTAGAAGCCGATCTTGGTGAAGGTGCCCATGGCGTTCGGCTGATAGGCGTGAACCACTTTGCCGATGCTGATTTCGATCTCTTTGCCGTTGGCATCGCGGGCCGTCAGGCTGTCACGGTTGAACTGCGCATGCAGGTCATTGAGTCGCGCTTCGATGTCCTGGTAACGTGCGTTCAGTTCGGCGCGCTCGGATTCCATGTCCGCCTGTGCGGTGGCGTCGAGCTGGCCGGCCAGTTCCAGTTTGCGACCGTGCAGGCGGATGCGCTCGAGCCCGGCGTTGATCGCGCCGATATCGGACTTCTCCAGGGTCTTGAGTTCTGCCGCGAGCTCGTTGACGCGAGCCACACGGGTCTGTAACTCAGGCCACGCGGCTTCGCCTTGCGCGATGACCTTGCCGTCCTGTTTGACGTTGACCAGGTAGCCGTAGAAGTTGCCCCACTCGCGACGCTCGATCGCCATCAACTCCGGCGGGGTCTTCTGGTTAGTCAGCCACTCGCCGACGATCCAGGTGAAGTCGTTGCCGTTCAGGTCACGGTTGCCGACCTTGATCAGCTCCCGGGTCATGAATTCCGGACCTTGGTCCGGCACCGGCAGCCCAGCACTTTTCAGACGCTCGCGCGGCACTTGTTCTTTCTGCACCACTTCGCCGATGACCAGGTGATTAGCCTGGCCCGGCACATCGTAGCTGGCGTGGATCAGATCCGCCGGCCAGAAGTGACCCAGACCGCGCACGGCAATGACCGCGAGCAGGCCAATGGTCATGATGACCGCGATGGACACCGCGCCACCGCTGATCCAGACGCCAGGGGCGCCGCTCTTGAACCATCCATTCAGGGAGTTCTGTTTCACAGACTTCTACCTTTCTTAAAGCGACGAGTATTTCTTGCGCAGACGCTGACGAATCAGCTCCGCGAGGGTGTTCATGACGAAGGTGAACAACAGCAGCACCAGCGCCGAGAGGAACAGCACGCGGTAGTGGCTGCCGCCGACTTCCGATTCGGGCATTTCCACCGCGACGTTGGCGGCCAGGGTGCGCAGGCCTTCGAACAGGTTCATTTCCATGACCGGGGTGTTGCCGGTGGCCATCAGCACGATCATGGTTTCACCGACCGCACGGCCCATGCCGATCATCAGCGCCGAGAAGATGCCCGGGCTGGCGGTCAGGATCACCACACGCGTCATGGTCTGCCACGGCGTGGCGCCAAGCGCCAGGGAGCCGAGGGTCAGGCCGCGTGGCACGCTGAACACGGCGTCTTCGGCAATGGAGTAGATGTTCGGGATTACCGCGAAGCCCATGGCCAAGCCGACCACCAATGCGTTGCGCTGGTCGTAGGTGATGCCCAGGTCGTGGGAGATCCACATGCGCATGTCGCCGCCGAAGAACCAGGTTTCCATGTACGGGCTCATGTACAGCGACAACCAGCCGACGAACAGGATAACCGGGATCAGAATCGCACTTTCCCAGCCGTCAGGCACTTTCAGGCGGATGGACTCAGGCAGGCGGCTGAAGACGAAGCCCGCTACCAGAATGCCGATCGGCAAGAGCATCAGCAGGCTGAAGATACCCGGCAAGTGCCCTTCCACATAAGGCGCGAGGAACAGACCGGCGAAGAAACCGAGGATCACTGTCGGCATCGCTTCCATCAGCTCGATCACCGGCTTGACCTTGCGGCGCATGCCCGGGGCCATGAAGTAGGCGGTGTAGATCGCCGCGGCCACAGCCAGTGGCGCGGCCAGCAACATCGCGTAGAACGCGGCCTTCAGGGTGCCGAAGGTCAGCGGCGACAGGCTCAGCTTGGGTTCGAAATCGGAGTTGGCGGCGGTCGATTGCCAGACGTATTTGGGCTCGTCGTAGTTCTCGTACCAGACCTTGCTCCACAACGCGCTCCAGGACACTTCCGGGTGCGGGTTGTCGAGCAGCAGCGGTTGAAGCTTGCCGCCGGCTTCCACGATCAACCGGTTGGCCCGTGGCGAGAGACCAAAGACCCCTTGGCCTTCGACCACTTGATCCACCAGCAAGGTGCGGTGCGCGGTGCTGTGGAACACCCCGAGCTTGCCGGAGGCATCGAGGGCAATGAACCCTTTGCGACGTTCTTCGGCAGTGATCTCAACGATAGGTGTGGTGCCCATCTGGAAGCTGCGGATCTGTTTCAGGCGCAGTTCGCCGTCCGGGTCACGAGCCATGAACCACTGGGCCAGACCACCTTTCGAATCGCCAAGGATCAGTGAGATACCGCCCACCAATTGGGTGCTGGCAGTAATCTCGGCGTCGCCGTTTTCGAGCAACTTGTAGCGACCGTTGAGGCTCTTGTCGCGCAGGCTGAACACGTCGGCCTGGGCCCGACCGTTAATCACGTACAGCCATTGCTGACGCGGGTCGACGAAGATGTTCTTCACCGGCTCGGTCATCTGCGGCAGGTCGATGCGCTTCTGCTCGCTGGTGATTTCACCGGTCATCATGTTTTCTTCGCTGGTCAGCGACAGGACATTGAGCTGCGAACCGGTGGAACCGACCAGCATCAGCGTCGTATCGGTGGCGTTGAGGCTGACGTGCTCCAGCGCACCGCCCGCCTCGTTCAGCGTGATCGGGGTTTCGCCGTACGGGTATTCGATAGCCGGCGAGATGGTCTTCTTGCCGTCCGGGTAGCTGACTTTATAAGTGTGACGGAAGACCAGGGCCTGGCCATTGGAATAACCCACCGCTACCAGCGGATGACCGGGCTGGTCTTCACCGATACTCGTCACATGACTGCCTGCCGGAATCGGCAAATCGACGCGTCTGAGTTCGGCACCACTGTCGATGTCGAAAAACAGCGCCTGGCCTTTATCGGAAACCCGCAGGGCGACCTGGTTCTGCTCTTCCAGGGAAATCATCAACGGCTTGCCGGCGTCTTGCATCCAGGCAGGGGTGATGGCGTCCTGGGCGGTCAGGTCGGCCCCTTGGAACAGCGGTGCAACGACATAACCGAGGAAAAAGAAGATCAGCGTGATCGCGCCGAGAACGGCAAGGCCGCCAACGAGGACGTACCAGCGGGTCAGGCGATCCTTGAGCGCACGAATACGGCGCTTGCGTTGCAACTCAGGCGTATTGAAGTCAATTCGCTTGGGGGGATTTGTAGTCATGGGGGAATTGGCCAGATCATTCATTCGCACACCCTAGCGATCCTGTATGACAGAAAGATGACAATGCAGTGACGCAACAAATCCGCCGCCAGCGTTAACTGGCAGTGGATCAAAAATTTGGGGGGCCGGCGTGCCGGCACTTGTAGGAGCGAAGCTTGCTCGCAAAGGCGTCATTACATTCAACATCAATGCTGACTGAACAACCGCTTTCGCGAGCAAGCTTCGCTCCTACTGATCCGGGGCTAGCCCCGGATCAGGGTTTTACTTTTTTGCTACGTTGCTACCTTCCTGCAGACCCAGGTCAGCCAGTGCTTTTGCAGCAACCTTGGCTGGCAGCGGGATGTAGCCGTCTTTCACCACGACTTCCTGACCCTGCTTGGACAGAATCAGCTTCACGAACTCGGCTTCCAGCGGGGCCAGAGGCTTGTTCGGGGCTTTGTTGACGTAGACGTAGAGGAAGCGCGACAGCGGGTACTTGCCGTTCAGGGCGTTTTCTTCGGTGTCTTCGATGAACTCAGTGCTGCCTTTCTTGGCCAGAGCCACTGTTTTCACGCTGGCGGTCTTGTAGCCAATGCCCGAGTAACCGACGCCGTTCAGCGAAGAACTGATCGATTGCACAACCGAGGCCGAGCCTGGCTGTTCGTTCACGTTTGGCTTGAAGTCACCTTTGCACAAGGCTTCTTCCTTGAAGTAACCGTAAGTGCCGGATACCGAGTTACGACCGAACAGTTGAACCGGCTTGTTCGCCAGATCGCCGGTCACTCCCAGGTCGCCCCAGGTTTTTACGTCGGTTTTAGCACCGCACAGACGAGTCGAAGAGAAAATCGCATCGACCTGTTCCATGGTCATGTGCTGGATCGGGTTGTCCTTGTGCACGAACACGGCCAGGGCATCCACGGCAACCGGAATAGCGGTTGGCTTGTAGCCATATTTGGTTTCGAAGGCCTGCAGCTCGTTGTCCTTCATCTTGCGGCTCATCGGGCCCAGGTTAGCGGTGCCTTCAGTCAGCGCAGGTGGCGCGGTAGAGGAACCGGCGGCCTGAATCTGGATGTTGACGTTCGGGTATTCTTTTTTGTAGTTCTCAGCCCACAGGGTCATGAGGTTGGCCAGGGTATCGGAGCCGACGCTGGACAGGTTGCCCGACACACCAGTGGTCTTGGCGTAGCTCGGGATCGCAGGGTCAACAGCGGCAACCGCGTTGGCAGTCGCAACGCCAGCAGCGACAAAAGTCATTGCCGCCATCAAACGCTTCAGTTTCATGCCTTACTCCTAGCAGATAGGGTGTGTTAAGTCGGGGCCAAGTATCAGCAGGCCGTGTGAACACTCTATGGCTGAAATATGACAATTGGATGAAAGGCCAGCATTCGAGTTCTTACCGGATAATTCATGCGCCCCAATCGCTAGCAGGCTAGCTCCCACATTGGAATGCATTTCAATGTGGGAGCTAGCCTGCTAGCGATTGGGGCCGGTACAGCTGCAGACAATTTCGGGATCAGCGCCCCTTCTTCCAAAGATACGCCCCCACCACAATCCCCACACCGCAAAGTACCGCCACGTAATAGGCCGGCCCCATCGGGCTTTCCTTGAGCAGCAGGCTGACGATCATCGGCGTCAGGCCGCCGAAGATGGCGTAGGCGACGTTGTAGGAAAACGACAGGCCACTGAAGCGCACCACGGGCGGGAAGGCTTTGACCATGACGTAGGGCACGGCGCCGATGGTGCCGACCAGCAGGCCGGTCAGGGCATACAGCGGGAAAAGCCAGTCGGGATGCGCGGCCAGGCTGTGGTAGAAGGTCCAGGAGCTGAGCAATAGCGCCGTACAGCCGAACACGAAGACCCGGCCTGCGCCGAAGCGATCCGACAGTGCGCCGGCAATGATGCAGCCAAAGCTCAGGAACACGATCGCCAGGCTATTGGCTTGCAGCGCCGTGGTCGGCGAGAAGTGGTACACCGTCTGCAGCACGGTCGGCGTCATCAGGATCAGCACGACGATGGCGGCGGACAGCAGCCAGGTCAGCAGCATGGAAATCAGGATCGCGCCGCGATGGTCGCGCAACACCGCGCGCAGCGGCACTTCTTCAGCCAGGGCCTTGCGCAGTTGCAGCTCGGCGAACACTGGGGTCTCGTGCAGCCAGCGGCGCAGGTAAACCGAGAACAGGCCGAACACGCCGCCCAGCAGGAACGGGATCCGCCAGGCGTAATCGGCGACTTCCACCGGGGTATAGACGCCGTTGATCGCCGTGGCGACCAACGACCCCAGCAGGATACCCGCCGTCAGACCGCTGGTCAGGGTGCCGCAGGCGTAGCCGATGTGTCGCTGGGGAACGTGTTCGGAAACGAATACCCAGGCGCCCGGCACTTCACCGCCAATCGCCGCCCCCTGAATCACCCGCATCAGCAGCAACAGGATCGGCGCCCACATGCCGATCTGCGCGTAAGTCGGCAACAAGCCCATGATCAGGGTCGGCACCGCCATCATGAAGATGCTCAGGGTAAACATTTTCTTGCGACCCAGCAGGTCGCCGAAGTGCGCCATGACGATGCCGCCCAGCGGCCGTGCCAGATAGCCGGCGGCGAAGATACCGAAGGTCTGCATCAGGCGCAGCCATTCCGGCATGTCGGCCGGGAAAAACAGCTTGCCGACCACCGTGGCGAAGAACACGAAGATGATGAAGTCGTAGAACTCCAGCGCGCCGCCCAGGGCAGACAGCGATAAAGTCTTGTAGTCGCTGCGGGTCAACGGACGTGCAGGTTGGCTCGGCTGCGCAATGCTCGAAGGCGCTGTGGTCATGGCAAGGGCTTCTCTTATAGTCGGATCTGCAACCCCAACAACGCTGGCGGAGGCTTGGGCAGGTTCGGCACGATAGCAAATTGTTCGAAAAAGCACATGGATGTGCGTATTTGACGGTCAAAATGAGAACCAGACGGTCGTCTCGGAGTCTACCGATCGATATACTCGCAATCCTGCAACAACTTGCAAGGGTTGCTGTGCGAAAACGCCTGCCGGGGTTCATAGGCGATTTCGCAGAGTTTCCCTTTAGGCGCCTTACGAAAAACATGACGAACGTAGTATGTTCGGGGCTGAATCGTTTTTCCTTGAGACGGCTATTCACCTTGAAGTACCAATGAGAGTTACGGGTCAGAGGCACCCCCGGCATGATAGAGCTCGAACAAGAAGATCCAATCCCGCAAGGCGACCTGGCCCTGCAAATCACCGCGCTTCCCCGCGAAACCAACGGCTTTGGCGATATTTTTGGCGGCTGGCTGGTGGCACAGATGGATTTGGCCGGCACCGCAATGGCCAGTAAAGTCGCAGGCGGTCGCGTGGCTACCGTGGCGATCGACCGCATGGCATTCCTGGTCCCGGTGGCGGTGGGCGCTCAGCTCTCCTTCTATACCCAGGCACTGGAAATCGGCCGCAGCTCGATCCAGATGATGGTCGAGGTCTGGAGCGACGATCCGCTGTCCAGCGAATGGCGTAAAGTGACCGAAGCGGTGTTCGTGTTCGTCGCCATCGACGGCAGCGGCCGCACCCGTTCGGTTCCGCCCCGGGCCCGTTAAAACGGGCCTCGTCAAACACGGCGACCTTTTCGCGGTCCATAGTAGTCATTGTTCCTGATCGAGAGCTGTTCCATGACAACGCCCAACGTTGAAGCCGTGAAACTGGATGAACTGAACTGCTGGCGCATTCGCCACGGGCAGGCCGAATTACTGGTGGCCCAGCAAGGCGCGCACATTCTCAGTTATCAGTTGGCCGGCGAGCCGCCGCTGATCTGGCTCAACGACGAGGCCGTGTTCAAGACCGGCAAAAGTATCCGCGCGGGCGTGCCCGTGTGCTGGCCGTGGTTCGGCAATCTGTCGCGCAACCCGCAGAGTGTCCAGACGATGCGCGTCAGCAGCGAGCCGCCAACCGCCCACGGGCTGGTCCGGGCGATCGACTGGGAACTGGGCGGCATCGAAGCTGAAGGCGAGAGCCTCAAAGTCGAGTTTTTCCTGCCCTGCCCCGAAGGTGGCCTGCCAGGCTGGCCGCATCAGGTCGATTTGAAGCTGAGCATCCGTCTCGATGAGCAGTTGCACATCAGCCTGACCAGCCACAACCAGGGCACCGATAAAGTCACCATCAGCCAGGCGCTGCACAGCTATTTCGCGGTCAGCGATGTGCGCAACGTGCATGTCGAAGGGCTGGATGGCTTGAGTTACATCGAGACGCTGGATGACTGGAAAACCGCCACTCAGGCCGGCGACCTGGGTTTCACCGGCGAGACCGATCGCATTTACCTCAATACTCCGGCGAAGCTGAGCATTGTCGACCCGGCCTGGGAACGGCGCATCGAGCTGACCAGCAGCGGTTCGCGCTCGGCGGTGATCTGGAACCCGTGGATCGATCGCGCCGCGGCGTTCAGCGACATGGCCGACGATGGCTGGCAGAAGATGCTGTGCATCGAGACAGCGAATGTGATGGATGATGTGGTGACGCTGGCGCCGGGTGCGTGCCATACCCTCGGTGTGAGCATTGCCAGCAAACCGCTGTAACACCGCAAAACCAATGTGGGAGCGAGCTTGCTCGCGATGGCGGCATAACAGTCAACATAGATGCTGAATGTTACGACCTCATCGCGAGCAAGCTCGCTCCCACAGGTTTTTGTATCGAGCCAACGGGTGCTGTTACAGATCCGACTCCTCCACCACCCGCACTTTCGCCGCATCCAGCGCATACGCCGCGTCAGCCAGGTCGTTGGTGACCTTCTCGATCTTCAGCGTGCCCGTCACCCACAGCGGCGTATAGATATCATCCAGCTTCAACCCCTTCGGATAGCGCACCAGCACCAACTGGTTAGGCGGCGGTGGCGGTACGTGGATGCAGGCGCCCGGATAGGGCACGAGGAAGAACAGCGTGCTGCGACCCTTGGCGTCGGATTCCAGCGGCACCGGATAGCCGCCGAGGCGGATGTTCTTGTCGTTCATCGACGGCACGGTTTTGGTCGAGTACATCACCGCCGGCAAACCCTTGCTCTGCTTCATGCCACCCTTTTCGGTAAAGGTGCCATTGGCTTCGGGAGAATCGTGATCGATTTCGGGCATGGCCTCGAGGGCGTTCTGGTCTGACTTGGGCATCAGGTCGAGCCAGTCGGTTTCCGGCAGTTCGCCGGCATGGGCAAGGCCCGCACCCAGTAACAGGAAAGTCAGCAAAAGACGGCGCATGGAGGTGCTCGGTTAGGGACAGGACTGTATGACGCCGAGCATTCTAGCCCTCCCCGGCTGCGCAGCAGAGAGGGCTTTGTCGCCTGAATCAATTCTTTTTGATCAAGCCGTAGATCACCAGCAATATCACGGCACCCACCAGCGCGCCAAGGAAACCTGCGCCTTCGCCAGCGTGGTAGAACCCCAGAGCCTGGCCGCCGTAAGTGGCCGCCAGCGAACCGCCGATACCGAGCAGGATGGTCATGATCCAGCCCATGCTGTCATCACCCGGTTTCAGGAACCGAGCCAGCAGGCCGACGATCAAGCCGATAAAGATGGTTCCGATAATTCCCATGTCATTTCCCTCTGATTAGTTAGCTATGAAGCCTAGTCAGACTTTGGCATCCTGCCATGAGAGAACTGCGGCCCTTGAATGGTTCCGCCGCTGCCACAGGAAACTGTTTATTCGGCGATGAGCGCTTCGACCTTGAGGATCTGCGCGGCCAGCGTGTCGCGGTCTGCACAACGCAGATTGGCGTGACCGACCTTGCGGCCGACCTTGAACGCTTTGCCATAGTGATGCAGATGGCAATCGGCAATCGCCAGGACTTTTTCGGTATCCGGCACTTTACCGATGAAGTTGAGCATCGCGCTCTCGCCGACCTTTGCCGTCGAACCCAGCGGCAGACCGGCAACGGCCCGCAGGTGGTTTTCGAACTGGCTGCACTCGGCGCCTTCGGTGGTCCAGTGCCCGGAATTGTGCACGCGGGGGGCGATCTCGTTGGCCTTGAGGCCACCGTCGACTTCGAAAAACTCGAACGCCATCACGCCGACATAATTCAGCTGCTTGAGCACGCGGCTGGAGTAGTCTTCAGCCAGGGCTTGCAACGGGTGATCGGTACTGGCCACGGACAGTTTCAGAATGCCGCTGTCGTGGGTGTTGTGCACCAGCGGATAGAACCGGGTTTCGCCATCGCGAGCACGCACGGCGATCAATGAGACTTCACCGGTGAACGGCACGAAGCCTTCCAGCAGGCAGGCCACGCTACCTAATTCAGCGAAAGTGCCAACCACATCCTCAGGTTTGCGCAAGACTTTCTGGCCCTTGCCGTCATAACCCAGGGTGCGGGTTTTCAGCACGGCCGGCAGACCGATGGAAGCCACGGCAGCGTCCAGATCGGCTTGCGATTGAATGTCGGCGAACGCCGGGGTAGGAATCCCCAGGTCCTTGAACATGCTCTTTTCGAACCAGCGATCACGGGCGATGCGCAGGGCTTCGGCGCTCGGGTAGACCGGGACGAATTGCGACAGGAAGGCCACGGTTTCGGCCGGGACGCTTTCAAATTCGAAGGTCACCAGATCGACTTCATCGGCCAGCTGACGCAGGTGATCCTGATCGCCGTAATCGGCCCGCAGGTGTTCGCCCAGTGCGGCTGCGCAAGCATCCGGCGCCGGGTCGAGGAAAGCGAAGTTCATGCCCAGCGGAGTGCCCGCCAGCGCCAACATGCGACCCAACTGGCCGCCACCGATTACACCGATCTTCATCGTCAACAACCTCAGGCGATGCGTGGGTCTGGATTTTCCAGGACGCTGTCTGTCTGCTCAGCACGGAAAGTTTTCAGCACCGCGTGGAACTGCGGGTGCTTGGCACCGAGGATGCTCGCCGACAGCAGCGCTGCATTGATCGCGCCGGCCTTGCCGATGGCCAGGGTGGCGACCGGAATGCCCGCTGGCATCTGCACGATAGACAGCAGCGAATCGACACCCGAGAGCATCGACGACTGCACCGGCACACCCAGCACGGGCAGGTGGGTCTTGGCCGCGCACATGCCCGGCAAGTGGGCCGCGCCACCGGCACCGGCGATGATCACCTCGATGCCCCGCGCCTCGGCCTCTTCGGCGTACTGGAATAGCAGGTCCGGGGTGCGGTGGGCAGAGACCACTTTCACCTCGTAAGGAATGCCGAGCTTTTCCAGCATATCGGCGGTGTGGCTAAGGGTGGACCAATCGGACTTGGAGCCCATGATCACGCCAACCAGTGCGCTCATCGTCGTGCCTCTTCTCTCTGGGCGCCCGCAGGCGCGTCAAAAAACAACAAGCCACGCAATATGCGTGGCTTGATTGTACGAATTAAGGCCGGGGGAAACCGGCCGAAGGCCGCGCAGTATACCTCAATGAAGCAGATAAACAGCCCCTGAAACGACCATCTGTCATACGGCGCAAAGTGCCGGTTTTATTGACTTAAGAGTCAGTCAAATACAACACCGTTCCCCTGTGGGAGCGAGCTTGCTCGCGATGGCGTTGGGTCAGCCACCATCGATGTTGAATGTTCGTCCGCCATCGCGAGCAAGCTCGCTCCCACATTTGATCTTCAGTGGTCTCAGGAACCGGTCGTACCTTGCGCTGCGCCACCCTCAAGCTTGCGCCACAGCAACCGCACATTCGCCTTACGCACCAGCGCGCAGCGATACAGGCGGATCTCCAGTGGCACATGCCATTGCGGGCCGCCGCACACCACCAGCTCACCGCGCGCCAGTTCAGCGCGCACGCTGAGCTGCGGAACCCAGGCGATACCCAGCCCTTCCAGCGCCATGCTTTTGAGGCTATCGGCCATGGCAGTTTCGTAAATAGTGGTAAAGCGCAACGCCCGCTGACGCAGCAGCAGGTTCACCGAGCGCCCGAGAAATGCACCGGCGCTGTAGGCGAGCAGCGGCACACTGCCTTCGCCTTCCAGATCAAACAGCGGTTTACCCTCGGCATCGGCCGCGCAAACCGGCAACATTTCGGTATTGCCCAGGTGCAGCGACGGGAAAATCTCCGGATCCATCTGCATTGCAGCGTCCGGGTCATAGAACGCCAACATCAGGTCACAGCCCCCTTCACGCAGAGCATGCACCGCGTCACCCACGTTAGTCGCCACCAGCCGCGTAGCAATGTTCAAGCCCTCGTTACGCAACTGCGCGATCCACCGTGGAAAAAAACCCAGCGCCAACGAGTGAGCGGCCGCAACCTGCATTACCTCGCCCTGCCCGCCTTCCAGGTGATGCAGATGACGCAGCACTTCACCAAGCTGCTCGACCACCGTGCGCGCGGTAACCAGGAAGAGCTGCCCCGCCGCTGTCAGCTCGACCGGCGTGCGCGAACGGTTGACCAACGTCAGTCCGAGCGCCGCTTCCAGGCTGCGGATTCGCCGACTGAAGGCCGGCTGGGTCACGAAGCGGCGCTCGGCAGCCTGGGAGAAGCTGCGGGTGGCCGCCAGGGCACTGAAGTCCTCAAGCCATTTACTTTCCAGATTCATCACGCCCTCCCGGACACGCACCAAAATAGGTCACACGCTCGCCGCACACACGGCGTCACATCGTCATTATGCCGAATATGCATAGGCCAGTGTTTAACAGCATTGGCCCAAAATGCTTCACAAGCCTAGCATTTGCAGTGTTCCGGCATAGACCGGGTCCTTATCGAGATGATTTCTATCATGTCCTCCGCTGCATCTTTCCGCACAGAAAAAGACCTGCTTGGCGTACTCGAAGTACCTGCTCAAGCGTATTACGGCATCCAGACCCTGCGAGCGGTGAACAACTTCCGTCTCTCCGGCGTTCCGATTTCGCATTACCCGAAGCTGGTTGTCGGTCTGGCGATGGTCAAACAGGCCGCCGCTGACGCCAACCGCGAGCTGGGTCACCTGAGCGAAGCCAAGCACGCTGCCATCAGCGAAGCCTGTGCCCGTCTGATCCGCGGCGATTTCCACGAAGAGTTCGTGGTGGACATGATTCAAGGCGGCGCTGGCACTTCGACCAACATGAATGCCAACGAAGTCATCGCCAACATCGCGCTGGAGGCCATGGGTCACCAGAAGGGTGAATACCAATACCTGCACCCGAACAATGACGTGAACATGGCGCAGTCGACCAACGACGCCTACCCGACCGCGATCCGCCTGGGTCTGCTGCTGGGTCACGACGCGCTGCTGGCCAGCCTCGACAGCCTGATCCAGGCGTTCGCCGCCAAGGGTGTTGAGTTCAGCCACGTCCTGAAGATGGGCCGTACCCAGCTGCAAGACGCCGTTCCGATGACCCTGGGTCAAGAATTCCGCGCTTTCGCCACCACGTTGAGCGAAGACCTGGCACGTCTGAAAACACTGGCACCTGAACTGCTGACCGAAGTGAACCTGGGCGGCACCGCGATCGGTACCGGCATCAACGCAGATCCGCGTTACCAGCACCTGGCCGTTCAGCGCCTGGCCCTGATCAGCGGTCAACCGCTGGTTCCAGCCGCCGACCTGATCGAAGCCACCTCCGACATGGGCGCCTTCGTGCTGTTCTCCGGCATGCTCAAGCGCACCGCGGTCAAGCTGTCGAAGATCTGCAACGACCTGCGCCTGCTGTCCAGCGGCCCACGCACCGGCATCAACGAAATCAACCTGCCGGCGCGTCAGCCAGGCAGCTCGATCATGCCAGGCAAGGTCAACCCGGTGATCCCGGAAGCCGTGAACCAGGTAGCGTTTCAGATCATCGGCAACGACCTGGCCCTGACCATCGCGGCCGAAGGCGGCCAGTTGCAACTGAACGTGATGGAGCCGCTGATCGCGTTCAAGATCTTCGACTCGATCCGCCTGCTGCAACGCGCCATGGACATGCTGCGCGAGCACTGCATCGTCGGCATCACCGCCAACGAAGAGCGCTGCCGCGAGCTGGTCGAACATTCGATCGGCCTGGTCACCGCGCTGAACCCGTACATCGGCTATGAAAACGCCACCCGCATCGCCCGTATCGCCCTCGAAAGCGGCCGCGGCGTGCTGGAACTGGTGCGCGAAGAAGGCTTGCTCGACGACGAAATGCTCGCCGACATCCTGCGCCCGGAAAACATGATTGCTCCGCGTCTGGTTCCGCTTAAAGCCTGAACCGACACGTTACCAGTAGCACCGCTCACCAGGTCGAGGGACTAGACACCTCTCACCTTTTGAGGGCTTGGGGATTTATTCCCCAGGCCCTTTTTTTTAACTCTCTGCCGGAGCCAGCTTGCTCGCGAAAGATCGTTAACGGTAACGCGTTAAACCTGATGCCCAGCGGCGTCCTGAAGTTTCTCGCGAGCAAGCTCGCTCCTACAGGAAGCCCGACGCCATAACGTCGGGTGTTTCAAAGCTCGTTTCAGCGCTTGCACCACAACCGTGCAGACGGACGGCACGCTCATCGGTATAGTGCCGCCCCTCTTCGCGTGAGCGGTCGTCTGTAACGAGGCCCAAACCCATGCGAAACCCGAACTAATAACAACCCGCGATATGGACGGGACGAACCTTCGCCTCACCTGTTGTGCCGCGCGCAAACCGGTGTAACACGAAGTTTCTGACGCTCCAGCATTTGCCTACACAAAAAATCAGCGAGGAAAAATCCATGCTCGAAGTCATTAACGACTTCCTCTCAGGGAAAGTATTGATCGTGCTCATTGTCGGGCTCGGTAGCTACTTCACGATTCGCTCGCGTTTCGTACAACTGCGCCACTTCTTCCACATGTTCGCGGTGTTCCGCGACAGCCTCAAAAGCAGCGCCGGGCAACTGAGCTCGTTCCAGGCCCTGATGCTCAGCCTCGCCGGCCGCGTCGGTGCCGGCAACATCGCCGGTGTCGGCATCGCCGTGACCCTGGGTGGCCCGGGTGCGGTGTTCTGGATGTGGGTGACCGCACTGGTCGGCATGTCCAGCAGCTTCTTCGAATGCTCCCTCGGCCAGCTCTACAAGCGCTGCGATTCCGATGGCACATACCGCGGCGGCCCATCCTATTACATCCAGCACGGCCTGCAGAAACGCTGGCTCGGCATGATCATGGCGTTCCTGTTGCTGGTGACCTTCGGCTTTGCCTTCAACGGCCTGCAATCCCACGCCGTGACTCACTCGCTGAATAATGCCTTTGGCCTCGACACCACCTGGACCGGTCTGGCTCTGGCGGTATTGCTGGGTCTGGTGTTCATCGGTGGCATCAAACGCATTGCCAAGGTCGCGGACCTGCTGGTGCCAGTGAAGACCCTGGTTTACATCGGCGTGACCATCTACGTGATCGTGCTGCAGTTCGACCACGTTCCAGCGATGCTGATGACCATCGTCAAAAGCGCTTTCGGTCTGGATCAAGCCTTCGGCGGCCTGATCGGCAGCGCGATCGTCATGGGCGTCAAGCGTGGCGTGTTCGCCAACGAAGCAGGCCTGGGCAGTGCGCCGAACGTGGCTGCAGTGGCTTCAGTCGAACACCCGGTGGCGCAAGGTGTGGTTCAGGCGTTCAGCGTGTTCCTCGATACGTTCGTGATCTGCACCTGCACCGCGTTGCTGATCCTGCTGTCCGGTTTCTATACCCCTGGCTTCGAAGGCGACGGCATTGCCCTGACCCAGAACTCGCTGGCGGCGGTAGTCGGTGATTGGGGCCGGATGTTCATCTCCGTGGCACTGGCGCTGTTCGTGTTCACTTCGATCCTCTACAACTACTACCTGGGCGAAAGCAACCTGCGCTTCCTGATCGGTGAAAACCGCAAAGCACTGATCGGCTACCGCGCGCTGGTGCTGGTGTTGATCTTCTGGGGGGCCATCGAGAACCTCGGGACCGTGTTCGCCTTCGCCGACATCACCATGACCCTGCTGGCGTTCGTGAACCTGATCGCGCTGTTCCTGCTATTCAAGGTCGGCATGCGCATCCTGCGTGACTACGATGACCAGCGCGCTGCTGGTATCAAGACACCAGTGTTCGATTCGAGCAAATTCCCGGATCTTGACCTGGACTTGAAAGCCTGGCCAGCCAACCCGCCGACGCCTGCCACCCAGGCTGAAGCCGAGCCGCAAGGCGTACCCGCAGCGCAACGCTGATCGGTTAAAGTGCAAAATCCCATGTGGGAGCGGGCTTGCTCGCGAATGCGGACTGACATTCAACATTGATGTCGACTGACACACCGCTTTCGCCGGCAAGCCGGTCTCGCTCCCACAGTCGTTCTCGGAGCAACTCCATGAATTCCTCGACTTATCCTGCCGCCCAGCACGTCATGGTGCTCTACACCGGCGGTACCATCGGCATGCAAGCCAGTGCCAACGGCCTGGCGCCGGCATCCGGTTTTGAAGCGCGGATGCGCGAGTACCTGCATAGCCAGCCTCAACTGGCGGTGCCGCAGTGGCGCTTTCGCGAGATGTCGCCGCTGATCGACAGCGCCAACATGAGCCCCGCCTACTGGCAGCAACTGCGTGAAGCAGTCACCGATGCCGTCGATGTCCAGGGCTGCGACAGCGTACTGATCCTGCATGGCACCGACACCCTCGCCTACAGTGCCGCGGCCATGAGCTTTCAATTGCTCGGCCTGCCGGCCCGCGTGGTATTCACCGGCTCCATGTTGCCGGCCGGCGTGACCGACAGCGATGCCTGGGAAAACCTTGGCGGCGCACTGGTTGCCTTGGGTCAAGGCCTCGCGCCGGGCGTGCATTTGTATTTCCATGGTGAGCTGCTGGCACCGACCCGTTGCGCGAAAATCCGCAGCTTTGGTCGTCATCCATTTGCCAGGCTGCAACGTAACGAGGGCGTGGCCAAGGCGCCATCAGTTCCAGCTCAGCTGGAATACCATCAGAGCAAGCAACTGGCCAAGGTCGGCGTGCTGCCGTTATTCCCAGGTATTGGTGCTGAACAGCTTGATGGTTTGCTCAATAGCGGTATTCAAGGGTTGGTCCTCGAGTGCTTCGGCAGCGGCACCGGACCGAGCGATAACCCTGAGTTCCTCACCAGCCTGCAACGGGCACAAGACAAAGGCATAGTGGTGGTGGCGATCACTCAATGCCATGAAGGCGGGGTGGTGCTGGACGTCTACGAAGCCGGTAGTCGGTTACTCGGCGTTGGTGTGTTGTCGGGTGGCGGCATGACTCGCGAGGCAGCGTACGGCAAATTGCATGCACTGCTGGGAACAGGGCTGGATATGGCCGAGGTTCGGCGGTTGGTTGAGCTGGATCTTTGTGGGGAGCTGGCTTAAAACCCTGTTCCGATGGGTATCGCAGCCTACGAAAGTTCTACGGATTACTGCGTGGAACTGTCACGGGCTGCAAAACTCTTTAGAGCATCGAAATATTCCATTCAGATTTCTGATACGTTATAAATTACTGACAGATACGACGAACGGTGAAATCTTGTAGATGAAACTGTCATTTGTGACAGTAGCCAAAGCCCCCTCCCAAGGTTAACGTTAGACCAGCCTGCTTCTTTATATCTGTTATCAATGCATCGTCACAGATGCATATGTCCAACTTCCCCTATCTGAAAAGATATTGGCCTCGGAGCTTATATGAAACTCCACGGAAAATCGTCAACTAGCAAGTCGGTGTTTGAAGGTTTTCAACGCTCATCGAATTCATCAGTTCTCCCCCGGCAGCTTATGCCACCCACTCTTTATCATGGGCTCTATCCGTTTGTTGCCCATAAATTGCACGGAATAATCGTCCCTGTAGAACTTGCTTCCTCTCACCTCCGTGTTTATGTGCATGTACAAACCGATGGTTTGCCTGACTCAGCGCAAATCGGCATTAAACTCCACGCCGTCGATGGATCCGTAGATTTCACGTCAAAACCCGTATTAATTGTAAAGCCGGAAACACTACGTATTGAAATTCCGCGAGAAGAACTCACTCGCATGGCGGGAAAAGAAGCAGCAATCACCTATTTCGTCGAATTGGACGATGAAGAGCCTGTCGACTCACCTGAGCTTCTCGTTAGAGTGACCCTCCCCATTGTCTCGAGCCCTCCTGTCGTAGAGGGTTTAATTGACTCGCAAATCAAAGTGTCCGATTACCCAAGCGGACTTGATGTGGATCTTGCGACTATCAAAAATTTGGATCATCCCAGCATTGTGTCTTGCTCCTGGACTGTACAAATAGAGATAAATGGTGCAATCATTGCTCTTTATACTTTGTTACAGAGAGCCCAGGTAACACCAGGCTCTGCTTACCGTTTCCGTATTCCAAAAGAGGCCTATGCGGGCTGGCCCGTTAATGCGATAGGCACATGTAAAGCCGCTGTCGATTTCGCTCCTTATGATCCTTATCTTCAGGATTACGGGGTCGGTGGTCACGATTTCAGCTTTATTTAAAAACGGCCGCGTTCGCTACAGACCGGCACATAACTTGCTCGGTTTCAGCACCCTCACGTTGGAACCGAGCATGCTCCACTCCCACCTCACCACCCTCAACGCCGTGTCCCTGGTGCTCAACACCTTCAAGGCCGAAGGTCTGTCCAGCGAAGCGCTGCTCGCCGGCAGCGGTATCAGTGCGGCGGACCTGAGCCGGGCGGACACGCGCATCACCACCAACCAGGAGATGCAGGTCTGCGCCAACGCGGTAGCGCTCAAGCGTGACATCGGCCTGGAACTGGGCCGACGAATGCACGTGTCGTCCTACGGCATACTCGGCTATGCCCTGCTCACCAGTGCCACCTTCGGTGACGCGTTACGTCTGGCGATGCGTTATCCGGCGCTGTTGGGAACACTTTTCGAACTGAGTCTTGAAGACGACGGCGAGCGCATCTGGTTCGTGGCCGCCGATTACCGCGAGAATCCTGCACTGGCCGTGTTCAATGCCGAGTTCTGCCTGGTGTCGTTGAAAGTCATCTGCGACGACTTGCTCGGTTATCCATTGCCACTGCTCGCCGCCCGCTTCGAACATGCCGCGCCCGATTATGAAGCGATCTACGCCGAACATTTCAGCTGCCCACTGCACTTCGATGCTCGGGACAATGCCTTTGCCTTCGACAAACGCTGGCTCGATCAGCCCCTGCCGCTTGCCGATGTCATCACCCATCAGGCCATGGCCGAACGATGCCGCAAACAGAACACCGAGTTCACGGGACGTCAGGCGTGGCTGGGACGGATCCGCCACCTGCTCAGTACACAGCTGAACGCAGCACCGGGGCTTGAGGGGTTGGCTGAGCAGATGAATTGTTCGGCGCGCACATTGCGTCGCCATCTCAAGGATCTGGGATGCAGTTATCAGCAATTGCTGGATGAGCTACGGTTTGAACAGGCCAAGCAAATGCTCTGCGAGGATCAACTACCGATCTACCGAATCGCCGAGGCGCTTGGCTTTAGCGAGACCGCGAGTTTCCGCCATGCGTTTGTGCGCTGGAGCGGCGTAGCACCCAGCCAGTTCAGGCCACACTGACAATTCCCTGTGGGAGCGGGCTTGCTCGCGAAGAGGCCAGTAAGTTCGACATTGGCCGGAACACCGCTTTCGCGGGGCAAGCCCCTTCCCACAGCTCCCACATTCCATGTCCAAGCCGGGGCACACTCGCGCCAGCAACAGGCGAATTTCGGTCAACTATTTTGGCCATATCGATCCCCTTTTGGCCTTTCCTGCCGTTCTCTAAAACGCCTTGCGCCGCAAGACTGTGTTCAACCGAATCAGCCTGCGGAGAACAAGAAAATGCTGACGATCTACTCGGATGATCATCACCTGCACCACGGCCGTTGCGAATTGATAGATGGGCAGCTCAAGCCCTGCTTCGAGATGCCTTCGCGAGCAGACCACGTGCTGGCACGGGTGCAAAACCAGAACCTCGGCCCTGTAGAGGCGCCCAAGGATTTCGGTCTCGAACCCATTGCGCGTATCCATAGCCGCGAGTACCTCGACTTCTTCAAAGGTGCCTGGGCACGCTGGACCGAATTCAACACCGACGGTGACCTGCTGCCCTACACCTGGCCGGCACGCACCCTGCGGCCGATCAAGCCCACCAGCCTGCACGGCCAGCTCGGCTATTACAGCTTCGATGGCGGCGCTCCGATCACGGCCGGCACCTGGCAAGCGGCATACAGCGCAGCGCAAGTGGCACTGACCGCACAGGCAGAGATCCAGCGCGGAGCCCGTAGCGCGTTCGCCCTCTGCCGCCCACCGGGACACCACGCGGCCAGCGATTTAATGGGCGGTTACTGCTACCTCAACAACGCCGCCATCGCCGCCCAGGCGTTCCTCGATCAGGGCCACGGGAAAGTCGCGATCCTCGATGTCGACTATCACCATGGCAACGGCACCCAATCGATTTTCTATGGGCGCAGCGACGTGCTGTTCACGTCAATCCACGGCCATCCAGAAGCCGAATTTCCCTTCTTCCTCGGTTATGAAGACGAGTTTGGTGAAGGTGCCGGCGAAGGCTTCAACTTCAATTACCCTTTGCCGGCGGGCAGCGGTTGGGACAGCTGGAGCGCCGCGTTGGAACAAGCCTGCAAAGAGATCGAAACATACGGCGCAGACATCATTGTCGTCTCCCTGGGCGTCGACACGTTCAAGGACGACCCTATCTCCCAATTCAAGCTCGACAGCTCGGATTACCTGGCCATGGGCGCGCGCATCGCCAGGCTCGGCAAGCCGACGCTGTTCGTGATGGAAGGTGGTTACGCGGTCGAAGAAATCGGCATCAATGCCGTGAACGTACTCGAAGGATTTGAAAGCAACTGAGTCATCCGCGCCAGACGTTCTCCAACCGCCCGAGCGCTGCGCTGATCGCGGCCTCGGGCACCGCCGCGAACCCCAGGACCAGCCCGGCGCGCTGGTCCGCCGATGTTGGCGAGTCCGGCAACCAGTAGCTGCTCAATGCATTGATCTCGACATCGACGCTGGCGGCTTGTTCGAGCAGTTCGCGCTCCCGTGCCTGCGAATCGACCGCCACCGTCAAATGCAACCCTGCGGTCACACTCGGCACCGTACCGACTCCAGGGATATCCACAGGCCAACCGGCCAGCAAGGTGTTACGCCGGCTCAGGGCCGCGCGTCGCATGCGGCGGATATGCCGCTGAAAATGCCCGGCAGCCATGAATTCGGCCATGACCACCTGAGTGCTTACTTCGGAATGGCGCACGTCCACTGCCCGACGCTGGGCGAACGCATCCACCAGAGCCGGTGGCAACACCAGGTAACCCAGGCGCAACGCCGGAAACGCCACTTTTCCGAAAGTACCGACGTAGAGCACCCGCCCCTGACGATCAAGTGCCGCCAAGGGTGCCAAGGGCGCGCCGCTGTATCGATATTCGCCATCGTAGTCGTCCTCCACGATCCAACCCTCCGTCAGCTCCGCCCAGGCCAACAACTCCAGGCGCCGCGCCAGGCTCATGACCACACCGGTCGGGTACTGGTGCGACGGCGTGACGTAAGCCAGGCGACAATCGCCAAGCCCTGCCAATTCGCGACAATCGATACCTTCACTGTCTACCGCCACCCCATGCAAACGCGCACCGGCCACGGCGAAAGCATGACCGGCCGCCCGGTACCCTGGATTCTCGATCGCCACTCCATCGCCGGGCTCCACCAGCAACTGTGCACAAAGGCTGATTCCCTGTTGCGCACCACTGGTGATCACTATTTGCTCAGCCGTGCACTGCATGCCTCGCGAACTGCGCAAATACGCGGCAATCAGCCCGCGCAAGCGCGCATCGCCTGCGGGATCGCCATAGCATAGTTGCTGCAAATCCGGTTTACGCCAGAAAGCCGCATTCAGCTTGGCCCAAACCTCAAAGGGAAATAGATCGAAGGCCGGAACACCGACGCGAAAAGCTCGCGGCGGACCACTCGGCGGCTTCGCCAAATGGTTCCTTTCCACTCGCGCCAACCCACCACTGTAGATAACTCCACTGGATGAAGGGACAGGTAAATCCAGCCAATTTGTGGATAAGGCTGTGGGTAACCCTGTGGACAACCCTGTGGATACTTTTGTGGATAGTTTTTTGACTGGCAACGTGGCTTGAGGCAGTTGTGCGACATAAGTCCCGTCGCCAACACGCCCTTCGATAAAGCCCTCGGCATAGAGCTGATCATAGGCCCGGACCACGCTGTTGCGTGATATCGCCAATGCCGCCGCCAGGTCGCGACTGGCCGGTAATCGCGTGCCACTGACCAGCCTGCCGTCCAGCACTCGTACCCGCAGCGCCTGATACAACTGGCGACTCAAGCCCTGACGGCGATCAAGTTCGATACCCGCTGGATTGAACGACAAGGACAAGATTTCGGTGGTCATGGCAATGGACCTATGAAATTGGTCATTAATGGCTCTTACAACAGACCAATAGCCTGCCTAGGATGAAGCCATTCGCCAAGGGAAATCTCCATGTACACGCCAAGCAGCTTTGCCATCGACGATTTGTATGACCTGCACCAGCAGATACTCGGCACCCGTCTTGCCGTGTTGGTTACCCACGGGGATCAAGGCCTGCAAGCCAGTCATTTGCCGCTGTTGTTCAGCCCCGATCAAGGCGATAACGGCACTCTCTATGGCCACTTTGCGCGAGCCAATCCGCAATGGAAGACGTTGCAGGATGGAGCCGAAGCGTTGGTGATTTTTGCCGGTGCCGACGCGTATGTCAGCCCGGCGTTCTATCCGAGCAAAGCCGAGCACGGCAAAGTCGTGCCAACCTGGAACTACGTCGCCGTTCACGCCTACGGCACGGCCGAAGTGTTCACTGACGCCGATCGCCTGCGCAATCTGGTCAGCGCTCTGACGGATCGTCATGAAGCAGGCCGCAGCAACCCGTGGAAGGTCGCGGACGCCCCCGCGGATTACATCGACGGGATGCTCAAGGCCATCGTCGGCTTTGCCTTGCCGATCCAGCGCCTGCAAGGCAAGCGCAAGCTCAGCCAGAACCGCGGCACCGCAGACATCGCCGGCGTGCGCGAGGGGCTCGCCGCCAGCCCCGATAAGCAAGACCAGGCCCTCGCCCACTTGATGCGTTAAGGAATGAACATGAGTCAGATCGAGATTCGCCAGGTCACCGCTGACGATCACGCCGCGTGGTTGCCGTTGTGGCAAGCCTACCTGCGCTTCTACAACACCGAACTGCCTGAAGCCGTTAGCCAAAGCACCTGGCAGCGCCTGCTCGACCCGAGCGAACCGACCCACGCGGCACTGGCCTGGGCCGATGGCAAAGCGGTGGGCATGGTGCATTTCATCTACCATCGATCGAACTGGAGCATCGAAAACTCGTGCTACCTGCAAGACTTGCTGGTGTCGCCCGAAACCCGAGGCACCGGCGTCGGCCGGCAGCTGATCGAATACGTGTACGCCACAGCCAGGGAAGACGGTTGCTGCAAGGTCCACTGGCTGACCCACGAAACCAACGCCACCGCGATCCAGCTTTATGAGCGCCTCGCCGAACGCCCAGGTTTCATCCAGTTTCGCAAAGCCATTTAAGGTTCAAGGAGCACAACATGTCGACTTCACTCGCGGACTGGAAAGGCGTCCCGGCACCCTCGGTCCAAATGATCGAAGGGCGTTTCATCCGCCTGGAAAAACTCAATCCGGCGCGCCATGGCGACGGCTTGTGGAAAGCCCTGCAAGGCCCGGGTTCCGATCCGAAGCTTTGGGACTATTTGCCTTACGGGCCATTCCCGCAGCGCAGTGCTTTCAATGACTGGCTGAATAATCATGCGGCCAACAGCGACCCATACTTCTTCAGCGTGATCGACCGTGCCAGCGGCGATGTGCAAGGTATCCTCAGCCTGATGTCGATCGTTCCTTCCCAGGGCCGCATCGAGATCGGCCACGTAACATTCGGCGCCCCCATGCAGCGTTCACCGAAAAGTACCGAGGCCATTTACCTGCTGGCCAAGGAATCCTTCGCCCTGGGTTACCGGCGCCTGGAGTGGAAGTGCAACAACGGCAACGCTCGCTCCAAGTACGCGGCGGAGCGGTTGGGGTTCAGTTTCGAAGGGGTGTTCCGCCAGCACATGGTGGTCAAGGGACAGAACCGGGACACGGCCTGGTACTCGATTCTGGATTCGGAATGGCCGGCGATTGCTGCGGGGTTTGAACGGTGGCTGTCCGATGAGAACCAGACGGATTCGGGGCAGGTGAAAACGCTGGCTGAGTGCCGCGAGTAAAGTTCAAACAGCAACCGGACCCCTCTAGGAGCGAGCTTGCTCGCGAAGGTGTGTCAGTTCGACACCGGCTTGGCTGACACTCCTTCGCGAGCAAGCTCGCTCCTACAGAGGCTGTGCCGAATCAATAAAAAAAGGGGAGCACATGCCCCCCCGAGGTTTAAAGCGTTGAATCGAAGCTGTTAACTCAGCCTTCGATCTCGATCAGGATTTCGCCCGGGTTGACCCGGTCGCCCTTGGCTACGTGAATGGCGGCGACCTTACCGGCGATGGCCGCCTGGACTTCGGTTTCCATCTTCATCGCCTCGGTGATCAGCACGGCCTGCCCGGCCTTGACGGTATCGCCTTCCTTGACCAGCACGTCGACGATGTTGCCCGGCATGGTGGTGCTGACGTGGCCCGGCGCGGTGGCTTGCTTGCGCTTGCTGCTGCCGCCGCCGACGAATTCGTTGAGCGGTTCGAACACCACCTCTTCCGGCATGCCGTCGATGGACAGGTAGAAGTGGCGCTTGCCTTCAGCCTTGACGCCGACACCGGTGATGTCGACGCGGTAGGTTTCGCCGTGGACGTCGATGACGAACTCGGTCGGTACACCTTCGCCACCGGCCGAACTCACGCCGCCCGCTTCCGGAATCGGCAACAGCACTTCAGGTGTCAGGGTGCCGGCTGCACGTTCTTCGAGGAACTTACGGCCGATGTCCGGGAACATGGCGTAGGTCAGCACGTCTTCTTCGGATTTGGCCAAGGCACCGATGTCAGCACGCAGCTTGCTCATTTCCGGCTTGAGCAGATCGGCCGGACGTACGTCGATCACCTCTTCGCTGCCAATGGCCTGGCGACGCAGTTTTTCATTCACGGTGCCCGGCGCCTTGCCGTAACCGCCTTGCAGATAGAGTTTCACTTCGTTGGTGATGGTCTTGTAGCGCTCGCCGGCCAGCACGTTGAAGAACGCCTGGGTGCCGACGATTTGCGAGGTCGGGGTCACCAGCGGCGGGAAGCCGAGGTCTTCGCGAACCCGCGGGATCTCCGCCAGCACTTCGCTCATGCGGTTCAACGCGCCCTGCTCTTTCAACTGGTTGGCCAGGTTGGAGATCATCCCGCCCGGAACCTGGTTGACTTGCACACGGGTGTCGACGGCGGTGAATTCGCTTTCGAACTGGTGGTACTTCTTGCGCACGGCGTAGAAGTACAAGCCGATCTCTTGCAGCAGTTCCAGGTTCAGGCCGGTGTCGAACTCGCTGCCTTTAAGGGCGGCGACCATGGATTCGGTGCCTGGGTGGCTGGTGCCCGAGGCAAAGCTGGAGATCGCGGTGTCGATGTGGTCGGCACCGTTTTCGATGGCCTTGAGTTGGCACATCGTCGCCAGGCCAGCCGTATCGTGCGAGTGAATGAACACCGGCAACGACTGCTCGCTTTTCAGCGCCTTGACCAGTTCGCCAGTGGCGTACGGGGTCAGCAGGCCGGCCATGTCCTTGATCGCCACAGAGTCGCAACCCATGGCTTCCATTTGCCGGGCCTGGGCCACGAACGCGTCGATGGTGTGCACCGGGCTGGTGGTGTAGGCGATTGTGCCCTGGGCGTGCTTGCCAGCGGCTTTTACCGCTTCGATGGCCGTACGCAGGTTACGCACGTCATTCATGGCATCGAAGATGCGGAACACGTCGATGCCGTTGACCGCGGCCTTGGCGACAAAGGCTCGGACCACGTCGTCGCTGTAGTGGCGGTAGCCCAGCAGGTTCTGGCCACGCAGGAGCATTTGCAGGCGCGTGTTAGGCAGTGCCGCACGCAGTTGGCGCAGACGCTCCCACGGGTCTTCCTTGAGGAAACGCACGCAGGCGTCGAAGGTCGCGCCGCCCCAGCATTCCAGCGACCAGTAGCCGACTTTGTCGAGCTTGTCGCAGATCGGCAGCATGTCTTCGGTGCGCATGCGGGTGGCGAGCAGCGATTGGTGGGCGTCGCGCAGGATTGTGTCGGTAACGTGGATTTTTTTAGTCATTGGAATATTCCTCACAGGCCTGCGTGGGCGGCGATGGCGGCGGCGATGGCCAGGGCCAGCTCTTCGGGTTTGCGCTTGATCGAGTAGTTGGTCAGTTCAGGATGGCTTTCAACGAAGCTGGTGTTGAACTGGCCGCTACGGAATTCCGGGTTGCGCAGGATTTCCTGGTAGTAGGCGGCAGTGGTCTTGACCCCTTGCAGACGCATGTCGTCCAGGGCGCGCAAGCCGCGGTCCATCGCCTCTTCCCAGGTCAGCGCCCAGACCACCAGTTTCAGGCACATGGAATCGTAGTACGGCGGAATGGTGTAGCCGGTGTAGATAGCCGTGTCGGTGCGCACGCCGGGACCGCCGGGCGCGTAGTAACGGGTGATCTTGCCGAAGCTCGGCAGGAAGTTGTTTTTCGGGTCTTCGGCGTTGATCCGGAATTGCAGCGCGAACCCGCGGTGCTGGATGTCTTCCTGTTTCACCGAAAGCGGCAGCCCGGACGCGATGCGAATCTGCTCGCGGACGATGTCGATGCCGGTGATTTCCTCGGTGATGGTGTGTTCCACCTGCACCCGGGTGTTCATTTCCATGAAGTACACCTCGCCCTCGGCGAGCAGGAACTCCACGGTACCGGCGTTCTCGTAGCCCACGGCCTTGGCCGCGCGCACCGACAGGTCGCCGATGTAGGCGCGCTGTTCCGGCGTCAACTGCGGGCTCGGGGCGATTTCGATGAGCTTCTGGTTGCGGCGCTGGATCGAGCAGTCACGCTCGAACAGGTGCACCACATTGCCAAAGCTGTCGCCGAGGATCTGCGCTTCGATGTGTTTCGGATTGACGATGCATTTTTCCAGAAACACTTCCGCCGAACCGAACGCCTTGGTGGCTTCGGAGATCACGCGGGGGAACGCCTGTTCGAGCTCTTCGCGGCTGTTGCAGCGACGGATACCACGGCCGCCGCCACCGGATGTGGCCTTGAGCATCACCGGGTAACCGATGCGATCGCCTTCGGTCAGGGCCTCTTCGATGCCCGCAACGTTGCCTTCAGTGCCCGGAGTGACCGGCACGCCAGCCTTGATCATGCTGCGGCGAGCTTCGGTCTTGTCGCCCATGCGGCGAATCACTTCCGCCGATGGGCCGATGAATTTGATTCCGCGCTCGGCGCAGATTTCCGCCAGTTCGGCATTTTCCGAGAGGAAACCGTAGCCAGGGTGCAAGGCATCGCAACCGGTTTCCACGGCCAGGTTCACCAGCTTGCGCGGGTTAAGGTATCCGGCGAGCGGATCGGCACCGATGCTGTGGGCTTCGTCCGCACGCTTCACATGCAAGGCATGACGGTCGGCGTCGGAATAGACCGCGACCGAGCGAATGCCCATCTCGGCGCAGGCACGCACGATTCGTACGGCAATCTCACCACGGTTGGCGATCAGGATCTTTGTTATCACTTGGAGTTTCCCTTGAGCCGGTGGTACCCACGACCTGTTAGACCAGGTCGACGCGTGACCAAATGTTTCAATTTAGTCGCAGCCCCACACTAGCCCTCGCAAGGGATTAACAAAAATGATTAATTATTGGGTCAGGCATAAGTAAAGACTTATAGTTGATTCATTAACCAGCAGCGCGAGACCTTGAATTATGCGTAAGTCCTTGATGCGTATGACATTGCGTCAATTGCAGATCTTCAATGAGGTTTGTGATCTAAGGTCTTACAGCCGCGCAGCCGATGAAATGTCACTCACACAACCTGCCGTCAGCCTGCAGATTCGTCAACTCGAGGAGCTGATCGGACAGCCATTGTTCGATTATGTCGGGAAAAAACTCTACATGACCGAAGCCGCTGAAGCGCTTCAGCGCGCAAGCCGGGACATCTTCGGGCGCCTGGAAAACCTCGATATGCAGCTCTCGGACATGCAGGGTTCGCTGCAGGGTCAGCTGAAACTGGCGGTGGAATCCAGCGCCAAGTACTTCGTGCCGCATCTGTTCGCCGCGTTCAAACGCCAGCATCCGGAGGTCAACCTGCAACTCACGGTGGTCAACCGTGGCCAGGTGATCCGGCGTCTTTCCGATAATCGTGACGACCTGGTGATCATGTCCATGGTGCCGCAGGATATGGGACTGGAATTCCTGCCATTCCTCAACAACCCTATCGTCGCGGTGGCCCCGCCTGATCACCCGCTGTGCCACATGGGCCCGCTGCGCTTGCAGGATCTGGAGCCTTACACGCTGCTGCTGCGCGAACACGGCTCCGGGACGCGACTGGCGTGTGAAGAGTATTTCAAGGAGAAGCGTGTGCACTTCAACCAGACCCAGGAGGTCTCGTCGGCCGAAGCACAACGGGAATGTGTGTTGGCGGGTCTGGGCGTGGCGCTGCTGACGCGCCACGCCCTGAACCTTGAGTTGGCAACCGGTGGCTTGATCGAGTTGCCGGTCGAGGAGCTGCCGCTTTATCGCAGCTGGTGCCTGGTGCAGGCCAAGGCCAAACGGCTGTCGCCGGTGGCGCACGCTTTCCTTGGGTTTATCCGCAGTGAACGGATGCAGATCAGCGCCCTGGTTGAGCGTTTCGACGGCAAGCTACGGGAGCTGCCTGCCAGTAGTTGAGTTCCAGTTCATCAGGAAAATCACCAATCTCGGCCAGCAGCTGGCGGCGTTCGCAGCGATCTTCGATGGCGCGGCGAAACTCCATGCGGCGCTGGTCTTCCTGCTGACGACGGGTTCTGACGGCGCTTCGTTCTTCGTAGGACTGGGCCATTTCGAGTCTCCCAAGGCGATTACGGGAGTTACAGGATGGGCGCGGGGGATGACGGTTTGGCGGCGGGTGGGTTACAGGCAGATGAAGGTTGTCGTATTCGAGGACACCATCGCGAGCAGGCTCGCTCCCACAGGGGGACCGCGCCCGTCAGGACAACTCGGTCAAATGTGGGAGCGAGCCTGCTCGCGATTAAGGTCGGAACGACCTTACGACGACGTCAGTCGTCAGTCGTCCAGCGCCTTCACTGACTTGGGCGACAACCGCAAGCTGCGAAGGCTGCGCTTGACGCTCTTGAGGTGGTTGACCAGGCTCGGCCCACGGGCCATGGCCACGCCCATCGCCAATACGTCGATCACCACCAGGTGGGCAATACGCGAGGTCAGCGGTGTGTAGATTTCGGTGTCTTCATGCACATCGATCGCCAGGTTGACGGTCGACAGCTCGGCCAATGGCGTCTGGCTTGGGCACAGGGTGATCAGCGAAGCGCCGCTTTCGCGCACCAGATTCGCGGTGATCAACAGATCCTTGGAGCGCCCGGACTGGGAAATACAGATCGCCACGTCAGTAGGCTTCAAGGTGACCGCCGACATCGCTTGCATGTGCGGGTCGGAATACGCCGCGGCAGTCAGCAGTAAACGGAAGAATTTGTGCTGCGCATCCGCCGCTACCGCACCCGACGCACCGAAGCCGTAGAACTCCACACGCTGGGCCTGGGACATGAGTGACACGGCCCGCTGCAATTCTATTGGATCGAGCCTCTCGCGAACTTCCATCAAGGTATGCAGGGTGGTGTCGAAGATTTTCAGGCTGTAGTCGGCGACCGAATCGTCTTCGTGGATCGCGAACTGCCCGAAGCTCGCACCCGCCGCCAGGCTCTGTGCCAGTTTCAGCTTCAAATCCTGGAACCCGGAGCAGCCGATGGCGCGGCAGAACCGAACGATGGTCGGCTCGCTGATGCCCACGCTATGGGCCAGGTCGGCCATGGAACTGTGCATCACTGCCGCAGGGTCAAGCAGCACGTGGTCGGCGACCTTGAGCTCCGACTTGCGTAACAGGTGGCGAGACTGGGCGATGTGTTGCAGCAGATTCAAAGGGGTCGACTCTTTGTTATTGGCAGATGCCGGGTATGTAGCAAGCTTGTAGTTATACTACATGAATCGGCTTTTTGCCTGCTCAATGCGTAACTCAATGTCCCCATTTCACGCGTTATGCGCTCCATGTAGCCCTTACAAGGGCTTGGCGTCCGCACGCAGCAGTTGCGCCAGGCCATCGGCTTCGACTGGCCGACTGACCAGATAGCCCTGCACTTCATCGCAGTGCTCGGCCTTCAAGAACTCGAGCTGCTCTGGCCGCTCTACCCCTTCGGCCACCACTTTCAGTGACAGGCCGTGAGCCATGGCAATGATCGCCCGGGTAATAGCCGCATCCGCGGTGCCCTCCCCCAGGCCGCGGATAAAGGCTTGATCGATCTTCACGTAATCCACCGGGATGCGCTTGAGATAACTCAGCGACGAATAGCCGGTACCAAAATCGTCGATCGCCAGTTTTATCCCCAGGTCTCGCAGCTGCTGGAAGGTGGCGATAATGTGCTCGACGCTATCGAGCAAGTGACTTTCGGTAAGCTCCAGCTCCAGGTTGTGTGGCGCCAGGCCGGTTTCTTCCAGCACCTGACGCACCAGGCTGACCAATTTCCCGTGACGCAATTGATGCACCGACAGGTTGACCGATACCCGAATCGACGCAAGCCCCTGACGCTGCCACTCGCAGGCTTGCCAGCAGGCCTGTCGCAACACGAATTCACCGATCGCGCCAATCAGGCCCGACTCTTCGGCCAGGCCAATGAAATCCCCTGGCGGAACGCTGCCCATGGTTGGATGATCCCAGCGCACCAACGCCTCGGCAGCGTTCAACCGGCCCGTGGCGAGGCACAGCTTGGGTTGGTAGAACACCTTCAATTGCTTCTCTTCGATGGCCTTGCGCAGCTGGTTTTCCAGCTGCAAGCGCTCCAGGGTGCTGGCTTGCAGGCTGTCGGTGTAGAACTGGAAATTATTGCCGCCCAAGTGCTTGGCATGCTGCATGGCCATGTTCGACTGGCTGACCAGAGCGGAAATTTCCCGGGCGTTGTCCGGCAACATACTAATGCCCATCGAAGCGCTCACGACCAGTTCATGCCCCTCGACAGTGATCGGCACACGCAGCTTGGTCGACAAGCGGTTTGCCACGCGCGCCAGACTCGAGAGATTGCCGTAAGCGTTGAACAGCACGGCGAACTCATCGCCGGACAGGCGCGCAATGGTGTCCGCCTCGGGCAGCGCGTTGACCAGGCGCCGGGCCATTTTCTGCAGTAATTGGTCGGCGACCTCATGACCAAAGCTGTCGTTGAGCAGTTTGAAACGATCCAGGTTGATGTGCAGCAACGCCAGACTGCGATAGCCGCCCTGTCGTACCCGTTGATGAGCCTCGCTGAGCCGTTCCCGGAATAGCGAACGGTTGGCCAGGCCTGTGAGCTCATCGTAGTGGGTGAGGTAGCGCATGCGCTCTTCAGATTCACGTCGAGCCGATAAATCCGCGAAGAAGCCCACGATATGGCTCACATTTCCTTGGGCATCGCGCACCGCATTCAGTTGCAGCCATTGTGGATACAGCTCTCCATTCTTGCGGGTTTCCACCAGTTCGCCCTGCCAGGTACCGTGCTGTTCCAGCGCCTGATGGATCGCCGCATAGTGCCGGCGGGCATCGCGACTGCAAGGCAGGTTGACCACGTTGCGCCCGAGCATGTCCTCGATGTCATAGCCGGTGACTCGACAGAAAGCCTGATTGACCGCCATCAACGAATAGTTCGGGTCGAAAATCACGATGCCTTCGCTGGCTGCCTCGAATACGGTCGCGGCCAGTTGCTGCTGCGCCTCCAGGCTTTTGCTGACGCTGATGTCGCGGCGGGTGCCGACCATCCGGATCACCCGGCCGTTTTCAGCGCGCTCGACCGCTCGACCGCGGTCCTCGATCCACACCCAATGACCGTCGCCATGGCGCACGCGGTACTCCACCTGGTAATCCTCGCTGCGGCCTTTCAAATGCTCCACCAACGCGCGCTTGAGCGACGGCAAGTCATCGGGGTGCAGGCGCGGCTTGAGGTGGCGCAGCATCGCCGTCACGAACTCCGGCTCCAGGCCGAACAGCTCCTGGAGGTGGGTGTGATGGACTTCATCGGTTTGCAGGTTCCAGTCCCACAACCCCAGCTCACTGGCCTTCAATGCCAGCGCCAGACGCGCTTCACTCTTGCTCAAGGCTTGGTTGGCGGCGTCCAGCTCCAGGCTGCGCTGGGTGATGCGGCTTTCCAGCCCGGTCTGGATTTCACGCAGTTCGTCTTCGGCTCGACGGCGCTGGTCGATTTCCTTGGCCAACTTGTGATTGAGCCGGTCGCTACCGCGTTGGGCCTGCTGCAAGTGTTCGATCAATGCCTGATTCTGGAAGCGCCGCAACAGGCCGCTGTCGATCAGCCGATTGACCTGCCAGGCGACCACGCTCAAGGCGCCCAGCAGAATCAGCCCGAACCAGCCCCACCCCTGCCCCTGCTCATCGCCGCCCCAAAATAGATAGCCGATGGCCGGCAACAGGCAAGGCAAGGTAAAGGACAGGAAGGCGGGCAGGCTGACCGCGTAGGCGACGCTGGCCGAGAGCGCTGCAGCGCCGATCAGGCCGAACACCCAGGCCTGCTGCATGAAGTTGTCGGCGGGGACCAGGGCAATGCCGGCACCCGCCAGGGTCAGACCGGTCAGGGCCGAACCCAGCAAAAACATGCGGCGCCAGATCGGATGGGCCTGGCGGTTGGGAATCGCTGAATCGAAGGCTGCGACTTGAATCACCCGCAACGCCACCAACGACAACAACCACACCAGCCAGACGCTGACCAGGAAATAGCGCTGCGGACTCCAGAGCAACCAGGCGCAGACCAGTCCATTGATCAGCATGAACAGGGTGGGCAGCAACGAGCCCTGATACAGCAGGCGCGTGCGCTCGACCGCCATTTCCATGGCGTACTGTTTGCGGATAACCCGAGGCTCCACCGTGGGGCCCGACAGGTCGGAGCTGAGGGTCATAGGCAATATTCTTGTTCTTATAATGATGAGCATGAGCCCGAAACGTGCACGGAGCATACACAAGCAACTGCCCGGACCAAACTGCCCCGGGTCATAAAACAGCTAAAAATATCCTCTGCTTTCCCCGCCGTAAAAGGGTCCAGGCGAGTCCCGCCAACGCTTGCAGCCGATGACCGACCGGTCGTCATGCGCCTGACTTTCATCGGCTAAAGCAAAGCGGGGTTTGCCCGGTGTGGCGCCGCCCCCTAGAATGCCCCAATGCGCGATGATCTCTCCCTTCTGCTGAACTCCCTCAACGATGCCCAACGCCAGGCCGTAGCTGCCTCCGTGGGTCGTCAGTTGGTCCTGGCCGGTGCTGGTTCCGGTAAAACCCGAGTGCTGGTGCACCGTATCGCCTGGTTGATCCAGGTCGAAAACGCCTCGCCCCACTCGATCCTGTCGGTAACCTTCACCAACAAGGCCGCTGCCGAGATGCGACATCGCATCGAACAGCTGATGGGTATCAACCCGGCCGGCATGTGGGTCGGCACCTTCCACGGCCTGGCGCACCGCCTGTTGCGGGCGCATTGGCAGGAAGCCGGCCTGAGCCAGACTTTCCAGATTCTCGATAGCGACGACCAGCAGCGATTGGTCAAGCGGGTGATCCGCGAGCTGGGTCTGGATGAACAACGCTGGCCGGCCCGTCAGGCCCAGTGGTTCATCAACGGGCAGAAGGACGAAGGCCTGCGCCCGCAACACATTCAAGCCAGCGGCGATTTGTTCCTGTCCACCATGCGCAGCATTTATGAAGCCTACGAGGCCGCGTGCCTGCGCGCGGGTGTCATCGACTTCTCCGAATTGCTGTTGCGCGCCCTCGACCTGTGGCGCGATCACCCGGGCTTGCTGGCGCACTATCAAAAACGCTTCCGGCACATTCTGGTGGACGAGTTCCAGGACACCAACGCCGTGCAGTACGCCTGGTTGCGCCTGCTGGCCAAGGGTGGCGATAGCCTGATGGTGGTGGGCGATGACGATCAGTCCATCTACGGCTGGCGCGGCGCGAAAATCGAGAACATTTATCAGTATTCGGACGATTTCCCGGATGCCCAGACCATTCGCCTGGAGCAGAACTACCGCTCCACCGCCGGGATTCTCAAGGCGGCCAACGCCCTGATCGCCAACAATGCCGGACGCATGGGTAAAGAGCTGTGGACCGACGGCGGTGAAGGCGAAGCGATCAATCTGTACGCCGCCTTCAACGAACACGATGAAGCACGCTACGTGGTGGAAACCATCGAAAGCGCGCTGAAAACCGGCCTGGCGCGCAGTGATATCGCGATTTTGTACCGCTCCAACGCCCAATCGCGCGTTTTGGAAGAAGCGTTGTTACGCGAGCGTATTCCGTACCGCATCTATGGCGGCCAGCGCTTTTTCGAGCGGGCTGAAATCAAGAATGCCATGGCCTACCTGCGCTTGCTGGAAGGTCGTGGCAACGATGCGGCGCTGGAGCGGGTGATCAACGTTCCGGCCCGTGGCATCGGCGAGAAAACCGTCGAAGCGATCCGCGACCATGCCCGTCACAGCGATGTGTCGATGTGGGAAGCCATGCGCTTGCTGGTCGCCAACAAAGGGCTGACCGGGCGCGCTGCCGGCGCTCTCGGGGCATTTATCGAGCTGATCGAGAACCTTGCGGCCAAATGCATGGAGATGCCCCTGCATCTGATGACCCAGACGGTCATCGAGCAATCGGGACTGATTGCTTACCACGAAGCGGAAAAAGGCGAGAAAGGCCAGGCCCGGGTGGAAAACCTTGAGGAGCTGGTCAGCGCCGCGCGCAACTTTGAAAACGCGGAAGAAGACGAAGACCTGTCGCCATTGGCGGCATTCCTCGGTCACGCGTCGCTGGAAGCCGGGGATACCCAGGCCGACGAGCACGAAGACAGCATTCAGCTGATGACCCTGCACAGCGCCAAAGGCCTGGAATTCCCCTACGTGTTCCTGGTGGGCATGGAAGAAGGGCTGTTCCCGCACAAGATGAGCCTGGAAGAACCCGGCCGTCTCGAGGAAGAGCGCCGCCTGGCGTATGTCGGCATCACCCGGGCGATGCATAACCTGGTGATGACCTACGCTGAAACCCGACGCCTGTACGGCAGCGAGACCTACAACAAGGTGTCGCGTTTCGTACGGGAAGTACCGAAAGGCCTGATCCAGGAAGTGCGCCTGTCCAACAGTGTCAGCCGTCCGTTCGGCGGCGGCCAGCAGCAGAGCTCCAGTAGCCTGTTCGGTGGCAGCGAGATCCCGGACACCGGGTTCAGTCTGGGTCAGGCCGTTCGGCATTCGGTGTTTGGCGATGGCGTGATCCTGAACTTCGAAGGCGCCGGGGCTCAGGCCCGGGTCCAGGTGAACTTCAGCGAAGGCAGCAAATGGCTGATGCTGGGTTATGCCAAGCTGGAAGCGATCTAAACCCCGCGTTCTGCTTTCTGTAGGAGCGAGCTTGCTCGCGAAGGTCGTCAACGGTGAAGCGTTCATTCTGGATGAATGCGTTGTCGTGACGTTTTTCGCGAGCAAGCTCGCTCCTACAGGATTCATTCCTACCGAACTAAATCACATCTCCTACAGACCAAAGTTAACAGGCCTTATTGCACTGATTGAAGCTGAACGAAACCTGTCAGGCAAAAGCCCGAAACACTCTGCCGCTAGCCAGTAACACTTCACCTGTGCAACATGGCGCGCGTGCCTTCCACAAATGGGAATTCCCTCTATGAAACGTTTTCTTAGCATCGCCATGGCGTTGTGCATCGGCCTGACGATGAGCCTCGACGCCAACGCCAAGCGCTTTGGTGGTGGCAAGAGCTCCGGCGCTGCGCCGACTCACCAGACCAGCCAAATGGCTCCTTCTTCTGCCGCAGGCGGTGCTGCCGCCACTGCGGGCGCCGCCGGTGCCGCTGGCGCTGCCGCCAAGGCCGGCGGTGCTTCGCGCTGGCTCGGCCCTCTGGCCGGCATCGCCGCCGGTGGCCTGCTGGCCTCCATGTTCATGGGTGGTGGCTTCGAAGGCATGCAGATCTTCGACATCCTGATCATGGCGGTCATCGCCTTCCTGGTCTTCCGTTTCATCGCCGCCCGTCGCCGCAAGCAGCAGGAACACCTGGCTCCGGCAGGCGCGCCAATGCAGCGCGAAGCGTTCGAGCAGAAGCCAGCAGCCATGGGTTCGATCTTCGGCGGTTCAGCAGCACCTGTTGCCGCTCGCCCGGTGATCAATGCTCCGGCCTGGTTCAATGAAAAGAATTTCATTGAAGCGGCCCGCAACCACTTCCAGTCCCTGCAACAGCATTGGGACGCCAACGAAATGGACAAGATCTCCGAGTTCGTGACCCCGCAATTGCTCGAGTTCCTCAAGCGCGAACGTGCCGACCTGGGCGAAGGTTTCCAGTCCACCTACATTGATAACCTCAACGTACAGCTGGATGGCGTGGATGATCGCGCCGACAAGACCATCGCCACCCTGACCTTCAGTGGTGTGTCGAAGAACTCGCGTTTCGACCAGGGCGAAGTGTTCAGCGAAAGCTGGAACATGGAACGTCCGCAGGGCGAGAACCAGCCTTGGCTGGTTGCAGGTATCCGCCAGAACGGCTGATCCTCTCTGCGTTAAGCATGCTGTAATAGAAACCCCGGCCTCGGCCGGGGTTTTCTATTTCGCGGTTGCATCTCTAGCGAGCTACTGTATAAACCGCCCCATATAAGCCGCGCCATCAGCAAGAGGATCCCGGACGTGGAAGAAATCATCGAACAACTGCGTGAAGCCAACGAACCGGTACCGGTTCCCTTGGAGTTGCCTGACGAAGATCAACTGGTGGAAATCGAGGAACAACTGTTCATCGACATACCGTTTGTCTTCAGAGAGTTCCTGCTGACCGTCAGCGACGTGGTCTACGGCAGCCTGGAGCCGGTGACCGTCACCGACCCGCAATCCCACACCTACCTGCCGGACGTTGCCGCCAACGCCTGGGACGCAGGCGTCGATCGCAGCATGATCCCGATCTGCCAGGATGGCGACAACTACTACCTGGTCGAAGAAGACGGCACCGTGGTGTTGTGGCTGGCCGAGGAAGAGCTGATTGCCGAGGAGACCTGGGAATCGGTATGGCATTGGGCGCGGGACGTCTGGCTGGAAAGCTGAGCCGCCTGACCCGCGCCTTGTAGTCAATGCCCGGTCGAATCCTTGTGGTTGTCCAGGGTTTCCAGCAAGGCCACCTGCATGCGCGTATGCACGCGGATGAACCAGCGCCAGAGTAGCGCCGCCACGGCGGCCGCGACGACGACGATCAGCACCAGCAACTTGTTGGTCGGCAGAATACTGGCCGACAAGGCTGCCAGCAGCAGGAAGATCACCAGCAGCGAGAGAATCGGGATCACTTCGGCGATCACCCGGCGCACTCGCTGCGTGTGCCGGCCGGCCATTTCCGGCTTCACACCCATCTCCGCCAATAACATCGACAGCGCCTTGAGCTTGCGATAGGCGGCGATCAGGAACGGCAGCGACAACAGCAGCGCCCCGCCCCAGATCAACGCTTTCTGCCAGCTCGGGTCACTGATCCAGTCCTGCAGATAAGCGGACATGCGCTCGGCGAAGTACGCGCCCGAGAAGAAGATCGCAATCACCAGCGCCAGATTGACCCCTACCTGCAACAGGATCCGCCGAATCATCGATGCCAGCAGCGCACCTTCGCCCTGAGGCTGAATGCTGCGCAACCATTCGCCGTACATCCCCAACACCCGACTCAGGCGTTGAGGCAACACCGCGGCCAGCTTGATCGACAATGGGTCCGCCGCACGAATCAGGTACGGGGTCATGAGCGTAGTCAGCACCGAGACGGCCACAGCCACCGGATAGAGGAAGTTGCTGGTGACCTGCAGAGTCATGCCCAACGACGCGATGATAAAAGAGAATTCCCCGATCTGCGAAAGCCCCATACCGACCCGCAGCGAGGTACGTCCGTCATTACCGGCGATAAAAGCCCCAAGGCCGCAGGACAACATCTTGCCCAGCACCACGGCGACCGTGATGACCGCGATCGGCCAGGCGTATTGCAGCAGGATCATCGGATCGAGCATCAAGCCGATCGCGACAAAGAAGATTGCACTGAACAGGTCGCGAACCGGTTCGATCAAGCGCTCAATCTTCAGCAGTTGCCGGGATTCGGCCATGATCGCGCCAATCAGGAACGCCCCGAGCACCATGCTGTATTCGAGTTTGACCACCAGCAGGCAGAAGCCGAAACACAGTCCCAGCACAGTGATCAGCAACATCTCGTTGCTTTCGAATTTGGCCACGTAGGCCAGCAGTCGCGGTACCAGGAGGATGCCGATGACCAGCGCGACGATCATGAACAGCGAGAGCTTGCCGACGGTGGAGAAGACTTCACCGGAGCTGACCGTGCCGCTGACCGCGATGCTCGACAGCAAGGCGATGATGCCGATGCCGAGAATGTCTTCGACAATCAATACGCCAAAGATCAATTGGGCGAAGCGCTCGTTCTTCATCTTCAGGTCATTCAAGGCCTTGACGATAATGGTGGTCGAGGAAATCGCCAGGATCGCGCCCAGGAACAGCGAGTCCATGGTGTTCCAATCGAACCAGCGGCCAATCTCGTAGCCGATCCAGATCATCAGCACGATTTCCAGGAACGCCGCGATGAACGCCGTGGCACCCACCTTGAACAGCTTGCGCAGGCTGAACTCCAGGCCCAGGCAGAACATCAGGAAAATCACCCCGAGTTCGGCGAGGGTCTTGATGGTTTCTTCGTCGTGGATCAGGCCGAACGGCGGCGTATGCGGGCCGATGATGAAGCCGGCGACGATATAGCCGAGGACCACCGGCTGCTTGAAGCGATGGAACAGCACGGTCACCACACCCGCGACCAACATGATCACTGCCAGGTCCTGAATAAAACTGATGGCATGCACGGTGTGGGCTCCTTGGGTAACGACTGCTCAAGCGCCAGCCCCGGGAAAGGTCTGATTGAGCAGAGTAAAAATCCGATTTAGATGTAGGAGTTGCCTTCGGGGTGGGCATTTGAAGGGTAACACCGCGACTTCCGGCAGAAAGGCGGTGCAATATATGGAAACAGATCGTTGAGGCGTGACGGCGATCATCCGCCCGGCGTCCCGATAACTGTGGTTTGAAAAAAACCGAACCAGGCACCCGTAGAGGTGCGCTCCCCTCCGAACCTGCCTTGAACCGTGAGAACGCTATGGAACCCGGAAACGCCCAACTGTCGATGACGGTATTGATGACCCCCGACATGGCCAATTTTTCTGGCAATGTTCACGGCGGTACCCTGCTCAAGTACCTCGACGAAGTGGCCTACGCCTGCGCCAGCCGCTACGCCGGCCGCTATGTAGTGACCCTTTCAGTGGATCAGGTGATTTTTCGCGAACCGATTCATGTCGGCGAACTGGTGACCTTCCTGGCCTCGGTCAATTACACCGGCAACACCTCGATGGAGGTGGGCATCAAGGTGGTGACCGAGAACATCCGCGAACGCTCCGTGCGCCACACCAACAGCTGCTTCTTCACCATGGTCGCAGTGGATGACCAGCGCAAACCGGCCGCAGTCCCGCCGCTGCAACCGCAGAACAGCGAAGACAAGCGTCGGTTCATGCAGGCCCAGCAGCGTCGGCAGATTCGCCAGGAACTGGAAAAGCGTTATCAGGAAATCAAGGGCGACGCCTGACGCCTGTTGTCAGCTTCAGACAGCTTTCGCGAGCAGGCTCGCTCCCACAGGGGATTTCCGTCGGCCACATACCCGGTGTCCACTGAAGATCGATGTGGGAGCGAGCCTGCTCGCGAATGGTTTCAACACCGAACTCAGAGGCTGATCGACGTCGCCTCGAACCGCACCCGCGGATGGGCAATCCGGTCCTGCGCCCGGACCAGTTCCAGCTCATAGCTGGCACAGGCCTGGGTTTCCAGCAGCACTTCATGCACGGCCGAGGCAGCGAACTCAAAAGCCGCCACCAGGCTATCGCCCAACAGGACACGCGCCAGGAACAGCCCGGATGTCAGGTCGCCAACACCCACTGGCTGCCGCGGAAACGCCAGCATCGGACGCCGCAGGTGCCAGCTGCCTTCACCCGTCACCAGCAGCATCTCGAAAACATCCGTCGACTTGCCGGGATAGTCCAGATGCTTGACCAGCACCGCCTTCGGCCCACGCGCCAGCAGCGCCCGCGCCATGGCCAGGCAATCGAACAGCGACTGTGACTTGCGCCCAGAGAAGCTGTCCAGCTCGAGCTGGTTCGGGCACATGAAATCCGCCACGGCAGCCGCCTCTTCCAGCAGAAAATCGCTGACTTCCGCCGGCACGCTGCAACCCTTCTCCGGATGACCCATCACCGGGTCGCACAGATACAGCGCCTTGGGATTCATCGATTTGATCCGCGCCACCCCCGACAGAATGGCCCGGCCCTGGGCCGCGCTGCCAAGGTAACCGGACAACACACCATCGCAGTTGCCCAGCTCGCCAATTGCCGCGATCCCTTCCACCAACTCGGGAATCTGATTCGGCGCCAGGACTTCGCCGCTCCACTGGCCATATTGGGTGTGATTGGAGAACTGTACGGTATTGAGCGGCCAGACATTCACCCCGACCCGCTGCATCGGGAAAACCGCGGCGCTGTTGCCGGCGTGGCCGAACACCACGTGGGACTGTATGGCGAGCAGATGGGGCGTACGTCTCATGCGGTGAGTTCCGTAAAACGATTGAAATTCGAGCCGAACAGTATGCGACGAAACACAGCCTGTACGACAGACCGGCGACACAGTTAAGCTGACACCATCTTGTTGGAGCACCCGTTGATGCTGACCCTCGGAAATATCTTAGTGCTGATGCTGCTCGCCACCGCTGGCGCGTGGCTGTGGCACAACCATGGCTTGCGCGAGCGGGCGCTGGAGCGGGTCATGCAGCATTGCAGCAAGCTCGGAATAGAATTGCTGGACGGCAACGTGGCCTTGAAAAAAATCGCCTTCATCAAAGACGCCAATGATCGACGGCGCTTGGCCCGTGTGTATAACTTCGAATTCACCGTGACCGGCGAAACCCGTCATAACGGTACGATTACCCAGTTCGGTGCCCACAGCGCGCAGATCGAACTGGCACCCTACCCGATGCCATTCGACGACACGCCTGAGGCAGGCGACGTCGTGAAGCCTCGCGCCGAGGTTATCGAGCTGAACCAGTGGCGGCAGGAACACACCAAGTGGCGTCCGTAAGTCTGATGTCAGTCAGTTAAAACCAATCGCGGGCTTGCCCGCGAAGAGGCCCTCAAAACAAAGCAAAAATCCCCTAGCTCGCTTGAGTTCGGCACCCAGCCAAGCCTTTCTGCAGAAGCCCAACATCCTGCGGCTCACTGAAAATCAGCTCGATCCGCGAATCCTGCCGCCACTCACTAGGCCGCCATTGCAGCACCGAGTTATCCAGGGCATTCGCTGAAACCCAACCACCGACGCTGTGGATAACCAGCTTCGCCCGCCGCCAGGCGAGGCTTTCCAGCCAGTGGCCAATGAGCGCGGCATCAAATGCCTGATTCGAGTGCCAACGCCACCCAATGCTCCAACCGCCCTCCTGTTCCTGACTCAGGCAAATCGGCACTGCAGGATCACTCCAGATCGCCGGCATCTGCGCCAGTCCCTTGGGCACGCTGAAGTTATCCACAGCCGCCACAGCCTGAGCTTCAAGCCCGGGTAATTCGCTCAACGGCAACACGGCTTGCTGCGTCCAGAACAACCGACGCGCCGGCAGCTGCGCGGCGATGCGCTGGCGATCACCGGCATCGAGATCTTCAGACTTGTTCAACAGCAATAACCCCGCACTGTTCAGCGCCTCCTGTTGCGTCGCAGGCAGCGGCTTGCCGACAGCAAGCGCCTGGGCATCCAGTACCAGTACACAAGGCTGAACGGCGAGCACCCCTTGCCACGGCGATTCACTCAACTGCCTGAGCAACTGCGCCGGATGGCCCAGCCCCGAAGGCTCGATGAACAGGCGGTCCGGCCGCGCCTTGCGCAGCAAACGGCCGAGCCCGATCTGAAACGGCGCACCGTTGACGCAACACAAACAGCCCCCGGCCACTTCACCCAGTGCGATACCATCGACGTCCTGGGCCAGCAGCGCGGCGTCGAGGCCGATCTGGCCGAACTCGTTGATCAGCACCGCCCAACGCTCACGCGCCGGCCGCTGCGCCAACAGGTGCTTGATCAGGCTGGTCTTGCCAGCGCCCAATGGGCCGGCAATGACGTGAGTCGGTATGTTCTGAAACATGGTCTAGGTTTTCTGAGGAGGTAAGGGATGCGGTTGATGGGCTTGTCGTTGCTGCTGGCGTTCACTTCAGGCGAGGCGCTGGCCCAGGCATGTGTGGTACATAGTACGGCTGAGAGACTCGACGTCAAAGTCTGCCAGCAGAACCGCACCATCCCGGAAAAGCTGTTCGCCAACGGATTCTGTCAGCCAAACCTGGCTGGACAGAACGTTGAAGTGCAGTACGTCGACCAATGCCCCACCGGTGCCTTCGGCGTGTGCAGCAACGCTCAAGTGGCCAATATGCCCTACCGCCAGGATATTCACTATTACGGCGTAGCCACCGACGCGGCGTATCTGCAGCCGTTTTGCGAAGCCCAGAGCCAGGGCACCTGGCTCAAGCCGTGAGCCCCCAGTGACCAAACGGGTCTGGCAGCAGCGTCCAGCCCTCGACACCCAGCGCCATTTCATCATCGGTCAGCAAGCAGTCATCGAGATCAGCGGTAAGTTGTGCGAAGTCGATGTTCTGGCCGATAAACACCAGTTCCTGCCGGCAATCGCCGACGGTGGCTGTCCAGTTTTCCATGATCCCGGCGGTGCTTTGCGCGTCTTGCGGCCACTGGGTTTTCGGCACGAAACGCCACCAGCGTCCGGCGAAACCATGACGCATCAAGCCCCCGGCCTGGGACCAGCTACCGGCATCCATGTGTTTGCTGGCCAGCCAGAAGAAGCCTTTGGAGCGCAGCAGTTTGCCGTTTACCCACGGCCGATCGATGAAGCTGAAGAAACGCTGTGGATGAAAGGGCCTACGTGCTCGATAGACGCTGGAGGCGATGCCGTACTCCTGGGTCTCCGGCACGTGGTCGCCGCGCAGCTCCTGCAGCCAACCGGGCGCCTGAGCGGCCTTTTCAAAGTCGAAGCGACCGGTGTTGAGAATCTTCTGCAAGGGGATTTCACCCATCACCATCGGGATGATTTCTGCCTGGGCGTTGAGCCGCTCGAGGATCGCGATCAGTTCCTGGCGCTCGCGGCTGCTGATCAGGTCGATCTTGCTGATCAGAATCACGTCGGCAAACTCGATCTGCTCGATCAATAGATCAGTGATCGAGCGTTCGTCCTCATCGCCCAATGTTTCACCACGGGAAGCCAGGCTCTCGGCGGCCTGGTAGTCGAGCAGGAAATTCATGCCATCGACCACCGTGACCATGGTGTCGAGCCGGGCGATGTCAGCCAGGCTCTGCCCGTCTTCGTCGCGGAAGGTGAAGGTCTCCGCCACGGGCATTGGCTCGGATATACCGGTGGACTCGATCAGCAAGTAATCAAACCGACCCTCCCTGGCAAGTTTGCTGACCTCATCCAACAAGTCCTCACGCAACGTGCAGCAGATGCAGCCATTGCTCATTTCCACGAGTTTCTCTTCCGCGCGATTGAGGCTGACATCGCGCTGGACTTCGCTGCCATCGATGTTGATTTCGCTCATGTCGTTGACGATTACGGCGACCCGCAGGTTGTCGCGATTACGTAGCACGTAGTTGAGCAATGTACTTTTTCCGGCACCGAGAAAGCCGGACAGGACGGTGACGGGGAGACGGTTGGGCATCAGGTTTTCCTCACAGGGCATACCCGATCAAATCGTCGGGCTTGCAAAAGGCGTGGTCGCATCTAATGTAATAACATAACATACGAAGCCAACTTCCACGATGGACCTGCTCATGAACGCGCTGACTCTGCCGGATATCGCCACGCAGGCCTCACGCCAAGCCCTGCCACTGGAGTGGGTGGGTATGTGTGGCATTGCTCTTCCTGTTTCATTCGATGGCCAACGCTTGAGCGCAAAGGCCGATGCGGGCGTGAGCCTCGACGACGGTGAGGCGCGTGGCATTCATATGTCGCGGCTGTACCTGGCGCTGGAGATGCTCGAACAGGAAAACCTCACGCCTGGGTTGCTTCGGCAAGTCTTGCAGCGTTTTCTGAAAAGTCATGAAGGGCTGTCTACCAGCGCCTATCTGAACATTCACACCGATCTGCTGCTGAAAAGGCCTGCTCTAGTTAGCCCATTGTCGGGCTGGAAAACCTACCCGGTCTGCATCGAAGCACAGTTGAAAAACGCGATGTTCCACGTGGAACTAAAAATCGACGTTGCATATTCCTCGACCTGCCCTTGCTCGGCGGCGTTGTCCCGGCAGTTGATTCAACAGCAATTCGTTAATGACTTTGCCAACAAAGCCCTGCAACACGCAGATATTTTGGCGTGGCTCGGTTCCACCAAAGGCATCATTGCGACGCCCCATAGCCAACGCAGCACTGCGAAACTGCATCTTCATCTGGAGCATTATCTGGACGAGCTACCGCTGATCGCGATCATCAATGACGCGGAAGCGGCGCTCGGCACCGCAGTACAAACCGCTGTGAAACGCGCTGACGAACAAGCCTTCGCCCTGGCTAACGGTCAGAACCTGATGTTCTGTGAAGACGCTGCCCGACGCTTGAATGTGGCCCTGAAACGCTCGCCTGGCATCAACGCGTTTGGCATCCAGGTCATCCATGCCGAAAGCTTGCACGCCCATGACGCGGTCGCTGAAAGCCGCTGGAACCGGGAGGCGGAATAGCCATTGCCTGGCACGACGAACGTCTTAATGACAGCTGCCAGGAATTTCCTCTAGTGTTTATGCGCTAGCGCATGTGATCGAAACTTTCGAGAACACTGACCATGATCCAGATCACTTTGACCGATGGTTCATTGCGTGAATACGACCAGCCTTTGTCCGTGTACGAGCTTGCCGCGAGTATCGGCGTCGGGTTGGCCAAAGCGGCGGTCGCAGGGCGAGTAGACGGTGTGCTGGTGGACTGTGCATTCATGCTCAAGGCTGATGCGCGAGTCAGTATCGTCACACCCCAAGAGCCCGACGGCCTGGAAATCCTGCGCCGCTCCTGCGCGCTGATGCTGTCCATGGCGGTCAAACAGCTCTATCCGAGTGCGCAGCTGCAGACTGGATCGGCCTTGGGCGACGGCTTCTTTTATGAGTTCACCTACGAGCGTCCTTTAACCCTGGTCGACCTCGCCATCATCGAAGCCCGTATGAAGACGTTGGCGGCGACCAATCACCCGATCCGCCGTCGCGATCCGTCATTGCAATCAACACCCGTTGAAATGCTATCGCCGTACCTGCTGGGGGATTTCGAATGTGTGACTGTAGGCCCGCATGTTCCCGCGACGAAGGTGTTGCAGGCGTTCGCCCTGGACCACATCAGCGGTACTTCGCCACAACGGATATACGGCACCTGCTGGTCGTGCCCACACGAACTGGAACATTGGCGCGCACCGCCGCATGTGATTGTCGTGAGCATGGATGATCGCCAACTGGATTATGCCCAGTCGGTGACCGAGGCATTGCGCCGAAGCGGCGTGCGTGCCAGCGCGGATCTGCGCAACGAGAAGGTCCGACACAAGATTCGCGAGCATAGTCAGCACGTGCCGTATCTGGTGGTGATCGGCGAGAAGGAAAAGCAAGGCGGGTTTGTCAGCGTGCGCAGCCGCACCGGGGAAGATTTCGGCAGGATGGCGGTCGAGGCGGTATGTGAATGGTTGAGATCATCAGGGCTAGGGAGAGCTTGAGCGAACCAAACCGCGAGCAGACTCCCACACGGTCCCTGTGGGAGTCTGCTCGCGAAGCTTTTAGGCTCTGGGCTTAACCGTGCCGCAATCCTGCCCCAACCACACGGCGCGGGTATCGAGACTACCGTTCTGCTGAATACCGGTGGCATTGAACGTGCCGTTGACCTTGGTAGTGAATTCACGATCACTGAGGAATGTGGCAACGCCGGCACCTTGCGCTTTCGGACAGCTGAAGCGGAATTTCCACTGATTACCCATGCGCTCGGTGATTTCCTGCTTGCAGCCCGATTGCGGATCCGTCAGCGGAATGTTGTCCGTCTTCACTTGCTCAGGCGTCAGGCAAGCCCGAATCCCTTTGCCACCCATGGTAATGCCCTGCTTCTCCAGCTGTGCGCGCTGTTCAGGGGTGATCTGGCTCTGTATCTGCCCAAGGATCAATTGCAGATCGGGCAAGTTCTGGTTATCGACTTTCATGTTGCTCGAGGTTAATTCCCACAAACCCGGCTGCAGCATCTGCGCCTGAGCGGCCACAGGAAGAGCCAAACCAAAAGCCACGGCCAAACCCAGCAGACGAACGTTCATCGAGTAACTCCTGATCAGTAGTGGCCGTTAGACGTCAGCCACGAGCTTCGGTTCATGGGCCAATTAATTAGCGACATTCTGCACGGAACATGGTCTGTTAAGTATCGAATCTTCAGGAGCAAGGCTGCCCCATGGATTATTTTGGACCGCATGTTTTCGGGTATCTGATCGCCCTTCTGCACTCGCTAGGCATGATCGCCGCCATTCATGCCGTACTAACCGTTCGTACCGCCCAAGGCTCGATTGCCTGGGCTCTGTCGTTGCTATTCATTCCCTATCTGACGCTCATCCCGTACCTGGTCTTCGGCCGCAGTACCTTCGATGGTTACATCAAGGCACGGCGCCAAGCGAACGAGGAAATGCGCAAAGCCATCGCCGACATGAACTGGCGACCCTGGGTAGAAGAAGCGCTGACCGCCCGCGCCTCGAACGCGTACGCATCACTGAGGGCGATGCCCAAGCTGGGGCGTATGCCGTGCCTGGCGAATAATGAAGTGCACCTGCTGATCAACGGCCAGGTCACCTTCGACGCGATTTTTGAAGCCATCAGCCAGGCAAAGACAGCCGTGCTGGTCCAGTTTTTCATCATCCATGACGACCGCCTGGGCCGACGTCTGCAAACCTTGTTGCTGGAGAAAGCCGCCGAAGGCGTAGCTGTTTATCTGTTGTACGACCGCATTGGCAGCCACTCCTTGCCTCACAGTTTCGTACAACCGCTACGCGACGCCGGCGTCGAGGTTAAAGCATTCGCGACTCGTAGCGGCTGGCTCAACCGCTTCCAGGTCAACTTTCGCAACCACCGCAAGATAGTGGTAGTAGACGGGGTATTGGGCTTCGTCGGCGGGCACAACGTCGGTGATGAATACATGGGCGAAAAACCGCCCCTGGCGCCATGGCGCGATACTCACGTCAAAGTACGCGGGCCGGTGGTCGCCTGCATGCAGGAATCCTTTGCCGAAGACTGGTTCTGGGCTGCCCGCTCCCTGCCCCCGCTGATCCTGCCGGACGTTTATCCGGACGACGGCGTGCTTTGCCAGTTGCTCGCCAGCGGCCCGGCAGATTCCTACGAGACCTGTTCATTATTCTTCGTTGAAGCTATCCATGCGGCAACGGAACGAATCTGGATCACCAGTCCCTACTTCATCCCTGACGAAGCGGTATTCGCCGCATTGCGCCTCGCAGTACTGCGCGGGGTGGATGTGCGGATTCTGCTGCCATCACGGCCGGATCACCGGATCGTCTACGCCGCCTCCAGCCTTTATGCGTTCGAAGCGGTGCGCGCCGGTGTCCGGGTATTCCGCTACGAACCCGGCTTTCTGCATCAGAAAGTGGTGTTAATCGACAGCGAAATAACCGCCATTGGCAGTGCGAATATGGATAACCGGTCGTTCCGGTTGAATTTTGAAGTCATGTTGTTGACCGTCGACAGCGTGTTTGCTGCCGAGGTGGAAGAGATGCTCAATGATGACTTCGCGCAGGCCCACGAAATCGCCAAAGAAGAAAGCCGGGAGACCCGCCGCCTGCAGCAGGTCGGCATGCGGATCGCCCGGCTTATTTCCCCGATTCTCTAGGGATTGTAAATGTCGTCGCGGGTCCACGGCAGTTCATGGCTGCCATCGGGATGGGCTTTCACTGCCAGGATCTGGTGCAAATTGATCCAGCCCCTGGCAAAAGCGTAGGCGCATCCCGCCAGGTACAGTCGCCAGATTCGCAACGCCTGCTCAGGCACCAATTTGCCAGCGGCTTCCAGATTATCTTCGAGACGTTCGCTCCAATGGTCGAGGGTACGCGCGTAATGCAGGCGCAGACTTTCGACATCGACGATCTCCAGCCCGGCTTCGCTGATCTCGGCAGAAATCATCGACAAGTGCGGCAGCTCACCATTGGGGAACACGTACTTTTCGATGAATTCACCGGCACCGCGTCCTACCGGTCGGCCGTCGGTGTGCTTGGCGGTGATCCCGTGGTTCATCACCAGGCCGCCCTCCTTCACCGCGCCGAACAAGGTTTTGCAGTACTGGGTCAGGTTAGCGTGGCCGACGTGCTCGAACATGCCAACGCTGACCACCTTGTCGAAGCGCCCGTCCTGTGGCAAATCACGGTAGTCCAGCAGCTGCAATTCGATCAGATCGTCCAGGCCTTCGGCACTCACCCGCTCACGTGCCAGGGCCAATTGCTCTTTACTGAGCGTAATACCGAACACCTTCGCGCCAAACTCCCGGGCTGCATACCGCGCCAACCCACCCCAGCCACAACCGACATCCAGCAGATACTCGCCGGGCTGCAGGCGCAACTTGCGACACAAGTGGCGGAATTTGGCTTGCTGGGCTTGCTCAAGGGTTTCGCTACCGGTCTCGAAATAGGCGCAGGAATACGCCATGTCACTGTCGAGCCACAGCTGGTAAAACGCATTGGAAAGGTCGTAGTGATAGGAGATCGCCTTGGCGTCGGTTTCCTTGTCATGGACGACGCGAACAGGGTGGCTGCTTTGATCACCGAGCAACGCCTGGCTCCACTCGTCGCAGATGCGAATCACGTCACTGATAGAACCTTCGAGCTCCAGCTTGCCTTCGACGAACGCCGCTCCTAACGCGTCGAGGCTGGGATGGGTGAACTGGGAAACCATTTGTGGGTCCTTGACCACAATAGTGACGCTGGGCGTCGGCCCCAGGTTGAATTCATGGCCATCCCAGAGTCGCAGGCGTAACGGTAACTGCAGATTCTGTAAGGCCGGTGGAAGATGCGCGAGCATGGAGGATCCCCCCTTGTTTCAGACGTCTGATGAGAGGGTAGACCATCCTGGAAAAATAGCTGGCTATCGATTCAATAGCCGTTTTCCATAACTCACGGCGCTCCAGAACAGCCGTCGTGAGTGCATAAAGTGCTATGCCCTCGACCAGATGACTGCAAATTTCACGCACAGTTCTAAAAAAGCTTCTGAAATACCGGTTTAGAGCCGTCGCCAGGCGCTCATTCAAACGTCGTCCTTCAGCTTGAGCAAAGGTTCTTGAAAACGCAGCAGCCGACCCGCATTGCCCAACACCAATAGGGTACTGAGGTTGTGCAACAATGCAGCAATCATTGCACCCGCCGCACCCAGCCAGCCGAACGCCGCAAACACGACGATCGCCAGCGTCCAGCCCAGGCCAATGATCACATTGACCTGCAGGGTCCGCCGGCATTGGCGACTCAAACGCACACAGGTGCCGAGCCGCCGCAGGTCGCTGCCAATCAGCACGATGTCGGCCGAGGCCAGCGCGATGTCCGCTCCACCCGCCCCCATGGCTACGCCGACGACGCCAGCCTTGAGCGCCAGGGAATCGTTGATACCGTCCCCCACCACCATCGGCCGGAAGCCACTGCCGATTTCTTTCAGCACGCGATTGAGTTTGTCCTCGGGCAAGGCCTGCGCTTCGACATCACTGATGCCGACATCCCGCGCCAATGTGTGGGCAACGCTTTGTCGATCACCTGTGAGCAACAACTGCCGACCCAATCCGAGTTCGCGCAACTCGCTCAAGGCAAAGCGCGCTTCGGGTTTGACGCTGTCAGCCAGCAACAGCCAGGCGAGAAATTCACCGTTGAGTGCCAGCCCTGCAATCGGGCCGTCATGCTCGGGAACAGTGGAGGTGTCGATACCCAATTGAGCGAACAACTCCGGCCGACCTAGCGCCGCTTCGCCCTGCTCGGTCATGGCCACAACACCCAGGCCCTGACGCTCGCGAATATCCGAGAGCAATAGAAAATGTTCTTGGGTGACCAAGCCGGCAAGCGCGCGGCTGACGGGATGACTGCTGGCAGACCCCAGGCTGGCCGCAAGTTTCAGGACCTGGTTGCGATCCTCCAGAGGGCTGTCGATGGATTGCAAACGCAAGGTGCCGAAGGTCAGGGTTCCGGTCTTGTCGACCACCAGCGACGTCAGGTCAGCCAATTCTTCGAGAAACGCCGAACTGCGGATCAGAATCCCGTGACGGGCCGCAACAGCCACCCCGGCAATCGCCGTGGCCGGTGCCGATAGCACCAGCGCACAAGGGCAGGCTGCGACCAACACCGCGAGCATCGCCTGAGCATCGTTCGTCACGAACCAGGTCACTGCCGCGAGCAGCAACACCAGCACCATGTAACTGCCGGCATAGCGCTCCAGCAAACGCGTGATCGGCGGCTTGGATCGCTCGGCGTTTTGCATGAGCGCAATGACTTTGCCAAGAGTCGATTCGTTTCCGGTGCGCGTCACTTGAATACGCAACAAGCCATCGAGGTTGATCGCTCCACCGAACACTTGCATGCCGACAGCCGCCTCCATCGGCACCGACTCACCGGTGATGGACGCAGTGTCGAGACTCGCCTGACCGGATAAAACCCGACCGTCCGCCGGCACCCGATCACCCGCCCGGACTTCGACTACGTCACCGCTTGTGAGCACACCGTTGTCGACTTCGACGATCGAACCGTCCGCCTGAACCTTGCGCGCATGGCTGCGAGTCAGTTTGCCGAGCGCGCGAATCGCCTCCTGTGAACCGATCACGCTGCGCTCTTCCAGGACATGGCCAAAGATCATGATGATCGGCAGCAACGCAGCGGTGAGCAGATCGCCGGTGGCCCAGGCGCCGAGCATGGCCAGGGCGATCAGTTGATCGGTGATGCCGTGCAGGCTCGGGTAACGCAGGCTGTACCATGCCGAACGCATCACCGGCACGGCCACCAGTAACGAAGCCACACCCAACAGCAACTGACTGACGCCAGTTTGCAGCGGCAATAACCAGCGCCAGATCAGCCCTAGTACCAGCAAGCCAAGGGCAAGCATTGCCAGGGTCAATTGGCGAGCGGCGCTGCGTTGTTCAGCGGAAGACAACAGGCTCGATTCGGCGGCAGCTGGGGCAGTCATTGTGCATTTCCCTGAATGATCAGTCGGGAATCGTCTTTCGGATTGACCGTAGTCACTGAGCCGGCCTGACCAAGAATTTTCGGCATTCGTTCGCGATAGATCCGCAGCAGCATTTGCGGGTCGCTGCCCCGCTGTTGCGCCGAAGCCAGACTCAACACGCTGGCGGTGTCGGCGGAGGCTTTAGCCAGCCGTTCGCTGGCCTGGGCGTGGGCGACCTGAAGCGAACGATCGGCTTGCTGGTTGGCGGCCTGGGTCAATTTCTCGGCTTCGGTGCGCGCATTGGCCACCGCTTTGTCGGCCTGCTGACTGGCCGTCAGAACCGCATTGAACGCGTTGACTGCTGGCCCCGGGAGACTGGACTGTACGTCGACACGGGCCACTTCGATACCCAGCCCCTGCCCTGTCGCGGTCAATTGCGCCAAGCGCTGATTGATGCCTTGTACCAGATCGCCACGCAGTCGTTCGCGTCTTTCAGCCGCCTTGTTATCCACGCCGATCAACTCTGGGCGTGCAACCAGAATGGTGTCCAGGTCTCGAGCAGCGGTGAGTGCGACAGCGCTGCGCGTGACCAGCCGGTCCAGGGCCGGTAGCACATGTCCGCCTTGAAGGACGAAGGCGTAGGGTTCGGTGACCTTGTAGAACACCCGCACATCCAATTGCACCACACCCGCGTCGCCGGTCAAAAGATAGCCGGAGCCGGCCAGCGCATCACTGAGAGGTGTGGCGAACGTAGCGACCCGATCGGCCTGCATGGCCGCATCACTGCGCAATAGATTTTCAATTCGACGCTCGATAACCCGGTCCGCAGCCGGCAACAGAATGACCTGCTCGAACGGGCGAGGCCAGGCCAACAACAGCCCGGCATTCTGGACGCGATCGAGTGCGCCGAAGTGCAAGACCACCGCACGATTTTGTGGATCGATCTGCCGCACATTGGAAAATGCCCAGGCCAGTGCGGCGAGAACCGTCGCCGCATACAGGGCAAGAAACGCTAATCGCCCAGCCTGAATCCAGGGGCTACTCAATTCATTTGTTCCACGTGGAACCAAACTCATGGCTGCGACCCGGACTTGTTATCAAGGGTCGGCGGGCCGTCAACCAACACCCTGAACGGTGCGGCGTCGGTGCGTAAGATCAGTTTGGTGCCGGGCGTGACGATGGTGCCCAAGGTGTCCAGGGAGCGCAGCAGGTTGTAAAGCTGCGGCGACCCGGCATATGCCCGACCGTAGATCTGCGCCGCATCAACCCGTGATTGCGCTTCGATCTCGGCCGCCTTGACCGTGGCATCGGCCTGGACAACTCGTGCATCCCGTTCGGCCGCGGAACGGATTTGAGCCGCTTCACGTTTGCCAATGGCCGTGCGTTCGGTGGCAATTGTTTCACGCTCGGCGCGCATGCGATCGACTGTGGCGGTGAGGGTTACCGATGGCAAGGTCAGGCGTTCGATGCCGACTTGTACAACCCGCACGCCATAAGTCGCCAGTAGCTGCTGGTCGATTTGCTGCCGCAGCTGCGTTTCGAAGTCGGCAATGTGCACCTGGTTCGCGTCGGTGTTCACCAGGTTGGCCAGATCAAAACTGCTGGCCGTGGTTTCCAGTGCCGAACCGACGAAGGTGCGTATCTGCCGCGCGGCTTCGTCCGGCTGATTCTGCACAGCGCGCATGAAGCGCTGAACATTTTGCGGATCACCTTGCACCTGCCACGCCACATAAGCCTGAACGATGATGCGTAAACCGTCCCGCGTACCCACATCCTGCAAACCACTGGAAGTGGTACGCAACCGCAGATCGACCGGGATTGCCGCTTCGAACGGTGCCGGCCAACGCCAGCTGAGGCCAGGTTCGAGCAATACGCGCGACGGATTGCCAAAGCGCGTGATCACCGTCGCCTCCCCGGATCGCACTTGTACCAGGCTCGCTGCCGCGACGGCGAACGCCACCAGCAGCGCAGCCCAGCCCATGCGTCGCCACGGGAACGGACCAGATGGTTGAGGGTCACCGTGGTGGTGATGGTGATGTCCATGGTGATGCCCGCCATGGTTGTGATCATGGCCGCGGTGGTCATCGTGTGTGTGCGACTGGCTCAATGGGCAGCTCCTGGTTGAGCGGACTGACTCGCCGGCGCAAGGTCAGCCGGCAGGGAGAAGGTACGCAGGTCGATGGTCGGCGCATTGTTGCTGCCGCCCAGGCGATGATCGAGCACCAACAGTTTGGCGTTGGCCAGGCCTTGGGACAGTTGGCTGAAGTACTGTTCGAGCACGAAGGCCTGGCCAGCGCTGGCATAAGCTTTTTGTTCGGCGCTGAATTTCAGATCTGCCGCCCGGGCAGCGGCATTGATTTCACGCGCATTGGCTGTCGCCTGGTCGCGGGCGATACTGGCCTGCATCTGCGCCTGATGGGTGGCCTGCGCAGCCTCACCGCGTTCACGTGAGATCAATGCCTGGGCACCAATCTGCGCCGCTTGCACCCCGTGATAGGCATTGGCTGCCCCCGCCGGCGGATGAATCGCCTCGACCACGGTGGCGAGAATTTCCACTCCGCTGCCGAGTTTCTGCAGATCGTCCTGCACCGCCCGGCCGATATCTTCGGCGAGCCCTACCCGGTCCTCGCCGAGCAAACCGTCGAGGGTGCGTGACGCGAAGTCGTGAACCAGGATCCGGCTGGCGGTGCTGCGGATCAGGGTTGGTACATCGGCACTGTTGTAGGTCGCCGCCAATGCCGCCTGATCACTCAGGCCGATGCGGTAGACGAAACGCACATCCATGTTGACGATCTGGAAGCTCTGCTTGTCGGCTCGGCTGCTGGCGATGACCTGGGATTTGTCATTCACGTGGCTCGCGTCCCACAAGCGATTGGCAATCGCCGGTGCCGGGCCTTCGGCAGGTTCGGCAATGATCGCTGGTGCCGCTTCGCCCACACTGGTGGCCAACTCGTGGACCACGCCGTTTTCAACGTTCAGCACTCGGCCCAGCGGCCAGGGCAAACCCGCGCGCAAACCAGGACCAAAAACCTCCACCGGTTTGCCGAAACGCTCGTAGATGCCTCGCCCGTGCAGGGGGATTTCGTGAATGCCGGTGAGCGACCAGCCCACAAGCGATACCACCGCCAGCACTGGCAAAAGTGCCCGGCGCATGTAGGTAAAAGCCCAAATCTGCCGCAGATCTATGCCGAAACGGTTGTGCAGTTCGTGCTGTAGCGCCAGCAATGGCTGCGGTGGCCAGCGCAGCATGTCGGCGATGAAGCTTCGCGCCAGCATCACCGGTTCGAGTCGTTCCTGTCTGGGGTGGAACAATGACAATACGGCGCGCAACAGCATTTCGACCGCGACAAGCCCCGGCAGCAGGCCGATCAGGACGGCCACCCGCATTGGCCAGATTGAGGTCTCGTTGGCGAACAGCAGGCAGAGAGCGCTCAGCAACAGACAGCCTATGGCTACACGCGCCAGCTGCGCCAACGGCCCTGCTTCGGGCCATTGGGCTACGTTTTCCTGGGTCAAATGCCGTTCCAGCACCAGCAAACCGAAGGCGAGCGTTAATGACAACGCGGCACCGACACTGGCCGAGAAGCCGAGAGTGGCAGGCGGCAATGCAAGGTTCCAGGCCTGTTCAATGCTGAACAAAGTCAATAATGCCCACCCGCCAAGCCATAACGTCGGCGCGCCAATCTGCATCAGCATTTTCAGCCATTGCTGACGGATACGATCCAGCAGCCGGTCGTACCAGCCTTCCGGGCTAATCGCTTCTTCAACAACGACCGCCGGCACAGGCGGATTCATCGCTTGGGCCCGCCACTGCGTCACCCACCAGGCTGACTGAAGGCCGGCCACCAGCACCAGCAAACCGGCGCTTTGATTGGTCAGCACTACCGACCAAAGAGACTGCGGAGCAAACAGCCCGACAAAAAATGCCAGTACCAGTCCTGTACCCGCCAGTGCTCCCAGGCCGATCGCGAATTGTCGCAATCGCCTGCCCTGAAAGACTGCCTGTTGAAAGCGCGGAAGTCCGGCTACCTCATTTTCATCACCATCCAGATCGACTTGCATACCACCCCAGTTCAGCTTTGCTCAGCAATGGGCGTTACGATATAACGAAATGAGTGAAATTTTCGTATTGTTTCTCCAGTGGCGGGCGCCGCCGAATGGCTCGAAGCGTGCTCGCGAAGGGGTCAAGGCGGTCAGAGTGGCAGATGCTCAAGCGGCAACGCCCCCGGTGTCTTCACCGTGTGAATCGCAAAGTTACTGCGGATATCACTCACGCCGGGCAGCTTCAACAGGCGCCCGGTGAGAAAACGGTCATAGGCACGCAAATCCGGCACGACCACCTGCAGCAGAAAATCCGATTCGCCTGATACCAGAAATGCTGAAATCACCTCGGGCAATGCCGTTACGGCCAAGCGAAAGGACTCCGCCTGTTCATCATTGTGGCGTTCGACCTTGACCCCGACAAATACCGTCAGTCCCAGCCCGACTTCATCTCGATCAAGATTGGCTTGGTAACCGCGGATCACCCCGGCTTCTTCGAGCATCCGTACCCGGCGCAAGCAAGGCGACGCGGACAGCCCTATCTCATCAGCCAGTTGTACATTGCTCAGGCGGCCATCCCGTTGCAGCGCTGCGAGAATCTTGCGGTCGTAGGCATCGAGTTTCATGATTTGGCAGATCCTGATGGTGTATAGCTTCTCCAGTGGCAGATTATGCCAACTTCAGAGGATTCTGAAGCGAAGTACGCAACCACCTGCCCTGCTCTTCAGCCCTAGACTGAGCGTACCGAATTGACAATGAATGGGGTGCAAGGTGGCAGGACTCTGGCTGTTTTTCATGGCGTTGGCGGTGGTTTATCTATTGCCCGGCCCGGACATGATCCTGCTATTGCAGACCGGCGCCCGTCAGGGTAAAGGCGCCGCGCTGGCGACGGCGCTGGGCCTGGGCGTTGCCCGGGGTTGCCATGTGGCATTGGCGGCGCTTGGGTTGGCCGCGCTGTTCAAGACTGCGCCCTGGACCTTCGACCTCGTCCGTCTGGCCGGGGCCGCGTATCTGCTATGGATCGGCGTTCAGTGCCTGCGAACCACAATGCTGCCGAACCTGAACGGTGGCGACACCACCTCCCCGAGGCTTCGTTGGCGCGCAGCGATCCAGCGTGGTTTGCTCACCAATCTGCTGAACCCAAAGGCGCTGCTGTTCTGCTCGGTGCTATTGCCGCAATTCATCAATCCTGAGGCGGGTCCGGTACTCGCACAGTTTGCAACCTTGGGCGTGATACTGGTCAGCGTCGGCCTGGTGTTCGACAGCGCCTATGCACTGACCGGTGCCGCGCTCGGCCGCTGGCTGCAGCGCAGCCCGTCGGCCCGGCGACTACAACAATGGTTGTTCGGTAGCCTGCTGATCGGATTCGCGGTGCGGCTGACGTTTGTTCAACAGGCTTGAGCCTTACCGCGTCTTGCGGCGGCGACGATTGATCAGCACCAGCGCTGCTGCGGTGAAAGCGATCACACCGCCAACCTGCAACGCTTTCTTATAGGGCCGCAGGGCAGAACGCGCAGCGTCTGTTACTTGGGTCACATAGCGCTTGTCGGCGTTCTGGAAGTCCGGATCATGGCATTGATGACCGAAATCGCCAGCAAAGACCACGTAAGGGCCTTCCTCGACATAACGGCGGTAGAATGCTTTTTGCTCCTGGAGACCAGTGCCCCACGAAGAAGCTTTGCACAACACTGCCGCGAAAGCCTGACTGCTGTGGGGCAGATTATCAGCGGCCTTGCTCGCCAGGGCCGTGGCAACAAAACGGTAGTGGAAACGTTCGTCAGGTTGCGCCACCGTGGCCTGCTGGCGCTGCACCTCTCCTTCGGTCATCAGCGGCCCGACCTTAAGCTCTGGAGCTTGCAGGCTGTAATTTCCGCCAAAGGTGGCGTAATCCGGGGACATCTCATAGCCCAACAACTCCATTCCGTCGAAACGGGCTACGGTCGCGGCGTAGTAATACGCGAATGCCCGATCGGTCGGCCACCACTTGGATTCGGCGTCGTGGCGTAACTGCCCATACCAGATAGCCTTATGTTTTAACTCAATGTTATCGAAGTACGCCGGCGCTTCTTCGTAACGCTGTTCGCGTATCAACCGCCGGCCCAGCAAATTGCGCAGTTTTGCCGCCACCGGTAACGGCACATAGTTATCGCGCTCCTGTTGGGTCAGCGGTGGTGGCGCCGGCACATGGGTGTCGACATATTGCTTGAGCTCATCGAGGGTCAGCACCCGTTCGGCCACTGTCGCCGCGTCGAACCAATAAATGTCCTGACTGCGGTAGAGCTGATCGAGCGCTTGCAGGTAATCCCCGCGTTGCAATGCCAGAATCGCGCTTTCACCCTTGACGCGGCACTTGGGCTGGAGGGTTTCGAAATCCCAATCCGGGGTCCGTCGCTCGCCCCAGGATTCATTCTGCGGGAAGGCTTGGGCAGCCTTGGCGTACGCCGCGGCGGCCGCGGTTTTATCGCCATCGCGCATGGCCAGTTTCGCCCGCAGCCACCAGGCCAGACCGCCATCGCCCGCATGTTCAAGGAATGCCTTGGCACTGGCGTAGTCACCCTGCTGATAATTGACCGCCGCCAGACGATCAGCGTTTTCCAGGCTGCCCTGGGTGCTGTTCTGCAACAGTTTGAGCAGCTTCAATTCGTTTGGCGGTTGATCACCGAATGACCAACCCATCCGACTGATCAACGACGCCGCTACCAGTTGCTGCACCGGTTTGCCCTTGAGCAACGGTGCCAGCCGATCTTCAGGCATCGCCGCCAGATCGTTCATCAACAGTTTCAGCGAGGTGTAGCCCACCGCCGAACCGTGGAGGTTTTGCGTGGCATAGAGTTCGATGGCGCGGCTCCAGTCACCAGCCCGGCGCACTACCCGGGCTTCTTCGCCGAGGCTGGCGACACCCAGTTCCAGCGGGTCGCTGAAGCCGTCGATGCTCAACTGACGGGTCTGCTCGAAAGCTTGTCGCGATTGACCAAGCAGATCGGGGCGGGCATCCGCTTCGGAGCTCTGGGCAAACAGTGCCCGACCCAACGAGTAGGCGGCCCAGGTACTGCGCAACGTCCTTTGATCAGCCGGCAACGCCAGGAGCTTCTGGAAGTAGTCGACCGCCAGCCCATACTCGCCCGCATTGAACGCCACGGCACCTGCCAGATATAGTTTGATCTCGGCCGGCAGATCCGCGCCTTGAATTTCGACCTGGCGGGCATCAGTCAGGCTACGAAGTTGTTTCACCCGTGCTTGCTGCTCTGCCGTCAAACCGACCTGTTCAGCATTGTCCCGCTGTTCGGCATGATTGGGCACATCACCGTAGCCAACATTCGGATTGAGCGTGGCTGCCGTTACATTCCTGAGCCCGGCGATCACCTGCCCAATGCGATTGATCTCGAAGTTGAAGTTGCCTTCCGGCAGCTCCGCCAGCGACTGGCCACGGTTGTCGAGCAGGCGCATGGGGAAGTCCGGGCCGCAGGCAAGCGCCGAACCCAGCGGCAGGCCGAGGCTCAGGCACAGCAGGTGACGCGGCCAGTTACGGGTGAACATTCGAAGCTCCTTGGTTAATGTATGCGCAGCGTGCCCAACCGATGGCGCGCTGCCCGCCGGCCGCTATTCGACCCTCGCGCAGGCGAGTGAAGGTAAGCAGATCGGGGCCCTGTTGCAATGCATAACCGGCCAGGGCATCGGCACCCTCACACCCCCGCACAGTCAGCGTCAGGCGTTCGGGCCAGGCGCTGTCGAGGTTGCCCTGATTGTCGAGGCTGATGTCGTAAAGGCCTGCCTGCGCCGAGAGCTGCAGCGCCAGGCGACTGTCGAGCGCATCGCCGCGAGCCACCGCGCGCAAGGTGGTCAGGCTCCAGGCTCGGCGATCGTTGGCCAGCGGCAGACGGAACCAGATCAGGCCCGCCAGATGAGCCGGAGGATCGTTGCGCAATTGGTTGGCGAGTTTGCTCAGTTGCTGCGGATCGGCCAGCAATTCCCGACGCATGCCACCGCGCTCGAGGGTCACTTCACTTTCCACGATCGGTGCGCCGCTGTCCCCCGGCAACAACGCCACGCCATAGGCTGGTAGCGCCAGATAAAAAGGTTTTGAAGTGATGCGACTCCAGGCCATGGACCACGTGCTGGCCTGATCCGGGTCGAACAGGCCACTGCGTGGATCGCTGACCGCGTGCACCTGCAACACACTGCTGTCGACTGTGGATAAAAGCGCCGGCAACTCAGGGCTGTCGAGCCAGGAAGGTAACGCCGTGATGCTCAATGGCAGTGAGGCCGGCAGAACCGCGCGCAGATGCACGAGAAATTCCCGGTAGGCCGGTAATCGGGCACTACCCGCATCGTGGTCGATTTCCACGCCGGAGAGGTTCAGCCCTTTGCCTTGCCAATCGCCGAGTACCTGCAGGATCTGCGCAGTGATCTGGTCCTGGTCCAGTGACTTGAGCTGGCCATCGAGACGAATCACCGCGATCAGCGGCCGGCCGTCACCTTCAAGCAGCGCCGGATCGATGCGCGCCCGGCTCCAGCCCGACTGTGGGAACGCCTGCAAGGCCAGCACCCGAAGGGTCGAAAAGTCCGCGCGGCTGCCCTTGAGGGCGGCTTCATGGGCCGGGGTCCATTGCCGTTGCCAGACATAGAGTTGCTGATCGAGCGGTGGTGCGTCCTGTCGTTCGCAACCGATGAGCGACCCCAGCGCAGCCAGCAACATAATGAATCGAGTCAAAAAAACCATTAAAAGCCTTATCCCTGAGACGCGAAAAGGGCCGTTCATGGCCCTTTGTCGCTCTGCCCGCTACCCTACTGAGGCCCCGGCTCAGGGGCAATGTTCACAGGCATTGGATAATCAGATATCCAATACCAAAGGTTGCGAACCCTGGGCCGGGATCGCGCAACAAATCAGTACCTGCCCTTCGTCCGGCACCTCTGCCGGCGGCTGTGGATAATTGACCTGGCCGCTGATCAAGCGAGTCTTGCAGGTTCCGCAGGAACCGCCGCGACAGCTGAATTCCGGACGCAGCCCACGGCTTTCCGCCAACTCCAGCAAACTGCCGCCGTCGGGTTGCCAGCGGGCCTCTTTGGCCGAGCGCTGGAACACCACTGGCACCGACGTAGTGGCCGCTGGTGGCTGATCGATGACGATCGCGTCAGGGTCCGGATGGCGACGCAAGGTCGATGGGCCAAAGGTTTCGGCGTGAATCCTGGCATCGCGGATGTCCAGTTCCCGCAGACCGTCGTAAAGCCCTTGGGTAAAACTGCCCGGACCGCAGAGAACGAAATCCAGCTGATCGTAGTCCTCCACTTCCAGAATAGTTCTGAGCAACGCAACGTCGATCCGTCCCGCCAGATCAAAGTCCTCTCCCTCACGCGCCTCGTCTTCCGGCTGACTGAGCAGGCGCAACACCCTCACTGCGTCACCTGCCCCGTCGAGCAAGTGATCCAGCTCGGGTCGAAACGATTGGTCGGCCAAGGTTCGCGAACTCTGGAAAAACCAGGTTGGACGAATGTGACGGGTGCGCAGGCCCTGGTAAACCACCTCGCGCAGCATCGACAGCAGCGGCGTGATGCCCACCCCTGCCGCCAGCAACACCAGCGGCCGGCGTTCATGGGGCGCCACGGTGAAATGCCCTTGAGGTGCGCGGGCTTCCAGCAGATCACCGACGCGAACCTGTTCATGCAAAAACGTAGAAACCAGACCTTCACGCTTCACGCTGATGCGGAAAAAATCATCGGACGGCGCGCTCGACAGGCTGTAGGTGCGGATATGCACCTCGTCGGCAATATTGAATCGTAGCGGCAAATGCTGCCCGGCCTTAAACACCGGCACCCCCGCGTTATCGGCTGGCTGCAGATAGATCGATCGGATGTTGTGACTTTCTGCTTCGATCCGCACCACCCGTAGCGGCCGCCATTGATCGCCCAAAGCGCGGGCCTGGAGACGAGCCCTGGCCTGCTCCCAGGTACCGGTCAGCAAACTGGTGGGTGAAACACCGTCGAAGCGCCAGCGCAAAGCCAATGCTGCCGGGCGACGAACGACGCTTTCTACGTCGAATGTCCACAGCCGCTCGGCCCCTTGAAAGGCTTCGACTTGCGGACCTTCAAGGATGATGTCGGTGCGACCGCTGAGGTGCAGCAGATCGCCCGAATGAAAATCGATGAACAGCAAACCGGCGCGAGGATTGAGTAGCAGGTTGCCCAATGTGTTGAAGAACAGATTGCCAGCGAAATCCGGAATGGTGAGGCGATCACCTTCCACCTGGATGAATCCGGCTTGGCCGCCGCGATGCGACACATCCACCGAACGCTGGCCATCGACGTCCACGTAACTGGCGACGAAAAAGGTATCGGCACCGACGATCATGGCTCGGGCGACGTCATCCAGCCCCTCAACGTGCTGCGCGATGCGGGTCGATGGATCCGCCAGCGGCACCGAGCGAAACTGCCGTAATTGAATGTATTGCGGGCAGTTGCCGAAGGACTGTTCCACGGTTACACCGAAGCCGCTCGCCGACAGCGTGTCGATTCGCCCGTTGATACGATTGCGCCGCCGGGTATGCAGTTCGATCCCCAGCAAGCCGATTGCCGCGCCATCGGTCAATTGCGCAGGGTCATCGGCAGCCGGAAGGCTGTTGAAGTGCAGGGCATCCGGCGCGGGAGAATGGGCGAAGCCTGGCTCGCCTTCGAGAATGCTGGCCCACGGGTTGCCCTCGGCATCTACCGCCCCGTACAGCATGAACGGCAATTGCTGATAGAACGTGCGGTGCTGGTCTGGCATCTCAGTGCGAATCACCCTGCGGCCGAACGCCTCCATTCGCTCGGCAACACCGACGTGAGCCTGCAACTGTTTCTCGCCAGCATGCCAAGGCGAACGGTCCATAACGGTTCCTCCCCTGCGCCATCGACGCAGCGTGAACGGCCCGTAAGTCTCGGGCCACAGGCATCAGGCGGTTGTTTGCAGGCCGGCAACGGTGCGCGGCATGCCGACAAAACCAGGCAAGGCTTCGATGCGCGCCAGCCAGGCCCGCACGTTGCCGTAGTCTTCAATTGAGACGTTGCCTTCAGGTGCATGGGCGATGTAGCTGTAGGCCGCGACGTCGGCAATGGTCGGCTCGCTGCCGGTCAGATAAGCCGATTTGGCCAGTTCCTGATCGATTACCTTGAGCCAGGTGTGAGAATAAGCGATCACTTCTTCAGCGTTGAAAGACGCACCAAACACCGTGATCAGCCTGGCCCTGGCAGGACCGAAAGCGAGAGGTCCGGCGGCGACCGACAGCCAGCGCTGTACCTTGGCGGCACCGATCGGGTCCGTGGGCAGCCAACGGCCGTTGCCGTACTTTTGCGCCAGGTAAACCAGAATTGCGTTGGAGTCGGCCAGAATCACGCCCTGGTCATCGATGACTGGAACCTGACCGAAAGCGTTGAGCGCCAGAAACTCCGGCTGCTTGTGCGCCCCCTTGGCCAGATCGACGAAGATCAGCTCGGTCGGCAATTGCAGCAGGGACAGCATCAGCTCCACACGATGAGCATGGCCGGAACGTGGGAAGTTGTAGAGTTTGATTGCTTGCATGGTCGACTCCGCGGGGTAGTGGCGCCGTCAAGGAAGAATCAGCGCCGATGACCGCTATCTTCCCCCTGAGGCCAAAACAACAGAATAACCAGCAAACGCAATCCATTATTTCAGTCAGAGCAATAATGGCTCAGCCCTGCAAGGCCGGATGCTGCCGCAGCGCGTTCACTGCAAAATCCACGAAACTGCGAATTCGCGCCGGCGCGTTGCGCCCGCCCTGATACACCACATGGATTGGCAATGGTGGCAGTTCGAAGTCGGCCAACACGATCTCCAGCTCACCGGCCGCGACTCTGCCCGCGACCTGATAAGACAGGACCCGGGTGAAACCCAACCCCAGACACGCCGCGGTAATGGCCGCCTGATTCGCCGTCACCACCAACCGCGGTTCCGGGCGAACACTCAGGGGTTCACCTGCATCGAGAAAAGGCCAGCTTCTCAGCTGACCGATGGCGGACGTTCCAATAACCGGCGCCTGAGTCAGATCCTGAGGATGTCGAGGTCGACCCTGGGCAGTCAGGAACTGTGGCGAACCGCAAATCACCCGCCGCACTTCACCCACACGAATCGCGTGCTGGTTACTGTCGGGTAACTCACCTATGCGCACGGCGACATCGACGCCCTCCTCGACCATGCTCACCACTCGGTCGACCAGCAAGCCATTGATGCTGACCTCGGGAAACCGCGTCAGGTAGTCCACCATCATCGGAGTGACGAACAGTTCGCCGAATAACACCGGCGCGGTGATCGTTAATTGCCCACGGGGCTGGGTGTGACTTCCCGCTGCCGAATCTTCGGCTTCCTGCACCTCGGCGAGAATCCTGCGACAGTCTTCGAGATAGCGCTGACCGGCTTCGCTCAAATGCACGCTGCGAGTGGTGCGGGTGAGCAACCGTGTGCCGATGCGTTTCTCCAGCGCCGCTACCGCCCGGGTGACGCTGGCGGCCGACATGCCCAAACGCCGCGCCGCCGCCGAGAAGCCCTGGTCTTGGGCGACCGCAGCGAAGACCTGCATTTCCTGGAATCGGTCCATAAGGGCATGTCCTTATTCAAAATCAAAAAATCGCAGCCTTCGGCAGATCCTACAGGGGTACTTCCTGTGGGCGCTGCGAAGGCTGCGATCTTTTTGCTTTAGCGAGACCTGTGGATAACTTATTCCACAGTCACCGATTTCGCCAGGTTGCGCGGCTGATCGACGTCAGTGCCTTTCAACACCGCCACGTAGTACGAGAGCAACTGCAGCGGAATGGTGTAGAGGATCGGTGACAGGATGTCGTGGATATGCGGCATTTGCACCACATGTGTGCCCTCGCCATTGGTCATGCCCGCCTGCTCGTCTGCGAAGACGATCAGCTCGCCGCCCCGGGCGCGAACTTCCTGGAGGTTGGACTTCAGCTTCTCCAGCAATTCGTTGTTTGGCGCCACGGTAACCACTGGCATGTCGTTATCCACAAGCGCCAACGGGCCGTGTTTCAGCTCGCCGGCCGGATAGGCTTCGGCGTGGATGTAGGAGATTTCCTTGAGCTTGAGGGCGCCTTCCATCGCGACCGGGAACTGCGCGCCACGACCGAGGAACAGGGTGTGGTTCTTCTCGGCGAATAGCTCGGCGATTTTTTCCACGGTGCTGTCCATGGCCAGGGCTTCACCCAGGCGACTCGGCAGACGACGCAGTTCTTCGACCAGAGTGGCTTCGACGCCCTCGGCCAAGGTGCCGCGAACCTGACCCAGGGACAAAGTCAGCAACAGCAGGCCGACCAACTGAGTAGTGAAGGCTTTGGTCGAGGCCACGCCGATTTCGCGGCCGGCCTGGGTCAACAGCGTCAGGTCCGACTCACGTACCAGCGAGCTGATACCGACGTTGCAGATCGCCAGGCTCGCCAGATAACCCAACTCTTTGGCGTTACGCAGGGCAGCCAGCGTGTCGGCGGTTTCACCGGACTGGGAGATGGTCACGAACAGGGTGTCGTCCTGCACCACCACCTTGCGATAGCGGAACTCGCTGGCGACTTCGACCTGGCAAGGGATACCCGCCAGTTCTTCGAGCCAGTAACGGGCAACCATGCCGGCGTGGTAGCTGGTACCGCAAGCGACGATCTGTACGTTACGCACTTTGGCGAACAGTTCGGCCGCCTCTGGGCCGAAAGCCTGCACCAATACCTGGCTCTGACTCAGGCGACCTTCCAGGGTGCGCTGCACCACGACCGGTTGCTCATGGATTTCCTTGAGCATGTAGTGGCGGAACTCGCCTTTATCGGCAGCTTCGGCGCCGTCGCGATATTGCACGGATTCACGTTCGACGGCTTGGCCATCAACGTCCCAGATCTGCACGCTATCGCGGCGAATCTCGGCGATATCACCTTCTTCCAGGTAGACGAAACGGTCAGTCACCTGACGCAGTGCCAATTGGTCGGAGGCGAGAAAGTTTTCCCCCAGACCCAGACCGATCACCAACGGGCTGCCGCTACGGGCTGCGACCAGACGATCCGGCTGTTGAGCGCTGATCACCGCCAGCCCATAAGCGCCGTGCAGTTCTTTGACGGTCGCCTTGAGGGCCACGGTCAGATCGCGCAATTCTTTGAGCTTGTGTTCCAGAAGGTGAGCGATGACTTCGGTGTCAGTGTCCGAGGTGAAAACGTAACCCAAGGCGGTGAGTTGTTCGCGCAGGGCTTCGTGGTTCTCGATGATGCCGTTGTGCACCACGGCCAGATCGCCGGAGAAATGCGGATGAGCGTTACGTTCGCAAGGCGCGCCGTGAGTGGCCCAGCGTGTGTGGGCGATGCCCAGTCGACCGATCAGAGGCTCGCTTTCGAGCGCTTGTTCCAACTCACTGACCTTGCCCGGACGGCGGGTGCGCTCAAGTTTTTCGTCGTTGGTGAAGACCGCCACACCTGCGCTGTCATAACCACGGTACTCGAGGCGTTTGAGGCCTTCGAGCAAGATGGCGGTAATGTTACGTTCTGCGACTGCGCCGACAATTCCACACATGCTATTTCTCCTGACTGACAGGCGCGCAAATCAAATTGATGCCGCGGGCCTGAATCTGATCCCGTGCCTCAAGCGGCAGGCGATCATCGGTAATTAGGGTATGAACGCTGCTCCACGGCAGCTCCAGGTTGGGGATCTTGCGTCCTATCTTGTCGGCTTCCACCATCACCACCACTTCGCGGGCAACCTCGGCCATGACCCGGCTCAGTCCCAGCAACTCGTTAAAGGTGGTGGTACCGCGCACCAGGTCAATGCCATCGGCACCGATGAACAACTGGTCGAAGTCGTAAGAGCGTAGTACCTGCTCGGCAACCTGCCCCTGAAAGGACTCGGAATTCGGGTCCCAGGTGCCGCCGGTCATCAACAGCACCGGCTCGTGCTCGAGTTCGCTCAAGGCGGTGGCGACATGCAGGGAATTGGTCATCACCACCAGGCCCGGAAGTTGCCCGAGCTCTGGAATCATCGCCGCCGTCGTGCTGCCACTGTCGATGATGATTCGTGCATGCTCACGAATTCGCATCACTGCTGCGCGAGCTATGGCCTGCTTGTATCGGGAAATGGGTTGACCGATATCGGCCACCAGTTCCTGAGGCATGGTGATGGCGCCGCCATAACGGCGCAGAAGCAGGCCATTGCTTTCAAGCGCCGCCAGATCCTTGCGGATGGTAACTTCCGAGGTTTCGAAGCGCTTGGCCAACTCATCCACACTGACTTCGCCCTGCTCATTGAGCAAGGCGAGGATATTGTGCCGGCGTTGAGGTGTATTGCGTTTCGACATGGGCGGGTAAGTTTCGATTCGAAAGATAACGGAAGCAATCAAAACCTATTGTCGAAACTTCGTCAAGCGGTAGGCGATAAAAAGACCTGTGGATAAAAAGCCTCGCTCCTACGGTTTCAGAGTTATCCACACAATGTGTGAAGACCCGGACTGTAGGAGCAAGCGGTGCGACGATTCGACTTGCCCTCGAAGGCGATCTAAAGATCGCCACCCAGTGCTGTGGATAACTTAGCTCTTCTTGATTTTCTCCGGCCGCTTCCAGCCATCGATATTCTTCTGCCGTGCCCGTCCCACAGCCAACTGCGCGTTATCCACATTCTGCGTGATGGTCGAACCCGCCCCAGTGGTCGCACCCGAAGAGATATCCACAGGCGCCACCAACGAGGTGTTGGAACCGATGAACACATCTTCACCCAGCACGGTTTTCCATTTGTTGGCGCCGTCATAGTTGCAAGTGATGGTGCCTGCACCAATGTTGGTGCGCGCACCGATCTCGGCATCGCCCAGGTAAGTCAAATGACCCGCCTTGGCGCCCTCACCCAGATGAGCATTCTTCAGCTCAACGAAGTTACCCACATGAGCCCGTGCTTCCAGCACCGTGCCTGGGCGTAAACGCGCGAACGGGCCAGCATCGCTGCATTCACCCAGAATCGCGCCTTCGATATGGCTATTAGCTTTGATCACCACGCCTTTACGCAGAGTGCTGTCCTTGATCACGCAGTTCGGACCGATCACCACGTCATCCTCGATCACCACCTTGCCTTCGAGAATCACATTGATGTCGATCAGAACATCGCGACCCACCGTGACTTCACCCCGCACATCGAAGCGTGCCGGATCACGCAGGGTCACCCCTTGCGCCATCAAACGGCGGCCAGCGCGCAGCTGATAGTGACGCTCGAGTTCGGAAAGCTGTTTGCGGTCATTGGCGCCCTGCACTTCCATGGCGTCATGGGGTTGCTCGGTGGCAACCACCAATCCATCGCTGACGGCCATGGCGATTACGTCAGTCAGGTAATACTCGCCCTGGGCATTGTTGTTGGAGAGACGGCTCATCCAGCCACCCAGTTGCGCGAACGGCAGGGCGAGAATGCCGGTGTTGCCTTCCGTGATAGCACGCTGGGCTTCGTTGGCGTCTTTCTGCTCGACGATAGCGGTCACTTTGCCATCGGCGTCGCGGACAATGCGGCCATAGCCGGTCGGATCGTCCAATTCAACGGTCAACAAGCCCAGTTGCTGCGGTGCGACTTGCTTGAGCAGACGCTGCAGGGTCTCGACTTCGATCAACGGCACGTCACCGTAGAGAATCAGCACGGTGTCAGACTCGATGAACGGCACCGCTTGAGCGACGGCGTGGCCGGTGCCCAACTGTTTGTCTTGCAGGACGAAATTAAGATCATCAGCTGCCAGACGCTCACGGACCACGTCCGCACCGTGACCAATGACCACATGGATGCGCTGTGGATCAAGTTGCCGGGCGCTGTGGATAACATGGCCGAGCATCGAGTTGCCGGCAATCGGGTGCAGAACTTTCGGCAACGCCGAACGCATGCGAGTGCCTTGGCCAGCAGCGAGGATAACGATTTCTAGAGACATGACTGGCTACCAATCCTGGGTGGTCAGCGGCTGCGACCAGGTGATGAATGTCGGAAATGAAAAAAGGGTAGCCGAGGCTACCCTTTCTAATCAATCGCGCAATAAGCGGCGGCCTGTTAGTGGCCGAACTTCTTGCGGATCTGCTGGACGGTGCGCAGCTGAGCTGCAGCCTCGGCCAGACGTGCGGCAGCAGAACCGTAATCGAATTCCGCGCCCCGCTCATGCAAGGCCTTCTCGGCAGCCTTAACGGCTTCCTGAGCGGAGGCTTCGTCCAGGTCGGCAGCCCGTTGCACGGTGTCGGCAAGAACCTTGACCATGTTCGGCTGAACCTCGAGGAAACCACCAGAGATGTAATACACCTCTTCTTCCCCGCCCTGCTTGATCAGGCGGATCGGGCCCGGCTTGAGATTAGTGATCAGCGGCGCGTGACCCAGGGCGATACCAAGATCACCCAGTGCACCGTGCGCAACCACCATCTCGACCAGGCCGGAGAAGATTTCCCCTTCCGCGCTGACGATATCGCAATGGACTGTCATAGCCATCTGATTGCCTCAACCTAAATTAGCGCCCGTTGCCGGGCGCCGGGATTACAGTTTCTTGGCTTTCTCGATCGCTTCTTCGATGCCGCCGACCATGTAGAACGCTTGTTCTGGCAAGTGGTCGTAGTCACCGTTGAGGATGCCTTTGAAGCCAGCAATGGTGTCTTTCAGGGAAACGTATTTACCCGAAGCACCGGTGAAGACTTCAGCCACGAAGAACGGCTGCGACAAGAAACGCTGGATCTTACGAGCACGGTTTACCAACTGCTTGTCGGTTTCCGACAGCTCGTCCATACCCAGGATCGCAATGATGTCCTTCAGTTCTTTGTAACGCTGCAGAACATACTGTACACCGCGAGCGGTATCGTAGTGGTCCTGGCCGATCACGTTCGGGTCCAGCTGGCGCGAAGTCGAGTCGAGTGGATCGACCGCCGGGTAGATACCCAGGGAGGCGATGTCACGGGACAGAACGACGGTGGCGTCCAAGTGGGCGAAGGTGGTCGCTGGCGACGGGTCAGTCAAGTCATCCGCCGGTACGTATACCGCCTGGATCGAGGTGATCGAACCGTTTTTGGTCGAAGTGATGCGCTCTTGCAGAGTACCCATCTCTTCGGCCAGGGTCGGCTGGTAACCTACTGCCGAAGGCATACGGCCCAACAGTGCGGATACTTCAGTACCGGCCAGGGTGTAACGATAGATGTTGTCGACGAACAGCAGAACGTCGTTACCTTCGTCACGGAACTTCTCGGCCATGGTCAGGCCGGTCAGTGCTACGCGCAGACGGTTACCCGGCGGCTCGTTCATCTGACCGTAAACCAGTGCCACTTTGTCCAGAACGTTGGAATCCTTCATCTCGTGGTAGAAGTCGTTACCCTCACGAGTACGCTCACCCACACCGGCGAACACGGAATAACCGCTGTGCTCGATGGCGATGTTACGGATCAGTTCCATCATGTTTACGGTTTTGCCTACACCGGCACCACCGAACAGACCGACTTTACCGCCCTTGGCGAACGGGCAAACCAGGTCGATAACCTTGATGCCGGTTTCCAGCAGGTCGTTGCCGCCCGCTTGCTCAGCGAAGGTTGGCGCAGGACGGTGAATGCCCCAGCGCTCTTCGGTGGCGATCGGGCCAGCTTCGTCGATCGGGTTACCCAGAACGTCCATGATCCGGCCCAGCGTCGCTTTACCGACCGGTACGGAGATGGCTGCGCCGGAGTCGGTGACTTCCAGACCGCGCTTCAAGCCCTCGGTGGAACCCATCGCAATGGTACGTACCACGCCGTCGCCCAGCTGCTGCTGAACTTCCAGGGTGGTGCCTGCATCGCTTTTTACACTCAAAGCGTTGTAGATGCTCGGTACGCTGTCGCGTGGAAATTCCACGTCGATAACGGCGCCGATGATTTGAACGATACGTCCGCTACTCATAGCTGGATCCTCTGAATATTTGAACCGTTAAACCGCGGCAGCGCCGCCGACGATTTCCGAGATCTCTTGGGTGATCGCAGCCTGACGCGCCTTGTTGTAGACCAGCTGCAAATCGCTGATCAAATCACCGGCGTTGTCGGTAGCGTTCTTCATCGCGATCATCCGCGCAGCTTGTTCCGCCGCGTTGTTCTCGACCACCGCCTGGTAGACCTGCGACTCCACGTAACGGACCATCAAGCCGTCAAGCAGCTCTTTGGCGTCCGGCTCGTACAGATAATCCCAGTGGTGCTTGAGTCCTTGATCCGGGGTTGCCACCAGTGGAATCAATTGCTCCACGGTAGGCTGCTGCGTCATGGTGTTGATGAACTTGTTGGATACCACGGACAGGCGGTCAATACGGCCGTCCAGGTAGGCATCCAGCATCACCTTGACGCTGCCGATCAGGTCATTGATCGACGGCTCTTCACCCAGGTGGCTGATAGCTGCTACGACGTTACCGCCGAAGTTGCGGAAGAAAGCCGCACCCTTGCTACCAACAACACACAGATCGATCTCGACGCCGTTTTCACGGTTTTTCGCCATGTCCTTGACCAAGGCCTTGAACAGGTTGGTATTCAAGCCACCACACAGACCACGGTCACTGCTCACCACGACGTAACCGACGCGCTTTACTTCACGGTCGATCATGAAAGGGTGGCGATATTCCGGGTTGGCGTTGGCCAAATGACCAATAACCTGGCGGATGCGCTCCGCGTAAGGACGGCTAGCAGCCATGCGCATTTGTGCCTTGCGCATTTTACTGACCGCCACTTTTTCCATGGCGCTGGTAATCTTTTGCGTGCTTTTGATGCTCGCAATCTTACTGCGAATCTCTTTTGCGCCTGCCATGTAACACCTATCAGGTTAGCAAGCGGGAGCCTTGCGACTCCCGCTGCGGCTTACCAGGTTTGGGTGGCCTTGAACTTCTCGATACCGGCTTTCATGCCAGCGTCGATTTCGTCATTGAAGTCACCCTTCACGTTGATCTTCGCCATCAAATCGGCGTGATCGCGGTTGAAGAAAGCAATCAGCGCTTGTTCGAAGCTGCCGATCTTGGTGATTTCAACGTCAGTCAGGAACCCACGCTCAGCGGCATACAGCGACAGCGCCATGTCAGCGATCGACATTGGTGCGTATTGCTTCTGCTTCATCAGCTCGGTAACGCGCTGACCATGCTCAAGTTGCTTACGGGTCGCTTCGTCCAGGTCAGAAGCGAACTGGGCGAATGCCGCCAGTTCACGGTACTGAGCCAGAGCGGTACGGATACCACCGGAGAGCTTCTTGATGATCTTGGTCTGAGCGGCACCACCCACACGGGATACCGAAACACCGGCGTTCACAGCAGGACGGATCCCGGAGTTGAACATGGCCGATTCCAGGAAGATCTGACCGTCGGTGATGGAAATCACGTTGGTCGGAACGAACGCGGAAACGTCGCCAGCCTGGGTTTCGATGATCGGCAGTGCGGTCAGGGAACCGGTTTTGCCGGTCACTGCGCCGTTGGTGAACTTCTCTACGTACTCTTCCGAAACGCGGGATGCGCGCTCCAGCAGACGGGAGTGGAGATAGAACACGTCGCCTGGGTAAGCTTCACGGCCTGGTGGACGGCGCAGCAGCAGGGAAATCTGGCGGTAAGCCACTGCTTGCTTGGACAGATCGTCATAAACGATCAGCGCGTCTTCACCGCGGTCGCGGAAGAATTCACCCATGGTGCAACCGGAGTACGGTGCCAGGAACTGCAGTGCTGCAGATTCCGAAGCGCTCGCTGCGACGACGATGGTGTTAGCCAGCGCGCCGTTTTCTTCCAGCTTGCGAACCACGTTGGCGATGGTCGATTGTTTCTGACCGATCGCTACGTAGACGCAGAAAATGCCGCTGTTTTTCTGGTTGATGATCGCGTCGATCGCCAGAGCGGTTTTACCGATCTGACGGTCACCGATGATCAGCTCACGCTGGCCACGGCCGACAGGAATCATGGCATCGACAGCCTTGTAGCCAGTCTGTACAGGCTGGTCTACCGACTTACGCCAGATCACGCCTGGAGCAACTTTCTCGACCGCGTCGGTCTCGGTGTTGTTCAGCGGACCTTTGCCGTCAACCGGGTTACCCAGTGCGTCGACTACGCGACCCAGCAGTTCCTTACCAACCGGAACTTCGAGGATGCGGCCGGTGCACTTGGCGCTCATGCCTTCAGCCAGAGACTGATAGGAGCCCAATACCACGGCACCTACGGAGTCTTGCTCCAGGTTGAGAGCCATACCGAAGACGCCGCCCGGAAACTCGATCATCTCGCCGTACATTACGTCGGCCAGACCGTGAATCCGCACGATACCGTCAGATACGCTGACGACAGTGCCTTCGTTACGGGCTTGGGAGGTCACATCGAGCTTGTCGATGCGGCCCTTGATAATTTCACTTATTTCGGAAGGATTGAGTTGCTGCATTGCTCTGCTGCCCCTTCAAACTCAAGATTTCAATGCTTCGGCAAGGCTCGCGAGTTTGCCGCGAACCGAGCCATCGATTACCAGGTCGCCGGCGCGGATGACAATGCCCCCGATAAGGGATTTGTCTTCCTCGACTTGCAGGCGCACTTCCCGGTTGAGTCGTGCACTGAGAACCTTGGCGAGTTTGTCTTGCTGTTCTTGGTTCAATGCAAAAGCACTGGTCACTTCTACGTCTACCGACTTCTCTTGTTCAGCCTTGTACAGGTCAAACAGAGCGGCTATCTCCGGCAACAGCGGGAGACGGTCGTTTTCGGCAACGACGTGAATGAAGTTCTGTGCCTTGGCATCAAACTTGTCGCCGCACACGTCAATAAACGTGGCGGCCTTGTCTGCGCTCGTCAGTCGCGGGGCCTTGAGCACGCGCTGCATGGTGTCGTCTTGCGACACTGCTGCAGCCAGGCCGAGCATGGCTGACCAAGAGGCCAGTTGCTGGTGGGCCTGGGCGTGCTCGAAGGCTGCCTTAGCGTAAGGTCGGGCCAACGTGGTCAATTCTGCCATGATCGCCCTCGCTTAAATTTCAGCAGCCAGTTTGTTTACCAGCTCCGCGTGCGCGTTTTGATCGATTGTGGCACCCAGGATCTTCTCGGCGCCGCCAACGGCCAGAGCACCCAATTGGGCACGCAGCGCGTCTTTGACACTGTTCAGTTCCTGTTCGATCTCGGCCTGAGCCTGAACCTTCACGCGTTCAGCGTCGATACGGGCTTTTTCAACAGCCTCTTCGACGATCTGATTACCGCGTTTCTTGGCTTGCTCAATGATCTCGGCTGCCTGAGTTTTAGCTTCGCGCAGTTGTTGACCCGCTTTATCTTGGGCCAACTCCAGGTCGCGAGCTGCTCGGGCGGCAGCGTCCAGTCCATCCGCGATCTTCTTCTGACGTTCGTGCAAAGCCGCGATGACCGGAGGCCACACGAACTTCATGCAAAACAGTACAAAAATGAAGAACGCAACGGACTGGCCAATCAGGGTTGCATTAATGTTCACGCCAACACCTCGCTCGTTCGTTGCACATCACACCAATTACTCGAAGGTGAGTAATTAGCCAGCGAGTTGACCAACGAATGGGTTCGCGAAGGTGAAGAACAGAGCGATACCAACACCGATCATGGTTACGGCGTCGAGCAGACCGGCAACGATGAACATTTTGACTTGCAGCATTGGAACCATCTCTGGCTGACGCGCTGCGCCTTCCAGGAACTTGCCACCCAACAGGCCGAAACCAATTGCGGTACCCAGTGCGCCCAGGCCGATCAACAGTGCAACAGCGATAGCGGTTAGACCAACTACAGTTTCCATCTTTCCTCCCGACTTTTACGTCGTATGGTTTAGGTTTTTTAGATTTTAAAGCGGTAAAACAAATCGTTTCATAGCCCTGTTCGGGCCCCCACCCGTTTTACCGAGTGGGACATCAGACCAGCCGAGACTGGTCTTAATGGTTCTCTTCGTGCGCCATCGACAAGTAAACGATGGTCAACATCATGAAGATAAACGCCTGCAGGGTGATGATCAGGATGTGGAACACAGCCCACGCCCACTGCAGAACAATGCCCAGGCCGCTAAGCCAGAGCAGACCGCTGCCGAACATCACAGCAATCAGAATGAAGACCAGTTCGCCGGCGTACATGTTGCCGAACAGACGCAGTGCCAGAGAGATTGGCTTGGCGACCAGCGTCACGAACTCCAGCAGGAAGTTCACCGGAATCAGCAGGGCCTGAACGAAAATGTTCTTGCTGCCGAACGGGTGCAGGGTCAGTTCGCCGACGAAGCCGCCGATGCCCTTGACCTTGATGCTGTAGAAAATGATCAACGCGAACACCGACAGGGCCATGCCCAGGGTAGCGTTCGGGTCAGTGGTCGATACGGCACGGAACGGAATGTGCGCATCGCCAGTGATCAGGATGGCCAGCTGAGGAATCCAGTCGACCGGGATCAGGTCGACGGCGTTCATCAGGAAGACCCAGACGAAGATGGTCAGTGCCAGCGGTGCAATCACCGGGCTACGGCCATGGAAGCTGTCTTTCACGCTGCCATCGACGAATTCGACCAATACTTCAACGAAGTTCTGCAAAGCACCAGGCTGACCGGAAGTCGCCTTCTTCGCCGCCATGCGGAAAAGAAGAACGAAAATCAGACCCAACGCGACCGACCAGCCGAGAGTATCGACGTGGAAAGCCCAGAAGCCCATTTCCTTGGCCTCTGCTGCGGTGTGGGCAAAACCCCAGCCGCCGTTAGGTAGCTGCCCGAAGGTCAGGTTCTGCAAGTGGTGCTGGATATAGCCCGAAGCGGTTGTCTCTGCCATGGTTGCCTCAAACGCCCTAAGGTCTCGAAAGTCTTGTTCTCATCAGCAGGGGCGCGAACCAGCTGACCAGTTGGGTCAACACGAAGACGCCGAATACAGCCAGCGGCGCCAATGGCTTCACACCTGCGAACGTCAATGCAAAGAGCACTGCCGTCAAAATCAGTTTGCCCGCCTCACCGGCATAAAAAGACCGGACGATGGCTTGAGCTGCTCGGGCGCCGGAAAACCGAAATGCCCTGTGAGCGAAATAAACATTGGGCAGCAAGGCTATCAGGCCTCCGCAAAGTCCCGAGTACCCGGCTACGACCCCATGCCAGTACCAAAGCGCCAAAGCGGCCAGTACCAAAACGACAAATTGAGCCAGTAATACCGGAAAAACTGCCAGGCGATGGAACGGCAAGCGGTTTGGCGTGCGGCTCTCCATCGTTTTTGCTCCCCAATGATCGGCTGCCAGAATTCAATAAATTGGCATAATTTGTGCCGACAAAATGCGCGCAGAGTATAGGGGCGGTTCTGCCCCTATTCAACTGTCAGGTAGTGATTTCCGACTGCACGCTACATGAGGAAATGTTTCAGCGAATGTGTGCGAGCACACCTTGAAGCTCATCGAGGGAGTTGTAACCGATCACCAACTGCCCCTTCCCCTTCTTTCCGTGTCGGATCTGCACCGCAGAGCCCAGCCGCTCGGCCAGGCGCTGTTCGAGTCGAGCAATATCAGGGTCCTGTTTTGCCGGTTCCACCGGCTCCGGTTTGCCACTCAACCACTGGCGAACCAGTGCTTCAGTCTGGCGAACCGTCAGCCCCCGTGCGACAACGTGTCGCGCCCCTTCAACCTGTTGATTTTCCGGTAAACCGAGCAAAGCACGGGCATGACCCATTTCCAGGTCGCCGTGGGAAAGCATGGTCTTGATGACTTCCGGCAATGCGATCAAGCGTAGCAGGTTAGCCACGGTAACCCGGGATTTCCCCACTGCTTCGGCCACTTGTTGCTGCGTCAGCTGGAATTCCTGCTGCAAACGCTGCAAGGCCACCGCTTCTTCGATCGGATTGAGGTCTTCGCGCTGGATGTTCTCGATCAGCGCCATGGCGATCGCGGTTTCATCCGGCACATCGCGCACCATCGCCGGGATCGTTTCCTGCCCGGCCTGCTGGCTGGCCCGCCAGCGACGTTCGCCGGCGATGATTTCGAAGCGACCGCTGCCGATCGGACGCACCACGATCGGCTGCATCACGCCTTGGGCCTTGATCGACTGCGCCAGCTCTTCCAGCGCCTGAGGATCCATATCCCGCCGTGGCTGGTACTTGCCACGCTGGATCAGGTCCAGGGGCAGGTGCTGCAGCTCACGTTGATCCGCCTGCACCGCCTGTTCTTCCAGCGAGCTGACAGTCGGACCACTCAGCAGTGCATCCAGTCCACGTCCGAGACCTCGTTTCTTGACGGCCATGGGGATTCCTTAAGTTGCCTGAGCGGCGGCGGTGCGTGAGTTTTTGCGTTGACGGCGAACCATCTCGCCGGCCAATGCCAGATAGGCAATCGCGCCTCGCGAAGTCTTGTCGTACACCAGTGCCGGCATGCCATAACTAGGCGCTTCGGCCAGGCGGATGTTGCGCGGAATCACCGTGTCGTAGAGCTGCTCGCCAAAGTGCTCCTTGAGCTGCGCCGAAACATCGTTCATCAGGCTCAGGCGCGGATCGTACATGGTCCGCAACAGGCCTTCGACTTTCAGGTTCGGGTTGAGCAGCTCGGCGATGCGCTTGATGTTATCCACAAGGTCGCTCAAGCCTTCGAGTGCGAAGTACTCGCACTGCATGGGGATAATCACCCCGTCGGCAGCAACCAGTGCGTTAAGCGTGAGCATCGAGAGCGACGGCGGGCAGTCGATCAGAATGTAATCGTAGTTTTCGCGGATCGGCGCCAGCGCACTGCGCAGGCGACTCTCCTTCATCTGCATTTCCAGCAGAACCACTTCCGCGGCGGTCAAGTCGCGGTTGGCCGGCAAGAGCTGGTAACCACCGTGCTCGGAGTAGTGCATGGCCTGGGCCAGGTCACATTCGCCGATCAGCAGGTCGTAGACCGAGTTTTCCAGGCCGTGTTTATCCACACCGCTACCCATGGTGGCGTTGCCCTGTGGATCGAGATCGATCAACAGCACCCGGCGCTTGGTAGCGACCAGGGAAGCTGCGAGGTTGATACAGGTGGTGGTTTTACCCACACCACCCTTCTGGTTCGCTATCGCGAATACCTTAGCCATTCTTGCTTGTGTTCCCAATCATGCCGTGCGGCGCAGTATCAGCAGATGGCGTTGGCCTTGGCAACCAGGTACGGCCAGGGCGTGTTCGCTATCAAGGTGGAAGTCTGCCGGCAATGCTACCAGCTCATCGGCCGGATGAACGCCCTTCATTGCCAGCCAACGTGTATCGGCATCGCCAAGGTGGCGAGTCCAGTTGCTGAAGTTCTCCATGCTGCTGAACGCCCGGGAAATGATTCCGTTGAACGGTTGAGCAGGCTGGAAAGATTCGACGCGACTGTGGATAACTTGCAAGTTATCCAGTTTGAGCTCGAGTTTGACCTGGGTCAGGAAGCGGGTTTTCTTGCCGTTGCTGTCCAGGCAGGTCACTTGCGACTCGGGAAACAGGATGGCCAACGGAATTCCCGGCATGCCACCGCCGCTGCCAACGTCAAGCCAGCGACCGTTTTCGACAAATGACATCACGCTCAAACTGTCGAGCAAGTGACGGGACACCATTTCATCCGGATCACGTACAGCAGTCAGGTTGTAAGCCTTGTTCCATTTTATCAACAGGGCGAGGTAACCCAGCAGTTGAGCGTGCTGGGTTTCTGTCAGCGTGACCCCGAGCTGGCGAGCACCTGTGGATAAATCTTCTGCGTGTTGCGAGGTGACCAACGAACTCAAGCGCTTTGCTCCAACTGACGGCCCGCGCCGCGTTTTTTCAAATGAATCATCAACAGCGAAATCGCAGCCGGCGTGACGCCCGGGATGCGTGACGCCTGGCCCAAAGTCTCTGGACGGGTCGCACCGAGCTTGCTCTGGATCTCTTTGGAGAGACCGGAAATGTTTGTGTAATCGATATCCACAGGCAGTTTGGTGTCTTCGCTGGCCCGCAGACGTGCGATTTCATCCTGCTGGCGATCAATGTAACCGGCGTATTTGGTCTTGATTTCAACCTGCTCGGCGACTTGTGGATCTTCTGCGCCCCCGCCGGTCACGGCAATCAGACCAGCGTAGTCGATTTCCGGACGGCTCAGCAGGTTGAGCAGATTGTATTCATGGGTCAGCGGCGTGCCGAATTTCTCGGAAATCGCATCGCCCTGCTCGGTGCCCGGGCGAACCCAGGTACTTTTCAGGCGCTGCTCTTCCAGATCGATGCTCTCGCGTTTCTTGCAGAACGCCGCCCAGCGCGCGTCATCCACCAGACCGAGTTCGCGACCTTTTTCGGTCAAGCGCAGGTCGGCGTTGTCTTCGCGCAGAATCAGTCGGTACTCGGCGCGGGAGGTAAACATCCGATACGGTTCCTGAGTACCCAGGGTAATCAGGTCGTCAACCAGAACTCCGATGTACGCCTCGTCGCGGCGCGGACACCAGGCATCTTTGCCCTGAGCACGCAGTGCGGCGTTGGCCCCGGCCAGCAAACCCTGGGCGCCGGCTTCTTCGTAACCGGTGGTGCCGTTGATTTGTCCGGCGAAGAAAAGACCGGCGATGACCTTGGTTTCCAGGTTGTATTTCAGGTCACGCGGGTCGAAGTAGTCGTACTCGATGGCATAACCCGGGCGAACGATGTGAGCGTTTTCCATGCCACGGATCGATTGCACGATTTGCAATTGCACGTCGAACGGCAAGGATGTGGATATCCCGTTCGGGTACAACTCGTGGGTGGTCAGACCTTCCGGTTCGATGAAGACCTGATGGCTTTCCTTGTCGGCAAAGCGGTGGATCTTGTCTTCGATCGACGGGCAGTAACGCGGGCCGATGCCTTCGATCAACCCTGCATCGGAATACATCGGCGAACGGTCGAGGTTGGCAGCGATGATCTCGTGAGTACGTGCGTTGGTGTGGGTAATCCAGCAGCTCACCTGTTTCGGATGTTGCTCTTTGGAACCCATGAACGACATCACCGGGATCGGTGTATCGCCTGCTTGCTCGGTCATGACCGAGAAATCCACAGAACGACCGTCGATACGTGGTGGTGTACCGGTTTTCAAACGACCAACACGCAATGGCAATTCACGCAGACGGTGAGCCAGGGCAATGGATGGCGGATCACCGGCGCGACCGCCGGAGTAATTCTGCATTCCGATGTGGATAAGTCCACCGAGGAACGTACCCGTGGTCAACACCACGGAATCCGCGAGGAAACGCAGGCCCATTTGGGTGACAACACCGCGTACTTGTTCCTGCTCGACGATCAGATCGTCAGCAGCCTGTTGAAATATCCACAGGTTCGGCTGGTTTTCCAATGCTTCGCGGACAGCTGCCTTGTACAGAACCCGATCGGCTTGAGCGCGAGTCGCACGCACGGCCGGGCCTTTGCGGCTGTTCAATACGCGAAATTGAATACCACCTTTGTCGGTAGCCATGGCCATCGCGCCGCCCAGGGCATCGATTTCCTTGACCAGATGGCTTTTGCCAATCCCGCCAATGGCAGGGTTGCAGCTCATGGCACCGAGGGTTTCCACGTTATGCGTCAACAACAGGGTTTTTGCCCCCATGCGTGCTGACGCCAGTGCTGCCTCGGTACCGGCATGACCGCCGCCGATGACGATCACTTCAAAACGGGAAGGGAAATCCACCACGCACCTCGTGCCTGCTTCAGTCAGGTAATCAGAAATAGTTTGAGCACAGGTTTTTGGACCTGGTCGGCAAGTATAGGGACTTCGCCCTTCCTAAAGAACCCTTTGCACAAAATTTAACCAGCTGTGGAAAAGTCCGGATAATAGAAATTAAAAAGAAAGAAATTTATTAAATCTTTGTTTTTATGTTTATTTCTACTGAGGCACATTTCTGTGGATAGATTCATGTAGCCCTTTGTTTTCAATATGTACAGAGGATCAAAACCCTGTGATCATGTGCCAATGAGGCCCTTGGATAACCGGTTTAAGCCTGTGGATGAAAGGGGTGCTTATCCACAGGGGCGGTTATCTTCAGTTTTCAGGCCCTGTTATCAACTGCCCTTAGTGGCAGTTATTCACAGGGCTTAATCCACGGAAAAGTGAGGTTGGGCAAATTTTCGTGCACAGAGAATCCGCTCAAGCAGAAAGAATCCGCTCGGCACTGGAAGAAAATTTAAGAGAAAGGAAGAAACAGACCGACTCGAAAGCTAACCCTTAGGAGCGAGCAAGCTCGCGATGGAGCTGAGGGCAACGCGTTTAACCAGCAAACACGCGTTACCGTTTACGTCCATCTCGAGCAAGCTTGCTCCTACTTACCGATACAGAAGCTGGAAAAGATCCGACCAAGGAGGTCATCGGAGCTGAATGCACCGGTGATTTCACCCAGAGAGTGCTGCGCTTGACGCAAGTCCTCGGCCAGCAGTTCACCGGCACCCGCTAACGTCAGCTGCGCACGGCCGTGCTCAAGGGAAGCGCTGGCATGACGCAACGCCTCAAGGTGACGCCTGCGAGCGCTGAAGCTGCTTTCAGAGGTCTGCTCATAGCCCATACAGGCCTTGAGGTGGTCGCGCAGCAATTCCAGGCCGTCGCCTGCAGACCTGGCGCTGAGGCTGATGGTGACGTGGCCATCCTCGCTGACTTCCAGGGCAATGGCTTCGCCGGTGAGGTCCGCTTTGTTGCGGATCAAGGTGACTTTCGCCGGGTCCGGACGGGTTTCCAGGAATTCCGGCCACAACGCGAATGGATCAAGTGCCTCGGGTGCCGTGGCATCGACCACCAGCAATACACGATCTGCCTCGCCGATGGCTTTCAACGCCCGTTCGACGCCGATTTTTTCCACTTGATCATCGGTATCGCGCAAACCTGCGGTATCGACCACATGCAGCGGCATGCCATCGATGTGGATATGCTCGCGAAGAATATCCCGGGTGGTACCGGCAATCTCGGTAACGATCGCTGCTTCTCGACCGGCCAGTGCATTCAGCAGGCTGGACTTGCCTGCATTCGGCCGGCCGGCAATGACCACGGTCATCCCATCGCGCAGCAAGGCACCTTGGCCGGCTTCGCGAAGCACTGTGGATAATTCATCGCGCACTTTGTCCAGCATCGCCAGTACGTGACCATCCGCCAGGAAGTCGATTTCCTCCTCCGGAAAGTCGATGGCCGCTTCGACGTAGATGCGCAGGCCAATCAATTGCTCGGTGAGGTTATGCACACGCTCAGAAAATGCGCCCTGCAACGATCTCAGTGCATTTCGTGCCGCCTGGGCCGAACTCGCCTCGATCAAGTCGGCGATGGCCTCGGCCTGGGCCAGGTCGAGTTTGTCGTTAAGGAAGGCGCGTTCGCTGAATTCACCGGGGCGGGCCAGTCGGCAGCCCAATTCCAGGCAGCGCTTGAGCAGCATATCCAGAACAACCGGACCGCCATGACCCTGGAGTTCTAGCACATCTTCGCCGGTAAACGAATTCGGTCCCGGAAAATACAGGGCGATGCCCTGGTCCAGGACCTCATCGTTTGCACTGAGGAAGGGGCCGTAATGGGCAAATCGCGGCTTGAGCTCACGACCGCTGAAGGCCTTGGCCGCGACACTCGCCAGCGGCCCGGAAATACGGACGATGCCGACACCGCCGCGACCTTGAGCGGTGGCAACGGCAGCGATGGTTTCACGCGGAACGCTCATAAACCGGTATCCAGACAAAAGTGACAGATAGCAAAACGCCCCACTAGGGGGCGTTTTGAGTGGTTATCCACAGAGTAAGTTACGCCTCGGCTTTTTTCACAGCCGCTTCGATCTTACGCGTGATGTACCACTGTTGGGCGATCGACAACACGTTGTTCACTACCCAGTACAGAACCAGACCAGCCGGGAACCACAGGAAGAAGAACGTGAAGATGATTGGCATCAGCTTCATCACCTTGGCCTGCATCGGATCCGGAGGTGTCGGGTTCAATTGCTGCTGGATGAACATGGTGACGCCCATGATGATCGGCAGAATGAAGAACGGATCCTTGATCGACAAGTCCGTAATCCACAGCATGAACGGCGCCTGGCGCATTTCAACGCTTTCCAGCAGAACCCAGTACAGCGAAAGGAAAACCGGCATCTGCACGAGGATTGGCAAGCAACCACCCAGCGGATTGATCTTCTCCTTCTTGTACAGCTCCATCATGGCTTGCGACATTTTCTGCCGGTCGTCGCCGTGTTGCTCTTTCAGCGCAGCCAGTTTCGGTGCCACTGCACGCATGCGCGCCATGGATTTGTAGCTGGCAGCCGACAGCGGGAAGAAAATCCCCTTGATCAGCATGGTCAGGAAGATGATCGACCAGCCCCAGTTACCGACGATCGCGTGGATGTGTCCCAGCAACCAGAAGATGGGTTGGGCGATGAACCACAGAATGCCGTAGTCGACAGTCAGTTCCAGGCCTGGGGACAACTCTTTCAGCACGGCCTGGCTTTTCGGGCCTGCGTACAGAACGGCACTGGTTTCGGCTTTGGCCCCTGGCGCGACGCTCATTGCCGGGCCGGTATAACCGATGATGTAGTTGCCCTTGCTGTCTTTACGGGTCTGGACGACGTTGTTTTCGCCCTTGGCCGGAATCCAGGCGGTGACGAAGTAGTGTTGCAACCAGGCAACCCAACCACCACTGACCGTTTCCTTCAACTGCGCCTTGTCCATGTCCTTCATGGACACTTTCTTGTAAGGCTCGTTACTTGTCCACAGGGCAGCGCCCAGGTAAGTCGCGGTACCGGTGGCGGTGGTTGAGGAAGGATCGCCACTGGCGTCACGCTTCAGTTGCGCGAACATCGCACCGGACCAGGGCTGTGCGCTCTGGTTGTCGATCAGGTAGGAAACGGTTACGTCATACAGGCCACGTTTCAGGGTGAAACGCTTGATGTAGTTGACGCCGTCCTTGCTGAACTTCAGGTCCACGACCAGTTGGTCCTGGCCGTCAGCCAGTTGATAAGTCTTCTTCTCCGAGGAGTAGACCGGACGACCGGCCGGGTTTGCATCCGGGCCGTTGGTACCGATCAGACCGCTTTGCGCCAGGTAAGTCAGTTCACCGCCGTTATCGAACAGCTGGAACGGAATTTCCGGATGGTCCTGGCGACGTGGATACAACGGCAATTTCAGTTGGGCGACATCGCCACCTTGTGGATCGACTGCCAGGTCGAGCACATCCGTTTTGATCTGGATGAGGTCTTTGCTTGCAGCTACTGGCGTTTCAGCAGGTGCAGTTGCACTGGTATCGCTTGCGGCGCGGGGAATGTCGTCACTGACAGAAGCATTATTGCCAGTCGCCGTATCCGGTAGGCCCGGTGCGGTAGTACTGGAAGCAACATTCTGAGTCGGCAGGGCAGCCTGACCATAGTCCTGGTTCCATTTAAGAACCATAACGTAGGACACGATTGCCAGGGCGACGATCAGGATCGTGCGTTTGATATCCATGATTACTCGGCCATCGAAGAAGAACGGGAGGTAGGGATAGATGGAACCGGGTCATAACCACCGGGATTCCACGGATGACAGCGACCTAAACGACGAAAGGCCAGCCAGCCACCGCGCAGAAGGCCATGATTTTCTATGGCTTCATACGCGTAGCAGGAACAACTGGGGTAGAAACGACAGTGACTGGCCATCAGAGGACTAATGGCATAGCGATAAAACTGGATCGGAACGAGTGCCAGTTTACGCATCGGGACTGTCTACCCCTACAGTTTCGGTTTTGGCTGCTGGTACTGGCGTGCTGCGTGCCAGACGCTTCCAGAGCTTGCCGAAATGCTGAATCAATTCGGGGTTTTCTACGTCACCCAAACCTTTGCGCGCGACGATAACGATGTCCCAGCCGACCAGTGAATCCTGGTTCAGACGGAACGATTCGCGCATCAGACGTTTGAGGCGATTGCGCTCGACGGAGAGCTTTACGCTCTTTTTCCCGATAACCAGCCCGAGACGGGGGTGATCAAGATCGTTGTTGCGCGCAAGGAGCAGGAGATTTTTCCCCGGAACCTTGCCGGTAGGGGAGTCAAAGACTGCCTTGAAATGCCGGGGGGTAAGCAGACGCTTTTCCCGACTGAAGTCCTGACTCACCTCCAGTGCCGGATTATCAAACTGCCAGACGCGCACGACCTTTGGCGCGACGACGCGACAGGACGGCACGACCGTTCTTGGTAGCCATGCGAGCACGGAAACCGTGGGTACGAGCGCGTTTGATGGTGCTTGGTTGGAAAGTACGTTTCATTGTCGTGTTACCTGATTCGTCCACAACGGGCCGGAATGGCCCCCGTTTTAAGAGACCGGGGATTCTAGAGAAAGCAAGCCTCTAGGTCAATTTCCAACCAGCGTTTCCTTATAAATAGATCTCCAGACGTTTTGACTGCCTCGGTGCTCCACCAAATATAGAAATAAAGAAGGAAAGTATTTAAAGCTTTTCTGTAAAGCTTATAAAAGCTAGGGACCCCATCCTCTGTGGATAACTACCATGAGCCCTTGCAACACGTGATGTACAGAGAATGACAACTACGGTGGAAAACAGTGTTCAGCCTGTGCTGCGCTGTCGGATAACCTGTGTGTGAAAGCGTCACTTATCCACAGGCCAGTTATCCACCGAGTTTCGCCCCCACTTGTGCAACGACCTTACGGGCGGTTATCCACAGAGCTTATGCACAGACCATTGGTCGTCTTTTTTACGTATAAAACCTTGATTCTTATTGGGCAGTGAACAACCTTCATGTGGATAAGTCGGCGTCTGGTCGCTACAATGGCCGCTTGTTTTTGCCTCACCGGCTTTCAACTTAGGGGATATCC